>JANQKR010000026.1 GCA_028281025.1 Croceivirga sp.
ACTGCATTATTTAGACTTCAACTTTGGTGCAGGAATTCAAAAAGAACAGCTGCTTTCGGATTTAGATAAGCAACAATATCTTAAGAATGCTTTAATGGAAGAATCTATTTTTTCTTCTATGATAGAAGGTGCAACTACTACCAGAATTAAAGCAAAGGAAATGTTGCGCAAGAAAAAGAAGCCTAGAAACAAATCAGAACAGATGATTCTGAACAACTATGAGGCTATTCAATATATTAGTAAGCATCAAAACGAAACCATTTCTTTAGAAAGACTTTTTGAAATCCACGCCATTGTCACAAAAAACACCCTAGAAAAAGAACATGTAGGCATTTTAAGAACCTCCAATGACGTTCATGTAAAAAATGAAATCACGGGAGAGATTGTACATACGCCCCCAAAGCCTGAAGAACTAAACAGTCTAATGTCCTCATTTTGCATTTTCTTTAATGAAAACCCAAAGGAAAACTTTATCCATCCTATTGTTAAAGCTTCTATTCTTCATTTTTTAATTGGTTACATCCATCCATTTTATGATGGAAACGGAAGAACGGCAAGAGCCATATTTTATTGGCATTTGCTTCAAAACGGCTACTGGCTCGCGGAATATCTTTCTATATCTCGTGTCATCATGGAGACCAAAACGCAATATGAAAAAGCTTACCTCTACACCGAAAACGATGATATGGATGTCACCTATTTTATCCATTATCAGGTAAGGGTCCTAACAAAGGCCTTCGAGGACTTAAAGAAATATATGGCCAAAAAAAAGCAACAACAGCAAGATTTAACCAAGTTCTTAAAAATATCTGGCATCAATGACCGTCAGGCCCAAATTTTACAATGGGCAGAAAAGGATTCGACCCGAAATTTTACGGTCAAAGAAATAGAAAATGTTTTTTCCATCACCAACCAAACTGCTAGAACAGATTTAGATGAATTAGCAAGAAAAGGCTATCTTAAAAAGATTGCTATCAATAAAAAATCTTCAAACTACTGGAAAGGCGAAGATTTTGACACATTGCTGTCATAAAAATATTTATACTTCACTCAAGGTGATGTTTTTACATCAACTCCTTTCCCGGATCCCAAAAGTGTTTTTGGAAATCCACAATTTGGTTGTCCACCACTTTTATGCCTTCATTTTCCAAAAGTTGCTGCATTAAATTGGTCCCATCAAAATGATGTTTTCCCGTTAAAACACCCACCCTATTCACTACCCTATGTGCCGGGACATCCTTTCCCACGGAATTGTTCATGGCCCAACCTACCATTCTGGCACTGCGTGCTGCGCCCAAGTACTTGGCAATGGCACCATAAGAAGTTACCCTTCCGTAGGGAATTTGCTGGGCCACTTCATAAACCTTGTCAAAGAAATTGGGGGTTTCAGCGCTACTCATAAGAAATTCGTATTAGGGTAATGATCAATAACAAGATCATTAGACCACTTAGGATATAGTTGGAATTTTTTGAAAACGTATTGGTGTTGTTTTCCAATTTATTGAAATACAGGACATAGGAATACATCACTAAAAAAGTACCCAATCCGGCACCCAAAATAAACAGGACTTCATCCAGAATCTCATAGTTCATGATGCCCTGGGTATGGAAAAATGTATTCAATCCACTGTAAAAAGGGATTTGAAGCAAATTCAATGCCGCCAAAAACACTCCCTTGGTAAAACTGTTCCGCATATCACCTTTTTCCAAGGTCACGGGCTCTTTTGCACTTTTCGAAGCTTTGATAAGGAAAAAAACTGCCAATACGGCAAAAATCACTACTGCGGCCTTCATCAGCCACGCTATGATTTCCGGATTTCTGGACAGGAACTTGGCAATCCGAACGGCCAGGTAGGCCTGAAACATCACCATTACGGCAATACCCAAACTAAACATGATACCATTCTTCCTTCCTTTCTCAACACTGATTTTTGCGGCATTGACATTCAAAAGCCCGGGAGGGGCAGAGGCCATCACTGCGGCAA
Organism: Croceivirga sp.; assembly: GCA_028281025.1. Lineage (GTDB taxonomy): Bacteria > Bacteroidota > Bacteroidia > Flavobacteriales > Flavobacteriaceae > Croceivirga. The sequence continues at coordinate 1,986 of JANQKR010000026.1, forward strand.
TTAGTGTCGCCATGAAAAGAATCAACAATTGGGTCATTATTTAGTTGGTCAGTCTAAATTGAATATAGGTTATGGGTTTCCCTTCATCAAGATACTGATTTTCATAAAAAGTCTGGATTTCCAAAACTTCTTCCGGGCACCCTTCATTTCTGTACACATCATGATTGGCGTAGATAACCGTGCAGCCCAAACCGTGTAACAGGCCCAAGGTATAGCCATGCATGAACTCGCTGTCCGTCTTTAAATGAACCGTTCCCATTGGTTTTAAAATGGTTCGGTACTTATTTAGGAAAATCTTGTTGGTCAACCGGTGTTTTGTTCGCTTGTATTTGATTTGGGGATCGGGGAAAGTAATCCAGATTTCGGATACTTCGTTTTCTTCGAACATGAAGTCTATAAGTTCAATTTGGGTCCTTAAAAAAGCGGCGTTGGTCACATTATCTTCCAGAGCGGTCTTGGCTCCCCGCCAGAATCGGGCACCTTTGATATCGATGCCGATAAAGTTCTTATTGGGATTCCGTTTGGCCAATCCCACGGTATATTCCCCTTTTCCACAACCTAGTTCCAGTACAATAGGGTTGCCATTACCAAAATGTCCTGCCCACTTTCCTTTTAAATGAAATCCTTCCATGACCTCATCCCGTTTGGGTTGGATCACATTGGGAAATGTCTCATTCTCCGCAAAGCGCTTTAACTTGTTCTTACTGCCCAAAACAAAAACTTAAAGTTTTGGCAAAACTAAGGAAATCTACATCCAGGAAAGACATCGTTTCTTTGTAAATTATGCCTGACCAAAAACGAATACTCGTAGCCCCATTGAATTGGGGATTGGGACATGCAACCCGTTGTATTCCCATAATCGAAGCATTGAAGAACAACGGATTTGAACCCATAATCGCTTCAGATGGCGTTGCACTTTCCCTATTGCAAAAAGAATTTCCTTCACTGAAATCCTTGGAGCTGCCCTCCTACAAAATTGAGTATGCCCAAAAAGGGAAAAATTTCAAATTGAAAATGATTTGGGACTCCCCAAAGGTGCTCAAGGCCATGGCCAAAGAGAAAAGGGAAATTAAACGGATTGTAAAGAAATATGGCATTGATGGTATCATTTCCGATAACCGACTGGGCGTATACTCCAAGAAGGTGCCCTGTGTTTTTATTACCCATCAGTTAAATGTCCTTTCCGGAAACACCACATGGCTGAGTTCAAAAATGCACCAGGGCATAGTCAAAAAATTCAATGCCTGTTGGGTTCCGGACACGGCAGGAAAACCCAACCTCACCGGCAGATTGGGACATCTAAAAAAATCCAAGCTCGATATAAAATATTTGGGGCCATTGAGCAGATTCCAAAAAAAGGAACTCCCCAAAAAGTACGACTTAATGGTACTCCTTTCCGGACCTGAGCCGCAAAGGGGCCTGTTGGCCAAAAAACTCCTTAAAGAGTTAAAGGCATTTTCTGGAAGTGTCCTCTTTGTAAAAGGTAAGATTGAGGAACAACAAACCTTGGAAACCATGGCCTTAAAAAATGGCCAGATCACCATTTGCAATTTTATGCAGTCCGAACAGTTGGAAGAGGCCTTAAATTCCAGTGAACTTGTCCTATCCCGCTCCGGATATACCACCATCATGGATTTGGCCAAATTGGAAAAGAAAGCTTTCTTTATTCCCACTCCCGGACAATATGAGCAAGAATATCTGGCCAAACGACTGGACAAAAAAGGCTTATTCCCTTATGCAAAACAAGAAGAGTTCCAGGTTGGGGATTTAAAAAGGATAAGGGATTATTCCGGATTGAACAACGTTGAAAAAAGTGTTGATTATACTTCGCTTTTTGAAGCTTTTTCCAAAGTGAAGGAAAATTCGGAACCTACATCCACCTCGCTCTCCACATAGATTTTTTCACCGTGGGCCTCAATAATATGCTTTACGATCGCCAATCCCAGTCCTGAGCCACCTTCTTTTCGGCTGCCACTTTGATCCACTCTATAAAAACGTTCAAACAGCCTGGGGATATGTTGTTTGGGAATTCCTTCCCCATTATCGGTCACCCGTACGATAACCCGGTTTTTAATCAAATTTTCAACACTTACTTCCGTAGTGCCGTTCGTATGCCCATATTTAATGGAGTTTACCAAAAGATTGGACAGTACCTGTTGTATTTTTTCAGAATCCCCAATGACCATTATTGAATCATCATATTCCATATCAAACGTTAAAACGATTTCCTTTTTTGCGGCTCGCATCTCCAACAGTTCAAATACGTTCCGTATAAGTTCAATGATATCAAATTCTTCTTTTTTCAGATTCATATCACCAGACTCCAGTTTGGTGATCATGTCCAAATCCTTGACAATGTAAATGAGGCGTTCAACACCTTTGCTTGCCCTTTTTAGATATTTCTCGCTGACCCTTTTGTCTCTGATTGCCCCATCCAAAAGTGTCAAAATATAGCCTTGTACGGTAAAAAGCGGTGTCTTGAGTTCATGGGAGACATTACCCAAAAAGTCCCTTCGGTATTCCTCCCGGATCTTTAGCGTATCTATCTCGACCTTTTTATCCTTGGCAAATTTTTCTATTTCCTCCGTAAGGGTTTTCATATCCGTAGTAATGGGCTTGGAGGAGAACGATGACGACTCCAAGAGCGAAACATCATCATAAATCTTTTTGACACGCTTATAGATAAAGCGCTCCACTCGGGATTGAATAATAAAAAAGGAACATAAAAAGGAAATCACCAAAAAGGTTACCGGAACGTGCCAGACCAAAGTATTGGAGAGATACAGCAGCGCAACAACGACTACTGTAAGTGAAATGGAAATAAACAGGGAAGAACGTATCGCAAATCGATAGGATTTTTTAATAGCAACGGCCATTACAGCACAAACTTATAGCCAACGCCTTTTACGGTTTTAAAGTGATGGTCCCCAATTTTCTCCCGTAATTTTCTAATATGGACATCAATGGTACGCCCACCTACCACTACTTCATTGCCCCAAACCTTGTCCAAGATCACTTCGCGCTTAAATACTTTGCTGGGTTTTGAGGTCAACAGTGCCAAAAGCTCAAATTCCTTTCTAGGTAAAACAATCTCCTTGCCATCATTGACAACTTTATACTCTTCCCTATTGATAATGATATTGCCCACTTTCACAATATCCTCAACCTCATTTTTGTCTTCCTTCAACCTTCGCAATAAGGCCTTTACCTTACTCACCAAAACTTTTGGCTTAATGGGTTTGGTAATGTAATCATCGGCACCGGCATCAAAACCGGCCACTTGGGAATAGTCCTCTCCCCTCGCCGTTAAAAAGGAAATAATGGTATTTTCCAGACCGGGTGTACTTCGCATGATCTCACATGCCTCTATCCCGTCCATTTCTGGCATCATCACATCCAAGATAATCAAATGGGGCTGTTTCTTTTTCGCTTTGGCCACGGCCTCAACCCCGTTTTTTGCAGTAAAAACCTCATATCCCTCCGAAGCAAGATTGTAGTTCACAATCTCAAGGATATCGGGTTCATCATCGACCAAAAGTATCTTTATATCCTTTGTTTTCATGGTTGGCAAAGATTGTTATTCGCCCAAATGTAAAGATAATACAATAACCCCTTAAAGGCTTAACATTGATTTAAAGTCATAACATTATGGTAATGCTTCTGAAATAAACTATTAACGTACGCGTAACATCGCTTTTACAGCAGCAGACGTTCTTTGCGCCAAACACTTGACTGACAATGAGATTTTATTTGATGATTTTTGTCATGCTTTTTTTAAGCGTGGCCAATGCTCAAGAAACTACTGGAAGCATCGTTGGAAAACTTACTGATAAAGAGGCAAATAATGACCCGCTTCCATTCGCCAACGTACTGATTAAAGGCACAACCACTGGGACCACTTCGGATTTTGACGGACTGTATGAGATTTCTGGTTTGGAACCAGGTACCTATACCGTAGCCTATAGCTTTTTGGGCTATGAAACCATTGAAATTCCCAATGTGATCGTAGAGGCGGGAAAAGTGACCAATGTTGATGTTCCCATGAGTGCAGGAGGGGAATTTCAACTGGATGAAGTGGTCGTAACCACAGTTGCGCGGAAAGATTCTGAAGTCGCTCTTTTGTTGGACCAAAAAAAGGCGGTGACCGTGGTTGAAAGTATAGGGGCGGAACAGCTGAGCAGACTTGGTGTTTCGGATGCTTCGGCCGCAACCACCAAAATTTCCGGGGTCTCCAAATCAGAGGGTTCCGGTCAAATCTATGTTAGGGGTCTAGGCGATAGATACTTAACCACAACCTTGAACGGTTTGCCCGTTCCTTCAGATAATATTGATAAAAAGAATATAGATCTCTCTTTGATGCCTTCCAGATTTATTCAGAATGTATCCATAAGCAAAACCTTTGCTCCCAACAATTCTGCAGACCAGGCATCGGGAAACATCAATATATCCTCTAAAGATGTTACTTCCAGAAGTGACTTTGGTATAAGCTTTGGCGGTGGTATCAATACCAATGCAGAATCTGTTTATGACGATTTTAAAGTCACAGCGGTTAGCAGTGACATTAGTCAGGGAATTTTCTCAAGACCATTTCAGAACAGCAACTTGCAGGACGCCTTAACGGGCCAAAGTTGGAATACACAAACCGTTGATGTCCCCCTTAACTATTCTTTTGGCTTTAATGCAGGTGGCTATGTGGACAAAGAGGGGAAATTCCGGGTGTACTTTGCAGGTGGACAATCTGTGGACCACGAATATCGTGAGGGGTTGTTTCTTGAATTTGACAGGGGGCAACGCAACGATTCCGTTCCGGACGGCGACAATAGGTTTTGGAGACGCACTGTGAATACCAGTGGTATCCTAACGGCGCAGTATAGAATAAATGATGCCAACAGGTTGCGCTTCAATACTTTTGCCATTAGCAAGGTATTTGAGGAAACCTATGAGGCCGGTAGAAGTGGAGGTGCCATAGTATTTGAGGAATTGTCTCCAGAGGAACGTGGCTTTCAGTTTGTTAGGGATCAAAATATTAAAAACACCTTTTTGTCCATAGCCCAGCTGTTGGGAACACACAATATATCTGAAAATAACACCTTGGATTGGGCCATGGGCTATAATAGGTTGGCCGCTGATGAACCCAATCGTATTAGAAACGAGGTGAACATAATGAATGAAGACGAGACCCTAGGCATTCCCCAAGGACAAATACAGTTGGGAAATGTGGGGGCTTTACAACAACGTAAGACCTCGCAGGAGATTTTGGACGAAGAATATAATGGACGTATTAGCGACGCCATCACTTTAAAGAAGAATGAGGACGGTGATGCCATCTATAAAATAAGTTTTGGCGGTGACGGAAGGTTCAAACAAAGGGAGTTCAATTCCGTATTCGAAGGTTTTGACGACAGCTCAAGGGGTACTTTGAATCCCACTTCAATAGACAATTTGACGGAGGTATTTACACAGCAAAATATTGATGCCGAATTGTTAACGCTCACCTCCCAATTTGACAACTATGACGCGGAATTGACATCCTATGCAGGTTACGTGGATTTTGTAGGTGTTTTTGGTAAGCTTACCGCGGAAGTAGGTTTACGTTTTCAAAGTGATGAGATTGACGTTGAGTTTGATGTCACCAACTTTATAGATCCCGAAACTTTTCAACCAAGGATAGGATCCTCAAATCAATCTTATGAGCGATTGTATCCTGCCCTCAATTTGAAATACGATTTAAATGATAAGATGGCACTTAGGCTCGCGGGTAGTTTAAGTCAGACCTTACCCGAATTTAAGGAAATTGCTCCTTTTGAGTATATCTCTGCCATAGGCCTAATTGAACGGGGTAATGTGTTTTTAGAGGCGTCCACCAGTGCCAATGTGGATTTGAAATTTGAATTTTTCCCCAGTGCAAGTCAACTTTTATCCTTAACCACCTATTACAAAAATATTCAAGATCCCATAAACAAGTCCTTGATTTTTGGGGGCGGATCAAACCGATTTTCCTTTTTCAACACAAGTGATAATGCCAGGGTGCTTGGAGTGGAATTGGAAACCAGATTGGATCTGATCAAGGCTAGGGACTCTTTACCCAGTTTAAGGGTATCAGGAAATTTATCGTACATAGACCATAAGCAGGATTTAAGGCAAGATGGCCGAAATGTAAATAACAGTCGCCGAACATTTAGGTACAGAGGTTTGGATGAAGTTGGTTTGGAAGGTGCCTCGGATTGGACCACCAATGTCGCTTTAACCTTAAATACAGGGAATGAATTTCCATACGAATTTACCCTTGCGGGCAATTATGCATCGGACAGGATTTTTGCCTTGGGTGCTCCCAGGGCCCAAAGCCCTCTTGACACGGATGGGGTACGTTTGGAGGACACCAATTTTAACGGTGAAATTATTGAAAATGGTGTTGTCGTATTGGATTTCATATTTACAAAAGATATCAATGAACATTTAAGTATAGGGGCTTCTGCCAAAAACCTTTTAAATCCAGTGGTCCGTCGTACCCAGTTGGTTTCGGACGAACCTGATGTCTCCACCCGTACCAGGGAGGAAGAGGTACTGACCTATACCAGAGGGATAAACGCTAGTTTAAGTATCAACTATAAATTCTAAATTAAATAAATGATGAAAACGTTAATTAAATTTCTTGGTCTAGCTTTTTTCGCTGGGGTTTTGCTCACAGCGTGTAGCGATGATGATAACGATCCAGCTCCTGCTCCAGATACCTGTTCAAACCAGGTACAGGACGGAGATGAAGAAGGGGTTGATTGTGGAGGGTCCTGTCCTAACGCTTGCCCCACTAATACTACCCTTTCGGGCACTATTGATGAAGATACCACATTGGATGCTACGGAACAGTATACTATTGATGGCGAGGTTTTAGTAGCTTCTGGGGTAACCTTAACCATTCCTGCCGGTACGGAAATTGTATCAAATGTTGGTTCCAGTAATTATTTGGCGGTATTGCAAGGTGGTAGTATCGATATTCAAGGTACATCCTCCAATCCCGTTATCATGCGATCTAATGGTAGCGCAGGATCTTGGGGTGGTTTGTTACTTTGTGGTAATGCGACCACTACAGCAGGCGAAAATGCAACTGCTGAAGTTGGAGGGCTTATTTATGGAGGAACCAACGATACGGATTCTTCCGGTAACATTAACTACCTGATCATTAGGGATGCCGGTGCCGTAATTACCGGTGACGCACAGTTTAATGGTCTTTCACTATATGCCGTAGGTTCTGGAACTACCATTGCTAATGTTGCCATAATAAACGGTACGGATGATGGGATTGAGTTTTTTGGTGGTACCGTTAATGCCACTAACATTTATTTAGAGAATAATTTGGATGATGCCATTGATTGGACAGAAGGCTGGAGTGGAACGCTTAACACCGCCTATGTAACCAATACTGTAGCAGGCTTCTCCACTGCAGTGGAAGCGGATGGGGTAAACAACAATCCTACCATAAACAATTTAACTGCAATATCTTCCCAAGAAGGTTTGGCCATTCAAATGAAAAATGCTTCCGGAGCAACGATCAATGGCTTCTCCGCTACTGGTTTTTCCGACCTATTTGATTTTCCAGGTACTTCCGGTCCTGCCGAATTGCAAATTGATGGGGCAGATGCGGATATTGCTGATGATGCTGTATACTCTTCATCTCCAACCAATGCAAGTTTGTTTGCATGGGCTACCGATGCTATTGTTGGAAGTGCGTTACCTGCCAACATTACCGGTGACATAACCCTGGATTCCGCTGTGGAATACACCATTAGTGGTGCTGTGCTTGTAAACAGCGGTGCTACCTTGACCATTCCAGCGGGAACGCAAATCGTTTCCGAATCCGGTACGGCCAATTACCTAGCAGTATTGCAAGGGGGTCAAATTAATATTCAGGGAACCATGGCCAATCCTGTAGAAATGCGTTCGGATGACGGAGATGCCTGGGGTGGTTTATTGGTATGCGGTAATGCCACCACTACGGCTGGTGAAAATGTAACTGCAGAAGTTGGTGGACTGGTTTACGGTGGTAGTAACGACACCGAATCTTCCGGTAGTATTGAGTATTTGATCCTAAGAAACACAGGGGCGCAAATTAATGCGGATTCCCAATTCAACGGTCTGTCCCTATATGCCGTAGGTTCCGGTACAATGATTGACAATGTTGCCGTAATTGAAGGTGCGGACGATGGTATAGAGTTCTTTGGCGGTACGGTAAACGTAACCAATTTCTACGCCGAGAACATTGAGGACGATGCCATTGATTGGACAGAAGGATGGAACGGTACTTTGGATGTGGCCTACGTGGTCAATACCATTGAGAACTTCTCTACTGCGGTTGAAGCTGATGGGGTGAACAACAATCCTACCATAAGCAACTTTACGGCAATATCATCCACGGGTGGTTTGGCCATTCAAATGAAAAATGCTTCCGGTGCAACAATCACTGGTTTCACAGCCACCGGCTTTGACGATTTATTTGATTTCCCAGGTACTTCAGGCCCTGCTGAATTACAAATTGATGGTGCGGATGCGGATATTGCAGACGATGCGGTGTATGCTTCATCTTCAACCAATGCAAGTGCCTTTGCTTGGGCCACAGGTGGTTTAACTTCAGAAGCTTTACCTGCAAACATTACCTCTGATACTACTTTGGATGCCGCTACCGTGTACACCATAAGTGGTCCTGTCTTGGTTAATGGCGGGGCAACCTTAACTATTCCCGCTGGTACTGAAATTGTATCGGCCTCTGGTACCGCTAACTATTTAGCCGTATTGCAAGGGGGTCAAATTGATATTCAGGGAACTATGGCCAATCCTGTAGAAATGCGTTCTGATGACGGAGATGCTTGGGGCGGATTATTGATTTGTGGTAATGCTACAACCACAGCAGGTGAAAATGCCACAGCAGAAGTTGGTGGTTTAGTGTATGGTGGCACCAACAATACGGAATCTTCCGGTAACATTGATTATCTAATCCTAAGGGATACCGGAGCTCAAATCAATGCAGATTCCCAGTTTAATGGCTTAACACTTTATGCCGTTGGTTCTGGTACTACAATAGATAACGTAGCCTGTATAGGTGGTTCCGATGATGGTATCGAATTCTTTGGTGGAACAGTTAGCGTAACCGGTTTTTACGCCGAAGACTTAGAGGATGACTCGGTCGATTGGACTGAAGGTTGGAACGGTACTTTGACCGATACGTTTGTTAAGCATACCCTTCCTGGTTTCTCAACCGCAATTGAAGCCGATGGTGTAAATGAAAACCCAACGTTAACCAATTTCACGGCTATCTCCACCGTTGGTGGTGTAGGTATCCAAATGAAGAATGCATCCGGTGCAACCATCACTGGTCTGACCTTAACAGGTTATGCCAACCAATTTGATTTCACAGGTACTTCCGGACCTGCGGAATTACAAATTGATGGTGCAGATGCCAACGAGGCCGCTGCATATACCAGCTCTACTATAGTGGAAGCGGATTTTGCTTGGATTGGAAACTAAAATTTTAAAATCCTAAATAGAAAAGCCCAGCAAATGCTGGGCTTTTTTATGCAGTTTGTCGAAAATTGTGGGGATTTTCTTCAACATCCTTGAGGACGGCCCGTCAAAATAACTATATTTGTGGCACAGCCTTTGTTACCAATACTTTATGAAGCAGATCTACGTTGTATTTTTCTTCTTCACTTGCTTCTTTGTATGTGCTCAACAGAACAATGGCAGTGTCGATATCGATGGCTTTAAGTTATATCCAAACCCTACGATCAGTGGAAAAGTGTACATTGATACGTACTGGGATGCCCCAAAGGAAATCCACATTTTTGATGTATTGGGAACCTTGGTGTTGCAAACCACCATTCTGGGGAAAGAGCTCAACATTTCCACACTTGAAAAAGGGGTATACATTCTTCGTGTGATAGAAAAGGATAAGACGGCCACTAGGAAATTGGTCATCAAGTAATTAGCCCTTTTTACCCGCATCTTGGTTGCCGTTCATCGAACACACCTACAAACTTTTGGGTTTCACAACATATTTTATCTTTTCATTCCTGAGTATCATACTTTTATAGTGCTAATATCCCAAATCAGCAATGCATGAAGAAACTCTACATCATCCTATTTATGGCACCACTATTCACATTTGGACAAGAACTTGTGAGCGTAAACGATACAAAAACAGTTGAAGTAACAGGATTTAAAATGTATCCAAACCCCGCTTATGGCGAGGAAATCTATATTACAACGGCGAATAATGGAACAAAGGAAATTCAAGTATTCGATGTCTTTGGAGAAGTGGTATTAACGGACAAAATAACGACCAACACTTTAGATATCTCTAGGTTGGTCCCTGGGGTATACGTGCTCCAGGTAACCGAGCAAAAAAGAACAATGACCCGAAAATTGGTAGTAAAATAACTATCCAAGCTAACATTTCCATAGCCCCGATGAGTTACTTATCGGGGCTTTTTGTTTTAGTTTTGCAGTGTGATGTTTCCAGACCAAGACCGCATATTTTCTATAAGGGACGACGACCAATTTATCGAGAATGCACTGCACGTATTTCAATACCAATACCATCAAAATAAGGTATACAACGAGTTTTGTCACCATCTTAAAGTTCAGCCGGAAAGGATACGATCCATTGAACAAATTCCCTTTTTACCCATACAATTCTTTAAATCCAAAAACGTTCTAACGGGGAATGGGGAACCCCAAACCATTTTTACCAGTAGCGGGACTTCAGGAACAATTACCAGTAAACACCTGGTTACCGATTTAAAAATCTATAAAAGAAGTTTTATACGGGCTTTTGAACTTTTTTATGGTCCCATATCCAACTATTGTATCCTAGCCCTTCTTCCGAGCTATCTTGAACGTCAAGGTTCCTCCCTAGTTTATATGGTGGATACCCTGATTAAAAAATCCGGACATTTGGAAAGTGGATTTTACCTAAATAACCTGGACGATCTATCCGGAAAACTGCTGTCCTTATCAGGAAAAGGGGAAAAGACTTTACTTATAGGGGTAAGTTTCGCCTTATTGGATTTAGCCAATAAGGTCAGGTCCCCCTTAACGAATACCATTGTTATGGAAACCGGTGGCATGAAGGGTAGACGAAAGGAAATGGTACGAAATGAACTGCACGCTATTTTAAAGCGGGCGTTTGGGGTAAAGGAAATTCATTCCGAGTATGGGATGACCGAGCTTTTATCACAGGGCTATTCAACAGGGAACGGAATTTTCAATTGCCCACCATGGATGAAAGTCCTGACCAGGGACACCGAGGATCCCTTAAGTGCCCAAATACATGGGAAAACAGGAGGCATCAATGTCATAGACCTGGCCAATATAAATTCCTGCGCATTTATTGCCACCCAGGACTTGGGAAAAACCTATAATGATGGTTCTTTTGAAATCCTGGGACGATTTGATCATTCTGAGGTCCGGGGCTGTAATTTAATGGTCATCTAATTACCATTTCAATCACAAAAATGGTTCGTCGGTCGTACCGAACTTGTTTCAGCATCCTATGAAACAGGCAAATCAATGTATCATGGTGGGCTCTTGAAACAAATTCAAGGTAACACCGCCCAATTATTGGATATCCATTATCCAGACTATTTAAACTCCAATACAAAGTAGTTTTTCTTGCCCCTTTGTAGCAGTACAAATTGATTGTTGATCAAATCCCTAGTGGTAATCAAATAATCCTCTTTGATTTTTTCCTTGTTTACTGAAATGGAATTCTGCTTCAACTCCCTTCGTGCTTCACCATTTGAGGCCAAAAAATGTGTTTTTGCCGCCAGGGCAGCTATCATGTCCAGACCTTTTTCTAGCTCATGGATGGAAAGCTGTTTTTGTGGAACTCCATCGAACACGTCCAGAAATGTTTTTGCATCCAACTGTTTTAAGTCTTCCGAAGTCGATTTTCCAAATAATATGGAACTTGCTTTAATCGCATTATCCAAATCTTCCCTGGAATGGACCATAACCGTGATTTCCTCCGCCAACTTTTTTTGTAACGCCCTAAGATGTGGTGCTTCTTTATGTGAACGTACCAGTTCTTCAATATCCTGTTTGCTGAGAAAGGTGAAAATTTTAATGTAACGTTCCGCATCATCATCAGAGGTATTCAACCAATACTGATAAAACTTATAGGGTGATGTCCGCTTGGGATCCAACCAAACATTGCCGCTCTCCGTTTTCCCAAATTTGGTGCCATCCGCTTTGGTAATCAAGGGACAGGTCAGCGCAAAACCTTTGCCCCCTCCAATCCTTCTTATCAGTTCGGTACCCGTTGTAATATTCCCCCATTGATCACTCCCGCCCATCTGCAAAGTACAGTTGTGGTTTTGGTAGAGGTAAAGGAAATCATATCCCTGTACCAATTGATACGTGAATTCCGTAAAGGACATCCCTTCCTTGGCTTCGGCAGAGAGTCTTTTTTTAACGGAATCCTTTGCCATCATATAATTGACCGTAATGTGCTTTCCAATATCCCGAATGAACCCCAAAAAGGAAAAATCCTTCATCCAGTCATAGTTATTGACCAAAACCGCAGCATTGGGAGCATCACCATCAAAGTCCAAAAACTTGGCCAATTGGTTCTTAATGGCCTCTTGATTATGACGAAGTGTGGCTTCGTCCAGAAGATTTCGCTCCACTGATTTTCCTGAGGGATCACCGATCATGCCGGTTGCCCCACCCACTAAGGCAAATGGTTTATGACCGGCCAATTGAAAATGGCGTAACATCATAACGCTCACCAAATGTCCAATATGTAAAGAATCTGCCGTGGGATCTATGCCTACGTAAGCCGCCTGCATCCCGGACAGCAAATGCTTTTCCGTACCTGGCATTGCATCGTGTAACATTCCCCTCCATTGTAACTCGGCCACAAAATTCTTTGCCATACGCTAAAATTTATAAAATCCCTGCAAATATAGAATCTTGTTGTGGTACCGCTAAAAATTATGCCCTCAAATAGGTACATTTGAACATGATTTTGGTCACTGGAGGAACAGGATTGGTAGGATCGCACCTACTTTTGGGGCTTTGCAAAAAAGGGGAGAACATAACCGCTACCTATCGCAACCCGGATAAGATCAAGACCGTTGA
>JANQKR010000029.1 GCA_028281025.1 Croceivirga sp.
TACGCGTTGGGCAAATTCAGGAAAGCTATCCGTGAAATGACAGTACATTTCTTCCTTGGTGAAATCGAATGCATACTTCATTCGCATCAAAGAAGCCCCCTACGAAATCTTATGCTATTTTTATACACAATCTAAACACAAACTAAAATATGAAAGAGGACCCAGAAGATTTAAGAAAAGAGATTGAAGTCCTCCATACAAAACTTGAAAAGTTTAAAAAAAGGGAGAAGGAAAGAAAAAATAGAAATTGGAGGATCACCAAAATTTTTGGAACTTTTATTACAGGGCCCCCATTAAAATCTAGCATACTTAAATTTCTCAAAGAATTAGATGATCCTAATCAAAAAGTTTCTAAAGAAACTTACTCAGAATTAACGGCTAACATTGTCAAAAGGCTTACTAGACCAGCAATTATTGCCATTTTTTTAACCCTTATACCTATCTGTCTTCTATTCTGGCAGAATAAATTAATTAATTATCAAAACGAAACTCTCAGTGAGCAATCTGAATTATTTCAAGAACAGACGAAACTATTCAAAACACAAAACGATAAGATTGAAAATCAAAGTCAACTTATTGAGGCTTCAAGAAGATCATCCCAAACAATTTTATTGGGAGAAGTCTTATCTGACATAACAAGGGAACTAGAAAGTGATAACAATAAAAAACGTACTCTTTCAAAATCTTTAGTAGGTAGGATAATTAGTCTTAGCCTGGTAATGAAACCTTATAGGTACATAAAAGATGGTACTCTAATAAAAAATCCGCTTAGTCCAGAAAGAGGTCAATTATTAATTTCCTTGATAGAGAGTAAGATTGATTCCGCTTTTCTTGTCGATGCAATTCTTGAAAGAACCGATTTTTCACATTCAGATTTGGAGGAAGCCATTATCAAAGATGCCAACCTTATAGGGACAAATTTGTCTAATTCAGATTTTACAGACGCATATATTTTCAATTCATATTTGAATGATTCCGATTTAGGTTATACCATTTTCAAAAACGCGAGGGTTTACAACTCCGATATGGGAAGCAGTGGCCTAGTAGAAGCGGACTTCAAAGGTGCTACATTCGAAAACGTTAACTTCGCGCGTAGTTTTTTAGGCGAGGTGGACCTAAGAGGTTCTTTTTTTGACAATTTCACAACTATGAATGGAACCATATTTGACAACGTGATAATGGACTCTACCACAAGGATAAGTACTAATAACGGAATACCTAGAATGCTATTTTTAAGAGTACTACGAAAGGATTGGTTAAGTTATGTTCGTGACTCAATAAAATTAATTGGAGCAGAAAAAATCTGCAACAACTATGTTCTTAGCGAAAAGTTGAAGGGCAAAAAAGATTTTTATGTTCTACTTCCTAAAGACGAATCTAATGTTGAACCAAAGGAATGGGAATTTAGTGATGTTGAATATGATAGCAGGTATTTGATTTTTTCAGAAAATGCTAAGAAAGAACTAATCAAAAATTGAAATTATCATCCGTTCGGAAATCATTAAATCAAAAAAGGTTTAAAAGACTGTATTTTCGTCGATTAAACCTTTTTATTAGTGCGGCTGAAGGGAGTCGAACCCCCACGCCTCTCGGCACTTGATCCTAAGTCAAGCATGTCTACCAATTCCATCACAGCCGCATGGCCCAAAATGAATCGGGGCTGCAAATATAATTCAATTTTTCAATTGATACGGTTGGTCGTTTTAAAAACTTCTTTTTAGTACTTTTAGTATTCGAGACATTATGTACATGGAAGAAATCAACAACTACATTCAACAACACAAAGACCGATTTGTAAACGAACTTATTGACCTGTTAAAACTCCCCTCCATTAGCGCGGATAGCGCATTTTCCCAGGACGTTATTGAAACCGCCAAGGCAGTGGAACAGGCATTGAAACAGGCAGGCTGCGACCATACCGAAATCTGTGAGACCAAAGGTTATCCAGTGGTGTATGGTGAGAAACTAATTGATCCAAACCTCCCAACGGTGCTGGTGTATGGACATTATGACGTACAACCCCCAGATCCCATGGAACTCTGGGAATCCCCTCCTTTTGAGCCCGTCATCAAAGAAACGTCCCTGCACCCGGATGGGGCCATATTTGCCCGTGGTGCCTGTGATGACAAAGGTCAAATGTACATGCATGTAAAGGCATTGGAATTTATGGTGGCCCACAACCAACTGCCGTGCAATGTAAAATTTATGATCGAAGGGGAAGAGGAAGTGGGCAGTGATAGTTTGGCCGACTTTCTGGAAGGACATAAGGACAAATTGAAGAATGACATTATCCTCATTTCCGATACCGGGATGATGGCCAATGACGTACCATCCATCACCACGGGACTACGGGGTTTGAGCTATGTAGAGGTGGAAGTAACGGGACCCAATAGGGATTTGCACTCCGGTATTTACGGTGGGGCCGTCCCAAACCCCATTAACGTACTGTCCAAAATGATTGCCTCGTTGCATGATGAAAACAACCATATCACCATTCCCGGATTTTATGACAAGGTGGAGGAAGTCTCCGACGAAGAACGTGCCGAAATGGCCAAAGCACCTTTTAGCATAGAGGAATACAAAAAGGCCCTGGACATCAATGATGTTTATGGGGAAAAGGGCTATACCACTCCCGAGCGTTACAGCATTCGACCCACATTGGACGTAAACGGTATTTGGGGTGGCTATACGGGTGAAGGCGCAAAAACGGTCATAGCCAGTAAGGCCTATGCTAAAATTTCCATGCGACTGGTCCCCCACCAGGATCCTGATGAGATTACGGACTTGTTTGCCAAACATTTTGAATCCATTGCCCCTAAGGGGGTCAAGGTAAAAGTAGCGCCCCATCACGGGGGACTGCCCTATGTGACCAATATGGACAGTACGGGCTACAAGGCGGCCGCAAAGGCTTATGAGACTACCTTTGGACAAACGCCCATTCCCGAACGCACTGGGGGAAGTATCCCCATAGTCGCCCTTTTTGAACAGGTATTGGGCAGTAAGACCATTTTAATGGGCTTTGGGTTGGACAGTGATGCCATCCATTCCCCCAATGAGCATTTTGGTATTTGGAATTATTTAAAAGGGATAGAAACCATACCTTATTTCTACAAGTACTATACAGAACTTTCAAAAGGGTAAAACATAAAAAGAGGCTGTTTAAAAAGTCGCAATAACACAAAAACGTCACATTGAGCGCAGTCGAAATGCATTGATATTCCGAGTTTTAATTTTCTCGACTGCGCTCGAAATGACAATAATACAGCCTTTTTAGACAGCCTCTTTTTGGTACAATCAACTACAAATCAAGGTAATTGGGAATAGCCATTTCTGGTTTTCCACAAAAAGTATTTTTCAAACAAGACCTTGGAAAAATCATAGAACACATTGGGAATCATAATGGCGAACTTTCGGGGCTTAAACAAATGATCGCTTAAAATGATCACTTCTTTTTTACCGGCGTCCATGACACAGATGCCCGGTATTTTGCCCCAGGCCTTTTTCTTAAGCTTCTTTTTCCCTTTCTCCACCCTAACAATATTCTCAGCAACAATTTTCCCGGTTTCATCAGAGGGATATCCTGTTTTTGGACCTGAAAAAGGAACTTTTCCAGGGATAAAGGGCAAATCGACCTGTACGGCAATCCCGGCCGCCCAGACATTGGGCCAATCTTTATGGCGGTAATCTTCGCCCACAGGCAAATACCCATTGGCCGTTGGGTTCAATGCAGGGGAATTGGTTACAAAATCAACCCCATAAAAGGGCGGCATCAACATGGTAAACGCACTGGGCAGTACCTCCCCAGAGCTCAGTTCAACGCTGTTCGCATTAACCTTGGTAACCCCAACCTCCGTCCTATAGTGGATATTGAACATCTTCATGAAGGATTTCAACATGGTTTCGCCACCTGGCATTCCATCGATACCAAAATGCCCCAGATACGTTTCTGGGGTTATCCAGTACAAATCGACCTTTTTTCTTATTTTTTGTTCACGTAACCATTTCTCAATATTAAAGAGGAACTCATAGGCCGCCCCCATGCAACCCGCATTTTGTGTAGCTCCAATGACTACGGGACCGGGGCTTTTCTTAAATTCTTCCAATGCCTTTTTGGTTTTCATTGCCCCATTTGGCGTACCAATGTAATGGGCAAACTCCTTAACGCCCGGTGCTATGTCAAAATCGACCTTGGGGCCAGTGGCAATGACCAAATGATCATAGGTAAAGTCCCCCTCCTTCGTTTTTACCAAATTATGTTCCGGATCGACACGCAATGCCTCGGTCTGTATGAATTCCACCCCCTTTTTCCTAAAGATTTCATCTTTTCTAAAGGAAATGTCCTTTACTTCCCTACGCCCAAAAGGCACCCATATCAAAGAGGGAATAAAAAGAAACAATGGCGATCTGTCAATGACCACAACCTTATGGTCCTCCTTTCCCTTTCGCTTTATCTCCAATGCGGCGGTCATTCCCGCGAAATTCCCGCCAATTACTACTGTGGTTTTCATGGCTGTATTGATTTTATGAAGAAAGTTACTTTATTTCCCTACCAAAAACTGTAACCTAAGTCACACAAAGTCAAATATTTTAAAGAATTTCATTCTACACTTGTAGAATTTAAATTTATATTCTATGTTTGTAGAACAAAATGTAATTTTCCGCCCATGTCCCTTTCCAAATCCGAAGAAGAATTAATGAACATCATATGGAGGCTTAAAAAAGCATTTATGAAAGATCTCCTGGACGCTTACCCAGAGCCCAAGCCCGCCACGACCACCGTGGCGACCCTGCTCAAAAGGATGGCCGACAAAGGGTTTGTGTCCTACAAAAGTTATGGCCGTTCCAGGGAATACTATCCCCTGGTAAAAAAGAAGGACTACTTCTCCAAGCACGTAAAGGGACTCATTAAAAATTTCTTTAATGACAGTCCAAGTCAGTTTGCCTCGTTCTTTGCCGAGGAGACCAACTTGAGCAAGGAAGAATTGGAAGCGCTAAGAAAGCTGATCGATCAACAACTAAAAAACCGATAGTGATGCTAGTGTATTTATTGAAATCGACTGCCTGTATGGCCAGCCTATTTTTGTTCTATAAACTCTTTTTGGAGCGGGAGAACATGCACGTGTTCAAGCGTTTTTTCCTTACAGGCTCCCTAGTGGCTTCCTTACTGATCCCTTTGTTGGTTTTTGCTGAATATGTTGAGGCAATTTCCATGGGCACGAATACGGCCGCAGACACGGATTCCCTTATTTTTCCTGAACAGGGCAATACGGATATGGCCACGGTCAATTGGGAAATGCTGTTATGGAATTTGTATTCCGTGGGTTGTCTGGTAGTCGGGTTTCGATTTGCAAAGCATCTTTATCAAATCGTGCGCCGGATCCAAAAGAATCCAAAACATAACGTGAATTTTAGCACCAGGGTGCTCCTAAATGAAAAAATGCCCCCGCATACTTTCCTCACCTACATTTTTTTGAACAAAAAGGAGCTTGAGAACGGTACCATTCCAAGGGAAGTGATCCTTCATGAAGAGACACATGCCAGACAGTGGCACAGTGTGGATGTCCTTTTTATCGAATTGCTCCATGTTGTCCTTTGGTTCAATCCCCTACTCTTTTTATTCAAAAAAAGCATAAAACTCAATCATGAGTTTTTGGCGGACAGTGCAGTATTAAAGGAAAGGGTGGGCACAAAAAAGTATCAAAACACCTTGCTTTCCTATCTATCCGGGGAAAGTGAACGGAACAATCAGTCAATCCGTATGGCAAATGCCATCAATTATTCATCAATCAAAAAACGATTTACAGTCATGGGAAAAAAAACCTCAAAAACATCTGCAGTACTGCGAACACTGATCTTGGTCCCTTTAACACTCATTCTGTTATTTGGATTTAGCGAAAGGAAAATGGTCCAAAACAAGATTCCCCAAACCCGTACATTGGGCGTCCATACCCCTGGAAAACAACAATTCATCCTGGTATTGGACAACAGTCAAATAGTTCTTAATGGCACGGAGCTATCATTACATACTTTCGCCGGGGCAGTAAACGAATTGACCAAAGATTGGGAAGAAACCGATTATACGTCCAATGTCCCCAGTGTCCATTTCAACAATACCCCCATTTCATTTTTGGAAAAAGTAGAAGTCGAATTCCAAAAAACCCACTTCTTCAAAGCCAATGAAGGAATGCAAATTTTTCCAGATAAATATGCGAATAATACCGTTCAAAAAGGCGCTTCCCGGGAACAAATTCGGGAGTACAACGCCTTGGCCAAAAAATATTACGAATTGCCCGTAGATGGTAACTTGACCATCAAGACAAAAAATTATACAATTGATGGAAAGCCCATGTTGAAGACGGAAATTGAGCGAATAAACTATCTCTACAATCAACTTTCCGAAAAACAAAAAGCACATGCGGAACCTTATCCATTCCTTAAACTTGAAAAATGGCCCCTGCAAAAAGGCGCTTCCCGTGAACAAATGAAGGAATACGAGGCCCTGGCCAAAAAATACAATACCATGCCCAGGGATAATATGCACATTTTAAGAAAGGAAGTGGAGCGCATGACATACCTCTATAGCCTGATGTCCGACAAACAGCGGGCGGATACCGAACCATTTCCAAATTTCCCGGAACCGCCCCGGCCACCAGGTCCCAATGACATTGAGGAAGTACCGCCACCGCCACCCCCGGCAAAAGCACCAAATATGAAAGAGGTAAAGGAGGTTCCTCCACCACCTGCACCAAAATCCCCATTGGAACACATTAAGGAAGTTGCGGAAAAAGGCGCTATTTTCTATTATGAGGGGAAAAGAATACCTTCGGAAAAAGCCATAGCGCTATTTCAAAGTAGTGAAGCCCTTAATCTTGTTACCAACCATACCAATGACGGTGATTATATAGTGCATATTTCAACAGAACCTATAGGTATCAAAAAGTAGATTTTGACAAAAAACCAGAAAAGCCCTGTTTCCAGGGCTTTTTTTGTAACATTTTATAACAATTCACGTTCTAATAGCATCACTTTTGGGTCCTGATACCGTCAAAAACGTCCAATACCAACCTTCCATGGATATGTTTTGACCCCTTTGGTGATGTAAAATCATATCATAAACCTAAAACGAACACTATCATGTTACAACGATTTTTTATTTTCTGCTCAGGAGCGGACAGTACTATTTTGGAAACCTGCTCCCAAGGGGAAAGGAACAAATATGTAGGGATTGGGGCTACCGTTTTTTTTACGGCCGTAATGGCCTTCATAGCTTCCGGCTATGCGCTGTA
Organism: Croceivirga sp.; assembly: GCA_028281025.1. Classification (GTDB taxonomy): domain Bacteria; phylum Bacteroidota; class Bacteroidia; order Flavobacteriales; family Flavobacteriaceae; genus Croceivirga. The sequence goes on from JANQKR010000029.1 coordinate 7,287, forward strand.
CACCGTTTTTGACAATATCTATACTGCCATTTTCTTTGGGTTCATATGGGGTCTGTTGATTTTTAACCTGGACCGATATATTGTGTCCACGATTAAAAAACGGGATTCCTTTAAAAGCGAACTGCTACAGGCCGCACCCCGTATTGTTTTAGCGGTCATTATTGCCGTTGTCATCTCCAAACCTTTGGAAATGAAGATTTTTGAAAAGGAAATCAATCAGGTTTTATTGGAGGAAAAGAATGCAATGACCTTGGCGAACAAGGAACAGCTTGCATTGCAATATACGCCCAAAATTGAACGCCTTAACCAAGATATTGCCACCCTAAAAAACGAGATTGCCACCAAAGAAGCAGAGACCAATGCCCTATATGATACCTACATTTCGGAGGCCGAGGGAACCGCTGGCACGGGATTATTGGGCAAAGGACCTGTCTACAAGGAAAAAAGGGAAAAACACGATGCCTACCTGGCCGAACTACAACAATTAAAAAAGACCAATGGGGAGAAAATAAATACCATCGAGGCTCAAATTACGGCCCTTAACGCCGACTATGAGACCGCTGTGAGCACATCGCAACCGGTGATAGATGGGTTTGACGGCCTTATGGCCAGAATCAATGCCCTTGGAAAATTGCCTTGGTTCCCATCCTTCTTTATTTTCCTTTTGTTCTTGGCCATTGAAACCGCGCCAATTATTGCAAAATTATTGGCTCCCAAAGGAGAGTATGATTATAAGTTTGAAGAGGGGGAAAGCGTTGTGGCCACCTGGGTCACCCAAAAAGTGGAACAACGCAAACTATTGTTGTCCACGGATACTGCAATGAACCAGGAAATCTACAATGACATCAAATCCGAAGCGGAACTCTACCGATATAAAAAGGAAAAAGCGGAGGAGTTGCTTCGTTTACAGGCAGATTCATTTCACAACGTACAAGTGAAAGGGCTGTAAGGGTTCCTTCACTCCCAACGGATACCACATCCAGGGGAAAAGAGGATCATACCTAAACTAGACTATTGGGCTACCCCAATTTTGGCATATGCTTTTAAGGCCACTTTTAGGCTTTCCGTCCAATGGGGAATTTCTAAATTAAAGGTGTCCTTAATTTTGGATTTGTCAAGAACACTATATTTTGGACGTTCTGCAGGAGCGGGATATTGCTCCGATAATATGGGGTTGAGTTGAATGGCGATTCCTTGTTCTTCAAAAATTGCCTTGGCAAAATCGTACCAACTGGCCACGCCCTCATTACTGTAATTATAGACCCCATAGTCAATGGAGTGTGCTTGGATTATGGTCAAAATAACACGGGCCAGATCCTTGGCATAGGTGGGTGTGCCCACTTGATCATAAACCACGGAAAGTTCTTCCTTTTCATTGCCCAAGCGCAACATGGTCTTCATAAAGTTGTTTCCATATTCCGAGTAGAGCCAAGAGGTCCGAATGACAAAGTGCTCTTCCAAATTATTGATTATGGCCCGCTCTCCCTTATACTTGGTGTCTCCATAAAAGCCTATGGGCCTTGCAATGTCTTCCTCCTTATAGGGAACGTTAAGATACCCATCAAATACAAAATCCGTGGAGATATGGATAAGTACCGTGCCGCTTTCCTTACAGTTCAAAGCCAAATTCCTTGGGCCGGTCACATTAACCAATCGGGCCGTGTCCGCTTCAGCTTCGGCTTTATCCACATTTGTAAATGCCGCACAATTGATGCAGTAGGCGTAATTGGAAGACGTCAATTCCTCATTGACAGTATCAAAATCGGTAATGTCCAAATCCGTGAAGGCCCTGAAGGTAACGTCCAGATTTATTTGGTCCTTTACCACCTCCTTTAACGTACTTCCCAATTGACCGGAAGCTCCTGTGACAAGTATTTTCATGTTTAGCTGGCTACAAATTCGTTTAATGTGGGAAGGACTTTGTCCTTTTCGGAAATAATAAGATCATTCCGATCTAAAATCCAATCTATATGCAACTTGGGGTCGTTGTACACTATTCCCCCTTCAGATTCCTTATTATAAAAGTTATCGCACTTATAAAAGAAAATGGCCGTTTTGCTGAGTGTCACAAAACCATGGGCACATCCCCTTGGAATGAACAGTTGTTTCCTGTTCCCGGATGAGAGTATGGTACGGACTATCTTTCCATAACTTTTGGAATCGGGCCTAATATCAACCGCCACATCCAAAACCTCACCATCCAACACCCGAACCAGTTTGGCCTGTGCATGTATCCCGGTCTGGAAATGGAGGCCCCTCAATACACCTCGTGTAGAAAGGGATTGGTTGTCCTGGACAAAAAAGGGTTTTGCCCCGGTTTCCCTCTCAAAGATGGATTGATTAAAGCTTTCAAAAAAGTGTCCACGTTCGTCTTTAAAGACTTTTGGGGTCAATTCAAAACAATCTTCTATTTCCGTTTTTTTCACTTCCATTTTTACGAAATTACTTCCAATAAGCGCTTGCTATAACCACTCTTTAAAAAGGGTTTCGTCAATTTCTTGAATTGATTTTTGGTGATATACCCCATTTTATATGCCGATGATTCTATGGCACCTATTTTTAAACCCTGTCGCTCTTCAATCACCTGAACAAACTGCCCTGCTTGCATCAATGATGTAAAAGTACCGGTATCCAGCCAAGCCGTGCCCCGATCCATAATACTTACTTTTAATTTGCCCCTATTTAGGTATTCCCTGTTCACATCCGTTATTTCCAATTCTCCCCGGGCACTCGGTTTGATGTTCTTTGCGATATCCACAACATCATTATCATAAAAATAGATTCCAGGAACGGCAAAATTGGATTTTGGCACTTTTGGTTTTTCCTCAATGGAAATGACATTGCCATCCTCATCAAAATCCACAACACCATAACGTTCCGGATCATTAACATGGTATGCATAGATAATGCCCCCGTCGGGATCGTTATTGGATTGCAAAAGTTTGTCCAATCCCGAACCATAGAATATATTATCACCAAGAATCAAGGCTACTTTGTCATCTTCAATGAATTCCTCGCCTATCAAAAAGGCTTCTGCCAAACCGTTGGGTGCTTCCTGCACGGCATATTCAAATCGACAACCATACTTCCTTCCATCACCCAACAACTTCTTGAACAAGGGGAGGTCGTGTGGGGTGGATATAATGAGTATTTCCCATATTCCGGATTCCAACAAGGTGGAAAGGGGATAATAAATCATGGGTTTATCATATATGGGCATCAACTGTTTACTTACCGCCAGTGTAAGTGGATGCAATCTTGTTCCTGAACCTCCGGCCAGAATAATTCCTTTCATTTGTAAATTTTTAGTAGGATGGTTTTAGGCTAAACTTGAGTTCTCCTTTTCCACATATCGGTTTAGGTACCAATCAATGGTCTTTTCTATGCCGGACTCAAAGTTTTCATCGGCTTTCCATCCCAATTCGTTTTCTATTTTGGAAGCATCGATGGCATACCTAAAATCATGACCGGCACGATCCTTTACAAAGGTTATCCGATCTTTGTACGAGCCGCTACTTTTTGGATGTTTGGCGTCCAACAATTCGCAAACCTTATTTGCGATGTAAAGGTTATTGCGCTCATTTCGTCCACCGATATTATAGGTTTCTCCAGAAACACCCTTATCATAGGCAAGGGCAATCCCCTTGCAATGATCCAGGACGTAGAGCCAATCACGAATATTGGAACCATCCCCATAAATGGGAATTTCCTCTCCGCCCAATGCTTTCCTGATTATGGTGGGGATTAGTTTTTCATCATGTTGTTTAGGGCCGTAATTGTTAGAGCAATTGGTCGTGACCACATTCATACCATAGGTATGGTGATAACTCCTCACTATAAAATCCGATGAAGCCTTTGAAGCACTATAGGGGCTATTGGGAGCATACGGGGTCGTTTCCATAAACAGTCCTTCCTTGCCCAAGGTACCGTACACCTCATCTGTGGAAACATGGTGAAAGCGGGCATTCCCATACGCTTCCTTGTAAATTCCTGGTCCAACCATCCACCTTTTCTTGGCCACATCAATTAGGTTGAAGGTCCCTATGATATTTGTTTGCATGAAAGCGTCGGGATTGGCAATGGAATTGTCTACATGGGATTCCGCCGCAAAATGGATAACACCCTTAAAATCAAAACGCTCGAATAATTCCTCTATCAATTCCCTATCACAAATATCCCCTTTAATAAAGGTGTACCTATCGTTATCCTCCACCTCCTTTAGATTACCGAGGTCACCAGCATAGGTAAGGGCATCCAGATTGACCAAATGGATGTCCGAATTATTTTCCAAAAAGTAGGGAACAAAGTTGGAACCAATAAAACCAGCTCCTCCCGTAACCAATAGATAGTTCATTAATAAATATTTATATTACTTTATTTGTAAATATAATCCTACTTCAATAGTTGGTTTAATTTATGTTGTGAAAGCCCACTTTTAGGTGGTACACGTCTTAATTTACACTTATTAAATCAATTGGCGGCAATGATTTACAAATTCCTTAAGGTTTGCATCAGATTATACGGCCTAATCCCGAAAACTTTTTCTTACCTTAGGGTTGGTCTTTATAGATACCAATGAGCCAGCAAGTTACTGAAAAACCCTTCATCCTTGCCATAGATGATGAACAATTAAATTTGGAACTCTTACGGTTTATCCTGGAGCGAAACGATTTCATTTTTAAGGGTACCAGTAATGTTGATCACTTTTTCGAACTTTTGGCCGAACAACGTCCGGACCTTATTCTTCTGGATGTCATTATGCCCAGCATCGAAGGTTTTGAACTATGTGAAAAACTCAAGGGGCGAAAGGAATACAAAGATATTCCTGTAATCTTCCTCACGGGAAAAGTCAATGTAAGGGACAAGGTAAGAGGTTTTCAGGTAGGTGGGGTGGACTATGTGACCAAACCTTTTAATGAGCAGGAATTGATTGCCCGTATACAGACCCATGTTGAGTTAAGAAGGGCGAAAAACCAAATAGAGCAACAGGCAGAAAATCTAAGGCAGTCCAATGCCTTAAAGGATAGGATGTTCTCCATAATTGGTCATGATCTTCGCTCTCCTTTAAGTGCTGCCAAGCTCAAGATGGATTTTATTATGCGGGGCATTATAGATCCCAAAACGGACCAGTTTGTGGATGAAACGGTTTTTGAACTGCTCAAGACCATGGATGAAGCCCTTAGTCTGCTCCAAAATCTTTTGGGTTGGGCCAAATCTGAAAGCAATCAAATTCAAGTAATCCCAGAGCACCTTGATTTGGGTGATATTGTTGAACAAACCTTTAGGTTGCTAAAACTGGGGAGCGAGCACAAAAAAATTACATTGATCAATAACATCCCACTTGAAACCTATGTCCATGCGGACCTTAACACCACAAAAACGGTTTTGAGGAACCTCCTATCCAACGCCATTAAATTTACTCCGATTGACGGGGAAATACAGGTCAATGCCATTTCCAAAAAAGACCGCACTATTGTTGAAGTGCAGGATAATGGGCAAGGGATTCCATCGGAGGATATTCCCAAAATCCTAAATCCCAAGGAACACTTCAGCAAATTGGGAACCGAAAAAGAACCGGGCACCGGTCTGGGGCTTGTTTTATGTCAAAACTTCGTCACTAAAAATGGAGGCACCCTTAAAATTAAGAGTACGGTAGGAAAAGGCAGCACCTTTTACTTTGATTTGCCCATTGGTGAAAAAGTGACCGTTTAGGCAACTGCTTCCGTTGGATTTTCCCCGCGTTTTGCACGCTCCCAATTTACCGATTGGTTTCCTTTAATATACCTCCGGAATCCCAGGAACACCGAAAGGTTCATCATAAAGAAATAGTAGGGGATAAACAGTACCTTCAAACGAATCTGCCTGTTTTCCAAAAACCAACCTACCAAAGCTGCAATATAGAACAGTACCTGTCCCCAAAAGAGGAGACTGAACAATCCAAAGGACCCTAACCCCTCGTCCAGGGCCAACACTAAATTTACCGGGATGATCAAAAGCAATAATAAGGGGGTCAGCGTCCATCGCAATACACGATGGGAAATGTATTGAAAGGACAAGGTTCCGTATTTAAAAAAGTTCAATAGGGGGGCCAAACGCACTACGGATTGGATACCTCCCGCTGAAATTCTAATCTTTCGCTTTAGTTCCTCTTTTACATTGGCTGAGGCATTTTCTATGGCATAGGCCTCGGGATTGTATTGAATGGTCCTGCCTTGCATGGCCACTCTAAGTGAAATCATAAAATCATCCAATAAGGTATCTTTTTCCACTTCCTGCCAAAGCTCGGTCCTAATGGCAAACAACTCTCCGGCTGCACCAACAACCGAATAGAGTTCAGCATCCCATTTCTTTAGTTGGGACTCATACTTCCAGTACATCCCTTCACCTGCTCCCGCCGCACTATCGGCCTCTTTGGAATAGATACGTTTTTCCCCGGACACACAACCCACCTTTGGATCACGGAAAAGGCGGACTATTTCCTGCACGGACTCTTTTCCCAAACTGGTGTTTCCATCCGAAAAAATGACGATAGGGGTCGTAACATGTTTCATCCCTCTGTTCATAGCTGCAATTTTCCCATTTCTTGTGGGTTCGTGCAAAACCTTTACGTCTTTGTATTTTTTTAGAAGCTCTGGAGTACCGTCGTCAGATCCATCCGTGACCCAAAGCTGGGTCAGTTTTTCCTTGGGATAGTTTAAACTACGGGAGTTGTTTACTTTTTCTTCCAAATAATCCTTTTCATTATAAGCTGCCACAAAAAGGGTTACCTCTGGTTGGTAGTCCTCGTTGCCTTCATATTTTTTGCCCAAACCAAATAGCCTTCTAAACTTAATAAGCCCAAACAATAGTATCCCATATCCCAAATAGGAATAAAAAATGATGAACAAGGCTATCCAGAAAAATACTTTTAAAGCTTCCATTTCAATCAATTTGTATTATGCAACCACAGATGGTTTCTTTTGAACCCTTTCCCATTCTCCGGTATGATGGTTGAACTGTTTCAATACTTTGGCAGGATTGCCCACGGCCACCGAATACGGCGGAACATCCTTGGTCACCACACTGCCTCCGGCAATTATGCAGTGTTTCCCAATGGTAACCCCTGCCAAAATGGTGACATTCGCGCCTATCCAGCTTTCTTCCCCAATAACAATAGGGGCCGTGGAAACACCTTGTGCATGGATAGGCTGTGAAATATCTTCGTAATTATGGTTCAGCCCGGAAAGCACCACATTTTGCGCCAGGCGCACATCATTTTTAATGGTCACCGGACCAATGAGCGTATTACCCAATCCTATACGTGTGTTCCTACCTATTTTAACGGGTCCAACACCATTGTTAATAGTGGAAAAGTCTTCAATGGTAGAATTTGCTCCCAACTCAAAGTTGTTCCAGGGCAAAACATCCATTCGGGTCCTTCGCCGTATGGTTGCCCCTTTTCCCTTTTTGTGATAGAACGGGTTTACGAACCACCGGACCCATAGTCTAGGCCTGGCCTGGCCTGAAGGAACCAATAACCAATGAACAAACCTTTTTAGTCCCTCATTACCCTTTATTTTTTCTTTTAGTCCCATGGCTATGCGGATTTTTTGATGGCTTCGTAAATCGCCTTTACATTGTTCTCCCAGGTATGGCTTTTTGCAAAAGCAATTCGTTCCGCCATTCGTTCTTTGGAATTCTCTTTAAGTGCTTTTTCTGCCAGTTCCAGATATTCTTCCTTTGAAGAACCCAGGTATACATGATCTTGGAACATTTCCATGGCCTTGGTCCTGGTGGCCAGGGTAGGTTTTCCCATGGCCAGATATTCATCGATCTTTCTGGGGTAATTACCAATTGTCCAATCATTGACCACTTGCGGGTTCATGGCAATATCAAATCCTTTTACATAAGCTGGAAGCTCCTTGGGATCCTTACTTCCCAAAAAGTAAACATTGTCCATCTCATGCAGCAGGGAGTTTCTAAAATCCTCATCTTCCGGGCCCACCAAAACAATGCTCCAATCCTTTCTTTTTTGCGCCAAGTACTCCAAGAGGGCAATATCCAGTCGCATACTGGTGAGATAACCCACATACCCTAAAACCGGACCGGGAATGTCATTGAACGCTGTGGGAACGACTATCTTTCCATCTTCGTCATTGAATAGGGAAACATCACAGCCCTGCCCGACCATAAAACTTTTGGGATTGTACTTAGCGCCATATTCCGCGTACAAAGTGGAATTGTTCACCACGGTATCCGCTTTTTTAATCAATTGGGGTTCCATCCGTTCCCCATGACGTTTCCAATACGGAACCCGTATCAAATAGTCCCGCATATAATAGGCATATCCCTTGGCCTTAAGTAGTTCTTTAAGGTGAAAGCCCAAAAACATGGAACTATCATTAAAGATCAGGACGTCCTTAAATTGAAGCCGGTCTATGGCCGACTGAATATCTTTTGCAAAAATCCTATTGTTCCGTTTATTTAAAAACTTAAACAACGCATGGAAGGGAATCCAGTTAATGGATTCCGTCATTGTCTTCGGGTACAAATTCCATAGGTTATCATCCAACTTCACTAAATCTGGGGAGTCCCCATTCTTTATCTGTATGCGTTTTTGGATTTTTTCAGTATCATGTTCGCGCCTGAACGATGCCCTGTCCAAAGGAGGGTTTACATACAATACCCGGTTATGCTTGGCAAATTCGGCGGCTATGTTTTTACAATTACTGCCTATTTCAATATCCCATGCCTGGATTCCTATGACCACAATGTCTTGATTACGTATCATATTGTTAGGATTTTATTTCCTCATAGACATTTTCATATAGATCAAGGACATGGCGTGCCATGGATTCCCAGGAAAAGTCCTTGGCCCTTTCAACACCTTTTTCCGATAAAACCTTTGCCAACATTTGATCCTCTACCAGCCGCTGCATGGCATCGACAATTTCATCGGGGTTAAAAGGATCGATAATCAAAGCCGTTCCTTCACCCGCAACTTCCGGCATGGAGGATGTATTGGAGGTAATGACCGGAACCCCACAGGCCATCCCTTCTAAAATTGGAATACCAAAACTTTCCCTAAGCGAGGGGTATAGAAAAATACTGGCCTGACTAATAATGGCCGGCAGGATTTGATTGGGAACATAGCCCGTAAGGTGGATCAAACTGCGCAAACCAGGATTTCCAATGCTTGCTAAAATTCGTTTTAGTTCACTTTCATCGTAATCCAACATCACCAGATGGTTCCTGTGCGGATATAGTTCATTGAATTTGGAAAATGCCCTCAACACCCCTATCGTGTTCTTCTTGGGGTCCGTATTTCCAAGAAAAAAGAAATAATTGTCCGGTAAATTGTATTTCTTTTTTACGGACGATAGCAAAGCTGTATCGGTAACTTTTTTAAAATGCGCCCCCACACCATTGTGGATGGCCGTCAATCGGTCATCCTTGAATCCAAAATATTTATTGATTCGATGCTTTTCGTAGTGGGAGACCGTAATGACCTTTTTGCTCTTTTTAATTACAGGGGGAACAAAATACCTACGGTACATATTTCCCAATTTTTGGTACCAGGTACCCTCTTTCTTAAAGATGCTTATACTTTCCAAATAAATAATGTCATGAAGGGTGGTCACCAATGGGACCTTACAAAAGATGGGGCCTGTGTTACTGGTACAATGAAGTACATCACAGCCTTCCCTGAAAGCTGCCCTGGGCAATTCTATTTGCTCCCATCCCGGATACCCAAATCTTGATGAAAGTTCTACCACCCTAAAATTGGGAGCTTCAGGAATACAGGTGTTGTCCTCATCCGGTCTTACAAAAATGACATACTCATTTTTTCCATCGATGGCTTGTAGATTCTTGATGAGTTCCAGGGCCACCATGTCCATCCCATGCTTCTTCTTCCTAAAAAGCCGTTGTCCTTCAATTCCAATCTTCATTCGTATAGCTTAGGTATTAACAGTTCCGTGTTGGGTATGAATAAACTTTTTATTGGCTCCCCTAAGTTTGAAAAGTGAAAGGAACATGACAAAAAATGCCCTGGGCAATGTCCAAATTGCCGTAAAGGTCGACCTGCGGTAAAACTTTTTGGGAATGGCCATTACAAAGGCCAGGATAGTAAGTGTTGCGATGAGGTACCACAGGTACGATGGAACCATCAACCAGTCTTTGGGGAAGAATACATCCATGACCGTATATATCATAGTAAAGCAAAACACAAGTCCCAATAACAGTATCCTGGGAGGGGATATCATTTGATACACCTTATCCGCAAAATCCAGGTTTCCCTTGGTCACCAGCTCTTTGGTTCCCTCCCAAACAAAACGCCTGAAATAAATAAATTGGGCAGAAAGCCAACGCTTGCGCTGATTGGCAAAAACCTCGGTTTTTTGGACCTTCTCATCAAGGACCAAAGCATCATGAAGGTATTCTATTTGATTTCGGTCCCTCAGCAGCTTTAATTCCAATTCCTTATCAAAACCACCAACTGCATTGACCTTGGCCATGGTAGACTTGAAAAAATGGTAATCAAAGGCCATTCCCGATCCAATTAAGGCGGAAGACAGTCCCAATACACGATGCCCTTTCCTGAAGATATGGTTATTGACTTCTTCGCTAATGGCATCCAGAATCGCGAACGAGGTATTGGTGTTCTTGGCAATGCGGTGCCCTTGCACCACTTTATAGCCCTTATTGAATGCCTCATTGATGCGTTCAATAAAATCGAACTCCATAATATTGTCGGCATCCAAGATCAGGGCCACATGATAGTGGTCACCAATAACCTCCATGGCCTTATTCAGGGCTTTGGATTTTGTGCTTTTTTCAAAGGAAACCTCCACCAGTTTTATAGGGAGCTTTCTTAACTTTTGCAAGGTCAATTCCTGAAAGGAATCCGCAATGACCACTACGTCAAAAAGTTCCTCGGAATAGCTTTGTTCCAGTGCTCTCCTGGCAACTTCAACAATTACATTGTCTTCTTTATAGCCGGGTATTAAAACGGCAAATTTCCGTTGTTTTTGAATGATGCTTTCCCTTTGCCTGGGTTTGAACAAGCCCGCAAAAGCGAATACAAAAACATAAATGGATGCAAAGCCAAAGTAGGCCAATACCACTATTTCCAAGACATTGGCCAAAATTTGCAGTGCATCCATCGGTTTTCCTATTTACAACTTAACTATATACTTACCAATTCTTTAATGGTCTTGTCCTTTAACATCCCGTCAAAATAGGCTATGGTTTCCTTTAACCCATCCCTAAGTTCTACGGTTGGCTTCCAGTCCTTGAGCCTTTCCTTGGCCAGGGTGATATCCGGTTTGCGCTGCATGGGATCATCCGAGGGCAGTGGTAAATGGACAATTTTGGACTTGGAACCCGTTAGATCAATAATGTTTTCAGCGAGCTCAAGCATGGTGAATTCCCCTGGATTTCCAATATTAATGGGGCCAATGAACCCATCTTCCGTACCCATCATTTTAATCATTCCATCCACTAGGTCAGTGACATATTGAAAGCTCCTGGTCTGTGTACCGTCACCAAAAACGGTGATGTCCTTCCCTTGAAGGGCCTGCATGATAAAGTTGGAAACCACCCGACCATCATCCGGTTCCATTCTAGGACCGTAGGTATTGAAAATTCTAATAATCTTCACCAAGACCCCATTGGATTGATGGTAGTTCACAAAAAGGGATTCCGCACAGCGCTTTCCCTCATCATAGCAGGAGCGAATACCGATGGGGTTCACATGGCCCCAATAATCTTCCGGTTGCGGGTGTACCTCCGGGTCCCCGTATACTTCGCTTGTTGATGCCTGCAAAATCTTGGCGTTGATCCGTTTTGCCAATCCCAACATATTAATGGCTCCCAGTACGGAAGTTTTAATGGTCTTTATTGGATTGTGTTGATAATGTACCGGTGAGGCAGGACATGCCAGATTGTAAATCTCATCCACCTCAATGAAGTAAGGTAGGGTTACATCATGTCTTATCAACTCAAAATACGGGTTGTCCATCAAATGGACTATTTTGCTCTTCCTTCCCGTAAAATAATTGTCCATACAAACCACTTCATTCCCCTCATTTAGAAGTCGTTCACACAAATGTGATCCTACAAATCCTGCACCTCCGGTTACTAATATTCTTTTCATCCCTTATGTTTGATTATTGTTCGATTAGGCATTTGCCGATTCCCCAACGGTACTATGGACCGCTTCCCTACCAATACTATAGTAGTTGAAGTCATGCTCTGCCATTTCTTCCGGGTCATAAACATTTCTACCATCAAAAATGGTCTTCTCGTTCATCAGCTTTTCAAGAATCCTGAAGTTGGGCATCCTAAACTCCGACCATTCCGTTACCAGAATCAGTGCGTCTGCATCAATACATACGTCATACTCATCCTTGGCATACGCTATTTTATCTCCAAGAATTCGTTCAGCCTCATGCATCGCTACCGGATCATAGGCCCTAATACTGGCACCCAATGCCAGTAATTGTTCTATGATGACCAGTGATGGTGCTTCACGCATATCATCCGTTTTTGGTTTAAATGCCAAGCCCCATAGGCCAAATTGTTTGCCTTTGAGATTGTCCCCAAAATGCTTTTTGATTTTTTCGACCAAAGTGGTTTTCTGACGATAGTTCACTGCTTCCACGGCTTTTAGTACCTCCAGTGAATGGCCATATTCATCCGCGGTCCTTACCAATGCCTGAACATCTTTGGGGAAACAACTTCCCCCGTATCCTGTTCCCGGATAAATGAATTTATTCCCTATCCTGGAATCCGAACCGATACCTTTCCTCACCAAATCAACATTGGCACCCACCAACTCACAGAGGTTGGCAATATCGTTCATAAAGCTGATCTTGGTGGCCAACATGGAGTTTGCGGCGTACTTGGTCATTTCCGAAGAAAAAATGTCCATAAACAGCAGCGGATGTCCATTCATCAAATATGGCTTGTAAAGACGTTTCATCACCTTTTCGGCACGTTTGCTTTCTATACCGACCACAATTCGGTCCGGTTTAAGAAAATCGTCCACGGCGCTTCCTTCTTTTAAAAACTCCGGGTTGGAGGCAACATCAAAAGGGATTCTTACCCCTCTTTTGACCAATTCCTCTTCTATTGCCGCCTTCACTTTGAATGAAGTTCCAACAGGTACCGTACTTTTAGTGACAATTACCTTATAATTCTCCATATGCTGCCCGATCTCGCGTGCTACGCCCAAAACGTATTTCAGATCTGCACTACCATCCTCATCCGGAGGAGTGCCCACTGCAATGAATACGGCATCCGCATCCTTTATTCCTTTTTCCAGACTTGTTGTAAAAGAGATTCTACCTTTGTCAAGGTTTCGCTCCAAAAGGGTATCCAAACCAGGTTCATAAATGGGAACCTCCCCGTTACGAAGCATCTCTACCTTCTTTTTATCAATATCCACACAGACAACGTTTACGCCCGTTTCCGCGAAACAAGTACCGGTAACCAGACCTACATAGCCCGTGCCAACAACTGCAATATTCATTTTTAGGTTTTTTCGTTAATTAATTGTAAATATTATCTTACAATTTTAAGATTGGAAAATTATGTTGTGAATCGCTTCAATAACGTTGTTAAGCATTCACTTTGGGCGTTTTTTTAAAGTGGGATTTCCTTAAGGGTTACGTCCTTACGGCCCTATGGTTTTTAAGGTTCCAAAAAATAGCTTCCCAAAACGCCTTTAAATGCTTGAATTCCCTTTTTAACACAAAGCCTGCCATGTTCTTTGGAATGGAGATGAATAGCTGAAAGAACATGCTTACGGCAAGCTGAAACGGTTTAAAATTCCTTCTCGCAAACAAGATTCTGTTCCTTGAAATGTAATAGGTCTTTAAAGGACTGAACTTTCCGGTGGAAAGGGATTCCTTGTGAAGGATATAGGACTTGGGCTGGTAGTACACTTTGTAGCCTGCCCGCTTCATTTGTTCCGCCCAATCGTGTTCTTCGTAATACAGAAAGTACACTTCCGTCATCATTCCAACTTTTTCCACTACCCGCTTCGGTACCATCATTGCGGCCCCATGTATGGAATTGGTTTCCCCTTCCTTGTCAAACCTACCGTCGTCTTTCTGATGGTATCCGATACTATTGTTCCTTATGGTCCAATGGTTCATGGGCGTATAACCCGCGTACTGTATTAAATTGGCGTCCCAGTGAAATTTGATTTTAGGGCTTACCATCCCTATGGCACTATTGTTCTCCAGAGTCTCCACCAAAGGCCCTATGCATTCCTTGGGAACAATGGTATCATTGTTTATAAAGAACAAATACGCTCCTTTTGCAACACGGACACCCAGATTATTACCTCCGGCAAAACCCAGGTTTTCCTTGCTCTTTATCAGGTTGACCTGGGGAAACTTTTCCTTGATGATATCAGGATCATCATTTGGGGATGCATTGTCCACCACAATGACCTCCAAGTTCGAATAGTTGACATCCTTGAGCGACTCCAGCATATCCAGGGTTACCTGGGATTCATTGTAATTGATCGTAATTATCGAAACCAATGGTTGTGTTTTCATACTATTTGATTACAGTTTCTTCCAACAATCCTTTTTCCTTTAAAATCTGCTTGTCCAATTTGGGTGCGATGAACATAAATACCATTCCCGTATACATCAAGATACATGTGGGAAACTGTCCAAAAACACCGTTTCCGTAAGATGCCAACATAATGCCCGCCATCCCGCAGACCAATGCCGTAATTTGACCTTTGAGCCAATCATCCCGAATTTTATACATCACATTATACGCTCCTGTAACCAGGACAAAGAACAAAATGAACAGGTGCAGGTACAATCCCACAATCCCAGTGTCTGCCCAAACGGCCACAAACCAACTGTCCGTTGCCGTATTGGCCAAAAATGTATTGGGTGAAAAACGTTTCCCCCAGTTGCCCGTGGAACCAATTCCACCTCCAAGTGGCCGGGTAGCCAGGTATCCTTTTAATTTGGCCTGGTTGATCCTCCTCATTTCCAGCGAAGCATCGTTTGGATCAAATGCCGTTCGCATTCGTCGAATCTGATCGTTGTTGTTCCCTATTGTGGTGTACTTGAAAAAGACAAAGACACTAATGCCCGCTATGATTCCCAATACAATGCTCGGCATATGTTTTCTAACCAAAATGAACATAATGCCTCCCATTGCAGGAACGGCAATCGCCCCACGTGTTCCGGAAATCATCATTCCCCATAATCCTGCCATCGCCACGATTGCACAGAAAATTTGGAATTTTCTGTTTTTGGCAAATAGGGCCAATATCCCAAAGACCACTCCCGTATGACCTTGTGAAGCACCAAACTGACCCGCATCGGAATAAAAAGAGAATATCCGTAGTTTACCAAAAAGTACGTGGGTCACATCGCCACCGGCGTCCAACCAAGCTTGCTCATAGGGGTCCACCCCAAAAATGAGCTGTTGCATCCCTTTAAGGGTCGCCAAAAAGGACAGGGTTCCCCAAATGATAAAGAATATCCTTAAATCGTTGGGTCTATTGAACAGGATGAACACCAATGGTATAAAAAGCCACTGATACAAAGCCAATCCCCGCATGGCATAAAACCAGGCCGCAATACTTACCGCTTCTGGATTTACAATCTGTACTACCGCGTAACCAAACCATATGGATACCAGGAGGGTTAATTGCGAACTTGCCCTGCTCCAGGGAACTTTAACTTTAAATGTCTTGAAGAACAGTGCCAAATACATGAGTACCATCATCCCATCCATTAAAAGGCCCCAGGTCATCGGAATGTACCTGCCAATACCAAGGACAAAGAAATTGAAGATGAGCACCGTAATGATCCCTATTCTGGGATTGATGAACAAAGCCCCAACGTAAACGGCCATCAGTGGAAGTACAATTATGGCAATCGCGGCAACCAATCCCCTTGTTGCGGTAAGATGGGCCGTAATGATGACCACGGACAACAGCAGTAAAATGGGAATGGGCTTCCGCATTTTCTCTGCACCTGATGTCGTCAAAACCGGGTTCATGATGCCAAGTGTGTCTTAAGGTTTTTAAAAAACAAAAGGCTTTCCGAAAAAATATGGCGAATGTGAATCTCCAATTCCTTCCGCAGGAAAAAGAAGCCCAGGAAAATTCCTATTAGGGTAAACAGTACGGTTCCAACCGCAACGGCCACCAAACTTTTGAACACAAAGACGGCAATTAGATCAAAAATGATATTGGCCAATGTCATCACAATGACCTTGTATAGATTATATTTAGGACGATTGAGGCTATCCAACAACACTCCCGTAAAACGGTCAATGGGCAGGAGCATGACATAAAGGGTGAATACCCTGAATATTAGCGTCAACAGTTCCAATGAATCCAGGTATTCCGCCCCCCCTAAAATTAAAACCAGGTACTCTGCAAAAACAAAACCTAAAATCGCTATGGGAAAGAATAAAAAGGTTACCGCTCCTGAATATGTGTAAAATATTTTTCGTGCTCCTGTTTTATCGCCATCCAAGCATTTCTTGGACATTCGCGGGTAGGCCGTCATAGAGAAACTGTGCAAGGGTATACCCAACAAGTCGGTTAGCTTTAAAGGAATGGCATACATGGCAATTCCTGCCGAACCCAAAAATGGGCTCAATCCAATGATGAAAGTATCTGCGCTTTTTAACAAGCTGGAACTGATTAAGGTTCCCATGGAGTATTTTCCAAAGTTAACCAATTCCTTCTCCATCTTTCTCCTTGCCATGGCCAAGTAGATCAGTCCGTCCCATTTTTTTAGAGTACACCAAAAACCGGAAATTAAGTTTACCACCAGATTGGCAATAATTATGGGAACCAACCCCAATTGTAGGGTCCAATAGTTCACCAATAGAAAAAAGAGGAACAGCCCAACGTTGGACAACCTAACCCACATCATTCTCTGAAACTGTTGTTCCGCCTGGAAAAGGGCCATTGCATTGTTCCAGCTTAGGTTGGACAATGCCAGTAACGGATACCAAATAAGAAATAGGTTATATCCATTGTTAATTGAGGTCCCAAAACTTTCCTTTAGTATCCACAATCCCCAACAAACTATGGAAATCAATAGAAGTAGTACAAGATTGATCCTGAATGTAGAACCCAATATTGTTTTTTGCCGGTTTTGATCCGCATGGGAAAGCGCACGTACCGCCGCTGTTCTGGTAAGGCCAAACCTGAGCAAATCAACAAAGGTTGCCAAGGTGATAAACAAGACCCAATCCCCAAATTGCTCTTTCTCCAATTGGCGTGTGAGTAACATAAAGCTCAACAATCCGGCAAAAGCTACGCTCACGTTGGACAGCAGTGAGGACAGATTCTTCTCCTTCCCTATTTTCTTGATCCTGGCCCACATTATGCAATGGAGGTTTTGTTGAAAAATCTGAACTGTACAATCTTCTTCACCCATCTTCGGATCAAGGAACGTTTTTTGGGAAGTTCGCCCAATACGGTCTCCATCTCCAATACTTTTACACCGTTGAGTATTATGGTAGGCTCCGGTCCGGTGGTCGCCTCATTGAACAAGGCCAATGCGTTTTTATCGGCATCCCCCCAGGCACGGTTGGCCCTTGTGACCAAAAACGTATAATCCATTGTCGATGCCAATTTTACAGGGAAAGGATTCCTTATGATCCCCGGTATTTCCAGGATGACAAAGTCAAACGATTTATAGCCCTCCACTACCCTATCTTCAGCAAATTCCTCGACCGTTGCTATTTTGTAGAGTTGGTCACTGATGTCGTATGTTATTTTTTGATAGTCTTCCCCCGTCACCCCTATATCCGTTTCATCATAGGTGACGTGCAGGGTTTTATAACCCAGTTCACACAACTTGGCAATGAGGTGTCTACATATAAATGTTTTCCCTTCGCTTTGCTGTGTAGAAAACAGCATGTTCACCACGGGCTTTTCCCTGTTCGATTTTTTAAACTGATTTAACAATACATTTCTTGAAATGGCATTGACGGCCTTGTTCTGGATGTAGTTATAATCAATTTTTTTGTCCTTTAAATTGATGACCGGAAATATGGAAGAAACCTGTACGCCTATTTTATCCTCTGCCCTGACAGCTGTTTTGATATTGCCATCCAAAAACTCCAAAATGAGAATGGTCATGGCCACGAGAAGGAAACCCACTATTCCCGCAGCTGCAACCAGCATCATGCGCTTACTGGGCTTCGGGTTTATAGGGTAATATGGAATCTCGGTCAGTTTTATATTGGATTTCAATTCCACATTCTGTTGGCGTAGTTTTGCCAGTCCCAGACTATGTAAAAGGCTTAGATATTCCCTTTCCGCAATATCGATCTTCCTTTCCAAGCGCTTCATGGTGGCCCCAAGTGGGGAGAATTTCTGATAGAGTTCATCAAACTCCAGGCGCTTTTGTTCCATAACCTTTAACTGGGCCTTGAATCCTTCATAATCAATGGTATTTTGCAACCAATCCGAAAGCACACTGGTGGATGCAATGCTCTTATTATCATAATCCGTTTGGTAAAGTACATCTACTTGGTCCGCCAATTTCCGTTCCAATTGGGCAACCTCGTTCATCATTTTGGACACCTTTTGGGAGCTTTTTTCAATCTTGGTCGAATCCGTTTCAATCCCTAAGGTTTCCATTGAAATATTGAAATTGAGCTTGGAAAGCTGCTCTCTTAAATCCATAATGCTTGAGCTGGCAATTCTTTTCCTATCATGGGTTTCCAACTTGGATTCCAAATTTTCCAGGATGGCCCTTGCTGCGTGGAATTTTCGGTAAACTTCAAAATATTTGATCTCGAACTCCTCCTTTTCAGCGGCAATGTGTTTGGTCTGTTCGTAATAGTTAATGATGTTATGGGTACGGTTAAAATCCAACAATTCGTTTTCCGCACCCCTCAAATCCTCAGTTGAATTCTGTAGCTGCCTTTCAAAATACTTTACTACGGCATCGGATTGGTTGACTTTGATATCCGCATTCAGCTTCACAAATACATCACAAAGAATGAGCAAGGTGTTCTGGCAAATGGCAGCATCATCGGACTCATAGGCGATATCAACAAAATCACTGTTGGAAATCCTTCTGAGTCCGATCTTCCCGGTTATCTTTTCTATGCTGTAGTCCGGATGGTCAAAGTTTAGAAGCCTGTAAATAAAATTGGAATAGTCGGAGTTCTTGAGTGTTTTGAAATTTTCATAGGTCTGTTCAATATCCCCTTTTACCACCACTGATTTTACTTCCTCCGGCACGGTTTCCATCAACTCATTGAACTTCTTCCTTGAAATGATCTTTAAGTCGGCACTATCTTGTGCCATATGCTGTGCAAAAAGTTTAAGGCCTACCATTTCTATGGTTGTCCTGGCCTTGATAAGGTTTAAAAGGTTATCATAGGCCGTATTGGCGGCCCTAAAATCCACTTTGGTATTTTCCAGTTCAATAGTGGACCCGGAAGCGATTCCGGTGTAAATCCTTGCCTTGGAGTTATAGACCTTGGGCTCATTTTTGGTAAGAAAAAAGACCAATGAGGCCAAAATGATGGGCATTACCACCAGAAGGCCAATATGTCTTAGTAACAGACGTACAAAAAAGAGCAGGTTAAACTTCATATTCAAATATCAAAATCTGCCCCTGTAATATGTTCCAGGGCCATTACCGCCGCAACAAAATCCGATCGTTGTAGTTCATAGTTCATGGATGCCTGGTTCAACATCTGTTGCAAGCGGGTGTACTCCGTTATATTTATAATTCCATTGGAAAACTCTTTTTCCGCCCGTATGGATTGTACCCTAAAGTTGTCCACTATGGAACTCGCCAAAAAGAACATTCGGTGTACTTTCAACAAGTCGTTGTAGAGCGTGACCACTTTTTGTTCCAGTTCCATTTCGGCAACTTCCGTTTCGAACCTCGCCTTTTTGGCCTCGCCTTTTGCACTTAAAATTCGAGCCCTTCTGTTGACAATGGCAGACAATGGAAGGCGTAGGGACACCCCTACCTGATACCTGCTCTGTTCGGTTGAGAAAAGTACTTGGCTTTGCGGATCCCCGGCAATTTGCTGGTTGCTGAGGTTATCGAAAATACCGTAGTTGTAACCGGCCTCCAGATTAATGTACTGTAGCCAGGCCCGTTGCTCAAAGGAAACGACACCATCCCGGTATTGCTGTTCGTTAAGGGTTACTTTTATAAATGGGGAATGCTCTTTTGCCATGGCAATGAGCGTATCCAAATGGGGCAGTTTTTTGCTAATGTCATTTTCCTTCAATCCATTTTCTATAAATTCATTGATGGATTGTGAAAATGAGTTCGTAGCAATCAATAAAATTGCTAAAATCAATTTTTCCCGAATCTTCATTCCTATACATTTTCCTTTTGGAAAACAGCCCTAAACGTTCTAAGTATTATCCACATATCAATTAAAAAAGCATACTTGCCATTGGCATACTCCACGTATTTTACATCCAGCTGCTTTCGCTCTTCCGGTGACATCTTGGAGCTTCGCCCACGGGCCTCTACCTGCCATAGCCCTGTAATTCCGGCAGGACCATTAAAACGTTCCGTCCATTCATCCGTGGTCAGCATTTCGGCCTCGTAAAGGGGCAACGGTCGGTTACCTACAATGGACATATCGCCTTTTAGCACATTGATCAACTGTGGCAGTTCATCAATACTCAACTTCCTGATAATCTTTCCTACTTTGGTGATCCTGGGGTCGTTATCAAATTTTACGAATGCACTTTCGTTACTTTTCTTACGTTTTTCATTATGGACTATTTCATCTACCTCAGTATCGTCACCAATGAGTTTGATACCACCTTGCGTTACTTCCTCCACGACTGTTTCGTCCGTTTTTTCCCCATCGGTATCATGGACATATTGGTTGAGATGTTCAAACTCCTTTAATCGTTTGTCCGCATCCGGGTACATGGACCGTAGCTTAAGAAAATTGAAGATGCGGTACCCCGTACCTACCCTTTTGGAAATGTAATATACCTTCCCTTTGGACTCCAACCTTATGGCCAGAATGACCAATAACAAAAAAGGGGAGGCCACTAGCAGGACGGAACCGGCAAGGAGGATGTCAAAGGTCCTTTTCCAAAATCCAGTCCTATAGCGTTTAACTGGATGCTGTAAGGTTGAAATCTCCTGTGATCCAAGATTGTTCTTCAGTTCCTTTAAAAAACGTATGCGCTCAAAGACCTGTTCAAAACGTATGGGATGAACGAAAATGTCATCAAAACCACGCTCCAGGGCCTTTAGCTTTTCTTTTTTTGAAACCTTTTCACATAGAAGGACCATGGGCACTTTTCTGCTGGGATCAAACACTTGAACCAAATATTCCTGAAACTCTTTCAGTTTTCCTTCGGAAAGTTCTTGTTCACATAATATGGCATCAACGGCTTTTTGGGTGTTCACCCATTTTCCTTCATGGAATTCACTCTGGTTGTGCAACCATTTTATGGCATTTTCCGTAGTGGCAACGGTAGTGATGACCACGTTTTCGGAAAAGCGATGAAATTCTTCACCGAACCTCTTGTTGGTCCCTATATAAAGTACCGAAGTCTCCTTCCTGGTAAGTACTTCCATTGTTATTGACGGATTAATAACTTATCTACCCGTATGAGCAGTTCTTCCGGGTTGAAAGGTTTCACCATATAATCATCCGCCCCCAACCTTAGACATTCAATACGGTCGCTACTACTATCCCTGCAGCTTAAAACAATAATGGGTATATCTGAAAACATTCCGGTCTGCTTTACCCTTGTTATGAGTTCAAAACCGTCCATTTCTGGCATTTCAAGATCTGTTATGATAAGATCGGGCATATTTCCCTTTTGTAACCAATTAATGGCAGCAAGGCCATTTTCCACTGTTGTAACATTGTAGGATTGTCCCAAAAATTGGGCTACCAATTCGCTCAATGATTGTTTATCATCAACTACCAGTATTTTCATAATCATAAGATTTGTAGTATTAATTTTATAGAAAAGTAGGATTTATATTACTTATACTAAATTCATTGTTGTCAAACCCAAACAATGTGTTGTAAGTCAGTTTAAACTGTGTGTTACCTGCTGAAATAGAACACACTAAACGCCAGCACGATTTATGGGTCCAAAAAGTGGGACATCCCATAAAAAAAGCCCTTTAGGGGGCTTCTTCCAATTCAAGTTCGGCTATCGTAGAATCGATTCCCTTATCCTTAATGAGAAAACGTTCATTACAAAACGGAAAGGGTTTTCCAGGTTCCCTTGGGGGCGGTAAGGCCGTATAAACGGTAACGGGAACATATTTGAATTTGCCCAGATTGTTCAAATAAATGGCCAGTATACCATCATCACAACCGGAAACCACTTTAAGGTCGGTATTGTATCCTATGGGCAAAATTGCCTCCCTGCGTATTGCCATGGCCACTGCCCTCACATACTTGATCCTATTCATAAATCCCTGGGACAATTTCCAACTGAAGTAGTTCACTTTTAACCAATTGCGGATTTGCATTTTTCTGGTCAATTGGAAGTCCCTACCGTAACTTTTTGAAATGGAATAGCACATGACCAAATCGGGGTCTTTAAAGAATGGCAATACCATTTTATCAATGTAGTATGGATCATAAATGGAGTCCGGATCCATTGTACAGATAACCTGTCCTTTGGCAGTTTCCAATCCTTTTTGCCTGGCATGCGTTATCCCTTGACGCTCTTCCTTCACCACATTGGCCCCCAATTTCCTTAAAATATCCAAGGTTTCCGCATCGGCGTTGTTGTCCACAAAAATGACCTCATACGGTATAATGGTCCTTAGATGGACCAATGAAAAAATATGGGCAATCAAACTCTGTTTTGCCTTAAAAACCGGTATGACCAGACTGGCAATGGGCATTTTTACATGGGACAGAAGTTCAAAGTATAACACCAGTTTCCTTAAATCATCCATTTCCAGTTGATCCAGTGTTTTGTCCGCATACTTTTTGTAATCCGTAATATGCATAATGCTCAAATTGGTTAGACCCTATCGGTACTTAAAATATAATCTGTGTTGGTAGCTTCCATTATTTTGGAGATTTCCTTATTCTGTCTCCCTATGATGGAAACCACTTTTTTATTGGACGGCGCTTCCTTGTAGATTTCTTCGAACAGGTGTGCGGCACCTGAATCCATTTCAACCACCTTTTCAATACTTATCACAATGCTGTCATTTTGCTCCAATACCGAGTCAAAATATGCCCTTAGTACATTTACGTTTTGGGAGGTGACCCTTCCAATGATCTCAAAAAAACCTTGATTTTCCTTTATTTCCAATGCCATTGTACTCAGTTTTAATGGTTTTCCTTTGGTTTTGTTTTAGAGTAAATTCAGCCGTTGCATCAAATTGGGTCTCTGGGACCTGCTTATTGGAATTACATTGCGTTCTATTAAAACACTATTGTCCTGTATATCAATGATTTTTGTAAAATTGATGATATAGGAACGATGGATTTGCATGAAGAGGGATTCCGGTAATTTTTCCTTTATTTTCTTTAAGGTGGAGTGTACCCTATGTGTGGTTTGCACTGTTTTTATTTCGATGTAATCCCCTTTTGCTTCAATAAGCAAAATATCACCAAGTTTTAGTTTTATCAGCCTTCTATCGATATTGATGTACAAATCCTCCTCTTTTCTCCCTTCCAGCGTGTGGGCGCTATTACCAGTACCTGCCAAAGCCGGGGCAAAGGCACTTTTTAACCTACCGATGGTCTTTTGAAAGCGTTGGTGGGTTATGGGTTTGATCAGATAATCCACAATAAAGTCGTATTCAAAAGCCTCGATGGCAAACTCTTTGTCCGAAGTTGTAAATACCACTTTAGGCGGATTTTTTAAGGTTCGAATAAAATCTATACCGGTCAACAAAGGCATATGAATATCCAAGAAGATGACATCTATCTCATTTTGATTGAGATATTTAAGGGCTTCCAGCGCATTCGGAAATTGTGCAACCACCTCAAAATCAGGAAGATTCCCACAAAGCTCTTCCATAATGGCCCTTGCCGTTGCCTCGTCGTCTACAATTATGCATTTCACCTTATTCCATTTTTACAATAAACTCTTGTACTGTGTCCAATACGCTTTCAAAATCTTCTTTCAAAGCGGTATTACCAATCTTAAGGTCCTCTTCGTATTTTATGGCAATCTTATATGCGTTGTTCAAACCCAATATCCCAAACTTGTGTTTTATCTTATGGACCACTTTTGCAGATTCCTCCAGTTGTCCCCCTTCAAAAAGATTGCAATAATCTTCTTTCTCCTTTGGAAATTCAACCTGAATAATGGACAGGAACTTCTTTTCGAACTCCTCATTTCCCCCGGAAATCTCCTTAATGTAATCTAGGTTTGGTATTTCTGCCATTATGCTTTCGTTTTTATCGTAAAATAAAATGTCGTGCCCATTCCCTCTTCGGACGAGAGCCAAATGTCCCCTTTATAATAATTGATGATCTTTTTGACCAAAGCGAGGCCAATCCCGGTAGCATTGGAATCGTTTTCCAATTTCTTGAACATATCAAAAATACCGGTCTGAAGATGTTTGGGTATGCCTTTTCCATTGTCCGCAATACAGAACAACCACTTATCTTCCTGTTCCCTGGCCTCAATGGTAACCAAGCCCGTTTTATTGTTCTCTGTGGCCGTTACCGCGTTGTCCAGGATATTTGTGAACAACTGCTCAATACGGTACTTTCCGGTATACAATGTGGGTAAGGTGCCTTTAATTTTCACCTTTACGTTGTCCGGAACATAGATGGTACGCTCAATTTCCCTGACCAGTTTGTTCAGATCCACATCCTTTATCTTTTCCTCCACCGCATCTATGGTGGCATGTTTTAGGATGCCATCAATTAAACTATCCATCTTCCTTAAGTTCTGGAAGATCAAATCAAAATTGTTCTTACACCCTTTTTTGAAATCATCGCAACTATCTTCATAGACCCAGGTCACCAAGGAATGGATATTCCTTATAGGGGATTTTAAATCGTGTGAAACCATATGGGCATAGTTGTTCAATGAATCGTTTTGTTGTTCCAAACTTTTTAAGAGCACATCTTTTTCTGCGGTCATCTCAATGATCTTTAAAGTTTGGTTTTCAATATTTTCCACCAGCCCCTGTGGATCAAAGCCCCATTCACCATCTGTAGGAACGGTTTTGCTCTCCATAAGGGCCACCGCCTTACTGAGTGTCTCCAATACTTTTCGCTGACTCTCCGTTTCCCTATTGAGTCGTGTATTGGCCTCATAAAGCTCCTTGGAGCTTAGGGAAGTTGCCCGCTGGATCATAGACAATTTATCATCAAAATCACTGTATGATTTATCTACGGCTTCAAAGAATTGCTCCATATTTGGGCATTCCTGAAGCTCTTCCGGGAAAAATTTCTTTATTTGGCGTTTCAGCAATGAATGCATCTATTCACTCATTAGGGTTAATGTCATGGTTTGATTGTGCAAGAGACATTCGTTTTTTCCAGCAAAAGGGGCCATTTCCCCATAGGAGTAGAATCCTGTGATTTTTGCCTGCTCTCCAACAACATCCATTACTTCTTCTATTTCCTCTTCGGTCCTACCGGCCAAGACCAGTTTTCTACCTACACAACTGACCAAAATGGCAAGCTCTGGCGTAGATTTCCTATTCTTCATGGCCAATTCGGCAGCATTGGACGCTCCTTCGGTAATGTCCGCCATCGTACACATCATTAACTGAACTTTGGAGTTGACCGGTACGTCCCCTGCCAGAATCATGGAATTGGCTTCTTCATCAATATTTAAAATGGTACGGACCAAAGGTTCGGCGTCTTCTGTTTGCTGTACGGTAAGGGGATATAACAAAGCGGCCTGGGGAAGTTGATTGGCTTTATCTCCCAAATAGGTCTTGTAAAGGTCCAGTGCCGGCTTGTGGTCAATCTCATACAGCACGTTGCCCACGGATTTTGTAATGGTCCTTTCGGGGCCAAAAGGCGTCCACCCGCCGTAGTTGGCATATGATATTTCCAAACTGTCCCCATAGAAGCCAATGGCGACGACCTCCCCTTGTTTTGGGGATTCGTTGTACGAGGTAAGTGTCTTTTCGAACCTGGCTCCGTCACCGCACAGTCCTCCGGTTATGGTAGCTTTGAACCCCTTATCGGCTTCCAATCCTTCAATAAGTCCACTTCCGTTTACAAAACTGCCATCGGAAACAATGAAAACATGACGTAGATCGGTTTTGTTGAACTGGGACGCGATTGCCTTGCCCATTTTCTCAATGTCCACAAAATTGGAAACGTTTTCCCTCACAATTTGAAATGTTGTCCGTTCAAATTCGATTGCCGTTAACGTGACCGTTTCCTCAAATACATGGGTTTCCATAATTTCTCCCGAGGTAGAACCAAAAACAAGTTCCCCATCTGGATAAATCTCCCTTACTTCATCATAGATAGAATCCGACTCCAAGATAAACCTGTCCCCAAAAATGAGGACCAAGGGTTTGACCAGTGTATTGGATTGAAGAAATTCCCATTTCCCCTCTTTGTTCCTTTTAGCTTGGTTAATCTTCATAAATTTTGTTTTGTATTATTTTTTTATGGTGAAATGGAATGTTGTACCCACCCCTATTTCACTTTCCAACCACACTTTACCGCGGTATCTATCCACAATTTTTTTTACTATGGAAAGTCCAATTCCCGTGGACCGCTCATTATTTCCTATGGATTGGAAAATCTTAAATATTTTTTCATGGTATTCCTTTGGAATTCCTACCCCATTGTCCTTTATACTGAACTCCCAATGTGTAGCGGTTTCTTTACTTGCAATCTCCACGATCCCCACCTTTTTTTCAATATTGACCACAGCATTGCTCAAGAAGTTTTGAAAGAGTTGATGGATCTTCACCTTGTCTGCCTGAATTACAGGCAGTGTATTGGCCACCTTAATGGAAACGTGATCGGGTATATAAATAATTTCCCCTATTTCCCTCACCACCTGGTTCACGTCCACATCCGTGTTATCCAAGGTATCACTGTTTACCGTGGAATATTTTAGGATGCCATCGATTAACTTGTCCATTCCCTCAACCTTCTCCATCATCATCTGCAGATTGTACTTGCCGTTTTCATCCAAAACATCACTGTAATCGTCATAAAGCCATGTTGCCAATGCAGTTACACTTCGCAATGGGGATTTTAGGTCATGGGACACGATATGGGCGTATTCCTGCAATCCTTGGTTGCTTTCCTCCAACTCGTTCACCAGGTTTTGCTTCTGCAATTCCAATTCCTTTTGTTTGGTAATATCCAAATGCACTCCAATGGAACCCACAATTTTACCTGCTTCATCGTATCGGGGGGCACCACTGATCAACCAATGTTTCTTTTCTCCGTTGTTCAGGGTAATTTCAACCTCATAAGAGTCCGATTGGTCTTTTTTACGTTTTTCAAATTGCCCATTTACTTTATCCAGGTTCTCTTCATCCAAATTCATGAACTCCAGTACATTTTGGCCAAAGAGCTCCTCTTGGGGCACACCGATCATTTCCGAGTACCTGTGGTTGGCCATCAGGATCGTCCGGTCCCCATCAATCTCCACCAATCCCAAATTCATATTGGCAATGATACTGCTGTACTTTTCCTTCTGGATCTCCAGGTTCTTGCGATAGTTTTTTCTTAGTGTAACATCATTGTAGGTCCACAAATGGCCTTTGTAGATATCATCAATGAACAATGGGATATAATCCCGTTCAAAGGTCCTGCCATCAACAAGTTCCAGTTCGTCCGAAAGGACCAGCTCCTTCTTTTTGAATATGTGATTCGTCCTTTTTATGAGATGCTCTGGATCAACAAACAAGTGTTTATATTTGTCAAGCGCCTTTTTACAATCAACACCGGTAAGCTTTTCCGGTGCAATGGGTATTTGAAAAAGATCACAGAATTTTTGGTTGGCCAAAACCATTTTCCTGTTTTCATCTTCCAACAACACCCCTGTTTGAAGATTGGTGATCAAAGTGGACAAACGTTCCTCCGAGGCCTTTATCAATTCTTCGGAAATCTTATCATTGGTAATGTCCTCCACCATGGCAACTTTGTAATCGATTTCGCCTTTGTGGTTCCGTACCGTGCTTACGGAGGTTTTTCCCCAAATGGACTTTCCGTTTTTTTTATGAAACTTGCGTACAATGGAAAACTTGTCGGTTCCTACCGTTTTATTGTTTTTGAGGATATCTTCATAAAGGCTTACGTCCTCAATGGTAGATATATCATCTATGGACATTTTTTTGAGCTCCAACTCGGAATATCCCAGGAGTTCCACAAATGTTTTATTGGCCTTAACGATTTTTCCATTTACCACCAAAACGATTCCCAGGGAAGAATTCTCAACAATAATGTCCTGCTGTTTTTTTTGACTCTCCAACAGTTCCTTTATTTGGACTTCCTTGGTAATATCCCTAATAATGCCCTGTGCCGCAATTGGCGAACCATCTTCCCCATAAATAAGGCTGGCGTTGATGTTTACGGATTTTTCGACATTCTTTTTTGTGTATATTTTTGCGTTGTAATTTTTTAAAACACCTACCTGTAGTAAGGTCTTAAAAGACTCTGCGGTGTACTGTTCATAATCCTTATGGACCAAACTAATAAGGTGAACGTCCTGTTTGGTATGATCAAACCCCAAAAACTCCTTTGCGCTGGTATTCATATTAATGACCCGTGTACTTAAATCCATGACTACATAGGGGTCAATAATGTTTACAAAAGCACTGTCTATCTTGGAATCTTTTTTATTGAGCAAGGATTCCAATCTACCATTGGCTTCCCTTAGATGCAGGGATGCATCATAAAGTTCCTTGGATTTGTTTTCCAACAGCTGCTCCGCCTGTTTTCGGGCCCGCTTTTCCCGATTAAGTGCCCTTTTCAAAAGGGCTATTTCCGAGCTATCCTTGTTGGACAACGACAAACTTGACTTCTGTTCCTTGCTCATTTAATAATTTCATTTCTACATTTACTTCTTTCTGGAAATGGTCAAAAGTCTTTTTGATAAGACCATGCGCCAAAGCATAGAGCCCTCTGGAAGAACTATAGATCATTGTCAATGAATGGTCCAACCGTTCAAGTATTCTAAATGATGGCAATTCTGCATCCGGATACAGTTTCTTCACTTGTACGTGAATATGGTCTTCTATGGAATAAAGTAAGCTTAACGGATCCTTATAGCTGCTCACAACATCGGGATGTGCCTTTGCAAGACTATCAAAAAGGTACAATCCAAATGTGTACAACAGGTCGTTGATGGAAATTTTAGTGATGGTACTCAACTGATCGACCAGTTGAAGCATCTCTGAAAACTCGTACGTCCCAACAGCCGTGTAGGCTCCCCCAGAAGGTAAATCAGAGTTCTCTATGATGGCATCTACCGTTTCAAGCCCAAAGTTGGACTCCACCATTTCCAAGAACTCGGCAAAAACAATTCCTTTCACAATAACGAATATTATGAAATAAAAGTAGGAATTGGACTACTTTGTTAAAAAAGAATGTTGTGAAATGCGGTTTTTTGTTAGGCTTTTATCAATTCACTTATTTCCCAATAATCAAACACTTTTTTAATTTTTGACTCGTAATCCTCATATTTTAAGGGCTTTATAATGTAACCGGCAATCCCAATACGGAAACATTCCAATAAATCCGCCCTATTTTCCGATGTGGTCAAAATCACGGTAGGCAAATATTTAAGCCGGTCATCGGATTTTAAAATGGTCAAAAATTCAATGCCACTCATTCTAGGCATATTTAGGTCCAAGAAAATAATATCCGGCAAGTCCCCACCTTTCAAGATTTCAAGGGCCTCTTCTCCATTTTTAGCTTCAATAATGGTGTGTTTGTATTGAAACTTTGAAATTGCCCGTTGCAATTTCATGGATTCTATCATATCATCTTCTATAAATAGTACTTTCACGAGTTGACATATTTGTACGTTACAAACTTCTTACAAAATGAACCAATTCTTGGCTCCTGGGGGATAATTTGTTAGTTATCTTCGGCGAACGGTCTAAAAGTATAGATGAAATTAGTAATTTTTTTCTTACAACATCATTTAGTATCCAAGTTGCTCCCGAGTTCGCTTTGGAAGTTTTGAAACCACCAAGTTGTAAGAGTGGTCTATAAGTTCCTTTAAAAATAGGGGTGGCAGTTGATCTAAATAAAGGGTATTCCAATGTTTTTTGCTCATGTGGTAGCCTGGGATTATAATACCATCATATTCCTCCCTTAATGTCAAGGCCCTTTCCGGATCGCACTTTAAGTTTACCTGGGAGGGCAAACGCTCCAAGGCCACCAGCGCGAACATTTTTCCCATTACCTTGAACACCAAGGTATGTTCATCAAAGGGAAAACTTTCGGTTACCCCTTTCTTGGAAATGCAATATTCCCTTAACTGTTCAATATTCACTGTGGTATGCCCTTAGCGTCGTATACGATTACTTTTTCCCATAGATCCTTACATTCCTCAATAAAGGTAAGATGTGCTTCTTCCTTTTGATAGCCCTCCTGTGCTTTGGCAGATTCAAAAGTAACGATCAGATTATAGGTAAATGAATCGTCCACTACGTCCCTGACCGCTTTGGGTGGTCTTCCAATAAAGTTGGTCTTGGCGAATTTTGAGTTATCCAAAAACTTTCGAAGCGATTTTTCAAAGGTCGCCCTATGGGACGGATTATCCGGATCTTTAAGCCAGATATAGACCACATGTGCAAATTCGGAATCAAATTCCAGTACGGTCGATTTTTGGGCGACCACCACCAACGGCAAAAAAAGCAATGCCAACGCTACTATTGTCTTTTTCATCAATTTAACTTTCTAAAAACTGTTTTTCCCTATTTGATAGCTCCAAAGCGGAATAATCCAATTTCCAACCAATGGTCTCCACAATCTTCTCAATGATCAATACGGCCTCCAGTGCTTCCTTCTTTGCCGTATCCAAAAGACCACTCTCTGGAATTTTCTCCCGAATATGTTCTTTGGCCTTGGCATTTAAATCGGTCAGGTCTTCCGAAGAAAAGGAATTGAACAAACCATTTTTGATATCATAGAACTGAATGTCCGGTTCAATGGACAATACTTCGGGTTCGGGGAATTCCGAGAGGACAATCCTTTTTTTATCCAGGTCGGCCTTCAAAAGTAATTTTTTAAGATCATATCCCACCTGTGCTTTGGCATTAATGACCACAAGGGCTTTCTTCTTACTGCTGAGGACCTTCATAAAACCTTCCTTGATATTCTCATAGCTATAAATCTCAGCGAAATCCCCTTCTACCGAAACCAGTTTACAGACACTTTTGATCTTATCCAAAATTACGGTGGATTGGTGTTGAACAAGCTCCTTTCTTCTTTTTTGGTTGAAAAGGCCATACACCCAATACGTGAGTACCACACCCAATAACAGTCCTAAAATTGCCTCAATAAAACCATCCATTGCTTAAATATAAACAAAGTACCCATCTTGGGTTCATATTGTACTTTTAGACCGGGCCATATAACAGGGGCCTACTGGGGCTTGCATCATTTTCAAAAGGGGCCACCTGAAGGTTAAGAAGGTAGCTGCCGTCCTCGATACTGTTCTCCACATATACGAATTCCGTAATGGTAGCCTTAAACCGAACGTCCCCGTCCAAATTCCAAAATGCCTTATGGGCCTTGAGCAAACCTCCATCCTTCTCCCTGTCCACCGAAGGCAAATCCACCAACAAATGTTCCACCCCTTTATCCCTTAAATACCTAATGGCCTCTTCCAAAAAATAGGGGGGATTGGTATTGGAATACTGCCTATTGTATTTTTCATTGGTATTGGGCAATGTCCTAATCACGACGGCCTCCCTTTTTTTGGCACCCAACGCGTACTGTAGTTGCTTCTTGGAAATCACAAAATCCATTCCTTGTTTCTCCGGGGCAACCGTAATCAGTTCCGTCCAAAAAAAGTAGTTTTTTAAATGGTCATTTATCGAGTGGACTTCTTTGGTAATATGCCCCACACATTCCGTATGCGTAATATGGGCGTGGGGATTAAAGAGAATATCATTAAAATTTACGATCCCCCCTTCCTTTACACTTCCCACAAATCCTTCTTCCCTATGCGGTCCTATTATAGGAGGGGCAACATACCACGCATTTACGTTGGACATACCTCCACATAAGGGGATTGATATGTCCAAAGGTTTGGACAAATCTACTTTTAGCGTCCGGGATTTGTACTTAATGGATGCTATCATTATTTCAAATTTAGCATAAACAAATCGCTTGCGATCCCATCCGCCAAGAACCTCCCTTTTTTTGTGGTCAAGAGTACATCACCATCCCAAAACAAAAGATGTTCGGCAATATATTTTGCGGCCTGTTGCCCAAGATATTGTTCATAGGTTGGTCCAAATTCCTTCCTTACCTTTTGCAAGGAAACCCCCCAAATGGTTCTAAGTCCTGTCATCACGTATTCGTTATACCTGTCACGAACACTTAATACCTCATGTTCAATTGGCACTTGGTTTTCTTCCAGGGCCTTGATATATTTTGAATTGTTCCTAACATTCCACCCCCTCCTCTTTCCATCAAAGGAATGGGCCGAAGGTCCTATCCCTATATAGTGCTTTCCCTGCCAATAGGCCGTATTGTTGTGTGAAAAAAACCCAGGCTTTCCAAAATTCGAAATTTCATAATTGATGTATCCTTTTTCCTCCAAACAGCCTACAAGCATATGAAACTGACGCTGTGCCTGCCCATCATCCACGTTAGGCACTTTTCCCTCCTTAATAAAATGCTCCAAAGCTGTTCTGGGCTCAACGGTTAAAGCATAGGCCGAAATATGTGGAACACCATAGACTAATGCCCTCTCAATATTTTTTTTCCACCGTTTTTCATCCATTCCCGGAATTCCATAGATCAAGTCGATGGATATATTATCAAAAAAGACCATTGCTTCTTCCAGGCATACAGAAGCTTCTTTGGCATTATGTGCCCGGTTCATAAGTGTTAGGTCGGTATCAAAAAAAGACTGTATCCCAATACTTAGACGATTGATCGGAGTTTGGGATAGCCGCAGAATTTGATCCCTGGGCAGATCATCTGGATTCGCTTCTAAGGTAACCTCCAGGTTATTACTCACTTTATAGTGGGCATAAACCGTATCCAGTAGTCCTTCTATTTCAAGGGGTTCTAAAATTGAGGGAGTGCCCCCACCAAAATAAATGGTTTCAATGCTTTCATCGTTCAGTTCCGCTTTTCGCAATGCCAGCTCTTGTTGCAAGGCCAAAAGCATGTCATTTTTCTTCTTCAGGCTTGTGGAAAAATGAAAATCGCAGTAATGGCACGCTTGTTTGCAAAAAGGTACATGGATGTAGATGCCGGCCATACTAACCAATTTTCTTTGGGTTCTGCCTTACAAAGGCTTCCCAACCCGTGTAGCTGACCCCAACATTTATCCGACCCTCATTGTAAAAATGACATACTGCCGCAGCAAGACCATCCGTACTGTCCAAATTTTTTGGTAGGGTCTTTAAGGCCAAAAGCCCCTGCAACATCTTGGCCACTTGCTCCTTACTGGCATTTCCATTACCTGTTATGGCCATTTTTATTTTTTTGGGCAGGTATTCCGTAATGGGAATTTGCCTGGAAAGACCCGCAGCCATGGCCACTCCCTGTGCCCTCCCCAGTTTTAGCATGGATTGTACATTTTTGGAATAAAATGGGGCTTCTATGGCTATTTCGTCCGGATGATAGGTGTCTATGAGTTCCAAGGTTCGTTCAAAAATGAGTTTTAACCTTAGATAGGGGTCATCGTATTTTTTGAGCATGAGTTCATTCATTTGAACAAACTCCATTTTTTTGTTGACTACCTTGATGATTCCAAAACCCATGATTTGGGTTCCCGGGTCAATACCTAATATGATCTTTTCCTTTGCCAACTTATTTTTCAGTATCTAAAACAATGGGAAGCCTAAATTTAATTTTCACGTTTATCCCCCTTTTATGTGCCGGGATAACCGTTAAATCCTTGAAACGTGTTCGTATCTCATCCCTAAATCCGGGTACTATTTCCTCTATTTTGTTGTTATCCTCGATTTCAATAATGTTTATAAAACCATCTTCATCCACCTCAAAATCCACAAATAGGGTATCCTTGATCTCCTTGTCCACTTCGTAGACGGTATCGCTAAACGCCTCCACAAAGCGTTTGAGCATCTCGCGTTCAAAGCAATCGCGCTGTGCTGCTTTTTGTGCCATTTCATCACATTCCCCAAAAAGTGGAAATTGGTCCACATCATTCCAATCAATGGCCATAAGTTCTTCATTGACCGCTCTTTTGGTCTGTTCCTCTTTGGTTGAAAAATAGGCACAGGAAGTCAAAATGAGTAGGATTGACAAGAACCAGCATCGTTGCATAAAGCCCCAAGAATTTGGCTGAAATTACGATATTTTGGAGAAAGTTTGCCCTAGGATCGATTCTTGCAACCAATGGTTGAGTGTAACAAAATCGATTTAAATTTGTCTAACGATATAAAGTTTTAAAATTGGACATTGCATTACTATTTATAGGTTTTCTTTTAATGCTGGTAGGGATTTTGGGCAGTTTTCTTCCCGTCCTGCCCGGACCCCCCGTGAGCTGGATCGGGCTCCTGCTCCTTCACTTGACCAAAGCTGTCCCTGATAATTGGTGGTTCTTGGGCATTACACTGGCCATAGCCTTGGTGGTTACGGTCATGGATTATATCATTCCAGCAGCCGGCACCAAAAAATTTGGGGGCACCAAGTGGGGCATGTGGGGCAGCATTATCGGGTTGTTGGTGGCTATTTTTTTTCCTGTACTGGGTCCTTTGGGCATTATTGTTTGGCCTTTTGTTGGCGCTTTGGTCGGTGAACTGGCCAATAAGTCCGAAAAGGATAAAGCCCTTAAGGCGGCCTTTGGGTCTTTTATCGGTTTTCTGACCGGTACTTTTTTAAAGTTTTTGATTGCAATTGTCTATGCTGGCCTGTACATATGGAAATCCATTGAATACATCCCGGAAATCTTTACATTTTCCTAGGGCCTGTTAGCCCTAGTCCAACCACTGTACTTTGTTTGAAATGGGTTCTCTTTCCCCTATTGCCGGTTCTTCATCATAATAGCCCAAATAGAACAGACCCAAACACCTTTCCCCTTTGTTCAGTTCCATAAATTCATCCATGTACTTAATAAGTCCCGGAGAGCTCCAATAACAGCCCAAATTTAATTCGGCACAGCATAGCCACATGTTCTGGACCGCCATGGCCGTAGCGGCCAATTCCTCCCATTCCGGTAAACTTTCCTTGGGATCACGTTGCATGCAAATCACAATGACCGCTCCTGCTTTTCTTGGGTTCTCCTGTAACTTCCGAATCTTAATTTGCTTTGGTCTGGAATCCA
Source organism: Croceivirga sp. (assembly GCA_028281025.1). GTDB lineage: Bacteria > Bacteroidota > Bacteroidia > Flavobacteriales > Flavobacteriaceae > Croceivirga. Next base: position 42,694 of record JANQKR010000029.1, read on the forward strand.
CCTCTTGATACTTTGAGGACAAAAAATCCCCCAATTTCGCCTTTGACTCCCCCATCAACACCTTAAAACGCCATGGTTCGGTCCTTTTATGGTTGGGTGCCCAATTGGCAGCCTCCAATAATTGTTCTATGGTTTCCCTTTGCACAGGTTTGTCATTGTATTGTACTGGAAAGACGGAACGTCTCTTTTTGATAAGTTCAAAAATCATAGCCTTTGTTTTTCACAAATTTAGGCTTTCAATTACGGTACTTCAACTTGTCCAACAACAATTTTAATCCATAATGCAACACCGGATTGCGATTGTCCGCTTTCCAAATCATGGAAAGCACCGCCCGTTGTCCAATCTTGTTCAATTCAATGAATTTAACATCCATTTGAAAACCGTGTTGTAATGAGGTAGGTACAATGGCTATTCCCAATTTGTTTTCGACCAATGTAAAAATGGTTTGTGCATGAACCGATTTATGGGATACTTTTGGCGCAAACCCGGCATCTTGACAGATGCCTATTACGGTGTCATAGTACAATGGACTGTAATCCTGGGAAAAAAGAATGAATTCCTCCTCAGCCACTTGATGCATCCCTTTAAAACGACCATGGTCCAAAGGGTGGTCCTTTGGTAAAACCAGGGAGAAGGTATCGGTAAATACCGGTTTCAGACAAATTCCTTTGGGAACCCTTGCCAAGCGCACAAAACCTAAATCCAATTGGTCCTTTAAAATGGCATTGACCTGGGCCCTGTTTGATAGTTCCTCCAGACTGGTATGGATACCGGGATAGTGCTGTTGCAATTCCAGTAGTAACTTAGGTACCACATTTTGCATGGCGGAGCCTAAAAACCCTATTCGAATTTCCCCTAGTTGGCCTTCTCCAATAAGTTTCACCTGTTTTTTGACATTCCTAAGATGGTTCAATAGATATCCCGCTTCTTTTTTCAGAAACTCCCCGGCAGGCGTAAGCCTCACCTTCTTTTTATCCCGTATGAACAAGGCCGTGCCCAATAGTTCTTCCATTTGCTTTATCTGCGTACTTAATCCAGGTTGGGAAATGAACAGTTTTTCCGCAGCTTTTCTAAAGTGCAGTTCCTCAGCGACCATGGAAAAATAAGTTAAGTGACGTAATTCTATTTGATAATTTTCAGTTATCATATACTTAATCAATATGTATTGGTGATTATCAAAATTATCAAATAATTTTAGGTGGGTAAATAAAAGCATATGAGTCCCTTTTTATACGGTGAGCATTACCTAACGGCTACCAAGGCACTTGCCCTTTCACGTAATGTCCTAAAGGCGGAGCTGTCGCCAAAAACCAGGAAACGGGTTAAAAAAAGCGCATGGAACGTGACTGCCATGGTTGAACTGGGAACTCCGGTTTACGGAATCAATACTGGTTTTGGTCCGTTGTGTACCACGTCCATTTCAAAGGAGGAGACCAAAATTTTGCAATCCAACATTTTACAAAGCCATAGCGTTGGTGTGGGGGCACCCATCAAAAAGGAATTGGCCAAATTAATGTTGGTCCTTAAGATCCATGCCCTGGCCAAAGGGCACTCAGGAATCCAATTGTCCACTTTGGAACGCATGATCTGGCATATGGAAAATGATGCCATCCCAGTAGTTCCCTCACAGGGCTCCGTAGGCGCTTCTGGAGATCTGGCCCCGCTTTCGCATCTGTTCCTGCCTTTGCTTGGTTTAGGAAAAGTGATGTATAAAAATGAAACCATCCCAACCTCCCTGCTTTTCGAAAAAACCGGACTGACGCCTTTGGATCTTGGTCCCAAAGAAGGATTGGCACTTATAAACGGCACCCAATTTATTTTGGCGCACGCTGTGAGCGTACTGGAGAAATTCCACAATTGCCTGAGACAGGCAGATATTATTGGGGCCATGATGTTGGAGGGATTGCAAGGTTCCATAAGTCCCTTTGATAAAAAACTGCACGAATTGCGCCCTTATCAGGGAAGTCAGCATGTGGCCGGAAGAATACGGACATTGTTGAAGGGTTCAGAAATCCTGGAGGATCACGTGGATTGTGACCGGGTACAGGATCCTTATTCCCTACGTTGCATTCCCCAGGTGCACGGTGCTTCCAGAAACACATGGCTACATATAAAGGAGCTCATTGAAATTGAATTGAACTCAGTGACCGATAATCCCGTTATCATGGATCAATATCAGGCCATAAGTGGAGGTAATTTTCATGGACAGCCATTGGCCATGGCATTGGATTATGCCGCATTGGCCGCTTCGGAATTGGGGAGTATTTCGGACAGAAGGATCTATTTGGCTTTAGAGGGAAGCCCAGGTGTTCCCCAGCTGTTAATGAAGGATACGGGAATCAATTCGGGCTATATGATCTTGCAGTATACCTCCGCCGCCCTTGCCAGTGAAAACAAAGGCCTCTGTTTTCCGGCAAGCGCCGATAGTATCCCAACATCACTGGGGCAAGAGGACCATGTAAGTATGGGATCGATAAGTGGTAGAAAGGCTTTGCAGATCCTTACCAATGTTGAAAAAATATTGGCCATTGAACTATTGACGGCAGCGCAGGCCTTTGAATTTAGAAAGCCGCTGAAATCAGGTGTCTTATTGGACGAAGTGCACAAATTCCTGAGGACGAAAGTTCCTTTTGCTGAAAAAGACCGGGTATTTGCCAATGATATTGAAACTGCGATAGCCTTGATACAGTCCGGGGAAATCCCGAAATTGATAGACGATGTAATGCTGGAGCACAATATTGTTTGGGAAACGCTGCATCGTGAAGTATTTGAAACGTTTTAACATGTCTGGACATAAACTTATTGGCCCATTTACACAGTTACTACCACTATCCGGATTGGCCCTTAAAGGTTCGCTTAGGGATGAGCAATTACAACCCATTTCCGATGGGGGCATTTTGGTCTCGGAAGGAAAAATTCAGAAAATAGGTGTATTTCAAAGTTTGGAGGCCGAAGCCGAAAACATTGAACGGATTGAACATAAAAGCATATGCCTCCCTGGATTTATCGATGCCCATACCCATATTTGTTTTGGGGGATCCAGGGCCAATGATTATGCCATGCGCAACTCGGGAAAGGGTTATCTGGAAATTGCCAAAGCCGGGGGAGGCATCTGGGATACCGTAACAAAGACCAGGGACGCATCACAGGAAACGTTGATACGTGGAATGATCAAACGTTGCACAAGTCATTTACACCTTGGTGTTACCACTCTCGAAGTTAAAAGTGGTTACGGCCTTTCGGTCAATGAAGAGCTCAAAATGCTAAGGGCCATTAAAAGAGCTTCGGAATTGGTTGTACAGGATATCATTGTCACCTGCCTAGCTGCGCATATGAAACCCAAGGATTGGGTTGGGCCACCTGTTTTGTATTTGGAGGAAATCGCAAACAAGTTGTTTCCCGTGTTACAGTCGGAAAAATTGTCCAACCGAATTGATGCTTTTATCGAAGAGAGTGCATTTTCATCAAATGAAATAAAACCCTATTTCTCAAAGGCAAAAGGGATGGGATTTGATATTGTGGTCCATGCCGATCAATTCACTACTGGCGGTAGTCAGGTTGCTGTTGATTTTGGGGCCATAAGTGCGGACCATCTGGAGGCCAGTACCGAGCAGGAAATTAAAATGCTGGCGAAAAGTAGTGTCATTGCCATGGCGCTTCCCGGTGCCTCAATAGGTTTGGGGTGTTCGTTTACACCTGCACGAAAAATCCTGGATATGGGAGGGGCCCTGGCCATAGCAAGCGATCATAACCCGGGATCGGCGCCAATGGGCAATTTATTGACCCAAGCCTGTATTTTGGGAACCTTTGAAAAACTGTCCAATGCCGAAGTCTTGGCAGGAATTACGTTTAGGGCGGCCGCAGCCTTAAACTTAACCGACAGGGGAAGTCTGGAAGCAGGAAAAAAAGCCGATTTCATCATTTTTCCCACGAACAATTATCAAGAGGTTACCTACCATCAAGGGCAATTAAAACCCCATGGGGTATGGAAAAATGGAACTAGAGTATTTTAATTATGCAAACAGCATTGTCAACGGAATTCAAAAAACAAATCCTTAAAGGTATTCCCACGGAATTACCTCCGGGAAGGCCATATCCCAAAGGTGGTAATCCCGCTCCCAAACGAAAGGATATCCTTTCCTCCGAAGAAAAAAAATTAGCTATCCGGAATGCCCTCCGCTATTTTCCCAAGGCATGGCATCCCGAGTTGGCCCAAGAGTTCGCGACGGAACTGACCGCATTTGGTAGGATTTATATGTTCCGTTTCAAACCCGGTTATCCCATGTTTGCGCGACCTATTGGGGAGTATCCGGCAAAAAGCCGGCAAGCGGCAGCCATCATGCTCATGATCCAGAACAATCTTGATCCCGCAATCGCCCAACATCCGGAGGAATTGATTACCTATGGCGGTAATGGTGCAGTGTTCCAAAACTGGGCACAATACCTCCTTACCATGAAATATTTGGCAGAAATGACCGATACGCAAACCCTCCATATGTATTCGGGACATCCAATGGGCCTTTTTCCGTCCTCAAAGGAAGCACCTCGTGTAGTAATTACCAATGGAATGATGATCCCCAATTATTCCAAGTCAGATGATTGGGAAAAATTCAACGCCCTGGGCGTAACCCAGTACGGACAAATGACGGCGGGCTCTTATATGTATATAGGCCCCCAGGGAATTGTACATGGCACTACAATTACCGTAATGAATGCCTTTAGAAAAGTCTTAAAAGCAGGGGAATCCACTGAGGGAAAAGTATTTCTGACCGCAGGTCTTGGAGGAATGAGCGGTGCACAACCCAAGGCCGGTACCATTGCGAAATGTATTACCGTTTGTGCGGAGGTAAATCCAAATGCGGCACAAAAAAGACATGAACAAGGATGGGTGGATGAGCTTATCGATGACATTGACCGTCTTGTCCTTAGGGTAAAAAAAGCCGTTGCTCAAAAAGAGGTCATTTCCATTGCTTATGTGGGCAATGTGGTTGACGTATGGGAAGCCTTTGATCGGGCAAACATTTTTGTGCATTTGGGTTCCGATCAGACCTCGCTGCACAATCCGTGGGCCGGAGGCTATTATCCCATTGGTCTTTCGTTTGAGGAAGCTAATGCGATGATGGTGGAAAACCCCAAGCGCTTCAAGGAAAAGGTTCAAGAGTCTTTACGAAGACAGGTAAATGCCATCAATCGGCACGTGTCCAAAGGGACCTATTTTTTTGATTATGGGAATGCTTTTTTGTTGGAAGCCTCCAGGGCCAATGCCAATGTTATGGCGGAAAATGGAACCGATTTTAGATATCCATCCTATGTACAGGACATTCTGGGGCCCATGTGTTTTGATTATGGCTTCGGTCCCTTCCGGTGGGTGTGTACCTCAGGCAAGGCGGAAGATCTAAAAAAGACTGATACCATTGCCCTGGAAGTCATGAGGAAAATCAAAACCCGTTCCCCAAAGGAAATCCAGCAGCAAATGCAGGACAATATCATTTGGATAGAAGAGGCGGATAAAAATAAGTTGGTGGTTGGCTCCCAGGCCAGAATACTGTATGCCGATGCTGAAGGAAGGCTAAAAATCGCCGAGGCCTTCAACGATGCCGTTGCCAAAGGGACTATTTCGGCTCCCGTGGTATTGGGTCGCGATCACCACGATGTCAGTGGAACGGACTCTCCATTTAGGGAGACCAGCAATATTTATGACGGAAGTAGGTTTACCGCAGATATGGCCATTCATAACGTAATAGGTGATAGTTTTAGGGGTGCCACCTGGGTTTCCATCCATAATGGCGGTGGTGTAGGATGGGGTGAAGTCATCAATGGTGGATTTGGATTGGTACTTGACGGGACCCAGGAAACTTTGGAAAGGTTGCGCAACATGCTGTTCTATGATGTGAACAATGGTATTGCAAGGCGAAGTTGGGCAAGAAATGACGAAGCCCTATTCGCCATAAAACGGGAAATGCGGCGTACACCACAACTTAAGGTCACTTTACCAAATTTTGTTGATGATCAACTGTTGGATGATTTAATTTAGTTCCATGGCCAATTATCTCCCCCCTAAAAAAAAGCTATGGACCGGCAGAAGCTCGGAAAACGAGCTTTATCTCCATGAAAAAGTCCGTTGCCTTCCCTTTACCAAAGTTCCCTCCGTTAAGGACCAATTTGCCATTTTGGGGTATTGCTGCGATGAGGGTGTTCGGCTCAATCACGGGCGAATAGGGGCCAAAAATGGCCCTGAAGCAATCAGAAAGGCCCTGGGAAAGATGCCCAATCATTTGAAAGACAGGCAATACATAACGGATGTGGGCGATATCGTTTGCCATACGGACGGTTTGGAAAACACGCAACATACATTGGCTGAAAGCGTTGCGGAGCTTCTTGACAAACACACTTTTCCAATAGTACTGGGTGGTGGACATGATATTGCCTATGGGCATTACAATGGCATTAAAAAATACCTCCTTTCCAAAAACAAAAGGCCATCCATTGGAATCATCAACCTTGATGCCCATTTCGATCTAAGGAATGATGTCAATGGACCCACTTCCGGAACCCCTTTTTTTCAAATTGCGAATGAAAATGAACCCTTTAATTATTTGTGCCTGGGGATTCGGAAAGACGCCAATGACAAACAGTTGTTTCAACTGGCGGAAGAGTTGGGGGTCACTTATGTCCTTAGAAACACCTTTCGTATCCAGTTTGTAAAAGAAATCAATACATGGATCCGCGCCTTTATGGCCAAGGTGGATTATATTTACCTAACCATTGACCTCGATGGTTTTTCATCTGCATACGCGCCCGGTGTGAGTGCGCCTTCGCCACTGGGTTTTTCACCCGATGTAGTTTTGGAAAGTTTGGAAACCATTACATCCTCCGGCAAATTGATCAGTATGGACATTGCGGAAATGAACCCAAAATATGATGTGGATGGCTTAACCGCAAAACTGGCGGCTTCATTGGTTCACCACATCATTCATTCCGAATTTCCATAAATAAAAAAAGCCTCCCAGAAGGAAAGCCTTTCATTGGTTAACGTCTTTCGACCTAACACAATCCGCCATTAGCGGATTCAACACAACTCCGCAAAGATATGGAAAGAATTAAATTCAACGGTTTTTTTCCCAAATTAAAGCTGCAGCACCACAAATGGCAGCAGTTTTACCTTCCATCCCTGACTCCAATATCTTGACCTTTCCCTTATAGACCTGCAATAAATACTCATTGAAATATTTATCCAGTGGTTCAAGGATCCATTTTCCACTGTTTACCAGTCCACCCATTAAAATAAAGGCTTCCGGCTGGGTAAAGGCGGTAAAATTCGCCAGGGCCAGGGCCATCATTCGCGCGGTATAATCAAAGGCTCTCAAGGCAATGGTGTCACCCTCTTCGGCGGCTTGGGTGATTTCCTCACCGTGTAGATCATTATAGGCAACATTTCTAAATCTACTCTCATCCATATACTTGCTTAGCATATACATGATGGTCCGTTTTAGCCCAGTTGCAGATACATAGGCCTCCAGCCCCCCTCGTACCCCAAGTCCTGTCAATCGGCCATCGCCCACGGTCATATCTACGTGACCCAGTTCCCCTGCAAATCCATCATATCCATCGATCAACTGTCCATTGGCCACAATACCGGCCCCAAATCCCGTACCCAAGGTAATTGCAATAAAATCGGTCATTTCCTTACCCCTTCCGAACATCAATTCCCCCAAGGCTGCTGCACTGGCATCATTCATAATACGCATGGGAACGTTCCATTTTTCCTTCAATCGCTCCAAAATGGGGACACTGCCCTTCCAAGCCAAATTGGCAGCGCTTTCAATGGTTCCCCTTTTGCTGGATGCATTGGGTGCACCAATGCCACATCCAAGAATGTTAGGGGTAAAATCCAAATTGGCTATAAGTTCATCGCAGGTTTTTTTAACCTGTTCCAAATATGCATCCAACTCAAGGTATTCCTTGGTTCTAAAAAAAGTCTGTTCCAAACAGACTCCTTTATTATCTACCAAGCCAATCTTGGTTTTGGTCCCCCCGATGTCTATTCCAACTACTAAGTCCATGATCGATCAATAAGATTGGCCTAAAGATAATCCATAAGAAGTTTTTTCTCTAATTTTACAACGATTGCCTTTAACAATAAATCCAAATGTACTTTTTAGGAATTGATTTGGGAAGCTCATCTATAAAGATTGCCCTTGTTGACCGGATATCCGGGAGGCCCTTGGCCGTTCTACAAGAGCCACAAAAAGAAATGTCCATGTATGCTCCCCAAAAAGGCTGGGCCGAGCAAAGCCCTAATGATTGGTGGCATTTTACCTGTAAGGGCATTCAAAGGATCATGGAGGAAAACAAGGTTACCAAAGAGCAAATCCTTGGGATTGGAATAGCCTATCAAATGCATGGATTGGTGGTGGTGGACAAAGAAGGGAATCCATTGCGTAATGCCATCATCTGGTGCGATAGTCGTGCCGTTGGTATTGGAAACAAGGCATATTCGGATTTAGGTCACAATTTTTGTGATGGCCATCTTTTAAATTCACCAGGAAATTTTACAGCTTCCAAATTGAGATGGGTGCAGGAAAACGAACCCGAAACGTTTTCCAAAATCCATAAATTCATGTTACCTGGGGATTTTTTGGCCTTTCGCTTCTCAGATAAGATCAACACCACTGTTTCCGGCCTATCGGAAGCAATCCTATGGGACTTTAAAAAGGACCAAATCTCTCAGGAAGTACTTGGACAGTATACTATTCCATCCCAACTTTTGCCAGATGTGGTCGATACTTTTTCCGAACAGGCCACGGTTTCCACAACGGGCAGCCAAGAGAGTGGCCTTGCTGTGGGCACCCCCATCTTGTACCGGGCAGGAGACCAACCCAATAATGCATTGTCCCTAAATGTTTTTCTCCCCGGCGAGGTGGCTGCCACTGGCGGAACTTCGGGGGTCATGTATGCAATTACGGACAACTTATCCGCTAAGGAATGTTCCCGGGTCAACAATTTTGCCCATGTGAACTATCGGACAAAAAAGACCAGAACCATTGGAAAACTGCTCTGCATCAATGGTGCTGGTATCCAATATCGTTGGTTGATGAACAATTTGTCCGTTACCTCCTATGAGGAAATGAACCAACTTGCGTCGGAGGTCGAGATCGGTTCGGAAGGGGTTTGTATCATTCCCTTTGGGAATGGAGCGGAGCGAATGCTATTACATGCGGATATCGGTACCCGAATAGTAAGCCTAAATCTGAACAGACACCATAAAGGGCATCTGTGTCGCGCTGCACTGGAGGGCATTGCCTTTTCGTTTGTTTATGGGTTTGAGATCATGCAATCGGATGGCATTCAACCCACCGTGATCCGAGCGGGAAACGACAACCTTTTTCGTTCTGAAATTTTCTCCAATACCCTAACCACTTTGATTGGTCAACAAATAGAGATTTACGACACCACCGGTGCCATTGGAGCGGCAAGGGCCTGCGTATTGATCGATAATGACTACCAGCAATTTGCTTCCTTTACAAAGGATGACCATGTGTTGACTTACGTGCCCAAAAAAGAAAAGGCCGCCTATGGCGACGCCTATGAAAAATGGAAAAAAGAACTGAACTTGATTTTGAAACACTAAAAATACCGAAATGGCAACCATAGGAAATACCGAATATTTTAAGGGCATTGGAGAAATTACATATGAAGGAAAAGGGTCTGACAATCCTTTGGCCTACAAGTTTTACAATCCGAAACAAATCGTGGCCGGAAAAAGCATGCGTGAACATTTCAAGTTTGCCATGGCCTATTGGCATACCCTCTGTGGCACCGGTGGAGATCCCTTTGGTCCGGGCACCAAAAGCTTTCCCTGGGCAACAAAAACCGACCCGATTGAGGCTGCCAGGGACAAAGCGGATGCTGCATTTGAGTTCATCACCAAAATGGGTTTTGATTACTATTGTTTTCATGATTATGACCTTGTGGATGAAGCGGATTCGCTGGCGGAATCCGAAAAAAGGGTACTGCATATGGTGGACTACCTGAAGGAGAAAATGGAGGCTTCCGGGGTTAAGTTACTCTGGGGAACGGCCAATTTGTTCTCCCATCCCAGATATATGAACGGAGCCGCCTCCAACCCTAATTTTGATGTGGTGGCACGGGCAGGCGCGCAACTCAAAATTGCCCTGGACGCCACTATGGAATTAAACGGTGAAAACTATGTTTTCTGGGGCGGCCGTGAAGGTTATATGTCCCTGTTGAACACCCATATGAAATTGGAACAGGACAATATTGGGCGGTTTATGCGGATGGCACGTGATTATGCCCGTTCCCAAGGGTTTACAGGCACGTTTTTTATAGAACCCAAACCCATGGAACCCTCCAAGCATCAATACGATTTTGATGCAGCCACCTCCATCAATTTCATACGTGAACAAGGATTGGAAAAAGATTTTAAACTGAATATAGAGGTAAACCATGCCACATTGGCCCAACATACCTTTCAGCACGAACTGCAAGTAGCGGCAAATGCCGGGATGTTGGGAAGTATCGACGCCAATCGCGGGGATTATCAAAATGGGTGGGATACGGACCAGTTCCCCAATAATGTTCTGGAAACGGCCGAAGCCATGTTGGTTTTCCTAAAAAGTGGTGGGTTGCAGGGCGGAGGCATCAACTTTGATGCTAAAACCCGTAGAAACTCAACCGATCTGGAAGATATTTTTATTGCCCATATTGGCGGTGCCGATACGTTTGCCCGTGGGTTATTGGTAGCCGATGCCGTTATTAACAACTCCAGCTACGAAGAATTATTGGACAACCGTTATGCCTCTTTTAATTCCGGGAAAGGATTGGATTTTGTGCGTGGATCCCTTTCACTGACCGACCTTTATGATTATGCCAAACATGCAGGGGAACCTGAGCAGAGAAGTGGAAAACAGGAGCTTTTTGAGAATATTTTGAATCAGTACCTCTAAAACCTACTGTCCCAAAGGCGAACAACGGAACTCCAACAGTTCATTGCCCGTAAAGCCAGCCGTGACCTCAATGGGATTGCAACACACCTCACAATCCTCAATATAGGTTTGTGTGGACACCGAGGTATCCAAAAGCATTGAGATTTCTTCCCAGCAATAGGGACATTGAAAGAAGTGCTCCAACATTGTTGAATTGTTATTAGGGCTTTGGCATTTCAACCAGGCCAGCCCTATCCCGAATTATAACTCTACGTTCAATAATTGCCCCGTGAGCTGCAACAATTGCAGTTCTGCCAGTTTTGCATTGTATTTGGCCAAGTTCCTGCTCGTTTGGGCATTCAGTAAGTTAATCTGTGCCTGTCGTAACTCTACGGATGTGATCTGCCCCAGTTTGTAGCGTTCGTTAGATCGATTGTAGTTGTCGGTAGCCGTAAACACATTTTGTTCCTGAAGTTCAAAAACCTTCAATCGATTTTCATAATCTCCCTGTGCATTGGCAATATCCCGTCTTACCTCCAAAACGATCTGTTTTTGAAATGCCTCCTGGGATTCCAATAGTACTCTTGCATTCTTCAGTTGGGTAATACCGTTCCCACCGTCAAAAAGATTCCATGTAAGGTTCGCTCCCAGACCAAAATTTCTCCTGTTGTTCACAGTTACTCCCGGGAAAAAGGGCCCTGGGGCATTTTGGTTAAGGTTCCATCCATAGAATCCGGTCAATCCAATTGTAGGCAGGAAAACGGATTTGGATGATTTTAAGGTATAATCATTGATGGTCATGTTGGATTTTGCCTGCAACATACGAACGTTGTTTTGCTCCCCTTCCTTTAAAAAACCCTCCAACCGGATCTTATCGATAAAGGCAATTGTGGTATCGACCTCAAATTGCTGTTCCAGGTCCTTATTGAGGATAATATTCAAATCCCGCATGGTGTTCTCCAGCAGTTGCCTTTCGTTCATTAGGTTGATGCTATCGTTCACCAAATCCACCTGGGCATTCAAGACATCCAACTTGTTTATCTGGCCGTATTCAAAACTGTATTCTGCCCGCTTCAATCGATCTTCGGTATTGGCATAGGTATCTTTGAGGACCTGGATGTTCTCCGAAACCCTTGCCATTTCAAAATACACGGTAAACAGCTGTAGGACAGTGGTTTCAATTGTTTCCCGGGACTGTAGTTCGGACAGATTGTACTCCTCCTTTAACCGCTTGTAATCGTATAGCCTACCTAAACCGTCAAAAAGGACATAGTCCGCGGTCAATCGGGCATTATAGCGCTGCGCCTCTGCCTTAAAAAGACTTGCATCCGGTCTTTGTATGGGATTTCCTTCCGAATCTATTTGTACATTGCCTTCATCGTCCCTTAAAAACTGTCCTGGAAATTCAAAGGTGGAATCATCCCGTTGATAGTTTGCCCCGGCCGTCCCGGTGAGGGTAGGAAGAAAACCTGAATTTAGGACACTCTTATTGTTTTCCGCTATTTCAACATCGTTCTTGGCGATTACAATCCCCAAATTGTTTTCCAAGGTAATTTTGACCGCCTCTTCTTTGGAAAGGAAACCTTGTTGTGAAAAGAGGAAAAAAGGGAAAATCGCAAAGAGAAACACGATTTTAGCAGTAGTGAATATCTTCATTATAGCACTTCTTCTAATTCTTGTTCTTGAGAATCGTCAATAACAACGTTTTGGTTTGTTCCATTGAGGTGTTTGGTTTTCCCTTCGACCATGTCCGCTTCTTCCTGTTTTTCCTTTATGGCCCGTTCCACCTCTTCCTTACTAATTTTATCTCCGGTCCTTAACCACTTGAAACCAACTTTTACTTCATTGCTAAAGGACAGAAAAATTGGGAGCATTACCAAAGTAAGGACCGTGGCAAAAGCAATTCCATAAGCTATGGAAATGGCCATAGGTTTCAAGAACTGGGCTTGCCTGCTCTTTTCCAATAATAGGGGAGCGAGTCCGGCAATGGTAGTCACGGAAGTCAAAAATATGGCCCTGAACCGCGATCTCCCCGCTTCATACAAGGCGGTTTCAAATTGCATCCCGTTCCTAAGGTTACCATTGAACTTGCCGATCAGTACCAGACCGTCATTGACCATAATCCCAATAAGGGCTATAATACCCAACATGGAAAGAATATTTACGGGAAAATCATGTATCCAGTGACCCCAAGCTACGGCCGTAAGGCTAAAGGGTATAAGAAGCAACAACAATAAAGGTTGGCTAAAACTCCTAAAGGTAAATGCTATGGTAATGTAGATTAAAAACAAGACCACTGGGCCTACGTAATTCAAAGAATCGGTCAGTTTGTTGCGTTCCCTATTCTGTCCTTCATAGGAAGCCGTGACCGTTGGATACTTGGATTGTATATCGGGCATTATTTCAGTCCTTATCCAGGTCAATACATCCGGGGCACTGGTATTTTTTGGGTCTTTTAAATCCGAGCTGACCCGTATTTCCCGTTGTCCATCCAAATGGTTGATGGCAACATCGCCCCGAGCAATTTCGTAATTGGCAATTTCCTTAAGTGGCACGCGACTGCCGGAAGGGGTAACAATACGCATTTCGTCCAATTGGTTAATGGAGGCCCTATTGTCCCGATCATACCGGACCCAAACCCGAATTTCATCCTGACCGCGTTGAAACCGCTGCGCCTGGGCCCCAAAAAAACCAGCCCTTACCTGATTCATGACCGTTCGTAAATCCAAGCCCAATAAATACGCACTTTCCTTAAGTTCCAATTGTATTTCCTTGATTCCGGCAGGGTCATTGTCCGCAACATCCTTGAGCAGGGCATTTTCCTCCATGGCCGTCTTCAATTCAGATTTTGCCGCTTTCAGTTCGGTGATATTGTTCCCCAAAAGGGATACGGAAACCGGATCGCCCCCAAAATTCCCTCCAGAACCATAAATAAGACTTTCCACGCCAATTACAGGTCCCACCAATTCCCGTAACCTTCGAGTTACCAAATCGGCAACAATCGCATCGGGACGTTCCTCTCCGGGCAAAAGATTGATTTCCAAAGTTGCGGCCGACGATCCCGGACCCACGTTCTTTATCATATTTTCAAACAGGACTTTCCCTGTTCCCTGAAGGTATTGTTCGGTGAGTTCCTGATTCACAATTTTTGCCTTTTCCTGAATCAAGCTAATAATGGAATCCGTCACTTTTTCATTGGTCCCATTGGGCATTTGCAACTCCACCGCTACCCTATCACTGGCAATCCTGGGAAAAAAAGCGGTTCGTATGATTCCTCCTCCAATGGAGCCAAACGTCAGAAATAATGCCAACACAAAAAAGGAGAACGTGAGTAAACGGTACCGAAGTGCAAATTGTAAGGTGGGACTATACATTTTGTCCCGCATCCATGCCATTGCCCCATCCCCCCATTTATTGATAAGCCTTAGTTTGGAAAAGACTTTGGCTATCCCTGTTTTGGGTGCCTTATTCTGTTTGGTAAGGGCTTTGGAATGCGCCAAATGGGCCGGAAGAATAATCAGTGCTTCAACCAAGGACACCACCAAGGTCAAGATGACGATAACCGAAACCTCGCCAAAGAAGTCCCCTATCCTTCCATCCAAAAACAGGAAAATGGAAAAGGCCAATACCGTAGTTATGATTGCGGAAACGATGGGCGGAATTACTTCCAAGGTCCCATCGATGGCTGCGCGGACGGGTTTTTTTCCTTTTTCATAGTGCTGATAGATATTCTCTGCTATAACGATACCATCGTCCACCAAAATACCGATCACGATGATCATTCCAAAAAGGGAAAGCACGTTAATGGTCACATTGACCATAGGGGCAAAAATGAACATTCCCAAAAAGGCTATGGGCAAACCAAAGGCCACCCAGAAGGCCAATCGGGTGTTTAGGAAAAGGGAGAGGAAAATGAGCACCAACAGCATTCCCATAATCGCATTCTCGGTGAGCAATTGGGTGCGTTGGGTCAATGTGGTGGAGAGATCCCGTACCACGTTCAATTGTACGTTGTTGTACTTCTGGTTAAAGTCCGATATGTATTCTTTAACGTTTTCCGCAGAACCAATTAGATCTTCCGTGTTGGTACTGGTTATGGTAACATTGACCGACAGATTCCCATCGTAATAGGAAGCATTTGGTGTTTCGGAAAAGCGATCTCGTATCTCGGCAACATCCTTCAATCGGATTGCCTTACCCGAGACATCTGCCCTCACAATAATATTTGAAAGTTCATCCCCGTAGTAAGAACGGTTGTTGGCCCGTATCAGGTACTCTTCCGTATCGGTCTTAATATTCCCTCCGGTAACCAGGATATTGGCATTGGAAACGGCAAGGGCCACTTCTTGAAAGGAAACGTCGTAGGCCAATAAATTGTCCTCATTGACCGCAATTTCAATTTCCTCTTCGGGATATCCCGCAATGGTTATCTGGGATATCCCCGGAATTGCCCTAAGGTCATTTTCTATCTGCCTTCCAATTTGCTTTAAAGTAACCAGGGAGATGTTTTGTCCGCTTACGGCGAAACTGATCGTTGGCCGTACCGCTTCCACTTTGGAAACAATAAGGGGTTCCATTCCGGTGGGGAATGTGGGCACGCGGTCTACGGCATTCTTAACTTCCAATAACATGAAGTCAATGTCGTAGCCTTTTTCAATTTCAACATTAATGGAGCCCGAATTCTCACGTGAAGTGGATGTTACGCGATCAACGCCTTGCAACCCCTTAAGGTTGTCTTCAATTTTTAGTACAATGCCTTCCTCAATCTCTTGTGGCGAAGCTCCGGGATACGTAATGTTGATCACTACATTTTTGGATTCCGTAAGGGGAAAAAAGGAGGATTTTAAAGAGAGCGCCCCTACAATCCCAAAAACAAAAAAGGCAACAATGATAACGTTTACCGCAACATGGTATTTAATAAAGTATTCAATGACCTTTTTCATTCCACCGCTGTTTTTGGACCACGCTCATCGAATACCTTGACCAGCATACCCGCGTAAGCACCCACAACAGGCTTGGACACAATGGTCTCGCCTTCCGGCACGTTTTTGAGTACTACTTTTTTATCGGAAAAATAAACGGGCTTCACATCTATTAAATCCAAAATGGAATCGCGAACCACAAAAATCTGGTCATTGTCCGTCAGTAGGGAGCGATCGATCTGAACGGCATCCGTTTCATCCTTTGCACTAAGATTGGCTTCCAAATATTGCCCCTCCCTTAAATTATCGCCCCGTACTTCAATGAATGCCGTAATGGTTTGTGTTGCCTGGTCTACCTTACCATTTAAACGAATCACTTCACCAGTGTAGGTTTGGGTTTTATTTAAATTGGTAAGTGTCACTTTTTTTCCCACGGCAAGGTAATCCGCATAGGTCTTGCTTACGGCCACCTCCAACTCATAGGTCCCTTTTTTGATGAATTCGCCCAATCTTTGACCGGGCCTCACCAAAGTTCCTTCCGTTACCAATGCCTCGGTCAATATCCCGGAAAATGGGGCTCCGATCGAATATTTGGAAAGACGTTGTTCCAAATTCTTTACATTATAGTAGTCCCCGTAAATTCCACGTCCGGTAATAAAGTATTTTTCTTTCTCCGAAGTGACCTTTGGCAATTCAGGTGTCGCTTTGTCCAAATCGAATTCCGCCAGATAGTTCTGCCACTTTGGGAAATGCTCCGGATAGTCCAGCTGTAAATCGGGCATGATGGAAGTGAGTAAGTTATAGAAGTCGCTTTTGGCAGATTGCACACTAGCATAATATTCCGAAGCATCAATTCTGATCAATGTTTGTCCTGCCGTATATTCCTGACCGGTCTTGAAGGGTTTACTCCCTTTTTTGAAAACCCCCTGGACCTCAGCAAAAAGTTCTACCCTATCCTTGGCCACTAAATTTCCATTGGCGGGAACTATGATGGGCACCGTTCCATTGGTAATCGTATCCACAAACACCATTTTTACCACCTTTTGCGGTCTGGGTCTCCGGTCCTTTTTGCTATTGATAATAGCTTTTGCTCCAAAAATGGCACCAACAATAATAAGGAGTCCCAGTACAACGGAGATAATTGTTCTTTGCATAGTTGTAGCATTGGTAAGACACAAAACTATTGTGTCCTTGGGCCGGGACAGGTTAAAAAATTCATAAATGTTTAAACAAAATAAAGAAAGTGTGAAACAAAAAAAGGGGGATACACCTCTGCATCCCCCGAACCAAACAAACTAAAGTATAACTAACTACTCATTATTGTCATCATCTTCAAACTTGGTATCCGCCATGCGGGTACGTGTTTTTCGAAGATTAATTTCGTTATAAGGATTCAAGGTGGCATCATCGGTGTCAAAAACCAGAAAACGTTTTGTATCCATATTCTTCAATCCAGTAAAGGATTCAAATCTATTGTTCTGTATTTGCAAAATCCTTAGGCTTGCCAATTGGGAAAACTCCACTGGAATTTCCCCTCCCAGTTGATTATTGGCCAATACCAGCTCCTTAAGCTGCCCCAGATTTCCCAACTCCCCGGGTATTGACCCTTCCAGGCCATTTTCAAATAATCCCAGCTTTTCCAATTTGGTAAGGTTGCCTATTGCAGTGGGAATAATGCCTTTTAAGTTATTACTGGACAGGTTCAGTATTTTAAGGTTCTTCAGCTCTCCAAAACCCTCTGGTATTGGTCCCGAAAGAAAATTATTGAACATGGAGAATTCCTCCAATTGTCCCAAGTTCCCAATAGCCTCGGGCAAAGCGCCCTTTATTCTATTCATTTCCAGTTTAAGGGTCTTGAGGTTTTCCAATTTTACAATATCCTTGGGCAATACCCCAGTTAGGTTGTTGAACGCCAAATTAAGGTGTTCCAAATATTTAAGGTTGCCCAAACTCTCCGGTAAGACCCCGTTAAGATTGTTATTAAAAAGATTAATGGAAATGATATGGTTGTTCTTAACGGTTATCCCTTTCCATGACGAAACAGGCCTGTTCAAATCCCAGGTATGGGTCCATGAATCTCCATTGGTCTGTTCGTAAATATCCAGTAAGGCCCTTCTTTCCGCTTTTGTAATTGTGGTCGTTGAAGCCCGTCCTACGTGAACCGAAATCAAGAAAACCATTAAAATGGACAAAAACGATTTCATACTCGGATAATATTAGTAAGATTTACCCTACAAATTAAGCATTAGCATTGAGAATGGGCAAATTACAGCGCCGTAAATTGCTGATTTTGTTGTGAATTTGATGTTAGGTGTGGTGTAGGTCTAAAAAACGGATGTCGCCATTTTATGTTTCCAACTCATTTGACATCCTTTCCCACTCTTCCATAAGCCTGTTCAATTCCCCTTTCCTCTCATGGTATCTGTCAAAAAAACCAGGGTCTGCAACGGTTTGATCATATTCCATCAACAGTTTATGATCCATATCGCCTATTTCCCGTTCCAGGGCGGTAATCTTTTTTTCCAGGGAACCTAATTTGTTTTTCAGCGATTTCAGTCGCTTTTGCTCCTGGTAATCGTTGACTGTTTTGCCTTCGCTTTTCGCGCTTTCCTTTGGCGAATGTTGGGTTTTCTTTTCAATCGCCCTAAAATCCAACGCACTTCGCTGCTCAAGATAATCATCAATATCGCCAAGGAACTCTTTTACGTTTCCCTCCCTAAATTCATATACTTTTTCCGTTAGACCTTGAAGAAAGTCACGGTCATGGGACACCAGAATCAATGTCCCTTCAAAATTGTTCAATGCCTGTTTTAGCACATTTTTGGATTTTATATCCAAATGATTGGTGGGTTCGTCCATGACCAATACATTAAAGGGCTGCAACAGTAGTTTGGCCAATGCCAAACGGTTCCTTTCCCCTCCCGAGAGTACTTTTACCTGTTTGTCCACATCATCGCCCCGAAACAGGAAAGACCCTAAAATATCCCGAACTTTTGTCCTATTTGTTTCATTGGCGGCATTCAACATAATGTCATGTACGGTTTTTTTCTCCTCTAGATAGTCCGCTTGGTTCTGGGCAAAATAACCCAATTGGACATTATGTCCCAATTTAAGGGCTCCACTGTAATCCAGCTCCCCAACAATGATTTTGGCCAAGGTAGTTTTGCCTTGACCGTTCTGGCCAACAAATGCAATTTTGCTCCCACGTTCCACCATTACGTTGACGTCCTTAAAGACCAATTTTTCACCATAGCTCTTGCCTATACCCTGTCCTTCAACCACAACTTTCCCCGGTTGTACAGATACTGGAAAACGCACGTTCATGACCGCATTATCCTCTTCGTCCACCTCAATACGTTCTATTTTATCCAGTTTTTTGATCAGGGATTGGGCCATGGAAGCCTTGCTTGACTTAGCCCTGAATTTTTCAATCAATCGTTCTGCCTGTTGAATTTCCCTTTCCTGGTTTTTTTGGGCATTCAACTGTTGCTCGCGCATCTCTTTGCGCAGCACCAAATAGGCTGAATACGGTTTGTTGTAATCATATATCCTTCCCAAGGAAATTTCAATGGTCCTATTGGTAACATTGTCCAGGAACATCTTGTCATGGGAAACGATGACCACCGCTCCCGGATAGGTTTTTAAGAATTGCTCCAACCAAATTATGGATTCAATATCCAGGTGGTTGGTAGGCTCATCCAAGAGCAAAACGTCATTGTTTTGGAGCAGTAACTTGGCCAATTCAATCCGCATTCGCCAACCTCCGGAAAAGGTGTCCGTCTGATTTTCAAAATCGGCCCTTTTAAATCCCAATCCCAAAAGCACTTTTTCCGTTTCACCCTGATAATTGTATCCACCCAGAATTTCATAGCGATGTGTGACCTCATTTAAATCAACCATCAACTGGTGATAGCCCTCACTTTCATAATCATCCCGAACCGCCAATTGTTCATTGATTTCCCCAAGTTGAAATTCGAGCTTTTTTAACGCTTTAAAGGCTTGATGGGCTTCTTCCAAAACCGTCCTGCCCCTTTCAAAATCAATATCCTGTTTTAGGAATCCTATTTTCACCTCCTTGTCGGAAGCGATAACCCCGGAATCCCCTTTCATCTCTTTGGCAAGCAGTCGTAAAAGGGTGGATTTTCCCGCACCGTTCTTACCAATCAAACCCACTTTATCGCCCGGATTTAACTTAAAGGATATTTCTTCAAAAAGAAACTCACCACCGAAGGAGACACTAAGATTATGGATATTGAGCATAAATTGTAATTGAAGTTACAAAAGGGCCTAAAAGTTCTTTGTAATTTTGTAAAAAACTGTTGCAAATGTTAAAAAAAGGCACAAAACTGTACAGTATTTTAACAGGAAGTTGTCCCAAATGCCATTCTGAGAGTATGTACGAAAACTCCAACCCGTACAACATATCCCAGCTCTTTAAAATGAATGAGCGATGTTCCCATTGCCATACCAAGTATAAGATCGAACCCTCATTTTTTTACGGTTCCATGTATGTAAGTTATGCCGTTGGAATTGCATTTGCGGTAGCGGCATTCGTCATTAGTTTTCTTTTTATTGGTACGGATTTGAAAACGTCCTTTATTGCCATTGTATCTACCCTGGTCCTTTTTTTACCGGTTATCATTAGACTTTCCCGAAATATCTGGATCAATCTGTTTATGAAATACGACAAAAATCTGGCGAAGGAAGCTTAGCGCTTGTTCTGGAATTTGTCCTTAAAACGGTCAATGTCCATTTCTGCATTGATTTTGGCACCATTTTCCATATGCCGAAACAGTTGTAATGCGGCGTAGGGAGCGATTAAAACCCCCCGGGATCCGAAGCCATTCAATACCATTAGGTTTTTATGTTTTGGATGTGTCCCCACCAATGGCCTTCTATCGGTAACGGTTGGGCGAACGCCCGCAACGTGGTCAACGATCTCAAAATCACATTTTAGGAACGTCCTTAACTTCTCCAGAAGTTCCTTTTTGGCGTCCGCTGTCGGTGTATTGGTTTTATCCTTCCATTTATAGGTGGCCCCTATTCGATATAACTCTTGACCTAAGGGAATGATAAACACAGAAGACTTTACAACACTTTTCTCACGGAGCCGAGGGGCTTTTATGGTCAGCAGTTCCCCTTTGGTCCCATTTAGGGGAAGATAGTTGAAAAACGGATTCTTTTTTAATCCAAAGCCTTCTGCAAAAACGATATTTTTTGCAGTGATTCCCTGGTACTCAATTTTGTCTGTACCAATGGACATCCGGTCAAAACTGAACTGTTCTTGATATAGAAGGGATTTTTGGATCAAATAATCGGAATACCCATTAATAAGCTTAGCGGTATCGATCCTACCAGTGCTTTTTACTTCGCCCATACCATGGGGCGCGTCGATTTGGGCATTGTTGTTCCCAATAATTGTAGTCGATAAAAAGGGTTTTAAGCTTATTCTATCCGCAGCTTCAAACCAGAGGTTTTGTTCTTCCACGGAAGCAAACCTGCGATATACGGGAACCTTATAATCCAACTTTAGTTGGAGCTTTTTCTCCAGGTTCGCGTAAAAGGGCAACGCCAGATCCACCTGTTCGGCCGCATTCCATGCCAAGGTAAAGCGCTTTAAGATCACGGGATTGTAAAGTCCCCCTGCCACCAGGGAAGCCCGCTCGGAATCATCCGAAACAACAACAAAGGATTTCCCATTTTGCTCCAGTTGCTCGCAAAAGGAAATTCCGGCCAAACCCAGACCTACTATTACATAATCCAGCATGGGACAAAAGTAGAAACTCAAATTGTCTTTTGGAACCTACAAAGGAAATCCAATTGCAATTTCCTGTTCATAAAACAAATTTGGATGCCCCAACAATGGAGGTACCCTTAAAGGACAATCAGCATAGGCGGGAATACAAAAACGCCCTGAATTTCTTCAGGACGTTTGTTTGTAATGAATTGGAAATTATTCTGGTGGGATTCAACCGTCAACTTTGCTTTCCTGTCTTACGGTTTGCAAAGTTGGGTTTCCTTAATATGCCCACATATCTTGTTCCCTATCCCGGACACTTTCCTTAATTCGGTTCGCCTCCAAAAGCTGGAACAAGGCATTATCAAAAATGTAATCATTGATTTCACGGTCTCCGTGAACGTTATCCTCTTTATAGATGACTCCATTGAATCGTCTTGCATTCAACAACATATCGAAGGAAATGGGCTGTGCCGAATTCCTGTTGTTGAAGACCTTGGAAGCATGTAGAATCTTCCTGGCACTTGGGTACCATACCCAGAACAATTCTACCTTGTTTTCACCGGGATCGACAGATTCGTCATCAATAAAGTTTACGTCCGGGGCTACTGGGGCTATCCCCAGTAAACGATATTTCAATTCCCCTTGACGTTTGTCAAAATACCAGATACCCTTAATACGGTACTCCTCAATATCTGCTGCCGTAATATCCCTTTTATTGATGAATTCTTCAGAGATTTGCTCACCGGCATTCAATTGTTCGTACCCTAAATCCGTGGTATCCACTTTTTGTAACGTGGCCGTAAGATCACCAAAATTTCGTTTTTCAGTGAAATAGGAATCGGTGTACACATCGGTCAATTTCCCATTCTGGATGTTCGTCATCAACACATGGTACAAAGACCTCCGGTCCTTCCCAATACCTATGGTATCCGTAGGATAATATAGTGGGAAGTTTACACGCTCATCCAGATCAATGGTTTCCCAGATGGTCTTGGACCATAGGATGTCCCTATCATCCACATAGCCGTACTCCAATGGTTCATCATCATCGGCAGCTATTTGCGCTTCGGTCTTTTTCCCAACATCTTCCGGCTTTTTGGCATTTAAAATATTTGCCTGTGCCATTATGGAGATCGGTAAAAAACCTAGTGCTACAATTACAATTACATTTTTCCAATTCATAATGCTATTCTTAGTTTGTCAATTCAACCACAACAGGAGACACTTTTTTCAACTTGTAGCTCTTGTTATTTGTGATATATGCTTTGATGTCAAAAATCTGGACTGGATCACCACGTTTTGCCCTTTTCAAGGCAGACTTGGCCCTGGCATCCAACTTATTACCATTTACACTTACCGTAGGTTGACCAGGCACTTTGAACTTAAATCCACTTACCGCGAGATTTAAATCAAAATCGAAGTCTTCCAACATGGAACCGATAGTGGCGATTTCCAAGTTTCTCCTGGGCATTTTTACGCTACCCGCCTCTCCACGGATCGTACCTGCAGGTCTAGGAATATCTTTGATACGGAAGGTTGCAGGAGTGCTTATGCGCTGTCCGTCGGGCAGTACACCGGATGCATTGATCGTTACTTCACGTCCTGTCCCAGGGTTCATGATATACCTACTTCCACTAACAGATCTTAATCCAGGTGCTGAAGCTGATACTTTATTATCAGGAATACCAGGAATGGAAATGGTCATAGGATTGGCCACACCACGATACACTACATTCATTTTGTCCGCAGAAATAACAGCTGCATTTGGTTTATTGATAGTTGGAAACTTATTGTCCACATCAACTTCTATTTCCTTACCATCTTGCATGAAATACAAGGTACCTGCAATTTGATGGTCTCCAGCACCGCCAGCACTGATTAGCATCTGTACGCCTCCGGCCTCCAAACGATAATCCCTTCCTTCCGTCAACTTTCTACCGTCCAAAGTCAGTTCGGCCTTAACGGGTGTGGAATTCTTATCGGTCTTGCTAATGATGATCTTGCCATCGTATTTCTCCCCACTATAAAATGCGGACTTGGATGCATGTAAGGAGGTCGCAAAATTCTTTAATGATACCGCAGCGGTCAAGTTACCTTCCAATAGACCTTTCAATACTTCTTGCTCCGTAGCTTTGATATCGGCCTGCAATTGGGTAATCTTGGTCAGGGAGGCTACCAACGGGAAACCCTCAAAATGGTAATTGATCCAATCTTGACGGGTACCATCACGCTTCTCCACTTTTCCATCATTTTTCTTGCCATCTCCGGTGGCAAAACGTGTCTTAACGGACTCTTTGATATCCTCAAACTTCCCTTCTGGAAGTTCAGCAACCACCCCTTCACGGTAGTTATTGATCATATCCAGGAACTTTTGTCCCTCGGATTTCAAGTTATCTCCCTTGAAGAATAGATTATCAAGGTAGTCCGATTTATCCATGACCACATAGTCTTTTGGATCTTCCAAATCTGCAGTCATTCCTTTTTTCAATCCTTCCAAATAATTGTAATATTTGGTGGAGAGTTCCTTGACTTCCTGTGCATTTTTGTACAGAGCCCCATATTCCGCTTCATTTTCGGAAGCTTTGGTAGCCAAATTTTCAAAAAATGCAAGGTTGTTTTCGTCCGTTTTGGCGTTGGACTCTTCCAACTTTTCGTTCATTAGACCAAAAGCGGCAAGAACCTCCTTACTCATATTTAAGGCCAACATCGCAATGAAGATCAAGTACATAAGGTTGATCATCTTTTGACGTGGTGTTTGTTTTCCTGATGCCATTTTACTAATTAGATTTAATTAAATGTGATTAACGTTTGGTTTGTTTGGGGCCTAATTAGTTTTTAGCCATCGCAGACAGCATACCACCATATACTCCATTCAAGGAAGATAGGTTGGTTGCCAAAGATTCCATTTGCTCTTTAAGGGCACCTGCATTCTGTACCACTTCCTCATTAATGGACGCCTGACGGCTGGCACTCTCCAATTGTACTTTGTACAAACTGTTCAATGATTCCATTTGAGCAGCGGCATGGGACAACTCCTCTGAATACTTTTGGGTATTCTGAATGGCATCCGTAGTAGGGGCGATGTCTTTGGCTGCTCCCTCAAAACTTCTGATACTTTCACCCAAGCTGCTGAACAATTGAGAATCGATATTTGCTTCTTTCAACATCTCGTCCAATTTTCTGGAAAGCAATCCTTCAGCCTCTTTTGCTTGTTTCGCATCATTTTTGTTCCCTTTGGATTGACCATTGGACAATTCTGGGTATACCAAAGACCAATCGTATTCGTCATCCACAGGTTCAAATGCAGAAATTGCAAAAATCAATGCTTCGGTAATCAATCCAACCGCAAGAAGAAGTCCACCGGTAAGTGGTCCGAATTCCCAGTGAAGGATCTTAAACAATGCACCAATGATCACCACTGATGCGCCCAGCCCGTAGGCCATGTTAAATAGTTTTTTTGTTGATTTTGACTGTGCCATAATTTCAGTTTTAATTAAGTATATAAATAAGAATTGGTTACTGGATTCGTAATTAAATTCCTGTTATTCTTCAATATTTTATAATCCGTTGTTCCCTCGGGTAGAATCTTCTTCACCCATATAGTCCTGCACCGTTCTAAAGCCAATATAGCTCCGGGCAGAATCTTGATATTCATAATCCCGTGTGCTCACTTGCAAGAAGTAGGCCACATCTTTCCACGATCCCCCACGGATCACTTTTCTCTTATTTTGACCGGAACCGGCATTTGGGTTCATTGTGGATACATAATCGTAGGCTCCTGGATCATAGCTGGAGTTGGTCCATTCCGCTACATTCCCCGCCATATTGTAAAGGTTGAATTCATTGGGCTCATATGACTTTGCCTCTACCGTGTACAATGCAGCGTCTGCAGCATAATCCCCACGTTGCGGTTTAAAGTTGGCCATAAAACAACCCGTATCACTAATTACATAAGGTCCTCCCCATGGGTAGGTTCCTCCTTCAATACCACCCCTTGCGGCGTATTCCCATTCGGCTTCGGTAGGGAGCCTGAATTGGTTCACAAATTGTTTGCCACGACTTTTCTGGTCATCGTTTTTGAATTTGGTCCTCCAATGACAGAATGCCTTGGCTTGTTGCCAGTTTACACCCACCACCGGATAATCACTATAGGCATCATGCCAGAAATAATCATTGTGCATGGGCTCATTGTAGGAGTACTCAAAGTCGCGAATCCATACCGTGGTATCGGGGTAGATCGCCAACTGTTCGGACTTAATAAAATCACTGCGCTTGCCAGATTTGGCACGGGCAGCAGCCTCTATGTCCATCCAATTGTATTTGTACTTCAATTGTTTCACATCAATTGTTCGCTGACCATTGTACGTCTCCTCTTCTGCCAGATATAATGAATCCATTACCTCTGCGTAGAACTCGTCCGGATAATCATTGGTATCCCAGATAAGATCGATATCCTTGTTAAGGGCATAACCTTCGTAAGGATCATCTCCAAAACCCAGGTAATTATCAATCTTATATTTTTCCCAAACGGACAATCTGGTCGTATCCGCACTTTTAAAAGCAAATTCCCCAATAGTGTCATCATCCTCGGGACCAAGGCCCAACTCATCGGACAGAATGGCCAATTTGGTCCGGGCGACCGAATCCTTTACCCATTCCACGAACTGTCTATATTCACTATTGGTGATTTCCGTATCGTCCATATAAAAGGAACGTACGGTAACGGTCCTGGTAGGAGCGTTCAAAATTTTTGCCTGATCCT
Source organism: Croceivirga sp. (assembly GCA_028281025.1). GTDB lineage: Bacteria > Bacteroidota > Bacteroidia > Flavobacteriales > Flavobacteriaceae > Croceivirga. The sequence goes on from JANQKR010000029.1 coordinate 69,065, forward strand.
CATCGGCCTTACCCATGACAAAGGAACCTCGAGGAATCAATTCCATTCCATATGGTTTCTCGGGATACCATTTTTTCCCTCTCACACCAACCAATTCACCTTTTGACCTTGATTTTGAGCCACAACTAGTGAGCAAAAACACAAGTGCTAGAGATGATAAAAATAGCTTTCTCATACTTTAGGTTAAATTTTCGATTTAAGATTGTAAACTGTGCAACACAATTTCATATTCACAAAACTTCAAATTGAGCAAATTATTGTGCCGATACGGTTTATGTACCAAAAATATTTGTTCAGTTCAAGCCTTTCTTATAGGCTTTAAGCCAGCGCTCTGGAATATTTTGGTTGCAAGCATCCAAATAGTCCTGTTGAGTGCATGGTAATAACGCAACTGAATTATTTTTAGTATGCTCCGGTAAAATGGAGGGAACTTCAACCCACCAACGTTCCGTAATATGACTTTTGAAGAATACCAATTCCTCTGAATCCGTAGGAACGGTAAATTTGGTAAAGTCCTCATCGTTGGAGCTTGGCAGTTCTTTTATCCTAAAGCTCAACCCTTCGATAAAGTACCAAATTATTTGGGCCACAAGCCGAAAGGACAATAGCGTGTTTTCCATTTCATAGATTCCAAAGGCGCTCACCTTTTCGCTTATCCCCGCATATCTTGAGATACCGCATATTTCCCTACCGTCAAATCCGTTGGGGGAAAAGTTTGCCGTTACCCCCATCTCACTTGCCTTTACGGCGCGTAAATCCAAACTTACCAGATGGGCGTTCCTTAAAATAGGTTCCGCCAGCGTAATATCGGAAACAATATCCCCCAATCTGTAGGCGTCAAAGAACAGGCGTTCCATAAGATCGATCTCTTCCTGGGCATTGAAATAGCTTTGATAGCCCAGATTGGAAAAATTATACAGGTTGTTGGGTTTGTCCGTGATGATCTTGCTCATGTAGGATTCCGAGGAAATCAACTCATCGTCCTCACCAAAATCAAACCTACTATCAATGGATACCAAATTGATCATGTCCTTAATGCCATCAAAGGCCCTGTAGGTGGGAAAAGTGACATCTTGTGTAGCACCAATGACTATTGGAATTATTTTTTCTTCAAGCAGGCCGGACATGATCTGATTGACCACAAAATAGGTGTCCTCAACGGTATTTCCTTCTTCCACATCACCAATATCAATGATCGTGGAATTCCAATTGCCCATCATTAATCGGTACAGTTCGATCCGCAGGGAATCCATGTCCAATTTTTCCTGTCTTTTCTCAAAGGCGTTCCTGGATTCCAAAACGCCAAAAATCGCCACTGTGGCATTGGCGAACACGGGCAGGCCTTTTTTTTCAGTATGCTTATGAATATTTTTTCCCAGTGCCTGCGGGGGAAGAAATTCTGAAAAGGCCAAAACCTTTTCACTTATTGGCACTAAAAAATCAAATGCCATAATTAATGGGTGTTATTACTTAGCTTTGGACTTTGTTTTTCTTTTGGGTGCTTTTTTGTCTAGTAATTCTTTGGCTGCCTCCAAGGAAAACTTGGCGGCATCAACATCCTTTGACAACTCCACTTTTATCCTTCCTTTAATGATATTGTGCCTGCCCCATCTGGCCTTTTCAATACGAATGCCTTCCTCGGGCCAGGATTGGACCAATTTTTCTTTTTCCTTTTGTTTTTTGGTTTCGATAAGTTCTTCAATGTCGGCTTTGGAAAGATTGTCAAAATCATATTTCTTGTTGACGTTGATGAACATTCCGTTCCATTTTATAAAAGGACCAAACCTACCTACGCCTTTGGTCACATCTTGACCCTCATAATTGGCAATGGGAGCATCTGCCCTTTGCTTTTCCCTGATCAATTCAATGGCCCGGTCCATATCTACATCAAAGGCGCTCTCTCCCTTATCCAATGAAATAAACTTTTTTCCAAATCGGACATAAGGACCATAACGGCCAACGTTGGCCTCCACTTCTTCACCTTCATACACCCCCAATTTCTTTGGAAGCTCAAAGAGTTCCATAGCTTCTTCAAAAGTTATGGTGGATATGGATTGCTCGGGCAATAAACTGGCAAACAATGGCTTTTCTTCTTCTTCCACAGTTCCTATTTGAACCATGGGACCAAACCTCCCCAACCTAGCGGCAACCTGGCGTCCTGTTTTGGGATCCGTACCCAGTACCCGTTCGCCACTTGCCCTTTCCGCATTTTCCTCAACGTCCAAAACGGTAGGATGGAAACTCTTGTAAAATTCCTTCATGACTTTTTGCCAATCCTCATCCCCAGAAGCGATCTCATCAAAATCCTCTTCCAATTTCGCAGTGAAATTATAATCCAGAATATTGGAAAAATGACTGACCAAAAAATCATTTACGATTGTCCCTATATCCGTAGGGACCATTTTGCCCTTGTCCGACCCAACCATTTCGGTCAATTTTTTTTCCGAAACCCGGTCGTTTTCCAGAACAAGCTCCATGTAGGGCCTTTCGGTTCCTTCCACGGTTCCCTTTTGAACATATCCCCTATTCTGAATGGTGGAAATGGTGGGCGCATATGTTGAAGGTCTTCCGATTCCCAATTCCTCAAGTTTCTTGACCAAGGAGGCCTCGGTATATCTATATGGCGGCCTGGTGAAACGCTCCGTGGCACTAATGTAATTGTTCTCCAGTTTTTCATCTACCCGCATTGCCGGTAGCATTCCTTCCTGTTCTACGGCATCCTCCTCATCCACACTTTCCAGGTACACCTTTAAAAACCCATCAAAAGTGACCACTTCACCATTTGCAGTGAATTCCTCTGCATGGGTATTGGATTGTATTTTAACGTTTGTACGCTCCAATTGTGCATCACTCATTTGGGAGGCGAGTGTCCGCTTCCAGATCAGTTCATATAGTTTGGTCTGGTCCCGCTCCAGCGTAGGGGATTGCAAATTCATATCAGTAGGGCGAATGGCTTCGTGGGCTTCTTGTGCCCCTTTGGATTTGCCCGTATAATTCCTTACCGTACTGTATTCACTTCCGTAATTGGACACTATGGTATTCTTGGCCGCGTCCAGTGCTTCCTTGGACAGGTTAACACTGTCCGTTCTCATATAGGTAATGAGTCCGGCTTCGTACAATCGTTGGGCCACCTGCATGGTCCGGCCAACGGAAAAGTAAAGCTTCCGTGAAGCCTCCTGTTGTAAAGTGGATGTGGTAAAAGGGGCCGCAGGTGATTTTTTGGCAGGCTTTTTATCCAATTTCGAAACTGAAAAATCCGCTCCGATGTTCTTTTTCAAAAAGTCCTCCGCCTCTTGCTTACTCCCAAATGGTTTGGACAATTTCGCATCAAAATTCTTTCCATGCGTGGTACGGAAGGAGGCCTTGATCCTATAACTGGCTTCCGGGGAAAAAGCCTCAATTTCCCGCTCTCGCTCCACGATCAATCGTACCGCCACGGACTGCACCCGCCCTGCGGAGAGTCCCGGTTTGATTTTTTTCCACAGTACCGGGGAAAGTTCATATCCTACCAACCTGTCCAAAACCCTCCGCGCCTGTTGCGCATTCACCAAATCATAATTGATTCCCCTTGGATTCTCTATCGCTTTTTGGATGGCGGATTTGGTTATGGAGTTAAAAACAATGCGCTTGGTCTTATCCTTATCCAATTTTAATTTTTCCGCCAAATGCCAGGAAATGGCCTCCCCTTCGCGATCTTCATCACTTGCCAACCAAATGGTCTCGGCTTTCTTCGCCAAATCCTTTAGCTTTTTGACCAAGGTCTTTTTTTCCTTATCAATGATGTATTTTGGTTCAAAGTCCTTTTCAACATCCACCCCCAATTCCTTTGAGGGCAAATCGGCAATATGACCAAAACTGGACTCTACCTGGTATTCTTTTCCTAAAAATCTTTCAATGGTTTTAGCCTTCGCTGGGGACTCGACTATGACTAAGTTCTTGGGCATCTAGATTGGTTTTTTGGGAACAAAAGTATGTGAATTTTTTAATTCCCATTTTTGGATGAAGCTTCACAAACAAAAAAAGTGTGCGGTTTAGGCACACTTTCACCAACGTAAAAATCCACTTTTTAGTTTCCAGGACCAGGTTACTGATAAACCAGGACCGCTTTTCCGTCCTCACATTCAATACGCGTGGGGGGACTGACGAACGCACAGTCCGAAAGGCCCCCATTGCTTTCATTGTAAGCACGAACCGCCTCGTTGTAAGCGGTCAATCGACTTAAAAAATCTGCGGTATCAATTGCGGAGGAATAGGCAATATAACCCGTGGGACCACCACAGGGCTTGGACCCAATTCCCGCAAATTGCCAGTCATTGCTGTCTATGCAGGCCACACTTTCCGAAAGTGCCACAAGGGTCTTGAGCTGCTCTTCCAGATCATCGGCCTGGATATCATCCGAGCTACAGGACAAAAGGCTGCCCAACACTACTATATAGAGGTAAAATCTAACTTTAAAGGGCTCCATCTTAATTCAGGTTCAAACTACTAATGAGTCTAATATCATCATCCAAATATTCATATTGGTACAGCACACCATTACCTATCATAAGCAATTGTTCTTCCATGGGAATGACATCAAACGTAACAATATCTTTAAAATGATTTAACTGTGGAAGGTCGGGGACTTGGGATTTATCGTACACCTTAAGACCTGAGTTGCCATCACAAACAAAAAGCTTGTCATCCTTGATCCCGAGCCCATAAGGTTCGTCCATTGGATAAATCACTTTTAGTTCCGGTTTTTCGATAGTGGAAATATCAACAATGTAGAGACCGCTTTCCACAGCACCACAAAGGTTACCTCCACGCAAGGTAACATAAGCATAGTTGCCATCCACAACCACGGGATCACATGCGGTACCATGTACAAACTCCGAGATGTACTTGGGGGCAGATGGTTCGGAAATGTCATAAATGTACATGCCCTGCATCCCACCCAAAAACAAAAGGTCCCCTTGGCTAAAAATCGTTTCTATCCCCCAGCTGGTGTATACCTCATCCATCACTTCGGGGGCGTCCAAATCCGAAATATCAAAAACGTTTATACTGCTCCATTCAACGGCATACAGATAATCGCCAACAATCCTAAATCGGGCCAAAGAACCTCCCTGTCCCGTATCGGCCGTATTGGCGGTGGGCCCATCGGAATTGGCGAAGGAAGCCTCCCCATGTAAGTATCCGAACTTTTCATTGAATTGGTTCTGCGTCATGGCCACTTTTTTGGTTTCCCAACCTACAATGGCCTCCCTGTTGGGATCTAAATCACCGTAGTCAAAAGCATCTGCGGTGGGCCACTCCACATCAAAACCTACGGTGCACCAAAATTCCTGGTAAATGGCATTTTCCAAACGTTTTACGGAACCAATATTGTTGATGTCCGAAATGTCCATAATGACCAAATCCCCATAACTGTCCGCATATAGCCTATCATTTTTGATGGAGACATCATTGTTGCCCTCCAACTTAATGAAGGCCGTTTTTTGGGGTGAAGCCGGATTGGTATTGTCCAAAACATGTACGCCCTTATTGACATCGTTGACAAAAATGTAGTTTTTATAGGCATAGATCTTTCCAGATTCCACAATATCCGTAGGCTCTCCTATGTCTACAGCCTCTTCTTTAAAGGTTATTAAATCCGTTGTCAATGGGGTAGCAATAACGTATTCGTTATACCCAAACGGCAATTCTCCATCATCCTCGCAGGATATACCGCAAATGATAAGGAGTAGGATCAGGGGAAGTTTCGATAGCTTTTTCATTGGTCAATTTTTTTTTGTTTGATCTTTTATCATTGAATAACACTTTTAAGATGATCCATGTTAAACAAAGTTGCGTCGATATATGTGAAATCTGGAACGGCTTTCCCGTATTGGCATGCAAAGAACCGATGATAAAACCAAAGGTTATAAAAAGGGGGACTTCGATAAGGACTTCTATTTTGACTACAAAAAATTAAGCACAAAACGATATCTTTATAAAAGCAATATTTTCATTTTTAATGTCGAAAACTACATTTCTGTTGGTGGCCTTAGGTTGCTGGCTACATCTTTGTTATGGTCAAAACAAACCTTTTGAAGCCTATAGCGAATCCATTCCGGGAAGCACATTGACCATTAAAATGTTACCCATACCCAGTGGTAGTTTTCTAATGGGGAGTCCTGAAACGGAGAAAGGAAGGAAAAAGGATGAAAGTCCAGAACGGAAAGTGGATATTGATCCGTTCTGGATGGCTTCACATGAAACTACCTGGGATCTTTACCGACTTTTTATGGCCCGGGAAATTGATAAGAAGCGTCCCACCCCCCCTAAAGGGGATGAAGTCTTGTTGGATGTCGATGCCATTGGCGGAGCTACAACACCTTATGTGGAAATGAGTTTTGGCATGGGAACCGAAGGCTACCCAGCTATTTGTATGACCCAATACGCCGCCATAAAATTCTGTGAATGGCTATCTGCCATGACCGGAAACTTTTATAGACTCCCTACCGAGGCAGAGTGGGAATACGCGGCACGGGCTGGAACCCAGAGCCCTTATTCGTTTGGTGCAAGGGCATCAAATATTGACGAGTACGCATGGTACAACGGAAACAGTAATGGCAAATACCATAAAGTGGGGCTGAAAAAACCAAATCCATGGGGATTGTACGATATGCATGGCAACGTTGCCGAATGGACACTTGACCAATACCTCGATTACAACGCAAAAAAAACAAAAAACCCTTGGGCCAAACCTATAAGGACATACCCGAGGGTGGTGAGGGGAGGGTCTTGGAAAAACCGTGAGGAAAACCTTAGGAGTGCCTCGCGAATGCCCTCCACCGCCGATTGGAAAATGAGGGACCCACAAATACCCAAAAGCAAATGGTGGCTTACCGATGCGCCTTTTGTGGGATTTCGTATTGTCCGCCCTTACAAGACCCCCAGTGCAGAAGAACAAAAGAACTATTGGAAAGCAAAACATTCAAAATAAATCGCAATGAAGAAAAAGACCAAAAAGCAGAACGCAAAATCAGTTGATCGAAGATCTTTCGTTAAGACCACAGTACTTGCCGGTGGTGCCTTATTCACTTCTTCATTGCCTTTGTATGGCATGGGGCACTTGTATAAACCAGGAAAACTAAAACTGGCCGTTGTTGGATGTGGCGGTCGGGGCACCGGAGCTGTTGTTCAAGCCTTGATTGCTGACCGTGACGTGGAACTCGTGGCCATGGCCGATGCCTTTCAAGACAGATTGGAGGACAGCCTTATTGCCATTCAAGAACACTTTGATGGACAACGTAAGATTAAGGTGAAGGAAAAGAACCGTTTTGTAGGTTTTGATGCCTACAAAAAAGCGATGGACAAAGCGGATGTGGTCATCTTGGCGACCCCACCTGGATTTAGGCCGTTGCATTTTGAATACGCCGTAGCCAACGACAAGCATGTTTTCATGGAAAAACCAGTGGCTACCGATTCCGTGGGCGTTAGAAGAGTACTGGCCTCGGCCAAAATAGCCAAGCAAAAACAGCTTAATGTCGTGGTGGGCCTCCAACGTCATTATGAAAACAAGTACTTGAAGCTCTATGATGAAGTACAAAAAGGAACCCTGGGGAAAATAGTTTCGGGACAGGTGTATTGGAATAGTGGAGGGGTATGGGTACGCCCCAGAACCCCGGAACAGACCGAAATGGAATACCAAATGCGTAACTGGTACTACTTCAATTGGCTCTGTGGGGATCACATCTTGGAGCAGCATATCCACAATATTGATGTTGCCAATTGGTTCTTAGGCGAATACCCTGTATCGGCCCAAGGCATGGGAGGACGTGAAGTACGGACAGGAAAAGACCATGGTGAAATTTTTGATCACCATTTTGTGGAATTCACTTACCCATCCGGTGCAGTAATCTCCAGCCAATGCAGACACCAAAAAGGTTGTATGAACAGGGTTGATGAAGCATTTCATGGGACTAAGGGAAGATTGGTGACCAGCCAGGGCACCATTACCGATCTAAATGGCGATGAACTGTTTAACCATCAGCGCAATATTGGGGATCAAAAAGACCCAAACCCCTATCAAGTGGAACATGATCGTCTTTTTGCGGCCATAAGAAACAAGGATGAAGTATTGGCCGATACCGAAAACGGGGCCAAAGCCACCTTATCGGCCATTATGGGACGAATGGCCACCTATTCAGGGGACGTTATCACTTGGGACCAGGCCCTAAACTCGTCCATGAAATTGGTTGAGGACAATTTGGACTGGAATTCAACACCACCCACACAGCCCGATGCCAATGGCAACTATCCCATTCCCACACCAGGCAAAACTACGTATACCAAAAGTGAGATATAGTGAAGCGAAGAAAGTTCATTGACCGGTTGGCGTTGACAGGAGTAGGTTTGGGATTGGCTCCACAATTGGTGGGGCAAAAAAAAGAGCCTCTTGCCCGAGTAACACCCTTTAACCTGAATTATGCGCCTCATTTGGGAATGTTCAAAAATACAGTTGGTGAGAATCCCATTGATCAACTCAATTTTATGGCAGATCAAGGTTTCTTGGCTTTTGAGGACAATGGGATGAAAAACAGGGATAAGGCTTTACAAGAAAAAATAGCGGCGACCCTACAAAAACGGAACATGGCCATGGGTGTTTTTGTAGCGCATACCATCTCTTGGAAAACACCAAATCTTGCCAATGGCGATCCTGTCCTTAGGGAAAAATTTCTTTCCGAAATCAAAAAATCGGTAGAAGTGGCCCAAAGGGTCAATGCCAAATGGATGACCGTGGTACCTGGCCATATTGATGCAAGACTCAGTATGGGCTATCAAACCGCCCATGTGGTCGAAAGCCTTAAAAGGGCATGCGATATTTTGGAACCCCATGGCCTGGTCATGGTCTTGGAACCCTTGAATTTTAGGGATCATCCCGGGCTATTTCTGTCCAAAAGCCCACAAGCCTTTGAAATTTGCAAGGCCGTGGATTCCCCTTCGTGCAAGATACTTTTTGACATCTATCACCAACAGATTCAGGAAGGGAACCTAATTCCAAACATTGAAGCTTGTTGGGATGAAATCGCCTATTTTCAAATCGGGGACAACCCAGGACGTAAGGAGCCCACTACAGGGGAGATCAGTTACAAAAATGTCTTTAAGTACATCCACCAAAAAGGATTCAAAGGTATTCTGGGCATGGAACATGGCAACTCCAAACCCAATGAGGAAGGGGAAAAAGCAGTCATTGAAGCCTATAGAACCTGTGATGATTTCCTGTAGTGGGCGAAGTGCTGTTTTTGGCATTTTTTTAACCGCGCTGTTTTTCTGCCAAATTGTCATAGTTGGTTAAGAAGCATTATCTTTGCATCCTTGTATTTGAAAGGAATCATGAAGAACCACAGTGTGGAAAAGATAATTGAAGAGGACAGACAAGGCGCTACCTTGACCTTGGATGCCAACATTTCCAACTCCAGAAAGCTGTATATAGAGAGCTACGGCTGCCAAATGAATTTTTCGGACAGTGAAATCGTAGCTTCCATTTTGGCCAAAGAGGGTTTTAATACCACCAATGAATTGACGGAGGCCGATTTGGTATTGGTCAACACCTGTTCCATAAGGGAAAAAGCCGAGCAGACCGTTCGCAAACGACTGGAAAAATTCAATGCGGTAAAAAAAGTGAACCCAGGAATGAAAGTGGGTGTACTGGGTTGCATGGCAGAGCGCTTAAAAAGCAAGTTTTTGGAAGAAGAGAAAATTGTGGACATGGTGGTAGGGCCGGATGCGTATAAAGATCTTCCCAACCTCATCCAGGAAATTGACGAGGGCAGAAATGCCGTCAATGTCATCCTTTCCAAAGATGAAACCTATGGCGATGTAGCTCCGGTTCGTTTAAACTCCAACGGTGTAACGGCATTTGTATCCATAACCAGGGGCTGTGACAATATGTGCACCTTTTGTGTAGTACCCTTTACCCGTGGTCGTGAACGGAGCCGGGACCCACGTTCCATTATAGACGAAGTCAATGACCTTTGGGAAAAGGGGTTCAAGGAGATTACCCTATTAGGGCAAAACGTGGATAGTTATCTGTGGTATGGCGGGGGTTTAAAAAAGGATTATGAAAAGGCCACGGAAATGCAAAGGGCAACTTCGGTCAACTTTGCCAAATTATTGGAATTGGTGGCCTTGGCACAACCTAAAATGCGAATCCGTTTTTCTACGTCCAACCCACAGGATATGACGTTGGATGTGATAGAAACCATGGCCAAGTATCCCAATATCTGTAATTACATCCATTTACCGGTGCAAAGTGGAAGTAACCGTATCCTTAAAGCGATGAACCGTCTGCACACACGGGAGGAGTACTTTGAATTGATTGACAACATTCGAAGGATCATCCCGGATTGTGCCATCAGCCAGGACATGATTGCCGGTTTCCCCACGGAGACCGAAGAGGACCATCAGGACACCTTGTCCTTAATGGAATATGTAAAATATGATTTTGGGTTCATGTTCGCCTATTCCGAAAGGCCCGGAACCTTGGCAGCCCGTAAAATGGAAGATGACATTCCCGAAGAAACCAAAAAAAGAAGGCTAAGGGAAATCATCGACCTACAGCAAAAGCATGGTCTTTTCAGAACCCAACAACATCTTGGAAAAGTTGAAGAGGTTTTGATTGAAGGCCCATCCAAAAAATCCAATGCACATTGGATGGGGAGAAACTCCCAGAACACCGTAGTGGTCTTTCCCAAGGAAAACTATGCAATCGGGGATTTTGTCCACGTAAGGATTAATGACTGTACCTCCGCTACCTTACTGGGTGAGGCAGTTGGATTAAGCGATGCTCGATAGATGGAATCCGTACAGGCCATAAAACAACGTTTTGAGCTTATTGGGAACAACCCTAAGTTCAATAGGGCTCTGGAAAAAGCAATGCAGGTCGCCCCCACGGATATTTCCGTATTGGTCACTGGGGAAAGTGGTGTTGGTAAGGAATCCATTCCCAAGATCATCCATTCCCTCTCGCACAGAAAACATGCCAAGTATATTGCCGTAAACTGTGGGGCCATCCCGGAAGGAACCATAGACAGTGAACTTTTTGGGCACGAAAAAGGGGCCTTTACCGGTGCCACACAGACCCGGAGCGGCTATTTTGAAGTAGCCGATGGAGGTACTATTTTTTTGGATGAAGTGGGAGAACTTCCCTTAACTACCCAAGTGCGTTTGCTACGGGTATTGGAAAATGGGGAATTCTTAAAAGTAGGTTCTTCCCAAGTCCAAAAAACGGATGTACGTATTGTGGCCGCAACCAACATCCATATGTTTGAAGCCATAAAAAAGGAGAAATTCCGCGAGGATCTATACTATAGATTGAGTACGGTAGAAATCAATATCCCTCCCTTAAGGGAACGCCAGGGAGACATCCACCTGTTATTTCGAAAGTTCGCTTCGGACTTTGGACAAAAATATAAAATGCCTACGGTGCGCTTATCGGAAGAAGCCATCCAACTGCTCCTAAAACACCGATGGCCGGGAAACATCCGACAGCTACGGAATATCGCCGAGCAAATTTCCGTTTTGGAAGAGAACAGGGAAATATCTGCGGCTACATTACATAGCTATTTGCCCAATATGGCTTCCACCAACCTTCCTGCCATTGTCAATTCCAAAGAGAAGGAAAGTGACTTTAGTAACGAACGGGAAATCCTTTACAAAGTTTTGTTTGATATGAAGAGTGACCTCAACGATTTGAAAAAGTTGACAATGGAACTGCTCAAGGGGGATAATTCCAAAAAGGTCCAGGAAGAAAACGAAACACTGATACGAAAGATTTATGGGGATGAAAAGGAAGCCGTGCCCGCAGAAGAAACGGTTACCGAAGTGTTGTCCCTCCCGGAGCCCGTTGTTGAAAACATGGCACCATCCAGACCACAGCCCGTTGAGGACCGATACCATTTTGCCGAGGAAATAGAGGAGGAGGAAACCCTTTCCCTTCAGGAAAAAGAAATAGAGCTTATACGAAAATCCCTGGAACGAAATCGCGGAAAGCGAAAAGCGGCCGCGGCAGAACTGGGGATATCGGAACGAACACTGTATCGAAAGATCAAACAATATGATTTATAGTCACCTAGTGCCATAACCCTATGAAAAAACACATTTCAATTGTAGTGCTTTTTGTATTGCCCCTCCTTTTCAATGGTTGTGGTATTTATAATTTTTCCGGAGCTAGTACGGGAACGGCAGAATCCTTTCAGGTGAACTTTTTCCAGAACTATGCGGACCAAAGTCCAGGTTCCACCATAGAGCCCCAATTGGACAGGGACTTTACCAATTCCCTTCAAGATTTGATTGCCAACCTTACCAGCCTGTCCCTAACGAGCAATGGGGGTGATTTGGTCTATGAGGGGGAAATTGTGGAGTATCGGGTTTCCCCAATGTCCGCTTCCGCCAACCAAACGGCGGCCCAAAACCGCTTGACGATGAGTGTCAATGTCCGCTTTTATAATACGACCAAGGAAGATTCGGATTTTGAACGCCGTTTTTCATTTTTCTTTGATTTTCCAGGCACCCAACTTTTGGAAAACGTGAAAGGGGAAGCCCATGAAGTGATCTTTGAGCGGATTACCCAGGATATTTTTAATGCCTCATTAGCAGACTGGTAACCATGAACGTTTCAGATTTTAAAAAACTGCTCCAAGACCCCAGTACCATTCTTTCTCCACGTGAGACCAGGGAACTGGAGGCCATTTTGGAAGAGTACCCTTATTTCCAGGCAGCAAGGGCGCTTCACCTCAAAGGCTTAAAAAATCTGGAATCCTACAAGTACAATACCGCCCTTAAGCTTACTGCCGCACATACGACTGATCGGGAAATACTTTTTGATTACATCACCTCCAAGGAATTTGACCAAAACCATATCGCAAATTCCATTATGGGCAGGGAAACTACCCTGACCGACAAACAAACCATTTCCGAAGAAATCGAGCCCAACCCTGACGCTGCGGTTATCCTCGGCGAAACGGACGAAAGCCCACTGCCACAAAATATTCAACACGCGGAGAAAATCCTGGATCCCAAATTATTTGACAATAAGCTTCCTGCAAAGGCCTCCACCGAAGAAAATTCCCCTGAAAAACAATTGGAACTGGGCAAACCCCTCGCGTTCACCAAAGGTGAAAAACATTCCTTTACGGAGTGGCTGCAACTTGCCCAGAAAAAACCCATTGAAAAATCGGCCGATGATCCGCAGGAATCCCTGGACAAAAAGAAGAAGTTTGCACTATTGGACAAGTTTATAGAAAACAACCCCAAAATTGTACCCAAGGAAGACGCTGAAGTAAGAATTGATATCAAGGAATCGTCCAAAATAGACAGCAACGAACTCATGACCGAAACTTTGGCAAAGGTTTATTTGGAACAGAAGAAGTATAAAAAGGCTGTTCAGGCATATAAAATATTGAGTTTGAAATATCCAGAAAAAAGTGGTTTCTTTGCCGACCAAATTAAAGCGGTCAAAAAGCTGCAAAAAGAAAAGGATTAAGATGAGTACGTTTTCAATTTTTTTGGTGTTGATTATCCTTGTTTGCCTACTATTGGTTTTGGTCATTATGGTTCAAAACCCAAAAGGTGGGGGCCTTTCATCCTCGTTCGGAGGTGGAGGAAACCAAGTGGTTGGTGGAGTCAAAAAAACAGGGGACTTTTTGGACAAAAGCACCTGGACATTGGCAGGATTGTTAATTGTCCTGATTTTACTGTCCAATGTGGCCCTGAAAGGAAATTACAGCACTCCTGATTCAAAACTGTTGCAAAGGGACGATATTGAAAATACGATTCCTGAAGCTGTTCCCGAGGAAATTCCAGAAGAGGTGCCAGCAACTGACAATTCCTTGGATACCATTCAATAAAAAATAGTTTTTACAAAGTAAAATGCCAGCTCAATGACAAGCTGGCATTTTTGTTTTAACAGATTGTCAGTTTTTGGATAATGGCACAATTTCTGCCCCATGGAAGGCAGAATTATAAAACCATAAAATTTATACAAATGGCTAAAGTAAATATTAAACCATTGGCAGATAGGGTTTTAATTGAACCCATGGAAGCCGAAACCAAAACAGCTTCTGGCATCATCATTCCAGATACGGCAAAAGAAAAGCCCCAAAAAGGAAAAGTTGTGGCAGTGGGACCTGGCACCAAGGATGAGGACATGACTGTTAGTGTTGGTGATTCTGTCCTTTACGGAAAATATTCCGGTACCGATCTTAAGTTGGACGGTATAGATTATTTGATAATGAGGCAGAGCGATATCCTCGCAATTGTATAAAGCTAAAACGAAGAAATTAATCAACAATTCCCACTACCAAGGGAATGAAAAACAAAACATATCATGGCAAAAGACATAACTTTTGATATCGATGCAAGGGATGGCCTTAAAAAAGGGGTTGATGCATTGGCCAACGCGGTTAAAGTAACGTTGGGTCCCAAAGGAAGAAACGTAATTATAACAAAATCCTTTGGCGCACCCCAAGTGACCAAGGATGGGGTGACCGTAGCCAAGGAAATCGAACTTGAAAATGCCCTTGAAAATATGGGTGCACAAATGGTGAAGGAAGTCGCTTCCAAAACCAACGATCTAGCCGGTGACGGTACAACAACCGCAACCGTTTTGGCCCAGGCAATTGTAAAAGAGGGATTGAAAAACGTTGCCGCAGGTGCCAACCCAATGGACCTTAAAAGGGGTATCGATAAGGCAGTGGATGCCATTGTTGCCGATTTGGCAAAGCAGTCCAAAAAAGTGGGTGATTCTTCTGAGAAAATCAAGCAAATTGCCGCTATTTCCGCCAACAATGACGAGGCCATCGGGGATTTGATTTCCCAAGCCTTTGAGAAAGTTGGAAAAGAAGGTGTTATTACCGTTGAAGAAGCCAAGGGAACGGACACTTATGTAGATGTGGTGGAAGGGATGCAATTTGACAGGGGATACCTTTCCCCATATTTTGTTACCGATTCCGAAAAGATGATTGCAGATTTGGAAAGCCCATATATCCTGTTATTTGACAAGAAGATATCCTCAATGAAAGACCTGCTTCCCGTTTTGGAGCCTGTTGCCCAATCTGGAAAACCCCTTTTGATCATTGCAGAGGATGTGGACGGTGAAGCATTGGCGACTTTGGTCGTGAACAAGCTCCGTGGTTCCCTAAAAATTGCTGCGGTCAAAGCACCCGGTTTTGGGGATCGAAGAAAAGCCATGTTGGAAGATATCGCCATTTTGACCAATGCAACGGTTATTTCCGAAGAAAGAGGTTTTTCTTTGGAAAATGCCACAGTGGATATGTTGGGTACTACGGAACGTGTCACCATTGACAAGGACAATACTACCATTGTAAACGGTTCCGGTTCCGCAAAGAACATCAAGACCCGTGTAAATCAGATCAAGTCCCAGATAGAGACCACCACTTCTGATTACGATAAGGAAAAGCTACAGGAGCGTTTGGCCAAATTGGCAGGTGGTGTGGCCGTTCTTTATGTTGGTGCTGCTTCGGAAGTTGAAATGAAGGAGAAAAAGGATCGTGTGGATGATGCACTGCACGCAACCAGGGCAGCCGTGGAAGAAGGTATTGTTGCCGGTGGTGGTGTAGCCTTGCTTCGCGCAAAATCAGTATTGAAAAAAGTGGAAACCGAGAATGCCGATGAGGCCACCGGTCTTCAAATTGTTACTCGCGCCCTTGAGTCCCCATTGCGTACCATTGTTGAAAACGCTGGTGGAGAAGGTTCCGTGGTCGTTGCCAAAATCCTGGAAGGGAAAGGAGACTTTGGATACGACGCCAAGTCCGATAAATATGTTGAAATGATGAAAGCGGGAATTATCGACCCCAAAAAAGTAGCACGTGTTGCTTTGGAAAATGCCGCTTCTGTTTCGGGTATGATTTTAACCACGGAATGTGCGTTGACCGATATCAAGGAAGATACGCCCCCAATGCCTCCAATGGGCGGCGGTGGAATGCCAGGAATGATGTAAGACCGCACCACAAACAAGTTCCATAACGCTTGTTTGTGAATACCATAGCGCCCTGTCTTTTGCTTTTGCTCAAGACAGGGCGTTTTTTATACCATTTGGGCAAGCATCCCAATGGCCATAAGTAACATAATGGCATTTTCAATAAAGGTGGCTTCGGTCATTGGCAATTGTAGTGCCGTACCCAAACATGCGCAACGAATTGCTTTTTTATCCAAAAGGGTTTTGGTCACACCATAGGTGGTGATGCCCAAAATTAAAATGGTGGCCACAAGGGCAATCCGGATCTCAAATCGCATCAGGAACATCAATCCCAACACCAGTTCCAAAAAAGGATAGACCCAGCCGTAAATCGGAATGGCCCTGGCCAAGGGATCGTACATTCTAAAGCTTTCGGGAAACCCCTTTAGGTCCAAAAATTTAAAAAAACTGAAAACAATATAGAACAGGCCCATAAAATCGAGCATGGCCTCCCCCGTATTCCAATCCTTGTAATGTAAAAGAAAGGCTGCGGCAAAGAGGTAGCCAAAAATTAGGAACAAAGGTTTCAGTTGTTGAAATTTGGACTTCCCAACAACTGAATTTTGTTCATATGTTTCCCGAATACCCATTTCCCCCAGACTGTATTTATCGGGAAGTGCCGCCCTTAGGTCCGACAGTCCCAAAGGGCGTTGCATGGTAATTTCCGCTTCCCCTTTGTCAAGGTCAACCTCAACCGCTTCAATTCCATCCACGTGCAACAGCTTTTCCTTAACCGAAGAGACGCATCCCTGACAGGTCATTCCATCCACGGAATAGGTCCGTTTCATTGCTAATGTTTTTTGCTATCGTCCGTATCATCCTCACGATACTTGCAACAGGCATGGACGTTGTCATATGCCTCCTGGGTTGCCTTCAATTCCTTGGTATCGTGTCCTACAGCGACCAAAGCCGTTTTAATTTCCATGGGATTGGTTTTCCGCTCATCAACAATCAGTGATAGTTTATGGGAGGGAATATCCCAGTCCGCGAATTTCACCCCAGGTACCCCCAAAGCCGCCTTTTCAATCCGCATTTTGCACATTTCACATTTTCCATCTACCTCAAAGGTCATTTTCTTGTTCTTCTCCTGTGCGAAACCAATGGTGCCGATCAGAAGAAAAAATGCAACGATTACATTGTTTTTCATTGTTCTATTTTTAGTTATTAATTTATGATTTAAATCGAAATCCCAGATACACCATTCTTCCTAAAATGGGCGCATATACAATAGTGGTATCAAAATTTGACCCAAAAGGGTTGCCTGCATCCAAAATAGGATTGGGTTGGGTTACCGCCGTTAGGTTTTCCCCACCGACATACACTTCAAATTTATTGGAAAACACTTTGGTGACCTGGGCATTCATTAAACTATATCCATCAACAAAATCCCCCAGTTGCGAGGGTACGGGATTTGTTGAAGTATTGGGAAGACGTTGCTCCCCAACGGCGTGAAGGGTATAATCCAATCGCCATTGACTTCCATTTTCCTTGGTTTTGGTCTCATAGCCCAAATTGGCAAAAAACCGGTTGCGGGCCACCAATGGCCGTTGTAAAAGCCCCGTTTGGTATTGGGTCTTTACATCATAAAATTTATAGGCCGTCCTCAAATCCAAATTGGGTGCCACTTCATGGTTCAATTCTATTTGAAGGCTATTGGCGTAACTTTCCCCTTCCAAATTGGAGAAAACCACGGCCCTTGGATTTTCCCAATCCACTACGACCTGATTTTCAAACTCCGTTCGATAAAAATCGATTGAAAAATTCCCCGGACGGTCAAATAAGGAGAACCCCTGTAAAAAACTGACTCCAAAATTGATGGCCCGTTCTGCATCAAAACCATAAATATCGCCCCCGTTGCCCAAAAGTTGAATGGTCCTTGAAGATCCGAACAACTGTTGGTTTTCAGCAAATATATTGGCCGCCCTTCTTCCTATACCAAAGGAGCCCCGTAAACTCCCCAGTTCCCAGGGAGTATACCGGACATGAAAACGTGGAGTGAAAAAATTTCCCAATCGGTTGTGCGTATCAAAACGCAAACCCGCCGTAAGGCTCACCTTCTCCAAATTATCATAGCTGTATTCAAAAAATGCCCCTGCAGAGCGATCGGACCGTATAAAATTGGCATCATTTACCAATTCGTTATAGCCGTCATAGGCAAAGGTCAATCCCGTTTTGAACTTATGTTGCGTGTTTCCAATGATGGAGTTAAAAATGAGATTGGAATAGATGCTTTCATGATCAATATCGTACACATTGAACCCATAGTAGGAATCCTGTTGATGGTTGCTGTACGCCGCCTGAAAACCAAAACTCTGAAAAGGCAGATTGGGAAATACGTATCCCAATTTTAATGAGGAGTCAAAACGTTGGGTATCAATCTCACTCCCCCATGCATTGGTGGTGAACCTATCCGTATCCGGGTTAAAATTGGTCTGCCCCACTTGTTTTTCGTCATTTAAAAAACGAAGGTTAATAAAGCTGACCCAACCCTTTTCGGGATTTTGGTATTGCCACCGATTCTGAATGTTGATCTGATTGGCCAGCGGGACATCCAAAAAATCATCATCGTTCATATCCACCTCCACCGTACGTTGGTTTCCGTGTAGGTAAAGCCCCGTGCTCCATCTGTCGGATAGTTTGTAATTAAAATGGGTATTCAACTCCAACCTCCCATTAAGGTTGGCATAGCCATTTACAAAGATCGGGGTGTCCGTGAGGGGTTTGACCAACTCCGTATTGATTTGGCCGGAAATGCTCTCAAACCCATTGACCACACTTCCCGCGCCTTTGGTAATTTGAATGCTCTCTATCCAAGTGCCCGGGGTAAAGGTAAGCCCGTAGGTTTGGGAAGCCCCGCGGACCATGGGAATGTTCTCCTGGGTAATCAATAGATACGGGCTCGTGAGGCCCAACATCTGGATTTGCTTGGTCCCGGTAAGGGCATCATTAAAATTTACATCAATGGCGGGATTGGTCTCAAAACTTTCAGAAAGGTTGCAACAAGCAGCTTTTAGCAACTCGGCACTGTTTATGGTTACCACATTTTGAGAGGTAAAATAGGTTTTTTGAACAGCTTCCCGTTCTTGTTGGACTACCACTTCGTCCAGCTGATTTGACGGTTTCAACCAATGGTGCACCATTTTTGGCCCATTGATCGTAAGGGTATCCGCTTGAAATCCAACATAGCTGATCACAAGCTTGTTATATGCATTACTGAAGGGAATTGAAAAAAGCCCTTTTTCATCTGTAATTGTCCCAATGGGGGAGTTGAGCCAATAGACATTGGCACCTTGAAGGCCTATATGTTTACCAGCATCATTAGCTTCCATTACCATGCCTTCAACTTTTTCCTGGGCAATGGCGCAAAAAACACTTATCAGTGTGATGATCAGTAAACCAAAATGTTTTTTCATTAAAATTTAATTTGAATTATGACAATACGAATTAGTTCCTAGGGTTACGGAGTGACCCTAAAATGCCATTATCAAATTAAAAAGACCTCATGCAGGATATATAAGTCCTGTATCGGTAAAGGGGGTGGGTAATCGGTATTCTTGACAACATCTTTGGAAGGAACCAAGATCGGTTCCAGGTACGATTGGGCAAAAGCCACCAGAAAAACTTGTGAATCCAGGTCAAGTTCCTCCCAAGAAAGCTTTAGGTTATCCTGGCCTTCCATGGTAAAGGATTCGTCATCACAACAATCCATATCGCCCATGGTTTCACCCATAAAGGCCATGGCTTCTTCCATCCCACAGCTGTCCGCATCATGAAAGAATGCCACATCCATAACACGGCCCATGCAAAGGTGTTTTTCAACCGACCACGAGATAGTGGAGAGAAGCACCAACATGGCGAGAAAAGGAGCAACTATTTTGCGAACCAAATTTTTCACCTTGCAAATTTACAAAATACGGAAACCCAAACCGATCTGTTAACCTACTTTTAAGAAGACCCGGATTGTAATTTATTGAAATTTCAACGACTTTTACCCTTTAATTATGTTACACATGTTTGATTCGTTAAAGGAAAAAGTTGAGAAAACCATAGCCAAATCGGAGCTCACATCCACCGAGAAAATGCAACGGATTTGTGATGACCTGAAAGCGACCGTTGATTACTACGATTGGGTTGGGTTCTATTTCAAAAACGGCGACAAACGTGAATTGAAATTGGGTCCGTATGCAGGGCAACCTACCGACCACACCATTATTCCATTTGGAAAAGGTATCTGTGGACAGGTTGCCGAAAGCAATCAAAATTTTGTAGTGCCCGATGTTCATGCCCAGGACAATTACATTGCCTGTAGCCTCACGGTAAAGTCGGAAATCGTAGTTCCCCTTTTTAAAAATGGTGAGAATATCGGCCAAATTGATATTGATTCAAACACCCCTGACCCCTTTTCCGAGTCTGACGAACGCTTTCTGGAATTCGTGAATGAAAAAGTGGCCGAAATTCTTTAAAACTTTAGCCGTTTTGTTGATAAACGACTATTAATCATCCTATTAAAAAAGGTATTTTTGAGGCTTTAATTTTCGCAGCTTAAATACCTATGAATACCACCAAAAAAGCTTCTTCGGCACTTGTTTCCGTCTTTCATAAAGACGGTTTGGAACCTATTGTAAAAAAGTTGGACGAACTGGGGGTCACCTTATATTCTACGGGAGGTACCGAAAAGTTTATCACTGACCTTGGCATTGCCGTTGTCC
Organism: Croceivirga sp.; assembly: GCA_028281025.1. Lineage (GTDB taxonomy): Bacteria > Bacteroidota > Bacteroidia > Flavobacteriales > Flavobacteriaceae > Croceivirga. The sequence goes on from JANQKR010000029.1 coordinate 89,780, forward strand.
CAGTCGAGGAGGTTACCAGCTACCCCTCCATATTGGGCGGGCGGGTCAAGACGCTCCACCCAAAAGTATTCGGGGGTATTTTAAATAGACAGGACCATGATGGGGATATGGCCCAATTGGAGGAGTTTGGTATTCCACAGATTGACATTGTCATAGTGGACCTTTACCCTTTTGAAAAAACAGTGGCCAGTGGGGCATCGGAACAGGACATCATCGAAAAAATTGACATAGGCGGCATCTCATTGATCCGGGCCGCGGCAAAGAATTATAAGGATGTGCTATGCCTTTCCTCAATGGAGGACTATGGAAAATTCCTTGAAGTGATTACGGAAGGTAATGGGGAAACCTCATTGGAACAACGAAAATGGTTTGCCACCAGGGCTTTTAATATTTCCTCACATTACGATTCCGCCATCTTCAACTATTTCAATGCGGATCATGACCAGGCAGCGCTAAAAATAAGTGAGACGAAAGGCAAGGTGCTGCGCTATGGGGAAAATCCACATCAGAAAGGGTTTTTTTTTGGTGATTTTGAGGCCATGTTCGACAAATTGCATGGCAAGGAGCTCTCATACAACAATCTTTTGGATGTGGATGCTGCCGTTAACCTCATGGAAGAATTTAAAAATGACGAGCCTACCTTTGCCATTTTAAAGCACAATAACGCTTGTGGGCTGGCAACGCGGCCAACCCTAACCCAAGCTTACGTTGATGCCCTTGCCGGTGATCCGGTATCCGCTTTTGGGGGCATCCTGATTTCAAATACCGAAATTGATGTGCCCACAGCCGAGGAAATCCATAAATTGTTCTGCGAGGTAGTCATTGCCCCTTCCTTTTCCAAGGATGCTTTGGACATCCTTAAAGGGAAGAAAAACCGGATCATCCTCGTCCAAAAACCGGTTGAACTTCCGCAAATGCTGGTGCGCACCTGTTTAAACGGGGCACTACTGCAGGAAAAGGATAACAAAACGGATGCGGTAACGGATTTGGATTATGTCACCGATAGCAAACCAATGGAGAAGGAACTGGATGATCTTATTTTTGCCTCAAAGCTGTGCAAGCATACCAAGAGCAACACTATTGTCCTGGCCAAGAACAAGCAACTTTGCGCAAGTGGCACTGGACAGACCTCACGCGTGGACGCCCTGAACCAAGCCATCCATAAGGCCAACCATTTCAAATTTGATTTAAAGGGTGCGGTAATGGCAAGTGACGCCTTCTTTCCCTTTCCCGATTGTGTGGAGATTGCGGATAAGGCGGGAATAAAAAGTGTCATTCAACCTGGAGGTTCCATAAAAGACCAATTGAGCATCGATTATTGCAATGCAAACGCAATATCCATGGTAATGACCGGCACTAGGCATTTTAAGCATTAATTTTTCTACTTTTGCCGAGAAAATTTACCTTTAATCCGATATTAAATACGCTTTATGGGATTCTTTGATTTCATGACCGAGGAAATTGCCATTGACCTCGGAACTGCAAACACCCTGATTATTCATTTGGATAAAGTGGTCGTGGACAGCCCTTCCATAGTGGCACGGGACCGTATTTCCGGAAAAATTATTGCTGTTGGTCGTGAGGCCAGTATGATGCAGGGGAAAACCCATGAAAACATCAAAACCATTCGCCCCTTAAAAGATGGGGTAATTGCAGATTTTGATGCTTCGGAAAAGATGATAAATATGTTCATCAAGAACATTCCCGCATTAAAGAAAAAATGGTTTCCCCCTGCCCTAAGGATGGTCATCTGTATTCCTTCAGGGATTACGGAAGTAGAGATGAGGGCCGTTAGGGAATCCGCAGAACGGGTCAATGGCAAGGAAGTCTATCTTATTCACGAACCCATGGCAGCCGCAATAGGTATTGGTTTGGACATTATGCAACCGAAGGGGAACATGATTGTTGATATTGGTGGTGGTACTACGGAAATTGCGGTTATCGCCCTAGGTGGAATTGTATGTGATAAATCGGTAAAAATTGCAGGTGACGTCTTTACCAATGATATCATTTACTATATGCGCACCCAGCATAACCTTTATGTAGGCGAAACCACTGCCGAGGCCATAAAAATTGAAATCGGTTCTGCCACGGAAGACTTACAGACCCCGCCCGACGATAAGCAAATACAAGGTAGGGACCTCTTGACCGGTAAACCAAAACAAGTGCAAGTGTCCTATCGGGAAATTGCGAAGGCACTTGATAAAAGCATACTTCGTGTGGAGGACGCTGTAATGGAAACCTTATCGCAAACCCCTCCCGAACTGGCGGCCGACATCTATAATACCGGTATCTATTTGGCCGGTGGTGGTTCCATGCTTAGAGGTTTGGACAAAAGATTGTCGCAAAAAACGGATTTGCCGGTGTACATAGCGGAAGACCCCTTGCGTGCAGTTGTTCGCGGTACCGGAATCGCTTTGAAAAACCTGGAACGGTACAAGAATATTTTGATCAAGTAGTCTCCCAGCAGTGGAACTTTTGTAACATGACCAATCCAACGAAATGCAACGGATTTTTAATTTTATCCTTAATAACAAGAATGCATTTCTGTACGTTGTTTTGCTCTTTTTTTGCCTGGTTGTAACCATACGTTCCCATTCGTACCACCAATCCCGGTTCTTCAATTCTTCAAAGTGGCTTACCGGGACCATTCTATCCGCCCAAACAGCAATTACGGATTATTTTCATTTGAGGGAGGAGAATCAAAGATTGGTCAAGGAAAATGAACAACTGCGGTTACAATTATTCAATGATGGTAACTTAAAAACACAAGACGAAGTCCCTAGCGGTGCCTTTGAGGTAATCAATGCCAGAATTATCAAAAACACCTATGCTTCCCCTAGAAACTATATTACCTTAAATAAGGGGGAAACAGATGGTATTGAACAGGATATGGGTGTGATTACCCCACTTGGGGTATTGGGTATTGTAGAGAATACATCGGCGGGGTACGCCACCGTGCAAAGTGTTCTAAACACCAAGTCCAATATTAATGCAAAAATCAGGAATACCAACTACTTTGGGTCATTGATCTGGGATGGTATGGATTATGACGTTGTACAACTGGTGGATATCCCCAGATCGGCGTCCGTAACTGTTGGGGATACCATTACAACAGGGGCAATGTCCAGTATCTTTCCGGAAAACATTCCAATTGGTGTGATCAAAAAATATGATTTGAATCAAAATCAGAGTTCCTATACCATTCAGGTGGACCTTTTCAACGATATGGCCAATATTAAGAACGTCTATATCATAAGGAACAAGGACCGCCAAGAAATTCTGGAACTGCAAAACAGTACCAATGCTAACTAGCCCCATTGCCCTAAATACCATCAGGTTTGTTGTGCTGGTCCTGGCACAGGTGTTGATTTTTAATAGGCTTAATTTTTTGGGTTCCATAAACCCTATGGTCTATGTGCTTTTCTTCTATTGGTACCCCATACGCATCAATAGGCCTTTATTTCTTTTTCTGGGCTTCCTTTTAGGTTTTAGTATTGATATTTTTTTGGACACCATGGCCTTACATGCCATGGCTGCTTTAACCGTAGCCTTTAGCAGACCTGTCTTAATGCGTTTTTGTTTTGGAGCCAATTTTGAATTCCAGGGATTTACCTTTAAAAGTACCACCAAAGTGCAACGGGTAACCTTTTTAGCACTCTTGATATTGGTACAGCACATCGTTTTCTTCACTTTTGAGATGCTTTCTTTTTCCCATATCCTATTAATTTTGAAAAAAATAGTATTTACGGGTGTTTTAACGTTAGTACTCTGTGTATTGTTAAGTTCCCTATTTGCTACGGAAACCGATTAAGGCCAAATATTATGAGAAAAGTATTGTTGTCGTCTTTTATTATTGTGATCGGGTTTACCTTCATTGGGAGGTTGTCCTATTTGCAGTTGTTCAGTTTTTCACCAGATCAAATTCTGGAAGACCCGGCCATTAAAACAGTCTATGACTATCCTGAAAGGGGATATATTTATGACCGGACCGGAGCACTGATGGTTGGCAACCAACCGGCATATGATGTGATGGTCATACCACGGGAAACCAAAACCTTGGATACCCTTGAATTTTGTTCCCTCCTAAGTATTTCAAAGGAAGATTTCATAAAAAGCATGAAAAAAGCCAGAAGGTATTCTCCCCGATTGCCTTCCGTTTTGGTTCCCCAATTATCCAAGGAAGACTACGCCAGTCTTCAGGAAAAAATGCGAAAGTACCGAGGTTTTTATATTCAAAAGCGGTCACTTAGGGATTACAAAACCAATAGTGCCGCCAACGTTTTGGGTTACATTAGTGAAGTAAATGAAACCGACCTGCGAACCAATCCTTATTACCGAGCTGGGGAATTGAAGGGCAGAACGGGTATTGAAAAACAATATGAAGAAATATTAAGGGGCCAAAAGGGCGTAAAATATATCCAAAAAGATCGCTTTAATCGGGACATAGGACCTTATAAGGATGGGAAATTGGATACCCTCTCCCAATTGGGAAAGGAAGTCCATGTGACCATAGACAAGGCCTTGCAGGAGTATGGGGAGCGATTAATGGTCGGCAAAAGGGGCGGTATTGTGGCGATTGAGCCCGCAACGGGGGAAGTCCTTGCCATGATTTCAGGACCTACTTATGATCCGGCCCTATTGGTGGGCAGGGACCGTTCCAGAAATTATAGCAAACTCCATTATGACAGTATTGCACAGCCTACCTGGGACCGTTCCATACTGGCGGAACCTTCTCCAGGTTCCCCATTCAAAACGTTAAATGCCTTGGTTGCCCTTGAAGAGGGCGTAATATCGCCCGACACCAAGTTTACCTGCTACAATGGTTTTTATGTAGGGAAGCAAAAAAAAGGATGCCATTGTGGTGGCGGGGTACGTGATCTGAACTCAGGTATCTTTCGCTCTTGCAATGCCTATTTTGCTGGGACTTTTCGGAAAATATATGGAAAATTCAACACTACGGATGAAGGCATGGATGTTTGGGAAAATCACATGAAGAGTTTTGGATTGGGCGGTTATCTGGGCGTTGATTTCCCAACGGGAAGACCTGGAAGGATACCCGGAAAAGAGTTTTATGATAAATGGTACGGTGACAATGCATGGGCCTCATCCACCATAATTTCAAATTCCATAGGCCAGGGCGAAGTGAACGTAACGCCCATTCAACTGGCCAATATGACCGCTGCAATTGCCAATAGAGGTTATTTTTACACCCCCCACCTGATCAAACAAATTGGAAATACCAGAAGTATAGACCCCAAGTATACCGAAAGAAAATACACTACCATAAGCCCACAGCACTTTGGCCCGGTTATTCAGGCCATGACCAATGTCTATGAATATGGTACCGCCAAATGGATCAGAATTCCTGGCATCAAAATAGCGGGAAAGACAGGTACGGTAGAGAACTTTACCAAAATCAATGGTGAAAAAGTACAACTTACGGACCATTCCATCTTTACGGCATTTGCCCCTGTTGACAAACCAAGAATTGCCATAGCCGTATATATTGAACATGGATATTACGGTGCTAGATATGCCGGCCATATCGCTTCCCTGATGATCGAAAAATACATTAAGGGTGAAATCACCAGAAAGGATTTGGAGAAGAAAATGTTGGAGAAAACATTGGAACATGAATACGCCAAACCTTTTAGCGGGGAACCCTTCAAGATAAATGAGTATGTCTGGTAGTAGCGTACTACGTCGATTGGATTGGTTGACGGTGTTCCTTTTTGCCCTGTTGGTATTTTTTGGTTGGATAAATATCTACAGTACTACACTGACTGAAAATGCCAATTCCATATTTGACTTTTCCACCTTATACGGGAAACAGCTGTTTTTCATTGGACTATCCCTTGCGTCCATAGTCATCATCATGGCCCTGGAGAATAGCTTTTTTGAACGATTCTCCAGTTTATTCTACATTATCTCCTTGATATTGTTGGCGGGGCTGTTCGTTTTCGGAAAAACCATTGCCGGGGCAACCTCTTGGTACGACTTTGGTTTCTTTAATTTTCAGCCTTCGGAATTGGGGAAGCTCACGGCTGCATTGGCCCTGGCAAAATACCTGAGCGATATCCAGACGGATTTACGAAAAATCAAACACCAATGGTATGCCGTCTTAATTTTATTGGTTCCCATTATCCTTATCCTACCCCAACCCGACCCTGGAAGTGCTTTGGTCTATTTCTCACTTTTCTTTGTATTGTTTCGAGAAGGTCTGCCATTGCAATACCTGGGCTTTGCCATTCTTTTGATCTTGCTTTTCGTCTCTACTTTAATGTTTGGCGTAATCTGGGTAGGTATTGGCCTGGGCATCATTACTTCCGTGTTCTTTCTGTTCAAAAAACCAACCTTAAAGGTCCCTACACTGCCTTTGGTGTTGTTTCTAATTTGCTGTATGGGTGTTTCCCTCTCCGTAAATTTTGTGTACAACAACGTCTTTGAACAACGACATAGAGATCGCTTTAGTTTGTGGCTTGGATTGGAGAAGGACCCCATTCGGTTGGAGCAAATCAAAAAAACCATAGGGTATAATACCTACCAGGCAGAAAAAGCCATAGAATCGGGCGGGTTTATTGGAAAAGGCTTTTTGGAGGGCACGCGTACCAAAGGGGATTTTGTCCCCGAACAGCATACGGATTATATCTTTAGCTCCGTTGGGGAGGAATGGGGCTTTATGGGTACCACCTTTATAGTACTTTTGTTCTCACTTTTCTTCCTTAGGTTGATCCATCTGGCGGAACGGCAAAAAAGGAGTTTTAACCGAATGTACGGTTATGGGGTCATTTCCATCTTATTGATACACTATTTTGTTAATATTGGAATGGTTATCGGATTGTTACCTACCATTGGTATTCCCTTGCCTTTTTTTAGTTATGGCGGTTCCGGCCTGATCTTTTTTACAGCAATGCTCTTTATTTTTTTGAAGTTTGATGCCGCTCGATTGAGTGAGATCTAAAACGCCCCCTTCCACGAACCAACTTTTTCTTCAATAGTTTTTTCCTCCGCATCTTCAAGTTTATAAAAGAAATCCAACCCTGTAGCCTCTTCCACAGCATCAACGGAAACCAAAAAATGGGACAAGGGTTCGTCACTTTGCCGATTGGGCATCAAAAAAGCCAAAACGTGGTATGAATTCCCCCGCTTTTGAAAAACTATTTTGTAAAACATCCTGGGAACGTCCACATCCTCCATCCCTATTTCCATCAATCCATCCTCCAAAACACCACCGGTAATCACATACAGGGTACCGTACGCTTTGCACCACCGGCGAATCTGCATCTCCAACCTATTCCAGACTCCCGCATTAAAATCACGGTTCTGTGGACTTATATTACTGGTGTAGAACGTCTCATTATAGGCATGTTCCGAAAACCTGCGATCACCTGCCGGACAAAGATGTCCGCGATCATAACCGGAACCCCTATAGTTTTTCCAATCGGCGGACTTGGTCCCTACCTTTGGGTCTTCAATGAAATAAGGACGGTCGCGGTCATCATAGGTCAGATGCTCTTTTTTTAACGTATAGGCTACCCACTCTGCCTGCTCATGGGGTTCACTATAGGAAAGCACGTAATGATCATGTGCCACAATATGGTTATACGTTGAACTGGGAACCAATGCTTCATCAAAAGGAAAATCCACATTGGTCGTCAAAGGCTCTGGGTATTGATTTGGCGTGTAGAAGTTTTCAAAAAGCCAAAATCCTATAATACAAGCCAACATTAAAATGGTATAGGTCCATCTGCTTCTACGTATTCTCATTTGTGTTGCCCGTTCGATTTTGAATTCCAAAGTAATGGAATTTTGCCCATTACGTACCTACCCGTACTTTTGCCAAAATTTAGGCCGTGGCGCAGATCACCAAAAAAATTGAACTTGCCAAAACATTTTTGGATGCCGAAGAACTTGTGGCCATTCCTACGGAAACGGTTTATGGTTTGGCCGCCAAGGGAATTTCAACAAAGGCATTGAAAAAGATTTTTGAAGCCAAGGGAAGACCTATAAACAATCCTTTAATACTCCATTTCAAGGATGTAAAGTCCATTGCCCCCTTTGTTGATGGACTTACTGAAGAAATCCACACAATGGCGGAACATTTTTGGCCAGGTCCCCTAACCTTGCTTTTGCCCAAATCCCCACAGGTCCCCGAAATTGTTACGGCAGGATTGGAACGAGTGGCCGTACGGATACCAAACCATTCCAAAACGTTGGAATTATTGGCGTTGCTCGATTACCCCCTGGCTGCACCAAGTGCAAATCCTTCTGGATATATTAGTCCCACGCGTCCAAAACATGTGGAAAGACTCCTAGGGAACAAGATACCCTTAATTTTGGACGGAGGCCCTTGCGACAGTGGCATTGAGTCCACCATTTTAGGTTGGGAAGGAAACACTCCCGTAATCTACAGACAGGGAGGGATTCCTATGGAAGACATTGAAAAGGTATTGGGGCGTAAACCACGGATACATCAAAAGTCCGAGGTCCTACATACACCGGGAATGTCATTGTCCCATTATGCCCCAAATACGAAGACCATTGTGACCAAAGATATTTTGGAGCATTTACAACACTATCATGATCGTGACCAAAAGGTGGGATTGATTTCTTTTCAAAAGCATCCTACGGCCCAGAAATCCATTGCAAAGGAAATTGTACTGTCCAAAGATGGCAATTTGGAAGAGATGGCCAGAAAAATATATGACGCTATGCACCAACTGGATAGCTTGGGCTTGGATGTTTTGATCATTGAAACGGCTCCGGAGAAAGGAATTGGAAATGCGATCAACGACCGTTTGTACCGATCTGCCTCCATAAACAAGGACAACTAAAAAACCCTCCGTACACGGGAGGGTTTCCATTCTATTTTGTATTCTTAAAAATTATCCTTTTACGCTTGCCAATTTGGCGTTCTCCTTTTTAAGGGCATTCAACTTTAAGTCTTGAAGTACATTTATGGCTTCCTCCACATAAACGTCCTTGGCCAAATCTTGGTGCCAACGGTCACGTTTTTCCCTTAGGACAGGATCTTGCGTAAACAATTCCCGCTCATACCGCAACGACTCAAAAGTCAATTTTGAATCATACTCCGATAAGGTCTTAAAATAATTGGATTTTTCCTTGTTCTTTTCTTGTCTGGAGGCATACGTATCATAGTTTAGGGAAACCACGGACTCATCCTGTTGTTCCTTTAACCATTTGGCATTTTCTTCAATAAGCTTTACCTGAGGGTTTTTGGCCAAGCGGGCCTGACTTTTTGCAATGGTCTCCTCATAATCAATATAACCATCCCAAGTTTGATAGTCCGCAGGGGAAATTTTATCCCATCCCAGAGGATTTTCCTGATCCCGTTCCCCCAAATCAATATAGCTGTAACGGTCCGGCACCACAATGTCGCTCTTTACACCTTCCAACTGTGTGGAGCCTCCATTTATCCTATAAAATTTTTGGGTCGTAATTTTTATGGCTCCCAGGTCACCATGCTCATTACTGCGAACAATATTGTCCAAGGGTATTACGTTTTGGACGGTTCCCTTACCAAAGGTCTGTTTACTTCCCAAGACCACTGCCCTTTTGTAATCCTGCATGGCAGCTGCCAAAATTTCAGAGGCGGAAGCCGATAGTTCATTGACCAGAATCACCAGGGGACCATCCCATTGAATACGTTCGTCCTTGTCCTCATGAACCTCTTTTCCCTGTCCGGAAGAACGTACCTGGACGATAGGCCCATCTTTGATGAACAATCCTGCCATCTCAACAACTGTCTTCAACGAGCCGCCACCGTTGTCCCTTAGGTCCAATATGAGTCCTTCCATACCGGCCTGCTTTAATCGCTCAACTTCCTTGGCGACATCGGTAGCCGCGTTACGTTCCGTATAGTCATCAAAATCCACATAGAATTTGGGCAAGTGAATCAAACCGAACTTTCTATCATCTTGACGTACTGTTGCCGATTTTGCATAAGACTCCTCCAATTCCACAACATCCCGGGTGATGGACACTACATCTATGGTTCCATCCACCTTTCTAACCGTTAAATCCACAATGGTTCCCTTTGGGCCTTTGATCAGTTTAATGGCATCATCCAAACGCATTCCCACAATATTTATGGGTTCCTCACCATCTTGACCTACTTTTAGGATTTCGTCCCCTACCTCCAAACTTTTGTCCCGCCAAACCGGTCCTCCTGAAATAACCTCAACAATTCTGGCGCCTTCGGGCTTTTTCTGGAGACGCGCACCAATTCCCTCAAACTTACCGGACATGCTAATATCAAACCTATCCTTCTCCTCTGGGGCAAAGTAAAAAGTATGCGGGTCAAACTCATCCACAATGGTGTTGATGTACTGTACGAACCAATCCTTGCGCTCCAAGTCGTTTACAAAATCAAAGAATTCGTCCAATGTATTTTTTGTGCTTTCCCTGGCTGCTTCCTCTACTTCGGCCAAGGTCATGTTCTTCAATTCCTCTTTGGCGGGGTCTTTAAACTTGGTATCCACTTCAACACTTACCATGTCCGGACCGACCTCATCGTCCTTTCCGCCGGAAATTGCGCTTTTTCTAACCTTGATTTTATTGTCATAAATACCCAAGGCATTATATTTCAACTGCTTCCTCCATCGCTCTTTGAGTTCTTTTCTGTTCTTGGCATAGGGAACTTCGGCATAATCTATATTGATGTCCTCATTCTTTTTGAAATCAAAGGGACTTTCCAATACTTCGGCATATATGCCCTTGGCCTCATCCATACGCTTCATCAAACGTTGATGCACAAGGTTGAAAAAGGTGATGTCGGTATTTTTTATTTGGTCATCGATTTGATATTTATACTTCTCAAATTCCTCAATATCACCTTTTAAGAAATAGCGCTTGGTAGGGTCCAGAATATCAATGAAATCAACAAAAACGTTTGCCGAGAACTTATCATTGATATTTTTAGGTTCATAATGCCCCCTTTCCAGCACATAGGTGATCAAATCCAACAATAATCTGTCCTTATCATTGGTCTCAAAAGATTTATTGGTAAAACTGCAAGAGGCGACAGCTATAAGGATGACCAAAAAGCCAAGTACAAAATTCTTCTTCATAGGTATGGTTTTGGGACAATGATTTCATTAAAGTCTGGCACAATACCTAACTTACAATTATTTCAATGTCTTATCAAACTTCTAAGATACTGAAAAAATCATGCCAGTTTCTGAGCCTTCGTTTAATTTTTTGTTAAACGGACGGGTCACCCCATCCTAGTGAAAAACGTATTTTTACCACTTAAATTATGTTTAATGGAAAAACCACTTATTTTGGTGACCAATGATGATGGCATTACGGCCCCTGGTTTACGAAATCTGATTCAGGTGATGAAGGAAATCGGTGAAGTGGTGGTCGTTGCCCCAGATAGTCCCCAATCCGGTATGGGCCATGCCATTACGGTGGACAATACCTTATATTCCTCCAAAGTGGTGGTGGATAAGGAAAAAGGTGCGCCCTTGGAGTATTCCTGCAGTGGAACTCCAGCCGATTGTGTGAAACTGGCTTTACAGGAGCTATTGGACAGGCGACCGAATATTGTGGTCAGTGGCATTAACCATGGCTCCAATTCTTCCATTAACGTTATTTACTCCGGTACCATGAGCGCTGCGATCGAGGCCGGTATCGAAGGGATTCCAGCCATTGGCTTTTCCCTTTGTGATTACTCCTGGAATGCCGATTTCAGTGGATGCCACAAGGCCATAAAAAAAATAACCTGCGAAGCCCTGGAACAGGGATTGCCCAAGGGAACGGTGCTCAATGTGAATATTCCCAAAACGGATGGCAAATCCCCTAGGGGAATTAAGATCTGCCGACAGGCAAGAGCAAATTGGAAGGAGAAATTTGATAAACGTATCAGCCCCAATGGAAAGGAATACTATTGGCTTACAGGGGAATTTGAATTATTGGACAAAGGGGAGGATACCGATATCCATGCGTTGAGGAACGGCTTTGTTTCCGTTGTTCCCACCCAATTCGATTTAACCGCCCACCATACCATTCATCAATTAAACAACTGGAATTTAAATGAATAGCAGAAAAAAGGAAATTATCATCGGATTTTTGGTGGGTATTATTGCCAATACGTTTGGCACCCTTCTGTACATTCTTCTCTTTTCGGATTTGGGTATTGGCGAGACTTTTAGGGCGGCCTATGGACAAGGGCACCTGGGGAGTCTTCTTGCCTTGGGCGCCATTTTAAATTTGGTGGCCTTTTTTGGTTTTTTGCGAATTAAAAGGGATTTGAGGGCACGTGGCGTAATGATTGCGACTTTATTGACCGCATTGGTGATCCTTGCGTACAAATTCATTTAGCATGAAATATTACATCATTGCCGGGGAAGCTTCCGGAGACCTGCATGGTTCCAACCTGATCAAGGCCCTTAAAAAATACGATGAGGCCGCCGACATTCGCTGTTGGGGCGGTGACCTTATGCAGGAAGCTGGCGGGACCTTGGCAAAACACTACAAGGAAATGGCCTTTATGGGCTTTTTGGAAGTGTTGAAGAATATTTCCACCATCTTTAAGAACATTGCGTATTGTAAAGCCGATATCGATAAGTTTAAGCCCGAAGCCATTATTTTCATTGATTTCTCTGGTTTTAACTTAAGGATAGCAAAGTGGGCCAAGGAGCGTAAGTACAAAACCAACTACTACATTTCCCCCCAAGTTTGGGCATCCCGTGAAGGAAGGGTAAAAAAAATTAAAAAATACATCGATGCCATGTACGTTATCCTTCCCTTTGAAAAGGCCTTTTATGCCAAACATGGTTTTGAGGTCAGCTTTGTAGGACATCCGCTCCTGGATGCCATATCCAATGCCAAGGTAGAAGCATTGGATACGTTCTGCCAGGTCCACCAATTGAATGGTAACCAACCCATAATCGCACTTCTACCGGGAAGCCGTAAGCAGGAGGTTGAAAAAATGCTGAATGTCATGCTTTCCATTGTACCGGATTTTCCCAACCATCAGTTTGTGATTGCGGGCGCCCCAAGTCTGGAGGACCGTTTTTATCAACGTTTTTTGGTCAAAAAAAATGTACGCTTCGTCTCCAGGCAAACCTATTCCCTATTGTCCCATTCCCAGGCAGCACTTGTTACCAGTGGCACTGCCACCTTGGAAACGGCTCTTTTTAAGGTACCACAAGTGGTCTGTTATAAAGGGAATTGGATTTCCTATCAAATTGCAAAACGAATCATAACGCTGAACTATATCTCTTTGGTAAACCTAATTATGGATAAGGAAGTGGTGAAAGAATTGATTCAGGGTGATTTGACCACCCAAAACCTAAAAAAGGAGTTATCTCAAATCCTGGAAGCCCAAAAAAGGGAAGAAATACGTCAAGATTATGACGCTTTGATCAAAAAATTGGGAGGAACAGGCGCCAGCGAGAAGATTGCCCAACTGATTGTTCAAAATATGTAATTTTACATTCCAAGAAGAAATCCCGTCTTGGATGCGTACCAAAACCCTTATTTCCGTATTTGCATTCTTGATCCTTACCAGCTGTATCGTAAGGAAAAAAACCACCTATGGTAAAAAAAAGACCGTTACGGTGGAGGCAAATGAGGGAGATACCATCACAAAACCCCCCACTAAAAAGAGAGTGGCGGCAAATAAAAAGGCGGATAGGGTGGTTGCCAAAGCCATGTCCTTTTCTGGAACACGCTACAAATTTGGAGGTACCACAAAAAAGGGGATGGACTGTTCCGGATTGGTTTATGTAACCCTAAAAGACAACGACATCAACTTTCCGAGAACGTCCCACCAAATGGCAGATGAGGGAAAAAGGATTCGATTGAAAGATGTGGAAAAAGGGGATTTGCTTTTTTTCAAGACATCGAAGAGCGGAAAACGCATCAATCATGTAGGCCTTGTGGTGGATGTTGATGGAGATGATATTCGATTTATACATTCCACATCTTCCCGTGGCGTTATTGTATCTTCACTTCGGGAAGGATTTTGGAGCCATTCCTTTATAAAGGCCACCCGTATTCTATAATGCGTTTTTCTGAATTTGTTTCCGTTAAGCTTACCTTTTGTTTGGTTCTGGGAATCGTTGCGGGTTATTACATTCAACCTAAAATTGAATTCATAGCCGTTGCACTCATTGTTCTTATCGCACTTCTGGGATTCATCCACAAACTCCAAAAAAGGGCCTCATTTTCATTTTTTGGACCAATCGCCTTTCTGACCACTACCTTGATCGGGATGTTGATCATCAGCTTCTCCAACCCCAAAAATCAGCCAAACCATTATCTGAAGGTATCCGGCCTTGAAAAGACACTCCGATTAAAAATCACACAAACCTTAAAACCCAATACCTATTCCCACCGTTATTTTGCAAGGGTTGAATCCATTGATGGAAAAGGGGGCTCTGGTACCTTAATGCTCTATGTGACCAAGGATTCCCTAACAAAGGAGCTTCTAGTCGATGATGAAGTTTTGTCCCGGGCCGTGATACATCCGGTGCTGCCGTCCTTAAATCCCTATCAGTTTGATTATAAAGACTATTTAAGAAAACAAGGGGTTTACGGTCAAATTCAAATTTCCGGCCATGAATTCCTCAAACTCAAAGATCCTTCGCCCTCCCTAAGGGGAATTGCTGCCAATTTCCGATTGGATATAATCACCAAACTACAAAAACAACCCTTTGGCAAAGAACAATTGGGTGTTATCCAGGCCTTACTATTGGGACAGCGAAATGACATTTCCGAAGAAACCTATGACAACTATAAAAATGCCGGAGCGGTCCACATTTTGGCGGTCTCTGGACTTCATGTGGGGATTCTGTTGGTATTGCTCCAGTTTTTGTTACAACCCTTGGAACGCTTGCAAAGGGGAAAAACGTTGAAATTGATAATCATTGTTGCCCTCTTATGGAGCTATGCTTTTGTGGCCGGTCTTTCACCTTCCATCATAAGGGCGGTTACCATGTTCTCCTTTTTAGCGTATGCGCTTTATTTAAATAGACCTACCAATACGTTCAATATACTGGCACTGTCCATGTTCTCTATTCTTCTGATCAATCCGCTCTTTCTCTTCCAAGTAGGTTTTCAAATGAGTTACGCTGCCGTTTTTGCCATTGTTTGGATGTATCCAAAACTGCGACAATTTTGGTTTCCAAATTGGTGGTTGGTCCGAAAAGGATGGCAACTGCTTTCGGTAAGTATCGCAGCCCAACTAGGGGTACTGCCTTTGAGTTTGTTTTATTTTCATCAGTTTCCTGCCTTGTTTTTTGTTTCCAATCTTATTGTGGTGCCTTTTTTGGGGATTATCCTGGGTTTTGGAATACTGGTATTGGTCTTGGTCCATTTTGACCTTTTACCGTCCTTTCTGGTTACTGTCTACGATGGGCTTATCGGAGGTATGAACGCCGTCATAGCATGGGTTGCCCAACAGGAAGCCTTTCTTTTTGGGGATATTCCTTTTGATGCCGTACAAATGGTACTGACCTGCATTATGATCATAGGCCTTGTCCATGTTTTATCTTCCCCCAATTTCAAAAATCTTACGGTTTTACTGACTGCCCTAATGATCCATTGTGGTTATCTATTCCTTGAGGTGTGGACATCCCACAATCACGAAAAAGTATGGTTATTGCATCAAACCAAGAATTCGGTAGTGTTGCATCAGCAGGGGCAACGACTACATGTCCTGACCCATGCTCCGGACAAAACCAAAAGATTGGTGAGGGACTATACCATTGCCCAACGGATAAGGTCTGTACGTTTGGACACGCTTCAAAACAACTATCAAGCCCATGGTGAAAAACTTCTCATTTTGGGTGGTACAGGGGTGTATACCCATATTAAAATGCCGAGGTATGTGTTACTTACGCAATCCCCAAAAATCCATTTGGAACGATTTATTGATTCCGTACAACCCAAAATGATATTGGCCGATGGCAGCAATTACAAGAGTATCGTACGCAAATGGCGGCAAACCTGCAAAAAAAGAAAACTCCCTTTCCACTATACCGGTGAAAAGGGAGCGTATCCATTTATTTTCGAAGACTAGTGTACTTTGCCCATTAATCGTTTAATCAAAGGGGATGCCGCCAATACCAAAATACCGGCGCCAAGGGAATATTTGGCAATGAGCATGAACCCATCCGTGTAAACACCAAGGGTATCCATACCTCCAACATTGGCGTCAGTACTTTCAATGGCCAATTGTTTTCCTATAAAACCTACCACTTGAAAAGCAAATGCCGAGGACAAAAACCAAACCCCCATCATAAAGGCAACAATTCGTTTTGGTGACAAGTCCGTAATCTTTGAAAGCCCAACGGGAGACATGAACAATTCCCCAACGGACAATAAAAAATACATCAACAGCAGATAAGCAAAGGGCACCAATCCATTTTCAGTGGCACTGGCCCCACTAATGGCCAACACATAAAAACTGATTCCCGCAAAAACCAAACCCAGGCCAAATTTATAGGGGGTACGGGGATTTAGGTTCTTCTTTGAAAGAAATGTCCATAACAGCGAGATGGGTATGGCCAATAGAATAATGAACATGGGGTTTAGTGAATTGGTCTGGGAAGCAGACATTATTCCTTCCAAATCAACGTTTCTTGCCGAAAACAAGGTGATCACACTTCCAGAGAGTTCATGAAACCCCCAGAAAATGGTCATAAAAAAAGTAATCAATACCGCCACAAATAGCTTTTTACGCTCCTCCAAGGTTGCCTTGAACATAATATATCCTAAATAGAGCAAAATGGTTACGGCGATAAGTTTAAAAATTACATTGACAATATTTTGATCTCCAAAAAAGCTTCCATCTGCACCCAATGGCTTGTAGGAGGACAATAAAAATGCAATAAATGGAACACTCAATACACAAAGAATGGGGACCACGGTACTTTGAGGCATGCCTAAAAGCCTTTTTTCATCCATTCTGGCCTTGGGCGCCATCCCTTTATCACCAAACACACCCCTTCTGATGCCACTCCAGAAAAAAAGCAAGCCTGTTAACATGCCAATACCTGCCAAACCAAAACCATAATGCCAACCGTACTTGGCTGCCAACCAACCGCACAGCAGCGGAGACACCCACGCCCCAATATTAATGCCCATGTAAAAAATGGTAAAGCCCGAATCCTTTTTTGGATCACCTTCTTTGTAGAGCGTACCCACAAATGTGGAAATATTAGGTTTAAAGAACCCATTGCCGACTATGATAAAGGAAAGTGCGAGAAAAAAGGCGATGTCGTTTTCAATGGCCAGAACAAAATGTCCAATGGACATAAATATACCTCCGAGAAAAATGGATTTTCGCATGCCCATAATCGTATCGGAAATTCTACCTCCAACTACCGTAGAAGCGTAAACCAAGGAACCGTAAGAGGCATAAACTGCGGCGGTGGCATAATCCCGCTCCATTAACTTTTCAAAAATAACATTGACCATATATAAGGTCAACAGTGCCCGCATCCCATAAAAACTGAAACGTTCCCAAAGCTCTGCAAAGAAGAGGTAAAAAAGTCCTTGGGGGTGTCCTAATAGCTGCTTTTCACTCGCAGGTGTTATATCATTTGACATATTTAGTTGGTTTAGTTAACAATTGGATTATATTTGGTTTAACCCTTTATGGGTTGCTTTAAGAGTTGTGCGGGCTTCTTTGGCCTATCCCTGAGTTTTTCAATGACAAAGTCCGTCATTTTACGATAGAGGTGCTTCCGTGTATTGCCCCCATAAATGCCATGGTTTTTATCCGGGTAAATTGCCCATTCAAACTGCTTGTCGGCCTGGATCAGGGCTTCCGCCATTCGCATTGTATTTTGTAGATGAACATTGTCATCACCAGAGCCATGTACCAATAAATAGTCGCCTTTTAACAACTCCGGATAATTGAATGGGGATTCGTTGTCATAGCCCCCCGGATTTTCCTGCGGAGTCCTTAAAAAACGTTCCGTGTAGATGGTATCATAAAACCGCCAGCTTGTGACAGGGGCAACGGCAATGGCCATTTCAAAAACATCGTTTCCCTTTAAAAGGGAGTTGGTACTCATATGCCCCCCGAAACTCCAGCCCCAAATACCTGTTCTTTCCTCATCAATATAGGGCAATGCGCTCAATTCCTTTGCCACCGCAATCTGGTCCTCCGTTTCATATTTGACCAAATTAAGATAGGTGGACTTTTTAAAATCCCTTCCCTTAAAACCGGTTCCCCGGCCATCAACACACGCAACGATAACACCTTGGGAGGCCAGCATTTGGTGCCAATAGTCATTGCTCCCCATCCATCGATTGGCCACCTGTTGCGAACCAGGGCCGCTGTATTGATACAACAACAAGGGGTATTTTTTGGAGGGGTCAAAATCCGCAGGTTTAAGGGTCCACATATTTAACTCATTGCCATTTATTGTAATCGTGGAGAATTCCTTAGGGACCATTTCATAATCGCCAAGCTTTGCAAGCAAGGAGGTATTGTCCTTGATGTTTTTTAGTTTTTTTCCATCCTTGGCCCTATTGAGTGTAAATTCATAAGGGGTTTCCGAATTGGAAAATGTATTGATATAGTACGTATAATCGGAACTGAAATCGGCTGAATTGGTTCCTTCCTTTGCGCTCAACCTTCTTTTGTTCTTCCCCGAAATTGATATACTGTACACATCCCTGTTAATGGAACCATTCTCCACGGACTGGTAATAAACCCTATCATTTTTCCGGTCATATCCGTAGTAATTGGTCACTTCCCACGAACCTTGGGTAATTTGGTTGGCCAACCCACCATCTTTATTGTACAGATACAGGTGGTTATAGCCGTCTTTTTCACTGGTCCAGATAAAACCATCATCGGCCAAAAAAGTAAGGTTATCATGGATATCCACATAAGCTTCATCCTTTTCCTCCAGTAAAACCGCCACCGAATTGTCCTTGGCGCTGACCTTGTGCAACTTTAAATGGTTCTGATGCCGGTTAATGGTTTGAACACTCAAGTAATCGGGATTGTTCATCCATTGGATTCTTGGAATATAGTAGGCATCGCCCAAGTCAATATTGGATAGTTCACCCGTAGCAATATCGTATAGATGTAAACTTACCTTGGCATTTTCTTCCCCCGCCTTTGGATATTTGAACTCGTATTGGGCAGGATACAGATCGGTCCCATAGACATCCATGGAAAATTGGGGGACATTGGTTTCATCAAAACGGATGAAAGCTATTTTTGTGCCATTGCTGTTCCATTCAAAAGCTTGGACAAAAGCAAACTCCTCCTCATAGACCCAATCCGTAATTCCATTGATGATACGTCCATAAACCCCATCCTGGGTGATTTGTTTGGTTTCACCGGAGACCAAATCCATGAGGTACAGATTATTTTCGAATGCATAAACCACTTTGGAACCATCGGGGGACAGTTCCGGCTCCTGGATTTTGTTTTCCGATATTTTTTTTATCGATTTGGAACCAATATCATAAACGTAATAGATGCCCAACCTGGAACGGCGAAAAATGGGCTCTATCGCTGTCGCCAAGAGCATCTTTGATTCATCATTACTGAACTCATACGAGGTGAAATACGGAACATTATCCGAAGAGGAAACTATGGTTTCCACCTTTTCCAGGGTTTTGTAATCATATTTGTCAATGGAACTCCTTCGGGGATTTCCATCAAAATTGAGTACGGTGTACTGCTTGCCATTTTTCATGGAACGGAGTACATCCATTCCCTGTGTCCTAAACCCACCGCTCCAAATATCCTGGAGGGTGATTTTATTTTTTTGGGCTAAGACAATTGTAAAAGATGATAAAACGAATATCAGTGGGAGCGCTATTTTTCGCATAGGTGTTTACTGCTTAAAAACGTTCAAGTATACTAATAATTTGTTGAACCCATTTGCCCCTTGTTGACCAAACCGGTTCCTGAATGTCCTAAATATAAGGATTGATACCCTCATAGTACAAGAACTAAAGCAAAAACAGTAAAATGTATCTTTGCTGTTTTAAAGATACCCATGCAAAAAACCGTAGAAGGTTTCTCCAAATTATCCAAGGAGGAAAAGATAGATTGGATTGCCCATAATTGCACCACCAATCCAGAGCGGACAAAAACAACCCTGGCACAATACTGGAACCACGATAGGGAACTTCAAAAAACCCATGATGAGTTTATTGAAAATACGCTTACCAATTACTATTTGCCTTTTGCGGTAGCCCCAAATTTCCTGCTCAATGGAAAGGTGTTTACGATCCCCATGATTATTGAAGAGAGCTCCGTTGTGGCTGCCGCCAGTAAGGCGGCAAAGTTTTGGTTGACCCGTGGTGGGTTCAAAACTACAATACTGGGAACCGAAAAAGTGGGCCAGGTACATTTTATCCATCACGGTAAAAAAAATACCTTAATCGATTTCATCAAGGAAATAACCCCAAAATTTTACGAAGGGACGGAAACCATTACCCGTAACATGAAAAAGCGGGGCGGGGGCATTACGGCCATCTCCTTAAGGGACAAAACCGAAGGTTTACAAGGATACTACCAATTGCACTGCACCTTTGAAACCTTGGATGCCATGGGGGCGAACTTCATCAATTCCTGTTTGGAACAATTTGCCAAAACCTTAAAGGAAGAGGCAGCAAAAAGAGCATTGGAACTTGAGGTCATCATGAGCATATTGAGCAATTACGTCCCCAATTGTTTGGTCCGTGCGGAGGTTTCCTGTCCAATAAGCACCGCTAAAGGTGACACAACGGTTTCTGCCGACTTTGCCAAGCGTTTTGTCCAGGCGGTTGCCATTGCCAAATCCGAACCCTTTAGGGCCGTTACGCACAATAAAGGAATTATGAATGGGATTGACGCGGTTGTCCTGGCCACCGGAAATGATTTTAGGGCGGTAGAAGCGGGTGTACATGCTTTTGCAGCCAAGGATGGCCGTTATTCCAGCCTTACCCATGCAGAAATCAAGGACGGCCAGTTTACTTTTTGGATTGAGGTTCCATTGGCACTTGGCACCGTAGGTGGCCTAACTACGCTACATCCCCTGGTAAAATTGGCTTTGGAAATCCTCCAAAACCCATCTGCGAAGGAATTGATGCAAATCACTGCCGTAGCTGGACTGGCCCAAAATTTTGCTGCATTGCGCTCTTTGGTCACCACGGGAATCCAAAAGGGCCATATGAAAATGCATTTGTTGAATATGTTAAATCAACTTGGGGCCTCCGAACAGGAAAAAAGACAACTGGTGGACTATTTTAAGGAACGTACCGTGAGCAATGCTTCGGTAAAAGAAGGCTTGGAATTGATTCGGAAACAATAATGGAAACGACCTATTACAGCAACGGCAAATTGTTGCTTTCCGCTGAATATGCTGTCTTGGATGGCGCTTTGGCATTGGCGGTTCCTACAACATATGGACAATCACTGGAAATCATGCCTTCGGATTCCGCAACTTTGGAATGGCAAAGCCTGGAACAACACAACAACGTCTGGTTCAACGCTACATTCGACACCAAAACCTTTGACATCCATTCTTGTTCCGATTCGGAATTGGCGGAAACCTTAAAACGGATTTTGACCCAGGCCAGGGAACTGAATCCAAAATTCATTGCCGAATCCAAAGGGCACAGAGCCATTTCCAAACTTGCCTTCCCCAGAAATTGGGGATTGGGTTCCTCATCCACGCTACTGAACAATATTGCCCAATGGGCTTCCGTAGATCCTTATACCCTGCTCAAGCGTACTTTTGGTGGAAGTGGGTACGATATCGCCTGTGCGCAACACAACACCCCTATCCTGTATCAACTTGTTGACAAAAAACCCATTATCGAAGAAGTGGTTTTCCAGCCCTCTTTTCAAAGCCAACTGTATTTTGTCCATCTCAATCAAAAACAGGACAGCAGGGCAGCCATAGCCAATTACCGAAAGCAGGATTTTGATACGTTCACCTTGGTCACCGATCTTACTGGTATTACAAGGGAACTTTTCCATGCCACTACGTTGGCCGATTTTGAGTCGCTTTTAACGGTACATGAGGCCATCCTATCCAAAGTCCTAAAAATAGCCCCCATAAAGGAGCGGCTTTTTTCGGATTATTACGGGGCCATTAAAAGTCTTGGTGGTTGGGGTGGTGACTTTGTCCTTGCCACGGGAAATGAAAAAACCCCCAGCTATTTTAAAGCCAGGGGTTTTACTACTGTAGTTCCGTATTCGGATATGGTGCTTTAATAAAAGGTTGCCCTATTATCCTCGATTTCCGCACTTTCTTTGAGTGCATTGTACACACCGGTATTGACCGCGTTTCGTTTTTGATTGGTAAGTGTATTGGCAAACGTGCTGAAGTTAGGCAAGGAAGCCCCTTCTTCCTTTTTGGTTACTTTGACCATAAAAAGTCCTGTTTCCCCTTTGATCACTTCGGAGGTTTCACCTTCTGCAAGGCCAAATGCCCTTCCTACGACCAAAGCTTCCCTACCGGCCCCTGGAATGGTAGGGGATTTTCTTGTCACGGCAGTGGCATTTGAAGTGCTTACGCCATGATTGGTCGCAAAATCCTCCAGTGTGGTCACCGTGGTGTTGGACATTATCTGTGCGGCCTTCTTCTCCTTTCGGATTTTTGGCAGTGCCTGTGCCGATGCATCTTCTACGGACATCGTACCTTCCTTGTACTTCTTGGTCAATTGTACTACGGCATAACCATTCGTTAAATCAAATCGCTTAATGTTCCCAACCTTGGTATCTTCATTGAAGGCCCATTGCACGATACTTCTTTGGGAATCCAAGCCCGGAAGGTTTTCATCCATTTCCTTGATCTTGTTCACGGGACGCACCACCAAATCACTTTCTTTTGCAATATCGGAATATGCTTCAGCTTCGGCATCGGAAACTGACATTTCGAATTTGGTGGCATCCGTAAACAAGGCATTGACGGTCTCTTCGGAAGGCTGGATTTCCCTTGATAAGGTAGCGACCTGAAGGATATCCTGCTTATCATCCACCCTTATGATATGAAACCCAAATTCCGTTTCTACCAGACCTATGGATCCCACCGCATTTCCAAAACAAAAATCATTGAATGCATCGGCCATAATCCCTTCCTGAAAATATCCCAAATCCCCACCTCTAGGGGCAGAAGGCCCGTCAGAATTGTCCCTTGCCAGTGCAGTAAAATCGGCATCCGTTTTTTGGGCCTCTGCCAAAATCCTGTTTGCTTCCCTTTCTGCTTCTTCCTTGGTCCTCTTGATTTCCGGGTTGGCCCGTGTGGCCCCCTCATAAGCAAAAAGAATATGACTTGCCTTTACCGAACCTTGGGGTTTTCTTGCCATTATCCTTGACACCCTAAAAAAGTCACCATCCCTGTACGGTCCATAAACCTCGCCATCCGCCAAATTGAAAATGCTGTCCACAGCAACGGCGGGAAGGTCCTTTTTGGCCTTATAGATGGTATCGAACTTGGTATCGGAATTCCTATCCAGAAAAGCGGTCATGTCCTGGGTATTTCGAAAACCGGGAATGGTATCCGTGGTGTTGCGTTCTTGGATGTACTCGACCGTGTCCTGCAGTAATTTAACGATATCGTCCTTTACCGCATTTTCATCCTCTGCGGAAGCAGCCTCTTCAAAAAACACAAAACGGATATCCCTTGCCTTCTCCTGTTTAAAATCTTCCTCATTTTCCTTGATGTAGGCGGCTATTTCATCTTTGGACACCTGTATGGTGCTGTCCGGAATGGAAGTATAGGGAACCCGTACAAACTGCAAATCCACTTTATCATTGGCCAACTTATAGTCAAATTCCCCTTCGGATAGTGTAGCTCCCGATCCCGCTTTTATCAAATTGAAATAGATTTGCTCCTTGGCGGACTGCATGATCTGTTTTTCAATTTCCAACCAGTTGTCATACAACAAAGGATTTGTTTCCCTCCAATCTGCAATGGCCGCCTTAAAAACCTCTGGGTTAAAGATTCCATTTTCGTCTTGAAAAGAAGGGTCCTGGGCGTAACCTGTATTTTTTATGAAGTCCACGATCTGATCGCTCTCCACATCAATGCCCAGCTTATCAAATTGCTGATTTAGAATGGCATTCCTGATTTCTTGGTCATATACGCGGTTTACCAACTGGGTCGATGAAAAACTGGGTCCAAATTGGCGCTGGGCCTGTTCCAATTTTCGGGTAAAGTCCTCCCGGGATATCGGTTCCCCATTGACCTCCGCTATGGTTGAGCCAATTTTTCCCCCGGCAAAATCATTTCCTGTAAACACCCCGGAAATCACAAATGCGAACAACGCCATACCTATGATAAGGATCAATACCGTGGTACGCTTCCTAATATTTTCTAAAATAGCCATCTACCTGCTTCTTTTCGTTGATTTTAGTGGGCGAAAATACCATTTTCTTTTCAAATGGGAAAGCCAAAAAGACTTCCATGGAAACCGTACAAAGGTTTTATGAAACTATTAATCCTCTTCCAGGAAATGGACTTCCACCAGGTCTATTTTGTTGTTGGAAACCTCCAAAATTTTAAAGAAGTGATTTTCTGTCTTGATTTCCTCATCCTGTTCGGGAATCTCCTCCGTGATATTGGTAATAAGTCCGCCCAAGGTTTCATACTCTTCACTTTCGGGAAGTTCCAGTTTGTAGTTTTCATTGATATAGTCAACTTCCAATCGGGCAGAAAACCGGAAGGTCCGTTCACTTAGGTGTTCTTCGATCAAATCGGTTGAATCGTGCTCGTCCTCAATCTCGCCGAAGAGCTCTTCCACAATGTCCTCAACCGTCATTACTCCGGAAGTACCGCCATATTCGTCCAAAACCACCGCCATACTCTTCCTTTTCTTGGTAAGGACGTTTAAGATATCGTGGATCAACATGGTCTCTGGGACAAATTCCACCGGTCTTAGGATATGCTTTATGGTCTTGGGCATTTTAAAAAGTTCATAGGAATGTACATATCCTATAATTTCATCAACCGTATCCTTGAAAACCAAAATTTTGGAATACCCGGTCTCTATGAACAGTTTGCTTAAGGTCTTGGTGGTTTCATGCAGTTCTATGGCCATGATTTCCGTACGTGGCACCATAACCTCCCTGGCCTTTACTTCTGAAAACTCCAAAGCATTCTGGAACAGTTGTATTTCGGAATCGACCTCATCCTCTTCCTCCACAGTCTCCATTTGTTCCGTAATATAGTCCCCCAGCTCCAATTTGGTAAAGGCCAGTTGTACCTCATCCCCATCGGTCTTAAAAAAAGTCTTTAGAATGAAATCCGAAATTTTAATGACCATCCAGGACAGGAAGGAAAACAGGACATAAAAAATATAGGCGGGGAGGGCCAATACCTTTAAAAGGGTATTGGAATAGATCTGAAAAAGGACTTTGGGCAGAAACTCTGCGGTAATCAGAATAATGAATGTGGAAATCACCGTTTTTGATACCAGACGGAAATCCGTAAGCAGGACATTAAAAAGATTTGATTTGGTGGGCAATACGGTTTGGAACCAGTCCATGAGCACATCCCCCATAAACAGTCCATAGACCACCAATGCAATATTGTTTCCAATGAGCATGGTGGCAATAAACTTGGATGGTTTTTCCGTAATCCAGGCCAAAACCTTGGCCAAAAAGCCCTCTTGTTTTTTCTCCAGTTCTATATGGATACGATTGGCCGAAACAAAGGCAATCTCCATTCCCGAAAAAAAAGCGGAGAAAAATAACGAAACAATTATGACAACGTAAGCCGAGTCCACGATCAACCCTGTTCCCGTTCCTTCTTTCTAGCCTCGAATTTTTTAAAATACCGCCTTCGGAAGAAAAAATTAAATCCCGTTACGACGGCCAAAAAAATAAAAATATAGGCCCTGTTCCTGTCGGTTTCCCAAAAATTGAATGCCATGTAAACGGAGAGCAGGGAAACTATCAAATTTATGTAGATGGTATACTTTAAAAATCCTTTCATTCTTCTTCTTTTATAGTCATTAATCCAAAGGTTTTATGGGCACTGAAAAAGGTAAACTCCCGGTTAAAGTCCATTCCCTGTCCATCCATTACGGTCCCATCTTCCGGATTGGTATATGTAAATTCCGCTTCGGTAAAAATCCATTTGTTCTTGCGGTCCCAATACAATTGGGGCGTTTCGAGCTTTTTACCATCGTGGCTCTCTATGACCACATTGCCCTGCAAATCTATGACATTGGTTTGTGAATAGATAATTCCGTAGTCCGCCTTAACGACACTTTTTTGGTTTTTTTCATCGAAAAAATCCACTTGTAATCCGTTGGGAAAAACCTTGTATTTAAAGCTTTGGTTGTCATAATCCTCATTCAGGGGGCTTTTCAATATGGCAATGACCCTACTTGTTGCCGAGTCTTGGGTGGACATCTCTTTTTGTGTCTCGGTATAGGTTAGCGTAAAATTGGTGGCCACACCCTGTGGATAGTTCTTCTTAAGGGCTTCCTGCCCCACGCGTTTATAGCCATCCCCACATCCCCAAAAAAGGATTGCCACAATTATGGTTGTGGCAATCCGCTTTATATCATATGCTGTTTTGTGTTTCACCCTTATAAGCTCGGTACCTTTACACTACCTCCAACCCAACAGCTAAACGTTACGGTCTTTCCGCCCATATCCGCGTTAAAGATCATGGTTTTGTCCGGAGCCCTTTGTGCATAGCTCGAAGCGGTTTTGTTGGCCCTGGATGCCAATGATGGGTCTACCCTGCCTGCTTTCCTGGCCATCTCGGCAGCCTTCCAATAAATGGCACGTTTATTAAACGGTGTATCGCCACAGGCATTGGCACTGCTGGCATATAAATTCGCAATGAGCAAATAGGCCTTACCATTGGCAGAATTGGCATTGATTGCCTTTTGGGCATAGTTTCGGGCCTGGGACTTACTATTCTTTCTTACGATGGTCGCAATCTTGTAGAGGATGTTGGACTGTCTGTAGGAATCCGTTTCCAATTCCACTGCCTTATTAAAATCGGCAATGGCCCCTTTATTATCACCATTTTTGGATTTTAGGGTTCCCAGGTATACGTATACGTCCGCGGAGGGATCCAATCCCGCTTGTACCTCAACCATCTTGCTGAACAAGGGGTCATCGGTACACTCTTTGGAGAACATCCTTCCCACGGCCCTTTTCACCCAGGTGATGTCTCCTTTTTTGGATTCAAAACTCTTCTCATATAAGGGAATCAAGTTCCCGCAATCTGCCAAGGCCCCCAATTTGGAATCTATACTTCCGGAAATCTTACCATAGGACTCAGAATTGACCGTGGCCGCCTTTTTTTGTCTTTTTTCCTTGGAGGTCAATGCAGTACCTGCATCTTCTTTGGCAATTATCTTGGCCAGAATATCGGTTTGCTTCTTGTTTTCCTCTTCCGCTTTTTCCGTCACATCATCATAGGTATCAAAAACGGACTGTAGATCTTTTTTCCCAGCGTTGTGTAAGTTCACCAAACTGGAGAAATATAAGTAAAGTGCCTTGGGGTTTTTGAAATTATCCCGGTCTTCCTTAAATGCTTTATCCAACATATTGAATAGTTGCTCATCCGAAGCCATTTTGTTGTCGTACATCAATAAGGTCTTATCAATGGCCACTCCCGCCTTTGGGAATTTGGTAGGGAAATATTTTAAGCTATTATCAAACAAGGCCAAGAGGTCCTGGATATATCCATCTTTGTCGGCACCGGATGAATTTTTGATCTTGTGCTTCAAGATTCTTTCGCCCAATGAGAAGTTGGCCTTATTAATGTCCGGACAATTGTCATAGACCATTTTCCAAGGCTCGTAGGCCGCATCATAATTTTTAACTTTTGCGTGTTCTGCATAAATGGAGAGATTGGTCATGCACTCCGGGTTTTGAGCTTGGGCAATACTTAAACCCATCGACATCATGACCGCTATCATCGTTAAGTAGAGTTTCTTCTTCATTTTACTATATTTAAAGTGGTTAATGTACAAATTTTTATAGTTAAACCTCTATTTTGGTTGGTTTTAAGCTTTTTATTTAAGAATTTTTTAAAATTTTAACGCTAGTTTATTTTTCGTTGAATAAACCACTGGTCATTTAGCGAAAGTCCTATACTCACATTTAAATAACTTTCTTCCAAAAGTCCTCCGGCCCTGGTTCCCCTTCTGCCCAGTTCAAATCCAATGTTCAAATTGGAAAATCGATCCGATCCGGTTCCCACAATCGGTACACCAAACCCAAAAGTTATGCCAAAGTTGTTGATCTCCCTTCCTTCGACCACCAATCCCGTTTGGTCATAACGCAATCCTCCACGATATGTAATCCGATTAAAAATCCCCGATAATGCCGAATAATTGGGCACATAGTAGCCCCCCAATGCCATAGTGCTGGCATCTTCAAAGGCTACATTCTCCTGGCCCAAAAAGGTATTTTCAAAAGAACTTAATCCTTGAAAGGCATACTCCGCCCCAACAAACCATTTCTTGTCTTCCCCATAACCAAGACCAATGGTGGTCCGGGTAGGAATCTTAAGTTCGGTATTTCTTAGGTTACGGGCATCCAGGTCCACATCGAATACTTCTATTTCACCACCTTGCAATGAAAAGGAGCCTATCTGTTGTGAATTTTGCGAAACCAAATTGATTTGGGTATCCACTCCCAAATGGGTAAACAAGGTATGCTTTTCCCCTATTTTAGGCGTGTAGGTTCCGCCAAAATTAAAATCAAAGCCATTGATACGGGATTCACGTCTGTCCAGCGTTCCAAACTGTACATTTTGGGTGCTTTGGACCCTATCGTAATCCAAAGTGCCAAAGTTGAAATTCACCGTGGCCCCCAATGCAACGTTCTTGATGGGTTGAAATCCAAGGGAAAGAAACACCTTGTTCAAACCTCCTTCACCGGAAAAAACGTTGGTAACGGTGTCCTGCTCCGCATTGATGGTTTCGGAAATTAAATCATATCCTACGGAGGTAAAGGGCTGTATGCCAAAACTAATGGCAGTATTTTTTGCCAGTGGAAAGCCCACGGCCAAATAATCCAAATTGGTAACGGAAGTGCGTTGTGTCTCGGAATTGTCCCTTAGGCGCAGTTCCCTATGTGATATCCCCGCGGTGTACGCCGTTAACCTGAGTTTGGACAAGGCTGCCGGATTTCTTAGGTTGATATGGATGCTGTCCCCATAGAGTTGTAGGCCACCCATCATCCTATTTTCAATGGTACCGTTGTTCCTGGTATCACCAACGCCAAAATATGAGTACGGGGAAATTGTGCCGTTTTGAGCATAGATGCCAAAAGAAAGTAGACATGCCAATGCTATCAAAAAATTTTTGACCATCTAATGTTTATTGTATTCCAGTAGGTAATTCAGCCCCTCCAATAGGAATTTAGAATTGGCAAATATGGAATTTTTTAACCGTTTGGCAAAAAAATGGGAATCCCCGCCTGTTAAAATAACTGTTAAATGTTTAAAGCGGTTTTTGTATTGATCAATGGTACCGTCCAACTCATGGCAAATACCTTGCATTACGCCATTGTGCATGCTGTTTTCCGTAGTATTACCGATAAAACTGACAGGAAATTCTGGTCCCAGATGTGGGAGTTTTGCCGTTTGGTTATGCATTGCCAAGTAGCGCATACGAAGTCCGGGGGATATGGCTCCTCCAAGATATTCCCCATCACTGTTCACAATATCATAGGTGATGCACGTACCCATGTCAATGATCAAGGTATTGCCCTTAGGGTTATTGTAGAACGCCGCTGTGGCCAGGGCCACCCTGTCCATTCCCAGGGTCTGTGGTGTGGCATAACGATTTTTGAAGGGTATTTTGGACGTGACGGAAAGCACATGGACCTTACAAAAAAGGGAAAGGATTTTATGTTCTTTATGTTCCAAAATGCCCACCGATGAAATTATGGCATAACTTATTTTCGGGTAAACTTCAAAAAACTGTTTTACCTTGGACAGGAAAAGACCGGATTCCGAACTTTGATCGGTAATCAGTTTTCCCCTGTCAAAAACGGCGTATTTGACCAAAGTATTTCCGATGTCCACGATAAGGTTCATAGGACAAAGGTCGGCAAAGAACAGGTTACTCAAAAAAGCAAGGCTCTTTTTGGTGGCAATAATTTGTAAATCCTAAATTTGAAACTATATTTGCAGCCCTTAAATGGGAAACCTTAAGGAGGTACCTTAGCTCAGTTGGTAGAGCAACGGACTGAAAATCCGTGTGTCCCTGGTTCGATTCCTGGAGGTACCACGAGCATAGCGAGTGGAAGCTACGGTAAACGTCTTGTGAGAACAAGGCGTTTTTTTGTGCGTTGGCACAAAGAATCGAAGCCTGTCCCGAGCGACCGCCGAGGGGATTCCTGGAGGTACCACAAAAGAAACTCGTAACATACTATAAACAGTAGCGTTGCGAGTTTTCTGTTTGTAACAGGGTGCTCCAGAGGGTGCTTGTAATGAACTTTAAAGAAGAAATAAACCTTTCTGCCTTTTAAAATTAAGGATTACCAACTATGTCGCCAATTCTTTTAGACAATCTGTATCTAAAATCGACTCATTTTGCAATGGTATTTCGAATCGGCCAGAATCAATAAGTAGGGGATACTAAAAAAACCCAGTCTATTTGAATGAAACTTGAACTGATCCATCAGGACAAAGGAGCGCTTACTATATTCAAGTCAAAAACACCCCTAAGTTTAGTTTTAATTGAAATAGAAGAGACTTTAGTTCAAATGGGCTTCTATATACGCCTTAGGACTCATTCCTGTTTTCTTTTTGAATAGACGTGAAAAGTATTGTGGATATTCAAAACCTAATTTATAGGCAGTTTCTGAAACCGAATTTGTGGGATTTAGAAGCAAATTTTTGGCCTCGTCAATGATAAACAGGTTGATTTGGTCAATGGCTGTTTTGCCTGTTTCCGCTTTTATCGTATCACTCATGTAACGATGACTCACATTAAGCTGGGATGCCATCCATTCTACTGTAGGGATGCCCTCTTCGGCAAATAGGTTCTGCTCAAAATAGGTATCAAGTATGTCGTTGAATTTTGTGAACAGCACCTTATTGTCATCAGACCTATCGAGGAACTGACGCTTGTAAAATCGGTCAGCATACTTTAGTAACGTCTCCAAATGAGAAATAATGATTTCTTTACTGAACTCATCCTGGTTGTTTTGGTATTCCAGCAACATACTCCTGAGTATTTCCTTCACAATCTTTTCTTCCTTTGGCGATAAGTGAAGGGCTTCATTAACATTGTAATTGAAGAAGTTGTATTTCTTGATTTTCTGATAAATCTCCAGATTGCGGATGTAGTCCTTATGAATTGCTATATGATAACTTTCAGAACTGAAAGCGATGCCTTTAAAGCTCAATTCTTGGTTAGGGGCTGTAAACAAAAGGGTTCCTTTTGAAAAATCATATTTAGTACGCCCATAGGTAAAATCACCCGCAATAATGTTTTTAAAACTAATGCCATAAAACTGACAATTGATGTCTATAGGTTCATCAAAAGCATAGGCTTCACAACTTTTTTCTTCGCCTTTTTCCAATTGGGTATATAGGACGCTGAACAAAGGGTTTTCTGGTTCTGGTAAATCAAAATGCTTATGAAATTCTGATATCGTATTGAATTGATAATTGGGCATTTTTGTCTTTAAATTGGATTCTCAATTTACAGTTTTTAAGGAAGTAAATTTTATTTAGCTACTTTTTCGCAAGTTGAAGGACATCAATAGGGTCTATTATTCTTTTATCATATCCACTTTTAGCAGCTTTGATCATCGCTAGTCCAATTTGGGCCGTATCTACTACTGAATTTGGGGCCAGACGCTTCATTAATTTTAATAGCCAAGTCATGTTGTTGATTACAATTCTGTAGAGTTTACTACTTGGGGATACTCCTTTTACTGGAATAATCATACCTGGGCGGAACATAAATGCTTGCCTAAATCCAAGTTTTAATATGTCATTCTCGGTTTTACCTTTTATACGAGCCCACATGCTTCCTTTTTCGTTAGACTTGGTACCTTGCCCAGAAACGTAAATAAAAGTCATACTAGGGTTTAGTCCAACCAGTACTTTTGCCAATGCCATAGTGTAATCATAAGTGAATTTGGTGTATTCTTCCTCTTTCATTCCAGCCGAACTTACCCCCATACAGGCATAACAAGCATAATAATCTACTAGTTGGTCTGTTACAGAGAGAAACTCAGAAAAATCTTGATGAAGGAGTTCCTTCAGTTTCGGATGGTCAATACCTACACTTCTTCTTGAAACAGACAATACTTCTGTAATTTCATTACTATCCAAGCATTCCAACAAAACGCCTTTGCCAACCATGCCCGTGGTCCCTGTTATAATTACCTTCATAATTTGTGTTTCTTAAAAGGTAGAGAACATTTTCCGCTCTCTACCTTAAAATTTTATTTATTGAAGAATTCTGCTACGGCATCTGCGGACACTTTTACCGCTTCTGGTTTATAATAGAAATCTACGTGGCTAAACTCGTCTATCGCTAAAACTTCAGGATTGTTAGTAAGTTTATCAATGAAGACAGTTGAACAAGGTGCTGTTGACGCAGTTGTTCCATAAATCACTAAAGTAGGCTGCACGATTTTATCTGCGTAAGCTTCTCCAATAGAAATTAAAGATTGCATTCCTTGGTCTCCTATATGGATGTTTGAAGCGTTCTTAACCATTCCTGGACCTTTGACCCCATCTTTGCCATAGTAGTCATAGGTTTCTCCAGCCATAGCTGGATATGCGGCAGTTGCCACAAACTCTTCTTTTGATTGCTCATCATCCAATCCAAATGGTGCTACATAGTCAGGTTCTCCCGTTTCGTACATCTTTTGCTTTGAAGCATTTGAAGCAGCAATTTGTGCATCTGTTACTTCTCTACCCAACCATTGGAAACCATCTGCGGCCATCATCCCAGAAACCGTTGCAATTTTCTTAATTCTATGGTCGGTAACCGCAGCAGAGGCAATGATAGATCCTCCTTGACATACACCAAGTCCTTCTATTTCCTCTACGAAAGGAAGTGTCCCTAGATAGGAAACTGCATCCCATGTATTTTCAATCAGCCTAAACATATACCTAGACTTCTTATGTTCTCCTGGCAGGGCAGGCGAATCTCCCATGCCCAAATAGTCAAAGCCCAAATAGATAAATCCTCTTTTGGCCATTTCAGGACCATAAGTTGCTGGAATTTGCCCTTTCACTTGTGGGAAGGGACTAGCTCCAACGATCGCCTTGTACTTTTTGTTTTCGTCAAAACCTTCTGGAAGGTATAAGTCTCCCGCCAATTCTACTCCAAAAGATCTGAACGTTACGTTATTTTTTCCTGCTTGTAATTTCATGATATAGATGTTTTAAAAGATTATTTTAATTATTTGATTACAAAATTACTTTACGGGTCAGGCTCAACTTTTAAACATTTTTGTAGAAGACTTATACATTTTGGTAAATGCTGCCTGTTTATTGTCGTCATTTATCAATCAAAAAAAATGACAGAAAGTCAAATAATCCCTGACAGTCACTACAATTGGGTGATGTCATTATATGTGTTTCAAACTGAAACAACTACTTAGTACTGGAGGTGCCACTCGCTATGCTCGTGGCACCTCCAGCAAACGTCTTGTGAGAACAAGGCGTTTTTTTGTGCGTTGGAACTGGAAGCCTGTCGCGCAAATGGGGTGGATCGGAATCATACGTGTGATTATTCGTCCAATCCCACTACCCTTTTCAAGACCATAACGGAAAAAACACTTCTTTTGTAATGGGTCCATAAAATGATCATCCCATGAGAAAAAACCGGTTACTTTTAGGAATTGTCATCCTCTTGCACGGCTTAAGTTCCTGCAGGGAAGACCGGACGGAAGTGCACCTTCCCCAACCCCAAAAAACCCTGTATACCCCTGCCCATACCTCACTTACCAAAGCCGAATACCGTGACAAGGTTTTGGGTGCTTTGGTAGGCTCCGCAATAGGCGACGCCATGGGGGTGGCCACGGAAATGTGGAACCGAAGGGATATACAACGTAGGTATGGTTATATTTTGGGCCTTAGCCCGGCACTGACCAACCAATCCCCGGAAGGACCATGGGGACATAACCTTCCACCGGGTGCCACTACTGATGATACCCGATGGAAGTATCTTTTGGCAAAATACCTGGTTGGACATAAGGAAGCCATCAATGCTAGTGCCTTTGCCACCTTTATTACGGATTATTACCAAACCCAGGCAAAAAAATTGTCCGATGCACATATCCATACCCAACCCGATAGCCTGGATGCCAAAATTGAAAACGTGGACTGGATCAAGGAATGGGCCCGGGTCGCCTTCTCCTATCAAGAGGACGATATGTCCCATCAACATGTTGGGCATCGGTTTTATGGTGGGGAAATG
This sequence comes from Croceivirga sp., assembly GCA_028281025.1. Taxonomy (GTDB): domain Bacteria; phylum Bacteroidota; class Bacteroidia; order Flavobacteriales; family Flavobacteriaceae; genus Croceivirga. The sequence continues at coordinate 124,151 of JANQKR010000029.1, forward strand.
AGCTGTGCCGGACTGTTGTACACCCCCTTCTTTGGTTTGGTGGCCCCAGATACGGAAACCGCTTATACCCTGGCCTATGAGCATGCCATTTTTGATATTGGCTATGCCAGGGACATCTCCAGTTTGGCATCGGCCATGTGCCATATGGCCATGCATACCCAAAATATGGACTCCATTTTAAATGTACACGCGTTTATTGACCCTTACCAGTATTTGGACAGTAGGTTGGTTGGGCGTATCCCCCATATGATTGCGCGTACCACCGAGAATTATGTCCTGGAAGCGATGGAAATTGAAGAAATTCCACTGACCCAGTCCCTTATACGCAATGATAGTATTACCCTGGGCCGTATCCCAAAAAATGGAGTGGCGGTAATGGTCCATAAAGAGGCCATCCACCTACGTATTCCCAAAGGATTTCCCGGAAAGGATTTGGATTGGTACAGGCAAGAGACCATTTACAAAAATCTGGAAAGGAACCAGCGATTGATTGCCTTTCATGCTGGGGAAATCTGGGAAATATTGATTGCCGGACTCAAGTTTGGTGGGGGTGATTTTGAAACCACATTACAGTTCATCATCAATTACGGCCGTGACAATGATACCGTTGGGGCCGTTGCAGGCATGATTTTGGGGGCCAAGGACGGGTTCCACCAACTGCCCGAACATTTAAAAACGGAAGTACTCACCATTAATAGAGACGTGTTGGGTATTGACCTGGAAGCCCTTGCCGATGAATTGACCGAATTGGCCTATCCGGAATAAGGACTTCCAAGTGTTCCCCAAAAGAGGGCAGAAACAACTACCCCTTAATTTCCAAAAGCTGCCGTATCATCTGGTTCGTAAAGCCCCATTCGTTATCGTACCAGGTCATTACTTTTAACAAGTCCCCATCCACAACACGTGTCATCGCCAGGTCCACCGTTGAGGCATACGGACTTTTAATAATGTCCGAGGATACAATAGGCTCATCGGTTACCGCCAATACCTTGGCATAACGTTCCGTTTGGGATTCTTCTATCAAAATTTGATTGACCTCCTCCGGGCTGACATCCTTTTCCATAACAAACGTCATATCGGAAATGGAACCTACAGGAACAGGGACCCTAATGGCCACGCCATCAAACTTCCCAGCATACTCAGGTAGTGCCTTGGTAGTGGCAATGGCCGCTCCCGTAGTTGTAGGGATCAGGTTTTGTGCTCCCGCACGGCCCATCCTAAAATTCTTTTTGGAAGGGGCATCCACAATTCCCTGTGAAGCGGTATAGGCATGTACCGTGGTCATAATGGCCTTTTTAATCCCAATCCTTCTCCCCAAAATCTCCACTACCGGACTAATGTTGTTGGTCGTACAACTGGCACAGGAAAAAACACTTACCTGACCGTCCTGGGAGTTTACCCCATGGACCACCGTTGGGGTATCCACACTTTTGGTGGGGGCAGAAATGACCACGGTTTTGGCCCCCGCCGCTATATGGCGTTCCGCATCTTCCCCGTTGGTAAAGACCCCTGTGCTTTCAATGACCACTTCCACGTCATATTCCCCCCAGGGCAATTCCTCGGGATTGCGGATGGAGGAATACTGTATCTGTTGCCCATCCACAATAAGGGTATTCCCTTCATGGGCAACTTCTTTTTCATAGGTTCCATAGACCGTATCGTACTTTAGAAGGTAAGCCGTATTGGCTATGGGTACAATATCGTTTACCGCCACCACTTCCAAGCCCGGCGTTTCGTTGATTACTTTTAGGGCCGCACGTCCTATGCGCCCCATACCATTGATTGCTACTCGCATTTTCTTGTGTTCTTAGGTTTAACTTTGTTTTGGCTTAGTCTTATTTAGTACATGGAAATTACAATTTGAACCTATCCGAAGTTTACCAAAAAGTTAAAAATGAACAACTCCTTTTTAAGAAAATGAAGCGATACCATTTATAAAGAATTCCCTACCAGTTATAAAGATTAACCCTAGTTGAACTATGGTTTTTTATACTTTCAAACTATAATTAACCTTAAAAAAGATGAACACTACAGGAGAGAAACTCGGCTATTTTTGTTGGTATTTGGTTTTGGGCCTATCAATTGCCCTTTTCCTGTCCAACCTATTCTTTTATTTCAACAATTAAGCTCCCTAAATGGAAGTGACCAAATCAATCATTAAATCATTGATTTAAATCTTACCCATGAAAAAGGTTTCCATGTTCAAGGTAGTACAGCACAAAACGGTATATGGAAACCGAATTTTTAAAACGAACGGTCAATTCATCATTTATCCTTGAACTGGAATACAATGGAACCAGTACATTATGGTTCCATTGTATTCCCTACTTCTTTTTAATCCGGCAGTATTCGTATTTCCTTCCCAAGGGAACCAAAAAATAAGGAAGGCTGCCATTGCATTTGCCCTATCAGTTTTGTTACAAGTTCCCTAAAAACCACTATTTGAAACATTGGTATCCATATCTTTGGATTCCAAACGAAGTCCATGCGCATTCGTCTTCTTTATTTGCTATTCGTATCCACTGCAATGCCCTGCATTTCGCAAACCATCGATGGGGCCCTAAAACGTTTTAACAGCGGAAGTGTACCCTATATTAGCGTGCCGGAACTAAAAGGTTCAAGTCCAATCCTTTTGGATACCCGTAAAAAAGAAGAATATCAGGTGAGCCATATAGAAGGAGCTATCTGGACCGGTTTTAAAACCTTTACCTTGGACTCACTTCAACGTCAAGTTCCCGATAAAGAAGCCCCTATAGTCGTGTATTGTTCCATAGGTGTTCGCTCTGAACAGATAGGGGAAAAACTGCGCAAAGCTGGCTATTCCAATGTAAAAAATCTTTACGGGGGCATATTTGAATGGAAAAATCAAGGTAATCCCGTGGTGGATTCGATGGGTCGGCCCACGGAAGAAGTGCATGCCTTTGACAAGCATTGGGGCAAGTTATTGACCAATGCCAAAAAAGTGTATCATACAAAACCAGAACGGATTGAGAACCAACCCTAACCTACTCCTAATTTTTACCCGGAACCCGGAACTTGGGAAATGCAAGACACGCCTGGCGGCAAAAATTGGTGATAAGGCCGCATTGGACATCTATAATTTTTTGCTCCAACATACGGTCGCCATTACACGCGAACTGAAAGTTGACAAATGGGTGTATTATTCCGAAGAGATTTGGGAAAAGGATATTTGGGACAACAAACACTATGGAAAAGAACTTCAAGAGGGTACCGACTTAGGCGAGCGCATGATGAATGCTTTTCAAGAAGGTTTCAACAAGGGGTATGAAAAAATTATTATTATTGGCAGCGATTTGTACAACGTATCCCAAACGGATCTGGAAAACGCTTTCAACCTGTTGGAAAAACACGAATTTGTAGTTGGTCCCGCCGAAGATGGCGGATATTACCTGTTGGGAATGCGGAACTTGAAAAAGGAATTGTTCCAAAACAAAAACTGGGGGAACGATACCGTACTAAAGGCCACCTTGGAAGATTTGTCCGAAAATGACCATGTGCTTTTGGATACCAGGAATGACGTGGACCACTATGAGGATATTGCAACCATTGCAGCGTTTCAACCCTTTTTAAAACATATGCGGAAATGACAAAAAAACAATTGGATGAATCTGTTGGATACCTAAAGAACAAAGGTTTTGACAATCCGGAAATAGGTATTGTACTGGGAACGGGCCTGGGACAACTGACCAACGAAATTAAAAATCCCATAGAGGCCCACTATAACCATATCCCCTATTTTCCATTGGCGACCGTTGAGTTCCATTCCGGGAAGCTTATTTATGGAACAATTGAAGGAAAAAAAGTGGTGGTCATGCAAGGTCGTTTTCATTTATATGAAGGGTATGATTTTCTGGATGTGACCTACCCCGTCCGTGTCATGCACCAGTTGGGGATACAAAAATTGTTCATCTCCAATGCCGCTGGAGCCATCAATCTGGACTTCAAAAAGGGGGATATGATGTTGATTGAAGATCACATCAACCTGCAAGGGGGATCCCCTTTGGCCTTTAAAAATGTTGCGGAATTTGGAGATCGATTTGTGGATATGAGCGAACCTTATGATGTGGAAATGAGGGAAAAACTGGAAGGGATTGCCAAAAAAGAAGGAATCTCACTAAAAAAGGGAGTCTATGTCTCCGTAGTGGGTCCACAACTGGAAACCAAAGCAGAGTACCGGATGCTGAAAACCATGGGTGCAGATGCCGTAGGCATGAGCACCGTTCCCGAAGTCATAGTGGCCAATCACTTAAGACTACCGATCGTGGCGGTATCCGTTTTAACGGATGAGTGTGACCCAGACAATCTAAAGCCCATAAATATCCAGGAAATCATTGAAATTGCGGGAAAGACCGAACCGAAAATGGTAAAATTGTTCAAAGAACTGATTGGTGATATCTGACCTACCACTTACTATCCAAGACCTTAAGGCAAGGCCCAACGATAAAAATTGGGAATAAGTGAAATCCCTGCGTAAGGAAGAAAGGTTTTTTGCTACTCTTATTGGCAGAGAAGCCCAATTCTTATGAACGACGCTTTAGGTATAAGCATTATCATCCCTACATTGAATGAAGCCCAAGGTCTGGGCCGTGTCCTGGAACACCTCAATACCATTAAGGACAAAAAGCTCACCAAGGAAATTATTGTAGTGGATGGGGGAAGTCACGACCGAACCGTTGAAATAGCCTCACATCACGATTGTACCGTAGTACATTCAAAGGCGGGAAGGGCAACACAAATGAATAAAGGAGCGGAAATGGCCCAAGGTGAACTCCTTTATTTTTTACATGCAGATACCTATCCTCCCAAAAAATTTGACCATCTCATCCTCACGGCCGTCCATGATGGTTTTGAAGCTGGCTGTTTCCGTATGAGGTTCGACACCAAAAATCCGATCCTTCGGTTTTTTGCCTGGTTATCCAGGGTGAACCATACCTTGTGCAGGGGGGGAGATCAATCTTTGTTTATTACAAGGACACAATTCCGGAACCATCAAGGTTTTGATGAGAAGTATCTTATCTATGAGGATAGCGAATTCATCCAAAGAATATATAAAAACCTGAATTTTAAAGTGTTACCACAAAACGTCATTACCTCAGCACGAAAATACAGACAAAAGGGATGGATGAAGGTCCAATTCCATTTTGGGATGATCCACCTCAAGAACTTTATGGGGGCACCTCCCAATGAGCTTTACAGTTATTATAAAAAACATCTATTGAACTAAACCCAAACGCATGATTTCTAAATCATTTTTTTTCGTGTTTGCCACTTTCCTATTGCTATACAGCTGTATGGAAGAAAAAAGGGACAAACCAAAATCCATAGTGGACAAGGATTTGGCAATGGCCCCAGAGGGTTGGATACGGAAAAGGGTACAAAAAGCAGCACAACGATTTAATGCCACGGAAGCAGGGAAAATTGTTTGGCAGGCCATGGAAGCCCATGGCGGGCTGGAGAATTGGTATGGCAACGGTCCCGTGTCATTTCATTTTAATTATCAACCCTTGGATGGCGGCGTACCAAGAAACACATACCAGGTTGTAGATACCTGGTCCAGTAGGGCAAGACACTATCAGGCAGGGGACTCCCTGTCCCAATACGGTTGGGACGGCAAAGCGGCATGGGTAATGGCAAAAGACAGTACTACGTTCAATTACAATACTAGATTTTGGTCCCTAACACCTTACTTTTTTATGGCCCAACCTTTTGTTCTCGATGGAAAAGGTGTTCAATTGGAACAACTTCCCCAGAGAAACCATAACGGTAAAATTCAGGATGTGATCAAGGTAACTTTTGATCCGGGTACCGGTGATGCTCCCGACGATTACTATATCCTTTATTTTGATGGCGAAACCCATTTGCTAAATGTTATAAGGTATATTGTTTCTTACCCTGGGTATTTTGAAAAAGGGAAGCATCTTCCTGAAAAATTTATGCTCCTTGAGGGAAAGCAGACCATAAAAGGGATTCCATTTCCAAAAACCTACAAAACGTTCTGGCTTACCAATGATGGGCAACCCGGGGAGCATATCACCGATATTACTTTGGATGCGATAAAATTTATGCCAAAATTGGAAGCGGAACTTTTCCATAGTCCACCAGAAGCCAAAATCCTGGATGGCCTATAAAAAGGGGTTCTGGAGTTTAAAGCCAAATCAATCAGTTGTTCTCGATGGATAAGTTCGCGTAATCCGTGAGGACACCGTTGGTAATGATATTGGTAAGCACATTTTCCTGGGAACTTATCGATATTCTTTCCTCAATACTGGGATTTCTGGAATCCCCTATATCGATCATGGTCACGGGAGGCAATACATTGGTCACCAAATAAAGATTGCTGCTATTGGCAAATACTTCGGTAAAATTCTTCTGCTCGTTTTCAATGCTGTTTTTATTGAAAATGTGCTGTAAACTTTTTGCGAAACGCTCACTTTCCGGGCTTTTACCATGATGGAATATGGAAACTTCAAAATGTTTGCTATCCTTTACCGTGTTATTCAGGTTAATAACCACTATTCGTTGGTACTTCCCCATATTCTTCAGGTAGCGCTTGTTTATTATTTCAACATAATGCTGCATCTGGTTTTGGTCCGCTATGGCATTTTCAGTGGTATCGCCATTTTTAATTGCGGAAGGGGAAGATAAAACGCCATCGTCCTTCAATTCATCTATTAAATACACTTTGGCCCCGTGCACCATCAATTTTTGGGCAACACTACGTACGATCTGATTTCGTACAAATTGCAATTCCCTTGACCCCTTCACACCATTCTGACCGGACAGCAAATAAATGACCGCATTTTTTAATCGTTCACTTTTGGGGGAAATGGAACCCAGCTCTTCATCAAAAATGGGGGATTCCTTATCAATCCCTTCCGAAATGCTCAAAGCCATTTTTTTAAAGGAATCCGGAGCATCCGGGATTATATATTCCCTATCCAGGTAGAGTTCGCTGCCATTTTTCAAGTCATTAAGATTAAGGCGAACAAAATCCGCATAATATTTAACCGGATCCAAACCTTGCTTTCGTAATATGGAAAAAATACCATCACCACTTTTTGCCTTTACCGTAATGGTTTGGGCAGTTGTTAGAAAACTACAGGAGAAAACTAGTATTAAAATGAATGGTTTCATTAAAATCATATCGCTGTGACGGCAACAAATATAGTGCTTCATCGATGAAATGCAAAAAATATCGATGAAATGTATTCTAAAAATATTGACCTATCCCAAAAACGACTCCCCTGGTCGCATTGGTGGTAACGCCATGACCGTAATCTATTCTAAAGATGGCATTGAAAATGCGTTTATGAATAAGTCGTATTCCTATTCCTGGATATATACGGAGGTTCTGATTATCGGCAAAGTCCCCAAAATCACCCCCTGGATTCCGCCAGCTTCCCCCATCTATAAAAATGTTCCCCTGAAGGACAAACCAATCCTTTTCAATAATGGAATGTCTGTATTCCGTATTGATGACAATGGCACCGGTTCCCCGGTCAATAACATTGCCAACTCCACGAATGTTCAAATTATTGTCCACGGCAAAAGGTGCAAAAGGGGTGTCCAGATTGCTGGCCAGTCCCAATCGTAGCCTGGAAGCCCAATTCCCTTTTTTCCCTACCCTCATGAAGTAGGAAAAATCATTGAACCCAATCCAAAATTCCGGGAGTTGATCGCTTGTACTCACCACATACTGAAGGTTCAATACGCTTCGAAACCCATTCAAATAATGATAATAATACGTAATACCATCATGATTGTAAATGAGTTTGTACAACAACTTATCCACCATAAGTTCCTGTGGGACATCTGGGGAAGTGGCTCCAAAAAGGTAATTGTAATCCTCGGTAAATAGATTGATTCCCAATTCAAAACGATTTTTAAAATTGGGCTCAAAAAGTGCCAGAAGCTCAATGGATTCGTTATTGTACTCATAATCTGCAGTTCCGTTGTCCAAAAAGACCGGTTCCTGTGTAGTTAGGTTCTGGTAATTTAGGGCAAGCCCCCATTTATTGGAGAATAGGTATGGGGCCCGAATGTTAAATCCATAGGAATGGAAAACATCGTACTGATAAAATGCACCCAAGGTCATATTCTCGCCCAGAAAGTTGAATTCCTGTAATCCAACCCTAAAGGCGAATTCGTCATCATTTGAGGTGAATATGTTGGCAAAGGGAATTAACGTAAAATTCTCCTCTATACCATAAATTACGTTGTAATACCCTTCCACATCGGACATAAATACTTGATAATAGGCATGTGATATGGACGGCAATCGAATTAACCGGTCAATATCCATCTGAATTTTTGTGGAATCCAAGACCTGACCCGGTTTTACCTGGGAAACCTTTTTAATGAAAGCTGTCCTGGTGCGTTTATTTCCCTGTACTTTAAGGTCCGCTACCATGGGTTCCTGTCCCTGCATTCCGGTCAACACTAAAAAGAACACCATAAAAAAGTGAAATTCCCGAACCAATAGCTTTTTCTTTTTTTATAGGGAACCTATACTACTACAAGGTAAACAATATCCCCAGATCGAAATCATTTTAATAGCCCTCTATTGTAAACTAAATGTTATTTCTGAAAAAAGGTTGACCCAGTTATCTTCCGTTACTGCCAAAAGCGAAAAATTATAAGGGACACCCAATTCCAATTCCGGTGGTATCTCCCGTGTAATATTGAGCACCACATTATCCAATTTGTAGTATTGAAAGTTTCGTTCCAAGGTGTAGGTACCGGACAAAAGATCATCATCTTGGGTGGACACTACATGAAAATAGATAATGGAATCCCCAAAAATACCGTCCACCCAGTTGAATTTTGGCATTGTGGGTTGTTCCCTATTGTCAACACTTATGTTTTCCGGTAGAAACTCCGTGATTTGGGTGAGGTGGCGCAACCGAATGGGATTGGAAATATGGACCACCCCATTCTCTTCAAAGGTGATGATTACCCATTTTTCACGTTCCGGGTCCACTTCAAAAAACTGGAGGTAATCATTAAAAATCCCCCGCAGAGGAGGCAGTTGTTCCGTGTAGTTCCCATAAGTATTGGGATCTTCGTTGATTGTTTCCGTTTCAAAATAGCGGATATTGGTTACTCCGGGCCTTGGGTAAAAGTACACATTGACCAACTGGCCATCCCTACTGTTCCCTGCACAGGCAATGACACTGGAAATCGCAATTTCCCTTCCTTCAATGGCAGATGCCAAGTTAAACCGGCTTGCATCATTTTGCTCATCAGTGGAACAGGAGCAAATCAAAAGCACCCAAAAAAAATGAACGATCCTCCGCATCACATTGCGGTTTTATAGAACTCCTTAATGACCCTTTCCGCGGGTTTGTTCTGTGGGGTAAAACGATTGTCACCCGATCCCCCCGAGCGTTTATGATGGATAAACCATTTCCAGACAAAACCACCGGCAAACCATTCCTCTTTCCAAAAATCATCAAAAACCACCTGTAGCGCTTTTGCCTGGGCGTCCAAATTCACCTGCATTTGATTTTGATCGACCAACCACGGCTTTTTGGCCGTATAATCCATACTGCGATAACCAAATTCCGTGAATAGGATTGGGGTTTGGTATTGGTCCGAAACCTCTTGCATGGCAGATTTCCATTTTTGCCAGCCTTCCCGCATTTGTTCGGGAGTTGGATTACGGGCCTCGGACAATGGAAAATAGGCATCCACCCCAATATAATCCAAATCGTTCCAAAAGGGTGTGCGCTTATACTCGTCCCAATTGGCCGCATAGGTCAATTTTCCCTTGTAGACCTTTCTTATCTCCGTTATGAGCGTGCTCCAAAAACCCGGTCTGTTTTTTATGAACTCATCCAGTTCGGTCCCAATGCAGTAAACAGCCGCTTGTGTTTCCTGGGCCAATTTGGCATAAGTTAGAATGAAGTCCCTATACGTTTGTTCCAATGTTTGCCAGTCTTTTTCATTTTTCATTAAGATATCCCCGGTAAATTCACCCCGCCATACCCATATCTGTGGCTTCAACATGATCTTTATACCATTCTTTTGAAGCAGCTGGATATACTGCTTGGCTCCTGCCCTTGTTTCCCCATACCATTGACGGTCCGTATCAAATATTACATTGGGGTTGTCCAAACTTCGAATAAAACCAAAGGGCATAACGGCGGCATAATTGGCATGTATTGCAATTACCGGCTCTATATGTCCCTGGTTTACTTCTTCCCTCGATCCAACAAAACTTATTCCATTGATTTTGTCAACCGGTTGACTACTGCAGGTAAGTTGAAGTAACCCTAAAAAAAGCAGTCCCAATCGTTTCATAAAAACTTCGATTGGGACTAAAATACTTTTTTTAGGAACAACCCCTTAAAATACAGCCCGCAAACCTATGTTAAATGTTTCTCCAAGACCCGTATCATTACCCCTTACAAAGTTGGTGTACAATCCTTCAATGTTCAATTCCTTTGTTATTTGGTATTTTAATCCGCCACCCAAGGCCGTAAAGTCCTGGGAAAATTCGGTTCCCCCCAAATCCAGCAATTGTGAATGCTGTGCCAAGACCAATACCGTGAACTTGGAACTCGGGAAATAACTTAAAAAGAGTCCGGGGGTCAGTCGTAAACTATTGTTGGCAAAGCTATCCGCCTCATCCCCAAAATTGAGCTCAGAGTTAATTTCAGAGAACAATTGCCATTTGCCTTCGGCAAAGGAATAATCATAAAAGAAACGATTTTGCCATATAAAACCATCCTGGTCCAAGAACACTCCATTCTCCGTCTCATTATCCACCAGGGGAATAAAAAATGCACTTTGTATGGAAAAATTATTTACGCTGGCAAATGGGGTAAACTTAATCGCAGGTGCAAAAGAGGTGAGGCCAGACCTTGCAGAGCCTTCTTCACCATCAAAGGACAAAAAATCGAACAACCCCCTCCCTCCAACGGTGTTCGATCTAAATTCCAGCAACAGCCCCACATTCACACGCCGGTTTTGACCTACTCCGGTAAAAATATCCAACGTGGAGGTGAAGAACACATTCCTTGGTATATCACCGCTGAACGTATCTTCTGTTTCGGTATACAGGTTATTGAACCATTTAATGTCCCATTGTCCTTTTCCAATGAGCTTTGATGGTGTCAAATTTTGAATATTACTCCCTTGGGGGGCATCGTCCTGGTCATTCGTATCCTGTGCGCTAAGCGTAAGTGTGGATAAAAGGAGCCCAACCATTACTACATGGTACTTAAAATATTTCATGATTTAAAATTCTAGTGGATTAGTTATTACTATTTAATTTCGTTCAAGGACCAATCATAGGGATAGTAACCTATCTTCGCCGAGGTATCCAATTTTTCCTCTCGGAATTGGTTTACATAATCAATTTCGGATTTTCCACCTTGGGTAAAATCCCCTTTGTACCATTCAAAAATCTGGGACAACTGTACCTTTCTACCTTTAGTTTTAATAAAGTTTGAATTGTTCAGGGCCAAGGTCGTCTGCCGTTCCAATTGGGATTCCAACTTTTCGGGGGTATAGGCTTCATTGATGATGGGGGGACAGCCCAAACCTGCACAGACCAATACAAAATGAAAACGGGCTTCCTCGGGGAAGTTTCCCCGTAACAGTTTGTTTTCAATATCGTTCAACGTAATTTGTTTGCCACCAATGTCCCTTTTCGTCTTGTCAAAAAAGCCTTTAATGTCCAAGGGGGACTTTACCGGGTAATTGTCCACAATTCCCTTTATAACGTGAAGGTTGTACCCATTTATCCAAAAAGCCTGATAGTTTTTGGCATCACTTTTGGAAATCGAGATGGTCTTGCCCAAATCCAAAACTTCCAGAAGCAATTCGGGATTGGATTGTATGGCCTTATAATCAACCAATCCATTTTTTACATAAGTAGTAAAAAAGGTATTGGACTTTGAGAAAAAATCAGTCACATCCTGTGCACTCCCAATTTGAAAACTTAAAAAGAGTAGTCCCAATTTTATAAAAGCAGTCGTTTTCATTTTTATTTTTTTGTGGTTGATTCCAATTCCTTCCGTCTGTCGAACGAAAACGACGTAACCTACAACCTCCCTTAAAATTTTAAGAAACTTTTAAGTTTTTAGAAATCAACAGATTGAACGTTCGAAAGTTGCTGTCCAACCTTACAATGACATGTAAAATTTATAATCTTTCTAAATTAAAAACAGCCTGTAAAGTTTATACCTTTAAAAACGACAACCCTTAGAACCAATAGCAGCCCAATGGAGAACATTGTTATTATTGGAAATGGTATTGCTGGAGTTACCGCAGCAAGACATATCCGTAAACTTTCCGACAAACGCATCATTATTATTTCTGCAGAGACCGATTATTTCTTTTCAAGAACGGCACTCATGTACGTGTACATGGGACATATGAAATTTGAACATATACAGCCTTATGAAAATTGGTTTTGGGAAAAAAATGGAATTGAATTGGTACGCGGTTATGTAACCCATGTGGATACCCCCAACAAACAAGTATTGGTGGATGGTTCAAGGGCCTTCCATTATGATAAATTGATTATTGCCACGGGTTCCAAGCCCAACAAGTTTGGCTGGCCAGGGCAGGATCTTCATGGGGTTCAAGGTTTGTACTCCAAACAGGACCTGGACCTGCTGGAAACAAATGCACCCAACAAAGAGGCCTGTAAAAGGGCCGTAATCGTTGGTGGCGGATTAATTGGTATTGAACTCGCCGAGATGCTTAGAAGTAGGGACATCCCGGTTACCTTTTTAGTCCGCGAGACCAGTTTCTGGAACGGGGTACTTCCCGAAGGGGAATCCCAATTGATCAATGAACACATACGCGAACATCATATTGATCTGCAATTGGCAACCAATTTGGTTGAAATCATTCCCGATGAAAACGGAAAGGTAAAAGCGGTAACCACGGACAAAGGGGATACCATAGCATGTGATATGGTTGGATTGACCGCGGGCGTGACCCCCAATATTGATTTCTTGAAGGCTTCCGATATTGAATTGGGCAGGGGGGTCAAGGTAAATCGTTATTTGGAAACCAATGTAGCCGATGTCTATGCCATTGGTGATTGTGCGGAACAGCATGAGGCCATTGGAAATAGAAGGCCCATTGAGGCAGTTTGGTATACGGGGAGAATGATGGGCGAAACCGTAGCGCAGACCATTTGTGGCAATCGTATCGAATACAGACCAGGGCATTGGTTCAACTCCGCAAAGTTTTTGGATATTGAATACCAAACCTATGGATGGGTCTTTAGCGAAAGGGGAAAGAAAGAATTTGAGCAACACTTCCATTGGAGGGACGATAAAGAGAACCTATGCGTTACCATCGCCTTCCACAAGGAAACCAAACAGTTCTTGGGTATAAACACCTTCGGTATTCGTATGCGCCACGAAATTTTTGATCGTTGGTTGACCCAGCAACGGGATGTGGAGTATGTAATGGAACATTTGGCAGATGCCAATTTCGACCCTGAGTTCTATGCGAACTACGAACATAAAATTGTTTCCAAATTCAATTCGGACTTTGGAAAATCCATAAAATCGAAAAAGAAAAACATTAAAAGAATATTTCAAATTAGTTAATAGCGAATCGTTAAAGTTTAATAGGGCATTCCGTTGCCATTACCATTGACCTTTGACCCATAACCGATACATATGAGTACATACGATAGAAGCATGGCCCTTACTGGCCAACCTCCTGTGATGCTAAGTCGAAATCAAAAAATCGCCACCCTTGTGGGGATGTTTGGCCTTGCCGTTATCCTTCTGGCAGCCTTCAACATCAATTTTCCGAACAAATCCCTTTGGCTTACCATTTCCCTGGTTTCCATAACGGGGGGCGCCGTTTGGTACTCTTGGGATGCCTATATGCACAAAGCCCCTGGAATTAAAAATGATGGCGTTTGGTTTAAATCCCTATCAAGTCAGGGCTTTTGGGGTTGGATAGCCGGTATAGCCCTAACCGGGTTCTATATCATTCTATACTTCTATCCGGAATACCTGGGTCTTGTGGCAAAGGGGGACAATAAGGGGGTAATCGGGTTATTTGATCCTTTAAGTAAGGCTTTGAGTGGCAATCCCGCCAGTCAATGGTTTGTGTATGGTACCTTGTATACGGTCGCCATTTTAGCCTTTGGCATTAAGTTCCTTTGGAAATACCGGCACAACAGATACGAAAGGATACGCACTTTTAGTGTTATGTTCTTTCAAACTGCCTTTGCCTTTATCATCCCGGAATTGATGGCTAGGCTTAATGGAAGCTCCCTATTGAATGGTGGAAGCCTCCCTTATTACGATTTAAAAAATATGTGGCCCCTGAACTACTATAATTTTGAAGGGTACCGCATTAAAGGGTTTTTAAGTTCCGGTGATATTGGTTTTGCCATGCTTATTTTCGGAATTGCCACCATTTTTATCATCAGCCCAATTTTGACCTATAAATTTGGCAAAAGATGGTACTGTTCCTGGGTATGTGGATGTGGAGGTTTGGCGGAAACGGCTGGGGACCCCTTTAGGCACCTAAGTGACAAAACGGTAAAGGCATGGAATATTGAACGCTGGGTCATCCATAGCGTCGTGGTATTTGTTACGCTAATGACCACAGCGGTGATCTACTCTTACTTAGGCAATGACACCAGTAAATATTGGCTGACCAAAAGTTCTTTTTTAATTGGTGTCGCCGTTTTATTGACTGCGGTTTTTGCCTGGGTGATGCTGTTCAAAAGGGAGCAGTTTAAAAAGGATGCCATCTACGGTGCCATTGGTTATTTTGTCATTATAATAGCCTTGATAGGCTTTCACTTTTATAGTGGCGATGGTAATGTATTCTTGTTCAAATCCGGGACCTTACGTAAATCCTATTCATTTTTGATCGGTAGTATTTTCTCCGGAGTCATCGGCACGGGTTTCTATCCGGTTTTGGGAAACAGGGTCTGGTGCCGTTTTGGATGTCCCATGGCGGCGATACTGGGTTTTCAACAACGTTTGTTCTCCAAGTTCCGTATCACCACAAATGGGGGCCAGTGTATTTCCTGTGGTAATTGCTCCACCTATTGTGAAATGGGTATCGATGTACGGGCCTATGCCCAAAAAGGGGAAAATATCGTACGTTCCAGTTGTGTGGGCTGTGGGATTTGTTCCGCGGTTTGCCCCAGGGGCGTTTTGAAGTTGGAAAACGGCCCATTAAAAGGTAGGATAGACAGCAATCAGGTCCTATTGGGGAACGACGTGGATCTAATGAAATTGGTGAACCAAAAATAAAATGCTGCGCTACGGTCTGATCCTACTGATCCTTTTAAGCTCCCCAGTCAATAAGACCTACCATAGGGATTATTTTGATAATGGCAACGTAAGGGCACAAGGATGGAAGCTCGGAAATTCCAAGGAGGATTTTTGGAAATATTTCCATACCAATGGAAAGCTAATGAAACAGGGGCATTACAAAATGAACCAAAAAGAGGGCTATTGGTATTTTTACGACAAGGAGGGCAAGTTGGTAATGCAGGGGCATATGAGTAACGGGCAAAAAGTAAACTGGTGGCTGTTTTATGATGACAATGAAAAAATAAACCACAAATGCCAGCTTAAGGACGGCGTAAAGAATGGGTATTGCCTAAAGTATGTGGATGAAAAATTGAAATCGGCAGAAAAATTCCAGAACGGAAAAAAGATAAAGGAATGGTTTAGTTTTGCGAGTTTTAAAAAAGAGAACAACCTTTCCGATCTAAAATAGAAGGGATTTAAACTTTTTGGATTGAAGCGAAAATTGATGGTTTTGTGCCCGGATGAAGGCTTTTTTGAGCTGCTTAACTGGGCTACGCCTCAAATAAAAGACAAAATATGGGTGCGAAACAACATTTTTTTAGCCAATTTGTAAAAGCTGAAACCGCTTGGTAATGGCAGATATAAAAGTTATCATTCCCGCTTTTAACGAAGCGGATTCCATTGCCCATGTTATTGCCGATATCCCAAAGACGGTTTCGGAAATTATAGTGATTGATAACGACTCAACGGATGCAACGGCCCAAAACGCCAGGGAAGCGGGAGCTACCCTGTTACAGGAAAACCGAAAAGGGTATGGTCATGCATGCCTTTGTGGAATGCATTACATCGAGAATCAATCCAAACAGCCCGATATTATCGTATTTCTTGACGGAGACTATTCTGATTATCCCGAGGATTTAATAAAAATAGTCGACCCCATTTTAAATGAGAATATGGATTTTGTCATCGGCGCAAGAAAAAAAGCACTTCGGGAACCTGGTTCCATGACCCCGCAACAGGTTTTTGGCAACCAACTCGCCACCTTTTTGATGCGCTTGTTTTTTAGGGCAAAATTTACGGATTTGGGACCTTTTAGGGCCATTAAATACGAAAAGCTCAAAGAATTGGATATGCAGGACAAAACCTATGGCTGGACCGTGGAAATGCAACTGAAAGCCCTGCGTAAAAAACTGGCTTACAAAGAAGTACCTGTCCGTTATAAACGAAGAATTGGCGTCTCAAAAGTTTCAGGAACCGTAAAAGGTACTATATTTGCTGGCGTAAAAATTTTGGGTTGGATTTTTAAATACAGTATCAAATGATTATAGGATTGACCATTACTTATATCATTATTGCAGTTTACAGTATTGCTCTCATGCTGATCTTTTTCTACAGCTTGGCTCAATTGAATTTGTTGGTGAATTATTTGACCTATAAAAAACAAAATGAGGAAGCCCCAAAATTCAACTTGTTGGATCCAAAGGAGATTCCGTACGTTACCATTCAATTGCCCATTTACAACGAGGAATATGTCATGGAGCGCTTGTTGGAGAATATATCCAAAATAGAATATCCGAAAAGCAAACTCGAAATACAGGTACTGGACGACTCCACGGATGACTCCGTAGTGGAAACCGCAGCCCGGATCAAGGAATTACGGGCCACCGGATTGGACATCCAACATATTCGGAGGGAAAACCGGGTGGGATTCAAGGCAGGTGCCCTTAAGGAGGGACTGGAAAGTGCCAAAGGTGATTTTGTGGCCATTTTTGATGCAGACTTTATGCCCGAAAGCGATTGGCTAAAAAAGACCGTTCCCTACTTTAAAGACCCGGAAATTGGGGTGGTACAGACCCGTTGGGGACATATTAACCGTGATTACTCCACCCTCACCAAAATTCAGGCCTTTGCCCTGGACGCACATTTCACCCTGGAACAGGTAGGACGCAACTCCAAAGGACATTTTATAAACTTCAACGGTACGGCAGGTATTTGGAGAAAGGACTGTATCATAGACGCCGGAAACTGGGAAGGGGACACATTGACCGAAGATTTGGACCTAAGCTACCGTGCCCAGCTGAAAAACTGGAAGTTTAAATACCTGGAAGATGTGGAAACTCCGGCAGAACTTCCCGTGGTCATGAGCGCTGCACGTTCCCAGCAATTCCGATGGAACAAGGGGGGTGCGGAGAACTTCAGGAAAACGGTCTGGAGTGTCATCACCGCAAAAAACATCGATTTCAAAACCAAATTCCATGGGGTAATGCATTTGTTGAACAGTTCAATGTTCCTATGTGTCTTCCTGGTATCGCTTTTGAGCATTCCCATGCTCTACATTAAAAATACCTATGGACACCTGGCCTGGGTCTTTGAAATTACCAGTTTCTTTATCGTTAGCACCGTCATCCTTTTCTTTTGCTACTGGTTTACGTACAAAAGCATTCAAGGAAGTGGATTTGATAAGTTTATAGACTATATCAAATTGTTCTTTACTTTCTTTTCCGTGGCCCTTGGCCTCTCCCTTCATAACTCCATAGCGGTTTTGGAAGGCCATTTGGGAAAACGAAGCGAATTTGTGCGTACACCAAAATTCAATATCAATAATTTGACCGATAGCTGGAAGGGAAATAAATACCTGGCCAAGAAACTGTCCCCCAATATGATCATTGAATTTGGTATGATGCTCTATTTCCTTTTTGGAATGTACAGTGCAATTCCCTTGAATGATTATGGATTGTTCCCTTTCCATTTAATGTTGTTCCTGGGATTTGGGTTTGTTTTCTTTAAGTCACTGATGGCAAAAGCATAGACAACCTCCTTTTTTTGCTTTATCCTTATTTTAGAGCCTGTTTAGGAATTTGTCAATTGTTTTCTTATGTCCCTTTTTGCACGGTACATCGTTAAAATTTTGGTCCATAACTATGGCTATGCACAAAAATTCTGCCTCGTTCCGCACTAAAAATGGCCTGTAACAATTCCAATCACAAATTCCTAAACAGGCTCTTAGCATTAAAGGCTAAATAGTGTCATTGTCATGGAGGATAAACCGAGACTTTCCAGATTAACCGCAATCCTAACACAGTTGCAATCCTCACGAATTGTAACGGCCAAAGTCCTTGCCGAAAAACACAACGTTAGTATACGGACCATTTACCGGGATATAAGAACATTGGAAAAATCCGGGGTCCCCATAATAACCGAAGAAGGAAGGGGATACCGTATGATGGATGGTTATTCACTGCCTCCCGTGATGTTTTCCGAAGATGAGGCCAATGCCCTGATTACGGCAGAACAACTGATAAATAGGAACAAGGATATTTCCTTTGTGGAACAGTACAAAAGTGCCATTGAAAAGATCAAGGCCCTTCTCAAGGGCCCACAAAGGGAAAAGGCCCACCTGCTTACCGAAAGGGTCTATTTTAGGAACAACTACAAAAACGAAAAATCCAGTAGTTACCTCATGCAAATTCAATTGGCATTGACAAATTTTCAAGTTTTGAAAATAGAGTACCTGTCTTCCAAACAAGTGCGAACAACACGAAAAATAGAGCCCTTTGCCCTCTACAGTACACAGGAGAATTGGTTATTGGTGGCATTTTGCAGGTTACGAAAGGAATTTAGGGTCTTCCGGATAGATTATATCCAAAAAGTATCCAACACCTTGGAACAATTTGAGTCCCATAATATGACACTTGACGAATATTTCAAAAAACAATATTATTGATACCAACCCCTGACATACCCTTGTCATAATTGGACCATACTTTTGTGTCGATCAAAAAAGCAAAACAGATGAAAAACACAAAAATTGGAGAATTGAACATTGTTGGGGTTTCCACACGAACCTCTAATGAACCTGGAAAAGCCGAGAGGGATATCCCGCAATTATGGCAAAAATTCATGTCCGAAAATCTAGGGACCAAGGTTTCCGCCAAGGTAAATGAAACCATTTATGCCGTTTATTCCGATTACGAGGGCGATCATACCCAGCCCTATACGTTGACAATAGGGTACAACGTATCCCATTTGGACAATATTCCGGAAGAGCTTACGGTTAAAATAGTCCCCCCGGCCAATTACGCCAAGTTTATATCCAAAGGTGACCTCACCAAAGACGCCGTAATCAATACGTGGATGGAAATTTGGAATACCGAATTAAACCGTAGTTACACCATGGACCTGGAAATTTATGATGATAGGGCCATGAACCCTACCAATGGTATAGCCGAAGTATTGGTTGCCCTAAAATAGTCCTTTTCCCCTAAAGATCAACGCGTCTATGGCAGAAGAAAAGATACTGGACCTAGTGAATTAAGAACACCTGTCCACAAAGTAAAAGTGTCATTTTCTTCTGCCTTCCAAAGACATGGGATTTAAATCGCAATTAAAAAATAGATCCTGGGTTGGTTCTTGGTTCTTCGATACGATCAGTGTCCACAAACGGTTTTTAGTCACTTTCTTTGATACCCTTCCTATGAGAGCATTACATAAATCAAAATTGTGAGTGCGGTAAGTATAATACCGGCCTGCTT
Organism: Croceivirga sp.; assembly: GCA_028281025.1. Classification (GTDB taxonomy): domain Bacteria; phylum Bacteroidota; class Bacteroidia; order Flavobacteriales; family Flavobacteriaceae; genus Croceivirga. The sequence continues at coordinate 143,961 of JANQKR010000029.1, forward strand.
TACCCTTGGCCAAGCCTTATCAGGATATTTGTAGGTATCATATACATAATCGGCCATGGGGTAGCTTTTGGAAACTAGGAGCATGATGATAAAATTCAATACGAATTCCATGCCCCAGAGGTGGACAAAATGTATGTCCAAGTTTAGGATGAAAGTGGTCAAAATATAAAACGAGAACCCAAAAAACAGGCCCGCTTTGGCCCCAATGGCATTGATCTGTTTTACAAAAAGTCCCGCCAGAACCACCGAGGAAATGGGAATAAAGAAAATACCGTTCAATTCCTGTAACAGAAAATAAAGTCCGTCCGGGGCATAGGCCACAAATGGCGCAATCCCGATGGCCCCGACAGCAAGAACAACGGAGGTAAGCTTACCCCATTTCACCAATTGGGCATCAGTAGCATTCCTGTTGATGATCTTTTTATAAATATCATAGCAAAATATGGTACTGGCGGAGTTCAACACACTATTGAAGGTACTGAGCACAGCTCCCAATACCACAGCCGCAAAGAACCCATACAAGTAGGCGGGCAGTACCTTTTTCACCAATAGGGGATAAATCAAATCCGGATTTGCATAAAATTCATCCTGAAAGTAGTAATAGGCAATCAGTCCGGGCAACACAATGATCCCCGGCACAAACAATTTTAAAACGCCCGTATAAATAAGCCCCTTTTGGGCCTCGGCCAGATTTTTGGCCCCAAAGGCGCGTTGAATGATGGCCTGGTTCATCCCCCAGAAATACAATTGGTTGATCATTAAACCGGTGAACAATGTAGAAAAGGGCAACACGGAATCCGGACTGCCTATGATATCAAATTTGTCCGGCGCAAAATCGTAGACCGTGGCCAGACCATCGATTACATTGCCTTTTCCAATTTGGTATAGGGCTATGGCCGGAATGAGCAACCCGCCCAAAATTAGGCCTACACCATTAAGGCTATCGGAATACGCTACCGCTTTCAACCCGCCGAAAATCGCATAGAGCGACCCAATAATCCCTATGGTCAAAACGGTGTAGAGCAGTGCTTCGGCCTTGGTAACATTGAACATTTCAGCAAACTCAAAAACGCTTTCAATATTGATGGCGCCGGAGTACAACACTATGGGCAATAGCGTCACCACAAAGGACAGCATCAACAGGAAGGCCACAATTGACCGAATGGTTCCATCAAATCGTTTTTCCAAAAACTCGGGAATGGTTGTCAATCCCATTTGTATAAAACGGGGAAGAAAGAATATGGCCGCAATGACCAAAGCAATGGCAGAGGTCACTTCCCACGCGATGACAATGATCCCATTTTTATAGGAACTGCCGTTCATGCCAATTAGGTGTTCCGTGGAGATATTGGTCAGGATCATAGATCCCGCGATGATAGGCCCTGTCAAGGTTTTCCCTGCCAGAAAGTATCCCTTTGCCGTCCCAAAGTTGTCCTTACGGAGCTTGTATGTGGTGTACAGGATAACAAGGAGCGTAAAGCCAAAAAAACCAAGATATGTAGCTGCCATTAAAGTTTGGTTGGTTTAATCTGAGTTCTTTAGAACCTCAACTTTTCGGGCAAATATTTTGCAACAAGATCTTCGTAATAGGGCTTCAATGCCCTTGCATCCGGTTTTACGGGGGCTTTGGTGTACAAATCGTACGGATTGAATTTTTTTACCCATTCAAACATCTCCCGGTCCTTTTCATTCAACAAATGGTCATAGGCGTGTTCACGGTGTTGGGCGTAAAAGGAATGGTAGCGAATCATATACAATGCGGGCTCCGGCAAATAGTCTTTCATGATGTGGTAGAGATACTCGTCATGGCCCCAACTCATTTTTACTGCATCCAGACCACAGTTTTCCGAATATATCCCAAACTTGGTATTGTATCGCCCATCGCTATAATCCGCGTTTTCCGAAAAGAATTCCGGATAAACGATTTTGTCCGAAAAAGCGCAACCTACGGGAAAGGTATCACCAACAACAGCCCACTGTGGCTCTCCGAACAGGCACAGCACTTTCCCCATATCGTGCAAAAAACCGGTAAGCACAAACCAATCAGGGTGCCCGTCGGCACGTATGGCCTCCGAGGTTTGCAACAGGTGCTGCAATTGATCCAAATCTATGTCGGGGTCACTATCGTCCACTAAGGTGTTCAAAAAATCGACGGCATCCCACAAAGACATCTCCCTCTTGTTGAACTGTAACAGTTCCTCCTGCTTTTTGCTGACAAAATCGTAGGTCTGGAACGTATGGTTCAATCTGTAAAATTCCCGCACAGTATCCACCCTATGGGAATCCTCATAATTGCGGAATTCCTCTTTTTTCTTGCCATCCTCCGCTGGATCTGGATAACGCTTTAAAATATCCTCTTCCCAATGCTCCAATGATTCCAACGGGTTGTTCTTATCTATGTCCATATCCTAAATTATATGTGAATACTGTTATTCATTTTTCCAAATTGCAATGCTTTTGAGCCCAAATTGGCCATTGCCATTATATTCCTTTCGCCAAAAAAGTTCGCCTACATTTATTTCAGCAGTTCGGTTTCTTCAAGCATAATCCCAGCACTTCAAACATAGCATTCCATGTCGGCATCGAAATGGACAAGTTTTTCAAAATTATGGAAAGATTGGTCATTGGCATTGTCAAATCATCAACATATTTGCTATTTGATCAACTTACTTGGTGGAAATCCAAACTGTTTTTTGAAGCATCTGCTGAAATACAGGGGATCATTAAATCCTATATAATCCGTAACCTCGGATACATTATATTTTCTGGTTTTTAAGAGCTGGGCGGATTTTTTCAGGCGCACTGTTCTAATGAATTCATTAGGGGCCAAATCGGTCAGTTCCTTGATCTTTCGATATAGTTTTGAGGAACTCATCCCCAATTCCCTGCACAAAAAGGTTGTTGTAAGGTCTGGGTTATTTAAATTCTCGTGGACCAAAGTCGTTACTTTTTCCATAAATTCCTTATCCACCGGGGAATGTGTCAATAGACTTACTTCACTTTCCACTTCTTCGGAAAATTTTGCCTTTAGTTCCAATCGGGTGCGCATAATGTTCTCTATGCGGGATTTGAGTAGGGAAGGGTCGAACGGTTTTACCAAATACCCGTCTGCCCCAGCGTTGAATCCCTTGATTTTATCCTCATTTTCTGAGAGTGCGGTCAATAGGATAATCGGAATATGGCTAATAAATTCATCATTTTTAAGGGCTTCGCAAAACTTGTAGCCGTCCATAATCGGCATCATCACATCTGCCACGCAGAGCACGGGCCGTATTTGTCGACATAGGGTCAATCCTTCCTCGCCATTTTCGGCACTGTACACCTTATAATAATCGGATAGGTAATCCACCAGATAGCTCCTGAGTTCCTCGTTATCCTCGATAACCAAAATCTTTTCTTTGAGATGGGTGCCTTGAATGATCTTTTTTGCCGATTGTACCTGTATGGACTCTTGTTTTTTTGACTTGGCAGCGTATTCAAATACCTCGGTATCTCTATAAAGATTTCGGGCTATAGGAAGTTCCAAGGTGAATATACTACCCTTCGCATTATCGCTTTGTAGGCTTATGGTACCCTTATGAAGTTCGGTCAACGACTTGACCAGGGCCAGTCCAATTCCGGTTCCCGTATTGTTTTCCCTGCTATTGGCTGCTTGGTAGAACCTTCGAAATATTTTTCTCTGACTCTCAGGCGGTACCCCGATACCATCATCACTGACCTCAACCACCAACCAGCCCTTGAGATTATCCTTTAAACCAATAAAAACATCTACATGGCCATAGTTAGGTGTAAATTTTAGGGCATTGGACAGCAGGTTGTACAGAATCTTATCGAATTTGTCATGATCGACCCACCCCATGATTTCCTCTTCCTCCGCACTCAAATTATAATGGATCTTTTTACTATAGGCCAATGGCTTGAACGAATCGAATATGTTTTGGGTCTGCAGGAGAATATCAGTTTGGGTGACCTTTAGCTTTAATTCGCCGGTTTGCACCTTTCTAAAATCCAGAATCTGATTGACCAGGCCCAATAGGCGATTGGCATTTTCATAAATGAGGTTGGAGCGGGTCAACTGATATGTATTTCCGTGCTCTTCACCTTCTTCGATCATTTGTTTGGCAGGTCCCAAAATAAGGGTCAACGGAGTTCGTAGCTCGTGGGAGATATTGGTGAAAAACCGTAGCTTTTCATTACTAAGCTTTTCGTCATGTTCACGTTTCACCTTCACCATCAGCAGTTCCTGTTTTAGCCTTAGCCTGTTCTTTATTTCCTTTCTGATAAAATAGAAAACCACGGAGGCAAAGAATAGGAATACCAACAGGGCTTTGTAAGTCAGCCAAAATGGTGGGGATATACTGATACTGTATGAATTTTCGTTGCTCCAATACCCATTGCTGTTGGCCGCCCTGACCTTAAAAACATAGTCATCCGGATACAAGTTGGTGTACCTAACCGTTCTTGAAGCACTGTTGACCGCAATCCAATCTTCGTCAAAGCCTTCAAGTTTGTACTCGTATTGGTTTGAACGCTCCCGCACATAGGAAGGCATGGCGAACTTTAAGGAAAAATTACGGTTGTCAAAGTCAAGCGCTATTTTTTTTACATAATTCAAATCCTCAGTGAGTAACTTTTGTCCATTGATAACCGTTCCTGGCAATACATCCCTATGGGCAATTTTGAATTCGGTAATCAAAGGTTGGGGAGCCCAATGGTTTTCGGATAGCTCCGAGGGTGAAAAATAAATGACCCCATTGTCCCCGCCCAAATAAATCCGGGAATCATCATAAAACAAAAATCCTCTTTTGTTGTAAATGTTGGAACGCACCCCGTTGTTCACAAAAAAGACCCTGAAGTCCTCCGTTTTAGGGTTGTATTTTGCAATCTGGTTGTAGTTCATGTTCAACCATATATGGCCTTTTGAATCTATCCCCATATCCGTGACCCAGATATTCCTTAATTCCTTGGGCGCATCCTTGGCCAGGAACCGATCCCTTTGGGGGTCATAAAAATTGAGTCCATGTCGGGTAGCGACCCATACCCGGCCGTCCCGGTCAATCGAAATGTCCTTTACCTTATTGTTGGTCAACCCATCGGCTTTGTTCTCGTCATAGCCATAGTGTTTAACTTGCCCATTGATCTCATCGTATCGGAAAACACCATTTTCGGTAGCGATCCAAAGCAAACCATATCTTGAGCCCACAATTTTGTTGATTTCCTGGGTGCCAAGGCTTTCCTTGGCGACTGGGACGCATTTCTTGGTGCCAAAATCGTACTGCCATAGACCTTTTCCCTTGGTTCCAATCAATAACTTGTTGGGTTCCCGTTGGTAGAAAGAGAAAATAGGGCCATTTTCAAACCCCAACCGTAATTTCCTGATAATCTTGAGATTATGATTATAGCAATAGACTTTGCCATCCCACATGCCAATGTAAAAGATTTTTTGATCCAGGGAATAAATACTGGCGATGCGCTCCTCCACATCAAATATTTTTTCGATTTTCGTTCCCTTGGTCAAATAGATACCATTGAAATGGGTGCCTATCAACAGTTCCCCATCATAGGTTTTTCCAAAACTGCTGACCACGGGCGGTACCCTAGTGGAAAACGCACGCTCGGAAATGAGTTTGAACTGATTGCCAAAGGGGTCATATTTCTCCAGTCCATTTTCAGTTCCGATCCATAAAACCCCGGATTTGTCAAAAAACAATGCGGAAATGTAATTGTTGACCAAGGAGTTGGCATTGCTCATATCAGGTAGGTGGCGTTTGTATCGGCCTTCGGCAATATCCTCTAAGGCATCACATGTTATGATGCCGTTTTGGGTTCCAATCCAATATTTCCCGTCCGGACCTTGGGTGATGCACCTAAAAAAATCCGGGTCTTTCTGTTGCACCAATTCAAAGGAATTGGAAGATCTGTCCAACTTGCCAAGTCCTTCTTGGGTTCCGGCAAAAATATCCCCTTTGTCATCCTCATAAATAAAATAGACCCCAGGGTTAACATTACTGTCCTTGTCCGAATATTGTAACGTATAGCTTTTGAGATTCGTAAGGTTATTACCGGAATCGATGTCAAAAGAATATATGCCATGTTTAAAGGTCCCAATCCACATTTTCTTATCACGTGTTTGGGTTATGGCCCTCACATGTTGAACATCTTCAATGTTTATTTTTATAAACTGTTCCCGGGATTGATCGTAATAACAAAGGCCTTTAAATTTGGTGCCTGTCCATACCCTATCCCGATCGTCCACGAAAACTGCCCGTACCCTGCTGCCACTTATACTGTTCAAATTGGTGGAATCGGGCAAAAAAGTGGTGAAAGATCCGGATCGCAAACAAAATCGGGTGAGTCCTTTGCTGGTACCAATCCAAAGTTTTTCGTTTTTGTCCAGTGCCAATTTGGTGATGTCATCATCCCGAAGGTAATTGGGATTATCCGGCTGCGCATGGTACACCTTGAAATCGTGCCCATCAAATCGGTTGACACCTCCAAAAGTGCCCAACCACAAAAAGCCATTTTTGTCCTGCAGAATGGAACGGACGGTATTATGGGACAAGCCATCGGCATCCCCATAGTGTTCAAAGACGATATCCTGCCCAGCTATTGACTGAACAAATAAAATAGTTGTTATGAATACCCTTAACTTTCGCACTGTACTATAAAGCTACGATAATGGTCATTTTGATTCAAATTGTCACTCAACTCGGATGACCTCCCCTTTTTCCAGATCTACCCTAAAGTGATCGGAGGGCACCCCCTGTAGCATTTTGACAAATATCTTAGCAAAATCCCCAATCCTTTTTTGTGGCCCCTCCCCCTCGGATTGGAATCTACCCAATACTTCCAAATATTGTTGTAATCGATTGTGGCCAATATCGGTCAAAGCCAATTCATCTCCGTTTCGGACCTTATAAAAATCCACAATTAGGTCGAAACCGGTCCATGACCGCAACTGGTCCCATGGCATTGTCTTATCTTCATGCATTGCCTTGGCCAACATATGATCCAGAGTGGCTTTATCCAAAATTTCACCGTGTACAAAGAGATTTAAATCCATTTTGGCGGCGACCCATAACTCTGCGCCATTTAGGGATAAGAGTAGGTTTTTGGACTCTTTGGGCCAATCATTTTTCAAAAACCGCAATCGTACCAGTTCCCTTAAATGCCATTCGGTAAAATCTCCAAAGGTAGCTGAGGAAAGAATTTCGGCATCCCAAATATCTTGGGCCAGGGACGCTTTCAAATAGGCATGTTCCATTTTATAGAGCGGAAAAAGTTCCTGAAAATTTGGAACCGTGTCCATCCGAATGGTCTCTACCTCTATTTCTTTGGATGATCTTAAGGTGGCTATTTTATATGCAGGACAATAGGCCGCCAGGGAAGGAACCTGAACATTGACCAAGGTATTGCCCGTTTTGGTGGTCCTAATTCCCGTATCATTGATATGCATATGTCCCCCAAAATGGATTTGTAATCCTGCCTCTGCAAATCCCTGTGCGATGGACTCCGAAGGAATACGATGCAACTGGAACGCGTTTTCCCCAAACATTTTGACCATTTCAATGGTGGCATCGTCGTTGAAGTCAACCATGGGATAATGGCTGAATGCAATAAGCATCTTTTCCCGCTTCTTGGCCATGGCAGCAACTTTTTCAACCCACGGAATCAAATGCCCCTTATGGGTGATTACCTGATTATAGCCAATACTGGCACTGCCGTAGTGTTTGGGATTTGAGGGGTAGTTTTTCGCTTCATCGTTGGGAATGTAAACATTACCGTCCAAGGCCAATAACCATAACCCTTCCATGGGCTCTACCAAATAGCTTGCATCCGGAATTTTTGTCCCATGGGATGCAATGGTGTAGGTTCTGTTTTCCAAGGTTGCCAATGGTAATGCCTTTTCATAGGAATAGGTTTCGGGGGTATACTCTGAAAAAGGGGTTTCCCAGTACAGATAATCATCCTTGGGGAAGAATCCATAATTTTTCAGTTCTGACAGCACCCCTTCATAGCCCATTTTTTGAATATCGGCAGTTACAATGGGCAAAAGATCATTGGCACTTTCCTTGGCCAGTTCCAATTGACTCACAATGGCCTGTTCCCGACCTCCTTTTCCCAAAAAGTCCGTTTTACCTGCCGGCATGGCAAAGGGCCTTACGGGGTCATGGTTTCCAGTGATGGCAAAAAAAGAGATGTTATATTGCTGGGAATAATCATCCAAAATTTGCCGTACGGCCCTAACATTAAGGGGTTGTCCATCATCACTAAAGTCACCGGGGAGCACTACGTAGGACACGCCACGTTCAACCGCATCATCCAGGGCTGCCAAAAACGCAAAATAGTTTTCATTAAAGAGGCGGGTGGACCGCAACTGTGCCCCCATGGTTCTTATGGTGTTGTATTTTCCGGTCATAGGGTTTTTGACCCCGGAATAATCAATGTCACCAAAAGTCCCATAAATGTCATGTAAGTGCACATCCGCCATAAAAGCAATTTTGAGAGGTTCCGTTGGCATTACCTGTCTTTCCCCACAGGCAGATAAACATCCAACAAGACACAAAAGGCAACCTATTTGAACCATTTTACTGGTTTTTAGGTTTACCAAAATGGGTGCTACCGGCTTAGTCTTTAACACGTTCATAGGTTCCATCATCAAAAATCACCTGAAAACCAGAGGGAAACAGGGTCGTAGTAATATAATAATCTGTGGAAATCACTTGTGCACCAGAGGCTTTGGCTTTTTGGAACCTTGTGTAATCAAGGTTTCTGGCTTCTTTGGTACCTGTATCCGCACGTGTCCTGACCATATAGCCTTTTTGGATCAGATTCCCGATATATTCAAAATTGTGAACCGGATCATTGACAATTCGAAAACCGGCCTCAGGGTTTCCTTCCTTGCTATTGACAAACATAGCGGCTTTGTGCAAGTTTGGGAAACCTTGCAGGTATCGACCAATTTTCTCTTCATTTTCATCCAAAACAAACAAGATGCGACCTCTGACCTCATCAAGATCGGGCCATCCCGATTGCAATACGGCTTCTTCCAAAGTCGGGTGGGTACCCCTTACAAAATCCGGGGTAATCAAATCTTCATCTTTAAAGACACTTCTGATTTCTTGGTCTAAACTGTCCAATGCATTTTTTGAAAAAGGTAAGGGTTTGGTCGTCCCATCCACTGTTTGGTCCTTGGCATTGATCAGAATAACGATCGGGGTATGATCTGGATGTTCAGCACTCCATTTTTTAATGGCGACCAATCCATTTTTGAAAAGCAGGTGATGACTTCTAAAATCGATGTCCTGGATATGGAACATTTTTAGACCCGGTCGGAGTAAGTCCTTTTTCAAATCGAATGGTATCGGGAGTACTCCCATGCCCTGAACAATACCCAGCCCCTTGGGATGGGCATAACGGCCACCAATGGGGTCATGAAATACATCCAGCTCCAAATTCCTTAGTCCCAAATCCAATTGTGTCCGTAATGGAGGATGTTCATATTGCAGGCTCATTGCAGCACTGCTATCCCTTATCCTCAGATACTGCAACAAAGGCTCCTCAATGGCAATTTTATAGCTATTGTGGCTGCCTATTACCTGGATTTGGTTCCATTTAAGAGGTTCTTCCCGTGAACAGGCCATCAGTAGAACGGTTAAGGCCCATTGCAATATCATACGATTTGTCTTTGGTCTCACACTGCCTTCGTTTTTAATCGGTCAGGGAAAACGGCCTGTCTTCTTGCTGGGTGCCCCAGTTTTTATTGGGGTGTTCCCCCATTTCAAAATCGAGTACTCCACCCTTCATCATATCAAAATGGTTCAAGTAATTTTTAGTGATCGGAACGCCGTTTACCTTAAGCGATTGAATATATTTTTTGCCTTTTGATGCTCCCGGAGCATTGATTATCAATTCTTTGCCATTCTCCAAGGCAATGGTGATCTTATCAAAATGTGGCCCGGAAATCACGTACTCCGGTACGGAAGGTGCCACGGGATAAAACCCCAGGGCCGCAAAAACGTACCAGGCGGACATCTGCCCGGCATCGTCATTACCGCTGAGTCCCCCCACCTCGCTGCTGTATTCCGTTTTCATGATGCGGTCCACCAGCTTCTGGGTTTTCCAAGGCTCCCCTGAAAAGTTGTACAAAAAGGGAATTTGGTGTCCCGGCTCGTTGCCATGCCAATACTGACCCGTCTTATGAAAATTGTCCAGATTTTGGTTGAACCCTTTTTCACCCCCCATAAGCTCCACAAGGCCACGAACATCGTGGGGAACATACCAGGTGTATTGATAGGGTGTTCCCTCGGTGATAAAGGGTTGTCGGACATACTTGTCAAAATCCGCAATAAAGTTTCCATTGGCATACTTGCCCCGGACACAGGAATCCTGCGCGCTATAGACATGGCGATAGTTCCTGGCCCGTTCGGTCAAAATTTCCATATTTTTTTTGTCCCCTTTCTTTTTTGCGACACGGCTCAGTGCGAAATCATCAAAGGCGTATTCCAAGGTTCTTGATACCTGTTCGTTTTTATGAAAGGATTCCTCCACCGAATCCTCCAACGGCACATAACCGTATTTGAGATAGGATTCCAAGGCTCGACGGCCTTTCCCTTGTTTGTACGCTTCAAAGTCTTTGGGCGATTCAAAGGCATTTTTGAGGAGATAGGCATATTGTTGATCCGTGAGGTCAATCACTCCCTTGATATGGGCATCGGCCACAGTGGCTATCACATGGTCACCGATCATGGCCGAGGTATAGTGGTTCCAACAGGGAAAAATGGGAAGCCAACCGCCCTGTTCGGCCATAAGGAACAAACTGTTCATCATCTGTGCATTTGCGGAGGGGGTAAGCAAATTAAACAGTGGATGCGATGCCCTGTAGGTATCCCACATGGAGAAATCCGTGAAATAGTCGCCTCCTCCGGTATTGCGCAACTGTTCCCCACCTGCAAAACTTCGGTATGTGCCATCCGCATCATTAAAAATTCTGGGCTGTAAATAGCTGTGATACAATGCGGTATAAAAAATGATTTTGTCCTCCTCGCTACCACCTTCCACCCTGACCTTTGCCAATAGGCTTTCCCAAGTGGTTTTTAGGTTAGCTTTGGCCGATTCGAAGTTCAAACGCCGGGTTTCGCGCTCCAGGTTTTTCCTTGCCTGGGCAATGCCGGTAAAAGAAGTGCCCACCACGGCTTCAATCGTCTCGCCTTGTTCCACCTTAAAGGAAGCATAGCCCCCACTGTTTTTTTGATTGGAAATTTCAATTGCCTTTTCCAGGATTTCATTTTGGCGGTACACGCCGTAGCTTTCAAAACTTCGGGCGAATCGAACTACAAAATATCCGCTAAATCCGGCAGGTTCACCCCATCCCTGATAAATGCGATGTACGGGGTTGTACCCAACAATTTCATTGGATTCGGGCAAAATCTGCACAAAACCTTCCCCTTCATCACTGTTGGGATTTACCACCACATGGGCTTCCCCCTGTTTGTTAAACGTAAATTTGAAAAGACCGGAACGTTTGGTTGCCGTCATTTCAACAGTCACGTCATAGTCTTCCAACTCTACTTCATAGACAAAAGGGGTGGCCCTTTCTTTTTTATGGGAAAACTTGGATCCCCTTTCCTCAGGAAGGCATTTAAGATTCCCTGAGATGGGCATAATCGTCATACTGCCATAATCCTGAACGCAGGAGCCGCTGAGCCAATGACTTCCCCTAAATCCCTGGATAATGGAATCGGTATAATAGTAGGGGGCATGACATTTGGTTTCGGTCACCTTGGTCTGGGGTGTCCAGTTGGTCATTCCAAAAGGTACGGTCACATAAGGCACTACTTGGGCGTTGTTCTCTTTGCCATGCCCATGTTTTAAGGCACTTATAGTAGTGGCAGGTGCTGTGCCAATAAGGGGATTGACGTAGGTGACCAACGCCTTTTGGGAGGTATTGACCATCGTTTCACAACCCAGCACCAAAAAAAAGACCACGCTTACCATGGCCATCCCATGATGGTTTTTTAATCTAGCCTTGAAAAAGACATCCTTCATAATAACTTCCTATCAACAAGAACCGGTACCCCATAAAGTCACCAAACCCTGGTCTAATCAATTTTTTCAATGGTATTATCCAAACGGGCATCGTTCTTAACACCCACCGTTTTCTTTAACACAATTTGTTTATGTGCCGCAGGAGGGAGCGTAATATTGTTAAGATTTACCCTTTCCACATCATCAAAGATATAGGCGGGACGGTAATCTTCATCATCCAATTGTAACGTCACATTTTTAAAGGTAATGTCCTTTACGTGCCTTACATAAAACCCCCAAGCGGGAAGTTCCCCGAACATGGAAAACTCTGGGTAGTCATTGATCTTTTCCGGCACTTGGTCCAATCTGCCCAACGGAATGTAGGCCATGCCTTTTGAGGCCCTGCCCGGAGCGGTAATCTCCACATTTTCAATGGTTATATCCTCAACTTTGTGCCCAGGAATGCCCGTTATGGAAGAGGGAATGGGATTGTGAAAAAAATCCACTGCAGGCCCCCTCATATCATAGTCCAAATCGGGTCTTCCAAACGGAACCTCAACTTTAATATCCTTTATATGGACATTTCTTATTTTACCGGGTTGTTTTCCGCTTCTGTGCCCTAGGCGGATAAAAATGGCGTTGCCCGTGTTCTTTGCCACGATATTGGAGACCTTGATATTCTCTATCACGCCCCCGTCCACACTTTCTATGGCAATGGCCGAACGAAAGGTGTCAAAAACCTCAATACTATCTATGGTCACGTTTTTAAATCCACCATGGGAGGCCGTTCCAAATTTTAGTGCACTTGCACTGCTCTTTACGGTACAATTGGCAATGTATATACTATCGTTATAATGACCTGGGTAATATGATTTTAAGCAAATACCATCATCAGCCGAATCCACATCACAATGGGTCACCTGCACATTTTTACAATCGGTGATATCGATGCCGTCATTGTTCCAATAGGCCCTGTTGACCACTTTTAGATGGTCTAACTTCAGGTTTTCGCAAAGCTCAAAGGAAAGTCCCCAGCAAGAACCGTTGTACAAATCCAAATCCAAAATCTCCACATTCTTACAGGCAGAGAACCGAAAGAGTTTGGGCCTGGCCGTTTCATTGGGGCGCATTCTACGGTAATTGTATTTTGGGTCAATGCGCTCCCCAGTGTGGTGAAGGCTGTCTATGGCCAAGGCCAATTTCCTACCTTGGCCATCAATCCTGCCCCTACCATATATTTTGAAATCATTCGCTTTGTAGGCCACTAAAAAAGCCATTTGGGAATTGTCGTCTTTCTTGGGGGATTCCGGTTTGCCCTCCATGGTTATGTCCTTATAATCATATGGATTGGCACTTCCCAATAGTACCGCTCCCTCCTTCAAATAAAGACTTACATTTGATTTCATTTCCAAACTTCCCGAAAGGTACTGCCCCGAAGGAAATACCAAAGTTCCCCCACCTGCTTGGTTTACGCGGTCTATCAAAGCTTGTAAGGCTAAAGTATTCAGGGTATTGCCCCCTGAAACAACGCCGTACTCGGTAACTTTATACTCTAGGTCGTCAGTTTTCTTTATGTACGTTTGTTTGGCTATTTCCTTTGAAAGCGGTTTTTCTTTCGTTGTGACTTTTTTGCAGGAACCAAGAAAGAGTAGGCTTGACAAAATGAGTTTAAAATATAAATACCGACAATTGAATAGCATAATCAAAAGTTTTTACCCCTTTTTGGGTTTGGGTTTGTTTCCAAGTTCAAATTGTAAGACCCCTCCATGGGAAATTAAATTAAAGTCTATTAAACTTGAGTTGATTTCGTTTCCATTCCAAGTTACCTTTTGAATGAATATGTTTTCTGCGGAAAATCCATTTGTCTCTATGTGCAAAGGCTGTCCCGGGGTCTTGATTGCTATTTTCTTAAATAATGGGGTAGTCAAGGCCAACTGTGTGCTTCCGGGAAATACGGGATATAGCCCCATGGCCGAACAGACGAACCAAGCTGACATGGTTCCCGCATCATCATCCATTTCCCGAATATAACCATGTGGGGTGGCCTGAAATATTTTACGTGTACTGGGTGTTTTCCACTTCTCATGGGTGCCATACCAGTTGTTGGTTTTCTTGGTCATCAACCGGTTCACCAATTTTTGGGTTTTCCATGGTGAACGGGTGTAGACATATAAATACGGAACTTGAATATCCGGCTGATTTCCAATATTAAAAAGCTCGTTATCAAAAAAATAATCCAATTGTTCCTCAAACACTTCCTTCCCTCCCACTAACTCCTGGATGCCTTTTATATCATAGGGTACCAACCAACGGTATTGCCAAAGTGTACCCTCATAAAGCCCGTCCCCGTGCATGATATCGGAATTGTCACCCATGTTCCGAAACTTATCCTTCCATGTATCTTGGTATTGAAGTGCTTTTTTTAGATATATACTGTAATCCTCCTTCTTTCCAAGTTCCTTTGCCATTTGCGATAATGCCCACAAATCGTAACTGGATTCCAGCACATTGTCCGGTGTTTTAAAGGGCAGTCTTCTCGCTTCCTCCCGCAACTTGGGATAAATGGATTTGAGGTCAAAGGACAACAGTCCTTTCTGAAGGGCTTCCAAAAGTACTATGCTCGAATGTTCTGTCCGCACGGTGATAAAAGGTTCCTTTTCCGTGGCCCAATCAGGCTTGCCCTGCTGATACAGTTTTCCAATGGAACTTACCATGTCTTTATA
>JANQKR010000049.1 GCA_028281025.1 Croceivirga sp.
CAGGATATGTTCCTAATGGAGGATGTGGATGTTGTGGTGGCGACAATTGCCTTTGGCATGGGAATTGACAAACCGGACGTGCGCTTTGTCATCCATCATGATATCCCCAAGAGTATTGAAAGTTACTACCAGGAAACGGGTAGGGCCGGTCGTGATGGTGGTGAAGGGCATTGCTTGGCGTATTATTCCTACAAGGATGTGGAAAAGTTGGAGAAATTTATGTCGGGCAAACCTGTGGCAGAACAGGAAATAGGGCATGCGTTACTTCAAGAAATAGTGGCCTACGCAGAAACTTCCATGTCGCGCAGAAAGTTTATCCTACACTATTTTGGGGAAGACTTTGATGAAGTCCATGGGGAAGGAGCGGATATGGATGACAATACCAGGAACCCAAAACCCAAGGAAGAAGCCAAGGATAGCCTGGTCAAACTGTTACGCGTCGTGCAGGATACCATGGAAAAATTCAAGACCAAGGAAATCGTTAAAACCTTGGTGGGGAAGACCAATGCGTTGATTTCTTCACATAGAACGGAGGAAAAGGAAATTTTTGGTATTGGCGAAGACAAGGATGAGCAGTACTGGATGGCCTTGATCAGACAGGTTTTGGTGGCAGGCTATTTGCAAAAAGAGATTGAACAGTACGGGGTATTGCATGTCACGGAAAAAGGGAAGGCATTTTTAGCGGACCCGGTTTCTTTCCTAATGACCAAGGACCATGAATACAAAGAAGAGGAAGATTCCAGTATCATTACCAATGGGAAATCCGCAGGCAATGCAGCGGATGAGAAGCTTTTAAAGTTACTTCGGGATTTACGAAAAAGGGAGGCCAAAAAAAATGATGTGCCTCCTTTTGTAGTTTTTCAAGACCCTTCTTTGGATGATATGGCCCTCAAATATCCCATTACCATGGAAGAATTGCTCAATGTACATGGTGTGGGGGAAGGAAAGGCAAAAAAATATGGGAAACCTTTCGTGGAACTTATCTCCAGCTATGTGGAAGAGAACGATATCATTAGACCGGACGATTTGGTGGTAAAAAGCACGGGAGCAAATTCCGGTCTAAAGCTATACATCATTCAAAGCGTGGACAGAAAATTGCCCTTGGATGATATCGCCGCCGCCAAAGGCCTGGAACTTCCGGATTTGATCAAAGACATGGAACAGATCGTCTTTAGCGGTACTAAATTAAATCTTGGATATTGGGTGGATGAAATCCTGGATGAAGACCAACAAGAGGAGATCCATGAGTATTTTCTGGAAGCCGAAACCGATTCCATAACCGTTGCCATGGGGGAATTTGATGGGGATTATGAAGAGGAGGAACTCCGTATCTACCGATTAAAATTTATGAGTGAGGTGGCGAATTAAAAAAGCCCCGAATTACGGGGCCTTTTTTAAAAACTTTCGGAAAACTCCCCCGACGAACTGATCAGGGCGATGATAAATCCAAAATACAATATGAATAGAACAAGCATGATCAGTGATAATGCCAATCCTATATAAGAAAGTATCCTTCCTGTCTTCACATTACTGATATCACTGTATAATTCGGGATTTTCATTATACAGTGCTTCGGCACTTTTGGCCTTTACCAGTCCAATAATGCTAAAAATGATGGCAAAGGGCCCACAACAGATGAGTGAACCCACAATGGAAATAATTCCCATGGTCAGTACGGTACTGGCGCCCGGTAGGGGTTGTTGGCTCATGCTGGATATGGATTATTCGGTTTCAACGCCGTATTGTTCCATCATTTCATTTACCCTTTCCATATATCCTTCCCATCCGCCTAATTGGTTTATTTGGTATAAAGACCATAAAAGTGTCAAGACACCCAATACCAATCCTATTATGGTTATAATTTTTGCAGTTTTTAATTGACTGTAATTACTATAACTTTCTGGGCTTGACAAGTAGAGTTTTTCATCTTTTCTCAGCAATATAAAGGCAATTCCGGAGAGCAGTATCCCCCCAATTCCCATGCTGAAGCAACAGCATAAAAAAGAAATGATGGCCAATACCAAAGAAATAGTAACATTCGGTAGTTTTTGTTGTTCCATAATTTAAAGTGTTTAGTGTATCAGTTTTATGATGTAGTTGATTAAAATTAAGGCTACGGAAGCAATACTGAGCCAAATGATGGATTGATTGGCATATCTTAAATTGAAAAATTTATTGAGCACCAGTATCAATGCCAGGGGAATTAATGTAAAAATAGCGGGATACATATAAAAAGCGGCGATGAAATCCCCGTTAAAAAACAGGAGGATCGCCCGCTGTAAACCACATCCTGGACAGTCAAAGCCCAGCACCTGTTTGGTGTAACAGGGGAGCATATAATCTTGAAGCCCCATATAAGATATGTTTGCCGTAGAATCCATGCTTTAACTTTTTACAGGCTTAAAATACTATTATTTTTAGTTTTGGAGTAATAAGAGCATAAAATTTAGGGTCATGGCAGGATTTGAATTGGGGGATAAGGTCGAGGTTTTGGATGAGGCCATTGAAGGGATTGTTATCGCCATTGAAGGAACGGTCATTACCCTTGAAACAAAAGATGGTTTTCCCCTACAATTTCCCAGTTCCCAATTGATAAAATCGGGAAGGGCACTAAATGTGGGAAATTATGAAGCTTTTCAGGCAAAAAAAGAAAAGGAAAGGCCGGAAAAAAAGAAAATAAAGGTACCCAAACCCAAAGAGCGCAATGCCCCTAAAATGGAAGTGGACCTGCATATCCATCAGTTGACCAATTCAACCAGGGGAATGACCAATTTTGATATGTTAAATCTACAGGTGGAAACCGCCAAACGCCAATTGGAATTTGCCATTGACAAACGAATTCAGAAAGTGGTCTTCATCCATGGCGTAGGAGAAGGAATACTTAAGGAAGAATTGAACTATCTCTTTAAAAAATATCCAGTTGATTTTTACGATGCCGAATACCAGAAATATGGCCTTGGGGCTACCGAAGTGTACATTTACCAAAATTCCTAATTGGTTCTGGTAGTAATCGTCCCGAAAACATAGGTTTCTATTTCAGGGGCGTTGTTTTCGTTGGCGTCCTGCACTATAAAACTACTTAAGGTAAAGGTATGGTCAAAGCTTGGATTTTCCGGTGTGCTATCAGCGCCTTGCACAGTGGTAATGGAGAGCATACCCGAAATGGTAGTAAATGAATTTACCAAATCGGGGTCATCCGTTGTTAGGGTACAAATGGTTTCATCAGTCACAATTTTTCGAAAAACCCTATTGGTAAACATGGCTGTTGTGTCATTGACCATATTCCCTAGAGTAACTGTCCTTGGTTCACTGGTAACCGCATTGATCAGAATTGAACTTGGAAACTCCAGACCTATGGCTTCATCATTTATAACTTTAAAAAGCTGTACGTTGGCCCCTTCGGTTCCACAACTGGCTATGACTGAACTGTTGTAATTGGAAAAAACAAGGTCAACACTGCTGTCAACCGTGGTGGTGTAGGTACCAAAATCCAAACCCGGTTGATCGGTTATTCGTTCTCCGTTGTTGCCGAGTAGGGTCAAGTCCGAAATACTGATATCATGGGCATAGGTTTTAGTGGCACTGGTTACCGTATCCACGGAAGATATCAAACTCAAAACACCCGCGCTTGCCGTGGTCTCTTCCAAAATTGTGGGTGTGGCAGGTGGAATATCACTACAGAAATAGGTATTCGCCACGTTTTCCGAAAAAAGCCTGTAGGTTAGGGTGGATTGATTTGCCAAACTGCTCGTTGCGGGCTCTGAAGAGGTTTCATTGGCTATCAGACCAGATTGGAGCTGTAGTATAAGCGCTTCGTCTTCAACTATCTTAAAAAAGAGGGTTCTTTGGAGATCCGTTTGATTAAACTGCACGGGGCAAAAAGCGACTGTACCTTCGTCAAAATCTATATTTTCAATCTGCAAATCCCCATCACTACAAGCTATGACAGAGACAAGTAAAAGTGCAACAGTTATTTTTTTCATGAAGTCAAATTTAGGGCAAATTCAGTGCACCCTACTTTAATGACCTTTTTTATTTGGAAGAAATTAACGCAGTATTGGCTATTTTTGGACGATTTTAAATCCATATAGTCGTATGCAAAAAGTGTATTTGGATAATGCCGCCACCACACAGGTTAGGGACGAGGTCATTATAAAAATGCAGGATGCCTTGGCCAACTGCTTCGGAAACCCTTCGTCTACCCACAGTTTTGGAAGATCGGCGAAGACGGCAATCGAAAAAACAAGAAAGACCATTGCCAAATATTTGAATGCCCATCCCTCTGAAATCATATTCACTTCAGGAGGGACTGAAGCGGATAACATGATTTTAAGATGTGCCGTTAGGGATTTGGACGTGAAAACGATCATTACCTCAAAAATTGAACACCATGCGGTTTTGCATACGGCAGAAGAATTGGAGAAGGAATACGGTATCGCCTTGCGCTTTGTGCAATTGGATGGGCATGGAAATCCCGATCTAAATCATCTGGAGCACTTACTGGCGGGGGATGCTTCCAAAAAACTGGTCAGCTTAATGCATGTGAACAATGAAATAGGAAACCTCATTGACATTGCGGCGATAGGAATGCTTTGCCGGGACTACGATGCCCTTTTCCATTCAGATACGGTACAGTCCATTGGTCATTTTGAATGGAATGCCCAGGAAGTTCCCGTGGATTTCATGACAGCGGCGGCACACAAATTTCACGGTCCCAAAGGGATTGGTTTTGCCTTTGTACGAAAGAATTCCGGGTTAAGGCCCCTTATAGTGGGCGGGGCACAGGAACGGGGATTTAGGGCGGGGACGGAACCCTTTCACAATATTGTGGGGCTTGAAGAGGCCTTTATAGCGTCCTACGACAATTTGCGTGACGAAAAGGCCTATGTGACCGAACTCAAAAAGTATTTTGTGGAAAAACTCAAAACCGAGATACCCAACATTGAGTTTAATGGCCTTTCCGGCGATATGGAGCGCAGTACCTATACGTTGACCAATGTACGGCTGCCCCTGGATGCCCAAAAATCCCTAATGTTATTGTTTCACTTGGATTTAAAGGGAATAGCTTGCTCCAAAGGGAGTGCGTGCCAATCTGGGAGCACCAAAGGGTCCCATGTACTGCAGGAAATCTTATCCGAAGAAGAGCTTAAAAAACCCTCTTTGCGATTTTCCTTTTCAAAATACAATACCAAAGAAGAATTGGACTATACCATTGCCGTTTTGAAGGATTTTGCAGCGGGGTAAAGGGTTAAACCTTCTTTTTTCGTTTTTTCTCTTTATCGTAGGGAAATTTTCGGGAAGCCGCTTTCATCATTTTGTCAATAAGTTCATCCGTGTTCTTTCCCGTCTTTTTGGTGATGACCTTTTCATACTTCCAGAGCAGCTTGCCAGTGGCTCCATCACTGATTTTGATTCCTATCCTTCCAAAATTGGCATTTCCCCTGAAATAGTCCAATAAGCTAAAGTCCGTGGAAACACCTTTGGAAAGTAAGACGTTTAGGTCAAGGGTGCCACTGATTATACCGTCCACACCAAGAATTTCCGATAATTCCTTTACGGTTTGGACGTCAATATTCTCATAAGTGATGCCATTCCTTAGTAGTAGTGCATTGGTTTCTTCCACATTTTGAAAATCCACGTTGAATTTCTTACGTTTTTTTCTGCGGGAGAAATAGGTCTCCAAAGCATCCTGTACGGCATACCCCTCTTTTTTTGCGAGTTCCCTTAACTCATCACTGGAAATGTTGCGCTCCAGTTCCAATTGTGTGATAAAGGGAACAATGGCCAAAACCTCATGATCCTCGGAAAGCGTGTCAAAACGACTGCTTTCAAAGATGTCCTTTTGGGCATTGCCCAAAAAAAACCAAGGGATACAAAAAAAGAAAACCAGTTTTTTCATTATACACCTTAAAACTTCATACGTAATTTAACGTTCAGTAAACGGGATGTCAAAAAATTGGGCACTGCAAATTGTTGTTGGGTGTCAACATCCCTTACCCATGTATTGGTTATGGAATTCTGGTTGTTGAAAATATTGAAAATCTCAAATCCCATGTCCAACTCCTTAAACCCATATAACCAATGTCCCTTTTGGTACCTGCTGTTTCTGTCGGCAAAAATATAGGAAATGCCCAAATCTGCCCGTCTATAATCTCTTAATCTATTCTGAAAATCGTAGGGATCCGCATTGTTTGGGGAACCTCCTGGTACCCCGGTATTGTAGACCAGGTTTACGTACAGTTTCATATTGGGAATCGTGGGCATATAATCCTGGAACAATACACCCAGCTTCAATCGCTGGTCCGTTGGCCTGGAAATATATCCTCTGTCCCCTATGTTTTCCTTTGTCTGTAAATACCCCAGACTTATCCATGATTCCGCTCCAGGGATAAAGGCGCCATTAAGTCTAAAGTCAAATCCATAGGCAAAGGCCTTGGCAATGTTATCTGCCCTGTAACGTATCCTGACATCTTCAACTGTGTAGGTATTTACATTGTCCAGTTTTTTGTAGTAGGCCTCACTAATAAGGGTAAAAGGTCTATCGAACAGTGAAAAACTGTACTCGTTTCCAGCAACGAAGTGTATAGATCTCTGCGCTTCCACCTCAGGATTTACCAGTCCATTGATGTCGCGTAGCTCCCTATAAAATGGAGGTTGTTGATAACTGCCGATGGCCAATCTGAACAAGACGTCATTTTCCCAGTTCGGTTTTATGGCAAATTGTGCCCTGGGGCTCAACAAAAATTGATGGTTGCTTTCAAATCCTTCGCCGGATATGATCCACTGTTGCGCCCGGATCCCCAAATTGTAGTAAATGGCGTTTTCACCCCAGCGGGTTTGGTTGCCGAACTGAAGGAACCCGGAAAAACGATCCGTTTGCACAAAATTGGTGGCCCTTGCGCTTTCAAAAGGAACAATAGCCCCTTCAAAAGGCTCTTCGGGCTCATTGTTTACCAATCCAGCGTTGGGAGGTCTTATGAAAAAACCAGCAGAATCCAGAAACTCGGCTTCATTCAATCGGTCTCGAAAATCTTCATGGCTATAACGTAACCCCCATTCCAATGACTTTCCATTTTTTTTGAGTATTCCCCTATGGGTAAGGTTCACAATCAATGCATCCAGTTGGTTTCTTGCCCTATTGAACTGGGAACCAATCCCCCTGCTTTGGGTTACTTCACCTAAGTTCTCACTTCCAAGATTGGTATCGATCTCCCCAAGCTCATAGTTGGCAATGACATCTGTAAACTCCTCTTCCAGGGCATGATAAATTGATGAGGTAAAACTGAGTTTGACATCCTCATTCATCAAAAAATCGGCCTTTAAAGCTCCAAATTGGGTTTCGTAACTATTTTGTTCCTTTCCCTCATAAAAAACAACCAGTGCCCTGGGTTCCAATAGACTCCCAAAATTGGTCTGTCTGGAAATGGGCTCATTTTTATAGTTGTTTATGGAAATATTTCCCAAAAACCCCAGTTTTAAACGGTCACTTATTTGATGGGTCATATAGGTCTGGGCATCAAAAAAGATGGGGACAACATTGGTCAGGGTCTGTTGGCTATTCACAAATAGGGCATTATTTCTGTAACGAACCCCGGTAATGGTGGTGAAATTCTTTTTTTTCGAAACGGTTTCCAATGTACTGCTGGCACCAAGAAGACTACCCTCTACCGCTATGGAAAAAGATGAAGGTATTTTGTAGGTAATATCGAGTACTGAGGAAAGTTTGTCGCCGTATTTAGCCTGAAAGCCGCCTGCGGCAAAGCTTACATTTTCCACTAGGCTGCTGTTCACAAAACTGAATCCTTCCTGTTGTGCCGATCGAATCAAGAAAGGTCTGTACACTTCAATGCCATTGACATAAACCAGGTTTTCATCAAAATTTCCACCACGCACATTGTATTGGGTACTCAGTTCATTGTTAAAGGAAACCCCCGGCAAGAGTTTTAAAATATTCTCCACTCCTGCATTGACCCCTGGTATTTTTCGGACGATTTCCGGGGTGATCGTTGTGGCGCCGGTGACACTGCGTTGTCCCGTTGGAGTGACCTTTACTTCGGCAATTTGGATGGTCTTTAAGGCCATCACCGGATTGAACTCAAAAATTTCATTGGTGGTCAAAATAATGTCCTTTAAAACAACATCTTCATGACCAAGATGTGAAAAGACAATGGTCATTTTTCTGTCCGCTACCAGTTCAAGGAGATAAAAACCATTGACGTTTGTTGTTGTTCCTGTTCCAGAAACGGAAATATTGACATTGGCCAAAGGTTCTTGTTGCTCATTAAGCACATGACCGGACACGACCGCAGTTTGCCCAAATGAAAACGATACCATTGAAAAAACGGCGAATAGGACGACCGGGAAATTGGTCCATCTGCTATTTTCTAAAGAAGGTTTCTTCAAAAGTGGTGGTATTGCCTACATTATCGGTAACGACTACCTTAAGGTCACATTGCGTTTGTTCTACCGTTTTATCGTCAAAATTATAGGTGATGGTCTTTCTTTTGGGTTCGTATTCCATTAAAATCCATTCCCCATTTAGGTAGGCATCGTAAGAGCGGATACCGCTTAAGTCGTCCGAAATGGTCAGACTTAGGTATCGGTAGTTGTTGAGCCACTGATTGGGCTTAAAATTTCTTGGATTTACTTTTGGGGGAACGGTGTCCTTTGCCAAGGTGTATTTCCCAAGGCTTCTTGTTCTGGTGGTAAACGTATTGCCTCTTTTGTATGTCTTGGAATATCTGGGTTTTAGGTCATCATTTAAGTGCGCGATAAAAAGTTGCTTTTTTTCCTCCGGATCTATTTTTGAAACATCAAAAGTGAGGGTGAAATTTCTGTGCGCGGGAACCGTTTTGTCGTGTATTGCAATGGTATCCCTTCCTTTTTTCAAATTAATATGGAAGTCCCGGTAAAACGTACTTTCGGGAAAATACACTTTTGCCGATTCCAAATCATAACTATTGGGTTTGTTGGCAATTAAAAGACTTCCTGTGGAATCCACCGTTTTGGAAGGTTTAAGGGATCCTTTCTTTCCAAGAATGGGAATCATAACCTTGGTTTGATTGCCCTCAAAATCGGAAAGTAAGAGCTCCACCGTATAATTCATACCTTCTTGTATGACCAGTTTGCCATTGAGATGGAGGTGGTTATAAATATTGAGTTTGTTATAAGGTTCCTTGAATACCTTTTGGATACGCTGTTGGTATTTGCTATAATGGCAAAAGTCGATAAGGGTATTGATATAACGCGTCTCCCCAAAAGAGAAGGTTTCAAAATCATATTCGGTGTGGACCTTTCCATTGACCGATTGCCTAACGGAATATATCCCATTTTTATTGGCGGCCATGTCCTGACGGTCAAAACCATTAAATCCAATACCTATGGTCCCTATGGCGGTAAGCTCATCGGCCAAAAAGGAACCATCCGACTGTCTGGTAAAATTCAACTGGACCCTATCTGCACTTTGATTGATATGGGAATCCTTGGAGAGCGGGTATCCAAAAAGTCCAATAAGTTCAGGATTTGTGGCATCCCTTACCTCAAAACCATACAATAGGGGGTTGGTGGGTTTCTCCGTAACACTGTTCCTAATTTCAAAATGAAGGTGGGGCCCAAAAGAGCCGCCGGTATTTCCCGTGTAAGCGATAATATCACCTTTCTTTACTTCGAGTTGACCATATTCGGGAAATGTCTCCACTTCATACTTTCTTTTGCCATACTGTACCTCCTTAATATGGTCTTCGATATTTGGCCCAAATTTTTGCAAATGTGCGTATACAGAAGTGAAACCGTTGGGATGGGCTACGTACAATGCCTTTCCATAGCCATATAATGAAACTTTGATTCGGGTGACGGTGCCATCGGCTATGGCGTAAACCGGTAATCCTTGCCGTTGTTGGGTCTTGATATCAATACCGCTGTGAAAGTGATTGGAACGCAATTCCCCAAAGGTGCCGGACAATATCAAGGGAATATCCAACGGAGATCTAAAGACGTCCTTAGGGTACTTTTCCTGGGCATTTAAACAAAAAACAATAAAGTATACTACACAGGCGAATCGTGTTCCCGTCATGAAGCTCATAGATTTACGTTTCAAAAGTAACCAATACCCAACAAAATCAAAACCAGTGCCAAACTGAAGGGCAATTCCTTGTGGGCTTGGAAGAATATTGCAAAAAGAATTGCTCGGTTGATTAAGGTTGGTTAACTTTGTTTGAATACGCATTGCAATTTGCAGATGGGTGAACTTATTGAAATTGTCGATTCCTTAGAGAATAAGATTAGTAAACTCCTACACCGTTTGGAGGTGCTCAACCAAGCCAACGCCAAGTTGAAAATGGAGTTGAACAATGTATTGGAATCGCATGAAAAAACTAAGATTGCCCTAGCGGAATGGGAGGAAAAGTATGAATCCTTAAAGCTTGCAAGTTCCATGCTAGGCAGTAATACGAACAAAACAGAAGCTAAGCTCAAAATAAATACCCTTATCCGGGAATTGGACAGTTGTATTGCACAGTTGGCGGAATAGGGTAGAACATATGGATGAAAAGCTCAAAATAAAGCTTTCTATTGTTGATCGGGTGTACCCGTTGACCATAGACCCCAAGCAGGAGGAGGGGTTACGGAAAGCAGCCAAGAATATAGATTATTTGGCTAAAAAGTTTGAGCAGAATTACGCTGTAAGGGATAAGCAGGACGTTCTTGCCATGTGTGCCTTACAATTTGCATCCAAAATAGAGCAGAGTGGAATAAATGAATCCGAAAGTACCCAAGAGGCCAAAAAGAGATTGAAGGCTTTGGATGAATTGGTACACACCAAATTAGGTGCGGAATAAGTTCTTTAAAATATATTGTTACTGCCCACATTGGTATTATTTTTTTGACAAACTCAACACTATTACAATTAAAAAGGGTGAGTTTAGGTTGTAAAAGCAGGCCTTACCTGTATAAGGATCCTTGAGCAGCTTGTTAGCCCTAAACCTGTTTATTGGAGTTTGTACAGAACTTCAGCCGATGTGGGCTTTTTTTTTAAACCAAACTCAGTAAAATGGATAATACCGTTACACTTATTATAGCGGCAGTGGTGGGTCTGGCAATAGGTTTTGCCATAGTTAAGATGTTGCAAAAGGGGAGCGCTGCAAAAACAATTTCAAACGCCAAGAAAGAGGCATCAAATATCATCAGGGAAGCAAAGAAGGAAGGAGAGAACATCAAGAAGGACAAGATTTTTCAGGCCAAGGAAAAGTTTCTGGAACTCAAAGCAGAGCATGAAAAGGTCATTATCGGAAAAGACAAAAAAATAGCCGAGGCCGAAAAACGGACAAGGGACAAAGAATCCCAAATAAGTAATGAGCTCTCCAAGAACAAACGACTGAACGAGCAGTTGGAGAGCCGGTTAAAGGAGGTTGAGTATAAAAGCGAGATTTTGGACAAGAAAAAGTCCGAAGTTGAAAAATTACATAAAAGTCAGGTACAACAATTGGAGGTCATCTCCGGACTTTCTGCAGAAGATGCAAAAGCCCAGTTGTTGGAGTCCCTAAAAGAGACGGCCAAGACAGATGCCATGGCCTATCTGCAGGGGACATTGGAGGAGGCCAAACTTACTGCAAAACAAGAGGCCCGTAAAATAGTCATTAACACTATTCAACGTATTGGAACCGAAGAGGCCGTGGAAAATTGCGTTTCGGTCTTTAATCTGGAATCGGACGATGTAAAAGGACGGATTATAGGTCGGGAGGGCCGAAATATCCGTGCCATTGAAGCCGCCACCGGAGTTGAGATCATTGTGGATGATACCCCAGAAGCAATTATTCTCTCGTGTTTTGATTCCGTCAGGCGTGAAGTTGCCCGTTTGTCCCTGCACCGTTTGGTGACCGATGGTCGAATCCACCCTGCCCGAATTGAAGAAATCGTTAAAAAGACCGAAAGGCAAATCAATGAGGAAATCATTGAGATAGGAAAGCGAACGGTAATTGATCTGGGTATTCATGGATTGCACCCTGAATTGATCAAGGCCGTGGGAAGAATGAAATACCGATCCTCCTACGGACAAAATTTATTGCAGCACTCCCGTGAAGTGGCCAAACTTTGTGGCGTAATGGCGGCCGAATTGGGATTGAACCCAAAATTGGCCAAGAGGGCCGGTCTTTTACACGATATAGGTAAAGTACCCAACTCTGAGGCTGAGGTAGAAACCCCACACGCCATTTTGGGAATGAAATGGGCACAAAAATTTGGGGAGAAGAAGGAAGTCTGCAATGCCATTGGTGCCCACCATGATGAGGTTGAAATGACGAGCCTCATTTCTCCGGTTGTCCAAGTTTGTGATGCCATTAGTGGGGCAAGACCGGGAGCAAGAAGACAAGTTTTGGATTCCTATATTCAACGATTAAAGGACTTGGAGGATATTGCCTTTGGTTTCAACGGTGTGCAAAAAGCCTATGCCATACAAGCCGGTCGGGAACTACGTGTAATTGTAGAGAGCGAAAAAGTAAGTGATGATCAGGCGGCAGAACTTTCTTTCAACATCTCACAAAAGGTGCAAACGGATATGACGTATCCCGGCCAAGTTAAAGTCACCGTAATTCGGGAAACGCGATCGGTCAACGTAGCGAAGTAGGAAATAGGGAACTACCTGTCTGATTGAACAGCCTACCTTCTGTTTGGATCCACCATAACCAAGTCACTACCATCTATCCCATAGGGCCGGAAAACAACGATTTGTACTTTATGTGAATACGATGAAATAGAATTAGTTTAAATTGATTTTATCGTAAGAATTCGAGGCAAAAAATACTTTTGGTTTTTGTATTTTTACGGAAATACCAAATTCTTTAAAAATAATTCAACATGGCATTTGATATTGATATGATCAAAAAGGTCTATGCCCACATGGGGGAACGTGTGGACAAGGCCAGGGAACTCCTTGCTAGACCTATGACTTTAGCAGAGAAAATCCTTTATTCCCATCTTTGGGACGGAAATCCTACTACGGTCTTTCAAAGGGGCAAGGATTATGTGGATTTTGCCCCGGACAGGGTAGCTTGCCAAGATGCTACCGCCCAGATGGCACTATTGCAATTTATGCATGCCGGGAAGCCCAAAGTTGCCGTTCCCACTACAGTTCATTGCGATCACTTGATTCAAGCCAAAGTAGGCGCCGATGCCGATTTAAAACGTGCCAATGAAACCAGTAACGAAGTGTTCGACTTTTTGGAGTCGGTCTCCAATAAATACGGGATTGGATTTTGGAAGCCCGGAGCAGGTATTATCCACCAAGTTGTCTTGGAGAATTATGCTTTTCCAGGGGGTATGATGATTGGTACCGATTCCCATACGGTAAATGCCGGAGGGTTGGGAATGGTAGCTATTGGCGTTGGGGGAGCAGATGCTGTTGACGTCATGGCGGGAATGCCATGGGAACTAAAATTCCCCAAACTTATTGGGGTAAAATTGAAAGGAAAACTTTCGGGGTGGACCGCTCCTAAGGATGTTATTCTCAAAGTGGCGGATATTTTGACCGTAAAGGGGGGAACAGGGGCCATCATAGAATATTTTGGAGAAGGTGCCTTGGCCATGTCCTGTACCGGTAAGGGGACCATTTGTAATATGGGCGCAGAAGTAGGTGCTACTACTTCCACTTTTGGTTATGATGAGTCCATGGACCGTTACCTTAGGGGTACCAATAGGGCGGATGTTGCGGATGCTGCTTTGGAAGTAAAGGAACACCTTACTGCGGACGCCGGGGTTTATGATGAACCGGAAAAATACTTTGATCAGGTCATAGAAATAGATTTAAATACCTTGGAACCCCATTTAAACGGGCCTTTTACCCCGGACTTGGCGACCCCTATCTCTAAAATGAGTGAGGCCGCAAAGGAAAACGATTGGCCATTGAATGTTGAGGTGGGCTTAATAGGCTCTTGTACCAATTCGTCCTATGAAGATATTTCAAGGGCGGCCTCATTGGCCAAGCAAGTAGCGGACAAAAACTTGAAAACAAAGTCCAAGTTTACCATCACCCCAGGGTCGGAACAGGTTCGTTATACGATTGAAAGGGATGGATTCATTGATACCTTCAACAATATTGGCGCTACCGTTTTTGCCAATGCCTGCGGGCCTTGTATTGGGATGTGGGATCGTTATGGAGATAAGGCAGCGGATGGCCCTAGAAATACCATTGTGCACTCCTTTAACCGAAACTTTGCCAAAAGGGCGGATGGAAACCCAAATACCATGGCCTTTGTAGGTTCTCCGGAACTGGTTACCGCCATCGCCATAGCTGGTCGGTTGGATTTTAATCCAGTTTCCGACAAACTGATCAATGAGGATGGTGAAGAAGTCATGTTGGACGAACCAAGGGGGTATGAACTTCCGCCAGAAGGTTTTGCCGTTGAGGATGCAGGATATATTGCTCCCAAAGAAGACGGCAGTCAGGTAGAGGTCATCGTTTCCCCGGAGTCACAACGTTTGCAACTTTTAGCTCCTTTTGAACCCATTCAGCCCGAAAGTCTAAAGGGAATGAAATTGCTCATTAAAGCATTTGGAAAATGTACTACGGACCATATTTCCATGGCGGGCCCATGGCTGAGGTACCGTGGTCACTTGGACAATATTGCCAACAATACCCTTATTGGGGCCGTCAATGCCTACAATAAAAAGACCAATTTTGTCAAGAACCAATTGACAGGGGAATATGGTGCGGTTCCAGATACACAGAGGGAATACAAGAAAAATGGTATTAAGACCATTGTAATAGGGGACCATAACTATGGCGAGGGCTCATCACGTGAGCACGCTGCCATGCAGCCCCGTCACCTGGGTGTAGCTGCCGTTTTGGTTAAATCCTTTGCAAGGATCCATGAGACCAACCTTAAAAAACAAGGAATGTTGGGCCTCACTTTTGCCAATGAGAATGACTATGATTTGATTCAAGAGGATGATACGTTCAACTTTGTCGACATAGACGCTTTTGCACCGGGAAAACCATTGACCATTGAGGTGGTCCATGCCGATGGCAGCAAGGATGTTGTAATAGCCAACCATAGTTATAATGATGCACAGATTGGTTGGTTCAAAGAAGGTTCTGCCCTAAATGTGATTAAAAAGGAGAACGCATAAGCCAAATAAAATGATAACCCAAAAAACTCCTGATTCGTCAGGAGTTTTTTGATAGTACGTAACCCAATTCATTATGACCAAAAAGAAGACGTTCCTCAATGTCCTGCTCATTCTTGTTGTTCTTGCTTTTTTTGTAACCCCACTTGGTCATTATGGGAAAATATTTTTAAATCGACTTTTCTCCTTCTCTCCGGATGTTGTTGAGGTTTCCAAACGGAAACAACTACCGGATTACAATTGGCGCTTGAAGGACGCCGATTGGAATTTTTTCAATTTTGAAGCATCAAGGGGGAGGGTGGTTTTTATCAATTTCTGGGCATCTTGGCGCCTACCTTCCGAGGCCGAACTTTCAAGTATCCAATCCCTATATGAAAAATACCAGGGTAAAATTGACTTTTATATCATTACGGACGAGGAGCGACCTCCTGTGGAGGAGTTCATGGAAAAACAGCAGTTCACCTTTCCATTGACCTACCTGGTTATTGGTGATAGGGCTCCCCTGGAAATTCCCAAACCCCCATATTCCTATCTCATAGATAAAGAAGGCTTTATCGTGGTTGAACAAGAAGGTATAGCGGATTGGAACACCTCTAAAGTCCATAAGCTTATTGATGGGTTGTTGCTGCAATAGGCCAATTCCCATTTTACGTAAAAATGTGATGCTTTTGCTTCTCCCTAAATCCTATCTTAGCTTATGGAGCCATTGGACGAAAAAATAATGGGACAGCTAACCACCATAAGTTTTTTTAGGTTTACAGGCCTCAAGGGAAAAATATGGGCATTTGGTATGATGCAGTTTGCACATGCGCGAATGCGACATGTTGAGGGAATGGAATTCTATAAACTTATGGGTACCGGAAAAGCCCAGTTCAACCCATTTCCGGATTGGTCCGTGTACGCCATACTACAGACATGGTCCGATGAAGCTGCCGCGGACAGGTTTTTTTCGTCAAACGGACTTTTTCACCATTACCAAAAAATGTCAAAAGAGCATTGGGTTTTATACCTTAGGAACCGAATTGCCCGAGGACATTGGGATGGCTCAAATCCATTTAAAAAATCGGATACCCTAACCGATCAAATTCCCTATGTGGCTGCCCTGACCCGCGCCACGATCAAGACAAGGTTTTTGTGGAAATTCTGGAAATTTGTCCCAAAATCCCAAACGGAGCTCTGGGGAAACAACGGTTTGATGTACACCAAAGGGGTAGGGGAGGTCCCATTTCAACAAATGGCAACCTTTAGCGTTTGGAAGGATGAAGCTTCTTTGAATGCATTTGCCTATCAGACCCAGGGCCATGTAAAGGCTATTGGGAAGACCCGGGAATTGGGATGGTATCGGGAAGAGTTGTTTGCGAGGTTCCAACCCTATAGGTCCATGGGAACCTGGAATGGGGAAAATCCCATTCCCGGTTTAACTAAACAGGGAATACCATAAAGTATCCAAAGAACACCATTTGGGCCAAAAATAAATGCAGACTAATATTCGTGTTCCCCTCCATTTTCGTTTTTTGGAATACGATTTGGAATATAAAGGCGACCAGGAACCATGTAACGTAGTTTTCCAGGGGAACGTGTTCCCCAAAACTCCAAAAGTCAAAACCTGGGGCACTCTGTTCCATTAAAAAATCCAGAAATACCATCAGCAACGCTCCTATGGTTGCCCTAAACCAAATGTTTTTGGCAGCTTTTTTTGAAAGCTCCCCGGTGATAAAGGTCAACAATGCCCAGTTTATTCCGATAAAAAGGGGAACACCGTCCACTTTATAACCCAAGTTTTCACCATAATCATAACTGCCGAACAATAGGGAATAATTGGCCCCCAGCCACTCCAGGAACATTCCAATAAAGAAAAACAATCCAAAAATGCCCCATTTTCTTTTTGAATCAAGCGGATAGATCCAAATAAAAAGTGCGGTGCACACCAAAAGATTTAAAGGGGTTTTTGGAATAAACCATTCCTTATGGCCCAATGCAATTCCAATGATACCGCTAATATGAAAAAGCCAGATAAGGAATAGGGATAGATATACTTTTTGTGGAACCATATGCTTCATAGGGCAGGTTTTTTAACCAGGTCCGATACTATTTTGGCCGAAAGCAGGCAAAGGGGTATTCCCCCTCCGGGATGCACGGAACCACCACAGAAGTACAGGCCCCTTATTTTATTGGTAAAATTGGGATGTCTTAAAAAAGCCGAAAATTTGGAATTGCTTGCAGCGCCGTACAATGCCCCTCGGTAACTACTGGTATTCGCTTCAATCCCCTTGGGTTCCAATACCATTTCTTCAACAATATGGTCCTCCAGCGTACAACCCAATATGGAGTTGAGTTTTTCAATAATCCGCTTCCTGGCCTGTTGTTTTAACGTTTTCCAATCCTGGCCATAGTCCCCGGGTGTGTTGATCATCACAAACCAATTCTCGCACCCTTTAGGTGCATCTTTGGATTCTTCCTTGGAAGTAATGTTTATGTAGACCGTGGGGTCCTCAAACAATGTCCTTTTATTGAAAATACAGTCAAATTCGGATTCATAATCCGCACTAAAAAAGATGTTGTGTAAGTCGAGCTGAGGGAACGTTCTTTGTATTCCCCAGTAAAAAATGAGGGCAGAACTGGAACGTTCCTGCTCCAGAACCTTCATTGGCTGGACTTGATCGGCAAGAAGTTTTTGGTAGGTAGGGAAAATATCCATATTGCTCACCACAACGGAGGCACTTTCCTCACCGGAAGGGGTTATCACCCCCGAAACCTTTTTGTGCTTCACGGCAATACGTTCTACCGGGGCGTTGAACTTAAATTCCACGCCAATTTCCTTTGCCAAAGTGTATAAGGACCTTGTTATTTGATGCATTCCCCCATAGGGGAAGTAAGTGCCCAAATCCATCTCCAGATGTGGTATCATGGACATGATTCCCGGAGTTTTGTAGGGCGATGAACCATTGTAGGTGGCGAATCTATTGAACAGCTGTACCAGTTTTGGGTTTTCAAAGAATTTGGAGTTCCAATCGTTCAAACTTTCATCAATTCCCATTACCCCAATTTTAGTGGCGGCTTTTAGGGTTTCCAAGGAAAGGTAGGTGCTTAGTTTGTGAAGGGATTTCTCTAAAAAGACACCTCTGGTCAGTTCGTACTTTCGTTGGTTGCCATTTAAATAAGCCAGCAATTTTTGGGGAGGTTCATTAAACTTTTGGGATGCCTCGGCAATGAATCGTTCCCTTGTGGATGCCGCAGAAAAGGTGGTGCCATCTTGCCAGAAATAATTACAGATGGTTTTCTTTCTTTTGTAATCAAAATAATCCTTGGGATTCTTTTTGCATAGGAGAAAAAGCTCATCAACCAGCCATGGCATGGTAAACAGTGATGGTCCCATATCGAACCGAAAACCATTTACCGTTTTTTCATGAAGTTTCCCTCCGGGATAGGCATTGGACTCAAAAACGGTTACGTGATAGCCCTTGGCCCTAAGACGTATGGATGTTGCCAAACCTCCAATTCCGGCACCAATGATCACAGCCTTTTCAAGCATTATTTTTTGAAGTACTTAAAGGGAACCACCAACATACCAAAATTCTCCCCATCTTCCTTGCCCAGGTGCTTGTGGTGTATTTTATGGGCCCGTCTTACCCCTCGGGCATACCAATTATTGGCATTCCTAAAAAGTTTAAAACGCTGGTGGATAAAGATGTCGTGAACCACAAAATAGGCAATTCCATAAGCCAAAATACCGAAGCCCAGTGGCCAGCCATACCAGAATGGGGTGTTGTCCGCAATCATTAAAAAGGACATGCTTACCACCGCATAAAAGAGGAAGAAAGCATCGTTGCGTTCAAACCAGGAATCGTGGTCCTTATGGTGATGGTCCTTGTGGAGGCTCCAAAGAAAACCGTGCATAATGTACTTATGGGTAAACCATGCCATAAATTCCATAAAGCCAAAGGTTCCCAAAAAAATGAGTATACCAAGAAAGAGTTTCATACTTACACCAAATGTAACTTATAGTTTACATAGGATTTGGCCAAAAGCCCAATTTTTTCATAGTTGGGAACACGTATCCGTGTGTTTTTTATTTCGAGTGGTGGTGTCTTTTTGAGTTTGTCCAATAACCTTTTGTAATACTTAAATGCAGTATAGACCCCAAACTTGGCTTCTGGGGGTAATTTTTCTATTCCACTGAACCCTTTGGCAAAATCGGCCTCAATTTCCGCAACAATCCTTTTTTTGGAAGCTTCATCCAGTTCCAATAAATTGGTATTGGGGAAATACGACCGTTCCAAGAGTTCGTAATCCGCTTTTAAGTCCCTAAGGAAATTCACTTTTTGAAAAGCGGAACCCAAGGCCATCGCGGCATCTTTCAGGGAGTTGTATTTTTCCTTGTCCCCGTTCACAAAGACACAGAGGCACATTAATCCTACCACATCGGCGGAGCCGTAGATATACTCCTTATATTCTGCTATAGTGGCGTATTCCTTTTTTACCAGATCCATGCGCATACTTTTCATAAATGCTTCAACCAGGTGCATGGGAATGTCATAGCTGTGGAATGTAAATTGAAAGGAATTTAAAATGGGATTCAAACTGATTTTATTTTCCAGGGCACTGTAGAGTTCCTTTTCAAAATTATTGAAGAGGGTTTCCTTATCGTAATCATGGAAGGTGTCCACAATTTCATCGGCAAAGCGGACAAAACCATAAATGTTGTAAATATCGTTCCGTATTGAGGTTCCGAGCATTCTGGTGGCCAATGAAAAGGAAGTACTGTAAGATTCTGTAACGAGCTTACTACAGCCGTAGGAAACGTTATCAAATATAGCTTTCATTTTCAACAGTTTTTTAGGGTTAGTTCAGAGACCAATTTTCCAGAAATTAGGGAAGGGGGTACTCCTGGCCCTGGAACGGTCAATTGTCCTGTGAAATAGAGGTTTTCAACTTTGTTACTTTTTAGGTTAGGTCGTAAAAATGCGGTCTGTGCCAAGGTGTTCGCCATGCCATAGGCATTGCCTTTGTACGAATTGTACTGTTCCACAAAATCGTTCACACAAAAGCTTTCCTTGAACAAAATGTTTTCCTTAACGGACTGTTCCGTACGTTTTTCAAAACGGTCCATGATAATGTCAAAATATTGGTTCCTTAGTTCCTGGGTATCCTCCAGGTCCGGTGCAATGGGAATCAAAAAGAAGCCGGCCTCACATCCCTCGGGGGCCATGGTCCCATCTGTTTTGGATGGAAAATTGGCATAGAACAACGGCTCGGATGGCCATTTGGGATGGTCGTAGATTTCTTCGGCATGCAGCTCAAAATTCGTATCAAAGAACAGGTTGTGGTGTTCTATGTTGTGCAGCTTTTTGTTGAAACCCACATAAAATAGGAGGGAGGATGGGGCATAGGTTTTTTTGTCCCAATAGCGTTCTGAATATTGTCTGTATTTGTGGTCCAAAAGGGTTTCGGAATGATGGTAGTCCGCACCACTGATAACAATATCGGCAACAATCCTATTCCCTTTGGAAACGATTCCACTTACCTTTCCTTGGGCTACTTCGATCTTTTCTGCCGGGCTGTTCGTGTAAAAACGGACGCCAAGTTCTTCCGCCAGACTTTTCATGGCCTTTATAATTTCGTACATGCCCCCTTTTGGGTGCCATGTGCCAAGACCAAAATCGGCAAAGTTCATAAAGCTGTAAAAAGAAGGGGTCTTACTGGGTTTTGCCCCAAGGAACAAAACGGGAAATTCCAATGTTGAAATCAATTTTGGATTTTGGAACCTTTTCCTGACTTCCTGGCTAATGGACCTAAAAAATTGATCCACCCGTAACACCGTGTCCTTGGTGACCAACTCCAATGGGGACAGTCCCGGTTTAAGGACAATTTTATTGATGGCGATGTTGTAGTTGTCCTGGGCTTTCCCTATGAAGCTTCGCAAGGGTTCACTGCTTCCCGTTTCAATCCGTTCGAACTCCTCACATATTTTGTCCATGCAGTCACCAATGGTGATCACATCATCGGAAAAGAAGATTTTATAGGCGGGGTCCAATTTATCCAGTTGATAGTAATCCGAAGTGGATTTGCCAAAATCAGAAAAGAATTTCTCAAAAATATCCGGCATCCAGTACCAACTTGGTCCAATATCAAAGGTGAAGCCATCCTTTTGAAGTTGTCTGGCCCGGCCACCAACGGTTCCGTTCTTTTCAAATACGGAGACCTTGCATCCGGATTTGGCCAGATAACAAGCCGCTGAAAGGGAGGAAAAACCCGAACCGATGATAACAACCTTCTTCATTTTTTTGTAAAAGCGGTTAAATATGACTTATTAAACGCTCAATGGAATTAAACGTCCTGATGGACTCCGGAAGGTCTTCATTCAATAAGTGCTGCACTTGATGTCCCAATATCCAAAGTTTGGAATTGCCCAGGGAGTTCACATCTTTTTCAAAGTTTTCGATGTACTTTTCTATTTCGTCCTTGGTGGGTGAAACGGTGAAGTAGGACACAAAATGCACGTTTTCGTAGTACTTGATGATGTCCACAAGGTTTTCAATGGGCATGGTCTGCCCCAAATAGATGGCCTTATACCCTTTTAGGTTAATTTCATAATTCAGAAAGAGCAGTCCCAACTCATGGATTTCATTCTCCGGGAGAAACAGTACAAAAACCTTGTCCTTTCGGGTAGGTTCGATAATCTGTAATTTCTCCGTATTGATGTATATCTTTTGTTTGATGAGATTGGTAATAAAGTGCTCGTGGGACGGACTAATGGTATCCGTTTGCCAAAGCAGTCCAAGCTCATTCAATAAGGGGATAAAGACCTCGATGAAGATTTCCCTAAAAGAACGTTCCGCCAACAGGCTATTGTAGGTGTTGAAGAAAAGGGCCTGATCAAAATTGATCATGGAGAGCTTAAAGGCATTTATGGCATGGCTCTTTTCACTGTTTTTGGCCACAATTTCACGGACCAGGACCGGAATTTCACTTTCCGGTATTTTGGCGATTTTGGAAATCTTATAGCCGTTATGGTAGAGCAGGACAATGTTTAATAATTTTTGTAGACTTTTTAAACTATACGTCCTAATATTGGTGACTGTCCTTTCGGGGGAAAAAAGATTATAGCGCTTTTCCCATATCCGTATGGTATGCGCCTTGATTCCTGAAAGGTTCTCCATATCACGGATACTAAAGGATTTCTTAACGTTGTTCATTTTTTATCTGGAATCGTTAAACAAATCTACAATTTAAATCCTTCCAAGTTGATAAACAAGCGTTAAAATTTAACAATTCACCGTATTTGCGGCCTATTGGACAAAAAAATCCCTCGGAAAACCAAGGGATGGGTGTTATGTCTGCGAGAAGATAGTAATGCTGACTAGGATTTTCTGTCAGCATTCCGGTTTTGTGCCCACGAGAAGATTCGAACTTCCACGGGATTGCTCCCACTACCCCCTCAAGGTAGCGTGTCTACCAATTCCACCACGTGGGCATTTTAGGTGGGCAAAAATACATAAAAATCCGGTCCCGTTTTTCAAGTTCCCTAACTCGATTTTCCAGTTGCCTTTGAATTTTGTCCTGATTCAAAATATAAAGTGTCAATTCTTCGACCTTCTCCAGCAGTTTTAAGTTCATTTCTTTGAGCATGAGGCCATTTTGTTCCATTTCATAGGCAGAGGGAATATTGGGCAAATGACCATTTTCTTTGATAAAGGTTTCCACTTCCATCAAGGTTCTTAACTCATAGTCTTCTTTAAATACATAATCCGGTGCCACGGCTCCAATAAGATCGACCCTTACCTCCTGAGTATGGATGTCTCCTTTTACCGCCAGCTTGGCATCTGGTGAAATAGTTCCAATGCCTATGTTCCCATTACCATCAAAGGCCATTTCATCGGTTCCGTTGGTTCGGTTTTTTATGAACAATCCTTTGGTCCCGGCAAGGAGTAATTCATACGAATCATGACTGTCCCTGGAAAATCTAAGGCCCTCGGCACTGTTTTGTTGAATATGAATTTTGGATTGGGGAGCGGTTGTGCCAACTCCTACATTCCCATCATTGTAGTGGATATCCGAACCACTTTGGATCCAGTAGCTCCCACCGGGTGCAGGCGTACTGTCCGTAAAGTTGATGGTGAAATTATCGGTACCATCGTCATGTCCTCCATCAACCCAATGTTGTACGGT
This sequence comes from Croceivirga sp., assembly GCA_028281025.1. Lineage (GTDB taxonomy): Bacteria > Bacteroidota > Bacteroidia > Flavobacteriales > Flavobacteriaceae > Croceivirga. The sequence continues at coordinate 23,287 of JANQKR010000049.1, forward strand.
GAAGGACACACTGCTCACTTCGGGGGTCCAGCCAGCGGAGGGGTAGGCATAAGGATCCGAAAATTCCGTATTTCTAATATGTCCGTTGCTCAGTGTAAACCTTATATTGTCCCCTGCTTGGCCCTCAGCTTTTACATTTAGAACATTTCCATTGGCCAAATCCCATGTCATACCATCTGTGACGGTGGTTTGGGTGTTATTTGTAATATCGATAAGTTTATAGGAATGCCATGCAACAATTTGCGCTGTGGCGCCTTGAAAAACCAAGAAGAGTGAAAAAGTAAAAAAGAAGTGTCTCATGATACGTAAGGTTTTATAGTTAATGAATGATTGATGTTGATGGAGATAACCACACAACTTTCTTGAAATTATATCATCCTTTTCCTATTAAAACTGACAATTATCAGGAACGACTATTAAATAATATCTTTATAACTCTGTAGTAATATTTTTTTAATATAGTAGTATTATACCTTCAAAAATGATTTTCATGCGATTCCCAAAAAAGTTCTAAAACGGGTTTTTTATAGGTATTGGAACGGTTGATAACCGGCTGGAAAGAATACCGTCCCGTGCGGGTATGAACGGATAATGGATAAAGTTTAGGCCATTAACATAAGGATTTAGGGCTTATACTGATTGTACACTGGGCAGTAAAGTGGGAACGCAATACGCTTTGCTAACCGCACATGAACGGGCGATTTCTCAGTCGCTTTACGCTTTCTAAATGACGCTCTTAAAGTAAAGGTCATTTCGAACGTATGTGGGAAATCCCGATAGCAAAAAAGCCACAACTCATGTCGTGGCTTCTGTTAGGTTTTTTTGTTCAGATTTACTCTTAATCCAAACCACCAGTCGCAGACCTGTCTGCCAAAAGGTGAACTGGCGGTAGCGGGGATTTGTCCAAAGAAGTTGTTATTGAAGATAAACAGGCACAGGAAGAGTTACGTTTGATTTTCAAGCTTGATACTGATGATAGAGCCATTGTCTTTAAGATGATTTATAAAATGCTCACTTCTAAGAAGTTTAAGGACTTCTTTCAAAAAAACGTTGCTTTACTGTGAAGCACAAAAAAACCGCTCATTTTGAGCGGTTATATGTTAAATATTTGTCCAATCTGAAGCAGGAACACGGACCTTATATAATTTTCCCGAAGAACTTATATAAATGTAGTATAGTGTATTCACTTTTGATAAACCTCCTAATAGATACCAAGTTTCTTTTTTCAAAGCACCAATAGTTTTGTATGTGGTGTCTCTATTCGGATCAATGTTTGGTGGTTTTCTCCACACAAAATTATCTTCTTGATTAAAATGCACCTTTCGCTCTGAATAATCTTTGCCATTATATTTGACATTAGCACCATAAGACGATTTTTCATCTTCAATCAAATTATTTAGAAGTTCAAGAGATGTCGCATTTTCAGGATTTATACTTGCTGAACCTTCTTTGGGTTTCATTACTTTTACATCAAAACGATTATTTTGTTTATCCCAATTAGGGTTAATCACATAATCCTTTGTTACAGTTATATCTTTTTCATCATACGGACTACAACCAATTAGCAATAAAACGAATATAACAGTTATAAATCTTCCCATAATAATTTTATTTATTCTGTACCACCTACTACTAAATCAAGAACTTGAGCCGCTCCAGGATGCGCCTTTGCAAATCGGTCGTGGTAAAAAGGTATATTGTAATACTTATTGCCCACCAAATCATTGTCGATTTTCCATTGCTTGTAAGTTGCAAGAGAACTTATAACCATTCTTTGCCCTAAAAGTGAGCCATCCATCTCTGTGGAATATGATGTTCTGAAAGGTGTGTCTACACCTGAAACTCCGATTTTTTTAAATGGATTTAAAAATGAACCAACAAGTTCATCTATGCGTCCCACCATATCCAAATCAGCTTGAAGAGTTCGTGTATCCTCAAGGAAACCTAAATAGTTGTCAGGTGCTGCTGCTGCATAATCTTCATCGTGCCGTTTGGCGATAGCATCTCCCCAATCAATAGGCTGCATCGTAAAATCATAATTCGTACTATTTGCAAAACCATCGTGAGTAACACTTCCTTGTCCAGAATATAATCCGTGGCGACCCATAATAGAGTTAAAATCATCTTGAAGAATTTCACTATAAGTATCTGTCACTTCGCCTGCACTATTGTAATAGTAATGTACAACACCCTTGCCTAATGGACCATATGCAGCAGAATTATGAAGCCCTGCAGTTGTTCCGCCCAAACGCTTGATTTGTGCATTGGACATTTTATAATATTCGGTTTGTGATACGGTACCATTGGCAAAATGATGGATTGAAACATATTCCAATCCTTCAAGCTCTACGCCATCAATAACCCTATTTTCAGAGAAGTTGTACACTCCGTTATGCACGTAATCTTCCGCCAATGGATCTACTTGCCAGAATCTACCGATTGCAGGGTCGCTAATACGGTATTTCCATTCATGGATATTCAGCCCTAAATCTTCGGTGAACTCTTGGCCTTGGAACGTTTTGTATTTTTGTGCTACACTGTTACCCAATGGTGGGACACTATTGTCATTGTACCCCTTATGCTTAAGGCCAAAGGGGTAGTAGTTGCTTTCCTCCACAACTTCTGTGATCATGGGGTCAGTGCTTACCGTAATGTGATCATCACCGTTTGCATCATGGTAGGACAGCCGTACATTACCCAAGTGGTCTTTATATTGGTAGATATAATTGTAGCCCACACTTTCATTGGGTGTTACATATCCCTCAGGATGGGAGAAGAACTGTAGGATACCGTTCTCATAGACAAAATGCCCTACATGATCCGTCGTTGTCAAAGAACTGTTGTCGTTGGCCACCTTTTGTATTTTGGTGCCTAAAGCATCATAAATATAGCTGATCTTTTTGTTAGAGTCATTGTCAAACTTTATTTCGGCGGGAAGGTTCAAGTGATTATAAGTAATACCGTCCACACTGGCCGTCCCAATGCCCTTGTTCAAGTCGCGTACCATATTTCCGTTGGGATCGTACCAATAGTCCTGGCCATCATCCGTACTCTCCACAAAGCCATGGCTTTTGTTCCCATCGTCCCTTACCTTATAGAGACGGTTGCTCACTTCACTGTTAAGGTAATCGTAGTCCAGCACGTCCATAGTGCCAAAGGAAGTTGCCTCGGCATTGGTATGTCCCTTACGGGTCAGTGATTGGAGGTTCCCGTTTTTATCATAGGTTATTCCGCTAACTGTATAGTTACTGCTGTTGGCTGTGGCACTGGTGATTCGGTTGAGTGGGTCATATGTATATCGGTACCATTTCAAACCATTGTCCGTATTTGCGGTCTTCCATTCCGTTTCGGCGATATTGCCATTGTACAACGGGCTAGGTCCTTGGTTATATACAATCTTAAAATTAAACAATCTGGCCGTATTGGAGACATCATTGATACCCGTAAGCCAACTCCGAATATTATAGCTGTAGTCCACGGTCTGTAGACCTGTTGTGGTGGCAAAGTCCGTTCCCGGAGTCCCACCCACTTTTTTTCGGACCAATTGTCCAAGGGCGTCGTAGTCGTTATAAGCGATTAATTCTTGAGCAAAGTCGGGATCTATTTTAGCGGTGTAACTCAAGCCAGGGGTTGCCACTACATAAAAGCCAGGGCGCAATGTAATACTGGCCTTGGCAACGTCCGTACGTGAACTGGTTACGGGTATATCGAAAATAAGGGATGTATCTGCCGCAGTACTATTACAGCTTTCCCCAAGGGTCCCATCCCCTATGCACTGGGTATGGTTGAGCAACCGACCCATATGGTCATAATCAAAATTATCCAAGGTGACGAGGGTATTCCCAAGGCGGGTATGGGTCGTCCGTGTCTTCAGAGCCCTGCCTACAAAATTCAATTGAGTCTCTGTAATATCTGTTGTACCCAGATAGTTGTTCTTGGAATAGGTATAAATAGGCCTTCCCTTATCGTCATAATAGGTGAGGGTATTTATCCAAACATTTGTTCCCGGTACATCAAGGACCTTTACCCTTGCAACGGTGGGGAGCCCTTGCACATTTGACGTTTGGGATTGAGGGGGATTGGAACCTAGCAAGGTAATTGAGCCGGGAGCCCCCGATGGCAGATTCACATATGAATCGTAATAGGTTATGGTAAGCACCTCGGTCAGTGTTGCTTTGGGATTTAAAGTGGTTTCATTGGGATAGGCCCCATTGTTGTAATAGATATCCAATGCCTCTCCAAACTCTGAATCCCTATTGGTATTCTTTTGCTCCACCCAAGGAAATCCGGAAATGGCATCAGCTTGATCCTGAACGTCAATCCTGGAAGTTCCCGCCGGGCTGGTAGCCTTACCAGTATAGGCTACCCGGCCAAACGCATCGTATTTGGTAAAGAGCCATTCGTCGGTAGTCAGGTTTGGATTGTTTGCCGCTCTTTGGTTGGCATCCTGGGTCATGATGGGCTGGTCCAATGTATTATAGACAATATATTCCCTCCCCTTGCCCGGTAGTTGTTTTTCTACCAAACGGTTGTGGTGGTCGTAGACATACTGATAGCCCAACTCTGCCATAGCACCATTGATTTCGGCCAAGGTAGCGGTTGTACCTTCCATTTTGGGGGGCAATACATAGCTAAGGTTGCCAAAATCATCGTAAACATAGTAGGTGTCATGAGGTACGGCAATACTCACCGATTGGTCATTGTGGGTAATATCGGCAAAGGTCCGTTTCAGCAGTATTCGACCCTGTTTATCCATGAATTCCTCCACACTGTGGTTTTTACCATTGGTATGGTTCTCATCATAGGTAATTGTTTTGTATAGCTCATTAGGACCAAAAAACTCCTTCCTATTTGTAGCAGGATCGGTATCCAATTCCAGAATAGGCACATAGGTGTTATTGGTAGGGGAAGTTCCTACGGTGAATAGACGTACATTGTCCGCAGCGGTATTGGTATGGTACCCAAATTCAATTTCGTGACCGGACCCCTTGGCCCAATCACTACCCGGAGCTGCCTGTTGGAGTATACGGTTTAAAGGAGAGGTTTCAAAGGTCTTTTGGAAATAGGGATTTGGCGAAGCCAAGAGGATATCATCCGGATAGTTGTCACCATAGTAGGTGTCCGTTGCTGTTTCCGCATCCGATCGAAAACCTCCTATAGCGGCCTGGGAATCCGGATCGGCATAGGGCAGCCATTCCTTTTCCACCCGGCCAAAGCTATCATAGCCTATATGGGTGACCACATCACCTTTACCTGGGGTATGTCCAATACCCACCTTTTGCATAGGCCTACCCAGTCCGTCATAGTAGGTAATGGTTTGGGTAAGAATATCGTTTTGGGTAAAAAATTGGGGATCCACTGCCGTGGTATGTTGTTCTTGGTAGGTTCTGGCATAAACATAATTGTTGCCAGTAATGATTCTTGGTCCACAATCATTTGAGGGTTCAGGAATATCCGGACATCTGTCTACCGTAGTACTTTGGGTCCATCCTGTTCCCCTATTGGCACAGTCTTCTTCCGGAGTACTCCCCGGATCTCGGAATCCATCACCATCGCTATCGGTATACCACACCTTGACTGCGCAATTCTGACTAAAAGAGCCTCCTATACCACCAGACTGACCATCCGGTCTGGCCCCCACAATAATCACAGATCGAGGGGCCCCTGAATTGTTGGCCTGGAAACTGACATTTACTTCCGTAAGAGTGGGTTGAGAGACGTTCACCCAGCTTGGCAACGGATTGCCTTGCTCGTCAGTAAAGTCAAAATAAACCTGGGAAGAACAATTGGCATGGGATAGGGTGTAGCTCTTGCTTTCCCCACCGCTGGCAAAACTACTTCCGGAGAAACCGCTTACAGTGCAAGATGGGGGAGGGGGAGGGGGCGTACCGTCCTGGAAAACTTGGAATCCTCCGGAAGTACTACCGTTGTATAAAATGGCAATGCCAACAGATCGCTCTTGACCTGCATTGGACTGTACCGTCACCGTAACCTGATTCCCGGATACACTTGTGGTAACCCAACTAAATGGATTGTAGACAGTAAAAGTGCCTGGTGGGCAATTTTCGATAATCGTGGTCTGTTGGGTACCTCCGGCCTTGGGAAAAGTAAGGTTATTTGCAGAGATCCCAAAGCATTGGGCATTACCATTGCCAAATGTTCCCAATACAACTAATAAGGCAATTAAAAGTTTTAGTATATGTATATGTTTCATGGTATTCTGTTGTTGTATTATTGGTATCTTATGAACTTTAATTTCCCTGTACTGCAGGGAACAATAAAAAAGAAACGGATTCTCATTCTTCAGCTGCATAGTTGTACTTGTAATCGGTTATGAGGTTCCCCTTATCGTCGCGTACTTCCTGTAATCGGTTGAACACATCGTATATATAGGTCATGGTATACCCCCTGGGATCGGTGATACTGGTCACCCCTACCAAGGGATCATAAGTGTAGGTAGTCACCATGGCCTCTGGGAAATTATCCCTAATGGCATTGAGGTGCTCTCTCAAAATCTCTTCTTTACAGTTGGACTCCCCGCAGTTATCGTTGTCTTCGTTGGATTTATTTTGAATTGTCAAAAAATCAAAACCCTCCTTTAGATTTAGGTCTTGGTTGATTTCATCATACGTAAGTGTACTCTCAATTTTGGCGATGGGATGTTGTTTATTGTACCCCCAGAGGTAAACCACATTAGGGCCATCGGTTCTTGAAACTTCGAGCGGATTACCCTTATCATCATAGCGATGATAGGTGATTCTGTCCTTTAAGATATCCAATCCTTTTGAAGTCTGTATTATCTCAGGAAGGTATAACCCATTGAAATCTTTAAAATTAGTGTTCGTGGCAGATATTTTTCTCTCAACAGCGCTCCCTTGTTCTTTCTTGAACGATTCAGTTTTAATGGGTTCGATTATACGATTTTCTGAAATTAACCTGCTTAAATTTAGTTCGTGTGCATACTGCATTTCAGTTTTTAAAATCTCATTGTCGCTATTGGTAGTTTCCACTGATGTCGTCAGTAAATGATCCGGGTTATCATGAAAATAGGTTGAGATTTTGTCCACATAGGCTAAAGGGTCACTTTCATCATAAATCCGTTCTGTTGTTTTCTTTTTAAAAAAGAAATCGTTATTATGCGTGTACACCTCAATATTTATTGAAGATATTTCTTGGGTTTCGACAAAAAAATTGTCGTTTGAATCGATGCCAAAACCGAATATGTTTTTAGCTTGATAATTTGCGGGGTCAAACTCATATTCATTTATCAATTCGCTATTCAAAATTCCCGCCTCATTGTAATGTTTTTCATTTAGAATCAGTCCCCTAAAGTAACTTTGATCAGTTAGGTTAACCGTTGGAGAGGGCCCCCGTCTGCCCCAGGGAATTGCCGTGGACTCCGAATAGGTATAAAAATCACCTGCATTTACGGACCAGTCCACTCCGCTAGGTTCCCACTCATACCTTAATTTTTCAATATCAGGATTTGTTTCAAAAGAGGTCATATGGTATTCCGTTCTGCCATTGCCTTCAAAATCGATTGTTACATCAGAATACCGAATCAAGTCTGAGGTCTGTAAATATTTGGGATTCGAAAACCTGGTCACATATATATACTTTGTTTCAGGTTGACTAAAATGACCAGTCCATATCGTTATTACCTGTTTTTCAAAGAGTCTTCCGGCAGCGTTATTTTTCCATTGCCGAAGATGTTGTGGAATTTGACCACTGGATTTTGCTTCATCAGTAGGAAGATGGTATTTATACGTTATGATTTCTTTGTTTCCATTTAAATCATCCCTTGTGATCTTTTTAATCCTTAATCCCCCGGTTTTTTGGTTTTCACTACCATCCCAATACTCGTTAAGTTCATATTCATATTCAATTGAGCCCTTTGTGGGGTAGATAATTGTCCGCAAAGCAAAAGTTTTGGCCAATGTCTCGTTCGGAGTCCTATCGGCGCCATCCAAAGTTCTTTCATAAGCATTGTTATGATTTATTTTTGGAATTAGGTTCCCATATGGATTGGCGTTGTAGTAGCCCCAAAAATCTTGTTTTGGTGAGTTTCGTTCTGGTAATATGTTTTGTTCATTGTATTCAAAAGCGAAACTATCAAAGCTGTTACCGTCCTTCACTTTTGTGATTTTGTTCAACTTTAATCGCTTCTTTTCATAATCCGGTAAAGTAGGACTGGCATAGCCAAAAAAACGGGTGTCAAAATTGTATTGCTCCACAATTTGCGTATGGTCATTTAGTAATCGAATTGAGCTGAGGGCTTTTCTGTTGCCGCTATTCTTTAGATCATCCCTGCCAGTCCCATTGTAGATCAACTCTAAACTACTATCACAAGAACTATTTACTCGAAGCATTCTTTTGGGGGCATTAATAATGTATTGTGTGTTACGGGGTGTTGTCCTTGAGGTAAAACCGTCATCTCCAGAATGGGGAAAGAAGTCAGGAGGGTTTAATGCGTACACACCTTCATAGCTAGTAGGTACATGAAAATCTTGTTGCACATCGGACTTGATGGTGTGCTCCATTTTGGGTAAGGTCTCATATTCATATTCCAACCAATCCCCATTTGGACTTTCCATTCTTCTTAATAACCACTTTGAAGTATACTCGTTAACATGGATTCCTTCGTTCCTGTCCGGTGTGGGTGAATACCAATCATCATAGTATGGGGTTGTTTCGGTTTCAGTCCTTACCTTTTCGGTATAATTGGCACTTACGCCAAAATAGAATTTGGTTCCATCACCTGTAGTGATTATCCATTCATTGCTGGCATTTGGACCTATTGCCGGTGAAATCTTTATTTCCGGATTATGGGGAATGATAGTTGGGACACCTTCACCATCAAAAACAAATTTTCCAGAATAGCCTTTGATTTTAAAATAAAAAATATCTGGTTCGCCATCTGCATTCCACGTGGCCCATCCCATTCCACCAAATGCACCTAAGTCCGGAGCTAAGGCACCTAGGACTGGATCTTGAGGCGGTATATACGGTAATGGCATTACCCTAAAGTAATCGGGGAAAGTATTTGAATTAAAGGAATTTCCCAGCTCTTGTACGCTCTTGGCCAAAAGCTTAGTACTTAAGGGAGTTTTTGGGATGGTGTAGATTACGCCCCCCTGAATTGCTCCACCATCAACATCCCAATCAGCAAAGTCGAGCCATCCATTTACCTCTTTATGCGCATTTGGTGAATTAACCAATGTCTCCCCTGGTACCCCCGGAGCCGCATCTGCCCAGATTTTCTGCTCATCGGGAAAACCTTTGACCTCTCGTGTGATATAACCGCCCAGTTGCGCTTCCCAGCCCAGTCCTATATCACTCGCAATATCATTTATCCTAACTCCCTTTCCATTGATATACCTTAACGTAAATCCATCAGATAGACTTCTGCAGTTCAGTATGCTCAAGGGGATGCTTGGTTGAATTGTTCCCGTACTAAAATCAATGTTTTTGTCATTTATGGGAAGATTCAAACCTGACACTTCGGGAGATTTGACCTTCATATCCGATCCCGTACCATCCCAAAAAACAGAAAACTGTTGGGAAAATCCAAGGTGTAGGGAAAGTAGACCTATAATAAAGGACAACTTTAGATTACTTCTTGTTTTACATACAATGTATTTCATAGCGGTATTATTGGTTTTCTGATTGTGATACGATCTTATCATGACTTAATTTTTTGGACCTTATTTCAATTTGTTTGATTTCTATTTTTTGTATTCTATCTTCCAGTTCGTCCATCTTTTTCTGTTTGTCTTCAAGGGCTAAAATATACAGTGTCAACTCCTCAATCTTCTCCAGTAGAAGCTTGTTCATTTCCCCCAGTTCAATACCGTTTTCTTCCACTTCTTGGGCAGATGGGATGTTGATAAGGTGGCCTTTTTCCTTGATGTGTTTTTCCACTTCCTCCAATGAAGGAAGGTCATAGCCCTCTTTAAAGACATAGTCCGCCCAGCCGGTTTCCACTTTGATCTCTTCCGCGAGGATCTTGCCTTTTACAGCTAGTTTATAGGTGCCGGGATTGGTGGTTCCAATACCCAGGTTGGAAAGGAAATAGGAGTTCGTTTTCCCCAATTCCCAGATTTGCTCAAAATCGGCAAAGTCCACTTTATCTGTCGAATTGTTCCAGGCATGGTTATACCCTTTAAGCTTTCCATCCACATAATCAAGTTCCATGACCAATGCCGCTCCAGGACCCCAATTGGGAACAAACATGTTTTTATTCCCTAAGCTGCCAATATCTCCATAACTACTATAATCCAGAATAGCGTTACTGCCAATCCAACTACTATTGGATAGTCCAAAATTTCCTAAGGTCAGGTAAGATCCGACCCGTATTTGGGTCCCTCTGAAATCATCGGTTACCCAATTTCTTTGGAAATAGTGGTATTTACTGTTCGTCCCTAGGGAATATAACGGAGTTTGAGCGCATACCCATATTGGGAGAAACATGCTCAGTACGATAAAAAACTTCATTTTCGTAAGTGTTTAATGGATTTTTTGATTTCTTCATTTTCCTTTTTTAATGCGATTACATAGAGTGTCAACTCTTCGATCTTTTCCAGTAACAGTTTGTTCATTTCCCCCAGTTCAACACCATTTTCTTCCACTTCCTTTGCGGAGGGAATATTGATAAGGCGACCCTTTTCCTTGATGTGTTTTTCCACTTCCTCCAAAGAAGGGAGGTCGTAGCCCTCTTTAAAGACATAGTCGGCCCAGCCGGTTTCCACTTTGATTTCTTCTGCACGGATTTTTCCTTTTACGGCCAGTTTCCAATTACCTTCAATGGTTTTGGTCCCTATACCCACATTGCCATTTCCTATATTGATTACAAAGGTGTCCCATCGGTTCCCCCCTTGGGCGGAATGCCATGGGGCAATACCAAATTGGTTTTCCCCAAAGTTTTCCGAAAATCCCATATCCACACCGATGATATCCCCATCTTGTCGCAGTTGTATCATTGGGTTATCGGCTTCATTGTTGTTATCGGTATCCGCTTCCAATCTAAAAATGGCGTCCCCCGAAGTTCCACTACTCACATTAAAAAGGCTCAGGGGTGTTGTTGTTCCAATCCCGATAAAACCATTGTTGTCCAGGGTTATCCCTTTTTCGGGATTGACACCTTTGCTTAAGTGAAATGTTTTTTTCTGGTTATCGATCCATAATCTGGAGGTAATTTCTCCCGAATTTGTCCAAAAATTAATTCCTTGTTCAGGCCCATTTCCATAGATTTGAAGTTTGCCGTGCGAAGGACTTGTGGTACCTATACCTGCGTTTCCATTAGGTGGGAAATGATTTGTTTGCGCATTTATTTGATAGCTAAGTGCACATACCAGTAAGAGCATCATTCTTTTCATTCCATGCGATTTTGAATTAGTTTTTTCATTTCTTCCATTGATTTTTGTTGTAGGGCCAACTCTTTTTCTATACTGCTGATCTTCGAATTTTTGGCGAACAACAATTCTTGTTGTAAAATCATGTACAAAGTCAACTCCTCAATCTTCTCCAAAAGCTTCATATTCATTTCGCCCAGTTGAATACCATTCGCCTCCATTTCTTGGGCCGAGGGGATATCGGGCAAATGCCCGTGTTCTTGAATGTAATTTTGGACTTCTTCCAGGGATTTAAGGTCATACCCCTCCTTAAAGACATAATCTGGTGCGGGGACGGTTAGGTCTACTTGGACCTCTTGGGCATGGATATCGCCTTTTACAGCAAGCTTGGCATCCGGAGTAGTGGTACCGATGCCTACATTGCCGGACTTATTTATGGTCATATGGGTAATGGGGTAGTCCGTTATGGATGGCGAGGTTCCCAAACGCAGATTTCCCCTAACGCCATCAAAACGTACTTCGGCAGAATACTTATTGGGATCTAAATCGGATGTGCCGCTAGGTTCATAAGAGTGGTAAAAATACAATATGGCATGACCTCCCTGATGAAACGCCATGGAGTTACCAATCTGTAACTTATCCTGTGGGGAGGTTGTTCCAATGCCAATATTACCACCAGATTGCACGGTCAGCCATTCTTTGGTGGTAGTGGCATCTTCAAACACACCCCAGCGATCACCCATAACCATACCACTGGCCCAAACACCGTTGGTTGAATTACTTTGAAATAAGCTGACATTGTTGGGGGAATTTAAAACCAACTTTCGGTAGTTTTCGGTCAAGTCTTGTGCCGTCACTATGGTGGAAAGCAAAAGTGACAGCATAAGGGAAAGCGTTTTCATAGTTTTGTTTTTAAGATTGATTCCAGTTTTTCGAATTTTTCCGCATATTCCCTATTCCTGTTTTCCAACTCAATTACATAAAGGGTCAACTCCTCGATCTTCTCCAAAAGCTTCATATTCATTTCTCCCAGTTGAATACCATTCGCCTCCATTTCTTGGGCCGAGGGAATATTGGGCAAATGCCCGTGTTTTTGAATGTAATTTTGGACTTCTTCCAGGGATTTAAGGTCGTAGTCTTCCTTAAAGACATAATCTGGGGCGGGAACGGCAAGATCTACTTTTACCTCCTCCGTATGGATTCGTCCCTTTACGGTAAGTTTGGCGTCCGGGACAGTGGTACCTATGCCCAGATTCCCATTTGAGGCCAATCGCATTTTCTCACTGGTACCTGTACCAAAAACTATTTTTCCCTGGGAGCTACTGGCTATAATATTCAATCCATTTACATCACTTCCCGACAGCCATGTTGAATTTGGATAGGTATACTCTCCCCAATTACCCACATAATTGCCATTGTAGTGTGCGAGAAACCCATAGTTACCGCCAAAAGGCTGCTCCCCTACAAGAATAATGGCCCTTGATTGAGGGGAGAGGCTCTCATTCAAAATGTATGCAGATGTGGAGCCATCAAAATTTTTGTTGACCTCCAAGGTTGCATTCGGGCTGTCTGTTCCAACACCCAATTTTCCTTCAAAAAACCCACTGGCGGATCTGGTGTCAAATACGATTCCAGCTTTGTTGTTAAATGTTGATTTAAACCCAATCCCAAACCAGGATTCCAGCCCAACATTATACCTGTCAAAAGAAGCATCATCAGCTGTACCACTGGCAAAATATCCGCCAACACGAACATTATTCAGAGTACCAGAGTTGTTCTGCCCTGTTCCCCTAACATATACCCTTACTTTCTGGTTGTCTCCACTTAGCGAGTGGATATGTAACTTTTCATGAGGATTGGTAGTACCAATACCTACATCACCATTGGAACTTTCATGAATCTGCCCAAATGTACTTAGCCCTACGAGCAGGTAAAGGGATATTGCTATTCTTTTCATTTCGACCCCATTACTAGTTTTTCAATTTGCTCTTGTTGTTGCTTTTGACGAATTGATAGCTTTTCCAATCTTTCCAATAATTGAATATTGTAAAGGGTCAACTCCTCAATCTTCTCCAAAAGTTTCATGTCCATTTCGCCCAGTTGAATACCATTGGCCTCCAGTTCTTTGGCCGAAGGAATATTGGGTAAATGCCCGTGTTCTTGAATATAGTTTTGGACTTCTTCCAGGGATTTAAGGTCATACCCCTCCTTAAAGACATAATCCGGGGCGGGAACGGAGAGATCTACTTTTACCTCCTCTGTATGGATTCGTCCCTTTACGGTAAGTTTGGCATCTGGGGTCGTGGTGCCAACTCCTATATTGCCCAAATGATTGACCATAAGGGATGCACCAACATAATTGCCATCTGCAGGCACCAAGGCATTGGAAAGATTGTTCCCTACAAAAGCATCTTCAATAAGCCATGTCGCTATCACGGCCCTTTCCGCTCCAGAATCCCTGGACTGCATTACTTCATAGGCAATATGGTTGGGAAGAGTATTGCCAGTGGATATACCGGAGCCCCTGAATATAGCGGCATATGGTCTTCTGGAACTTGAAGAAAGTCCGCCTCCCAATTTATATAACCCCAACCTTCTGGCAGCAATCTGTAGTGCCGGTGTTACACTTTCCTCCCAAGCATCGCAAGAGGTCAATATTCCTATTTGGGAACGTTTAAGGTCATTGAGTGCACTGGCCAGATTATTAGAAGCAGCGGCATAGCCATAAGTATCATATACCGTTGATGAAATATGTTGGTGATTGGTGGCATCAATTATGGTAAGGCACAATCCGCGACCATATCCATTTACAACATAATTGCTACCGAGTTTTACGGCCCTAGTGGCATTAAAGTTCAGCCCCGTTCCCCTAATGTACACACTGGTCTGTGCCTCCAGTTTTAATAGGGTCAAAAAAGTTAAAAGATATAATAGTACGTAATTCTTCATTTGATTTTCGTTTTTAAATATTCTATCTCGATTTGTTGTTGAATTATATATAAGGTCAACTCCTCAATCTTCTCCAAAAGCTTCATGTCCATTTCGCCCAGTTCAATACCATTGGCCTCCAATTCTTGGGCCGAGGGGATATTGGGCAAATGCCCGTGTTCTTGAATGTAGTTTTGGACTTCTTCCAGGGATTTAAGGTCATAGTCTTTCTTGAATACATAATCCGGGGCGGGAACGGTAAGGTCTACCTGGACCTCTTCGGCATGGATATCCCCTTTTACGGCAAGCTTGGCGTCCGGGGCAGTGGTGCCGATGCCTACTTTGCCGTTATAGGCCAGATAGAGGTCATTTTCCCCATAATTGATCCGTCCAAATTTTGCAGTTTCAATAACGGGATCCCCACCATTGGGCAGTACGCCATCAAGAATAACACTCCCTGTCCAGGCCGACTGATCCAAAAACACCTTTAGTTGGGGAATAGCTGCAGTAAAATTGACTTCCAAGTGGGCTTTTACCCCATCAGAGCTGATACGGGCTTCTGACCAATGCCCACCGTCACTGAGGGAGACCAGATTGAGCCCTCCATAGGAAGACCATCCCTTAAACCATGAAATCTTGGCTACCCTTGGTTGGGAAGCGCCTCCTTGGGTCATCAGGACAACTTCGTTATATCCCCTGCCATAGGCACCATCCAATCGCGCCACCCGTTTCCATCCCGGTGCATCAACCTCTACCGTTTTGCTACTATGATATTGTGGGAAAATACATTGGAACATAAGATAGGCTACCAATAGACATACATTTTTCATGGCTCGTTTGCTTTTAAGAGGTTCTCTAATTTTTTTAATCGTTTTTCTTGATGGTGGACCAAATTGTATAAAGCTGCTATTTCCCCATCCTTTAGAAGTAGTTTATTCTCCTGTGACAAGAGGTAAAGGGTCAACTCCTCGATCTTTTCCAATAGTTTCATATTCATTTCGCCCAGTTGAATACCATTGGCCTCCAGTTCTTTGGCCGAAGGGATATTGGGCAAATGCCCGTGTTCTTGAATGTAGTTTTGGACTTCCTCGAGGGATTTTAGGTCATACCCCTCCTTAAAAACATAGTCCGGGGCGGGAACGGTAAGGTCTACCTGGACCTCTTCGGCATGGATGTCCCCTTTTACGGTAAGTTTGGCGTCTGGGGCAGTAGTGCCGATACCTACACGACCATTTTGGTGGATTCCGATAAAACCATTTGCCGATTTTAGAAGTAGGCCATAGTATCCCGCCACTTGCACGGCACCCTTATCATGGGTATTGGAGAGGTCCATAAAATCGCTTCTCCCCAATCCATACCAAGGGCTGGCGTTGGTAAGGTCCGTAATACTTGATAAGGAAAATGTAGTTGCCCGAATACCATTGCCCTCCACATGCAATTGGGCCAATGGGGTATAGGTTCCTATCCCCACATTGCCACCGAGAAACAGTATTTCATTCGTTCCGTTTTCCACTTTGATCCGAAACTCGCTGAGGGAAGTACTGAGTCCCATATAGGCTTTTCTGGTGCCATTGCTCGATTTCCAATTGGTATAGAGCCAACTGTCATCACTGGTTTGGAACGTTTGTATGGCATCGTAATCACTCACGATATGGAGTGGGGACAATGGATTGCTGTAACCAATACCTACATTTCCCGTATCGTGGTCGATACGCATACGTTCGTTACCCTCTGTCTTGAACAAAAGGTCGTTGTTATAAGAGGAAAAGGCATTTGTTGTGGTATAGACGTCCTTGTTAAAAATAATATTGGGCCTATCCGTGTAGATATGACCGTGGGAGCTGTTAAAAGGTCCTATTTCAATGGTTCCGTGATCGGTGGTAAAAGTGTGTTTGGTAGATCCGTTGTAGGTGGCCTGTGCGCTTGCCAAAAAGGACAAAAGCAAAGTACCAATGGGCAACATGGCCCGATAGGTTGTTTTCATACAGTGTGCTCTTGGTTAATGGAATGATTTTAAAGGAAAATCATATATAAAAGAAAGATTAATCTTGTTAATTTTTTATGATAAAAATCATGATACCTTATTTTTTGTTCCCATTTGGAAATAGAAAAAACGGATATAAAGAAGTGTGTTTTTTGAGCTGTGGCTCATGGGGTTTTGGGTCTACTCCTGATCCAATGGTGGTAGCTGCGGGATTTCGCAGTCACTCCGCTCCTTCGAAATGACGTTCTTAAAGTAAAGGTCATTTCAAACGTATGTGAGAAATCTCAAAACCAAAAAAGCCACGGCTCTCGCCGTGGCTTTTCTTTTATGTTTTTTGCCTGCTCGTTACGGCACTCGTCACAGACGAGCGCTAGCGGGGGGAGATTTAAGGTCTCCAAGTTCTCCTTTTCTGTTTTGTCCTTTGTTGTCTATTGGTACTTTTAAAAAGCCTTTAAATCTCTATGCTTGCTAATTTTCTCCATTGGATTTAAGTTTTAATTAAAATTGTAGGAATACACGGCTATCTTCTTTAGGTTTATGAAAAGAAAAAGCCAACATACATCGTGCAGGTTTTTAGATATCGACAATCAAAATCTTTTTTGACATAATTGTAACCTTTAAGTGAATTTTCAAATAACCAAGAACTGTTTTTTAGATAATAGATAACCTAAACGATTCATATCATAAGAACTTCAAAGCTCAATACCAGTAAAACAATTTTAATTCCATTGGCCCTATTTACCTACTTCATTGTTTGGGCCAAGTTAGGATTTGAATACTACAACTTTCTATTTCCTATCTTATCAATAGTCACTATAATCGTTATGCTAAGGAGGTATAATGTTTCCAAAGGATACCAAGTTATTCTTTTATTAATATTTTTTGTTAATATTCTATGTTTAATAATCCCTGATAGAACTGTTTATAAATCTAAGAATAGCAATCAGTATTTTTGGTCGGAAAAACCTTTGGATTTGTCGCATTTTAAAATCAGAAGGAACGTTCAAAGTGACACTGCAGCTACTGTCAACCCAATGGTTATAGGTGCAATCAGTAGAGTTTACAACTATCCGCCCGCCGTTTTGTTCGCTTCTGACAATAAAGAGCTCTCATGGTTTGACATCTCTCGGTTTACAAATTCCGAAGAAGATAAAGAGCTCTTGGAGCAGTTATTGGAACACGAGAAACGTCATCTTGATATCATGGAAATTTATATAAGGTCTGCCCAAGATAGCCTTAATCAAATGGTTTTCTACTCATATGAACAAAAATATGATGCGGTAACACACTACTTCGAACTTTCGGAAAGAATACAGAGAGACTTTGACAGTGAAACCAATAATGGAACTATTGAGGAAAAAATCAAAAAATGGAATAAGTCGATAGACAGTTTATTAATAAAGGATGGCGGGTCATGACAACCTACCATCCTTTGTAAACTTATAGTTCTTTTAATTTGCAGTCAAATCTACACTGTCCTTAACATAAATGCTTTTTTCAAAATATATTTTATGTTGACGATTTCCTAAAGTATCTGTAACCTTAGAATTTGACTCACTATATTCAACCAGTATCCCCCTAAACATTTTAGGCCCAGGAGTATTATAATACCGCCCAAAAACGACTTCTAATGCATAGTCTCCTTCTGGCATCCCCCCTGCTGTTCGATATTCTTTATCAACATTTAGATTGTACGTGGTATCTACTTCAACCTCATTGAGATTGGAAAAATACTCATCGAAATCTTCGGAGTAATCTTTAGGAACCACTGCCATAATTGAAGAGTTTTTGTCCTTAAAAAATGGCTGCTCTTGTACGGCGTAGACCTTTACAGCGTCCGTAATACTTATGGTGTCTTTGAAAAACAATAGATTAGCATATACACTTTTTTCATGGATAGTATCTCCTTTTGCATTAAAATGCCAATTCTGATTTAGGTAAGGTTTATTATCAATATTTATCATTTCCCTTACCTCTTCAAGATAACCGTAATCTTCATTATAGTGAGACCAATATCCAACCATCAATTCTTCGTTATGCAGGAATCCCTCAGATTTTAGAGATTCGTTTTCGTAGAAGTATTTACGATAGACCCCTATAGAATCATTTATATTATGGTAATCTATATAGTCTAAAACACCATTTCTATTATAGAATAATGATGAATCGACTTTTCTTCCATTTGAATATGTGTGTAACTGCTCTAGTTGACCCGATTGATAGTATTTTTTAAAAACACCTTCGTATTTTCCATTAATAAGGGAAAACTCATTTTTTAAACTACCATCCGGATAGTATTCCTTATTTGGCTGCTTTTTACAAAAAACAAACAATAAAAGAATAGGCATCAGAAATGTTATCCTCTTCATTTTTTTATCAAGGTTTTATTGTATCAGTTCTTATCCGAACATTTTCAAGAATGCTAAATCTAGCAAATCTGGCAGAATCTTTTTCTGCTTCAGATCTATTACTTCTTGGGATTGCTGAGCCACTACTTAATTCTTTACCAGATAGGTCAACATTACCAGATGTTGTTCCTTTCTTGAAATTTGCAGTAGCAGTGTGCTGTATATTCAGATTAGACTGATCTGGTTCTGATTTATTTCCCGTTTCCATAGTGTTTCCTGCTGAAGCATTGGTAGCGGCATCAACCGAGTTACCAGCATTACTGGCCCTATCGACACCATCCGCAAATGAGCTTGCCGGATTCTTTTTTGACGGATCTTTAGCTGTTGTCATACCGTCGCCTTTACTTCCTTTTTTACCACCTGCAACTATTGTTAAGGCCTCTAAGCCCGTAACATTAACTTCTTGAACATCTCCAGTTGTCTTTGTCGCAGTACTGGGATCACCAGATGGTTGTCCATCATCGGTAACAAATGAATATCCATCGGAATTACTTACCTGTGATGAAGAAGATGAAGACCCTTCAATCCTAATTGGTTCCATTCCTAAGAATTTTCTACCAAGATTTATTAAACCAAGGGTAAAGGTGGCTGTGTGGCCTAAAGGGTTTCCTGGTCCAGTTCCACAACAGCCCGTAGGAGCCATACCATCATAATCTTGGAAATAAATAGGGTTGTCAAATCCAAAATTATAAGGTGAATGCCTACGCATCTGTTCGGCCAATGGATCCAAGTTCATCCACCTACCCAAAGCAGGATCATAGTTCCTTGCCGTTACGTCATACCAGTTTAGATTAAGTTCTTCTTGGTACTCCTTACCTCCAAATTTCCATCTTTGTGCAACATCATTGCCCAAAGCGGTATCACCCCCGTAATTGTACCCTTTATGCTTAAGCCCGAAAGGATAGTAATTGTTTTCCTCAATAATTGTGGGTGTGCCAGGATTGCTTGGGTCATCGGCATAGGACAATCGTATGTTACCGAGATGATCCTTATATTGGTAGACATAGTCATATCCCCCGCCGTTGGCATTCACATAACCCTCGGGATGGGAGAAAAACTGTAGGGTACCATTCTCATACACAAAATTCCCAGCATAGTCCGTGGTTGTCAAAGAACCGTTGTCATTGGCCACCTTTTGTACTTTGGTACCCAAGGCATCATAAATATAGTTGATTTTTTTGTTGTTGTTATTGTCAAACTTTATTTCCCGGGGCAGGTTCAGGTGGTTGTAGCTGATCCCATCCAAACTGGTCGTCCCAATGCCCTTGTTAAGGTCACGGACCATGTTGCCGTTGGCATCGTACCAATAGTCCTGGTTGTTGGCCGAGCTGTCCTTAAAGCCGTAGGTTTTGCTGCCCGTATCGTTCACTTTATAGAGGCGGTTGCTCATCTCACTGTTATGGTAATCGTAGTCCAGAATGTCCATATTTCCAAAGGAGGTTGCCGCAGCATTGGTATGCCCCCTACGGGTCAGCGATTGGAGGTTCCCATTCTTGTCATAGGTTATTCCGCTTAATGAATAGTTACTGCTATTGGCCGTGGCACTGGTGATCCGGTTTAAGGGATCGTACGCATAACGGTACCATTTTAGCCCATTGTCCGTATTGGCGGTGCGCCATTCCGTTTCGGCGATATTTCCATTGTACAATGGGGTACCGCTATGGCCCACGGTATTGTAATTGATGCCAAAGGCAAAAAGGTCCCCGCCCAAATTGGTGGGATCGTTGATCCGCTTCAGCCACCCCCTAACGTTATAGGCATACCTCACGGTCTGTAGGCCACCGCCCACTTCCTTTTGGACCAATTGCCCCAAATGATCATAGCTGTTGTCCACCAGGGTTTCCTGGGCCTGTCCGTTAATGGTCTGTTGTTGGCGTACCAACCTCCCTTGATGGTCATAGGTAAAGGTATCCACGGTTACGATATCCGAATGCCCTGTTCGTTGATGGGTGGCCCTCGTTTGTACCACCTTGCCCCCAAAGTCCAGCTCCGTTTCCACGATATCCGTAGTCTCTAGGTAATTGTTTGCACTTTTTACGTAAATGGCACGTCCCTTTTCGTCATAACCCGTGACCGTTGTTATCCATTTCACCGGGCTACTGTCCAACACCTTTACTTCGGTCCCTGTTGCCAGGCCCTTTGTCTTTTCCGTATTGGCATTGTTGTAATTTACAATGGCCTGCCCTTCATAACCGGATGGTAGATTGCTGAACCAGTCAAAGGCGTAGTCATCGTAGTAGTTGATGGTATGGATTTCATCGACTCCTAATGGAATGGACGTACTCGTGTAGTGAATGCTTGTGCCCGCAATGGTCTGGGCCGATGCAATACGTTCCACATATTGGGTATAGGTAGCGGTATCATTGGCCGCATTCTGCATGGCCGTTCTGGAAGCTGTGCTATTGTGCCTACCCGTAAAGGCCACCCTTCCAAAAGCATCGTATTTGGTAAAGAGCCATCTATTCTGTGCACGTAAATTGGCATCTTGGGTCAATACGGGTTGGTCCAGTTTGTTGTATACAATGTATTCCCAGCCCTTGCCCGGGAGTTTCTTTTCCACCAAACGGTTGCGGTAATCGTACTTGTACTGGTAACAGAGTTCGTTGAGCTCCGTGGCATCCACCCCATCGGAAGCGTCCACCTTGGGGGGGATCACATAGGTCAGGTTCCCGTAGTCATCATACACATAATAGGTGTCATGGGAGCCGTTGTGGTACGTCCGTTTTAGGATCACCCTTCCGTTTTTGTCCACAAATTCCTCGGTACTGTGGTTCGTACCGGAGGTATGGTTCTCATCATAGGTCACATTTTTATAAAGTTCGCCGGTGGCATATACCCCGGATAGTTTTTGTAGGGTAGGGGCTTCGGGGTTCCCTCCGGTAAAAACGACCTCAAACTTGGGTACGGCATCATTGGATTGGGAATTCACCTGGTATCCAAATCCAATTTCATGGCCATTGCCCAGCTTCCAATCCTGTCCCGGAGCGGCCTGTTTCAGTACTCGATTTAAGGGGGAGTTTTCAAATTCCTTTTGGGAATGGGCATTGACATTGGGCGTGCTCAGGGTCGTAAAGTCTTCCGCATAGTTCGTCTTATAATAGCCTTGGGTGGCCGAGGCCCTGTCCCCGCGATAGCTCCCCAGGGAACCAGTGGGTTCATGATAGGGGAGCCACTCCTTTTCCTGGCGGCCATACCCATCGTACTCCATATGGGTAATAATGTCATCCCGGTCCCTGGCAGCCTTGATGTCCACCTGTTGTAGGGGCCTTCCCAGGCCGTCAAAGTAGGTGATGGCCTCATAAACATCGCCCTCCTTGGTACCAGAGGTGGTAAATGCCGGCATGGCCCGTTGAAAGCTGCGTGTGAACACATAGTTCTCCGTACCGCTCAGGGCAATGTCCGTATAGGGTTCATAGGCCGTAGAGGGCAGGACCACAGCGGTAAAGTCGGCCCCGCTCTGGATAAAGGTATTTGGACTTAGGGTAATGCTCTGCAGATCCGATAGTGTTACGGTCTGCCCGCTCAATACATTATAGTCCGTTTGTCCCACGGGGGGCATGGTGATTTGGGAAAATACCCATTGACTGACCAAGATGGTGATAACTGTGTTTATATACTTCCCCATGGCCTATTGGTTTTTGTAGTTGTATTTATATTCTTCGACAAGGTTGCCGTCATCGTCCTTTATGGCCATGAGCCTGTTGTGTCCGTCATACTCATACCGGAGGGTATAGCCACGTGGGTCGGTCATACTGGTGATCCCCACCAAGGGATCGTAGGTATAGGTGGTGACCAGGGCATCCTCCATGCTCGAATCGGTGCGAAGCGTATTTTCCTGTGCGGTGGTAAGGCCACCGTTCCCCGTATTGAAATCGGTGGTGAAGTCTGGTAATGCTTCTATATTGGCCCTTGTAGCGTTTTCTATTTTAGCGACGGGGTATTGGCCACGGTACCCCCAGATATAACTGACGGGCGGCCCATTGGCCCTGGAGACCTCCAGCAGATTCCCCTGGGTGTCATAGTCCACATATTCGATCCGGTTTTCCAAATTGTCATCGTCCTTAGCCGTCTGTACATTTTGGGGCAGTACAAGGTTGCCCCCCCAATTCAAAAAGTTGGTTCGTGTAGTGGTCTTGGAAAGGACGATATCCTGATCGTTCAGTACGGTTTGTTCCACTTGTACCGCTTGGCCTGGCCTGGCCGTTTGCAACAGGTCCAATGCTGCGGATGCCGATGGGGACAGCCCACTGAGCTCGTTCTTGTTTGCCGGGTAATACGTTTTTGTAACAACACGTTTTGTATTGTTTGCGGTCGTCTCGGAACCACTTAGCTGGTAATGTTTGTCATAGTCCTGGGCATATACTGTCCGCTCCGTGAGTGCCGAGGCACCATCATAGGTTGTTTCTTCCTTGGAATAAAGATCCAACGTACCTCCGGTCAAATAAAAGGGGGTAAACTCATTGTGTTCGTCAGGGTCGTTCAATGTTCCATCCTGATCGGAAAAGACAATAAACGTGGCTACATGGGTGGTCCTGCCCGCCTCATATATCCCACCCATTGGGTCTGAAGGGGACAAAGGTGGGGTCATTAAGTGGAGGGCGGAGCCAACGGTACCTCCATAACGATATTCATTTTTTATTTCCTTGATCAAGGTATAGCCCTGGGATTCTTTTCTATAGTATTTGGTCCCCAGGGGTTTTCCCCTCATCCATTCATTGTCCGTGGCCAAATGGTAAGGAAACGTATGGAAATCCCCGGAATCCGCAAATGCGGTGAACTGATATTCGGTTTTCCCTTCCCTGCCATTTGCGCCACTAATGTGTTCCGTGACATATTCATATCCTTCGTGGTTCCCTTGTTCATAGGTCAGGGGGCTACCGGGCCGGGCACCATATTTTCTGTTGAGGACAACTACGCCACCGACAATATCGTCCTTGAAATAATAGGAGGGCAGGGAAAACACCTTACCACTGCTTAACCCCTGTGGATCTCTATATTCGTATTCCTTTTCTATGGTCCCACCAAAGGCATCATTCAGTACCGTCTTTTTAATCCGATTGCCCGAGGTAAACAGCAGTTCGGTACCGGTGGCCTGATCGTTCACGTTCTCTTTCCATGATACTAAAACACTAAAAGGGTGTATGAAAATATTGCTGTGGTCATTAGGTATCCCGGTGTTCGGGGTAACCTTAATTACATAAGTGCCCGGTGAAAGGGTCATGTCCACCCGATTGTTGAGCAGGGTTACATTGGTCTGGGGGCCGATCAACTGGGCGGTGTAGGGGCAGGTCACCATGAGCTGATCGGTACCACAATCGCTTTCCAGTCCCAGCATGGTATTGACCTGTGCCGTACCAACAATATTGCCAATGGTAAAGGGCTCCGATTCGTAGAACGTACCGTTATAGCGTGAAGGGTCCTTGGCCAGCGTTGCACCTTTTGTTACTGTGGGATTGGTGTCCGGAAACAAAAGGTCCTTAAAATACCCTGGGGGTATTGCCCTGTTGTGCTCATATTCATAGTTCAAGGACCCGCCGGTGGGCAGCTCCATTCTTGTGAGCATTCCCGCCTGGGATCTTAGGGTATCAACTTCTCGATTGATGGTTGTTGTTCCGTAATCAAAAAACGTCAAGAACTGCCCATTGTTCTTTCCGTTGTAATATCCCCAGGTGTCCTGGGCATTGGAAAAGCGATGGGGCAGTGCGGTACTGTTATAGAAAAACTGATAGGGGGGGAGTGGGGCCGACTCCAATTTGTCATTAACGGTTATGGAGTCTAGGAACAGCCTCTTGTTCGCTAGGGTATCACAGCTTGCCAATGCGGCAAGGACATTGGAGTCCACGGGGGCCGTAGTGTAGGAATAGTTGAATTCGTAGCTTTTGACCAGCGAATTGTCCAATTTGGTAATCTCAATTTTGTCCAGGGTCCTGGCATTGTTAAGATCTTGCCTTGCGGTGGTTGCCCTGAATTTGATCTTCCCTTGATCATGCTGGATTTCCAAAATTTGGTTTTGGACCGGCCTTACTTTTGCGAAGTACGAAGCTGGTAGGCTTGTGCCCGCTTCGAACTTGTCAAAACTCCTCCTACAATAATTGGGTTGCTCTTCCTCATAGGTAAAGGTTATGGTCTTTCCCCCTGGTCCCGTAATGTCCATCAGGTACCAGGCCGTATACGCATTAAAGGAACCACTGCCCATGGTCGAGGAAAGGTTGTTATTGAAAAAACTTAAATTTTCCAAGATGTTCTCTTTGTCCCTCGCCGTTCGTAAGGTATTTTTGGAAAGTCCAAAATGGAGGGTGTACCCATCCGGGGTGGTAACCTCCCAGCCACTGATTTCGCCCACGGTCCCGCTCGCCCAGACCGGAACTATTTTAAGATCGGTAAAATGCTGTATGATGGGCAGTTTGGTGCGCTGATCAAAGATGAACTTACCGGAATACCCCAAAAAGTTGAACATAAAACTGTCCGGATAAAGATCCTGCTCTCCCAACAGGTCACTGTTGTATATTCTGAGCCGTGTGCTATCCGCAGTAAAAAAGGTTTCATAAAAATTGTCCCTGAGGTACCCTCTGACCCCGTTAGGGATATACTCATCTGCTGAACCCCTGATCTGTCTGGTGATGACACCACCAAAATTTAGGGTCCACCCCAAGCCTACCCTGGAGGCGATTTCCTCTACAAGGATGCCCTTGGCATGGTAACTGAGGTGTATGGGAATGGACATTCCCTCCAAATCCATGGTATGGATGGGCACTTTGATATCCGGTGTCCCGTTATAAAATGAAACGGGGATATCCACATATTTGGCCAAGGCCGTTGCTTCCGGTGAGGGGGGAATCAAATCGGGCATTTCTTGGGCATGGCCCAAGGCCATGACCAGGGAGACGATGATGGTCGTTACTGTTTTTTTCATGTTGTGGTGCGCTTTTTGGGGGTTATGGGAAAAAATGGTGTTTTATGCAATGGTTGTGCAGTACGGTATAAAATATGTGATGTCCTTTTGCTCTGGCGGATGACTTTGGTGTATGCCAAAAAGGATGGAAGCAAGGGGCCGATCGGCAACAGGGCCCGGTAGGTTGTTTTCATAGGGAACGTTCTTCGTTTTGGTTTAGGATTTTAGTTGAAAAATCATTTATAAAAGAAAGATTAATCTTGTTAATTTTTTATGATAAAAATCATAGTACCCTATTTTTGTTTGTCGTCATCAAACTATTCTGTAACCAATGTGAAGTAGCTTGGCCGCTTTGCCACAGTAACAGCAAAACTTTTGAAGCGGTACTACACTGTCCGCCTTTGGGGGTTAGATTTCCCAATCGCTTTGCTCCTTCGAAATGACGCTCTCAACGTAAAGGTCATTTCGAACGTATGTGGGAAATTTCGATAACAACAAAACCAAAACTTACGTCCATAGCTTCGACTAAACTTTTATGGTTTGTGATGCGCTGGTAGTACAGCCCTGTCTAGCTTTTTCGGGTATGGCGGGCAGTGGATATAGCAGTTGAACCATGGTTTTACCGCCGTGAACGTAAGGTTTTGGAAAGTTTAACCTAAAGTCTTGGAAAGTTTAACCTAAAGTCTTGGAAAGTTTAACCTAAAGTCTTGGAAAGATGAACTTAAAGTCCTAAAGAGCTGAAGTTAGGTTTTGGCAGCAGTACAACCCCGTTGGCCTTTGGCGGGTACTGCGGGGCGGCGTCATTGGAAGGTCCAAAGCCTATTTTTTCCAGAGGTAATTTGTAAAACCCAAATTTCCGGGAATCTGCCCATAGGAAGAAGGGGACTTTCTACAATAACAACAACGTTGGAACTAAAAAACCCCGTAAACGATAATTTACGGGGTCTTAAAGTGACCTGACTGGGTTCTGAACCTATGTTTAAAACCCCAATCAGAGTCAATTGTTTAACGTTTTTCACATGTCGCGTTGACGATTTGTGAACCAAGCTAAATAGTATTAAGCCAATGATGCTTTCGATTGGCAAATATAGATTTTTAGTCTTTTGGTGGTTCCGAAATATGTATTTTTAAACGTTTGTCATTTCGCCAAATAATCAGGAAAATCCTCAATTCGTTCACAGCAGACCTGTTCCATCACTTGTTGCAGTTGTTTTTTAAGAATGGAGATGGTGTGATGGCCTCCTTTTTTACCCAAAGCAGCAACTCCATACATGAAAGAACGCCCCATGAAGGTAAATTGGGCTCCGCTGGCCATACAACGCGCGATGTCTGGTCCTGAACGAAGACCGCTGTCCATCATTACCGTTATTTTGTGGCCATACTTTTCTGAGATACGAATCGTGGGTCTTATGGACGATTCACCGGCATCCAATTGGCGCCCACCATGGTTGGAGACAATTATACCGTCCAATCCCAATTTAATGGCCATTTCGGTATCAGCTTCACTCGCGACGCCTTTCAAGACCAATTTTCCTTTCCACATGTTGCGAATGGGTTTAATCTTTTCCTCGAAAAGTCGTCCTGAAAAGGTTTCGTCCATAAACTTGCCCAGTTGTTTTAAATCCAGGTTTTTGGGCATGTAGGGCTTTAAGGTCTCAAAATTAGGTTGACCATGTACGAGAGTGTTAACAGCCCACTCAGGCTTGCCTAAAACTTGCAAAATATTGGCCAAGCTCATCTTTGGGGGCATGGCCAATCCATTGCGTATGTCCCTGGGGCGATAGCCAAAGGTTGGGACATCGCAAAGTATAACCAATACGGGATACTCGGCTGCAGCCGCCCTATTGATGATATCATCCCGTATTTCATCTTTTGCGGGGTGGTACAGTTGAAACCAGGCCTGACCCTCGGTCAGTTCGCCAATTCGCTCTATAGGGCTTGTTGTTACCGTACTCAATATAAATGGGATGTTGTGATCAAAGGCCGCTTTTGCCAAGATTTCAGGGGCATTGGGCCACATCAACCCTTGCAATCCTACGGGTGCTATTCCAAAAGGGGCATCGTACATGTGACCAAAAAGCTCGGTTTTTTGGCTACTTTGTGTGTGGTGCTTTAAATAATGGGGTATCAATTGAACTTCCCGTATATCGGAAGTGTTCTTGTGCAGGTTCACGTCCTCATTACAGCCTCCGTCCAAATATTCAAAGGCGAACTTGGGAATACGTTTTTTGGCCTTTTCCCTTAAATCATCAACAGAGGGATAGCGTGAATCAATGAATAATGGTGCTGACATGGTATTTCTTAGTGTTGAAATATTACAGTTCAAAAATTTTGTCCATTAACAACCATTTTTCCCCTGGATTTGCCTTTGGTAAGGCTTGTTGGTAGTTCCACATTAAAGTTTCCCATTCTTGTACTTTGGGATTTTTGGCATCCATTTCACGTTTCTTTATAAAGGAAAATGAATCACCGACCTCAATGATCATAACCAATCTATTATGGACTCGATAGATTTGCATGGTTTCAACACCACTGTCCTTAATACTGTCCACAATTTCAGGCCAAACGGCTCTATGGTAAGCTTCGTATTCTCGAATCAGTTTTTCATCATTTTTTAAGTCCAATGCAAGGCAATATCGGGCCATGATACATATCTTTTTTGGTTGAATCAACGGTTTACTTTAGTTGATTAGGTGAGTGAACGGTCCAAATGGGTATAACCACCATCCACAAAAATAATTTGTCCTGTGGTGTGGCTGGATCGTTCCGACATTAAAAATGTAACGGTATCTGCTATTTCATCCATGGATGTCATTCGTTTTCCCAGGGGTATTTTGTCCTCTATATGTTTTAGCTGTTCTTCAGGATGTTCAAATATATTTATCCATCGTTTGTACTGGGGTGTAAGGCACTCTGCCACGACAACCATATTGGTCCGTATGCCATAAGGCAGTAGCTCAACCGCCCATTCCCTTGTAAGTGCCGCCCTGCCACCATTGGAACTGGCATAACCTGAAGTTCCCCCTTGGCCTGTAAACGAAGTTTTTGACCCTATGTTCACGATGTTTCCCATACCTGTTTTTAAGTGAGGTAGGGCATAGTGTGCCATCATATAATAATGCACCAAATTTCGACTAAGTGATTTGATAAAATCACCATAGTTCCCGTTTTCAAGTCCCACCCCATCATTGAGTCCAGCATTGTTGACCAATCCGTCTATTTTTCCATATTCTTCAAATGCTTTGTCCACTGCAGATTTACATTGGTCAGGTTCGGTAAGCTCGGCAAAGGCATAGGATGCTTTGCCTCCATTTTCTTTGATAAAGGCCACCGCATCAAGTACGTTTTCTTTGTTTCTTCCAACGATTATGGGTATGGCCCCTTCATTGGCCAATGCGCGTGCTATGCCATTGCCTATTCCCTTGGAGCCACCTGTCACTATAATAACCTTGTCTTTCAGTCCTAAGTCCATACGCTCTTTATAATTCTAAGTTATAAAATTTCATGGCGTTTTCACTCATGATCTTTGCCTTTTCACTGCTCGAAAGAAATCGGGTATAAAAGTCCACAATGGTCAATGTTTCAATGTAACTACCTGATAGTAAGCATACTGGCCAATCCGATCCAAAGACAATCCTGTTAGGTCCGAAACATTCCAAAACGGTTTCGATATAAGGTTTAAAATCATCAATGGACCAATGGTTCCACTCCGCTTCAGTAACCAGGCCGGAAAGTTTACAGTATACTTGTGGAAATTGGGCCAATTCGGCAATGTCCTTACTCCATGCATTCCAATGACCTTCTGTGATATTTGGCTTGGCCAAGTGATCTAAAATGAACGGCTGTCCGTCAAACAATGAAACAAGTTCTTTTGCCTCGGACAATTGATGGGGATAGATGAGGATATCATAGGTCAACCCATATGTGTTCAGCTTTGAGATACCATATTGAAAATCCGGTCGTAACATAAATCCTTTGGACTCTGCCTGAACAATGTGGCGTACCCCCTTGAAAAAAGGGTTTTCAGAGTAATGTGCCAACCTTTCGCCTACATTTTTTGAGAGAAGATCGACCCAGCCCACAACTCCTTTGACAAAAGTATGTCGCTGGGCAATATCGAGTAAAAATTCGGTTTCGTTTTCTGACTGGTCAGCTTGTACGGTAATACAACCGCTGACATCGTTTGTTTCAAAAACGGATTCCAAATCGTTAGGTAGAAAATCCCTTGCAATTACATGCATTTTATCATCAATCCAAGCATCGCGTATGGCATCGTACTTCCAAAAATGCTGGTGCGCGTCTATGATTTTCATTCCGAAAATGCTATCACTTTTTGGCGGGAAACCCCCAGTTTGTCAATACCGAGTTCCATGACATCACCTTCCTTTAAATATATTGGAGGTGTAAGGCCCAATCCCACTCCAAATGGGGTGCCCGTTGAGATAATGTCACCGGGCAGTAGGGTCATAAATTCACTTATGTAACTTACCAATGTGGGAATGTCGAAAACCAAATCCGAAGTGTTACTGCTCTGCATGGTCTCCCCATTCAACTTTAGCCATAAATCAAGATTATGGGGATCAGGAGCCTCATCCTTAGTGACAAGATAAGGACCCAGGGGGGCAAAGGTGTCGCAGCTCTTTCCTTTGACCCATTGCCCTTGTCGTTCCAATTGATATTCACGTTCGCTGATATCGTTGTGCAAAACGTATCCGGCCACATAATCCATGGCATCATTTTTAGGAACGTACGATGCCTTTTTGCCTATGACCACGGCGAGCTCCACTTCCCAATCGCTTTTGAGACTGTTTTTTGGGAGCATTACATTGTCAAATGGACCTACGATGGCTGTGGTGGCCTTAAAGAACAATACGGGCTCCTCCGGAACCGACATACCACTTTCCTCGGCATGTTTGGCATAATTAAGGCCAACACAAACTATTTTTGAAGGATTGGACACAGGACATCCAAGGCGCTCCAAATCGTTCACGATTGGGGCATCATTTGTTGCTAGCCATTCCTTTAGTTTTTCTATCCCATTATTCGTAAAAAAGTCTTTGTTGAAATCGGTTGTAAAACTCGAAACGTCAAGTTTTTCACCACTTTCCAGTTCAACACCGGGCCTTTCTTGCCCTGGCTTTCCAAATCGTATTAATTTCATCTATATTTTATCCGTTTAATTTTATAAACCCACCATCGATGGGAAAATCAGTTCCTGTAATGAAAGAAGCTTCATCCGAACACAGGTAAAGAGCCAGATGGGCCACTTCTTCAGGGGTTCCCATACGCCCTATGGGTTGCGTTTTGGATAACTTTTCGAACATTTCTTTTTCTTTGCCCGGATAGTTCTTTTTAATAAAGCCATCAACAAAGGGAGTATGAATCCGTGCAGGGGAAATACTGTTACAACGAATGTTGTGTCCCAAATAATCTTTGGCCACGGAATAGGTCATCGTCAATACGGCACCTTTGGACATTGAATAGGCAAAACGGTCTGAAATGCCTACCGTTGAGGCAATGGATGCCATATTCAAAATAACCCCGCCTTTTTCTTTCATATGTGGAATTGTGGCCTGCATACAATTATAGACCCCTTTTACGTTGACGCTATAAATACGGTCCATATCTTCTTCCGTGGTGCTCTCAATATTCCCTACATGGGCAATGCCCGCATTGTTGATCAGGATATCAATGGTGCTCTTGGCCGCTATGGTATCAATGGCGTTTTTAACATCAGCTTGTTTTGATACATCACAAGGGTAACAACTCGCTTTTCCCGAGGCAGCTTCAATGGTGGTAACCGTTTCATTGCCACTTTCAGTATTATATTCAAGGATATGGATATTGGCCCCATTCTTGGCCATTTTCTCTGAAATGGCCTTACCTATGCCGCTAGCTCCACCAGTCACTACGACATTTTTTCCTTCTAGACTGAACATAGATTTTCGTTTATTATGCACTACTTGGTTCTTGTGTCAAGACTTGCCATACTTCCCCATAGGGATAGCTGTGTTTTTCCAGTGACTCACTTTTCATGGTAATGCTGTACCCTGGCAATTTTGGAGGCATGTAATGTCCATTTTTTATGATTACGGGATCGTGGAAATGTTCATGAAGATGGTCAACATATTCGATCACCCTATTCTCTAAAGAACCACTAATGGCAATGTAATCGATCATGGATAGGTGCTGTACATATTCGCAAAGACCCACACCCCCCGCATGTGGGCATACCGGTACGCCAAATTTTGCGGCCATCAACAAAATGGCCAAAATCTCATTGACACCACCGACTCTACAACTATCTATCTGGCAAATACCTATAGCGTTGGCCTGTAACAATTGTTTAAAGATGACCCTGTTTTGGCAATGTTCGCCCGTAGCTACCAGAATGGGGGATACCGCTTTTGAAATCGCGGCATGGCCCAAAATATCATCGGGACTAGTGGGTTCTTCAATAAACCATGGTTTAAACTGGGCAAGGGTTTTCATATTTTCAATGGCCTCGCCCACATCCCATTTTTGGTTGGCGTCCACCATTAATTTCAAATCATAGCCAATTTCTTCACGAATGATTGCTGCTCTTCTTACATCGTCCTCTAAATCGGATCCCACCTTTATTTTCATGTGTTTAAAACCTTCCTCCTTGGCTTCCCTGCACAACTTCCGCATTTTTTCGTCGGAATATCCCAACCAGCCTGCCGAGGTGGTGTAGGCAGGATATCCTTTTTTGAGCAGGTGGTCTACGCGCTCTTGTTTGGTGACTTCTTTCCCTTTTAACAAGGCTAAGGCCTCTTCGGGTGTTATAGCATCAGTGATATAGGTGAAATCGACACAAGAAACCAGTTCTTCCGGGGTCATATCGGCCAGCAGTTTCCAAAGTGGTTTACCCTTAACTTTGGCGTACAAATCCCAAACGGCATTTACAATGGCACCTGTTGCAAGATGTATCACTCCCTTTTCAGGTCCTAGCCACCGCAGTTGACTATCACCGGTAATCATTTTCCAGAACGCCCCCATGTTTTCAGCGAAGGATTCCAAAGTTTTTCCGATGATTAAATGACTAAGGGATTTAATGGCCGCAACGCAAAGTTCGTTTCCACGACCTATGGTAAAAGTCAGTCCATGGCCTTCCAGGCCATTGGGATTATCAGTCCTTAATATGACATAGGCCGCCGAATAATCGGGATCTGGATTCATGGCATCGGAACCATCCAAGGAATTGCTTGTCGGAAAACGGATATCTTTAACACTGATATCTATTATTGTGGTAAGTTTCATTTATGGTAGATATTTGTTGACAAAAATAGGTGGATAGACAACCTTTACTTCACAATATATTACATGTTCCTATACTTTTTTTGCTGAGGAGATATAAGAAGTCTCATTTTCTATTATGATGTCGCAGGTATTCTGAGGGGGATCTTCCGGTTATTTTTTTGAATTGTCTATTAAAATTGGATATGTTGTTGAATCCAGATTCGTAACATATCCTGGTGATATTATATTGATGTTCTGTCAGAAGCTTGCAGGCGTAGCCTATTCGTATCTCATTAACGTACTCCTTAAAAGTCTTTCGGTTCACCCGTTTAAAGAAACGGCTGAAAGCAGAGGGATTCATGTTGGCAATTTCGGCCACTTCACTTAAGATAATTTTTTTATCAAAATTATTGAAGATGTACTCATAAATCTTGTTTAGGCTTTTATTGGTGGTCCTGTTAAATTCGTGTAGGTACCCCTCACTGCTCAATACGGTGGTTTGGCCATGGTTGGCCAAATGGTCAAGCACTTGAATGAATTCCAGTAGTCTTTCCAGATTGTTGCCCTTCTGAAATTGCAATTTCTTTATCCTCTCGATAAATTTGGGTTCCGGGTTTTCGAATTTAATTCCAAATCTGGCCCTTTCGATAAGATTTCTAATATTTTTCAACTCAGGGGCTTCCATAAAGTCCCTCCCTAAAAAGTCCTTTTTGAAATGTACGGCAATAGCCTCAGCGTAAAGCTCGCTCGAATCTTGAAAATATTCGTCATCGTTGAGCAGCATATGTGGCAGGTTTTCACCAATCAATATTACTTCCCCTTCCCGAAATCGTTCAATACTATCTCCTATAAAACGCGTTCCGGTACTTTTATTCACCAAGACCAATTCCAACTCTGGATGATAGTGCCAAATACGCAAAAAATAAGGGTAACGGTTCCTCTTGATGGTGAAAGAAACATCTTCGTGACTGCTCCTGTCCAAAAAATGAAGTTTCATAAAATTTTAATGTAAAAACTGTATCTGTTTAAAAAAAAGGTCTTTGTAATTGCGAATTTAACAATACTTAAACACTTTTAGGCAAAAAAAGTATTGAATATAGCTGATTTTTTGGTAGATGCGGCTGTCGGTACAAAATACATTTGGAGCATAGTTTGGACCCATATTTATTTGGTTCTACAGACTTCAAGGTTTCAACCTAACAAATAATTAACTAAACTAAAAATTATGCTTTTGAATCTAACTAGTAAAATTACTAGAAGTTGTATCGCTACTTGTGTCACGATATTGTGTTGTCAGGTAACTGTTGCAAAGGAGCATCGCTATGAAAAAGAGGATGCCTTTGAAAATACACTGATTTTGGATGATGACCAACAAAGTGTTAGTGGAACGGTCACGGATGCCGATGGGCAACCATTGCCTGGAGCGACCGTTTTGGAAAAAGGTACCACCAATGGTACGCAGACCGATTTTGATGGAAATTTCACCCTTTCGGTCTCATCCAATGCCACCTTGGTGGTTTCTTACATTGGATTTGTGGCCCAAGAGGTGGCTTTGAACGGCCGTACCAGTGTGAATGTTCAATTATTGGAAGATACTTCCCGGCTAGACGAAGTGGTGGTTGTGGGTTATGGCACCCAAAAGAAGGCCAACCTTACTGGGGCCGTTTCAACCGTTACCTCAGATGTGTTGGACAGTAGGCCCATTACCAGTGCCGCCACTGCTTTGCAAGGTACGGCCTCGGGTGTTTTTATCAACCAGAATTCAGGTCAAGCAGGTCGAGAGGATGTTTTGATACGTATTCGGGGCGTGGGTACGCTGAACAATGCCAATCCCCTTGTTTTGGTCGATGGAATCGAAGCGCCCTTAAACAACATCAACCCTCAAGATATAGAAACCGTTACCGTTTTGAAAGATGCGGCATCTGCGGCCATTTATGGATCTAGGGCGGCCAATGGGGTGGTGTTGATAACGACCAAAAGGGGAAAAGCGGGGGAAGCTCCCCAATTCACCTATGACGGATTTATAGGTATACAGGACGCCATCAGGTTGCCCGATATGGTGACCGACCCCCTTGAGTTTGCCCTTGCAAGAAATAGGGGTGAAACAAATTTTGGGAACGATCCCTTTTACAGTGAGGAGTCCCTTGCCTTTATTCGGGACAATGCCGATGAGATTGGCACCGATTGGTTGGACGAACTTTTTAGGTCTGCACTCATTCAACAGCACACCATGTCCGTTTCGGGTGGATCGGAAAAAACCAATTACAGATTTTCATTGGGTTATCTAAATCAAGATGGAACATTTGAGCGTTCCAATTTTAAACGTGTGAACGCTAGGCTCAATTTAGATACCCAGATATCCGATAAATTTTCCGTTGGAACCAGTATAGCACTTTCCAGGGGCGATAGGAGTTCGGCTTTTGAAGAGTTGACGGGAAGTTCAGTCATTGCTGCTGCACAGGCGTTACCCTTATTTCCGGTCAGGGACAGTCAAGGTAGGTTTGGCGCAATCAACGCAGGTTTGGGTTTGTCACGCGTTAATCCAGTGGCCTTGAATTCGGCCAACGATTTCACCAGGATCAGTACGGACGTTCTCGGTAATGTATACTTGCAGTATAAGCCCATCGAAAACTTGGTGCTTAAAGCCACTGGAGGTGTGAACTTTCAATCGGACAGCGATACGAGTTTCGGTAGACAAGTTTCTACTTTTGATCACGTAACCGGTAATGAATTTGACATAATCAACGATCCCAGGTTTTCGGAAAGGTTTAATGAGGAAACACTCAATACAACAATTTTTCTAACGGCCAACTATACCAAAAGCTTTGGTGACCATAACTTAGGGGTATTGATAGGTTATAACCAAGAAGAAAGTATAAATGAAGAGTTTGGTGCCAGAAGAAACGGGCATTTGAACGATGTTATTCGCGTAATCGATGTAGGCGACCCATCCACTGCGACCAATGAGGGTACGGCAACGGAATGGGCCTTGCGCTCTTATTTCGGTAGGCTTAACTATGATTTTAATGGCAAGTACCTTTTTGAGGCCAATGTAAGGGTAGACGGTACCAGTCGTTTCCAAGATGATAAATGGGGGACTTTCCCATCGTTCTCCGCAGGTTGGGTATTGTCCAATGAAAAGTTTATGGAAGGGGTCAATGCCATTAATTTTTTGAAAATAAGGGCTTCGTGGGGCCAATTGGGCAACCAGTTTGCTGTTGATGACAATGATTTCCCTTTTTCCAGGGAATTGAGTCTGGAACAGGCCTACAATTTTGGTGGACAGGTTGTTTCGGGTGTTGCGCAGACTACTTTTGGAAATCCGGCACTTACCTGGGAAACGACGACCACGACCGATATTGGAATCAATCTTAGCATATTCAATACGATAAGCATAGAGGCGGATTATTTTATTAGAACGGCCGAGGACATCTTGTTTAATTTGCCGATATCGGTATTGAGTGGTTTTCCCGAGCAGATTACCAACTCGTCAACCGTTGAGAATGAAGGGATTGAATTGAACTTGGGGTACAATGAGACCTTTGGTGACTTTTCAGTCTCACTTACGGGTAATGTGACCTATGTTAATAGTGAGGTTACCGAGCTTAACCCTGGTATTGGTGCTGGGGAGGTGGATCGTATCATTGACGGTTCCAGAGTTACCCAACAAGGAAGCCCAATCAATTCATTTTTTGGACTTAGATCTATTGGAATTTTCCAGTCACAGGAAGAAATAGATGCCGCACCGGATCATTCGCAACTCGCTCCTAATTTTGGGC
This sequence comes from Croceivirga sp., assembly GCA_028281025.1. Taxonomy (GTDB): domain Bacteria; phylum Bacteroidota; class Bacteroidia; order Flavobacteriales; family Flavobacteriaceae; genus Croceivirga. The sequence continues at coordinate 59,889 of JANQKR010000049.1, forward strand.
CGGGAGATTTACGGTTTGAAGATGTAAATGGCGATGGTGTAGTAAATTTGGAAGATAGGGTAGTTCTTGGGCAAGAAGACCCTGTTTGGACCTTTGGGCTTAATTTTAACTTTGGTTACAAAGGAATTGATCTGTCCGGTATATTGCAGGGCGCTGCAGATTTTCAATCCTATGGCTCTGCTGAACTTTCACAGCCCTTTTTTAATGGTTCTGGATTATGGAGCGGTTGGTTGGATGCCTGGACCCCCGAAAATACGAATACCACTGTGCCAAGAATATTCAATACCAACAGCCCCAGTACATCGGCGGCAAGCTCTTATTTTGTGTTGGATAGGGATTATTTAAGACTCAGAAACCTTCAGATCGGGTATACGTTCAATGATGATATCAATGAAAAGATGGGGGTTAAAAGATTGAGGCTGTTTGCCAATGGAAGCAATTTATTTACCATTACGGATTTTCCGTTCTTCGACCCCGAAAGACCAGCAGGTGCCGATAGAGGTGCTTCGGGCTTTCCCAATTCAAGGATCATAACGGTTGGTTTGTCGGCAACGTTTTAATTAATGGTAGTGTTACCAGTAATTATATTTATTTTTAAATAAAAATTAAATTCTAAACATGAAAAAGATTTTAAACATGAAGAGGGGCATGGTTTTATTCTTTGCCTTAGCAATTTTGACCGGTTGTGATAGCGACGGGTTTTTGGACAGGACAGATCCGGGTACGGGTGTAGTTGAAGGGTTTTTTAATACCGAAAATGACGTTGTTCTTGGTGTAAATGGTGTTTATCAGTTGATGCAAGGTAGTATTTGGGGTGGATCCTTTGTGCACACACAGCCCCATTTTGACGGTGCTACCGATAATGCAGTAATCTGTTGCCCGTGGGAGTATGGTTTCTTTGCTATTGCAGATGGTACGATGAATTCGAACACAGGCGGAATTGTGGGTTGGAAATGGACCATTGGTTATCAGGCCATTTCAAGGGTGAACCAGATTTTAGGTGTTATTGAAGAAGGTTTGTCTGAAGCAGATCCTGCCGATTTGGTAAAATGGGAGGCGGAGCTACGTTTTTTACGGGCTTATTTTTATAGTGAAATCAGCTTTTACTATGGAGATGCGCCCTTGATTTTATCGGTTTTGACACCAGAGGAAGCTGCTGTAAAAGGACGGGATCCAAAGGCCGATGTGGTCAATGCGGTAATCGCAGATTTGCAGTTTGCTGCTGATAATTTGGAGACCACCCCTAATAACGGTGATTTTGGTAGGCCCACTAGGCAGGCGGCACTGACACTCATGGGAAAAGTACATTTGTACAATGAACAATATGCCCAAGCTGCAGCTGCTTTGCAAGAGGTGATAGCTTTGGAAGGATCTGCGGTAGATTTGGATCCGGATTATGAAAGTCTGTTCAATGGTACCAATGAAGAAAGCCCTGAAATTATTTGGAGCCTTCAGTTTACAACGGGAGATGTGGGTGAAGGAAACTTTTTGCAGGAGCATTACGGACTTTTGGCCAGTCGATTACCCGCAGATATGAGAAATATGGGAGGCTGGAATTCAATGGAATACTCCAGAAATCTTTTGGACGACTATTATATGATAGACGGATTGCCGATCAGTGAATCTCCTTTATATGACGAAAACGATATTTTTGCCAATAGGGATCCCAGGTTGGCGGAAGCTTTTTGGAGGGAAGGTGATTTTATCGGTGATTTTCAATTGACCACGGAAAACAACAATTTTGAAACGAACGGTGCCAATCCAGATCCGGTATATGCATCGCCTATGACCACGAAAAAATGGGCAAGTTCCCTGACCTCACAACTAAACGTTCAAGACGGCGAAGTAGATTTGGTGCTCTTACGCTATGCTGATGTATTGATGATGTACGCCGAAGCCCAAAATGAAGCCGTTGGGCCTGATGCCAACGTTTATTCAGCGGTCAATAAGATTCGTGCCCGTGCTGGGATGCCGGATTTTCCGGGAGGCTTGAGCCAATCTGAAATGAGGGATGAGATACGGCATGAGCGAAGAATAGAGTTTGTAATGGAAGGTACCCGTTACAACGATTTGCTTCGTTGGAGAACTGCGGAAACGGTAATTCCAAGTATTCCTAACTTGCAACCTCGTGCTTTCGATCTATCGAAGAACTATTTGTGGCCCATACCACAGAGTGCCATCGATAACCAACCGGATTTTATTACCCAAAACCCTGGGTACTAAAAATTTGCGGAAAGGTGTTTCCCCGTTTTTGGGAAGATATCTTATCTTTAAAGAAAAGGGGGTATGAACATTTCGTACCCCTTTTTCAATAAGAATAAAACAAATTGCATGACTATGAAAAAGGAAATAAGATCGACACTGCTCTTTTTTTGCAGCATTGTATTGATAAATGCACCCTGCTACGGGCAAATTCAGTTTGAAGATGCAACGGAAGAAGCCGGAATCGATCACTACTTCGAGGTTTTTCAAGGTACCTTTGGAGGTGGGGGTACGGTTTTGGATTACGACTTGGACGGTCATGAGGACATTTTTTTGGCCGGTGGTGCTGGAAAAAATATTCTCTACAAGAATAATGGGGACGGCACTTTTACAGACGTTACCGAATCCGCGGGTCTGGATGTAATAAGTCCTGTGGTCTCTCAAGGGGCAGCTTCTGCCGATGTAAACAGGGATGGGTATCCCGACCTGTTCGTTACTACAATTACCAGGGTAGATTCAGATCAAGAAGAATTTGCCAAAACTTCAAATATTTTTTTTATTAACCAAGGGAACGGAACTTTCTCAGATCAATCGGTACGATATGGGTTGGCGGATACCCCTACTTTTTCTACTGGCGCTTCCTTTGGCGACTTTAATAAAGATGGTCTTCCCGATTTGTATGTAAGCAACTACTTCAAGGATTTTTCAGGAAGATTGGACGAATTTGGGGGGCCTACATTGGGTGAAACCGGAGGCCCTGATTCCGATTTGTTGTATATCAATGTAGGAGGAATCGAATTTAGGGAAGTGTCCCAAGAATATGGAATGGCACATACCGGATTGGGTTTTCAGGGGGTTTGGACGGATTTTGATAACGATAATGATTTGGATCTTATAATAGCAAACGATTTTGGGGATAGGGCAACACCTAACCTGCTTTACAGAAATGAATTTCCTGAGCCGGAATTTACCGAAGTGGGAACTGTTTTTGAAGCAGATTACCAAATGAATGCCATGGGTATTGCTATAGGCGATGTCAACATGGATGGATGGTTGGATTATTTTATTACAAACATTAGTGAATCTCCTTTGCTTGTAAATCAAGGAGATGACCAGCCCTTCGTAAACCAGTCCAGGGAAAGGGGCACCAGCTTTCGAACACTCTCAACAGATGATGGTTTATCCGTTATTACAGTAAGTTGGGGAGCCAATTTTTTTGATGTGGACAATGACATGGATGTGGATCTCTATGTGACCAATGGTTCACTAAATCCAGGTTTGGCCCCTAATCCGAATCTGATGTTGGAAAATGAAAATGGGAATTTTGAAAATGTTGCTTTTTTTTCCGATACCAATGATCACTCTTTTGGTAGGGGATCTCTGGTGTTCGATTACGACAGCGATGGAGACCTAGATTTATTGATCATTAATCAAACACCCCATACCGGTGAACAACCTGATACATTTGAAGCTAAATCCACAAGGCTGTATAAAAACACAACACAAGGGAATAATTGGCTCAGAGTAAAATTAAATGGTGATGAATCAGACACCAATGGAATAGGTACTATGCTAAAAGCTTACGTAGATGGCAAGGTGATGGTTCGTGAAGTCCATGCAGGTTCCAGTCATGAATCGCAGAATTCCTTGATAGCCCATTTTGGTCTTGGAGATAACGATAAACTTGATTCCCTGAGAATACGATGGAACAGGGGCAGGGAGCAATTGTTGGAAAATGTGGAGGCCAATCAGTTGTTACAGATCAATGAAGAAGATGCTGAAGGAAGCTCAAATGAACCATCAGGCCCGATTCCGGGTCCAAATGATAAAATTCAAATACAGGTATATCCGGTACCTTTTGATGATCGATTTAAGATTGTTTTGAACGAGCAGGTAGCTGAAGAAGATATGAACGAGTTTGTTTATCTGGTCCTGACCAATATTTCAGGACACAGCTTGCAAGCGGTGAGAATATTAAAAAGCCAATTGTTGGGAGAGGGCTATGAAATGGTGCTTAACAGTAGCATTGCACAGGGCGTATATGTCCTTTTCATTGAAATTGGGGGGGAAACCACAGAAAAGAAGCTTTATGCTGAAAGATAAAAGGACCTTTAAAATTTACCAATAATAAATTATGAACAAAGATTACTTAAACCTTACTCTGGTTTTTTTCTTTATCGCCGTCAGTTTCTGTAATGCACAACATTCCGTTGCGCGATTATGGAACGAGGCTCTTTTAAATGCCATAAGGGGAGATTTTGCTCGACCCACGGTGCACGCTCGAAACCTTTTTCATACATCCATTGCCATGTATGATGTATGGGCCGTGTATGATGATACAGCGGAAACCTTTTTCCTGGGAAAATCCTTTGGAGGATTTGCTGCTGAATTTCAGGGTATTGAGGCATCTTCAGATATTAAGTCACAACGGGAAGAAGCCATAAGCTATGCTGCATACCGGATATTGACCCATAGATTCCGAAGATCGCCCGGAGCAGATGAATCATTGCCAAGGTTTGAAGCCTTAATGCAGCAATTTGGATATGATATAAATTTTACAAGTACGGATTATTCAACGGGGTCAGCGGCGGCACTGGGTAATTACATTGCACAACAGATTATAGAATTCGGTTTGCAGGATGGCTCAAGGGAACAATTCAACTATACCAATGATTATTATTTACCCGTAAATGACCCCATGTTGCCAACGGAGAGCGGTAGCCAGGATATGACAGACGCCAACAGGTGGCAACCTTTGGCTTTCGACTTCTTTATTGATCAGGCGGGGTTTGAAATTCCTGGGGGCATTCCAGAGTTTTTAAGCCCCGAATGGGGCAATGTGGTCCCCTTTTCATTAACGGAAAATGATTACCAAATTTTTGAAAGGAATGGGAACGAATATAAAGTCTTCCATGATCCGGGCCCTCCCAGTTACCTTCAGGATGATGGTGGCGGTACATCGGCGGAATACCAATGGGGACATAGCTTGGTAGCCAAATGGTCGGCACATTTGGATCCTGCCGATGGGGTTATGATTGACATTTCACCGGCCTCCATAGGTAACGTCCAAGATTATCCCACCACATTGGAAGGTCTTCGTGATTTTTATAAGCCGACGGATGGTGGGGATCCCAGTTTGGGACATGACATTAACCCACATACCCAGCAGCCGTATACGCCCCAAATAGTGCCCAGGGCGGACTATGCCCGGGTCTTGGCCGAGTTTTGGGCGGATGGACCCGATTCAGAGACACCACCAGGGCATTGGTTTACCATATTGAACTATGTGAACGATCATGAACTTTTTGAGAAGAGGTTTATGGGGGAAAATGAACCCCTTGAGGATTTGGAATGGGATGTGAAGGCCTACTTTGCGCTAGGGGCAGCAATGCACGACTCGGCCATTGCTGCGTGGAGCATTAAAGGCTGGTACGACTATGTTAGACCTGTTTCAGCAATACGGTATATGGCGGATCAAGGGCAATCTTCCGATCCTCAACTTCCCAATTATGCGCCAAATGGTATCCCTTTGGAAGAAGGATTTATCGAATTGGTAGGTCGAGGAGATCCCCTAGTTGGTGATAACAATGAAAATCTGAATAAAATCAAACTTTTCGCATGGCGTGGCCCTGAATTCATATTTGACCCAGAGACGGATCTTGGTGGGGTAGGATGGATTTTGGCAGAAAAATGGTGGCCTTATCAAAGACCCTCATTTGTTACCCCTCCCTTTGCAGGATATGTTTCAGGACATTCCACTTTTTCTCGCGCTGCCGCAGAAGTAATGACACTGTTGACCGGGGATGCCTTTTTCCCTGGAGGTGTGGGTGAGTTTTATGCACCACAAAACGAATTTCTTGTTTTCGAAGAGGGACCATCCATCGATATTACCTTGCAATGGGCTACCTATCGGGATGCTTCGGATCAAACCAGTTTATCCAGAATTTGGGGCGGTATACACCCTCCCGTAGATGATATCCCTGGCAGGTTGATAGGAGAGAAAATCGGTGTGACTGCTTTTGGGTTGGCGAGAAGTTATTTTGATGGAACGGTAAATAATTTCGATGATGACATTTCCAGGGATTTGATCGTATACCCTAACCCAATAAACGGGAATGACATGCTGTCAATCAATTTAATGAACAGGGGAGAAGAGCCTTCACAGCAGACCGTTGACTGCATTTTGTTTGACTTTTCTGGAAAAACGGTAGGCGAACAAGCTGTGAATTTTCAAAATTGGTCGGGTCAAATGCAACTGAACAGTGTACAGGACGGAATATACTTTTTGAGCGTTAACACGGGGCAAAAAAAATATTTAAGAAAGATTGCGGTAAAACGCTAAGTATACTATGTGATGATGAAATCAACCTTGTTTTGTTTGTTCGGTATTGTGTTTGTAACATTTGGACAAGAAAGAATGGATATCGATAATAATAGTGGAGCTGATAGTTTAGAATATCATTTGGTCTGGTCGGATGAATTTGATAAAGACGGTATCCCTGACCCTCAAAAATGGACCTATGAGACTGGTTTTGTCCGTAATGAGGAATTGCAATGGTATCAGCCCGACAATGCATTTTGTGAAAATGGATTGCTTATTATAGAAGGGGTAAGGGAAGTGGTTCCGAATCCTGGTTTTGACCCAAACAGTAATGATTGGAGAAAAAGCAGAAAAGAGGCGACCTACACCTCGGCAAGTGTAACGACCAAGGGCCTGCATGCGTGGACTTATGGTAGATTTGAGGTAAAGGCAAAGATCAAGACACAACCTGGCCTTTGGCCTGCCATATGGACTTTGGGATATGGCCAACCATGGCCCGTAGGAGGGGAAATCGATATTATGGAGTATTATGACCATAGTATCTTGGCCAATGTAGCATGGGCGGGAAAGGAAAAGACGATATGGGATGACACCAAACGATCCATGTCACATTTTGGTGATGAAAAATGGGATGAACGGTTTCATGTTTGGCGAATGGATTGGGATAGTGAATCTATAAAGTTATATGTGGACGATGAATTGCTCAACAGTACGAATCTCTCACAAACGTTAAATGAACGGGGCGAAGTCGTCAATCCATTCCATATTCCCCACTTTTTGATTCTCAATCTCGCCATAGGGGGCAAAGCGGGTGGCGACCCCTCAAAGACTCCCTTTCCTTCAAGGTATGAAATTGATTATGTTAGGATTTACCAATCCAAACCAAAACAGTAATGGTAATTCCTTTTAAGGCAAAATGGTTTTAAACTTTATGTCGTTGGTACAATCCAATTAATTTTTAATTCAAGGTAAAGTCCTTTTATTAATTTATAAAATATAAATATGCCCCATAAATCAAGAGGTAAGAACCCCTTAAAGCATGACGCTTCAAAACTGTTCATTATCGGTATTGTTCTTTTTTGTTGGGGTTGTATTGATCCTGTTGAACCCATTTTTGAAGAACGCGAAGGACTAATCTACATAGATGCCTTTTTGTCAACTGATAACACATTTTCAAATGTGCGTCTTTTTGAGTCCGTTGTTGAGTTCGGCGACTTTAGATTCAAGTTTATAAGCGGTGCCGATGTCAGATATCGAAATATGGATACTGGAAATGAGGTCGTACTTACAGAACAAGTTGATGGTTATGATCCTCCCGAAAATTTTACCGCACAGGTGGGAAGTACATGGATTCTAACCATCATCCTACCCGATGGAAGAATGTACCGATCATCACCAGAACGTATTAGAAACCCTGTGTCCATTGCCAACATAAGAGCTACCTATAATCCTGAACTTAAATTTGGCGAAGGTCAGAATCGTTTTTTGCCCGGTCATCGGATTTCGGTAGACTTGAATGATCCGGCCGACGAAGAGAATTTTTATTTATGGAAGTTCCGGTCGTTCGAGAACCTGAAGTTCTGTAAAACTTGTGAAGGGAGCACTTACTTCAGGAACGGCGAATGTGTGGACAACCCATATGACCGTAGGTCAGCAGGTGATGCCTTACTTGATTATGAGTGTGGTACGCCTTGTTGGCAAATACGGTTCAATGAGGAAATTGATTTGTTCTCTGACCAATTTACCAATGGTAGCACTTTGACCAACCTGCCAGCGGGCGATGCCCTTTTGTATACCCTGGAAAACATGGTGGTCGAATTACAGCAGTTTTCACTTTCGCCACTAGCGTATGAGTATTTTCGGGTGTTGGACGATTTAGTGGACAATAATGGGGGACTGAATGCCCCGCCACCCGTAGCCCTTATTGGCAATATATTTAATCCCAATGACAGTGAAGAATTTGTATTGGGCAGGTTTACCGCAGCAGCTTCTTCGACTAGATCTATCTTCATTGAGCGTAGCGAAATAACCGAAGAGCCCGTAGGAACGTTTAGACCCAGAATCTCGGAAGCTTGTGATTTTGTCTGTGATCCAATAAAATGTCAACCAGCCTATATGGGACCTCCATGCATGTTGGTTACTGAAACTGTTTGTGCCGAAGAGAAGTTTAAGACGGGTATACCGCCAGAAAGTTGGCAGGAATTAAATTGAAGTCAATTTATGAGGACCACACTATTCATTTTTCTGCTATATCTTAAGCCTTTAGGGTTGATTGCGCAAAACCCTGTACAAAAACTGTCAATAAATGTGACAGATAGAGAAACTGGTTCGCCCATTGAGAACGTACAGATTTTTATCACTCCTTGCGAATGCGGAGGGGTGACAGATAAAGAAGGCATATTGGAACTTGAACTGCCCAAAGGGGCCTACCAAATAGCAGCAACTTTTCTCGGATATATTGCTTATGTCAATACCATTGATTTAAATGGTAACATAAAGTTGAACATCTTACTTTCTGAGGACCATGAACAGTTATCAGAGGTTATTGTACGGGCCAAAAAGGTTAATGACAATATTGAATCTCCCCAAATGGGCATTGTGCAATTGAATGCCCAGACCCTTGAGAAGTTGCCTACGGCACTGGGCGAGTTTGATGTTTTAAGGAGTATGACCCTGATTGCAGGGGTCAACAATGGGGGTGATGTGAGCAACGGCCTTTCAGTAAGAGGCAGTACACTGGATCAAAACCTACTATTGTATGAACATGCACCAATATTCAACCCCACCCATTTTTTCGGACTTATTTCAGTTTTTACACCCGATGTTTTGTCTTCAGTAGATCTATATCGGGCAAATATTCCATCCCGCTATGGAGGTAGGGTAGCCTCAGTTCTTGACGTAAAGGTGCGAATTCCCTATGTGGATCAGTTTAAGATGACAGGCGGTCTCGGTATTTTGTCCAGTAGATTGTCCATACAGACTCCTTTGGTCAAAGATAAATTGATGTTGGAGATGGGGGTTCGAGGTGGGTTTACCGACTTTTTGTTGCCCATTTTTTCGGAACGCCTTAAGGATACCAAGGCCAAATTTGCTGATGGCACTTTTAAATTGTTGTACTTGCCCACGGATAAGGACCAAATTTCCCTTACAGGTTTCTATAGTAAGGATTTGTACCAATTAGATCTTGTTTCCAATGTACAGAATATAAATTCATCGAGCAATCAATATGATTTTAAGACCTTGAACGGTACCTTGAAATGGGTACGTTCCATTAACGAAAGGATGGCACTGCGAACGATACTTGTCGGTAGTGAATTCACACCAAAGATTATTTTTCCGGAGGTTGATAACCCTAACGAAATCGAGTTTGCGTCCAAGATCAACTATCTGAGCTTTAATCCCGAGTTGATAATGAATGTCAATGACCAGTTGGATTATTATGTTGGGGTACAGGCCAATCGGTACGATATAGCACCGGGCAGTTTGAATCCCGGTTCGTCTACCTCAATAACGCCGGTAGTATTGGAAAATGAAACTTCTTATGAACTATCTGGTTACGGCAATTTAAACTGGAATCCTACCCCCAAATTTTCGGTGTCAGCCGGACTTCGTTTTAATCATTTTAGGTTGGTGGGGCCCTATGAAACAGGTAATTTCAATGAGAATGATGGAACTTTGGAAAGTATCAACGTTTTTGAAAAAGGTGAAACGGTACAGACCTATAACGGTCTTGAGCCTCGTTTGGGCCTATCGTACCAATTGAGCGCGAATACTTCTATTAAGGCCAGTTACGCACGAATCAACCAATACCTGCAAAATATCTATAATAGCACGACGCCATTGCCCACATCACGATGGAAGGTGGCTGACTCCAACATAAGGCCACAGATTGGAAACACCTATGGCTTAGGACTGTACCACAATTTTAACGAAGGTGCAATCCATGCAAGTCTGGAAGGGTACTATCGAGATGTCCAGAATGTACTGACGTACAAACCTGGTGCCAATTTTTTTTTGGAAGAGTTCGTAGATCAAGATATAGTTCAGGGTATGGGAAAGGCATATGGCATAGAGTTGAGTATTGAAAAAAAGGGAGGCGATATTAATGGATGGTTCAATTATACATGGTCCAGAAGCCTTTTAAGGTCAAACAATGAAGTACTGGCCGATCGTATCAATAATAACCAATGGTTCGCGTCTGATTTTGATAGGCCACATGTGCTTAACGGAACCATCAATTTTGAAAAAGATGCCTACAATACTTTCAGTTTTAATTTTACTGGTCAGACGGGAAGGCCATATTCCGCCGCAAATGGAGCGGTTACAGTCGATGAGATTGACGTACCCATATTTTTGGAACGCAATAATGCACGGTTGCCCGTTTACCACAGACTGGATTTTTCATGGAACGTGCACTTTAGCAAGGGTAAGCAGAACAAACGTTGGCAAAACGACTGGACGTTTACTATTTATAACATATATGGGAGAAAAAATCCCATAAACGTTTATTATGCACAGCGCCAAAACCCCAACGACAATGCGGCCATTTTCGGAAGCAGTCCTTTAGGTGCCTTTCAACTTACGATATTGAATAGTCCTTTGTTTTCACTAACGTATAATTTTACGTTTCAATAAAAGGTATCTAACCTTCTTGGGAGATTCACTTTGAATCCATATTGGATAAAATAGTTGTCTACCTATATGTTCTGTCCTTTTCTTGGGGTGCTTGCAGGAAAGTTGTAGTAAAAAAGGTAAGTAGCCACAGACAAATTCTTATTCTTGATAGCTTGACAAGTGCTCTGGTAATTTCCTTGAACCTCGCGAATTAAGAATGAATTCAATTAATGGGCTTACACCTATAGGTATGTTTGTTGAATAAATAAAGGTTAATGAACCAAATTGCAAAAAAAGTACATCATCTTATCCTTTTTTTGGTGGTCAGGCGAAAGGAGGTCTTTTATATTTCACCTTTTATAAAATGGATTTGTTTCACTGAATTTTTCCTATCCTAATTTAATGTTTGTTTGCGGGATTGACTTAAAAAACAAATCCGTTTATGTTTTGAAATTGGAAGTTAAAGCTGAAATGAAAGGTGTTGCCGAGCTACAACCCATTGGTTGCCCGTAATATGTTTAAGGGGGCCTTTCAACATGAATTGCGCCACTTTACTATTTTATTTGATGTCGTTAGCTTATTCCATGATTTTTTGCATATTGAACTTATTTTAATTGAACAGTCACTTTTTAAAGCCTAAAATGAAAAGATTATCGATGCTATTGGTAGTACTTGTGGTTATCCAAAAAATCAATGCTCAACAAGAAAGGGTAATTACAACGGCGGTTCCATTTTTAACCATTGCTTCTGACGCTAGAGCCTCTGGTATGGGTGAGATGGGGGTAGCCACTTCCTTTGATGCCTATTCACAACAATGGAACCCGGCCAAGTTTGCATTTGCCGAAAACAAAACAGGAGTAGGAATCAGTTATACGCCCTATTTGGAAAGCATTGTCAGCGATGTATCTTTATTGAGTGCTAGCTACTACAATAAAATAACGGATAGGAGTGCTTTTGCTTTTAGTGTTCGTTACTTTGGGCTTGGAGAAATTGAACTACGTACTACACCCGACCCCGATGTGTTTACTTTGGTAAAGCCCAACGAGTTCGCTATAGACGGTTCCTATTCCTTAAAGCTTGGGCCGACGTTCTCGATGGCAGTTGGCGGTCGTTTTATACGATCGAACCTTAGACTTCAAGAGGGTTCACAGGATTCCCAAGCGGCGAATGCTTTTGCCGTTGACATAGCGGGGTTCTATCGCTCTAGGGAAATAGCCTACAATAGTTTTGATGGCAGATGGAGGGGAGGATTCAACATTTCCAATCTTGGTGGGAAAATTCAATACGATGAAGGCGGACAGGAAAATTTTTTGCCGACCAACCTAAAGTTTGGAGCGGGGTTTGATTTTATTTTTGATCAAGACAATGTATTGGGACTCCATACTGAATTCAACAAATTCTTGGTGCCCACACCAAGGGATTTTAATGGTGATGGTCTGATTACTTCAGAAGATAATGACGAATACCAGCAGATAGGGTTCTTTAGTGGGGTCTTTGAATCGTTTGGGGACGCACCAGACGGTTTTAGCGAAGAACTGAAGGAGATAACATGGGCCATTGGGGCGGAGTACACGTATAGGGAGGCCTTTATGCTTCGCGGAGGATATTTTAACGAAAGTCAGGAAAAGGGTTCAAGAAGGTTTTTCACTCTTGGGGCGGGATTCCAGTTCAAGTCGGCCCAAATAGACCTTTCCTATTTGTTCTCGACATCCCAGATTAGCAATCCACTTGAAAACACCCTGCGATTTTCCTTTACGTTCAATTTTGGTGAGGAATTGGTCAACGACTGATTTAACCTAAAAACGTTGGATAGCTTGCATAGTTTACCAAAGGTAAAGAAGCTTGCCTCAATTGTTTCTTTTAGATGGATTGGTAAAAATATGATTTCTATATGACCCCTTAATAAGAACTGGGCCATCTAAAATTCAGGGAATCAAAATGTCCATTGCAATTAAAAACAGAAAACCCATGAGGAACATAAAAATCATAAAAACCGTAACCCTGTTGCCCTGCCTACTATGGGCAATCACGGTAACCGCCCAAACAGATTGGCCGGTACTCAAAACCTATGACCAGGACCATATTCGACGTATCGCCATGCCCATGGGCGGTATCGGTACGGGTGCGGTCTATTTAAGCGGAAGGGGCGGGTTACAGGACTGGGCCATCATGAACAGGCCAGCCAAGGGGTTCCATCCATCAAAGCGAAGGAAAAGGGCCCCTTTTTTCGCCATCAACGTGCACTATGCCGATACCTCGGTCACAAAATTGATGGAAGGGCCTCTGGACGACAGTGAATATGAGGGGACAACCGGTTCCAATGCCCCCAACCACGGATTGCCCCGTTTTGCAAAGGCCATATTCGAGACCAGCTATCCATTCGGGCGATCCCATCTTATCGACCCAAACATGCCTGTCGATGTCACCGTGACTGGGTTCAATCCCCTGATTCCGGGGGACGCGGACAACAGTAGCATCCCTATGGCCGTGTTGACCTACTCGGTTACCAACAAAACCGACCGGCCCATTTCCGTCAGCCTTTGCGGAAACATCAAAAACTTTATCGGATATGATGGCCTCAAGGGAAAGTCCATCGACAATAAAAATGAGTTCAGGAAGGGGAAGGCCTTCAAGGGAATCTTTTTCAGTAGCAAGGGCGTGGATCCCAAAACGGAACAGTGGGGCACCATGGCCTTGGTGTACCTGGGTGACGGGGAGGTCAGCTACCGTACCTCATGGACGGCATACCAATGGGGCAGCGCCACGTTGGATTTTTGGGACGACTTCAGCGCAGATGGAATCCTGGAAAACCGTCCCGATATCGACGAGGACGACCCCATGGCATCCCTGGCCGCCAAGTCGGATTTGGCACCTAAGGAAACCAAGGAATTTCGCTTTTTGATAAGCTGGCACTTTCCAAACAGACACGATTGGAATGGTGATGAAAAAAAAACCATTGGAAATTATTACACTACGCAATACGGGGATGCCTGGGATGTGGTCAAAAAAACCGTTCCGTTACTCAACGAATTGCAAGCAAAGACGACTACTTTCGTAAATGCATTTGTGGCCAGTGATTTCCCGACCGTTGTGAAAGAGGCGGCCCTGTTCAATTTGTCCAGCTTGAGAACGCAGTTGGCCTTTAGGACAAAGAAAGGGCATCTTATGGGATGGGAAGGTCTTTTCGAAAATTCGGGTGCGGGTCCGGGGTCCTGTACCCATGTTTGGAACTATGAACAGACCACTGCCTTTCTTTTTGGTGGATTGGCCAAAACCATGCGCGATGTGGAATTCGGATATGCCACGGACGAAAATGGCCTGATGAGCTTCAGGGCGTTCCTGCCGTTGGAAGAAAATGCAAACGCCTTTGGAAAGGCAGCAGCGGACGGGCAAATGGGCAGCATCATGAAAATGTACCGCGAATGGCAGCTTTCGGGCGATGATGCCTTCCTAAAAAAACACTGGCCCATGGTAAAAAAAGCACTTGGATTTGCATGGATCCCAGGGGGGTGGGACGCCAATAAAGATGGTATTATGGAAGGGCCACAGCACAATACCATGGATGTGGAGTATTATGGCCCCAATCCACAAATGGGTTTCTGGTATTTAGGAGCACTGAGGGCAAGCGAAGAGATGGCCGCCCATTTGGGCGAAAAGGCATTTGCAAGACAATGCCGCAAACTGTATGAACAAGGGTCCGCTTGGATTGATGCCCACCTGTTCAACGGTGAATACTACGAGCAACAGATTGTACCCCCCAAGGAAAATGTTGCCCAAAGCCTGATGATCGGGAGAGGTGCCAAGGATCTGGCCCAACCCGACTATCAATTGGGTAATGGTGTTCTGGTGGACCAATTGATAGGACAACTAATGTCCCATTTTGTGGGATTGGGCTATTTGGCCGGAAAAGACCATATCAAAAAAACACTACAATCCATCATGAGGTACAACTTCAGGAAAAGCCTTAAAGACCACACCAATTTTATGCGCTCCTACGCCCTATCGGATGAATCGGCACTCTTGATGTCCACATATCCAAAAGGAAGGTCCCCAAACCCCTTTTCTTATTTTACAGAGGTCATGACGGGCTTTGAATATACGGCGGCCATTGGAATGCTCTATGAGAACGATATTGAAAATGGTCTGAAAAGCATTCAAAGTATCCGTGACCGCTACGACGGAAAAAAACGAAATCCGTTCGACGAGGCCGAATATGGCAGCCACTATGCCCGGGCGATGATTGCTTGGGGGGGAATCTTGGCGCTATCAGGCTTCGAATACTCCGCAGTGGACCAATCCATGGCCTTCAACGCCAAAAATGGCACCTATTTCTGGTCCAATGGCCATCAATATGGTACGGTCAGGATAACTGACACCAATAAACCAGAAGAGAAAACGATTGAACTAAGCTCCTTGAGTGGAACTCTAAGACTGAACAGGTTTGAGCTAAAAGGTTTTGGCATAAAAAAATTTAGAAATGGAAAAAACTTCGAAAAAGAAAAATCTGTTCTATTTTCGGTACAGAAGCCTTAGGTGTTCGCTGGAGGCTTTGGATTTTCGGCTGTCGGAACATAGTATCCATGGTCGAATTTCTGATACTTTTTTCGATTTCGGAGAAAGCTGCTTTTCTAGGCCAACAAAAAAAATGGAACTACCTGTAAGTAGAATTGACAAGCAGTTATATCCTATTAAAAATGGATTGAGATTCAAAAGTTGGGCAGCCCTCGACGACTATGCAACTTCATATGAAGTGAACAATTCATTTAATCCGAAGGCATTTGTTGATAAAACCCTTGTAATTTTGAAAGTATATATAAAAAGAAGAGATGTTTATCGTAAGGTAAGTATTCGATAGGTCATACGCCCAAAACGAAACCTGACCACAAATTGAATCAATATTTGTAGCATCATGAAAAAAACCCATTTGGTTATCTTATCCATAGCCCTAATGTTGGTACAGAGCTGCATGGAACAACCGCAAAAAGACAGCCCCAAAGTGACCCTGTCCTCCCTTTTACGAGAAATGGTCTCCAGGGATGTCATAGCCAAATTGCCAAAAACAGTCTCTAAAACTACTGTTCATCTTTAGCCTTAATGGATTTATCATATTCTAACTCTTTGAGATAATACGATTTTGCCAGAATAAAGAAGGAGTTAAACAAAATCCAATAATAAACCCAAACCGATAATTGAAAAAAAAATGAATTAATTTTTTGTTTATGCTTATCAAGCAAAAAAAGTATTTCCAGGGGTTAATTAAGGATTGAAATTAAGTGCTGCCCACGATTATATTTATACCGTGACGGTAGTTCTTTTGATCAGTTGGACCAAAAGAGCTTTATGTTATGGATAAAACAGAAAAGACAACCAAAAAAGAAATGATAAAAAAGATGAAAACAAGTGCTGTAATGGCTTTGGTTTTGGCCATGGCACTTGGACAACTGACCGCCCAGGAAAACGTATGGGATGAAACCGAGGCCCAAAAGAAAGAACGTATGGCGTGGTGGACACACGACCGTTATGGCATGTTTATCCACTGGGGACTATATGCATTGCCCGCAAGGCACGAATGGGTACAGCATTACGAACGCATTCCTGCCCAGGAATACGAAGAAAGGTATTTTGGGCAGTTCAACCCCGATTTGTACAATCCGAAAGAATGGGCAAAAATGGCCAAGGATGCCGGTATGAAATATGCCGTTATTACCTCAAAACACCATGAGGGCTTCACACTTTTCGATTCTAAGTTCACGGACTATAAGGCGACCAATACCCCGTATGGCAAGGATTTGTTAAAGGAATGGGTTGAGGCGTTTAGGAACGAAGGAATTAAGATAGGGTTCTACTACTCACTCATAGATTGGCACCACCCCCATTTTACGATAGACCGTATCCACCCCCTTCGGCAGGAGAGTGATAAAGCATACGCCAAACTCAACAAGGGCAGGGATATGGCTAAGTACCGCGAATACCTGCACAACCAAGTGCGCGAGATTTTGACCAACTACGGCAAAGTGGATATGCTCTGGCTGGATTTTTCCTATCCTGATGGAGACCATGGCAAGGATAAGGACGACTGGGGTTCCATGGAACTCTTAAAAATGGTGCGCAAACTGCAACCGGAAACTATAGTGAACAACCGTGCCGACCTGGAAGGCGTTAATGGCGGTGGTGACTTTGTGACCCCAGAGCAGTTCAAAGTGCCCGAATGGCCCACCATAGATGGTAAAAAGGTGCCTTGGGAAACCTGCCAGACTTTCAGTGGTTCCTGGGGCTACCACAGGGACGAGAACACTTGGAAGAATACAAAACAGCTCTTGGTACTGCTCATCGAAACTGTGAGCAAGGGCGGTAACCTATTGCTTAATGTAGGCCCCACCGCGCGTGGCACATTTGACCAAAGGGCGAAGAGCAGTCTGAACAATATGGGAGATTGGATGAAGCTCAATGGCCGTTCCATTTATGGATGTACACAGGCCCCTGATGAATTTGAGGCCCCTGATCATACATTGTTTACCTATAACAAAAAGACCAACCGCTTGTATGTGCATTTGGTAGACTATCCCATGCAGAACTTTGTGATGAAAGGCATGAAAGGTAAGATTAAGTACGCCCAGTTCCTTCACGATGCTTCGGAAATAAAGATAAGCAAGCCCTATGGTCATGCCTTTGACTTTAAGCTGGGAGAGAACGATGTGAACCTGTCCCTGCCCATTATCAAGCCTAATGTGGAGGTTCCTGTCATAGAATTGATTCTTAACTAAAATACAATCTGCAATGAAAACAAGATATATTGAATCACATGTGTTAGTTGCCGTTTTCGTGTTCAGTGCATTTTTTTGTGCCGCACAGGAAAACTACACCCCTTCTAAGGAAAATATAGAAGCGAGGAAATGGTTTCAAGATGCCAAGATGGGCATGTTCATCCATTGGGGCGTGTACAGCATTATGGGTGGTGGGGGCGAAGAAGGCATTGCCGAATGGATCATGCAAAACAAAAAGATTACGGTGGACGCCTATGAAAAACTGCCCAAACTTTTTAATCCTACGGAGTTCGATGCCAAGACGTGGGTGGCCATGGCCAAAGCGGCTGGCATGAAGTACATCACCATCACTACCAAACACCACGATGGTTTTGCCATGTACGACTCCCAAGTATCCGATTACAATATTGTCGACAGTTCCCCTTTTGGAAGGGATATCTTCCGCGAGTTGGAACAAGAATGCAAAAAGCAGGGTATCAAACTGTTTGCCTATTATTCCCAATTGGACTGGCACCATCCAGATTATTTCCCAAGGGGATGGACAGGTCGGCACACAGGACGTCTGGAATCTGGCAATTGGGAAGATTACTTGAAGTATCAGGACGCCCAGATTAAGGAACTGGCGGAGAATTATGACATTGCAGGTTTTTGGTTCGATGGCTGGTGGGACCAGGCCGCCCATAAAGAAGATTGGCATCGAGCGGTGGACTATCGCTTAAAAAAGGACCAAATCGATTGGAAGCTGGGACGCACCTATAAAATGATCCATGATGTCAAGTCCCACTTGCTCATCGGCAACAACCATCACGAAGCACCATTTGTGGGTGAGGATTTCCAGATGTTCGAAAAAGACCTGCCGGGAAAAAACACCACAGGTTTTGGTACCGCTGCCGACGATATTGGGGAATTGCCTTTGGAGACCTGTGAGACCATAAATGGGTCTTGGGGCTTCAACCTGATCGATGACAACCATAAATCCCAAGAGACCTTGGTAAAATACGTGGTCAACGCGGCGGGCAGAAATTCAAACTTCTTGCTCAACGTGGGTCCCATGCCCAATGGCAAGATACAGGACGAACACGTAAAATCGCTCAAAGCACTGGGGAAATGGATGGAAGCCTATGGGGAGACCATCTATGGAACACGGGGCGGGCCTTTTATCAAAGAAGATGCCTATGTGACCACCCAAAAGGGAAACACCATCTTTTTTCACGTATTGGACCCCTCTGTAAAAGAGGTGGTCTTCGAACCGGGTGCAAGGGTGCAAAAAGCAACCCGATACGATTCCGGAGCCAAAATCAAGTTCAAAAGATCAGGTAAAAAGACGATGCTTACAGTGCCTGTAAAAGAAGGAGACCTTGTGACCACCATCGAAGTGGTTTTAAAAAAGTCAGTCAGATAGGAGGTATAATGCACAGGACGATGATGCGCAATAAAATAGCTTTTTGTTAATAATTGACTTTGTTAACCATCAATAAACAACGAACAACCATTAACCTAAGACCATGGCCACCACAACCATAAAAATGAAGAACCACAAAGCAAGGAAGTTGTCGGGAAGGGGTATCCAAGTACTCGCCTGTTGTCTTTTTTATGGGCTCGTTTCCTGCGAAAACCAAAAGAATGAATGGCAATCCCTGTTCAATGGTAAAGATCTTGAAGGATGGGCAGCCAAGTTCCACCACCACAAATACGGTGACAACTATGGCGATACCTTTAGGGTCGTGGATGAAAAAATTCAGGTCAATTACGATAAGTATACCAAATTCAATAACCGTTTTGGCCATCTGTTTTATAAAGAACCCTTTTCCTCCTATCACCTAAAATTTGAATACCGTTTTACGGACCAATGGATGGACGATGCCCCAGGTTACGCCTATCGTAACAGCGGGATCATGTTTCATTCACAAGACCCAAAGACTATATTGAAGGAACAGGACTGGCCCATTTCCGTGGAATACCAGATGTTGGCCGATGCGGGCGAAGGAGCACGGCCAACGGGCAATATGTGCTCCCCAGGTACCGAAGTGTTTTACAAAGGGGAAATGGATCCAAGGCACTGCATTAGTTCCAGTTCCGATACTTACGCTTGGGATGAATGGGTAAAAGCAGATCTTATTGTTTATGGGGATTCCTTGGTTATCCACAAGGTAAATGGAAAAACCGTATTGGAGTATACCCGTCCACAGATTGGGGGCGGTGTGGCCAACGGCTATGATCTGGCCATTAAAATTGATGGCAAGGCCTTGACCAAAGGCTATATAGCCTTGCAGGCAGAGGGGCAGGGGGTGGAGTTCAAAAACATAAAAATCAGAAAAATCAACGATATCCAATAAAACTGACATGATTAAAACGGTCATTGAACATAGAGCGCAATGATTTTTTAATAGTCAAGGGTCACATGCGACGGCCTGAGCCTGTTGCAGGGTGACCATTGAAAAACAAGAAAAATGAGCATATGAAAACAAGAGGTGTTGCCTATCTACTTTTTATAATAGTGTTAAATGCATGTATCTCTCAAAAAGAAAAAAAACAGGGTGATTTCAAGATTCTTCCCTCCCCCCAAAGTTTTGAAATAACAGGTATCAGTGATTTAAGGGGCGACGGTCTAAAAACGTTCTTTGCAAAGAACAACGAAAACCTTCCCATTGTAATGGGGGGAGTAAGCCATCTTGAGTCTGTTGAAAGCGCGTCTGAGGCCCATTTGGTTTTTGGTGTGGACGAAGCCTTGAACCTTCCCCCTGAGGGCTATCTTTTGGAAATTGGGAAAGACCGAATCACCCTGACCGGAAAAGATGGGGCAGGCCTGTTCTACGCCTTTAAGACCTTGGAGCAATTGGCCATGGATGCCGTGGAACAAGATGTTTATTTGCCACAGTGCAGTATACGGGATTTTCCCCTTTTGGCCTATCGGTCGGTGCATTGGGATATGAAGCACCATATGGAAAAGACAGATTACTACTACCGGCTTATCGATAAGTTGGCCGGTTATAAGGTGAACGCAATTATTGCAGAGGTCGAGGATAAAATCAAGTTTGAACGCCACCCAAAAATCGCTTCCGCCGATGCGTTGAGTATCCCAGAGTGGAAAAAGCTCTCGGACTACGCCCTAGAGCGCCATATTCAGATAAGCCCCTTGGTGCAGGGGTTGGGGCATTCCTCTTTTGTGCTCAAACACGAAGAATACGAACACCTTCGGGACGACCCCAAAAGTGATTGGGCCTACAACCCGTTGGATCCCGAGACCTATAAGGTGCAGTTCGACCTTTATGAAGAGGCCATGGCGGCAACCCCGCATGGCAAATACCTGCACATTGGAGGCGATGAGGTGCACACCACTGGGCGGGGCAGTGGCCAATCGGCACTTGAACTGCAACTGCACTGGTTGAACAAGGTATGCCAGTTTGCCGAAAAACATGGCCGTACGCCCATTTTTTGGGACGATATGCCCCTAAAACTTGCAGAGGTATACGGCCCCATGTTCGATATCAATATCAGTAAGGAAGAAGTGGATGCGATTTGGGAGGAAAACGGGCACAAACTGATGGAGTACCTGGACCTGTTCCCCAAAAACTGCATCTATATGCGCTGGAACTACGAGGCACCGCAGACCTATGGCAACAGCAAGGCCATGAATTGGTTCAGCGACCATGG
Organism: Croceivirga sp.; assembly: GCA_028281025.1. GTDB lineage: Bacteria > Bacteroidota > Bacteroidia > Flavobacteriales > Flavobacteriaceae > Croceivirga. The sequence goes on from JANQKR010000049.1 coordinate 81,444, forward strand.
CTTTCAGGTGATGGGAGCCACGGCCGGGCAGACACGCTGGGTGTTGATGCCCCAGAACGAAAGCAATATTGGCAACATCAGATCCTTTGCCCTATCCTCCATCGAGAGCGGATTAGATGGACTGCTGTTGACACTTTGGGATGACGATTCGCCCCATTTTGAACTGTACATGCGGGGTATCTTGGCCTTTTCAGAATATACCTGGGCGGGGGACAAGAGGACTAAGGACGAGGTAAAATCGGCCTATAGCCATAGGGAATATTCGAGTTTGCCCTCGAGTGACGAATACGGTTTTATCGATGCCCTGGAGGAACCCGTTGCCCAATGGAAAAACCTCTTTTTGGAAGGGAACAGCAGAAATTATTTAAAGAGCAATACCGAGGCCTTGGAAAAACTGGTGATAGATATGCCTGACGACGAATCACCGGGGGAGTGGTCCAAAAAATATGCGGACAGAATCCAAAACGCCAAGGCAACAATGGGTAGGAGCGACACCATCCAATCCGAAATCGAAACCCTGAAAAAACGGGCCAACCGCAATGCCCACAATCTCGAAGTGTATGAACAGGTGAACAAATTGCTACGTTTTAGCAATGGTGCGCTCTTAAAATTGCACGCCTATGACAAGGCGGCAGACGAAACCGAGCGAAAAGTGGCTCTGGGTGATTTGGCCATGCTGAAAGAGGAATTTGACGGTGTGCGAAACGGATTGGAGACGGTATATGGCCAAACCCGAATCTTGACCAAGCCCGATAATTACATCCTAGACCAGGATCACCATGTGCATTTGGCCAACCAATCCCTATCGTTCGATTGGCAGTTTAATGCCGAAATTTTGTTTTTGAAAAAACTGGAGGAAAGCATTATCAAAAAAATCACCGATACCAATATTAAGGATTGATGATTCATAACCGATGGCAAAGACCTTAAATATTAAAATTTTTGCTAAGGCTCAAGGATAGTATTCTGTTTCATTCTTAGGGCTCTAGTGCCAATTGAGAGGGCATATTAATTTACAACAATACGTTTTCAATGCAATACAACATTATAAGTACAAAGAATGATGAAGAATAGTAAAAAAAGAGGTTTTGTCAAATTCGTGATGGCTTTTGGGCTGCTCTTAGGATTGTCCTGCGGTACCTCTCAAAAGACTCTTGAGCAGGGCGTTACGCTCGCCGGTTTGCTCCATGAGATGATCGATCGTGAAACGATTACCCGTTTCCCTGAATCCGAGTATAAGGCCTTGCAGGTCAGTAGTTATAACCGCGAGTCCGTATCGCCCGATGAACCCGGTTGGTTTGCAGATAGTGACGGGGTCGGATTTATTCGTACCGAGGAGAACAATGGCAAAACCGAATGGGTGTTGATGGAAGACGAGGGGCCTGGGGCCATCACCAAAATTTGGGCCGTATGCTTTTATTATGGCTTGGGGAACACTACTGGGGCCAACATCAACATTTACCTCGATGGTGAAACCACCCCGACCATTTCTGCCAACTTTTTTAAATTGGTCCAGGGCAAGGATTTTGTCAAGGCGCCCTTTGGCGACGAATCGACTCGGGCCGGCAACCTGTACCTGCCAATTCCCTATGCCAAGAGCTGTAAGGTAACCATGGACGACCGTGCCTTTTACAATATCATTAATTACAGGAAGTACCCCGAGGGAACTCCGGTAAAGACCTTTACCATGGCCGATTTTAAGGCGACCAAGGCCCTGAGAAAGGAAGTGGGCGATATCCTGGTTTTTACTCCGGATGCCGAGGGTAAAAAAGCATCACAGACCAAAATCCTGACCATGGAAGATCCGATAGTTGCGCAGGCCTTTGGTAGTGGTGGTGCAATCAAACAGATTGAAATCAAATTAAGCGAAATGAAGAATATCGCACAAGCTCTGCGCTCCGTGGTCCTTAGGGCCGAGTTCGATGGGGAGCAGACCGTTTGGGCCCCTGTGGGCGATTTTTTCAACAATGTGGGGAAAAGCCATCCCTACCAAATGTGGGAGCGTACCGTAAGGCCCGATGGCACCATGATCTGCCGCTGGACCATGCCCTTTAAGGACGGGGCCAAGGTCCATTTGGAAAATATGGGTGCCGAACCCGTGAAGGCGAGTATGGTCATTACAAGGGACGACTATGAATGGACCGATAATTCCATGTATTTTCATGCCACTTGGCGCATGGATGACCCAACGGCCACCTTTCCCATTTACGATTGGAATTTTCTGGAGGCCAAGGGCAAGGGCCTGATCGTTGGTGATGAATGGGCTGTGTTGAATCCCATAGAGGGCTGGTGGGGCGAAGGCGACGAGAAAATCTACGTGGATGATGATATCGAAGCCAATTTTCCTTCGCACTTTGGAACCGGTACCGAGGATTATTACGGCTGGGCCGGTGGGGTGGTGCCCACTTCGGCCGATGAGTTTTCCAAACCTTTTCTGGGCAATATTATTGTGGCCGATCCCAACTCCAAAGGGTACAATGTCTGTACCCGTACTCGGGTCTTGGATGCCATACCTTTTGAGCGCCAGATCAAGTTTGATATTGAATCGTCCTGCGGTAAACGGAGCAAGTCACATTTCTTGCAATACGCCCAAACCACCTTTTGGTATGCCATGCCCGGGGCAACCCATAACCGCCCGGCCTTGCCCGAAAAAGCATCGGCAAAGGTGCCCACCGTGGCCGATTTGGAAAAACTCATTGAAAAGGCCACCAAGGAAAGCTTTGTGGTGGAAGGGGCCCTCGAAGCTGAAATCCTTTCGGTATCGGATGAAAGCGATGGGGTAACAACCGCCAACCTGACCAAGGAGGATTGGGACAAGGAACGAAGAAAACACGGATGGAGCTGGGGCGAGATCAGTGGCGATGCCTATACCATGGTCACTTTTGATAAAGTAGGTAGCCATGTGACCTACAAACTGACGGAACAGTTCGAAAAATCAACCCTTTATTTGGGTGCCACCATTGATCAACAAGGCGGATTGTATGATATCTATGTCAATGGCGAGCGTAAGGCGACCTATGATTTTTATTCGGGAACCATCGGCATTACATCGCCGGCGGTTAACCTTGGTGAGTGCGAACCGGTAAACAATGCCTTTGAGATCAAAATGGTCGCCAAGGTCAAAGAGGGGGTTCCCGCTGATCGTAAAACGGCCTTGGGGCTGGACTATTTTCGGGTGGAAAACAATTTTCTGAACCGGCAGTAGGCAGCCTTGGCTGCAGGGGTGTGTTCGGGTATTACAGGTAGCTTTTTACGTTCTCGGAATTAACAATTTCAATGGGAAGCAAGAGCTCTTGCCGCAAATCCTTATTGAACAGTAACTTTTCGATGACAGCACGGAGACATAGGGAAGCTTGAAGTTTTGGGGCTTGGTGTATAAGGAATTGGATTTTGCCATTTTCCAGATATTCAATGTTTTCGGGTAAAAGGTCATAGCCCACGACGATTTTATCCTTATCTGAGCACTCCAGGGCCTTAGTGACCATATAGGCTTTCGAGGTGGTTATAAAAAAGGCATCGATTTCAGGATTGACGTCTAAAAAATCCTTCAAACGATTGTGTATTTCCGTTGCTTCAAGGGTAAGGGTAAATATGGTTTGTTTTGTTCCTAAATCGCCAAAGAATGATCGGAACCCCTTTTCTTTTTGCTGCATGTGAACAGAATTGTTCACGGCCTCATCGATATGCACTATTGCAATTTGTGAAGAATCGGAAATGAGTTTTTGCATTAGTTTAGCAGCAACCCTGCCCGTTAAAAATAAATCTTGGCCTACGTGTCCATCAACCTGTTTGCGTGGAGGGCTGCTAAAAGTAGCCGTAAGAATGTTCGTTTTGCGAAGCTTCTTCAACAATTGGTCGCTTTCTCTATCGAATAAAGGAACAAACAAGAAGGCGTCAGGCCTGCCTTTCAATAGTTTGTTTCCTGATATTGAAAATGATTTAGGTTTTGAGGGATCATAAAACTTCAAAGTAAAGTTTAGATCAAAGGCCTTGAATTCCAAAATCAATTTGGATATCCCTTGTTGACATGGAAGCCAAAAGGAATCTTTCTTTGGATCTGGAATAAGTACATGTATTTCGTGAACCGTATTGTTTCGTAATGACCGAGCTATAGGGTTTGGGGTATAGTCAAGTTCTTTTATAGCATTGTTGACTTTTTCCGAAGCCATTTCGGATACCCTACCCCTATTGTGTATTACGCGGTCAACTGTTCCAATGGACACCCCGGCCTTTTCTGCAATATCCTTTAAGGCGGTCTTCTTTTTCATGAAAAAACAAAGATATCAAAAACCATGATCGGTGGAGCAGAATAGCTTGGCCTTACTATATAACGATATGAACGGTTTTTGACGTTGAAAACCAAATTAAAGACAAAATGAACATTTGCGTTAACCTTAACACTAAATATTGCGTTAACGTTAACACAATTTTGTATCTTTCACCGAAAATAGGGTTAAAAATTGGCCTTGGTTCTGCTCAAAATATGAAAATTCAGGGTTCTCCTAGAAATATCAGCACTATTGCCCCGGGAAGGACATGTCTCTTTGGGGATCACCAGGATTATTTGGGATTGCCCGTCATAGCCTGTGCCATTGACCGCCATATCCAACTGCATGCCCTTGCCAATGAAACCGGACAATTGATCATAAACAAGCTGGATCTGGGAGAGGTGAGAGCCATTGACCTTAACGAACCCATTGATAAAGTTGAAAAAGGGGACCATCTTCTTGCCGCCGTTAAAATTTTAAAGGGTCATGGTGCATGTTTTAATCAGGGGTACGATATCGATATCTCAGGAAATGTGCCGATCAATTCCGGAGTGTCAAGTTCCAGTGCGGTATTGCACGCTTGGATACAGTTTTTGGTCACGGCCTTTGGGGTTGATGAGAACCCTACACAGGAATTTCTTTCAAAAATCGCATACGAAGCCGAGGTGGCCTTTCATGGAGCACCTGGAGGAAAAATGGACCAATATAGTATTGGATTGGGTCATATTATGTATTTGGAGACCGATGACAGTGCCCATTACCAACTTTTTGATGAACAGTTACCTGGATTGATTATTGCGGAGTCCGGTATTCCAAAAGATACCACTGGAGTTTTGGGAGAGCTAAAGGAAAAGGCATTGTTGGCAATACATCAGGTAAGACAAAAACTGCCACATTTCAATATTGCTGAGGCTCAAAAAAAAAATCTGCCCAACTTGGTGAACTATGTAAATGATGACCTAGTAGTTTATTTAGAGGCGGCCGTCTTGAACCATGATATTACCTTGAGAGCTTTGGAGGAGTTTTGCCGCCCTAAGTGGGATGCCAAAAAAATAGGGGCCCTAATGGCCGAACACCACAATATATTGAAGGAATATCTGAATATTACAGTTCCTAAAATAGATGCCATGATCGATGCGGCAACAACAGCTGGTGCCCTAGGGTCCAAAATTGTGGGTTCAGGTCGGGGCGGAAGCATTGTGGTTTTGGTAAAGGAAGGCGAACAGGAAAATGTGGTGAATGTCTTAAAGGGGGTTGGTGCGCAAGACGCCTATCCCGTCAATGTGGCCAAAGGTGCTAGAACAATCCAGTCAAATAAAGACAGTATATAAAATGAAAAAAGATGACAATCTGGTCATACTTGCTGGTGGGGCTTCCTCTAGGATGAAAAAGGCAGCTGTTGCTCCAGAAGGTCTCAGCGAGGAAGAAATCAAACAGGCCAACGAAAGGAATAAAGGGTTGATCAGTGTTAGTGACGACGGGCGTCCTATGTTGGATTATGTGCTTTACAATGCAAAAAAAGCAGGATACCGGAATATTTATATCGTTATCAGTGAAAAGGGAGGACTTTTTAAGGAATTTTACGGAAATAGGAATAGGGACAACGATTTCCATGGTCTGAAGATATCCTATGCCGTTCAATACATCCCAAAAGACCGGGTAAAGCCCTTTGGCACGGCGGATGCCCTGTACCAGGCCGTTGAACAGTATCCCGAACTCAATGGAAAAAGTTATACGGTTTGTAACAGCGATAACCTGTATTCGGTGGAAGCCTATCGATTGTTGAGGGATTCGGTTTCGCCCCATGCCTTTATTGCTTATGACAGGGACGCGCTACAGTTCCCGGCGGAGCGAATCTCCAGGTTTGCATTGGCCAAATTGGATACTAGGGGCCACCTGCTTGATATTGTTGAAAAACCGGAACCTGAAAAAGTTGGACTGTACAGGGATGAATATGGAAAACTCAGGGTAAGCATGAATGTTTTCAAGTTTGATGGGGAACAGTTCCATCCGTACCTCAAAGACTGTCCGGTGAACCCGGAACGGAATGAAAAAGAATTGCCCACCGCACTAATGAACATGTTACAGGATTACCCTGGCACCATGTCGGGGATACCCTGTTGCGAACATGTGCCCGATTTAACGTCAAAGGAAGATATTGCCTTGATGAAAAAATACTTGCAAGAGCATTATGGTCAATTGAACTGGGAAGCGATTTGAGAAATTGTGGACAAAAAACTTAGGTGCAGTTATTGAATGTATTGATTTTTGAGAGGAAAAGAATCATAAGATTATGAATTTAAAAGAGTTGGCGGTGTTGTCAGGGTTTTCAAAATCAACGGTGTCCAAGGCCTTGAACGATAGCAGTGAAATCAGTGTTGCGACCAAGGAAAAATTAAAGAAAATAGCAGAAGTACATAACTACATGCCCAATAAAAATGCCAGCGCTTTAAGGAAAAAAAGAAAGGATGTCATTTTGGTGTTCCTTCCCAAGAACGCACTGATTGATTATTCAAGCTTATTGGAAGGAATGGTTGAAGAGTCGCAAAACTCAGGATATGATGTGCAATTGCAGCTCTTTGATGTATCTGAAGCTTTTGATGTGAACGAAGTGATGAACTATCAAAAAAATGTAGATGGTGTCTTTTTGATTCAACCTTCCTCCACTGAAAGTGGTCGTGGTTGCATTGAATCCTTTATTGAAAAAGAATTGCCGGTGGTGAAGTACATAGGCGGAAAATGTGCCCGTCGTAATTCAAAAAAAAGCAAGCTTTTGGGAGAGACCATAGGTAGGACCCTAATAAGAAATATTGAGTATAGGTTGCTTTCCCCGGCTTCTTTTTCCAAGGTATAATTGTAAAAATTTCTATTATGAAAAAAATAAACAGGTTTACCATTTTGACAAGTTTGCTATTGCTACTTGTCATGTCTTGTAAAAATCAAAAACAGTCCTCCAATGATGCCGAACACGTAGGCCCTACAAAAATTACGGTTCAATCGCTTTTAAAAGAAATGGTCTCAAGGGAGGCCATCGCCCAACTGCCCTCACCGGCCTATAAAAACCTGCAGGCCTCCAGCTATGACAGGTTAACGGTAAGTCGTGATGAGGGATGGCATGCCAATGGGGATCGCTCCCACTTTGTAAGGGTGGAAGAAAAAGAGGATGGTCGTCACGAACACGTGATGATGGATGTGAAGGGCCCTGGAGCAATTGTTCGATGGTGGAGTGTGACCAGTAGCGTGCCCTTGTTGGACGGTCGATTGAAAATCTATATTGACAACGACAGTGTACCAACCTTCTCAGGTCGCATAGAAGACCTAATTGGAGGGGACTTTTTTGCTCCCAGTCCCTTGTCGATGGCACTGGCCGAAGTAAGCCCAAAAGAACAACGAGGGCGCAACCTCTATCTGCCCATCCCCTTTGAAAAATCCATTAAGGTCAGTTACGAAGCTACGGACGGTAGAAAACTGATAAAAGGAGAGCCCGCTTGGCCCAATGATGGTGTTTTTTATAACATCAATTATCGATTGTATGACAGCACGGTGGAGGTGGAATCCCTCACCCCTGAAACACTTGCGGCAGCAAAGGAACTCATAGAATCGACAGGTAAGGAACTGATGACCGCCGAAGTGGCCGGCAGTACTACGGTAAAAACCCTTGTCGGGACCATAAAGCCTGAAGAAACCAAAACTTTGGAAATAACGGCACCGACCGACACAGGCGGGGCCCTTGACCGCATTGCCGTGAAAATAAAAGCAGAAAACCTTCCCCAAGCACTGCGCTCTACTATTTTGGAAATCTCTTTTGATGGGGAACGTACTGTATGGGTACCTGTAGGCGACTTTTTTGGGACAGGCTATCAAATCCGTAAATCAAAAAGTTGGTATGGCTCCGTTGAAGAGAACGGGACGTTGCTCAGCCAGTGGCTAATGCCCTTCGCAGAGAAAAGCACGATAACACTATACAACCTTGGAGAGCAGAAAGTGACCGTTGAAGTGGGAGAAATATCCGTTACCGACTGGGAATGGGACGAGCGCAGTATGCATTTCGGAGCGGCATGGCAACAGTACACTAACATGAACTCCAAACCCGACCACGATGTAAACTACGTGACCCTTAAAGGCAAAGGGGTATATGTGGGAGATGCCCTGACCTTGTTTGATATCAGTCCCAAGTGGTGGGGCGAAGGCGATGAGAAGATCTTTGTGGATGACGATACTTTCCCGGTACACTTCGGTACAGGATCGGAGGACTACTATGGCTATGCCTGGTGTTTGGGAGCCCCTTTTAGTACACCGTTTGTGATGCAACCGGATGGTTCGGGTAACCTGACGGTCGGGTATACCATCAATGCCCGCTACCGCTTGTTGGATGGTATTCCATTCAGTAAGAAATTCCATTTCGACATGGAGGTACAGCATTGGGGCGAATCGCGTTTGAACTACGCCCCAACTGTGTTTTGGTATGCCAGGCCCGGCGTAGAAAGCAATATACAACCAGCTTTGGATGCAGCAAAACACAAAGTGGCTCTAACACCCGAAGACGTTTAATGAGGGCGCATTGTGCCCATATATGGAAACAAGTATTGCCGTAAATATGGACATCAAAAGACCAATGACTAATTGTAAACGATTGATAATGAAGAACGGACGGCATTGGTCGATGGCCATTTTGGCCATGTCGTTTTGTGCCATCAATGCGCAAGACCAAATTTACGATTGGGAAAACCCCGATGTGGTAGCCATCAACAAGCTGCCCGCCCGGGCTTCGTTCCATAGCCATTCCACTGCGGAAGCTGCTTTAAAAGGAGAGACAGACCATATTTCCTTAAATGGTTTGTGGAAGTTTCATTGGTCCAAAAACCCTTTTGTGCGTCCGGAAAATTTTTATAAGGAAGATTTTGATTATTCTTCTTGGGACGAAATTCCGGTTCCCGCCAATATCGAACTCCATGGCTATGGTTATCCCATTTATGTAAATCACCCTTATGCTTTTGCCGATGTCAGAATGCCCATCACTGAACTAAAAAATGGTCCGGAGCCCCCACGCATTCCACATGATTACAATCCAGTAGGGTCATACCGTCATCAATTCGATATTCCCGAAAAGTGGAACGACAAAAAAATAACCCTACATTTTGGTGCGGTTTCCTCCGCGCTGTATCTGTGGATAAACGGACAAAAAGTGGGCTATAGCCAAGGCAGTAAACTTCCTGCCGAGTTTGATATCACGCCCTATCTAAAAAAAGGAACCAATACTATGGCTGTTGAGGTATATCGATGGAGTGACGGTAGCTACCTGGAGTGTCAGGATTTCTGGCGCATCAGTGGTATTACCCGCGATGTGTACCTCTATGCCCAGCCGAAAACCCATATCGCCGATATAAAAGTGGTCGCAGGTCTTGAGAATAAGTATGTTGATGGTGCGCTAGACCTCGATATAAAGTTGGTGCGCGGTGGCAAAAAACCGACTGTAAGCAATGTTTCCATCACCTTGTTGAAGAATGGTAATGCGCTGTATACGGAAAAGAAGCGCATTACCTTATCGGAAAAGGAAACCACGGTCAATTTTGCATCCAAGCATCCTGCAATAAAAACATGGAGCGCGGAGACCCCCGAGCTTTATACGCTTCTTATCGAATTGGCCGATGTCGAAGGAAAAACTATTGAGGCAACCACACAAAGAGTGGGTTTTAGAGAAGTGGAGATTATAAATGGACGGCTATTGGTGAATGGTCAGCCGATTTTGGTCAAAGGGGTCAACTACCATGAGCACCATCCCGAAACAGGGCATTATGTTGACAACGCTACCATTTTGAAGGATTTGGAATTGATGAAGAATTATAACATCAATGCCATTCGTCTGGCACATTATCCGCAACCTCAAATTCTGTATGATTGGGCGAATGAATATGGCTTTTATATCGTGGACGAAGCCAATATTGAATCTCATGGTATGTACTATGGCGAAAAGTCATTGGCCAAGAACCCGTCTTTTGCCAAGGCACATATGGAACGCACCGTTCGCATGTACCACAGGGATAAAAACCACCCCAGTGTCATTATATGGTCCTTGGGCAACGAAATGGGCGATGGCATCAATACTACGGCAACGGCCAATTGGTTGCGCGAAAATGACCCTACCCGCCCAGTTCAGAGCGAGAGAGCCGGCCATGGGGCCAATACCGATATTGTATGCCCCCAATATCCACCTTTTTCCCAACTGCTCAATTATGCGAGTACCAATGAGGCCGATATGGGCTCCAGATATTACGGACCGGACTTTAAAAAGCCTGCCGGCAAGGCCATCAAGCCCTATATTATCAGTGAATATGCCCATTCTATGGGGAACAGTACAGGCAACTTACAAGATTATTGGGACATTATCGAGGCGCACGATGTACTGCAAGGTGGTTTTATTTGGGATTGGGTGGATCAAGGGCTTACCGATACCACACCCGATGGGGAAACCTATTGGGCCTATGGAGGTGATTTTGGTCCCAAGGGAAAAGTACCGACAGACGGTAATTTTGTGCTCAACGGCATCATATTTCCCGACCGTACCATACAACCGGCTCTGGAGGAGATCAAAAAAGTATATCAAAATGTAGGTTTTACCGCTGTTGATCTCTTTACGGGAAAAATTGAAATCACCAACGAATTTTTCTTTCATGACCTGTCCGCCTATGAACTTCGTTGGAATTTGCTGGAAGAAGGGGTTGCCATAGCCAGTGGCCATCAGCCCATGCCAGCCATTGCGGCACGAAAAAGCCAAGTACTGTCCATTGACATTCCAAAAGAACGCAAAGCAGGAAAAGAATACTTCTTGAACCTATCGCTTCATACCAAGGAAAAAAGTCCGTTGGTCCAAAAAGGGCACGAAGTGGCCAAAGAGCAGTTTCAGTTGACTGATTATAAAGCTTCACCATTGACCTTTTCAAAAGCCGATAGGGTCACCGTGAACCGTGAAGGGGCAAAAATAACCATCACCGGAAGTGATTTTACCATTGCCTTCGATGAAGAAAACGGGCTGCTTGCCCAATATGTTTCAGAAGGTAAAATTTTGTTCGACCAACCACTCGCCCCAAATTTTTGGCGCGCGCCAACCGATAATGATTTTGGCAACGGGCACCATGAGCGTACCGCTGTATGGAAAAAAGCATCCAAAGACTATAAGCTACAATCCATCGAAGTGGTCAATAGCAAAAACAAAATCATCAAAAAGAAAGCAAAGGCTACGGACAAGGTGGTAATAAAAACCATTCATGAATTGCCGTCTGTAGAAGTCACGCTTGTGATTACCTACACCATTAACGGAAAAGGGGAAATTCAAGTGGACAACAAATTGAGCGGTATTGATAAAAACGCTTCTGAAATTCCGCGTATCGGTTTTACCATAGTGCTCCCAACATCCTATGATAACATAGAATACTACGGTCGTGGCGATTTTGAAAATTATTGGGATAGGAACACGGCGGCTTTTGTATCGTTGAACACGGCCAAGGTGAAAGATTTATACGTACCGTACATCCGTCCACAGGAAAACGGGTATCGTACTGACAACCGATGGGTTCGTTTTAAGGATTCAGGCGGAACGGGATTACTTTTGGAAACCTCACCAAAACAAGACCTATTGGGCTTTAGTGCCCATTACAACACCATCGGGGATTTTGATGCCGTTGACGATAAAACGGGTCATACCTACGACATCAAAAAACGGGATAACATCTACGTAAATTTCGACTACAAGCAGATGGGTGTAGGTGGCAATGACAGTTGGGGGGCTCGCACGCAGCCCGAATATACCTTGACGGCAAAGGAATATCAGTACAGTTTTTATCTAAAGCCGTTACAATAAATGCAAAAGAATCATTTTTTAGCTATTCGAAATAGTTCAAATGAGTTCATAAAGAGAACAGGGCGTTGGCATTATTTGACCAGTTCCTATAAGCTTAAACCGAAAAGATGGGGAGACTTCAACCTAACCAACGAATCACCCATTATGACCGTTACCCTTAAAAACGAAAAAACCTGTCAAAAGGTCGACTTTGGCAAAACTGTCAATGAGTGTTATTTCTACTTTGAGGCCATTTCTTCGTACGACGAAGAAAAACCTTTTACATCTATGGTGGAACTGCGTCTACTGGGCCAAAATGGTCAAGTACTCCCAGTATTGGATTGGAAGGTGGTGTATGCGGATAGTGAAGAGATTTTGTGGGTAAGCCATACAACCGATAAGATATTTGATAACCAGGAATCCACTTTTTGGCATACCGATTGGCATTCAAACAGGCCCGGGTTTCCTCATCAAGTGATTATCGATTTGGGCACAACTATGGCCATAAGGGGCATGAACAATCTTTCACGTACCGATAACAGTGAGACAGGCAATATAAAAAACTTTGGCGTCTATGTGAAAGAGCAACCTTTTGTTTTGGGAAACTAGTTATAGTTTCAGGGTTCAGGGCTCAAGGCTTGGATAAGTAACAACTAGTAATGAGCGGTATGCAGTTCCAATGAACAGTAAGCTGTGAACAGTTGAAAAAAAAATCAAGCCCATTCGTGGAATTCGTCCGGCCAAAGACTATAAATGCAGCTTAAAAATTAGAACATCAAATAAATGAAACGAAGAACATTTACAAAGAGCACCTCTATGGCGTTGGCCGGAGCCACATTGGCGTCCCCCGCTATTTTGAGGGCAGGAAGCAAAAAAGGAAGCGAACTCCGCATAGGTTTTATAGGCACGGGCCTTAGGGGGCGTAACCACGTGCGCAACATGATTGTGGAAGAAGGGGTGAAGTGTGTCGCTATCTGCGACATTGATCCCAATGCTGTGGAAGAGACGAAAAAACTGTTTGACAAATACAAAGTGGACCAACCAAAAGTATATGGCGAACATGAGTATTCGTATCGAGACATGTTGGAAAAGGAAGAGCTGGATGCCGTTATGATCGCGCCAAACTGGAAATGGCATACCCCAATGTGTCTAGATGCCATGGAAGCCGGTGTTTTTACAGGGGTGGAAGTTTCCGGCGCCTTTTCCTTGGATGAATGTTGGGATTTGGTCAACACTCACGAACGCACGGGAACACACCTAATGTTTATGGAAAATGTATGCTACCGAAGGGATGTCATGGCCGTACTCAATATGGTGCGCGACAATGTCTTTGGAGAATTATTGCATTTACGATGTGGATATATGCATGATTTACGGCACGTAAAGTTCGATGATGGCAATGGGGGGCTGGCCTTTGGGGAAAAAGGATTTGCAGAGGCCCGTTGGCGTACCGAGCACAATTTGCGACGGAATGGCGATTTGTACCCAACTCATGGTCTTGGCCCAATAAGTACGATGATTGATATGAACAGGGGCAACCGACTTGTGAGCATCAGTACATTTGCCACAAAATCACGCTCGTTGAAAAATTATGTGGCCAATCATCCAAAGGGAGGGGAGAACCACCCCTATACACAATTGGATTGGCAATTGGGCGATGTAGTGACCTCGACCATTACCACTGCCAATGGGGAAACCATTATGGTTACGCACGATACCAATACTGCCAGGCCCTACTCCTTGGATTTTAGGGTACATGGTGTTGGAGGCATTATAGATTTTGATTATGGAACACAGCGCATTCATGTTGAAGGTACGACTGAAGCCCACAGTTGGGAAGACGCCAATCCTTGGTTAAAAAAATATGACCATCCCCTTTGGAAGGAATTTGGCGAGATGGCCCGTGAGGCTGGCCATGGCGGCATGGACTTCTTCTTGGATCGGCAATTTATCCAATCGGCCAAAGACGATACCCCGCCAATGATTGATGTGTATGATGCGGCCACCATGCGTTCCATTACCCCCTTGTCGGAAGCGTCGATACGCCAAGGAGGTGCCGTACAACAAATACCGGATTTTACTGAAGGTAAATGGATGACCAGAAAACCTGTTTTTGCTTTATAATATGTAACAATAATATTTTTGAAAATGAAAAAATGAAAATAAATAAGCAGTGGATGTCTTTATTTTTGATGGTAAATATGTTTATTGTCAATGCGCAAAAGACAGATGAAGTTTCCAATGTTAGTGAGGAGCGAATCGCTTGGCATAGAGAGGCTCGTTTTGGGGTAATGGTACATTTTTCTCCCGATGGGATTGGAAAATTATACCATTATGATGGGAAAGAGCAATGGGATCCCTATAGGGGTGTGCCCATTCCTGCCGAAGAATTTGATAGGTACTATACAAAAATGACCTTACAGAATTTCGATGCCGAGCAATGGGTAAAGACCTTTGCCGATGCTGGGATGAAGTATTTCGTATTTGTGGCCAAGCACCATAATGGCTTCTGCATGTGGGATTCAAAGTATACCAATTATGACATCTACGCCGTAACAGGTAGAGACGTGGTAGCAGAATTAGCCGAGGCATGTAAAAAGTACAACATTACATTTTGCCTGTATTATTCAATTATGGATTGGTATCATCCGCATGCAACGGGAATCACACATGGTGGACGTGGTTATGAACTTCCACCGGACATAAAACCAAATCTTGAAAACTACATTTCTTATATGAATGCACAGTTAAAGGAACTCACGACCAAATATGGTAAAATAGGCCTGCTTTGGTACGACGGTGCATGGATGAGCGGTGGTATAGACGACCCCAACCTCCAATGGACGGAAAAACATGCCAAAGACTTGTATGAATTGAGCCATAGCCTTCAAGAAGGAATGATTACCAATAACAGAATGCAAAAGAAGCACTATGTGGCCACAGAGTTAGGGGATTATTATACTCCTGAAAACTTTATTGCCAATTTTGACAGGGATAACCATTGGGAGTCAATCATGAAATTGGGTATTTCTTGGCATTGGGTACCTAACGAACCTATCAAGGATCTAAAGGAATTGCAGACAATGCTCAGTAGAACAGTGGCTAATGATGGTAATCTGCTGTTGAATACCGGTCCCCATCCCGATGGATTTATCGAACCTGAACAGGTAGTACGGTTCAAAGAATTGGGTGATTGGGTCAAAGCCAACAGTGACGCTATTTACGGAACTCGGGGAGGTCCATACTTGCCCACAAAGGCAGTGGTGAGTACCAACAAGGACAAAAATATCTACATCCACATCTTGGATGATGAGATAAAAGGAACCTTGGTGTTAAAGAATATTGACGCAAAGATTAAGTCTTGTGCTACCATGCAAGGTGAACCTTTGAAACACGAAGTAAAAGATGGGAAGGTTTATATTCAACTGAAAGACAATAAGCCTGGAGTGGATATTATAAAAATGACCATCAACAAAAATGCCTTTGAGCTACCTTTGATAGAAAATGGGGAAGAATTCAAACATTCCGTTGAGACGGACAGAGAGATATTGATAGAGAACATCAAGGAAGACCATTAGTTTCTTCTTGATGTTCCAACTATCCCAATTTTAAACAAACTTTATAAAACCGACCCATACGACTTTTCATTAAATGAGAATTTGTATGGGTTTATCATCAAAAACGAACAACACGATACTTCATTTAAATGAAACGATTTTTATCGATTAGTTGTTTCCTCCTCATGGGAAATAGCATAACCGCCCAAGAATGGTACAATGCCATTCAAGAGCCTGGACATAGGAACTATTTGTCGTTGGAAGAAACGTTTCTGTCCGACAGCACGGCCCACGTAAGGGGCAAGGAAAAAGAGTATCTAAAATGGTCTCGTACCAGTGCCAATGAGCTGGATGAACAAGGTTTTATACTTCCTGAAGAAATACGGTTCAAAAAGGTGTTGGCTATTCAGAAAGAAAAGTCAAAAGCCAAGTTTAACCCCAATTGGGAACCTTTTGCAGAGAACAAGATTGCACCAAAAGGGTTTAAGGTGAAAGCCAATAAAGGTTTGGCAAGGTTAAATCGTATCTATGTTTCCCAAAAGAACAGGCAGACCATTTATGCAGCGACAAGTTTGGCTGGTTTGTGGAAAAGTGAGGACAATGGAATCACATGGAACGATCTAACGACTTCAAAAATTCCTGTGACATCAGTTTGGGCAGTTGCAGAGCACCCCAAAAATCCGAAGCTTATAATTTTGGGAGATCGATACACCATGTACCGAAGCAAAAATGCAGGCAAAACGTGGGAGCAAGTTACGGACACCACCCTTTTGGTAAGAGATATTTATTTTGATGCCGAAGATCCAAAGAAAGTCTACGCAGCATCGGAAAAAGGGATTTATAAAAGTGTGGATTCGGGAAAAACATGGAATAAAATATTGGAAATAAAAGCCAATGCCATGCGTGTGCACCCATCAAACCCCAATATCTTGTATGCTACGGAAATTGTGGACAATGATGTGAAAATATGGGTGACCGAAGATGCAGGCAAGTCTTTTTCGGAACATACTTTGCCCGAATACGAAGGCCGAAAAGTAGGCAGAACCCGTCTTGACGTGAGCAGGGCGGCTCCCGACAAGGTGTTCTTGGTGACCAACAATACGGACAGTCGTGGCTTTGGTGCCCTCTATGTTTCCCATAATAGGGGCAAAGACTGGAAATTTGCCTCCAATAAGGTTGATGGCAAACCGTATGGCGTAGAAAACCCCAATGTACTTGGCTATTCGGAAAAAGGTGACAAACCCGGAGGGCAGATAAACTACTGTTTTGCCTTTGGGGTTTCGCAGACCAATGCGGACGAAATGTACGTGGCCGGCATCAGCATGTGGAAATCCAAAGATGGCGGTAAAACATGGCAGAACCACAGTCCATGGTACGCCACGGACGAAAATTTGAACCACCATCTCCATGCCGACATCCATGATATTTATGCTGAAGGAAAACGTGTTTGGGTCGCGCATGACGGCGGTATCAGTTTTTCTGGTGACGGTTCAAAGACGTTTGCAGACCGGACTGGAGGCATCAATGCACTCGAAATTTTAGGCTTCGATATCAATTTTCATCGCCCTGAAGAAATGGTCAATGCATCCATGCATGTAGGGAGCATGTTTTATGAACCAAATGCCAAAGGATGGTATTCGACCGGAGGGGCAGACGATAATTATTGCGGTTTTGGTATAAACAGCACCAAACATTTTATACATGGAGCCGGATATATCCACAATCTGGCACATTGGGAAAATGGACTTGAAGCTATGGACAATATAGCCGTATTGCCCCACAAAGAGCCCAATGGTGCTTTGGGAATCCATACGCAAAACCACCAAGTCTTTTTTCAAGGGCTCATCAAATACAACGGTACGGTGGACAATAACGGAAGCACATTGTACCGAAGCCTGGATTTTGGGAAAACTTGGCATTTGGTGTTGAAAGATGATTTGCACAGTGATGATGGGAGAGGGCACAATGCAAGGGGATATGCCTCCAAGAGCAAAGTGGTTTCGTGTTGGAACAATACAGACCACCTCTATTACAAAAACGGAGGAAGAATTTATGAAAGTATGGACATGGGTCAAAACTGGAAGATTGTCCATGATTTCAATACAACCGATAACGAAGAATGGCAAAAAAGCCGAATTTATAAGTCACGATTATTGGATATCATCGTTGACCCTCAAAACGACAATACCCTTTATGTGACCATGCGCAACATGTTCGACAGCAAAACGGTACTCAAATCTACAGATGCAGGAAGAACATGGGAAGACTTTTCGCAAGGCATCCCAGAAGAAGCAGGGAGGGTCAATTCCATAGTAATGCAACGGGGAACCAACAAGTCCATGTATGTCGGAACCTATCGAGGCGTGTACTATCGAGACAATACCATGGATAAATGGGAGCCTTATCATAACGGACTTCCAGTTTGTGATGTGGTCAAAGTAAAACTGGACTATAAAAACCATAAATTGGTAGTAGGTACCTTTGGTAGGGGGATTTGGAAAGCCGATTTGATGGAGAAAAGCAACCCAGACCTTCGTATTGCGTATAACAAGACAGTCTTAGATCAAGGGGAGTCCCTAAAATTGGTGGATTATTCCGTTTATCCATTTGTTCCAACAAAATATGAATGGAAGGTTGAAGGAACTGAAGCTTTTACTTCAAATGAAAAACACCCTGAAATCGAACTTCAAAAGAAAGGGGATTATAAGGTTTCTTTATTTGCCTGGGATGATAATGGAAAGGAATGGTCCACGGTTTTGGGAAAGATGATAATGGTTCGATAAAAAAGAAATAAGAAAACCCGTTGTGCATTTTGACAAAAATTGGTCAATTCCATTTTTTTCATATACCAAAACCAATCCTTTAGGCTTGTAATGTGAGTTTATATTCAAGAAAAAGAGCAGAACCCTGGTAGACTATTTTCACTCAGAAACAATGATTCCATAGTTCGATTCAGACTAAGAAAGACATTTCAATTATCGGTTTGTATATTAAAAAATCCTCTACGGTAATTTAAATCAATGACTCTTTCGAATTGGTTGGGTGTTTGTTCTGCAGAGAAAAAACAAAATCCGTTTGACGACACCGAGTACGGCAGCCATTATGCCAGGGAAATGATTGTTTGGGGAGTATTTTGAATACTCGGCAGTGGACAAATCCATGGCATTCAATGCCAAAAACGGCACCTATTTCTGATTCAATGGTTATCAATACGGCATGGTCACCATAACCGATGTGAAGAATCCAAAAGTGAAGGAAATCGAGCTCAGTTCTCCGAACGGCACTTTGACATTGAGTTCCTTTACATTAAAGGGATTTGGCACAAAGAAATTCAGAAAAGGGAAAATCCTGAAAAAAGGGCAAAACCTTGTTTTGATATGATGGGGGCAGGTCGCAATATGTTCCGCAAAAAGTTTTTTTTAAAGCTGCGAATTGATCGGGGATGCAGTACTTTACTAAGCTTATGACGGGATGACAAAAATAAAAAGATGGCTACCAAAAAAAGGACAGCAACATTGTGGCAATAGTTTTGATAAGAAGATCGGTCCTTGTTTTTTGCGAACTGTTTGAATCCTTGCCCTGATGCCTTTTTTGGAAACCTATATGCGTTCCTTCAACAGAGGCAAAGCCCTCCCGTATTTTTTTATACGCGATTCGCATCTGTGACTCGACCGTCTTTACCGAAATTTCCATACGGTCGGCAATTTGTTGGTATTTAAGCCCCTCAAATTTGTTCAGCACCAAAATTTCCCTGCACCTTGGTGGTAAGGTTTCCATGATTTCCCGTAACCTTTTCAAGCGTTTCTCTAAATTATCAGGGTCTTCCAAGGCCTTGTTTATCTCCTGCAGTTTTAATTCCTCCAAAAAAGAATCCCTTTTGCGGAGTTCCCGGTGTTTCTTCTTAAAAAGGTTTTGGGCTATGGCGAACAAATAGTGTCTGGGAGATTGGGCTGCGTCCAAAAGTTCCCGTTTTTCCCAGAGTGTTACAAAGGCCTGTTGAACCATCTCCTCCGCTACGTTCCTGTTGCCCGTATAGGTGGTCATATAAGCCAAAAGCAATGAATGGTATTTGTCAAAAAATTGAGCAAATGCCTGTTCTTTTCCTTCTTTTATGCCAATACCCAATACTACATCGTCCATACTATTCATTCTTAACCATAGATTCTGATTACGAACCGGTTAAAGTGGGTACGCAACAAATTTCCTTCTAAGTAGTTGGATAAGGCTTTTCTTTTTAATAAAGGAAATCTATCGCGAAAACAGATTAAAATTATAAAAAAATAAATTATTAAGTTTTTTTTAAGGGTTTTTTAAATTTTTGACTATTGATAATAAGATTATACCAATAAAATGTCCAGCAATCACTTAGAGTCACTCATTTTAAAATTCTTGGAAGGCACTATTTCGGAAAAGGAAACGGCCATATTAAAGGAATGGTTGCACAAATCGGAATACCGAAAAACGTTCGAGGCCTACATAAAACAACATTTTGAGCTTCAGCTTTTACTGCAAGATTCCGATAAAGCAAAAGACTATAGCAACATTTTGGCATCCATCCAAAAGGGACAGGCTACCCGAAAACAACCGGTTATAGCTTTCGTTTTGCGCTACGCGGCCATTTTTGCAGGAATCACAGTGGGTGCCCTATTTGCATATTATCAACTTATTGATCCAAAAAAGCACCAATCCGCACAAGAGAGCAAAGTCACCCTGCAATTGCAGGATGGTAGCATCAAGGTACTGGAAGAAGGGGCATCGGGCAGTATCATCACTGCCGAGGGTCAAAAGGTAGTCCAACAACAAAAAAACGTTTTGTTGTATGCCGATACCGTACCACATATCGCAGGGCCCGAAATCATGGCCTACAATGAACTTACAGTACCCTACGGCAAAAAATTCGAACTGAAACTGTCTGACGGTACCCATGTATATCTCAATTCAGGTTCCAGTCTCAAATACCCGGTGCGCTTCTTGGTGGATGGCAATCGGGAAGTGTTTCTTGATGGCGAGGCCTATTTTGAAGTGGAAAAGAACGACGGTAATCCCTTTGTGGTTAATGCCCAAGGGTTCAATACCGTAGTATTGGGCACCAAATTTAATGTATCGAGTTACAAAAACGAATACAATACCTCGACCGTTTTGGTAGAAGGTGCCGTTAGAGTAGAGGGCAATGGTAAGGCTACTGAAATAAGGCCGGGTGAAAGGGCGACCTTTGAAAATGGAAATATTGCCGTGGACAGGGTAAACGTGGAAAAGCATATCGCTTGGACCAAAGGGCAACTTTATTTTGTGGATGACAGTTTTGCACTTATTCTGAAAGAACTTGAGCGCCATTTTGATATGGAAGTACAGGGCAACCACAAAGATCTGGATTCAATTCCGTTTACGGGAACCTTTGAAACAGAGACCCTGGAAGATATTTTGACCACGTTTCAGTTGCACTCGGATTTTAGCTATAAGGTGAGCGAAAACGGAAAAATCGTATTTATTAACCAACTACAATAACCTAAAAATCAAAGCTTATGTAAAAATCAAAAAAGACCAAAAAAAATCGGGAAATGCTGGCACAAATCCCGATTTATACAAACTGATTAAAGCAAATAACTAAAATCAAATTAAAGATATGAAAATAATAACTCAATGTAGAGGGCAACTCCCTTTGCAGAAGCTGAAGTTTGACCTAAAGATGAAACTTTCCGCCATGTTTATAGCCATTGTCCTTTTTCAGGTCAATGCGAACGAAAGCTACTCCCAAGGTGCCAAAATAACCATGGATTTGGAAGGTGCCACGGTCGGGGAGGCCATGGAAAAGATTGAAGACATTACAGACTTTCGTTTTCTTTATAGCCGTCCCGAGATCGACTTAGATCGCAAAGTGACCCTAAAGGCGCAAAAGAAATCCATCCAATACATTTTGCGCAGCTTGTTCAGAAGCACGGGCACCACCTTTGCCATCAATGCCAACCAGATTGTGCTAAGAACAAAGAGCGGTAAAAAACTGGCCATTGCTGCGGAAATGCCCCCACCCGCCCCAGACATCGTTCAACGTACCATAACGGGTACGGTCACCGATGAAAATGGCGCCCCTTTGCCCGGTGCCAGTATTGTGGAGAAGGGAACTTCCAATGGGACACAGACTGATTTTGATGGGAATTTTTCCATAGATGTCACGGATGATAATGCGGTTTTGGTCATTTCCTATATCGGTTTTGCCACCAAGGAAATAGCTGTCAACAACCAAAGCAATATTGGCGTAACCTTACAGGCAGATACGGCCGGTCTTGACGAAGTTGTGGTTATCGGTTATGGCTCGGTGAAAAGAAGGGACCTTACCGGATCGGTGGCCTCAGTGCAGGCAGAGGAAATTGTCAAAGTGCCCACGGCCAGGATTGATGATGCCCTGCGGGGCCGGGTGGCAGGTTTGCAAATTGTTTCTTCAGGAGGAAACCCAGGGGCAAACAATACCATACGAATCAGAGGAAGCAATTCACTGGCGGCCAACAATGAGCCCTTGGTGGTCATTGATGGTTTTATAGGCGGGGGCGACATCAACAGTATCAATACCAACGATATCCAATCGGTTGATGTGCTCAAAGATGCTTCTGCGCTGGCCATATATGGTGCCAGGGGTGCCAATGGTGTCATTGTCATCACCACAAAGAGGGGAAGGGTCAATCAGGAGCCCCAGATCACCTATTCAAGTTATGTGAGTTCAGAACAGATTGCCGACCAAATAGATCCCTTAAGTAGGGAAGAGTACATAGCCGTTCAAGATATCGCCAATCCCGGGCGTAATTACGGTGATGCAAACACTGATTGGGCCGATTTGATTCTTAAAAACGGCTTTACCACAGAAAATACGGTAAGTGTTGCTGGAGGAAGTGAAAAAACACAGTATTACCTATCGGCCAATTATTTTAGGAGAGAAGGCAATGTAGTCAATGATCTGTTCAAAAGGTATCAAGTTCGGTTGAATCTGGATACCAAAATTGGCAATCACATTAAGATAGGAACGACTACCTCCTTGAGCCGTATTGAAAGCGATGGTGCGGGTATAGGAACAGGTGACGTATTCTATGATCCAACCATTCCCGTTCGAGATGAAAACGGCGATTTTTTCATCCAAGACTTTACCAATTCAAATCCGGACAATCCCGTTAGCCGCACTTCTCAGCTTATAAGGGACAATAGGACCAATAGGGTTTTGACCAATCTGTTTGCTGAAATCGATTTGTTCGATGGTCTTTCTTTTAAGGCTAGTGCTGCTGTCGATGCAACCTTTTTCAAAGAGATTGAATTTACACCAAGTACCCTAGGTTCCCAAATCTTGCTCAACAGAACCGGTGAGGCCAATTTACGGTCAGACGAAACATTTAACTTTTTAACGGAATACACCCTTAACTACAACAAAACCTTTGGGGACCACAGTATCAATGCGGTTTTGGGGTACACCCAGCAGACCAATGAATACGAGCGTCTAGACGCTGATGGAAGAAACTTTGTTAGCGATATTTTTACCTACAACGATCTTGGTGGTGCCCAAAATCAACCTGTTCTCGATGATGAGGGAAACCTGCAATCGATTATTGATAACAGTATTGTAGATTCAGCGGGCAACGATTGGGCCATTGAGTCCTTTCTGGCCAGGGCAAACTATACCTATAAGAACAAGTATTTGTTTACGTTTTCCGGAAGATACGATGGATCGTCACGATTTGCGGCCAACAACAAACGGGCCTTTTTTCCATCGGGAGCCTTTTCCTGGAGGGTTTCCGAAGAACCGTTTATGAAAGATTCCCCCATTAAAAATCTAAAATTCAGGGCTTCTTATGGCTCCATTGGTAACCAGGCGATTGGTCTATTCCAGTCTTTGGCACGTTTGGGCACCTCGAATTCCATTGGGGTACTAGGTTTGAATAGGGATTTCGGTTATATATTTGATGGGGCAGTTCAGACAGGGTTTGGGCCTACTTCCATTGACAATCCTGATTTGACTTGGGAAACAACCACCTCCTTGGATTTGGGGGTTGATTTTGGACTGTTCAACAACGCTTTGAACGTCACCTTTGATTATTATAATAAAAAGACGACAGATTTGCTGGTAGTCGTTCCTATTGCTGATTTTACAGGATTTACAAGTACGTTAAGAAATTTTGGGAGTATCCGCAACACCGGATTTGAACTGGTATTGAACTCCTTGAATGTAAATACGGAGAATTTTACATGGGAAACTACCCTTAACATTTCCCGAAATAGAAATGAGGTGTTGACACTTGCAAATCCAGAAGGTGAAATACCAGTGCTTCAAGGCTATAATGGGCTTGGCCAGCAGACATTTGGTCTGCTTCGGGTAGGAGAACCCATAGGGGTATTTTATGGTCTTACCAGGGATGGGATCTGGAATGATCAAGCAGAAATCGATGCTGCACCCAACGAACTTGGTACGAACACAGGGGCCCAACCCGGTTTTAAACGCTATGTTGATGTCAATGAAGATGGCTTTATAGATGATGAAGACAGGGACATTATTGGGGATCCCAATCCAGATTTTTTTGGGGGAATCGATAACACCTTTACCTACAAAGATTTTGACCTGTCCGTATTTTTTCAATTCTCAGTAGGAAACGATATCAACAACTACGGGGCGAATAGTAGTTTAGATAGGAGAGAACTGGTTTTGGACGCTTGGAGTGAGACAAATACCACCAGTAATTCCCCTTCCATAAGGGATTTACAGAACACTAGTTTTTTTCCTGATGATACTTGGATTGAAGATGGGTCTTTCCTAAGGTTGAGAACCTTGTCATTAGGGTATAACCTGCCAGTGGAAACCATAAATTTTGTAAGAAATGCGAGGATATACGCCACGGCTACCAATTTGTTTACCATCACAGGCTATTCGGGCATAAACCCGGATGTGAGCTCAGATGGGGCGGATAGCAATTTGGCCAGGGGATTTGATAGAAATGACTTCCCATTCATAAGAACATTCACGCTCGGTATAAATGTTAACTTTTAAAAAAAAGACTATGAAAAACACATTTTTAAAACGTAGTGCACTATTTGGATTCTTATCTCTATTACTGGCATCTTGCACGGATTTAGATGAGATTCCAAGGGATGAGTTCACTCCATCCAATTTTTTTCTAACCGAAGCTGATGCAGAAGCTGCTGTAACTTCTGCATATGCAGGGGTGGCAGCAGATGAGGTGTGGAATTTTGGAATAGGTTGGGGAGGAACGGATATTTGCTTTTACCGTTGGCAAGATCCGTTTTCAAGTTATGTAGGATTGAATGCCGATTTTACCATTACATCATTAATTTATACAGATTTATATTCTGGGGTAGGTAGGGCCAATACTGCGATTATTGGAATTACTGGAATGGAGAATATTGATGAGTCCTTGAGGGTACAGTTATTGGCCGAGGCTAAGTTTTTAAGGGCCTATTTTTACTATAATTTGACCAACTTATTTGGTGACCTGCCACTTCTTACAGAGCCCGTAACAAGTTTTGAAGAAACTGAAGCGTTGGCCGTACGTACCCCTGTAGCCGATATTTACAATGAATTGATTATTCCTGATTTACAACAGGCTGTAGCCGATTTGCCCACTCTGGAACGTAGACAGGGAACGGTTACTACCTACGCGGCATCTTTGTTGTTGGCCAAAGCTTATATGTATAGGGGAGACTATCAAAATGCCAATACGGCACTTGATGGTGTAATAGGGCAAGCGAATTTAGGATTGGCCGCAGATTATTTTGACTTATTTAGAGTAGGCAATGAATTTCAATCGGTACCCGGCTTGGATGGTGGTATGGTACGAGAAGATATTTTTGATGCCCAGTTTTCCCAAGACTTCAATGGTAATGCCATGGTACATTGGATGGGTTCGGAATCCTTTAATCCTCTTAGTAATGGCGGTGCTGGTTGGAGCAACATCTTGCCTACGGTCGATTATGTAAATATGTTCGACCAAACCAACGATGTAAGGTTTCAACAAATCTATACGGACGCATTTGGAGACCGGGATCTAAGGGACGAAGATTTGACCAATGAATGGTTGTACAATGTGCGAAAATATATGGATGATTCCGGTGCCGCGCCTAACAATGAAGGCGGTATGAACATTCATATATTAAGGTATGCCGATGCTCTTCTTCTAAAAGCGGAAGCGGTGAATGAACTCAATGGGCCTGATGCTGCCTATCAATATATCAACCCTGTAAGACGAAGGGCGGGGATAAGTGAATTAAGTGGCTTATCCAAAGACCAGCTATTGGATTCCATTAAAGTAGAAAGAGCTAGGGAATTGGGCTTTGAAGATAATAGGCGGTTCGATCTTCTACGATGGGGAGACTTAGTTACTGCAGTAAGGGGCTTATCTGAAGATAGAACAGATGGTCCTGCGAATATACAAGAGCATAATGTATTGATGCCCATACCACAGTCTGAAATAGATGCTACCAATGGAAAATTGGGACAAAACCCGGGTTATGCCGCAGGAGGTAATTAAAGATGTTCCTTGGCAGGAATATTTGAGTTAGTTAGTTTTTTCTAGAGTAAGCCAAGGGACACTTTCCAATAGTTCCTTGGCTTTTGAAATAGCAGTGCTGTTGGGCCAATTTATATGTATGACTTTTTATGCAGTTGGAATCGAGTCAAAGAGGAACCCTACGGACCTTTTTTGCAAAAATTAAATTCTAAAGGGTATGCAGGGTAGGAATAATCATTTTTTTCACTCCATTGTTTTTGGAGTATTACTCATTTCCGCTTGTTCCGAGCGAAAGGCGCCTGAATCTATAGCCGAAAAGAAGAATCATAAAATGTTTGAAATTCTATCACCGAAGGAATCAGGGATAAACTTTGCCAATAAGTTGCCCGAATCCACACGGATGAACGGCCTGTTTTATGAATACTACTACAATGGCAGTGGTGTGGCCACGGGCGATTTTGACAATGATGGGCTCGTGGACATCTACTTTGTGTCCACCTTGGACAAAAATAAACTTTACCTTAATACGGGCGACCTCAACTTTAAGGACAGCGGGCCCCAAACAAGCGTAGGAGGCAAAGCACTTTTTCAAACCGGGGTGACCACCGTGGACATCAATAATGATGGCTGGTTGGATATTTACGTATGTGCTTCCGGAAAGTTTGAAGACCCCAATAAAAGAAAAAACGAGTTGTACGTCAATCAAGGGCTGAACGAAAACAATGAGGTGTTTTTTGAAGAAAAAGCTGCGGATTATGGGTTGGACCTTCCCAACTTCTCCACCCAGGCCGCTTTTTTTGACTATGACCGTGATGGCGACTTGGATATGTTCCTTATCAACCATGATGTGAATGTGTACCAAAACGAATTGTTGGAAGTGTATGCCAATAGCACCTCCAACTTGAGTGGGGATGCCTTGTTCAAAAATGAAAACGGTTTTTTTGTGGATGTTACCACCGATGCAGGTATTGTGAACAATCGATTGAGTTTTGGGTTGGGCCTGGCCACGGGAGATGTGAACAACGATGGATGGCCCGACGTTTACGTAAGTCACGATTTTTCTGGAAGGGACCATCTCTACCTAAATGCCAAAGATGGCACATTTAAAGAAACCACCCTGGCATCGTTGAACCATATTTCCAACTTCTCCATGGGCAACGACATGGCTGATTTTAACAATGATGGCTGGTTGGACGTTGTGACCTTGGATATGATGTCCGAGGACAATTATGGAATAAAGACCAGCATGAGCAGTATGAACCCCGAACAGTTTTATAAGGTAGTGGGCGCGGACCAGCATTATCAATATATGTTCAATGCACTCCAAATGAACAATGGGGTGACCGATACAAACCAACCGCCCCAATTTTCGGATATCGCCCAAATGGCGGGAATTTCCAGTACCGATTGGAGTTGGGCACCCTTGATGTTCGATATGGATTTGGATGGTCTTAAAGACATGTTTGTCTCCAATGGGATAAAAAGGGATTTTAGAAATAATGACTTTGTCAATTTCCATAAAGAGTTAAGGGCACAACTATCGCAGCAAAAAACACTGGACGAAAGGGCTTATGTGGCCACGGTCATGGCCAGGATTCCCACCAGGAACAAACCCAACTATTTTTATAGGAACAAGGGTGACCTGACCTTTGAAAACAAAAATGAGGTTTGGGCCGATGGCAATCCTACAAGTTCAAACGGGGCCGCCATAGCAGATTTTGACAATGATGGCGATATGGATTTGGTGGTCAACAATACGGACAGTCTCTCCTATATACAAAAGAATTTGGCCCGTGAATTTGAACAGGGCAATTACCTTAAGGTCGCCTTCAAGGGGAGTTCAAAAAACAGTTTGGGGATTGGTGCCAAAGTTATGGTCACCACGCCCAACGAAAACCAAATGCATGAACATTACGTAACCAGGGGCTTTCAATCGGCCGTTGCTCCAGGCCTGCATTTTGGTTTGGATAATGAAAAAACTGTTGAAAAACTAAAGGTGATTTGGCCCGACGGCAAAGTACAGCTCCTCAAAAAAATAAAGACCAACCAAACCCTTACGATGGATTATCGGGATGCAGTTGCTGTTACTGCCAAAACGGATGAAGGTGACGAAAACAAAAGATGGTTCAAAACTATGGATGTTGGGACCGCCATAGCCTATAAGCATATGGAGAACGAGTTTGACGACTTTGAAAGGGAAAGCCTGTTGCCGCATAGAATGTCGCAATTCGGTCCCGCTTTGGCCACAGCCGATGTCAATGGTGACGGTCTGGACGATATCTATGTAGGGGGAAGTGCCGGGAATAAGGGCCATTTGTTTTTGCAAAATAGCGATGGCAGCTTCGTCTCCGTTCAAGAAAAGCTGTTTAAAGCGGAAAAAAAATACGAAGATGTTGGGGCCACCTTTTTTGATGCCGACAACGATGGCGATTTGGATCTATATGTGGTCAGTGGCGGCAATGAAGCCGAGGCCCAATCCAACAAATATGAAGACCGATTTTACGAGAATAAAAATGGCACTTTTGGGAGAACTACAGGAGTTTTGCCAAAATTATATGAAAGTGGCTCATGTGTAAGGCCCCATGATTATGACGGCGATGGCGATATGGACCTCTTTGTTGGCGGCAGGCAAGTCCCGGGAAAATACCCCAT
The DNA here is from genome assembly GCA_028281025.1 of Croceivirga sp. Taxonomy (GTDB): domain Bacteria; phylum Bacteroidota; class Bacteroidia; order Flavobacteriales; family Flavobacteriaceae; genus Croceivirga. The sequence goes on from JANQKR010000049.1 coordinate 110,254, forward strand.
TTCCCCGAACAGCTACCTATTACAAAATAGCTATAGCGAAACAGCAGACCTGTCCTTTACCGATGTTACTCCCCAAGTGGCACCGGCCATGGAGAAAATGGGCATGGTCACCGATGCCGTATGGGTCGATATTGATAATGACGGGTTAACGGATCTTGCCGTAACCGGGGAGTGGATGCCCATTACCATACTGAAGAACACGGGCACCTTATTTGAGGATAAAACCCAGGAATACGGCTTGTCGGAAGATACAGGATGGTGGTTCAGTGTAGCGGCGGCCGATTTTGACAACGATGGTGATATGGATTTGATGGGAGGAAATCTGGGACTTAATTATAAATACAAGGCCAGCAAGGAAGAACCTTTTGAAATCTATGCCACCGATTTTGACGATAGTGGGGATTTGGATATTGTTTTGGGCTATTACAACGGCGGGGATTTGTTCCCGCTGCGTGGCAGGGAATGTTCCTCCAACCAAATGCCGTTTATCAAAGAAAAGTTTCCCTCATACGATGCCTTCGGAAAAGCGACCTTAATCGATGTTTATGGAGGTGAAAAGTTGGAGGGGGCAACACATTATGCAGCCAAAAACTTCGCCAGCAGCTATTTTGAAAACAAAGAAGGGAAGCGTTTTGAAGTAGTAAAATTGCCGATGGAAGTGCAATTGTCGTCGGTCAACGTCATCCTGCCCCAAGACTTTGATCAAGATGGGAACATGGATGTTGTTGTCGCGGGCAACCTATACGGTTCCGAAGTGGAAACCCCTAGGAATGATGCCGGTTTTGGCCTATTCCTAAAAGGGGATGGCATAGGCGGGTTTGTCCCAATACCGGCACACCAGAGTGGCATAAGCATCAGTGGTGAGGTACGGCAAACGGCGGCATTGCGGGTATCAGGACAGAAAATGTATGTCATGGCCATCAATCAAGGGCCGCTTGTCGCAATCAAAAAAATGTAACTATGAATTGATCTCCAATATTCGAGATTGGATAATTGCTTATGAATTGAAAAATTACACTAACATACCAATTTGTACGGCCATCGGTATTCTTATGTTTTCCATATCCACCAGTCATGGCCAGGAATTCCAGGAAATTTCGGCAAATGTAAATATTCACCAATCCAGTGAACTTAGCAGCAGTGCGGTTGCCGATTATGACAAAGATGGGGATTTGGACATCTTTATGGTGGCCTTAAACTCCTTCGATGAAAACAATCCCAATACCTGGAGCCGCCTGCTAAAGAACAATGGGGATGCCGGTTATGAAGATGTTACCCTAGCCGCCGGTTTTGGCCAGCAATACGCCCGGACAGGTACGGCCAGCGAAATGTGGGACAAGATGGGGGCCAGTTGGGGCGATTATGACAATGATGGATACCCCGACCTCCTATTGACCCACTTTAGGAAAGTGGAACTGTACCACAACCAAGGCGATGGTACCTTTATCGATGTGACCGAAGACTCTGGGATAGAAGACTGTTACGAATGCCACGGCAGTAGTGCTTTATGGTGGGATTACGACAACGATGGCGATTTGGACCTTTACATTAGTGACTGGTCGCTGGCCAACCGCCTGTTCCGCAATGATGGAAACAATTCCTTTACCAATGTAAGCTCGGAAACCGGTTTGGGTGATGAAGGGCAAACATGGGCAAGTGTGCCCATAGATGTCAACAAAGATGGCTGGCTGGACTTATATGTTGTCAATGATTTTAGGGTGGCCAACCGTCTTTATGTCAGTGTTGAAGGCGAGTTTTTTATTGAATCTACCAAGGAATATGGTTTGGAGGACTACGGTGATGGCATGGGCATAACCATCGGAGATTACAACAACGATGGCCGGTTCGACATCTATTTGACCAATATCTTTAGGAACAAATACAACCCTTTTTTCGTGGGAACGCCTTCAGGGATGTTCAACGAACGCGCGAAAGAATTGGGGGTGGACAATGCCGATTGGGCCTGGGGCACACATTTTTTTGATTATGACCATGATGGCGATGAAGATTTATATGTAGTCAACGGTTTTGGGGCCGACCAAAATACCAACAGGCTGTTCAAGAATATGTTCGCTGAGGGCATCAATGGATTCAATGATTTATCCGAAACTTCAGGCTTGAACAGCATCGCCAGTGCCGTAGGGATGGAGGTGTTTGACCATGACAATGACGGGGATCTGGACATTTTGGTCTCCAACACCCATACGGTGGCAGATTTTTACGAAAATGAAGTCATTTCCGAGGATAAAACCGTGGCGCCAGGTTGGTTAAAGGTAGCCTTGGAAGGCGTAATCTCCAACAAAGATGCCATAGGCACCACCTTGGAAATTACGGTTTCAGGAAGAAAATTGCACCGATACCATCATGGGGCGGCCATAATGGCACAAAGCCTTAAACCCGTGCATTTTGGGTTTGAACAAGTAGAAAAAATTGACCGCCTGCTGGTCAAATGGCCAAGTGGAATCATCAATGCTTTTTTTGACATCCCGGCAAATCAAACCATAACTATTGTTGAAGACGAAGACAGTTCATTACCCCCTGATGACATCCCTACCGAAGCCGTTTCCCATTCCGTGGCCAGAAAGTGGAACGAGCTTTTGTTGGAATCCATACGAAATGACTTTGCCAGGCCAACCGTGCACGCCCGTAACCTGTTTCATACCTCCATGGCCATGTACGATGCCTGGGCCACCTTTAATGCCGAGGCTCAGACCATTTTCTTGGGAAAGACTTTTGGGAATTATACCAGCACGTTCAATGGTGCACCAAATGTTGAAGATATACAGGCGGCCCAAGAGGAGGCCATTAGTTTTGCCGCTTTTCGAATATTGAGCCATCGTTTTAATAATTCTCCGGGAGGTACCATGATGCTAAACCGTTATGTGAAACTCATGGAAGATTTGGGGTACGATACCAATATCACTTCCGTGGATTATACCGCTGATGGGGCAGCGGCTTTGGGAAATTCCATCGCCCAACAGCTTATTGAATTCGGCCTGCAAGATGGTTCCAATGAGCAGAACGATTATGCCAACATCCATTATTTGCCCAGCAATGAGCCTTTAATTGTCGATGGGCCGGGTAATCCCACGTTGACGGAACCCAATTTATGGCAACCGTTGACCTTGAGCACCTTTATTGACCAAAGTGGCAATGTGCTGGAGCAATCCACTCCAGATTTTCTGAGCCCTGAATGGGGACAGGTGGTTCCTTTTGCCCTTAGTGACGAAAACCTTGAAACACACACTAAGAACGGTTTTAACTATAAGGTGTACTACGATCCGGGAGCCCCCGTAAAAATCCTTTCGGACGGCACATTGGGGCTGGACGATCCCTATAAATGGGGCTTTGCCCTGGTGGCGGTATGGTCGGCACATCTGGATCCCAGGGATGGGGTAATGATGGACATATCCCCGGCTTCTTTGGGAAATACGGCCTTAAGGGACTTTCCCAAAACTTTTGAGGAATACAAATCGTACTATAAATTTTTTGAGGGGGGCGATTTGGGAACAGGCCATGACGTCAACCCCATTACAGGTCAACCCTATGCGCCACAAATTGTGCCCAAGGGAGATTATGCCCGTGTTTTGGCCGAGTTTTGGGCCGATGGTCCCGATTCCGAAACCCCACCGGGACATTGGTATACCATACTAAATTATGTGAGCGACCATCCATTGACCGAAAAGCGGTTTATGGGGAAAGGGGAAGTTTTGGACGATTTGGAATGGGATGTCAAATCCTACCTTACCCTTGGCGGTGCCATGCACGATGTAGCCATATCGGCCTGGGGCATAAAAGGCTATTATGACTATATACGCCCCATTTCCGCCATTCGCTACATGGCCTCGAAAGGACAAAGTACCGATAGGGGCCTGCCCAGCTACCATCCAGAGGGCATTCCTTTGATTCCCGGTTACATTGAGGTAATTGAAGCTGGGGATCCGCTTGCCGGGGACAATAACGAAAACCTAGGGCACATTAAACTATATGCATGGAAGGGAACGCACTTTGTCAAGAATCCGGATGCCGATGTGGCGGGTGTCGATTGGATTTTGGCAGAAAATTGGGTTCCCTACCAGCGCCCCTCATTTGTGACCCCTCCTTTTGCCGGTTATGTGTCCGGGCATTCCACTTTTTCAAGGGCGGCGGCAGAGGTGCTCACCAAGCTCACTGGAAGCAATTTTTTTCCGGGGGGAATGGGGATATTCAATGCCGGAAAAAATAGGTTTTTGGTATTTGAAGATGGGCCAAGCCAAGATTTGGCCCTACAATGGGCCACCTACCAAGATGCCTCCGACCAAACAAGCCTGTCACGGATATGGGGAGGTATCCACCCGCCAATCGATGATATTCCAGGGAGACTGATAGGGGAAGATATTGGGAAACTGGCTTTTGAAACAACCTTGGACTATTTCTACAAAGATGAAGATAACGACGGTGTATACAGCTTTGAGGATTGCGACGATAATAATGATCAGGTTGGGGATTGTCCGGAAGAGGATAACGATAGGAACAAATCACCGGAGTTTGCGGTATATCCCGTTCCGGTAGAAGATGAAGTGACCCTGAATATCGATTTCAACGGCTCCCTGACCTACCGGGTATATAACTTATATGGAGCCATCGTATTGAGCGGTGAGGTGGTTGTCCAGAACAAGGAATGCTTCATGAATCTTGGTAGTTTATCCACTGGGATGTATGTGATGGTCTGTACAAATGAAAATGGAAGCAGATTAGTAAGTCAAAAAATCATCAAAAAGTGACCGATAAATAGCTCCACAAACTTGTGCTGAGCGACTTGCACTGAGCCTGCCTGTCCTGAGCATATACAAAGGGTCAAAAGGTCGAAATGAGTCGAAGTAAGGAGATATTTAAAAATCAACCTGTTGGGTTAAACTTAAACGTGTGAAACAAAGCAATTTTTTTTTATTAGGGTTAATCTTAAGTGCCTGTAATCAAACAGTACAAAAAGAAACCGTTCCCTTTACGGAAAACAATTCGGGAATCCATCAGGCAATTGCCCTAGAGCAATTGCCCTATCGCAAAACGGGGGTTATCAGCAAGCAGACCTCTTCTATGAACAAGGACGGAGGCAACAATGACAGGCGTTGCTATCCCTACATCAATGCCACCAATGATGAAGCTGTTTTGATGGAAGAATACGGCCCTGGTTGTATTCATCGTATTCAAACCAGTTCGTCCTGGGACAAAGGTGCCCATATTAGAATAAATATTGATGGAAACGAAGTGGTGTACATGTCCTGTGACGATTTTTTCTCCATGAAAAAACCTGGATTTCCAGCTCCATTGGTGGCCGATAAACGCACCTCCAGCGGCACGAGCTTTTCGTATGTACCGATGGTATTTCACAGCTACTGTAAAGTAAGTCTGTCCAAATACAAAGGTAAAAACCACTTTCAAGTGCAATACCACAAATATGCCGATGTACCTGCAGTACCCGCTTATTCAAAAGACCAGGATGTAACGGCCTTGCAAAAGCTTTGGAACAATGGTGGGAAACTGTTGCCTTATTTTTCAGATACAGAAGCAATAGAAGGCAGCAAAAAAATTCGGGAAGGTACCAACGAACTCTTGGCCCATACAGGACCTGGAACCATCGCGGGAATCAGGATTCAGTTGCCCGAAAGCTACAAAACCGTCCAACAATGCCGCATTCAAATGACCTGGGATGGTGCAAAAAAGCCACAAGTCGACGTTCCCTTGGGCCTATTTTTTTCCGGGGCCATAGGCTACAAACCCTACAAAAGCATCTTGGTGGGCATCGGCCCGGACAAAACCGCCTACCTCAACTATCCCATGCCCTTCTGGAAATCCGTCAAAATCGTACTGAAAAACGATAGCGGCACCTCCTTTGATTTGAACTACCGTTTTTATATTTCCGAAAAAGTATATGCCGACCATGCCGGATATTTCAACGCTTGGTACCACGAAGAAAAACCGACCACGGCATATCAGGATTATACTCTGTTGAAAACAGGCGGTTGGGGCCATTGGGTGGCCACGCACCACCTCCTGGAGGGAAGGGAAAATCTCGGTTTCCTCGAAGGTGATGAACGCATTTATTACGATGGCATGCAAACACCGGCATTGCAGGGCAGTGGCTATGAGGACTTCTATAATGGGTCGTACTACTTTCAGTATGGGGAATACAACCTGCCCATTAGCGGCGTACAAATGATGCGGCACATCTATGAAAGTACGGATGGTTGGGAAGACCGTGTAATTTCGGAACGCATCGAAGAAGGCAGTTCCCACCTGATGCTGTACCGTCATCTGGTCACAGATTGGATTCCCTTTAACGATGGCATTAAAGCGGGAGCAGAAGTGGGCCCGGAAGGCAACCAGGAACGGATGTACGAAAGCGTCTCCTTTTTCTACGGAAAGCCCGAAAGCAAGCTCGTACAGACCGATGAAATCAATGTGGGCGATGCAGTATCGGAAAAAGCACATGACTATCAAGTAAAACAAGCAAAGGCTATTGCATTGACCTCCACCTACGAAGGTGACCATGACGATGTGGAGTTCTCCGATGATGGAAATAGTATCGAACCAGGGGGCAGTTCAACATTTAAGGTGAACATTGATGAAAGAAACATCGGAGTAAAATTGAGAAGACGTTTGGACTATTCCAAACTCAACCAAAAAGCCAAAGTAATGGTGGATGGCGAAGAAGCAGGAATTTGGTTTACCGTAGGAAACAACGAACACCACAGCATGCGGGAAGATGAATTTTTGATTCCCACAGCCCTGACCAAGGGAAAAAAAGAAATTAGAGTAAGTATAGAACCCATGCCTTCTAGCGGGGACCAAATGAAAGACGGACAACAGCCAAACCCAGAAAACAATACCTATATGGAACGAAAAACAATCCCGGAAGGCCCTTGGACGGAACTTCACTATGGGGTGCATTGTGTTTTGGAATAGTCGCATAAGTCTATTTCGTTCAGGAATATGGTGTAGTCACAGGTTTTGAATCGGTTTTACTCTATTTAATGCAAAAACGAAAAATAGAGGGAAAAAATGAAAACACAAGAAAAAAACAGCGGTATCAACCGCAGAAAATTCATGCTAGCGGGAGTATGGGTTACTGCCTCTGCCTTGCTTTCTACTATGTCTGGTCTCAAGGTTTTTGCAGCTCCTGGCGACACTGCACCCACAATGGGGAACATTCCGGATGTGAAGCTCAATAACGGCCTTGCTATGCCATGCCTCGGTTTTGGCACCTATCCCTTCCGGGGAGAAGAATGCGCACAACATGTGGCAGACGCCATTGCTTTGGGCTATCGTTTATTCGATACCGCCACCGTCTATGGCAATGAAGAAAGTGTGGGGGAAGGCATGAGGCGAAGTGGGATTGACCGGAAAGAGCTATTTCTAACCACCAAGCTATGGATAGACGATTTGGGTTATGAAAGTGCCAAGAACGCCGTGGCTGTATCCTTGGAAAAACTCGGAACGGATTATCTGGATCTCTACCTGATCCACAGACCTAGAAAGGGCAAAAAAGAATCTTGGAGGGCCATGGAAGAAATGTATGAAGTGGGAAAAATCAGGGCTATTGGCGTGAGCAACTATGAGCCCCATCAATTGGCCGATTTACTGAGTTATGCCAAGGTAAAGCCCGTCATCAACCAAATCGAAAGCCATATTTACTTCCAGCAGCCCAGCGCTCAAAAACTGTTGGAAAAGCACAATATACAGATGGAAGCCTGGGCGCCATTTGCCGAAGGAAGAAACAAGCTCTTCAGCGATGAAGCCTTGGAGGGTATTGGCGAAAAATATGGTAAAACAGCAGCACAAGTGAGCTTGAGATGGCATTTTCAAGGAGGTATTGTAACTATTCCCAGAACCTCACAAAAAGCACATATGGCCGAAAACCTCAACATTTTTGACTTTAAATTGACCAAAACCGAAATGAACCGGATAAGAAGGCAAGACCTTGACAAAAGCCTTTTTCCTGAGTGGACGTAACAGGAATGGCATCCTGCGATATGTTCCACGGCAAATGTGGTTCACCTGATTTTAGGGAGGAAGCATGAAAAAAAGGGATTTCCAAGCCGTGCTGCAAAATACAATAACAAATAACCCAATTACCCAGATAACGAATAAATGAATTCACTAAAAAGCATTCAAAGAACCCTCTGCTTGCTGGCCATAATGGCTACAGGGAACTACTGTGCCACGGCTCAAGTGGCAGAAATCCAAGAACTGCAAATAGCTTTGGGTCAGCAGTCCTATGCCGCCCCCGCCAAGAATAAATCCGTATCGGGAGAACCCATTTCCATTGCAGGTGTTCCCTACAAAAAAGGAGTGGGGGTCCATGCCACCTCCAACCTTCGTTTGCGCCTGAACAACAGCCGCAGGTTTACCGCCAAAGTAGGCGTCAACGACAATGCCATCGACTACGGCATGAACACCATCAAGTCCGTACCACTATTGGACGGCAAGCAGGTGTTTTACAACATCGTTCGCTCCAGCAAACAATTTTTGGGGGTAGAAGGCAGCGAACGCGGCAGCCTGGACAAAGGCAGTGTCATCTTCCGTTTGGTGCACAACAACGAGGAAATCTTCAACAGTGGCCTGATGCGCCAAGGCGATAAGGCCAAGGAAATCGATGTGAAAATTGGGGGCGGGGTATTGGAAATGATTGTGGAAGATGCCGGGGATGGTGTCAGCGGGGACCATGCCGTATGGGTAGACCCTATCATCGAGTACTTTGAAATAGGCCCGGCAATAGCCGAGGCGGACTACCTGGGGGAAAAACTGGAACTGCCCGAAGACATCAGCCGTAGGCTACAGGAAAAAATAGAGGCATTGCCCCTGGCCAAAATGCCCCTGCCCCGACCGGATTACGATTGGCTGATAGACAATGAACAAGCCAAGGCAGAGGTGTACAAAACCGCCAACAAAAAGGAAGTAGTTATTTCCAATGGATTAATATCAAGGGTCTTTCGCGTTGTCCCCAATCTGGCCACTATCGATTATGTTAATCAAATGACCGGCGAGAGCATCCTACGGGCCGTATCCAATGAAGGTACAGTGGTCATTGATGGAAAGGAATACGCTATTGGCGGTCTCACCAAACAGCCCGAATATGGCTACACCATGACCAAATGGATAGAGCAAATGTCCATTGACCCCAAGGCATTTATCGTCAGCGACTTTGAAGTAAAGCCCATTACCGACCGGATACAATGGAAGCAAGTGCGATGGGCATCCAACAAAAAAATGCCCGAAGGTAAGGAAATTGTATTCACCCTGATGAAAAATGGTATAGAGGCCAAAGTGCATATCGAACTCTACGATGGCCTTCCCACCCTCTCCAAATGGATGGAATTTACCAACAAAAGTAATCTACTGGTACAAATCAACTCCTTCAAATTGGAGCAATTGGCGATGGTGGAAGGCGAAAACCTCGTAGGCACGCCCAAACATTGGAAAAAGCCCAACATCCATATCGAAACCGACTTTGCCTTCCCCGGCATGCAGCAACGCAATGCCGACCGTACCACCTATTGGGAAAAAGACCCTCGATACACTTCCCAGACAAATTATCCATTAAATCTCCCGTGTATGTTGGAAGTGAGACCCCCGTTGGGTCCGGAAACGGGCATTGACGTAAACGAGACCCTTACTACCTTTCGTGTTTGGGAAACCCCTATGGACACCCGTGACGAAGAGCGCAGGGGGCTGTTCATCAGAAAAATGTACCGCACCATCTCACCCTGGGCGACAGAAAATCCCATCTTCCTGCACCTCGTTTCCACAGACCCCAAAGTCGTTAGAAACGCCATAGACCAGTGTGCCGAAACAGGCTATGAAATGATCATCCTCAGCTTTGGAAGTGGTCTGAACATGGAAGACGAATCAGAAGAAAACTATGCCAAATTTAGAAAACTGCGCGAATACGCCAATTCAAAAGGCATCGAGCTCGGGGGCTACTCCCTATTGGGAAGCCGGTGGATAAGCGAAGAAGTGGATATCATCAATCCCATAACCGGCAAACGGGGCGGGAACCACCCCGGATTTTCCTCCCCATGCGTGTGCAGTGATTGGGGCTATGACTATGTACGGAAAATAAAAAGGTTCTTTACTGAAACGGGCATGCAGGTCTTTGAAAATGACGGCTCTTATGCAGGGCAGGTCTGTGCCTCTACCAAACATGCCCACCACAACGGACTGGGTGATTCACAATGGAAACAATACTTCAAAATCCAGGGCATGTACCAATGGATGCGTGCAGAGGGCATCTACATGAACGTGCCTGTGTTTTACATGAATTCAGGAGTGAACAAGACCGGTATCGGCTACCGCGAAGTGAACTGGTCATTGCCCCGCGAACGCCAGACAGTATTGGGCCGGACCAATATCTATGATGCCATGTGGACGAGTATCCCCAGCATGTGCTGGACCTTCGTGCCCCTCACCCAATACCACGGCGGAGGCGCAGCAGCCACTATGGAACCCCTGAAAGACCACCTACGCGACTATGAAAACCACATGGTTCAAAACTACGGCTCAGGAGTACAGGCCTGTTACAGGGGTCCACGCCTGTACGATGCGCCCGAAACCAAAGAGCTTGTCATCAACTCCATCCAATGGTATAAAAAATATCGCCAAATACTCAATGGCGACATCATACACCTTAAACGCCCTAATGGCAAAGACTGGGACGGCATATTGCACGTGGACCCCAAGCTAAAGGAAAAAGGCTTTCTTATGGTATACAATCCTACCGAAGAAGATATGGTACGCGAAATAAAACTGCCCCTCTACTACACCGGGCTTACGCAAAAAGCCTCCATCCGTGAAAAAGAAGGGAAGCCACAAACCTATACCCTCGATAGGGAGTACAGCATTAAAATGACCGTTGTCATACCTGCCAATTCGTACAACTGGTATGTGATTCAGTAAAAAACAATGACCATGTTTATGAAGCTTCCAATACCAATGTTATTATTTCTGACAATTATTGTCTGTGCGCAGAAAAGCAACCAAAGCGCGACCCTTCCCCCGGTTATTCCCATAGGGCTGGATGCCTATCTGCAATGGCACAAACTACCGCAGCACCGAATAGGCGTGAGAGCCTACATGAGGGGCACTTACGATCGTAATGGAGGTAATCCGGATGCCGGTAACTTTTTGTACCAGGAATCCGACACCTTCAACGTGACCCTGGACGTTCATGGGCCTGGTATTGTTTACTTCAAACGTACCAACCACTGGCACGGCTCGCCTTGGCACTATGAAATAGATGGTACGGACCACATCGTCCAAGAAACCGCTACGGCCAACCCGGTAGACGCCAAACAGAAATTTGGAAAGACCACCTTTATCCCCGAAAAACTATTTCCCAACCCACTCACCTGGACATGGTCTATCACCAAAGGAGCCGATTTAATGTGGGTACCCCTAACCTTTGAAAACCGCCTTCGCTTTGCTTACAGCCGTACCTTTTATGGTACGGGCTACTATATATACCACCTTTACCAGCCCGGTATCAAACACCTGTCAAAACCCCTAAAAACCTGGAGAAAAACCCCGCCTGAGCCCAGTATATTGGCCCTCATCAAAAAATCGGGGACGGACATAGCCCCCAAAGGCAAAGGTGTAAGCACTATTGGCAAAAAAGTTCAATTGCCAAAAAACCAGTGGACCACCTTGGCCGAGATAGAGGGTCCAGGGAATATACGGGCACTCAAGTTCACCATTCCCCGTGACCAGGCCATGGACTTTGGAAAAGCCCGCCTGCGCATTATCTGGGACGACAGATGGCACGCCTCGATAGATGCCCCGGTAGCCCTTTTTTATGGAGCAGGCCTGCTCCACAACAGCAACAACCGGGAATACCTTGTAAAAGGATTTCCCCTCTCCATACGCTATTCGAAAGATGAGGTATACCTTGATTGCTACTGGCCCATGCCCTTCTTTAAAAATGCCCGCATCGAAATACAACCTAGAGGAGCAAAGGAAAGGCTGCAAGCCAATTATGAAATCCGCTATACCGATCTGGAAGGCTCCCCAAAAGATTACACTTACTTTCACGCCACCTATACCGATATCCCCAATCCCGTACTCGGACAAGACAATACCTTTCTCGATACCCGAAACGTAGAAGGAGGCGGACACTGGTCCGGTAGTTTTGTTGGCATGAGCTGGATTTTTAGTCGCAATGGTAAGCTGAACACCCTCGAAGGAGACCCTCGCTTCTTCTTTGACGACTCCCAAACCCCGCAGGGCTGGGGCACAGGAACCGAAGAATGGGGCGGAGGCGGAGATTACTGGGGCGGTGAAAACATGACCCTACCCTTTGCCGGGTACCCCGTAGGCAAAGAACTCAAAGACATACAAACAGAACATGACAAGGTGAACTCCGCGTACCGCTTCCTTATAGCAGACTATTTCCCTTTTGGGAAGAATGCGAAAATCAACCTCGAACACGGAGGTCTGAACGACCACAACGAACACTACTCGGGAGTCGTCTATTGGTACGGCATAGACCAGCCTACCTTGGTACTCACTGATGAGTTGGACGTATGCAATGAGGGCTCCATCCGAAATCATACATACAATAACCCCACGGCAGAAAAACCATACACCCTCGCATCGCGCTATGAACTGGGTGTAGACCATCTCTGGGGGAAAGAAACTTACCCACCACAAGTAGGTAAAGTGCGCAGCATGAGCGGTACCAGCACTTTTACAATGAAGCTAGACCCCAATAACCATGGAGCACTACTAAGGCGTAAATTCGATTATCAATACCCCAATCAAAAGGCAAAAGTATTTGTGCGGCCCGCAGATGGAGGAGACTGGCAAGAAGTAGGTACTTGGTACTGTGCCGGAGCAAATACATGGGTACACAGCTACCCCCGCGAAGAAGGGGAATTGGGCCAAACCCAGCACAACGTAAGAACCTCCAGCAGGCGTTGGCGCGAAGAAGAATTTCTCTTGCCGGCCAGTGCCACCCAAGGGCATGATGCAATAGAAGTGCGCATTGAGCACATCCCCAACCGTAACGAGCTGTTTCCTGGAAATCCCTTTCCGGAAAAGTCCGTTTGGTCAGCATCAAAATATTGGCTATACTGCTATAAACTGCCCTATAAAAAAATATGAACAACAAAATAGTAAAACGATGAGCGACTACAATCACATTTCATTCTTCATTTTTTTAGGTTGTATTTCTTTGTTCTTGAGTTGTACGGATGGTAAAAAAAAAGGTAAAGAGGACTGGCAGCCCTTGTTCAATGGAAAAAACATGGAGGGATGGACACCTAAGTTCAGAGGATTTCCTTTAGGGGAAAATTACAAGAATACCTTTAGGGTCACAGATGGAATCCTTCAGGCATCTTACAGTGAGTACGACGATTTCAAGGGTGAGTTCGGTCATCTTTTCCATAAAGACAAATTTTCATACTATAAAATACGGACAGAATATCGAATGGTGGGTGAACAAGTAAAAAATGGACCGGGTTGGGCCTATGCCAATAATGGGTTGATGTTGCATAGCCAATCGCCGGAAAGCATGTCCTTGGACCAGTCTTTTCCACTTTCCATTGAATACCAATTGTTGGGGGGTAATGGTACGGATGAAAGACAGACCGGAAATTTATGCACACCAGGATGCCATGTGACATTAAATGGGGAAGTTTTTACGCCCCACTGTGTCAATTCAACCAGTAAGACATATCATGGACATAAATGGGTTACAGCAGAAGCTGTTGTTCTGGGGGATTCCATTGTTCACCATATTATTGAAGGTGATACGGTAATGACCTATACCAAACCTGTTATCGGTGGTGGATTGGACGGACTGGATTCCCAAGTCTTTAAAGAGGGTACCCCAATGACCGAAGGATATATTGCCATACAAGCTGAATCCCATGGAACCGATTTTAGAAAAATAGAAGTGTTGGATTTATGTGGTTGTATGGATGAAAATGCAAAGAACTACAAATCGTATTATGTTAAGTCCAAACCTTCTAGCTGTATATACTAGTAATTATTCACAAGATATGTCGCGTATGGCCATATTTAAACATAGACTTTTCCTTTTATTGATTTTAGGGCTTTTTATATTTCAAAGTTGCGAAAAGCCAGAATCGCTCCCACCTCCAAACATCATCTATATTTTAGCCGATGATTTGGGTTATGGTGAATTGGGGGTGTATGGTCAGGAAAAGATAGAAACCCCGAATATTGATGCGCTTGCCAGAAATGGAATGTTGTTTACCCAGCATTATACGGGAGCTCCTGTTTGTGCGCCGGCCAGATATATGCTTATGACGGGCAAACATGCCGGACATTCATATGTTCGCGCAAACGACGAATGGATTGAACGAGGAAATGTATGGGACTATAGAGAGGCTATTTTAGATTCTACTCTGGAAGGTCAACGCCCTATACCTGCCCATACAGTTTTGTTGCCCCAATTATTGAAAAAAGCAGGATATGCCACGGGGATGGTTGGAAAATGGGGGCTTGGCGCACCCCATACCGATGCAATTCCCACAAAAATGGGATTTGATTTTTTCTTTGGGTATAACTGCCAACGACAAGCGCATACCTATTATCCAGTACACTTATACAAAAATGAAAACCGGGTTCATCTTAATAATGATACCATACCCCCAAGCAGGCGATTGACTCAAGGCACTGACCCCAGAAATCCCAAAAGCTACGGTGATTACGCTCAAAACGAATATGCACCCGATTTGATGTTCGATGAGATGATTGGCTTTATAGACAAAAGTAAAAACGACCCTTTCTTTTTTTATTGGGCAACACCTATACCACATGCACCTATTCAAGTACCTCAACGCTGGCTTGACCATTACAAAGAAAAATTTGGAGAGGAAGAACCGTATTTAGGTCAGATGAGCTATTATCCGCATCAAAATCCGAGAGCGGGTTATGCTGCAATGATTTCCTATTTAGATGAAAACATAGGCAAATTAATCGCTTATTTGAAAGAAAATGGATTGTATGAAAATACCCTTATCATGTTTACTTCGGACAATGGGGTTACCTATGCTGGGGGTGTGGATGCGGGATTTTTTAATAGTTCGGGAATATTTGGTGAGGAATATGGTAAAGGTAAAGGATTTGTATATGAAGGAGGCATCCGGGTGCCAATGATTGCTTCCTGGCCCGCTCATATTCAACGCGGCAGCAAAACGAATCATATTTCTGCGCATTATGATGTTATGGCGACTTTGTTGGATTTGCTGGACAAGAAAAGTCCAATGGGTACCGATGGTATTAGCTTTCTACCTACCCTTTTGGGCAATCAAGACCAACGCAAACATGAGTTTCTTTACTGGGAATTTCCAGCCTATGATGGTCAGGTGGCCGTTCGGATGGGAGATTGGAAATTGGTAAGGCAGAACTTGAACAACCCAGAAAAAGAGTCCACAATAGAGCTGTACAACCTGGAACGGGACCTTGTCGAGAATCATAATATAGCCGATGAAAATCCGGAAATTGTAGAGCGAATGATAAAAATCATAGCGGAGGAACATGAGCCTTCCAAAATTAGGTTATTTAGAATCCGTGAACTGGATGGCCCCACTGGCGATATCACCAACAGAAAGTAAAGAAAGTACATGTCATTAAAAGAGTATAGTAGGGGCATTAAAAGTTAACCTTATCCAAAAGTCTACACAGATCAATGAAGAAAATGAAAGTATGCTACCAAAATAATATTCTGACTTTTCATATCGTATTGCTGGCATTTTTAGCTGCATGTGAAGAAAAGAAAGAAACTATGGTGTCACCCAATATCATCTACATTCTAGCCGATGACATGGGCTACGGGGATTTGAGCATTATGGGACAGCAGAAATTCAGCACTCCCAATATCGACAAACTAGCTGCCGAAGGCATGCTCTTTACCCAGCACTATGCCGGTTCTCCCGTATGTGCTCCTTCCCGAAGTGCTTTGATGACCGGGCTCCATACCGGGCACACCCCCATTCGCGGCAATAAGGAAATACAACCCGAAGGTCAGCACCCACTGCCCTCCAGCTACCTTACCATTGCCGAAATACTTACAAAGGCAGGTTATACCACAGGACTCTTTGGAAAGTGGGGGCTTGGCTATCCAGGTTCAGAGGGAGAACCCCTCAAACGAGGGTTTGATACCTTTTATGGTTACAACTGTCAGCGAGTTGCCCACAACTATTACCCCACCCACTTGTGGGACAACAACAACAAGATTATATTCCAAGACAATCACGGAGGGAACCACGTTACCTACGCTCCTCACCTGATTCAACAAGAAACCTTAAAGTTTATAGAAGTAAACAAAGACCGTCCCTTCTTTGCCTACGTGCCCACCACCATTCCCCATGCCAAGCTGGAAATTCCCAAAAACTACTTAGCTAACTACAAAGACAAGTTGGAGCCCGAAAAATTAACCCCCGAAAACCTCCAGGCCAGACCTTACGACAGGATCAAAAACGATCAATCGCGGCAAAACGCCCATGAAACCTTTGCCGCCATGGTACATGTGCTGGACGAGCAAGTAGGGGAAATTGTAGCCAAAGTAAAAGAATTGGGCCTGGAGGAAAATACCATTATTATGTTCACCTCAGACAATGGCCCCCACTATGAAGATGGAGGTGACCCAGATTACTTTGACAGTAATGGCATTTATCGTGGCTATAAAAGAGACTTGTACGAAGGCGGGATACGCGTGCCCATGATTGCCCGATGGCCTGGAAAAATAGCCCCCGGTACCCAAAGTGACCATCTATCCGCTTTTTGGGATGTGTTGCCTACTATGACCGAAATTGCAGGCATTGAAACCCCACAAAAAATAGACGGCATCTCTTTTTTGCCTACTCTACTCGGAGAAAACGAAAACCAGCAGAAACATGATTTTTTGTACTGGGAGTTTCCGGCCATGGGAGGTCGTAAAGCACTCAGAATAGGCAAATGGAAAACAGTAGTGTACGACCTTAAGACGGACAACCCCAAAGTGCCTGAACTCTATGACATTGAAAGTGACCCTTCGGAAGAAAACAACATTGCCGATCAGTATCCAGAAATAGTAGAGGAAGCACTTTCCATGATGCGACAACAAAGTACTCCCTCGGATATTGTGGATTGGCGGTTTGATGATTGAAACAAGAAAAAAACGATCCAATGAATACAATCAGATCAATAATACCAATAACCATTGTTGGAACAGCGGTTTCGGGGAATCCAAGAAAACAGATTGGGGATAAATTGATAAATCAAAATATGACTCTAAAACTATTTTTCCAAACGGAGCAAAGAAATGATGCAATAGGGCAAAATTAAAGGTGGGCACTATGCTTTTAAATACACATTTTTAACAAAAAAAACCATTGCAATACACTTGGACAATCCATTTCCAAAGTACCTGTATTAAGTTGACCCAATAGATATGAAACCCATAGCCTAAAAGATGCAAAATCATGAAAATCAAAGTATTGAACAATAAGAATTCCTGTTTAATTGCCATCACTTCAATATTGGTTTTGGGCATGCTAGGCTGTAAGCCGTCAACAGAAAGGGAGGCCGTCTTAAATCAACCCGTCTGGCACCAACCCGTTCCTGGCATCTGGAAGGCCAGTATTGGCAATCCGCAGGACATCACTTTGTTAAAAGCTGCGGAAGCAACGCCTAACACTGGGGCCATTGAGCAACTTTCCAAGCCTGAATTTCCATTGGACAAGGCAAAAATCAGTGCTGAAGTGGTCGATGGCAAGACCTATCTCCGTTTTCCGCTCCAAAAAGGAGAGGAACTATTCGGATTGGGGTTGAATTTTAAGACCCATAATCAAAGAGGGCGTATCCTTAACTTGCATATGGACCATTATGGAAGTAGTGACAATGGTCGTAGCCACGCTCCGGTTCCTTTTTATGTGTCCACTGAAGGATACGGTGTTTTGATTGATGCCGCTAAATACATTCAGGTCTATGCCGGTACCGGAGTTCGGGTAAATGCCGATGAGCCTCCCGTTTTACGGGATAGAAATACTGATGGCACCTGGGAGGCACAGCCCTATTCCGACGCCGTTGAAATCTTGGTGCCTGCCGATGGTACGGATTTTTATGTGTTTGGGGGCGATTCCATGCTCGAAGTGGTACAGCGTTACAATCTCTTTAATGGAGGGGGAACATTGCCCCCAAAATGGGGATTGGGCTTTACCCAAAGAGTACCGACCCTGTTTACCGCCAAGGATATTGAAAAAGAAGTGGCCGATTTTGAATCCCATGACTTTCCGTTGGATTTTATCGGCGTGGAACCCGGGTGGCACACCATGGCCTATCCGTGTACCTTCGAATGGGAAAAAACTCGTTTTCCGGACCCTGAAGGATTTGTACAGGGACTTCTTGATAAAGGTATCCGCGCCAACCTGTGGATCAATCCCTATGTGTCGCCAATAGGTAGCCTTTACCCAAAAATAAAGCCCCATTCCGGTTCCCATACGGTCTGGAACGGCATTGTTCCCGATCTTACCCTTGATGCGGCCAAGAATTTGATGAAGGACCATTTTCTTGAAAACCATATCGACATCGGCGTAAGCGGATACAAAATTGACGAAGTTGATGGTTTTGACCAATGGCTATGGCCCGATGTGGCCACTTTTCCATCTGGGACAACGGCCGAGGAAATGCGTCAGGTGTACGGTACTCTGGTGCAAAAAATGACAGCGGATTGGTATAGGGAAAAAAACCAACGCACCTATGGTTTGGTGCGAGCGGCCAATACAGGAACCAATAGTTTGCCCTATGTCATCTATGACGATTACTATAGCCACGAAGACTTTATCACAGCACTCATTAACAGTAGTTTTATAGGCGTGCTCTGGACACCCGAAGTACGGGCATCAGGTTCTGCCGAGGAATGGTTGCGCAGAATGCAATCCGTATGCTTTTCCCCAATGGCCATGTTGAACGCATGGGCAGATGGCACAAAACCTTGGTCTTTCCCCGAAGTGGAAAAAGAAGTGCGCGAAGTGGCACGCCTACGGATGCAATTGCTGCCCTACATCTATACCGCTTTTGCCAAATACCAGCAAGAAGGTATTCCACCATTTAGGGCCATGCAATTGGTCGATGGGTTCTCGTTCAAGTCGGAAAAGGTGGAGGGAAAACTGGACGGAACTGCGAATCCCTATGCCGGGGCGACCATCCGCGAGGTCAAATACCAATACATGATGGGCGAAAATATTTTAGTGGCCCCCATGTTCACCGGAGAAAAGACCCGACAAGTAATTTTGCCGGCTGGAAAGTGGTACGACTTTTATACGGGAGATTTCGTGGGCGAGGAAGAGGTCGTTACGATCGCACCTGGTCTGGAAAGAATACCATTGTTTGTAAGGGACGGAGGAATTGTTCCAATGATCGAAGCCAGAAACCGTATGCCCAAGGCAGGGGAGATTTTGGCTTTGGAAGTACGCCACTATGGGGAAAAAGTAGGAACATCAAAACTATATGATGATGATGGTACCACTTTTGATAACGAGAAAGGGAATTTTAGTTGGGCAATATTGAAAGTGGAGGAAGTTGATGGTAAACTACAAGGTTCCATGACCGTGGATAGAACCGACTTCTTTGGTTATGGGCAGAATGCGACCTGGAAGTTCATGACAAAACAATAAGATTTTAATGAATAAAGATATAAGTAAGATGAGCTACTGGAGATTGATTTTAAAGGGAATAAATGGTTCTTTGATACTTTTCTTTTTATGTTTTATGGCAGTCATTTCTGTTGAAGCCCAAAAATCAAGGGCATATAAACTTGGAAGTTTGGATTTTTCCCAGGCCACCCAAACGTATTCTGTTCCTGTAAACAATAGATCTGTCACGGGCACCCCACTTAGCGTAGCGGGGATTACATACAAACACGGTATCGGTCTGCACTCGAATAGCCGGTTTTTCATCAAACTGGATGGTAAGGCAGAACGATTTGAAGCATTATTGGGGATTGACGACCATAAGCCCGATGTGTCCAATGCCGAAACTACCGTACTTGTTGATGGTACGGGTATCTGTCATGTCAAGGTAAAAGGAAAGCGACAATTTTTGGGCGTGATCGGCAACTCAGGGAAGTTGGAAAAAGGAAGTGCCCGTGTAACGTTCTATGGCGATGGAAAAGTATTGCTTTTGTCAAAGGTCATCCGGGGTGGTGAAAAAGCCACGCCTATTAGCGTAGACCTAAAGGGGGTGAAGATATTAAAGGTTGAAGTCGATAAAGCGGATAATGGCTATTTGGGTGACCACGTCAATTTTTGTAATGCCATAATCCGCTCCTCAAAAAGACCTGGCCTTACAGATAGTGAGTTTAGCAATGAGGATATAGCAATTGCGGGTGCGGTCAAAACCTATTATGAAGAACTTCCTGCATATAAAGCAGTGGGCGCACCACAAACTGATTGGTTGATAGATGATTCGCACTACAAAGCGAAGGTGATGAAGGGTGTTCGGGCAGATGAGTTGATTTTTACGAATGGATTAACCTCCCGAGTGTTTAAAATTAGCCCGAACCTTACTACTTTGGATGTTGTGGACCACGTGAACAACCGTTCGTTGATAAGGGGTGTAAAACCAGAGGCACAGATCAAGATCAATGGGCAATGGTATGATGTAGGTGGAGCAAAGGGACAAAAAATCTATGCCTACAACAAAACAGAATGGTACGGACAGCTGGTGGCAGACCCCAATGCATTCTCTTTGGTGGAAATTTCACATTGGCCCATTGTAAAACGAAACGGTTGGAGCAACCGAAGGCGTTCGGACAAATATGCCGAATGGCCACCGAAAGGACTGGAACTGAGAATGCAATATGGACACAAGGACTATCCAGGGACAATAATAAACGTCCACTACAACCTTTATGACAAAATCCCAGTTTTCTGTAAGTGGATTACCGTGGTAAACAACAATGGCAATGCTATCCAATTAAATGAGTACCGAAGTGAGATTCTTGCCCTTACCGAATATGATGCCTCCGTCAACTCCGCCAAGAACGAACGCAAGAGCCAGGAGATCATCTTTGCATCGGACTATGTATTTGGAGGAAGCTACGATCATGAGGTGCAGGACAAGTCCATTCACTACAGCGCAGACCCACAGTACAATACCATTGTAAACTATAGCCGAGAATCTCGATTGCTTATGGAAAGCTACCCAGAGCTTGGCCCTAATGTGGATGTAGACAATAATGCGGTGTTCGAATCCCATAGAACCTGGGAACTGATAACCGATAGCTACGACCGAGAAAGGAGATCCCTGGCCCATAGACGCATGTACAGGACCGTTGCCCCATGGATAACGGAAAACCCAAGTGTTATGCACATAAGGTCCGCTGATGAGGATGTGGTACAACAAGCCATCGATGACTGTGCGGAAGTTGGTTTCGATACAGGCATCTTGACCTTTGGTTCTGGAGCGAACATCGAGGACATGAGTGATGAAAATCTTACCTATCTTAAAAAGCTGGCCGATTATTCAAAATCCAAAGGTGTGGAAATAGGAGGGTATTCCCTTTTGGCCAGTAGTTGGAGAGGCGAAAAAGCCAGTATCCGTCAAGAAAATGGGGAGCCTGGTGGCGGGAAATATGGAAACGCACCATGTTTGCATTCCGAATGGGGCGACCGGTATTTTGATAACCTAAAAGAGTTTTATAAACATACGGGTTTTACCTTGTTTGAAAACGACGGTTCCTATCCTGGAGATCGTTGTCATTCCACCGAACATTACCATAAAGGCTATGAGGATTCCCAGTGGCAGAACTGGAAACGCATCACTGATTATTATAAGTGGAATACGGCCAATAATATCTATAACAATATTCCGGATTATTATTTTTTATCGGGAGGACACAAATGTGCCATGCATTACCGCGAGGCCAATTTCTCGCATCCACGTAAGATCCATTTGGTGTTGGCCAGAAGGGACATCTTTGATGGCACTTGGGAAAAAACACCCTCAATGGGATGGATGCATGTGCCGCTTACAGCCTACCAAGGTGGGGGAGGTACGGCTTCTTACCACCCGTTGAACGAAAACATTGCCGACTATGAAAATGTACTGTGGCAAAACTTTTTGCTGGGGGTGCAAGGACATTACAGGGGATTCCGTTTGTTCGATTCCCCGGAGACCGAAGCACTCGTAAAAAAAGTTATCTCTTATTATGAAGTTCATTGGGATATTTTGAACAGTGATATCGTTCATTTCCGAAGACCGGACGGACGCCAGATAGATGGTATGCTCCACGTCAACCCCAAGTTGGAGGAAAAAGGTTTTTTGGTGCTGTTCAACCCCACTACTAAAGACATTGTCGAAGACATCAAAGTCCCCGCCTATTATACGGGCCTTACCGATGATGTGACGGTAATCGATAAGAATGGAAAGCAAAGCCAACATGCACTTACTCGAGATTACAAACTATTGCTTAAAGTATCCGTCCCGGCCAATGGTATGTCATGGTTTTTGTTGAAATGATGAACACAGTGGGCAGTGAACAGCAGAAGTAGAAAAACGATTCGTGAAATTCGTGTCCCAAAAAGTTCTGAAAATAGAAAAAAGACGATAGAACAAAGAAAAGCTATAAGTATAAAACGAACAACGAAATGTCATGCTGGGCCTGCCCGTCCTGAGCGCAGTCGAAGCATCTTGGGAAGCGCGAATGTTGAATCCTGAGGCCGTTTAGAAAGGGAATAACAAGCAGTAAGCAACAAACAATGAACACCGTGGACTTGAAACCTGGAACAATAGAAACTAAAAGCATCAAGCACCGAGCACCTGCCCAGAGCGTGGTCGAAAGATCCAACAACAAACAGCGTTGAACCTTAAACTTTAAAACAACAGAAACAATAAAATCCATGAACATAAAACACCTAAGAACAGGGCTTTTTGTACTGCTTGCCGCAATGACAGTCGGTTGCCGGAACAACAAGAAAAAGAGTGTAGCTGTCGAAGAAAATGAAGTTTCAAACTTGGTCCTTCCAACACCTCGACAGGTCGAATGGGCCAATGCCGAAGTGGGCGTTTTGATACACTTTGACATCAACGTATACGAGCCCGAATACAATTGGCGGGGCGATTGGGATTATAATCCCGATGCCAAGATTTTTAATCCCACCGAACTCGACACCGACCAATGGATAAAAGCGGCCAAGGATGCCGGGGCCAACTATGCCGTACTGGTCGCCAAGCATTGTACTGGTTTTAGCCTTTGGCCCACCGAAGCCCATGAGTATAGTGTAAAAAGTTCCCCCTGGAGAAGTGGGAAAGGCGATATTGTGGCCGATTTTGTGGCCTCCTGCAAAAAATATGGGGTAAAGCCGGGCCTCTATGCCAGTGCGACGGCCAATGGCTATTTTAAGGTAGACAATCCCGGACTGGTCATCACCGGCGACAGCATCGCCCAAAAGGCATATAACAAAGTAGTGGAGACCCAATTGACCGAACTATGGTCCAATTACGGCGACCTATTTGAGATATGGTTTGATGGGGGCGTGTTGCCCAAATCCAAGGGAGGGGCCGACATTGTACCGATTTTACAGGAAAAACAGCCCGATGCCGTGGTCTTTCAAGGGCCATACGGTACCAAAAACCTGGTGCGCTGGGTGGGCAATGAGGAAGGTCTGGCCGCTTATCCCAGTTGGTCCACCGCCGATAGCACCACCAAAGCGGACGGCACCGTTGTCGTGGAAGGATTACATGGCAATCCCGACGCTCCAATTTGGTGTCCCGGCGAGGCCGATGCGCCTTTGCGCAAAAATTCCTCCTGGCAGGGCGGTTGGTTCTGGCACGAAGGGCAGGATCATATGATCAATTCCCAAGAAGAAATGCTGCACAAATACTACCACAGCGTGGGCCGCAACACCAATCTATTGATAGGCATGGTGGTCGATAATAGGGGCCTTGTGCCCGATGTGGACGTAAAGGCGTTAAAGGATTTTGGTGATGAAATCAAAAAACGGTTCAATACCAGTATTGCCGAAGCCAAAGGTGAAGGAGAGGAAATAATGCTGGAATTTAATGCGCCCACCGAAATCAACCACGTAATCATTATGGAAGATATTGCCCAAGGCGAACGCATACGAAAATACAAAGTGGAAGGAAAGATAAATGGAGAATGGAAGCTATTGGCTGAGGGTGAAAGCGTGGGCCACAAGCGCATACAGGAATTTGATGCGGTGGAAGTCAGTGGCATTAGGTTGAGCGTTCCAAAGGCTATTGCCCCGCCAAAAATTAAAAAACTGGCAGTTTATAACATATAATATCCGTTCAGAGTTCAGAATTTGATAAGTTAAAAACCATACCACGAGCAATAGGTAGTAGCAGTAAGCGGTGAACAGTAAACGATAAGAAGTTGAAAAACAAATCGTACAAATTCGTGGCATTCGTGTCCGAAAAAATAAGTACGAAGTGGGAAGTAATTAAACTAGCACGGTCGTTGAGCGAAGTCGAAACAAGCCGAAACGGGATTGCCGAGCGTAGTTGAAGCGACACTTTCGCTTATTGGGAGTTTGGAAAGATAAAAGAAACAATGAACAGTATGCAGTTTCAGTAAGCAGTAAAAGATAGAAAAAACAATCCGAGAAAATTCGTGTAATTAGTGTCTAAAGAGATTTCAGAAAGATGATAAAAACAAAAAACACCGTAAACCGCGCATCCAACAACAAGAACTTGCCCTGAGCCAAGTGGAAGGGTCGAAATGAGCCGAAGGGCAGCAATCTTGAACTTTGAACCTTTAACAACAAACAACAAACAACAAACAACAAACAAGTATTCCAAATATGGAATGAGCATAAACTTGTTTTAAGCATACCCTGCCGAACATGATTAAAACAAGTTTATGCGAAAGCGAAGCGGTTCCATCTGTAATAAATTTTGGAATAGCTTTAATTTCAGTGTATTACAAAATTTTAAACAAATGAAAAAAAACATCGTCCAGAGCATTTTTCTGTCCATGGCCTTGTTGTCAATAAACGCCTTAACTGCCCAACGCGAAACCATTCCCTTGCTAGAAGGCTGGAAATTTCACTTGGGGCATAGCTACGATATCGAAAAGGATTTTGGATTGGGTACAGGTACAAAGTTGCAGTTCGCCAAACTGGAGCCGGCGGGTTATGGCTCCCACGACATACAGGCAACCTCACTGAATTTGGATGATTCCGATTGGGAAACAGTGGATGTTCCGCACGACTGGTCGGTGGGCCTTCCCTACGACAGCTTGCAGAACCCATCTATGGGCAACCGCTATGGCTATAAACCCGTGGGCAGGGAATATCCAGAGACTTCCATCGGCTGGTACCGCAAAAAATTCGATATAGCCACCGAGGACGAAGGAAAAAAGATAAGCCTTCGTTTTGATGGCGTGTTCCGAAACTGCATGGTCTGGGTAAACGGTTTTTATATGGGCCGCAACTGGGGCGGCTATAATGGGTTTGAGATGGATATTTCGGATTACCTTATCCACGGCAGGGAAAACATCGTGGCCGTCCGTGTGGATGCTTCCCTGCACGAAGGCTGGTTTTATGAGGGGGCCGGCATCCAAAAGGAAGTCTATCTTATAAAATCCAATCTCGTCCATATCGATAATTACGAACCCTTTATCACCACAACCTTGCTCCCCGACGGGAATGCTGAGGTAAAGGTGCGCACCAAGGTTTACAACGAAGGGTTTAAAGGGGCCAATGCCTCATTGACAGTGCAAGTGCTTGACCCTTCAGGAAAAATAGTTGCATCCCACGCCACCACTACCAGAGAAATCAGGGATGGGGAAAGTACCTTTTTTGAGCAAAATTTGAAGGTTGGGGACCCCAAGCTGTGGTCGCTAGAACATCCTGACCGCTATACCCTGATGGCCGCATTAAATAAAGAAGGGGAGGCCATCGATAAGATCCATACCAAGTTCGGCATTCGTTCCATCCGCTTCGATGCGGACAAGGGCTTTTTCCTTAACAACGAACGTGTGCAGCTCAACGGAGCCTGTATTCACCAGAATTTTGCGGGGGTGGGTTCAGGTATTCCGGAAACCATGCACCATTATCGTTTGCAACTGCTCCAAGAAATGGGTGTGAACGCTGTTCGTTCGCACTATCCGTTTTCCCCGGCCATGTTGGAGGCCTGTGACAGTCTTGGTATGCTAGTGATGGACGAGACCCGGGCCACGGGAAGCACCCAGGAAAGCTTGGACCAATTGGAGAACATGATTTTGAGGGACCGTAATCACCCTTCCATCATCCTCTGGTCCATGGCCAACGAAGAAGGGGGCACACAACGAAGCATCATCGGAAAGCGATACATGCGCAAAATGGTGGCCCATGCCCACAAACTGGATCCTTCACGATTGGTCACTGCCGGAGTGAACGCCTGGGGCAGCAACGCAGACTTTGGCTTTGCCGAGGAGATCGATGTCATGGGCTTTAACTACAGTCTTGAATTTATCGACCAATACCATAAAGACCACCCGGACCAACCCATCATCGGCACCGAAGTGAGTAATGCCACCGTGACCCGTGGTGTTTATACTTTGGGAGGAGATGGCATTGAAGTAAAGGATGGTATTGGCGGCTATTACACCCCGGAAGGGGCCTACAAACGGAACAAAAAGATTGAACAGCACATCGCCGCAAACAATGTAGAAACCAATTCAGGAGCCTACAAATCAGTACAATTCTATGCCGAAAGGCCCTATCTGGCCGGAAGCTTCCTGTGGACAGGGTTTGACTACAATGGGGAAACTTGGCCCAGTAGCCATCCCAACAACAGTTCACAGTTCGGGGCGATGGATCTGGCGGGGTTTCCCAAGGACATTTACTACTACTACCAATCGTGGTGGACGAACAAAAATGTGATCCATATTGCCAATCACTGGAACTGGGAAGGGCTCAAAGGGCAAGAAATCCCAATTCTGATCCATAGCAATGCGGATAAGGTGACCCTCTATTTGAATGGCAAAAAGTTGGAAACAAAACCCATGAAAGCATACGGATATCTGCAATTTGAAGTACCCTTTAAAAAGGGTAGACTCAAAGCAGTTGGGTATAAAAATGGAAAAAAGGTTTCTGAAGATGAAATAAAGACATCGGGGGCTCCCCATGCCATCCGCTTGACACCGGACAAAACCAATATGATAGCCGATGGAAAAGACCTGGTCTTTGTCCGTGCCGAAATTGTGGATAATAAGGGAACGCCCGTGCCCCTAGCCGACAATCCTATCCAATTTACAGTGGATGGCGGTGCTCAAATAGTCGGCACACATAATGGCAATCCAACTTCTTATGAACTCGACAATGCTCCAAGCAGAAAGGCCTTTAATGGTAAGGCCCTTGTTATTGTGAAGGCGGGTATCCAAAAAGGGAGGGTAACAGTGACGGCCACCGCCAATAATTTAGAGGCCCAACATTTGGTACTGGCCGTGGATTGAGATGTTGGTAAGGGGGCAATGGATTTACTCTTTGACTTAAAAATATAAGGTCAATTGACAACATCTACTGATGTTCGGCAAAACTAACGCATTGATTTGCCACAAAATAGGTTACTGTAGAACGGTTCGGTCAAGAACAACCATTCAACTACCACCCTTGAGTAAAAAAAGTACCGTTCTTGATACATTTTGTACCATTTCAAAGTAGATGTTATTTGTAAATTTCTGCCCTTCTTTTCAAATAAAGTTTTCCAAAAAAATGAAACCGACATGATTAAAGTAATCTTTAAACACAAAGTGCAATGATTATTTTAATCTTCAGAGGTTACATGCGACCGTTGAAAAACAATAAGAAAATAAACATATGAAAAAAACAAATCCCCCTCTTTCCGTTCTCTTTTTTATCCTCTTTTCACAAGTAAACGCACAGACCCTCAACGATTGGGAAAACCCCTTGGTGGTATCCATCAACAAAATGCCAGCAAGGGCCACCTCCATGTCCTTTACCGATGAAGCTGAGGCTCTAGCAGGGCGGCGCGAGAATAGTCACCGTTACAAAAGCCTTAACGGCAATTGGAAGTTTAGTTTTGCCCCAATCGTTGAGGAAAGTGTAAAAGGGTTTGAACAGCCCGGTTTTGACGTATCCGGTTGGGATGACATTCCGGTTCCGGCCAATTGGGAACTGCACGGCTATGGGCAGGCCATCTATACCAATGTCACCTATCCCTTTGTACCCGTAGATCCGCCAAACATCCCAAAAGACGACAGCCCTGTAGGGTCGTATCGCACCAACTTTACTGTTCCTGCCGATTGGTCCGACAATAAGGTCATCCTTCATTTTGGTGGGGTAACCTCGGCCTTTTATCTCTGGATAAACGGGAAAAAGGTAGGCTACAGCCAAGGGAGCCGATTGCCCGCGGAGTTTGACATTACCGCTTATCTGAAAGCGGGTGAAAATACTTTGGCTGCCAAGGTATTTAGGTGGAGTGATGGCTCTTACCTTGAGGATCAAGACCATTGGAGGTTGAGCGGTATCCATAGGGATGTTTATCTGGAGGCAGTTCCCAAGACTTTCATTTATGATTTTGCTGTACGTACAGATCTGGATGCTGATTATAAAGATGCGACGCTGTCAATCCGGCCAAAAATCCATGCCGAGGACAAGGAAACCGCAAAAACCTGGACTTTGGAAGCACAACTCTTTGACAACGCGGGCAATGCGGTATTAGAGAACAATAGCTCCCGAAACGTGGGTGAGCTTTTGAACGAGCGTTACCCGCAAAGAGGGAACGTGCCCTTCGGATGGCTGAAGGCAGAAGTGAAAGCCCCATTAAAGTGGTCGGCCGAATTTCCGAACCTATATACCCTGGTGCTCTATCTGAACGATGCAGACGGCAAGCTTATCGAGACTCGCAGTACCAAAGTGGGTTTTCGGGAGATCGAGTTTCGGGATGGGGAGTTCTTTGTCAATGGCCAGTCTGTTCTTCTATACGGGGTCAACCGTCATGATCACAGCCAGCATGAGGGCAAGGTGGTCTCCAAGGAAATCATGGAAAAGGATGTGCTGCTGATGAAACAGTTCAATTTTAATGCGGTTCGTACGTCCCATTATCCCAACAACCCTTATTGGTACGAGCTATGCGATAAGTACGGAATCTATGTCATGGACGAAACCAATTTGGAAACCCATGGCGTGGGGGGGCTATTGACCAACGACCCACAATGGACGCATGCCTTTGTGGACCGTGCCGCACGCATGGTGGAACGGGATAAAAACCACCCCTCCATCATTTTTTGGTCGTTGGGCAATGAAAGTGGCATGGGCCCCAACCATGCGGCCATGAGCGGTTGGATAAAGGATGCGGATCCCACCCGACCCGTGCACTATGAAGGGGCGCAGTACGACGAGTTCTACCATCGGAAAGACCCACAGTATGTGGACATGAAAAGCCGTATGTACAGCGGATTGAACCACATGATCGATATCGCCAATGATCCCGATGACACCCGCCCTGTGGTGTACTGTGAATATGCCCATGCCATGGGCAACTCACTGGGAGACTTTCCACTGTTCTGGAAGACCATCAAGGCCAACAAACGTTTTATCGGTGCCTTTATCTGGGACTGGACGGATGGTGCCGTGGTCGCAAAAAACAAGGAGGGAAAGGACTATTGGGCCTACGGTGGCGATTTTGGGGAAAAGATCCACAGTGGAAATTTCAACAACAACGGGGTCATCTCGCCCGACCAGACTCCCAAACCGGCCACTTGGGAAGCCAAAAAAGTGCAGCAGCCTATTGAGATTACGGCAGTAAATCTGGAAGAAGGCACTTTTGACATTTTGAACAGGCACCATTTTGCCAATCTGGATCGATACGATGTGGATTGGTATCTCCAGGAAGATGGAAATACCATCCAAAGTGGCACAGTAGCTACGCCCCAGTTGAGACCTTTGGAACAAGGCGCTTTGGAAGTAGCCTATAAAAAGCCCAAAATGAGACCGGGTGCCAAATACCACATTACCATACGCTTTAGGCTGAACAGGGACTTTTCTTGGGCAAAATCCGGCCACGAAGTGGCATGGGAGCAATTTGAACTTCCTTATTTCGAAGCAGCAGAAAACAAAAACTGGAGCGCCATTGCTGATGTAAGCGTCAACGAGACCAAAAAAAATGTGGAGGTAATCACCAAAAAATCCACGGTGGGCTTTGATAAGACCAACGGCTTTCTCACTACCTTGGTGGTCGCCGGGAAGGAAGTGTTGAAGGGGGCCTTGTCCCCCAACTTTTGGAGACCGCCAATCGACAACGACATCGGCTCAAAAATGCCCAGAAGACAGGAATATTGGAAAGATGCCGCCAAAAACATGGCATTACAAAGTTTTGAAATTAAACAGGGTGGACTTGAGAATGCTATAATTGAAGTCATTTATAAATTGCCGAAAAAGGAAGACAGTGCAGATAAACCTAGTTTACTCAAAGTAGCTTATACGGTGTACGGTAATGGCGAAATAGCAGTGACCAATAGTTTTGTCCTTGGGGAAGAGCTTCCCAACCTTCCACGTTTTGGAATGCAAGTGCAACTGGACGAAGATTACGACAATATGGAATGGCTGGGTCGTGGCCCCCATGAAAACTATGCCGATAGATTGACCAGTGCTCCGCATGGACATTATAAAAAATCGGTACAAGAGGATTTTTTCCACTATGTAAGGCCACAAGAAAGCAACAACTATACCGAGGTGCGATGGCTATCGTTGACCAACCCTGCTGGAAAAGGAATCGAAATACTGGGGAATGAAGCCCCACTGAGTGTAAGTGCCTGGCCATACAGTATGGAAGACCTTTCAGACCGTAGGGGGCATATCGCCGATTTGCCCGACAGGGATTTCATTACTCTAAATGTGGACCATAAACAAATGGGCGTTGGGGGTGACGACAGTTGGTCCATACAGGCCATTCCCCATGAGGAATTCCGGCTCCGCGCCCAAAATTACCAATACGGTTTTGTGATTTGGCCCGTGACCAAAAAGAGTAAAAAAGTAGACCATTCCCTACCGCCAAAGGACAGGTTGACAAAAGGGAAAAAGGATTGATTTGTAACATAGCGATTCTTGAATGTTTTAAAATTTAGTATTGTAGGAAAAGATTGAAATCCAACGTTTAAGAAAAACATGGCTCCATTTTCCTAATTCGGTACCTAATTTCGACCTCAATATGCTAGGAAATAGGAATGTTCCCAATGTGCAACAACATGAACTCCTTAGGGCAAAAAAAATATTGGGTAAGGAATATTTTGTAGTAGTTCCCTGTCATAAGTTCCAATACTTTTGGGAGTTGTCTGATATGGAAAATGGGTAACCCATTAATTTAACGTAGAGTAGTATATTCCACATGAAACATACATTACTGGTTTTAATCATTCCTTCGCTATTGATTTCCTTAATGGGTTGCCAACAACCCGAAACCCAGGAAAAAGTGTTTTCCTTAGCCGATATAGAAAAAGTATATAAAGCCGCTCCAGAAAGTGTGCAGACCCGATGGATAAGTTCCGAAAACAAAAAAGGGGAAAAGGGCAAGGGTGGCATGACCAACAAGGGGGCCAAAGGTGATGCCTTTAGTATGATTGGCCCCGGGGACACGCTGGTCATCTTTGACCAAAAAGGACCTGGCATCATTACCAAAATATGGTCGGCAAATTCCTTTGGATGGAACAAGGAAAACAGACAAAAGATGAGCATCAACATGTATTGGGACGGTGAGACCAAACCCGCTGTTTCCGCTCCTTTCATTGACTTTTTCGGGATTGGCCTTGGGCTTATGCGACCCTTTGAGAACAAATTCTTTTCCATGCCGGAAGGTCGTTCCTTCAACTGTGCCGTGCCTATGCCCTTCCGCAAATCGGGCAAAATCGAGATAGTAAATGAATCAGAAGATTTCATTATGTTTTATTATCAAGTGGATATGGTAAAACTGGACAAGTTGGAGGACGACGCCCTCTATTTTCATTCCTATTGGAACAGGGACACCACTACCACCAAGGGAGTGGACTACACCATTTTGCCCAAAGTAAACGGGCGGGGCCGGTATTTGGGCACCAATATCGGGGTAATCGGAAACAAAAAGTACCAAGGCACGTGGTTCGGCGAGGGTGAAGTAAAGATTTATCTGGATGGCGACAGGGAATTTCCCACATTAGTTGGTACAGGGACTGAGGATTATATTGGTACGGGCTGGGGCCAGGGTGAATTTGACAACCGCATACAAGGCAGTACGGTTTCGAATAAAGAACACGATCTATATACCTTTTACCGTTTCCATAGTTATGACCCTGTGTACTTTCATGAGGATTGTAAGGTGACCATACAGCAGATAGGCAATACCAATACGGAGAATATGATCAAGCTTATCGAAAACGGGGCGGATATTTCACCAGTTTGGTCCTATGTGCACGAAGATGGTTACGAGGCTGCCAAAAGGTATTTGGACATGGACAACCCGCCCAAAGCAACTGATGAGGATTTTCCCGGAAATATCTCAAATAATTTTTATAGGAGCGATGATGTTTCGGCAACCGCTTATTTTTATCTGGACAAGCCTTCCTCAAATCTACCTTCTTTGCCTCCTTTGGAACTTCGGATGAAGAATATTGTTGAAAAGGTATACGGAAAATTGGAAGAATGATGTTGGTTGTTAGGTTGTTGGAAGACAGGCAATAAATCAAAAATCAATTATAAATCAATGTATGATTTTGTTCAAATCTTGGGTATAAAACGGCAACTATCCTTGGTATTTTTAGTGCTATTGGGCATAAGTTGCGTTCAAAACAAAACAAAGAGGGAGGAGATTATCGAAGACGTCGAAGAAGCTCTAAAACCCCCTTACTATTTAAAAGGGTATGAGCATTATGGTCTGGAACCCCAAATTGATGGGGGCACCATCCGAGCGTCCAAAGCTGCCTATCAATGGTATCGCGATGCCACTTTTGGAATGTTCATCCATTGGGGGGTGTACAGTGTGGAGGGAAAGCACGAATGGGAAATGCAACGGAACAAGTGGCAGATTGATGACTATGAAGACTTGGCCCCCAAATTCAATCCCACTGAATTTGATGCCAAGGAATGGGTAAGCCTCGCCAAAGAGGCGGGGATGAGATACATGGTCATCACCTCCAAGCACCATGATGGATTTGCCCTTTGGGATACCCAACAGGGCGACTGGAACATCATGGATCGCACACCTTACAAAAAGGACATCATCAAGGCGTTGGCCAAAGAATGCCAAAAACAGGGCATCGCCTTTGGACTGTACCATTCACACTTGGACTGGCACCACCCGGAGTACTATCCACGCGGCTATACTTCCAAAGGCTGGGACAATGGCCGTCCCGATAGTGGTGATATTGACAAGTATCTCGACTATATGAACGCCCAGGTGGCCGAGCTCAGTAGCGGTGAGTACGGCCCCATTTCCAGCTGGTGGTTCGATGGGGTGTGGGACATTAAGGAAGGTGTGGACTGGCGCATGAAGGAAACCTACGATATCATCCATAAAAATCTGCCGCATTCCATGATTGGAAACAACCGCTTTAGCGTACCCCAATTTGGCGAGGACTATCAGGTTTTTGAACGCTCATTGCCAGGGCACGACACATACGAGGCCAATACCAAAGAGGTTTCGGAATATCCTCTGGAATCTGCGGATACCATGAACAAGCATTGGGGCTATAATGCAAAAGACAAGGACTTTAAGAGTCCCAAACAATTGTTGCACTATCTGATACGTGCAGCGGGCATCAATGGCAACCTGTTGATGAACGTCGGGCCACCTCCTTCAGGAAAATTCCAACCCGAGGTCATCGAAAGACTTAAGGCCATCGGACAATGGAACCGAAAATATGGCGAAAGTGTGTTTAAGACCCGGGGCGGCCCAATGGCAGAACAGACTTGGGGCGTAATGACCCAGGGCAAGGAGGGGGGCAAAACCTATCTACATATTTTGGATGACCCAAAAAAGAAATTCCTGGACATTCCCGTGACCGGCAAGGTTACTAAAGTAACGCTTTTTGATGGTGGGCAAGAGGTGCCGTTTACTCTAAACGGGCATCTGCAAATAGACCTTTCCGCAGTGGTGTTGGATGACATCGACACCTTATTGATTATAGAAAAAGAAGGAGAGCTTTTGCAGGTACAGCTGTAATCATTCAATATGCAACCTAAAATCAAAGCCTTCACCCTTAGATGCGTCCCGATCTTTTTTTGCTTTTTGCAAATTTTCGGGCAAGAACTACCCGAATTCCGTACAAAAGAAGGCAGCAGACAGATACATCTAGATTTCCACACCTCAGAGGCACTTGAAAACATAGGAAGTAAATTCGACAAAAAACAATTTCAAGAAACTTTGAAAGCGGGGCATGTAAACTCGATCAACATTTTTGCCAAGGGTCACCATGGCGGGTCATACTACCCTACCAAGGTGGGCAAACAGCACCCCAACCTCGATTTTGACCTTCTAAAAGCGCAGATAGAAGCTTGCCATGAAATAGGGGTGATGGTACAGGCCTACTATACCATTGGTTGGTCGGTAAAAGATGCCGAAGACCATCCAGACTGGGTGTTCCTTGATAAAAACAGAAAAGACCGTTATACCGAGGAAAAAGCTGCTGCCAACCCTTCTGATCCTATGGGATGGGGATGGCCCGTACTTTTTCCCGAAGTACCCTATCTCGATCTTATCCTTGAGCAGACCGAAGAACTCGTCAAGAACTACGATTTGGATGGGATTTGGTACGACATCATTCCTTTGGGCAGCCCCAATTACAATTATTGGAGCAAAAAAGACATGGAGGCTTTCAATAGTTTGGATATTGAGCCTATGGTAAAAGTGGAACTCCCCAGTTTGGGACGCATTAACCTGTTGCACCAAACTGAACACAAACGGTATGTACTGCATTTGCTCTATGCTTCGCCCATACAACGGGGAAGCGTCCGGGTGATAGAGGAT
Source organism: Croceivirga sp. (assembly GCA_028281025.1). GTDB lineage: Bacteria > Bacteroidota > Bacteroidia > Flavobacteriales > Flavobacteriaceae > Croceivirga. The sequence continues at coordinate 145,198 of JANQKR010000049.1, forward strand.
TTGGTGCCACTTTACAACGCACCCGTAACATTTGACCTGGACAAAAACATAAAAAAAAAAATATACCGTGCCCAATAAGGAAGAATTGGATTATACTCTAGACTCGGGCAAGTTGAAATTAAAGGTGCCTGAATTTACAGGACATATTGCTGTAGTGGTCGAATATGAATAGTGTCTTAATGTGGAGCATTCGAGTTGGACCTAAGTTTCAAAATGGCCGTGATTTTTTTGCAATTAAATAGGAATTAAAAATTAAAACTGAATATTCTATTTTATGAATACCAAAGTTAAACCCAAAGTAGTTGACCCTAGATTACTCCTGCCATTCATTGCTGTTACCTCCCTCTTTTTTCTTTGGGGATTTCCCAACGATTTGACCAACCCAATGGTGGAGGTGTTCAAAAATGTGTTGGACATATCCAATGTAAAGGCTTCCTATGTGCAATTGGCCTTTTATGGGGGCTATGGCACCATGGCCATACCTGCCGCACTCTATATTAGAAAATACAGTTATAAGTCGGGCATTGTCCTTGGGCTGTTCTTGTTTGCCACAGGTTCCCTATTGATGTTTCCTTCGGCAAAATTGGTCAACTACGACCTGTTTTTGGTTTCGCTTTATGTATTGACGTTTGGGCTGGCATTTTTGGAGACCACGGCAAACCCTATGGTATTGGAATTGGGCGACCCCAGAACGGCCACGCAGCGGCTTAACCTTTCCCAAGCTTTTAACCCTATGGGGGCACTGGCCGGGCAATTGGTGGCCAGGCTTTTTGTGGTGGATCGGTTGGAGACCAAAATCGGGGCAGATTCCTCATCGACTGCTGCTAATCTTTCGCCGGAACAAAAGCAACAAATCATTGAGCATGATATGGGCATCATCAGTACACCCTATATCATTCTTGGGTTTGTGGTAGTGGCCATTTTGATTGCCTTTGTTCTAATGAAAATAGACAATGACCGTCCCAACGAAAAATCGTTAGACTTAAAGGAAACCGTTAAAAAACTGTTTTCTAACAAAAACTATTACGAGGGGGTATTGGCACAGTTCTTCTATGTAGCCTGCCAGATTATGGTGTGGACCTTCATTTATCAATATGTGACCAATCTTAACGAGTCGCGTTCGGCCGATAACCAGCTCAACGCGGTGGTTTACGTGGCTGCCTCAACAATTTTGTTCTTGACTGCAAGATGGATATGTACATTCTTGATTCGGTATATCAATTCAGCCAAACTCATGCTGATTTTTGCTTTTTTGGGTATTGGATTTGCTACAGGTGCTATCCTAATCAACGGAATGTTAGGGCTTTATTGTCTTGTAGGGGTGTCCTTTGCCATGAGCCTTATGTTCCCAACTATATACGGTATTGCCCTAAAGGATATGGGTGACGAGGCCAAATTGGGTTCCGCCGGATTGATTTTGGGTATTGTAGGAGGGGCCTTGATGCCTCCGATACAGGGACGCATCATTGATATGGGGGGTACTGGTCTTAGCGACTTAAAAATATTAGGCTTTATACCAGAGGTTAATTTTTCATTTATCCTACCACTGGTTTGTTTGGTGCTTGTCGCCGTCTATGCCTTTAGATCTTTGAATCGTGAAAAAAAAGAAATACAATCTGTTTAAACCATAGTTAAGAAAATGTCTGCAACAAAACTGAATACTGTTGAAAATGAAAAGAATGGCTTACCTGTTATTGGGGTTTTTGCAACTTGCGACCCAAGAATAGATGCCGATGCCCGTATACGGGCAGCCAATATTGTAAAAATGGCAGCCAATCAAATATCAGGGGAAGTATATACCCCCTCCAAGCAAAATGTTCCCGTGGTGTATAGCGATTTACTCGTAGATGGTGAAAAGCAGGCCGATGCCGTAGCGGCACAATTTAAATCGGCCGGAGTCAATATCATTGTTTGCGTTCCGGACACTTGGGCTTTTCCACAATTAACGGTCATGTCACTCTTGGCACATTTCCCATCCGATACGCCCTTTAACTTTACCACGGGTAACAGTGGTCCACGCCCTGGGGTAGTCTTTACCCATGCCACTAATGGTGCTTTGGCCCAATCGGGAAGATTGGCGCACATCAATGTGGGCAATTGGGCAGATACCGGATTGAATCCCGTAATGTCTTCCGAAACCAAAGCCAACCTCATTGATTGGTGCTACGCCGCTGCAACCATCCAAGGTCTAAAAGGCAAACGTGTGGTGGTGTTTGGACACGACTCCATGGGTATGGAAACTGCCTTGCCCCATGTTGCGGCCACACGCAACCAGCTTGGGTTGGAGATTACCCGTTTGGACATGAAGCTGTTGGCCGATATGTTGCAAAAAGAGGCGTACGACAAGGAAGAACTCAAACATATACGCAGCTGGCTGGAAACAGGCTCTGCGGGCATAGAACTACCGGACGATACCGATAGTAGCAATCTGGACAAAAGTTTGGCCCTTTACCTTATTGTAAGGGATTTGATGAAGGAATTGAACGCCGTCGGTGGTGGCTTTATGAGCCAGCTGGAATGGGGCTCCGATGCCCGGGGAATTCCCTTGCCCGTGGCCGATATCATGGAATCCCTGTTCAATTCGACATTTGACCATAACGGTCCCAAAGAGGTAATTCCCTATGCTACGGAGGCCGATGTGCAAGCTTTGCTCACCCAATTGTTTATGACTTGGCTTTCGGGAGGTAACCCACCTTTGTTCATGGACTTTAGAAAAGTTTGGGAACCCGATGAAATTGCCACTTTTGCCCAGGAAAACAACATTACCCTTAATGGGGATACCGAATGGGAACAACGCGGCTTTGTCGATGGGGTCAACTCCGGCTCAGCCTCTTTTGATTGGGCCGCGCTGCCGGGCACCGACCCCAAGGAGATTCTTTCCAAAATAGCCTTCCCCAAGGCGGTGGATTATTTCTCCTATTTAGGAAATTCCACTCACTTTATTTCCCCAGAGGGCATTGAAGGTATAGCCGCCCGTTTGGCCTATAGCTCGCTCTCTGGCATGTTCTCCATGGTTTGGGACGAGGCGAAAACGGTATTGCCGCCCGCCGAACTGGCACGGGCTGTTTGCCAGACCGCCAATCCTACTTGGCCGCATACCTTTGTAGTGCCCAAGCATGCCAGCATGAACGAATACAAGCACTATGCGCCGGCTAACCATTTTCACATGACTTGGAACCTAAAACGGGCCCGATTACAGTTTTGGATGGATATGGCCAATGTACTGTCTGTAGCTCCTTGGGCCGCCAAACCCAGGTATGAGGAAGGTGTAGATAGGCCAATACCCTTGTTGTACATAATCAATGGAGGGGAGGACCAAGCCAAATTGATGCAAAAAAAATAGGGGTATGGAGTTTTCACTAGGACTCGATTTTGGAACCAGTGCCGCACGGGCGATACTTTTGAACATACAGACTGGTGAAATGATGGCAAGTGGGTCGTCCACATACGAGGGCGGTAACAATGGTATTTTTACCGATGCACAACAACCACTTCTGGCACGCCAATCGCCAACAGCTTATATGAATGCACTGGAAAGGGCTACCAAAATAGCAATGGCCCAATTCACTGAAAAAGGGCTGGATCTAACGAGCATTGTGGGTATTGGGGTAGATGCTACAGGTTCCACCCCCATTCCCGTAAAACAAAACCTACAGCCACTTGAGGCCCTTCCAGAATTTAAGGAAAACCTAAATGCCTACGCCTGGCTTTGGAAAGACCACACCGCTGTGGAAGAGGCCCTGGCCATTACCCAAAAAGCGGCGGAACTGCGCCCAGAATATTTGGCGAAATGTGGGGGTACCTATTCTTCGGAATGGTTTTGGTCAAAAATTTGGCATTGTCTAAATGCCGATCCAACGGTGTTTGGTGCCGCGGACAGTTGGTTGGAGCAATCCGATTTTATTCCGGCCACCCTATCGGGCATTGCTGATGTATCACAGGTAAAGCGGAACATTTGTGCCGCTGGGCATAAGGCCATGTATGCCGATGCATGGGATGGATTGCCGGATAAGGAGTTTCTTGGGGCACTGGATCCCAAATTGGCCGACCTAAGGGATAGGCTTTACAATAGGGCATATGCCTTTGAGGAAATCATGGGATACCTGTCCGCCGAGTGGGCCGAACGTCTGGACCTACCACAAGGAATTCCCATTGCTGTTGGGGCCCTGGACGCCCATGTGGGAGCTATAGGGGCCGGAGTGGGCCAAGGAAAATTCGTAAAAATCATCGGGACCTCTACCTGCGATATCATGGCTTTTCCCATGGAGCAGGCCCCAAAGGATTTTTACGGCGTAGCCGGTATTGTGGAAGGCTCTGTATTGCCAGGCCATATTGGTATTGAAGCTGGGCAGGCCGCCGTCGGAGACCTCTTGAACTGGTGGGTACAACAGGTGTTGGGAAAGGATTCTGGCTATCATGCCGTTTTGACTGAACAAGCCTCGGCCTTAAAAGCGGGTGAAAGCGGACTGCTCGCCCTGGATTGGAACAATGGCAACCGTAACATTCTTGGTGACCAACAGCTTAGTGGACTCATCCTTGGACAGACCTTGGCCACTAAGGATTACGAAATTTATCGCACCTTGATCGAGGCCACCGCTTTTGGCGCGCTTAAAATCATAAAATTGGTAGAAGCCCAAGGAGTGGAAATCAATGAAGTAATCGCCACGGGGGGCATCGGACATAAGAATGAGCTCTTTATGCAGCTCTATGCCGACATTTTGGGCTGTACGCTAAAGCTGGTGGATAATCCGGAAACTGTTGCGGTTGGGGCCGCCATCATGGGGGCGGTGGCCGCCAAAAAAGGAGGCGAAGGCTTTGAAAGCATTGAGAAGGTGCTAGACCGATTGTCCGTTGCCGCCAGCAAAAGCTATGAACCCAATAAAGGGTCGCATCAGGTATATCAAAAATTATTTTGCTTGTACAGTACCCTTCATGATGCCTTTGGATACGACCAGGAAGCCAACCTGTATGTAGTAATGAAAGAACTGACTCAACTAAAAATAGCATCCAATAAAAACTAGACCAGATGGCCACTAGAAGAATAATCGTTTTGAAATCAATTCTAACCTTTTCAACGATTTGGATTTTGGGAACCATCCTAATGACGGCTCAAGAAAGCACCAAAAAGGTGACATTCAAGTCCTTGCTGTGCGAAATGCTGGACCGTGAGGCCTTGACCAAACACCCTGAGGGTCTGTGGACACTGCATCAGGTGAGTAGTTATGATAAAAGGGCAGATGACGGGGATATGTTCGCCAATGAGGATTGGAGCAACTTTTATGCCCATGAGATTTATAAGGGCAAAGATGTACAGGTGATGATGGATGTAAAAGGGCCTGGGGCCATCACCCGAATCTGGATGACGGGTGACCCCAACGCCAAACATGCCTTACGTTTCTTTATTGATGGAAAAAAGATCCCCTTTTGGGAGGCCGACCACCTAGGCGCATTGATTGGTGAGAATAAAGAAATAGGATACCCCTTATCCTTTAGATCTGTGGACCAAGACGACCTGCCCATCAACAAAGGGGCCAAACCGGGGCACAACCTCTATGCGCCCATCCCTTTTGAAAAAAACATCAAAATCACCTACGAGGGACCAAAAGAAAAGAAAGGGGCTTTTGAAGGCGTTTTTTGGAACATCAACTACCGATTGTACCATGGCAACGTAAAAGTGGAAAGCTTTAACAACGAAACCCCTAAAAAGTATGACCAAACCTTAAAGGAGGTGAATGAAAAGCTCAATTCATTCCAAAACAGTACAATCAGCGATATGCCCATACAAGGGGAGCCCATCCAAAGCGATTGGATGGGCGTGGTCATTGCTCCAAAGACCAGTAGCGAACTTAAAATCAAAGGGGGTAAGGCGATCAACAGCATCATTTTGGACCTGGATGCAGAGGATTTGGATAAGGCACTGAAAGAAACCTTACTCAGGATAAGTTTTGACGGGCACGAAACAGTAGTATGTCCATTAGGGCTGTTCTTTGGTTCTGGCAACCAAAAGATAACGGCCAAAGATTATTACAGAAAAACAGACGATACTGGTTATATGAGCGCATACTGGATAATGCCCTTTAGGCAAGAAGTGGTAATCAGTTTTGTAAACCGCTCACAAAAACCTGTAAAAATAAATTATAGCATTTTAAGCAAACCCTACCAATGGGCCAAGAATTCCATGTACTTCCATGCCTCGTACCAAGAACGGCCTGATTTTCCGGTAGAAGCAACCAAAGGGGTGGACTTGGAATTTCTCAAAGTGGACCAGGGCCAAGGGGTGTATGTTGGGGACACCTATCAGATTTTTAAACCCTTTGGGATATGGTGGGGAGAAGGGGATGAGAAAATTTATATTGATGGCAGCACTTTTCCCGATCATTTTGGCACGGGAACCGAAGATTATTACGGCTATGCTTGGGGGCATCCGGAGCTGTACAACCATGTCTTCATCAGCCAACCCATTGGAGGTGCCAATACACTGAAAGGGCCTGGGACCACGGTAAATTCAAGGGTCCGGTTGTTGGACGGCATCCCATTTAGTAAATCCTTGGACTTTCAAATGGAAAAATGGGGGTGGACCACACGTACGGTTGATATTAAATGGGCTACATTTTGGTATCAGAAGTGAATTAGGTTAAATAGGAACGAAACAAAATACCCTAGAAATAATAACGAAACATGAAAAAAACGGACGAAAACCTGACGCCTAACAAACGCTATGACATCCCCAAAAAAAAAGAAGTCAAAAAAGAACTGGACCGTAGGGCGTTCGTTAAGCTGAGTTCGATGGGCCTGGGAGCTGTGGGCACTCTAAGTTCCATGCCGTTGATGGCAGGCCCCTTTACCAAAGAAGACTTTGAAAATTCAGTCCCATTGGACAAAAAACTGGATAAGGATTGGGTAAAGACCCTTTTTGAAAGGGGAACCCCCGATGTATTTACCTCGCAAAAGGACGAACTAAAATACATTGGCATGCCCGTGGGCGGTATAGGCTGTGGGCAGTTGTACCTGGGCGGGGACGGGCAGCTATGGTATTGGGGTATTTTTGATGCCCGCACCCATTCCGAGTACGGCTCAACGCTCTACCGGCCCATAGTAGTGGGGGAACACTATCGGGTTCCCATTAGCCAAGACTATAGTGTATCCTTGGACAGTTGGTTGGTAAACCAAGGGTTTGCCCTACAAGTGACCCAAAACGGTAAAACCACAATCAAAAAATTGAATAGCGCAGGTTATGATGACGTTAGCTTTAGGGGTGAATACCCGCTTAGCAAGGTGGCCTTTAGGGCGGCCGATAATATTGCTGTTGATTTGGAAGCCTTTTCGCCCTTTTGTCCCCTCAATGTCAACGACTCCTCCCTGCCCACCACCATTTTACAATACACGGTAACCAACAATGGGACGGTGGCCACCAGCGTTCGTTTGGGAGGCTGGCTGGAAAATGCCGTATGCCCTCTGGTAGCCGACCCCGGGCAAGGCTTTCGTGAAACCGAAGTAGTGAAAACCACCAATGGACTCACCATCAGCCACAAGGCCAGCCCCCGCAATACCGGTGAAATAGCCCGGCAAGACCTAGAAAAATGGTCGGGCTTTGGTACCTTGACCCTAACCCTGCTCAATGCGGACGGACAAGAAAACATAGGAGGCATCGTAAAAGACGGTATGGGCATTTTTGATCTGGACAATGCCCAGAAACAGGCAAAAGAAATTATCCTTTCCTCCAGGCCCATAGGGGCCCTTTCAAGTCAGTCCATCTCTTTGGCTCCCAGAGCCTCCCATACTTTCACCTTTGTATTGAGCTGGCATTTTCCACGTTATCGGCAAGAAGGAGGCGAAATGGGGGCCATCGACGGCTGGGGCCAGCACAAACGTGAGTATGCTCGCAGGTTTGATGATGCACAAGCAGTTAACAATTATGTTATTGAAAATTGGGATAGACTGGTAAGCCAAACCAAAGACTGGAACACGACCTGGTACAATTCCACCTTGCCCTATTGGTTCCTCGATAGGTCGTTCCTCTCTGTCAACTGCCTCGCCTCACAGACCCTACATTGGTTGGATAATGGCCGCTGGTGGGGGTGGGAGGGTATTAATTGCTGCCCAGGCACTTGTCAGCATGTATGGGGCTATGCTCAAGGCGCGGCAAGGATTTTCCCCGAAATAGAGCGGTACTTTAGGGAAGAAGTGGATTTTGGCCTGTCCTGGCAAGAAGATGGCAGTACCTGGTATAGAGGCGAAAGTGGAAAAACCATCGCCCATGATGGCCATGCGGCCACCATCATGCGGGCCTACCGCGAACACCAAATGAGTGCAGACGATGCCTTTTTGAAGAAACGATGGAATCGTATCAAAAAATCCATCGAATTCCTCATCGAAGAAGACGGAAATGATAACGGCATATTGGAAGGCCGCCAATACAATACCTTGGATGCCGCGTGGTATGGGCCTATGGGCTGGATTAGCTCCATGTACCTTGGTGCGCTACAATGTGGCAAGGCCATGTCCAACGAAATGGGCGATACGGCCTTTGCCAAGAAATGCCACAATATCCTGGAAGCGGGCAGCCAAAACATCGTGGCGCAACTCTTCAACGGGGAATACTTCATCCACAAGCCCGACCCAGCACACCCGGATGCCACCAATACCAATAATGGCTCATCCATAGACCAGGTTCGGGGACAAAATTTCATCCGGCAGATGGGGTTGCCGCGCGTCATCCCAGAAAAAGAAACCAAATCCGCCTTGCAGTCCATCTACAAATACAACTTTGTGCCCGATGCGGCCGCCTACCACGAAAAAATGCAGAAAGACATCCCTGGAGGCCGGTGGTATGCCCTAGCAGGAGAAGCGGGCCTGGTCATCTGCAGTTTCCCGAAAGGAGGCGCGGACAAGGCCGGGGGAGGTAGAAGAGGCCATCTGTATGTGGGCTACTTCAACGAATGCATGAACGGCTTTGAATACGAAGCGATCAGCGGTATGATTTGGGAAGGTATGCTCCAGGAAGGCATGGCCTGCTTCAAGGCCGTTCACGACCGCTATCATGCCAGTAAGCGCAATCCCTTTAACGAAATAGAGTGTTCCGATCACTACAGTCGATCCATGGCCTCCTACGGCATTTTCACTGCACTCTGCGGATACGAATACCACGGCCCCAAAGGAGCATTGGGCTTTGCCCCAAAATTAACGCCCGAAGATTTCAAAGCACCTTTTACGGTAGCCGAAGGCTGGGGAACTTATACGCAGAAAAGAGAGGGGAGACTTCAGAAAACCAATCTGACACTCAATTATGGAACACTTTCCCTAAAGGAATTTTCGGTGGAGCTTCCTGAAGGAGCCGTGCCAAAATCATCAAAACTGATGGCGAATGGAAAAAGAGTCTCCGCCACAGTCAGCCACAAAGCTGGAAAGTACACTTGGAAACTGAGTAGGCTGAAGTTGAACAAAGGGGATCAATTGGAAACCGAAATTCGATTCCAATCAAGAGAACAATGAAAACCAAGCTTATATTCGTAGGTGGTTTTTTGGGCGCGGGAAAAACCACCCTTTTGGGGGCGATATCCAAAATATTGCAATCACGAGGTCAAAAAGTGGGGCTCATCACCAACGACCAGGCCGAAGGCTTGGTGGACACCTGCATCCTGTCCGCCAATGGCACGGACGTACAAGAAATAGCCGGAAGCTGCTTTTGCTGTGATTTTGACGGCCTTATGGAAGCTGCCCTCTACCTTAGGGACATCGCAGGCTGCGATACCATTGTGGCCGAACCTGTAGGTAGCTGCACCGACCTGTCCGCCACCTTGATGCAACCCCTCAAATTCTACTACCAACAGCACTTTCGGTTGCTACCCCTGTCCGTAGTTGTGGATCCCTTCCGTTTTAGGGAAACCCTTGAAGATAAAAGGAATACTACTCAAGGTTCCGGATATATCTACTTGAAACAATTGGAAGAAGCCGATTGCTTGGTCATCAACAAAATAGATCTGCTCACAACCTCAGAAACAAGCGCATTGGAACAGTTACTTCATGACAAGTTTCCCGACCATACCACCCACCAAATTTCGGCCCTCAACGGAGAAGGTGTACAAGAATGGCTGGCCGCGATGGAAGAAGACCAACAAGGGGGAACACGGATAGCGGCGGTCGATTATGATACTTATGCCAAAGGGGAAGCCCTCATGGGCTGGTACAATGCCACCTTTGCCGTTTCCCATTTAGAGAATTGCCTCATACCTTGGGCGGAGTTCAACCTTAAGTTCCTGGCACTGTTGCAAGCGGTGTTCCAATATGAAAAAACAGCCATAGGCCATGTAAAGACCTTCCTTAAAAGCGGGCCGTCCCAGCTAAAGGCCAACCTTGCCGGAACGCACCGCAAAATAGCCTTGGAGGGGAGCCCCTTTAGCAGTCCTTCGGCAAGGTTGGCACTGAACATTCGGGCCGAGACCACCCCCAATACCCTAAAGGACATCGTAGCAGAAATCATGGAAGCTTATGCAGAACAGAATTTTGCATTTGAAATCCTTGCCATGAGGCACTTAAGCCCTGGTAGGCCAATGCCTACCCATCATTTTGGGGAAATAGTAACATAATTCCGGTGGTGAATAAAACCATCGATAACACAGCGTACCCATGCAAACAAAGGACAAGATAACTTTAGGATTCATGCTATCTTTTCTTTCCGTTGGAATATTCACTTCCTGCAACCTGAAAGAAACGAACAAAACCAAACTTCCTGAAAAGCTAAAAACCTATGTCAAAGAAATACAAGCAGACTCTCTAAACAACGGGAAGGTCGATATTGTATTTGAGGAGATTGACGAGAAAACCTTTCAGGTCAATGTCTCCTTGTCCCTGGACACTGAGATTGAGATACAAGGATGGGCCATCGATATTCCCTTGGTATTCACTGGAAATTTTCACTGGGCGCCCCACCTTACCCCTAGTGATGAACACGTCATTTCGGACCATGCCTTTCGTGCCCCGGCACTCATATCCGCATCCGGCAATAAGATACTGACCCTGGTTCCCGACCTTGACGCAAGGGCCAAAAACGACTATAGCTGGTATTTGGATTTGGACGCAGAGAAGAACAAGATGACCATGGGCATCAGCAATTATGTGGTTGACGGACACGTGCTTTACAAGAAAGCCAAAAAAACCCTCTTAAAGGCAGGCAACACCAATGTATCGTTCTATCTGATGATCGATGAGGATCAGGAAGCCATTAAAAATCCCTGGCGCAGACCATTGGCTTTTATGTGGGAAAAATACGGAAAGCCATTGGCAGACACCGGAGAACCCATAAAAGGTGCTATGGAACCCTATGTAGAACATACCTACAACTGGGCCTTTGATACTTGGAAAGATGCCGTTTGGCAAGAATTTGAACTGAATGGCAGAAAAGTGGGGGCCCCCGTGTTCATCGTAAACATC
>JANQKR010000015.1 GCA_028281025.1 Croceivirga sp.
CCTTCAAATTTTCTACAACTATATCATCGCTAAAATCGATAGTATCGTTAATGATATGGAAGACTCTTCAATCTCTTTGATTGATATGTTGGCTGCCCACAAGAAATAAGTAGTAACGGATAAACTATCGGAAAATGCATAGGATTTTAAAAATAATATTAATTGTAATAGGCATTATTGCAGCCATTATGTGTTTTTTCATGATGCCGGATGCAGCTGATCCAGAGGCTATCAATAGCACAGGAATTAGTGTGATGTTCGGGATTATGTGGCTGCTGTTGGTTATTGCTGCGGTTTCAGCTTTGTTCTTTGGATTAAGGAAAATGTTGACAACAAAAGGCGGATTGAAAAAAGCACTTTTCTCCCTTGGGGGCTTGGTCGTACTTTTCATAATTGGCTATGCCTTGTCAAACAGTGAAGAAGCTGAAGCAGTAGTGCAAACTTTTGCAGGTAGGGATATTGAACCCACTACTGGAACTGTAAAGAACATCGGTATGATGCTTAACGTGTTCTTTGGAATGGTCTTAATAGCTGTTGCTTTGATGATATGGCCAGGGATCAAGAAATTAATTGGACGTTAAAAATTTAAAGACATGCCTAGAAGAAAAGGAGCACCAGAGGTCAATGCAGGTTCCATGGCGGATATCGCCTTTCTTCTGCTTATCTTTTTCTTGGTGACCACCACCATTGAAACGGATGCAGGATTGGACAGAATGTTACCTCCAGCGGAACCGCCGGAAGACGTTGATGTAGTTATTAAGCAGAAGAATATTTTCACTGTAAACATCAATAGAAATGGTCAGTTACTGGTGGAAGAGGAAATCTTGGACATCAAAAATCTAAGAAAAGAAGCTATTGCCTTCTTGGATAATGGTGGGGATGGTAGTTGCAATTACTGCAAAGGTAGAAAGGATGCTTCTTCTTCGGATAATCCGGAAAAGGCAATTATTTCCTTAAAGAATGATAGGGAAACCAAGTATTCCACCTATATCACGGTGCAGAACGAGTTGGTTGGTGCCTACAACGATTTAAGGAATAGGGAGGCCCAAAGACTTTATGGTCGTGATTTTACTGAAATGGAGGCTAAATACCTGAATCCGGAAACACCTTCGGCGGAAAGGGACGACCTAAAGCCCAAAGTGAAGCGGATTCAAGAATTGTTTCCACAGAAATTATCCGAAGCAGAGACCTCCGTTAATTAATAAAACTAAAGTAGATGGCTAAATTTGCAAAGAAAAAAGATGGGGATTTACCTGCGGTTTCTACGGCTTCCCTCCCAGATATTGTCTTTATGTTGCTGTTTTTCTTTATGACCGTAACGACGATGAAGGATAGCTCACTGTTGGTGCAAAACACATTGCCCAATGCCAGTGAAGTGAAAAAGTTGGAGAAGAAAGATCGCGTTATTTATATTTATGTAGGTAAGCCCACCAGGGAATATCAGAGTGTTTATGGCACGGAGCCTAAAATTCAGTTGAACGATAAGTTTGCTGATGTTAATGAAGTAGGTACTTACATTTTGGCCGAGCGTGCCAAAAAACCACAAGAATTACAGAATGTGTTGACCACTGCATTAAAAGTGGATAAGGATGCCAATATGGGCCTTATTTCGGATATCAAACAGAAGTTGAGACAGGTAAATGCATTAAAGGTTAATTACACTACCTATGAAGGAGATGCTTTTAATAATCTCCAATAGGTAGACCCTATCTAAAATGTACTAAAAAACGCCCCGAAAGGGGCGTTTTTTGTTTTTAGGGACGAACAGGCGTTTAACAATTTTTTTGGAATGGTTATTGTGATTATCCAGCAAAGGGAACCGGAATTCCTTCGCTATAAAATCACGGTACTATGTCAAAACTAAAACAAGCCCCCGAAGTTAATGCGGGTTCCATGGCGGATATCGCATTTTTATTGTTGATCTTCTTTTTGGTGACCGCCTCAATTGAAACCGATGTAGGATTGAATCGTATCCTGCCAAGGGAAAGCACGGACCCATTTGTAGAAATAAAAGCAAGAAATCTACTGGAGATCGGCATCAATGCCAAAAACCAGTTAATGGTGGAAGGGGATATCCTACCATTGGAAGAATTACGTACTAAAGTGGTTTCATTTATTGATAATGGAGGGCTACAAACCAATGATAAAGACTTTTGTGGCTACTGTAAAGGGGAACGGCTTGCCCATCTTTCGGAACATCCGGACCAGGCGATTATTTCCATAACAACAAGTAGGGACAGTGACTATGCCTATTATGTTTCGGTACAGAATGAAATAATAGGGGCCTATAACCTTCTTAGAAACCGGGAAAGTTCAAGGCTGTATGGAATAGCATACGAAACCCTTGTACAAAACTATGGCGAGGATATTGGCCCTACGGAGAAGATGGCCATTAAAGGGAAAATTGAGGCCATAAGGGCCATGTTCCCTCAAAAAATAATTGAACCAGAAGTAATACATCAATAAAACTCAAGACCATGTCACCAATTAAGAGAAACAACCCTACCAGGTTACCAGCTATTTCCACGGCATCATTACCGGATATCGTGTTTATCCTTTTGTTCTTTTTTATGACGGTAACCACCATCAAGAATCAAAATCTTTTGGTGGAAAACCAATTGCCAATGGCCAGTGAAGTGGATAAACTGGACAAGACGGACCGTATCATTGAGATTTTTGTTGGCCCCGTTTCACCCAATTCCTATGAGGTTGATAATGCACCCGTCAAAATACAAATTGAAGATAGATTGGTTGCCATAAATGAAGTAGGCTATTATTCGCTGAAAGCATTGGGAGCGATTCCAGAACACCTTAAGAAATCTGCAATGGTTTCCATAAAGGCCGACAATAAGGTAAAAATGGGTATCATAACCGATCTTAAGAAGGAGCTCCAAAAAGTAAATCTTCTTAAAATTAACTATACAACGGTAGAAGGAAATGTGTTTAAAAATATGGAATTGAAATAAGGACCCCTTTCCATTGGCCAAGTAATCCATAGTTTTCTTTATTTTGCTCTATGCCAAGATTCCTTTTTATTGCGTTAACTTTTTTTTGCCTTGTGCAGAAGATATGTTCCCAAGAAGTCGAAACCCAAGAAGTTTTTGATGACAAATACCTGGAAGATCAATTTTATATAGGCCTTGGATACAATTTTTTATTGAACAAACCGGAAACCGTTATCCAAAGGAACCTTTCCTATAACCTGCAATTGGGGATGATTAAGGACATTCCTTTAAATAAGAAAAGGAACTTTGGCTTGGGGATAGGCCTGGGTTACGGTACCAATTCCTATTATACCAATATTCTGGTCAATGAGACCAATAATGGTATAACATATGACCTTCTTGTGGATGGGGATGGTGTGAACAGGAGTAAATTTGAGACCCATGGTGTGGAATTTCCATTTGAGATCAGATGGCGCACCTCTAACCCCATAACCTACAAATTTTGGCGCGTTTACGCTGGAATCAAAACGGAATATCTTTTTTCAAGAAGGTCAAAACAGGTTTCAGATTCCGGAAACGAAGCATTTTCCAATCCCAATATTGAACAATGGCAATACGGCCTAACCCTTAATTTTGGGTACAATACCTGGAACTTGCATCTGTATTGGGCCTTAAGTGATTTTTTGGATGAAAATGCTGTTTTCAATAACGAACCCCTGGACATTAGCCCCATCCGAATAGGAATTATCTTTTACGTTTTATAACCAGTACTTAAAAACAAAAAGCTGGGAACAGCACCCTACGAGAAAACCTATGACAAGCTCTATTTTGGAATGGGCCTTCATAAATAGTCGGGATGTTGCCACAAGTCCAGTCATAAAAGTGAAAATCGCAATCGCAAAAGTGATGTTGATTTCAAAATGAATACTCAGCCCCACCAAATAGACCAAAATACTGCCCATTCCCAGTAAATGGACACTTGCCTTTATTCTGGCAAACAACAAAAGAAGCGTCGTAAATGAGGCAATGAGCAGACCAACAAAGAAGTAATAGAGTTCGTTGATGTAGTTCAAGGGAATTACTTTGTACAAGATCATAAAATGAATGATCATGCTGAGGTAAAGCGGATATTTACGTTCTTCCAGTTTTGGGGCAAATATTGAGGAGATAAGTCCCAGGTTTCTCAATATTAAGAAAAGGATGATAGGGATGATCACCGTTAAAATAAAAATGGGCAAAACATTACCGCTTTGTAGTTGAAGGGAACTAAACTTGGGCGTGATCAAGAAGTAGGATATGGTCCCTCCCATAGGGATGAACAGGGGGTGAAAAATGTACGAAACTCCTTTTAACAAATAGCGCATTAGATTTGTTTACGGAGACGGGCAACGGGAAGGCCCAACTGTTCCCGATATTTGGCAACGGTCCTTCTGGCTATGGGATACCCCCTTTCCTTTAAGATTTTTGCCAGTTTATCGTCGGTCAGCGGTTTCTTCTTATTCTCTTCTTTAATGACCGTTTCCAAAATCTTTTTGATCTCTTTGGTGGAGACGTCCTCTCCTTGTTCATTTTTCATGGATTCCGAGAAGAATTCCTTAATAAGCTTGGTGCCGTAAGGAGTATCCACATATTTACTGTTCGCCACTCTGGAGACCGTGGAAACGTCCATATCGATCTGATCGGCAATATCCTTGAGGATCATGGGTTTCAGCTTCCGCTCATCACCGCTCAAAAAATACTCTTTTTGGTAGTGCATTATGGCGTTCATGGTAACAAAAAGTGTTTGTTGACGCTGTTTTATGGCATCTATGAACCATTTAGCCGCATCCAATTTTTGTTTGATAAATAGTACAGTGTCCTTTTGGGATTTACTTTTATCCTTTGCGCTTTTATAGCCCTTGAGCATATTGGTGTATTCCTTGGACACATGAAGTTCTGGGGCATTTCGTCCGTTTAAGGTCAACTCCAACGTACCATCAACAATTCTTATGGAAAAATCGGGGACAACATGTTCCACAAATCTATTATTTCCCGAAAAAGAGCCCCCAGGTTTTGGATTTAGCTTTTCAATCTCCGCTATGGCCTCCTTTAATTCTTCCTCTGTAATGTCGTGTTTGGTCTGTAGCTTGCTATAATGCTTTTTGGTAAATTGTTCAAAGGACTTTTCTATGATTGCCAGGGCCAACGCTATGGAAGGACTTGGTTCCTTTCTGCGCATCTGTATGGCCAAACATTCGTCCAATGAACGGGCTGCTACGCCGGGAGGGTCCAACTCCTGTACAATTTTTAAAACACTTTCAATGGTCTTTTCGTCGGTATAAATGTTTTGGGTAAAGGCCAGGTCGTCCATAATATCGGTAATGGGCCTTCGGATATAGCCACTTTCGTCAACACTGCCCA
The DNA here is from genome assembly GCA_028281025.1 of Croceivirga sp. Lineage (GTDB taxonomy): Bacteria > Bacteroidota > Bacteroidia > Flavobacteriales > Flavobacteriaceae > Croceivirga. The sequence continues at coordinate 5,346 of JANQKR010000015.1, forward strand.
CCAGAAATTCGGCAATGGCCCATTCCTCATCATTCAGGGAAACCGTACTTAATTGGTTGATCAAATATTGATTGAAGGATATTCCAGCTGCATAGGGTATGCTTTTCTCATCATCATCCGAGCTGTAATTACTTACTTGGGTGCGGTAGTCCGGTATTTCATCATCACTTAGGTATTCATCTATGTTGATGTCATCCGTGGCTATGGTCTCACTGTCCTGATGGTCATCATAGGTGTCCTCATAGGTGTCTTCCAATCTGTCTGCATCCGCCTTTCCACTTTCCAATGCGGGATTCTCCTCCAATTCCTGTTTTAATCGTTGCTCAAATGCCTGTGTGGGCAGTTGGATCAACTTCATTAACTGAATTTGCTGTGGAGATAGCTTTTGGGAAAGTTTAAACTGTAAGTGTTGTTTTAGCATTATACAGTGATGGTTTCCTTTCTTCTAAAAATAAAGAAATGAATTTAAAATTCCGCATTTTGGGGTGTACGTGGAAATGGAATGACATCTCGGATGTTTCCCATACCCGTTGCAAACTGAACCAATCGTTCAAAACCAAGTCCAAACCCACTGTGCACGGCGGTACCAAATTTTCTTAAATCCAAATACCACCATAGTTCTTCTTCGGGGATGCCCAAATCAGCCATTTTTTGCTGAAGGACTTCCAAGCGTTCTTCCCGTTGTGAGCCGCCAACAATTTCCCCAATCCCCGGAAACAGGACGTCCATGGCCCTTACCGTTTTTCCATCTTCGTTCAAGCGCATATAAAAAGCCTTTATGGTAGCGGGATAATCGAACAGGATAACGGGACATTTAAAGTGCTTCTCTACCAAAAAGCGTTCGTGCTCACTTTGCAGATCGGCTCCCCATTCATCAATCGGATATTCAAACTTTTTCTTCTTATTGGGTTTTGAATTTCTAAGAATATCAATGGCTTCCGTATAGGTTACCCGTTTAAAGTTGTTATCGACCACAAAACGCAATTTTTCCAAAAGGGCCATCTCACTGCGTTCTGCCTGGGGTTTGGTCTTTTCCTCATCCAATAGTCTTTTTTCCAAAAACTTCAGATCATCTTCACAATGCTCCAGAACGTATTTTAGAACGCCTTTGATAAAATCTTCGGCCAAATCCATGTTGGCATCCAGATCGTAAAAGGCCATTTCCGGTTCAATCATCCAAAACTCTGCCAGGTGACGGGAAGTATTGGAATTTTCGGCCCTAAAGGTTGGGCCAAAGGTATATACCTTTCCCAATCCCATGGCATAGGCCTCTGCTTCCAATTGACCGGACACGGTCAGGTTGGTTTCCTTGCCAAAAAAATCTTCCTTATAGTTTACTTCCCCATCCTCGGTCAGTGGTGGATTTTTGGCATCCAGGGTGGTCACCCGAAACATTTCACCGGCACCTTCGGCATCGGAGCCCGTAATAATTGGAGCGTGCATATAATAAAATCCGTTCTGTTGAAAGTAATTGTGGATGGCAAATGACAAAGCGGACCTTACCCGCATTACTGCGGAAAATGTATTGGTGCGCACCCTAAGGTGTGCTTTCTCCCGTAGAAATTCCAGTGAGTGCTTTTTGGGTTGGATCGGGTAGGTTTCGGCATCTGCCTTTCCATGGATAAAGAGATCGGTGACCTGAATTTCCACATCCTGTCCCCGCCCCTGGCTTTCCACCAAGTTCCCCTTGACCTTTATGGCAGCTCCGGTGGAAATGGAACGTATCAGTTCTTCCTCGAAATTCCCATAGTCCACCACACACTGTATGTTTTTTATGGTGGAACCGTCATTTAAAGCAATAAATCGATTGCTCCTAAATGTTTTCACCCATCCTTCAACAATAACTTCTTGGGACTTTGCTTCTTCCCCCAATAACCGTTTAATGGAAAACGAATTCATCATAGGTAACCAAAATTAAGCCCCAAAGATAATTCTTTAGCCCAAGTAGAATAGGTATTTCTGCAAGAAAAACTAGTTTGTCCCCCCTTCATTATCCTGGGAAGGGAGTACATCGATATGTGGTTTTTTAAAGGTCTTTTTATTGGCAATATTTCGCTCCAGGGATAGCAATAGGGAAGGGAGCAGGATCAAGTTGGACAACATGGCAAACAGTAAAGTGGCAGAGACCAATCCTCCCATGGCCTGTGTTCCCCCAAAACTGGAGATGATAAAAACGGAAAAGCCAAAGAAAAGCACTATTGACGTATAGAACATGCTTACCCCGGTCTCCCGTAGGGCATTGTAGACGGATTTTTTAATGTACCATTTATTGGCCGTCAATTCCTGTCGATATTTTGCCAGAAAATGGATGGTATCGTCTACCGATATTCCAAAGGCAATGCTAAAGATCAAAATCGTGGAAGGCTTTATCGGTATCCCCAAAAATCCCATTAGGCCCGCGGTAATGACCAGGGGCAAGAGGTTGGGGACGAGGGAAATCAATATCATGCGAAAAGAGCGGAACAGGTACGCCATAAAAATTGAAATAAGGCCTACGGCCAATGCCAATGACAGTAATAAATTTTTAATAAGGTATTTGGTGCCTTTAAGGAATAATAGCGCTTTGCCGGTCATATAAACATTATAGCGCTCCGCGGGAAAGATTTTTGAAATGGATTTCAACAGATCCCCCTCAATTTCTTCCATTCGCGGGGTCTTTACATCCTTCATAAAGGTTGTCATTCGTGCAATTTGGCCCGTACTGTCCACAAAACTCTCCAAAAGGTTCCCATTCTCGGAGGATTTTCTGGCCACGTCCATAATAAAGTTGTTTTCCTGGGTCGTTGGCAATTGGTAATACTTTGGAATCCCGTTATAAAAAGCCTGTTTGGAATACTTTACAAGGTTAACAACGGACAGGGTTTTGGAAAGCTCCGGAATTTCATCAATCTCTTGGGAGAGGGCCTCCATACGCCGTAGAGTGGCCAATTTGGCAATGCCGTTCTTTTTTTTGGAATCGACAACCACTTCAACCGGCATAATACCATCGAACTCTTTTTCAAAAAATCGAATATCCTGGAAGAACTTGGCATTTTTGGGCAAATCCTCTATCCTGCTTCCCGTTATTTGTATTTGATAAATTCCGATAATACTTAAAACCAGGACGGTAACTGCCGTAAAATATACCGCAATGCGGTGATTGCGGACTACCCGCTCCATCCAATTTACAAAAGTATCCATCCATTTTTTGTTCAAATGTTTTAGGTGCTTGTACTTGGGAATGGACATAAAACTATACACAATGGGTATAATGCCAAGGGAAAGGATAAAAATGCATAAAATACTTAGGGAGGCGACAATTCCAAATTCTTTGAGCAAATCACTATCCAGGATAATGAAGGTTGCAAAACCCAAGGCGGTGGTTACGTTGGTCATTAAAGTGGCGTTCCCAATTTTGGTAATGACCCGTTGAAGGGAAAGGGCTTGATTTCCGTGTTTTTTTACTTCTTGTTGGTATTTATTGATCAAGAAAATGCAGTTGGGGATTCCAATAACAATGATTAGGGGAGGAATCAAGGCGGTGAGGATGGTAATTTCATACTTGAAAAGACCCAATATTCCAAAAGTCCACATAACCCCAATGATAACCACACATATGGAAATAAAGGTGGCCCTAAAACTTCTAAAGAAGAAAAAGAATATTAATGAGGTAACGGCAAGTGCGGCTATAATGAAGTTTCCTATCTCATCGATTATAATCTTTGAGTTCCAAGTTTTTATATAGGGCATTCCAGATACCCTAACGTCCAAATTGGTCTCATTTTCAAAGTTTTCGACCAGGTTTTCAAGATCGCTGAGAATGAATTCATTTCGAACGGAGGTATTTAAAATATCCTTGTCTAAATAAATGATCGTTCGTATGGTTCCGCTTTCCTTGTTGAAAATAAGGCTTTCATAAAACGGCAATTCTTGAAATAGTTTCGTTTTGATGGCCGAAACTTCCGCTTCCGAAGAAGGTTCCTCCTGAATCAAATCCTTGAGTACAAACTCTTGTTTTTCATTGTCTTTGATAAGTTCCTGTAGATTGTCCGTAGAGATGACCAAATTGACCTCTGGATTGGCTTGAAACTGTTTGCTCAAGCGATTCCAACGATTAAAGTTCCCGGGAAGGAACAAGGAACTGTCCTGTACGGCCAGTACTATGGCATTGTCTTCCTGTCCAAAAATGGAAACGAACTCTTCATACTGTAAGGTCTCCGGATGATCATCAGGTAGCACATTGGCCTCGGTATTGGAAAATCGCATGTGTTTCCATTGCAATCCCATGAATATGGTAATTCCAGTAATGATAAGTAGAATAATAATCCTATTCCTAAGAATAAGTCGCGCGGTACCGGACCAAAACCCTTGCAAAAACTCTTTTAACATGTACTGGAAATTGGCTGCAAAGGTAGAAAATGAAGAAGTCTAAGCCTAGAGGAATACCGAAACAATAACTAAACTTTCATAATCTCCGCTTCCTTCACATCAAGGATATCCTCCACTTTTTTAATGTACTTGTCCGTCAGTTCCTGTACATCAATCTCGGCATTTCCCAATAAATCTTCTGAGATATCCAACTTTTTAAGGTCCTTGTTTGCGTCTTGACGTGCATTACGGATACTTACCCTGGCATCTTCCGCCTCAGATTTGGCTTGCTTTACCAAATCCCTTCTCCGCTCTTCGGTCAACGGGGGTACATTGATGATGACACTTTCCCCATTGTTCATGGGATTAAAACCCAAGTTGGAGTTCATGATCGCTTTTTCTATTTCTGGGATCATGGATTTTTCCCATGGCTGTACGGAGATGGTTCGCGCATCGGGGGTATTGATATTTGCTACTTGCGATAATGGGGATTGGGAGCCGTAGTATTCCACCATTACAGTGGATAACATGGCAGGGCTTGCCTTACCCGCCCTAATCTTTATCAAGGCTTTTTCCAGGTGGGCAATGGACCCATCCATACTTTCCTTGGTCGCATCCAATATAAACTGTACTTCTTCATTCATAGAAACGAATTTTCGTTTTTGAAAATAGTCTTTGTGCCGTTAATTCACAACGGTCCCAATATTTTCCCCGGAAACGATCTTCATAAGATTGCCCCTGGTGTTCATGTCAAATACCAAAATGGGCAGTTCGTTTTCCTGACTTAGGGTAAAGGCCGTGGTATCCATCACTTTTAGTCCTTTGCTCAGCACTTCTTGAAAGGATAAAGAATCAAATTTAGTCGCAGTTTTGTCCTTTTCCGGATCCGCCGAATAAATTCCATCCACTCGGGTTCCCTTTAAAATGACATCTGCTTTGATTTCGATGGCCCGCAAAACCGCTGCCGAATCTGTGGTAAAATAAGGATTTCCCGTTCCTCCGCCAAAGATAACCACCCTTCCCTTCTCCAAATGCCTAATCGCCCTTCTACGGATAAAAGGCTCGGCCACTTCATTTATTTTTATGGCAGATTGTACCCTGGTTTCAACACCAATACCTTCCAAACCACTTTGCAGGGCGAGTGCATTGATGACCGTTGCCAGCATACCCATATGATCGCCTTGTACCCGATCCATTCCTTGTCCAACACCTTTTAAACCCCTAAAAATATTGCCCCCGCCAATGACGATGGCCATTTCAACACCTTTATCCACTACCGTTTTAATGTCTTCCGCATATTCCTGTATCCTTTTGGGATCAATACCATATTGTTGTTCGCCCATCAAAGCTTCACCGCTCAGTTTTAGGAGAATTCTTTTGTATTCCATCTAAGGTGTTTTGAAATCCCGACAAAAATAATCAAAATTCTTTTGGCCCTACTCCTTGATTTCATTGGCCAATGGCGACTTTTTTGAATAAAAATGGATACTTTTTGTAACCTTTTATTTTTAAGTCAGTATTCCCTTTGAACACAAAAACCAAATGCAGCAACTAACTGACAATGCCTTAATGCTGAAAGTGAAATCCGGTGATTTGGACAAGCTGGGATTACTTTATGAGCGACACAAAAAACGGCTGTTCGGTTTTTTCTACAACCTGGACCATAATTCCGGGTTAAGTGAAGATTTGGTACAAAACGTTTTTGTGAGGATGTTAAGGTATAGACATACCTACAGTGGTGACGGGTCCTTTTTGTCCTGGATGTTCAGTATGGCCAGAAATGTGAGGTATGACCATTACAAAAAGAACGGTCAAAAATATACAGACCTATCTCAGGTGGAATACCGGATGGGGGATGACGATACAGCAGAGGTCAAAATGGAAAGAAAGGATAATGTCTCCATAATTCAAAGGGCAATGATGCAATTGGATTCGGATAAGCGGGAGGTTTTGGTATTAAGCAAGTTCAAGGAAATGAAATTCAGTGAAATAGGAAAGGTTTTAGGTTGCTCGGAAGGGGCTGCAAAAGTCAAGGCCCATAGGGCACTAAAGGACCTAAAACAAATTGTTCACAGCATGCAAATAACATAATCCAATGAAAGGAGAGGAATTTGAAATTTTGGCCCTTGATTATTTAAGGGGAACACTTTCCGAAGATCGGAAAAGTGAATTTGAGGAACTTTTGAAAAGTGATGTTAAATACAGCGAACAATTGGACCAATTACGGGTTGTTTGGGAACTTATGGATGAGGTAAAGGTACCGGAACCTTCACAGGAAATGGACCATACCTTCTTTGCCGTGCTCAGCAATGAAATGAAAAATCAAGGAGGGAAAAAGCCCGTTTTGAAGGATTACCTGGATAATCTCCTGGGTTGGTTTATGAAACCCCAATTGGCCTATGGACTATTGTTTTTGGTATTGGTAGGAGGATATTTTTTGAATGTAAAAGAGGATGTTTCGGATGCTCCCACGACTACGGTAGCCGATTCCGAAACCGAAGAAGTACGTGGAAAATTAGTGCTTACCCTATTGGAGCAAAGCTCTGCGAACAGGCGATTGGAAGGCGTAAGTGAAGCCAATAAAATAGGAAAGGTGGACGATCAGGTCATCAATGCCCTTTTGCGAACCTTGAATAAAGATCCTAACGTGAATGTAAGATTGGCGGCAATAGAATCGCTTACCAATTATGTGGACGATCCAAAGGTCAGGCAAGGATTGATACAGTCCATACCCTATCAGGAGTCCCCAATAATCCAGGTCACCCTGGCGAATCTAATGCTCGCCCTGGAAGAAAAAGAATCCATTGAACCTTTTAAACAACTGTTGGAAAAACCAGAGTTGGATACCACAGTGAAGAAAAGGATTGAGAAAACCATAAAATCGATTATTTAAGTATTCATCTGCCTTTAGGGGCAAAATCAAATTACGAACAGTCAAATTTTTAAATCATGAAACAATTAACAGTAATGTTGGTGGTACTATTTCTAGTACCGGTTTTGGGCAGGTCCCAAGACAAGGTTTTTAAGGAAACCATTGAAAAGGAACTTTCTTTTGCCAACCAGGATAGGGAAAATACGTTGGTACTAAAAAATATTTTTGGGCCAATAACCGTAGAAGGTTACTCTGGAAAAACAATTCAAATCTCTGTGGATAAAGAGATCACGGCACGCAACCAGGAGGATTTGGAACTCGGTAAAAAAGAGTTGAGCCTAAAAGTAGTGGAGCTAGAAAACAGATGGGTTGTCCATCCAGATGCCCCGTACATTAACTATAATGAGAAAGGACTTCGGTTTGATTGGTGCAATAATTATGAGGAACCCGATTATAAACATAAGCTAAGCTTCAAGGTAAAAGTTCCGATGGGCATCAACTTAAATGTAAGTACGGTAAATGACGGTGATATTTATGTGACCAACACCAGTGGAAACTTTATTAAGGTGAACAATATAAATGGGGGGATAGACCTTAAAAACGTGGAAGGGAAAACCAATCTTCATTGTATCAACGGAGCGGTAAACGTTTCCTATGCCAGTAATCCAAATGAGGCCTCACGGTACTATTCATTGAACGGGGACATTACCATTACGTATCAGACCGCCCTGAGCGCCGATGTATCCTTTAAGAGCATGAATGGGGAGTTGTTTACTGATTTTGACGTTGAAAGGCAGTATGTGAGAACCAAGAAGGAGACCAGTAAAAAACGTGAAGGAAAATTCAAATATGAATCCACCCCAATAGTTCAAATTGGAAACGGTGGGCTTCAATTGGAGTTCGAAACCTTGAACGGAAATGTATTTATCAAAAAAATCTAAGATTATGAAAAAGTATAGTATAGCACTAATAGCATGTTTCTTGAGCTTTGGGTTCCTGGCCGCACAAGAAAAGGAGATTGATTTGTTTTCGGTTCCCTTGAGCAATCCGAACAGTCCTGGAAAATTGATTGTAAACCAAATAACAGGTTCCATACAGGTGGAGGCTTATGATGGCAAGGAAGTACTGGTGAAAGCGACCGTAAGCGAAGGCCATGGACATTGTGATGGATGTGGGGATAGAAAGTCCGAAAGTAAGGAGGGGATGCGGAAGATTTCCACATCCAGCTTAAATATTGGCGCCGAGGAAGATAATAATGTAGTACGGATTCAAAATGAACTCTGGAACAAAAAAACGGATCTGTACATAAAGGTACCGACTGATTTTTCCTTAAAACTAAAAACCATCAACGATGGGGATATCACTGTTGAGGGCGTGAATGGCGAAATGGAAATCAGTAATATCAATGGGCATATCACCCTGGAATCCGTAAGTGGTTCCGTCTTGGCCAATACCACCAATGGAGAGTTAAAGGTGACGTTTAACAGCATTTCAAGCGGAAAGGACATGGCTTTTAGCAGTTTCAATGGGGATGTTGAAGTGCTTTTTCCCAAATCCCTTAAAGCCAACGTAAAAGCAAAATCGGATATGGGGGATGTATATACCGACTTTGATATGACGGTATCCAAAAACGAACCCCAGGTAGATAAGAGCAACTCGTCCGGAAAATATCGGGTAAAGTTGGAGCAGTGGGTGAAGGGAACCATTAATGGTGGTGGTCCTGAGATGTTATTTAAAACCTTTAATGGGGATATCATGATAAAGTCAAGGTAAATGCCACATCCAGACCACAAAAAAGGCCCCAACGTTCGTTGGGTCCTTTTTTGTTTTTTGGGGAATTCCCTTTATCCCAAGGCAACCCGGGAAAAACCGGTTACTTCCAAAGTGGAATCCACGGATTTTACATATTGTGCAACACTTTGCTTGCTATCCTTAATAAAGGTTTGGTTCACCAAGGTATTGTCTTTAAAGAAACGTTTTAGTTTTCCTTTGGCAATATTGTCCAACATGGCCTCCGGCTTTCCTTCCTGACGCAGTTGGTCTTTGGCAATCTCGATTTCCTTATCGATAATGGATTGATCTACACCTTCTTCATTCAGTGCAACCGGGTTCATGGCAGCAGCTTGCATAGCCACATCCTTGGCCGCTACATCGGCACCATTAACATTTGCGGAAAGGCCCACCAAAGTGGCAATCTTATTGCCGGCATGGATGTAAGAACCGACAAAAGGGGCATTTAATTTTTCAAAACTCCCTATTTCTATTTTTTCCCCGATAACACCGGTTTGTTCAGTCAATTTTTCGGAAACACTCATTCCGTTATACGAGGCGGCAAGGAAATCATCTTTGGAATCAAAACCCAGGGCCAAATCGGCCAATTCATTGGCCAAACCAACGAAAGAGTCATTTTTGGCAACGAAATCCGTTTCGCAGTTCAGGGAAATGATCACACCAGAGGTGTTGTCGCCATTTACTTTGGCGATTGCAGCACCTTCCGAAGAATCCCTGTCAGCCCTTTTGGCAGCAACCTTCTGTCCTTTTTTTCTTAGTATTTCGATCGCTTTTTCAAAATCCCCTTCTGCTTCAACCAATGCTTTTTTGCAATCCATCATTCCTGCACCGGTCATTTTTCGCAACTTGTTTACGTCTGCGGCTGTGATATTTGCCATTTTGTTACGTCTTTTAAAAGTTATGTAAAGTAAAGCACGGTAGGTGTGCTTAGTTTTAGCTCAATGTTAAATTACTCTTCAGAATCTTCAATTCCGCCTTTGACACTGTCCTGCCATTGCTGTAATTCGTCCCATTTTCCATCAGCGGCCATTTTGGCTTGTTTGCCCCAAGAACTTGGATCCAAATGGGCCAATCTTGGACTGGATTCGGTCAAAATGGTTTTTACCTTATCCGCTTCCGTTTTTGCCAAATCTGCATAGGTAGCAATACCGGCGGCCACCAAAGCTTCTGCTGTTTTTGGACCTACACCTTCAATTTTGGTCAAATCATCCGGTTTCGCTTCTTTTTTCACCGCTTTTGGGGTAGCCGCTTTTTCTTCTTTAGGGGCTGCTTCCGCTTTTGGCTGTTCAGGAGTGGCTTCCTTTTCAGCTTGTTTGTCCGCTTTTCGTTCTGCTAAGCCTTCGGCAACGGCACTCGTTACTTCGGACATGATGATTTCTATGGATTTTCCAGCATCATCATTGGATGGGATCACAAAATCAATTTGTCTTGGATCACAGTTGGTATCGACCATGGCAAAAATTGGAATGTTCAATTTTTGGGCCTCCTTTACCGCAATATGTTCGCGCATGGTATCAACAATAAAGATGGCACCGGGCAATCTGGTCATATCTGCAATGGAACCCAGGTTCTTTTCCAATTTCCCCCTAAGACGGTCTACTTGCAATCGCTCTTTTTTGGAAAGGGTGTTGAATGTTCCATCTTTCTTCATTCGATCAATGGAGGTCATCTTTTTTACTGCCTTTCTAATGGTGACGAAGTTGGTCAACATCCCTCCGGGCCATCGTTCCGTAATGTAGGGCATGTTTACTTTGGACACTTTGTCCGCTACGATGTCCTTGGCTTGTTTTTTAGTGGCCACAAAAAGGATTTTACGGCCAGAGGCAGCAATTTTTTTCAATGCTTCCTTGGCTTCTTCCAATTTTGCGGCGGTCTTGTAAAGATTGATAACGTGGATTCCATTACGCTCCATGTAGATGTAGGGCGCCATGTTGGGATTCCATTTGCGTGTTAGGTGGCCAAAGTGGACACCTGCTTCCAATAAGTTTTTAACTTCTGTGTTGTTTGCCATTTTGTTACTTAGTTTACGTTCCGTTGAGATAGCAATGTCAAGGTGGTCATCTTTTAGGGAATTGCCCTTGCCATTTAGATGCTAAACTAATTTCCAAAAAGTCGATTTTCCTTTTTGGAACAACGACAACTTTTTGTTTTAAAATTTAATGCCGACACTTAGGGTCGGGTTTTCAATGAACCTTGCCTGAAATACATCAAGCGTGATATAAAAAGCACGGCGAACCGTGCATAAAATTTAACGTTTGGAGAATTGGAATTTCTTTCTCGCTTTTTTCTGACCGAATTTTTTACGCTCCACCATTCTGGGGTCACGTGTCAAGAGGCCTTCCGGCTTTAGGATATTCCTGTTCTCCTCATTGATCTCGCACATTACCCTGGAAAGGGCCAAACGCACTGCTTCTGCCTGACCAGTGATACCGCCACCGTAAACATTCACCTTAACATCATAATTGCCATCGGTTTCCGTTAGGGAAAATGGTTGTTTTACCTTGTACTGAAGGGGAGCAGTGGTAAAATAATCCTCCAGTTTTTTATTGTTTACGGTAATGTCACCATTGCCCTCGGAGACATATACTCTTGCTACCGCAGTTTTTCTTCGTCCTATTTTGTGAACTACCTCCATTATTTGTAGTCGTTTAAATTAATGGCCTTTGGTTTTTGTGCTTCATGGTTATGCTCAGCTCCTGCGTACACTTTTAGGTTGCGGAACAAATCTGCACCCAATTTGTTTTTTGGAAGCATTCCCTTGACCGATTTCTCTACCAACCGCTCAGGATGCTTGTTCAACAATTCACTTGCTGTTGTGGAGCGCTGTCCACCTGGATAACCTGTATACCTTAAGTAGGTTTTGTCTTCCCACTTATTCCCGCTCAATTGAACTTTTTCGGCATTGATAACAATTACATTATCACCACAATCAACATGGGGGGTAAAGTTGGTTTTGTATTTCCCTCGTAGGATTTTGGCAACCTTGGAAGCCAACCTCCCCAATGTTTGTCCTTCGGCATCGACCAAAAGCCATTCCTTGTTAACGGTGGCTTTATTGGCAGAAATTGTTTTATAACTTAATGTGTCCATTTCTGTGAAACGTGTTAAAAATCAATCCGTTTTCGTTAAACGGGCTGCAAATGTACAATTATTAGATTGAATTACAAATGCATAGGATGGAATATTTTTCCAATTTCAACTTCATCATTTTGCCCTACAAAAAAACCTCCTTTTTATGTTAAAAAAACCAAAAAGAAAATTGAAAGTGTAACTATTAAGAAATCGCCGAGTCTTTACTAAACATCAATCAAAAAACGAACGGCCGTGTGTAAACCAACCCTGACCATTCTTGCCCTATTGTTTCTATGGAGCTCATTTTCCCAGGACATGGCCCAAGCGGATACCGAAAAGGTGAAGACAGGGGAACCCGAAGTAATTGCCAAAAAGATTTACGTTACCCAGGGCATAGGTGAAAAAACACCTCCGGCCATAGATGGATTACTTAACGATCCCATCTGGGATATGGTGGAATGGGCAGGGGATTATATTGAAAACCAACCCGATGAGAATACACCCCCCAGCTTCCAGACCAAATTCAAAATTGTTTATGATAGCAAATATCTTTATATAGGAGTACGGTGCTTGGATGCCGAGCCGGAGAACATTGTTCGGAGGATGTCCCGAAGGGACGGTTTTGATGGCGATTGGGTAGAGTTCAATATCGATAGTTATCATGATAAAAGGACGGCATTTTCCTTTACCGTTACTGCTGCAGGGGTAAAGGGAGACGAATTGGTTTCCGAAAACGGCAATAATTGGGATGATAGTTGGAACCCCATCTGGTATACCCGTACCAATGTGGATGAGGAGGGCTGGACAGCTGAATTGAAGATTCCTTTCAGTCAAATCAAGTTTGGAAAGGAACAGGATCAGGTTTGGGGATTGCAATCCACAAGACGCTTTTTCAGGGAGGAGGAGCGTTCCCTATGGCAGCGCATACCACTGGATGCCCCAGGATGGGTAAGCGAATTTGGGGAACTGCACGGCCTTAAGGATATAGAGCCACAGCACCAATTGGAAATTCAGCCGTATACCGTAGCGAGTGGTGAGACCTATGAGGCGGAAGAGGACAATCCATTCCGTACCGGCGAGGAGACCGATCTGAATTTTGGTCTGGATGCCAAGATTGGGATTACCAATGATCTAACCCTAGATCTAACGGTCAATCCGGATTTTGGTCAGGTTGAAGCGGATCCCTCGGCTATCGCATTGGATGGTTTCCAGATTTTCTTCCGGGAGCAACGACCGTTTTTTGTGGAGAACAATAACATATTCAACTTTAATCTATCCCGGTCAGAGGCAGGAAACACCTTTGGGTTTGACAATGTGTTCTACAGTAGGCGAATTGGAAGAAATCCCCAGGGGTCCCCGGATACGGAAGATGGGGAGTTTGTGGACATTCCGGACAATACCCAAATTATTGGAGCGGCAAAATTCAGTGGTAAGACCAAAGATGGATGGGCGATAGGCGTATTGGAAAGTGTTACCGCAAAAAAGTATGCTACTATTGACAATAATGGTGAACGAAGAAGGGAGGTCGTGGAGCCATTGACCAACTATTTTGTAGGACGGCTGCAAAAGGATTTTAATGATAGGAATTCCTACATAGGCGGGATTTTCACTGCGGTAAATAGGGACGCCCTAGGTCAAAATATCGATTTTTTACATCGACAGGCCTACACCGGTGGATTTGATTTTAAGCACCAATGGAACAACCGGGATTGGTATGTTGGTGGGAATGTTAATTGGAGCCATGTTAGGGGCAATGCCGAAGCTATCCGGAATACACAGGAGTCCATTGAACATCTTTTTCAACGTGAAGGCGCTAGTCATGTTAATGTTGATGCAGATAGAACCTCATTAAGTGGGACGGGAGGAAACCTCCAATTGGGGAAAGCAGGTGACGGGCACCTCATGTTTGAAACAGGGGGAACATGGCGTTCCCCTGAATTGGAACTTAATGATATTGGTTTTCAACGACAATCGGACGATATACGGCATTATACTTGGGTGGGCTATCGAACCCTTAAGCCGGATAGTACCTTTAGGCGTGTAGGTATTAACTATAACCATTGGAGCGTTTGGGATTTTGGTGGTAACCACAATGAGCTTCGTTTTAACACCAATAGCTGGCAAAATTGGGCCAATAACTGGTTTTCCAATCTGGGAATTAACTATGCTCCAATGATATATTCAAATTTTGCACTCCAAGGTGGCCCAAGGCTAAGACGTTCGCCTGAGGTCAGTTTTTGGAATGGAATAGGCACTGATGGACGGAAAAAGCTCCGCTTTAACATATTTCATAATGGTAGAAAAGCCCTGGATAACTCCATACAACGTTACAGCATAGAATTTGGCTTTCGCTATCAACCTATGGATGCGCTGCGTATCTCGGTTTTTCCGGAATATAGTATCAATAATGATAAGCTTCAGTACATTGACAATATTGATACGGATAATGGGGTGCGGTATTTGAACGGGGAAATAGAACAGCGCACCTTGAGCATGTCCGTTCGGCTCAATTATAATATCAATCCCAACCTAACCGTACAGTACTGGGGACAGCCTTTTATCTCCCGGGGCAGGTATTCCAATTTCAAACATGTTACCGATGCCACTGCAAGGGAATTTAACGATCGTTTTTTGCAGTATGATTCCAATCAGATCTCTTTCTCGGAGGAAACCTATGCCGTAGATGAAAATTTGGATGGGCAAACGGATTTTAGCTTTGATGATCCTGATTTTGCCTTTGTGCAGTTTCGTTCCAATCTGGTCATTCGTTGGGAATATATTCCCGGTTCTGAAATCTTTCTTGTGTGGTCCCAGGACATTTCCCAATCCGGTGACCCTTCCAATGGGTTATTTGCCAATTTGGAGGATAATGTTTTTGGGCAGACCGCACAGAATATCTTCTTGCTCAAGGCCACGTATCGATTTGTTTTTTAAGGGAGTGCTGTTCCAGCTGTTTTTTTGTGTATTTTGAATAACCCCAAAGAACGTGCAAATGAAGCGTAAAGTTTTTGGTATTTATTTTCTCCTTTTAACAGTATGCTGATGAAGATGGTATGGATAAAGCACTTGTGGATACACGCCATTTTGCTGGGGTTGTGCAGGTGGAGGAGTAAAATGGTCTTATTCACAGTCCTATTTGGGATACACGGAAATCTATTTTTCTATATAAAAGTACCTTTATTATAGGTATTTTTCTTTTATTGGGAAAGTACGATTGGAGGTGCAGTGTTGGCCAAACCAAAACCAATAGAATTGAAGGTGACCAAATCACGGAAGAAAAAATATGCTCATGTGCTCTGTTTGGGGTTCTTACTTTCCTTGGGATGTGTAGATCCCGTTGAACCTGAATTTGACTTTAAGAGTGGGGTTATTTTTGTCGAAGGACTTATTTCAAATGACCCGAAGACTTCAATTGTACGAGTTTCACAAAATAGCATGAGTGGCAACGCATTTATCGGCAATGCCACGGTTTCCGTTAGGAATACGGATACCAATGCGGTAACTGGATTGTTTGAGGATAATGGTAGGTATTTGCTCCCCGAAGATTTTACCGCCGCTGTTGGCGACACTTTTGAGTTGACCGTCACGTTACCGGATGGTAGGCAATATCAGTCTTTGCCGGAGGAAATAAGGGATTCGGTTCCGATTTTGGATGTGGAGGCCAGGTATGATCCTGAGTTGGTTTTTAGGGAAGCCTCGGAAAGCTTTGTTCCAGGGCACACCCTTCATGTGAGTTTTGAAGATCCGGAAGAAGGGAACAATTATTATTTCTGGCGGTTTACTTCATTTGAAAACCTTTCCTTTTGTGAACGTTGTTTTAACGGCATTTTTAGAAATGGGGCTTGTCAAGATAATTCCCCTAGTGAAAGTGAGATACGAAAATCCTTTTACACCTACCGATGTGAAACCCCCTGTTGGCGCATTAGATTTAATGAAAGTGTTGAAACATTTGCCGATGAGTTTTCAAATGGCTCCCTGATTGAGCGATTGCCTGTTGGGAACGTTTTACTGTATACAAAGGAGGATATTGTGGTGCAATTGCAACAATATGCGCTATCCGAAAGTGCGTACAGGTATTATCAAATCTTTAAGGACATTGTTGATAATAATGGGGGGTTCAACGCTCCACCGCCCGCTGCTTTAATTGGGAATATGTTTGCAGTACATGATGAGAACGAATTTGTTATCGGTAGGTTTACGGCTACTTCGGTAGTTTCCCGTTACTTGTTCATTGACCGCACTACAATAAGCGAGTCCCAAATTGAAGAAAGGATTATGGTACAGAATGAAGAATTTGGGGAGGTTCCCCAGCCTACAAGGAATACGGCTCCATGTGTGGAATTACCAAATCGGACTGGAGTCCGCCCAACCGGATGGATCAATAATTAGGCATAATGAAACCTGTTCATCACATCACTGGATTACTGCTTTGCCTGTCTTGTTTTATGGGGTTGGGCCAAACCGTGCTCCAAGAACATGAATTGACGGTTAAAGTGGTAAATGATGCCACAGGTTTTCAAATGAATGATGCCGATATTTTTATTGAGCCCTGTTTATGTGGAGGAATTTCGGATGTCAACGGACAATTTTCCATTAAACTTCCGGAAGGAGCACATAAGGTGACGGTTTCCTTTATCGGGTATAAAAATAACGTACAGAATATTGTGTTGAACCAAAATACATCTGTTTTGGTCCGTATGATTGTTGAAGAGGAAAAACTATCCGAGGTCATCGTAAGGGCAAAAAAGGTAAATGATCATTTACGGTCCCCAGAAATGGGTGTTTTGAGGTTGGAACCCCAAACACTTAAAAAAATACCAACAGCGGCGGGCGAGTTTGATATTTTAAGGGGAATGACCCTTTTGGCAGGAGTAAACAATGCGGGCGATATCAGTAATGGATTGTCCGTAAGAGGTGGGTCCTTGGATCAAAATCTTGTGTTATATGACGAGGCCCCCGTTTTTAATCCTACCCATTTATTTGGGCTTTTTTCCGTTTTTACACCCGATATGTTGTCTTCCGTGGATTTATACCGCGCAAACATTCCAGCGAGATATGGGGGAAGGATTACCTCTGTGCTGGATGTGAAGACGCAGAACCCCTATGTGGATAAGTTAAAATTGAACGGGGGAATTGGTCTGGTCTCTAGTAGATTCTCATTGCAAACTCCATTGATAGAGGACAAACTTAGTATGGCGATTGGAGGTAGAGCAGGCTTCACCGATTTTTTACTCCCCCTGTTTTCTGAACGCTTGGACAATACCAAAGCCCGATTTTACGATGCTACCCTTAAGCTTTTGTATTTGGCAGGTCCCAAAGATCAAATTGCATTTACGGGATTTTACTCAAAGGATTTTTATCAGCTGGATTTCATTTCGCAGGTTGAAAACATCAGTGCAGAAAATAACCAATTCGATTTTAGGACACTGAACGGGACTTTAAAATGGCTGCATACGTTTGATGATGTAAGCACGTTGAAGACCGTATTGGTTTCAAGTGATTACCTTCCCAAGATTATTTTCCCAGAAATTGATAGTTCAAACGAAATATTGTATGATTCAAGGATCAGATATTTAAGTCTGTCTTCGGAGTTTTCAAAGGAAGTAAACGATAGGTTTGATTATTATTTGGGTTTTCAAGGGAATCGATACGATATTGATCCGGGAAATCTTAACCCTGGGCAGTCCACCAGTATAAGATCGGTCAATTTAAACAGGGAGACAAGTTATGTCTTGTCCACATTTTTAAATACCAATTGGTCTGCCAATACATTCTTGTCACTTTCTTTGGGGCTTCGCCATAATTCCTACCTGCTTGTTGGTCCTTTTGAGCAGCCTGTTTTCAACGATTTGGGTACGGATATTGAGGATACACGTTTCTTTGAAAAAGGGGAAGTCGCTACCTCTTATCATGATTTGGAACCCAGATTGGGTGCTGTATTGAATATTAATGACCAAAGCACGGTTAAACTGAGTTATGCACGACTAAACCAATATTTGCAGAACGTTTTCAATGCAACCACACCTTTACCTACGTCCAGATGGAAAACGGCGGATGAAAATATTAAACCACAAAGAGGGAATTCGTACAGTATTGGGTTTTATCATTTGTCGGAAAAGAGCAAAATTGAGATGGGCCTTGAAGCCTACTATAGAAGGACACAAAACAATTTAACCTTTAGGCCGGGGGCCGACTTTTTTCTGGAAGAATTTTTACAAAATTCCGTGGTGCAGGGAGAGGGAAGGAACTATGGGGTGGAACTGAGCTTTAGAAAACCAAACGGGAAAGTCAATGGTTGGCTGAATTATACTTGGTCCAGAAGTGCATTGCGTACCAATGATCAAATTCCTGCCAATAGAATCAACAACAACCAGTGGTTCAATTCAGATTTTGATAGGCCACATGTCTTGAATGCTACCATCAATTTTGAGGGGGATGCTTTTAATACATGGAGCCTAAACTTTACAGGACAATCGGGTAGGCCATTTACCATCCCCAATGGGGTAGTTGAGTTTGAAAATATAGATGTGCCTCTTTTTCTGGAGCGCAATAATGCCAGGCTTCCCCTTTACCATCGGTTGGATTTTTCCTGGAAGGTCAGGTATTCCAAAAAAGCAAACAAACGCTGGGTGGGAGATTGGACGTTTACCATTTATAATGTCTATGGCAGGCGCAATCCTATCAACGCTTTTTTTGATCAACGTACGGGAATTGAAAATGCAGACATTTTTGGGTCAAGCCCTCTGGGTTCCTATGAGATTGCTCTGCTCAACAGCCCATTATTTGCATTGACGTATAACTTCACGTTTCAATGACCACTTGAGAATTCTTCTTACGCTTTGATAAAGGCCACATATCGATTCGTATTTTGACCATTTGAACTCCCCCAAGCCATGCCTCTGGTAACCTACGGGTAGTCAAATAACATAGGAACCAAGGGTCAATATAGGACAATTCCTGTTCTTGGATCTTGGAGCGCAGCAATCTTGATGCTGACGCCTTGATAGTTCTGCCCGATGGTAGTGCATTCCTTTTATGGGTTTTACACTATAACCCTTTTTTTATCGTTCTTGATTCACTACCAAATAACTAAAACGATGAAAAAGAATTGGATTTTAATAGCTATTGCTACAATGACCTTTTTTGCATGTTCAACGGACAACGAGGGCAGCAACGATGAATTGGAAACGAGTGCCCTGGTAGGTACATGGAACATGACCGATGTCCGATTTAGTGAGGACCCCAACGATTCGACATTAATTTTGGCCGATGAGTTGGTTGACCAACTTGTACAGGAAAATTGTGTATTGGTCAGTTTTACGTTTACTGCGGATGGAACGGTTTCCAGCACGGATAGACTGAATTTTATTGAATTTAATGCTGGGCCCATGGGATTGGATGTTTCATGTCCAACAGAAAGTGAAAGTGAAACAGGCACCTGGACTTTGGAAGGAAATCAACTCACAGTTGATGATGGCAGTGGAACTACGGAAACCCTTACCATTGCATTGGAAGGAAATACCTTGATCATCGCGGGAGAGGATATTGACGCCAATAACTATGCAGGCGCCGAAGTGGTGTTTACAAGGGAGTAAAACATAAGGATGGAGTAATCCAAAAGCCCACTGCCATTCAGTGGGCTTTTAGTTTTTGTAAGGTATCGACCAATGCGCTATTGGCCTCTTGGTCTCCAATGGTAATCCGTACTTTTCCCGGTGCTCCAAATTGTGATACGGGGCGGACCATAATCCCGTGTTCCATTAAGCTATTGGTGAATTCCATCTCCGGAAGGGGAGGGTCCACGATAAAAAAGTTGGCCTGGGTGGGCCAAAAGGGAATTCCCAACGAGGTAAAGGAACTTTCCAGATATTTCCGGCCTTCATGGACCGTTTTTACCGTTTTATTCAGGAATTCATGGTCACTTAAGGCCCCAATTGCAGCTTCAAGGGAAGTCAAGGGCATTAAAAACGGTTTGTGGATCAATCGGATATAGTTGGCTATGGTTTTGGTGGTATAGGCATACCCAATCCGTAAACCTGCCAATCCATATGTTTTGGAAAAACTGTTCAAGCCTATGATATTGTGACCATGCTTTACATAAGGTAAGGCGGTAGTATAATCGGGGGCATCTGCAAAATGACGATAGACTTCATCAAAAACGATCAGAATATTTTTGGGGATACGTTCAAGAAAATCCTCCAGGACGGGTTTGGGAATATACGTTCCCGTTGGATTGTTTGGGCTGGTTAAAAAAATAATTTTTGTTCTATCGGTTATGGCGTTCAAAATACCCTCCCTATCCAATTCATAATTGGGTAGGCTCAGTGGAATATCGATTTGTTTGGCACCGTACCAGCGGGAAAAAACGGAGTAGGGCAAAAAACAGGGATTGGAAAAAATAACTTCGTCCCCTTCGTTGATAAAGGCGCGAAGCAACATATCGATGATTTCGGAACCGCTATTTCCCGTAACAAATTGGTCCACATGCAATTCTCCCTTAAAATCGTTGACCAATGCCTCCCGCAATCGAATATCCGTTTGGTCAGGATAGTGGGCAATTTTAGGGATTGCGGATTTTAATCCTTCAATTGCCAAGGGGGATGCTCCCAGCGGATTTTCGTTGGAAGAAAGCTTATAGATTTTTTTGTCCGAGAGCGGGATATTTTTTCCGCCTTTATAGACCTCTTTAGGTTCTAGAAAAGGTTTGAAGATGGATGCTATTCCTTTGTCCATTACTTAAAGATTTTCCGCATACATGAGAATGGTCATTGCCTTATGGGTATGGTCTTCTTCCAGCACCTTTTGTGCCAACCAATGGAGTTGTTTTTTGTGTTTGGCGGTATTCCCTTCCATTTTTTTTGCCATCATTCTAATTTCATCGTCCGCTTTAACGGCTTCGATTTCTTCCAAGGTTGGAAGGGACTCCAAATTCCCAAGACGACCCAAATTGTTTCCCGTTAACACTGTACTTTCCCGAATTTCCTTGGGTAATCCATCAACACCGATCCCTTTTGTCCTTATGGGCTTTGGAATTTCAAAAAGGGCCTCATTATTGGCCCGTATGTACCAATTTCCACCCATTCTACCCACTAAATCCAATTTTTGGGTATCCAACTTGCCTTCCGTGAGATAAGTGTCATTGATATGGATGCGCTGTACTTTGGCCAAAATCAAATTCCCTGCACCTGGAGTGTCCGCAAGTTCAATAATTTCGGTTACACCACATTCAAAGGAAACGGGGGCTTCACCTACCCTTGGCGGTTTTACCGTTTCACTTGGTACGGGGGTAAGTCCGGCCTTTATAAACTCATTGACCCCTTTTTCATAGGCCGTACTGGACAATGACATCTGTTCAACGATGGGATGGTTCACAATATTGATGACGACCTCCGGCACTTCCTTCACGTTTTGATGGGAATGCTTCAGACTATTGTCACGTCCACTTCTGGCAGGGGAAAATATGAGCACTGGCGGATTGGAACTGAATACATTGAAATAGCTAAAAGGGCTTAGGTTTACGTTCCCTTCCCCATCAATGGTACTGGCAAAACATATGGGTCTGGGTGCTACTGCTGTCAATAGGATTCCATGTAAATCAGGTTGGGATATGGTATTTGGATCAATCGTTTTTATGCTCATAATCGTTTTTTCTGCCCTTTTTTTTGACAAAGATAAATCTAGGTGTAAATCTATGGGTTGTCTATAATTGTCATTTCGGAAGTCCGTACCTAAGGGACGGGAAGAAGGGTAATCCCATTAATGGATTTCCCAATCGCTTCGCTCTTATCGAATTGACATAATAGACTTCATTTGGCCGGTAAAACCTTAGTAGTTACCTCACCAAAACCTACGCGAATATCGCCTTTTTGGGCATAACCCCGCATGGTTACGGTATCACCATCCTGGATAAACTTCCGTTCAGAACCGTCATTCATTTGAATGGGCTTGGTGCCCATCCAAGCCAATTCCAACATGGATCCAAAGCTGTTTTCCTCCTTTCCTGAAATGGTTCCCGAAGCCATCATATCCCCAACATGAATATTACAACCGTTTACGGTATGATGTGCCAATTGTTGGGCCATATTCCAGTACATATACTTGAAATTACTCTGGCAAACGGTCGTTTCCTTTTCATTTTTAGGGGAAATCCCTACTTCCAAATTGATGTCATAGTTCTTTTTACCTCCATACTCCAAATAGGGGAGTACCTTGGGTTCTTGTTTTGGTCCTTCAACCTTAAAGGGTTCCAAGGCTTCCAAGGTTACAATCCAAGGGGAAATGGAAGACGCAAAGTTTTTTGCCAAAAATGGACCCAGTGGGACATATTCCCATTTTTGGATATCACGGGCGGACCAATCATTGAAAAGCACCAAACCAAAAATATAATCCTCGGCATCGTTGGTGGAAACAGCATTTCCCATTTCCGTATTTTTCCCTACAACAAAACCCATTTCCAATTCGAAATCCAGGCGTTGGGTAGGTCCAAAAATGGGTTGTTTGGCATCCTTGGGAATGGTCTGTCCCTTAGGACGGTAAATAGGTTCCCCGCTTGGAATTATGGAACTTGCCCTTCCGTGATAACCTACCGGAATATGCTTCCAATTGGGTAAAAGGGCATTCTCGGGGTCACGAAACATTTTACCTACATTGGTGGCATGCTCAATACTCGAATAGAAATCCGTGTAATCCCCTACACAAACGGGCATATGCATTTGGGCTTCGGATTGCCTCACAAAAAGATTTTGTTTTCCAGCCAGGATGGAGCTGTCATCCTGTAGCCATTTTTGAATGTCGGTCCGCACTTTGGAAGTCACCTTTTTACCCAAAGCAATAAAGTCATTTAGGTCATCGCGTTCAAGGACCGAGACTTCAAAATCAAAAGCACCAAGCCTGTGGAGGGCCACCAAATCCAGGATATGGTCTCCAATCGCCACTCCGGCACGTGGACCCCTATCCTTTGTGGAGAATATGCCAAAGGGAATATTGTGTATTGAAAAATCCGAGTTTTCAGGGATGTCTATGATCATTCTTTTTTAGGGTTATTTGGTCATTTTGAAATGAGTGAAGCTATCGGGAAATCTAAATTTGAGACTTCTCACGTCCGTTCGCAATGACATTAATTTAGTTTATTCGGTCCAGGAACTGTAATATTTGCCATCATCTATTTTAAGGGCATTTTCGGTTACCATTAGCGGTTTAAAGGTGTCGATCATGACCGCCAATTCCTCTGTGCCCTTTTTTCCGATACTGGCTTCATAGGTGCCAGGGTGTGGTCCATGGGGGATACCGGCAGGGTGCAGCGAAATATATCCAGGCCCTATGCCCGTTCTGCTCATAAAATCACCATCTACGTAATACAATACTTCATCCGAGTCAATATTGGAATGATTGTATGGGGCAGGGATGGCCTTTGGATGGTAATCGTATAGGCGTGGACAGAAAGAGCAGACCACAAAGGCACCGGTTTCAAAAGTCTGGTGTACCGGAGGCGGTTGATGTACCCTACCTGTAATGGGTTCAAAATTATGGATGGAGAATCCGTAGGGATAATTATAGCCGTCCCAACCCACTACATCAAACGGATGGGTGGCATAGATCAGGCTATGGAGCATGCCCTGCTTCTTGATTTTCATCACAAATTCACCTTTCTCATCATGTGCCTTCAAATCCTGGGGCAATTTATAGTCGCGTTCACAAAATGGGGAATGTTCCAACAATTGCCCAAACCAATTTCGGTAACGTTTGGGCGTGTAGATGGGATGGAAGGATTCTGCATATAAAATCCGGTTGTCTTCCGTATCGAATTCAATTTGATAGATCATCCCCCTGGGAATGATCAAATAATCGCCATATTCAAAAGGGATATTTCCCAAAAACGTTTTTAAGGTACCTGTGCCCCTATGGATAAAAAGCATTTCATCGGCATCGGCATTCTTATAGAAATAGGAAGTCAGGGATTTCTTTGGTGCGGCAAGTCCCACATGCACATCGGAATTCACCAAAAGGGGTTCGCGGGCTTCCAGGAAATCGTCTTTGGGCTTTACATTGAACCCAACAAGCTTCCTTGAGGTGATATTCTTTGCGACTGCTATTTTGGGGCTAACGTCCAAAGGTTTCCACACTTCCTTCACTTGTGTAGGTCGGTGAATGTGGTAGAGCAGCGATGACATCCCATCAAAACCTATGGTACCAAACAATTGTTCGTAATACAAATTCCCATCAGGTTTTTCGAATTGGGTGTGTCGCTTTTGCGGAATTTCGCCCAGTTTATGATAAATCGGCATTTTTTTTAATTATGTGTTGTAAGTTCAGCGTTCAGCGTTCAGCGTTCAGAGTTCAGAGTTCTAGTTTCTGAATTTTAGGCTGAACTTAATGATTAATGTAAAGTACCTCTTAACTCTTGCTCCCGTTCAATGGCTTCAAACAAGGCTTTAAAATTACCCTTTCCAAAGGATTGTGCCCCTTTTCGTTGAATGATTTCAAAGAACATGGTGGGCCTTGGTTCAACAGGTTTGGTAAAGATTTGAAGCAAATACCCCTCATCATCACGGTCCACCAGAATCCCCAATTCCTTTAAAGGCGCAATGTCCTCATCAATTTTTCCGACACGATCGGTAACGGCATCGTAATAGGTGGATGGCACCCGAAGGAATTCCACACCCCGACTACGCAAGTCCTTGACCGTTTTGATGATATCGTCCGTGGCAACCGCAATATGTTGTACGCCCTCACCTTCATAAAAATCCAAATACTCTTCAACTTGTGATTTCTTTTTCCCTTCTGCCGGTTCATTTATTGGGAATTTAATACGCCCGTTCCCATTGCTCATCACCTTACTCATCAATGCCGTGTATTCCGTTGAAATATCATTGTCATCAAAGGAAAGGATGTTCACGAATCCCATTACCTTTTCATAGAATTCCACCCAATGGTTCATGCGGTTCCACCCCACATTGCCCACCATATGGTCTACATATTTTAATCCTGTGGGTGCAGGATTGTAATCGGGGGTCTCCCATTGGACGTAACCTGGTAAAAATGTACCATGGTAGTCCTTTCGCTCTACAAAAACATGGACGGTTTCACCATAGGCATAAATTCCGGCCCGAACCACCTTTCCATTTTCATCTTCCTCGGTTTCAGGTTCCATATAGGATTTGGCACCTTTGGAAACCGCAGTATCATAGGCGTAGGTGGCATCATCCACCCAAAGGGCAACCACCTTTACACCATCACCGTGTTTGTCTATATGTTGTCCAATTTCAGTTCCACTTTTTAGGGGTGAGGTGAGGATCAAACGTATTTTGTCCTGAATTACCACATAGCTCTCCCGATCCTTAAGTCCAGTTCGCAATCCGGCATAGGCAAAGGACTGAAAACCAAAAGCGGTCTTATAGTAATGTGCGGCCTGTTTGGAGTTACCAACGTACAGTTCTATGTAGTCCGTGCCATTAATGGGCATAAAGTCTTTGGCTTCATCATGAATTTTAGGAATTGTAGAAGTTTCCATGGAAGTATATTTTGTTTGTGAAAATTTTGTTGTTGATGCAACAAAAATAAGTATTTTTGAAATGCGAAATGATTTTTGAATCAAAATTTCAGGTTAAAATTGCTCAATCAAATTGATGAAATACAAGGAATAGGCCTTCATTTGGATTTGGTGCTTCGAAAGGTCCAGGAAGCCTATCTAAGAAAATTTGAACAGTTGCAAGTGGAAATGACCATTGAACAATGGGTTATTCTGCACCAAGTCCATGAATTGGGGGACAATGCCTCGCAACGGGAGATCGTTCAATTGAACTTCAGGAACAGGGCCACGATTTCCAGGGTTATCGGTGGTTTGGAACGAAAAGGTTGGCTGACCAAAACGCGTTTTGATGGGGATCAAAAACGGTTTAAATTGGAACTGACCCCCAAAGGAAAAACCCTTATCGATTTGGTATTGCCCCACGCCGTCGCCCTTCGAAAGCAAACCGTAAAGAATCTGGATCTGATGGAATTTGATACCTTTCTAAAAGTTTTGGATCAAATAGGGGCAAACTATGAAGCATATCACTAAAAGGCCTATCCTTTTCCTTTTTCTTTTTTTTGGTTTGATGGGGTGTAAAAAAGCATCAAAAGCCGCGGAAACCCAAACGGCACCCACTGTTGAAAAACAAATGAGTGCCCATGAAGCGTACTTACTGGAAATTTCCAAAATTCCAAGGAAGGAAGATATCGACCCTACCCAGGATATGATACAAATCAAAGGAGGGACTTTTATGATGGGAGGGGTTTCCGATCAGGCAAGAAGGGATGAGTTTCCGCGCCATAGTGAAACCGTAGGTTCGTTTTGGATGGATAGGACCGAAGTGACCAATGCACAATTCAAGGAATTTGTGGATGCCACGGGTTATGTGACCATTGCTGAAAAAGAGGCCGTTATTGAAGGACAACGTTATGATCCCGGAGCTTTGGTATTCGATGGGAGCAATCCCCAAATGTGGTGGAAGTTCCAAAAAGGGGCCAACTGGAAACAACCGTATGGACCGGGCAGTTCCATAGCGGGCAAGGAAAACCACCCTGTGGTACAGTTAGCCTGGTATGATGCCATGGCCTATGCCCATTGGGTAGGTAAGCGATTGCCAACGGAAGCGGAATGGGAATATGCCGCCCGTGGGGGAACCCAGGGGACCAAATATTTTTGGGGTGATGATTTTGCCCAAGCCACCCAAAATGCCAATTTTCACCAAGGTAATTTTCCAGTGGAAAATCTGTTGGAGGACCGATTTGAAAAAACGGCCAAAGTCGGCTCCTTTCCGCCCAATGGTTTTGGACTTTTTGATATGGCGGGAAATGTTTGGGAGTGGTGTTTGGACACCTATTATCCCAATGCCTATGAAATGTTGGAGCGAAGGGAGGACGGCTACTTCAAAAAATACCTGAATCCCCAACAACAAAAAGTGATTCGTGGGGGGTCGTTTTTATGTAGTGAAAGTTACTGTACGGGCTACAGGGCTTCGGCACGTATGAGCTCCACCCCGGATACCGGTTTGGAACATACTGGCTTTCGATTGGTCTATGTGGAAGATTGACCTGGGATACGGTAATCCTTAAATCAATGATCCCGCCCATCTTTGTAAGATTAAGGCGGGATATCATGTATTCCACTTCCCCATTTAAGGGGCATTGATGTTTATGCCGTTATCCACATTTGGAGGAACCACAGTCCTTACAGGTAAGGCAGCCTTCCTGATAGATGAGGTTCGTGGATTGGCAGTTGCTGCATTTTTGTCCCTTGGCAACCGTACCATCGGCCACATATCGTTTCAGTGCACGTGCCACTCCATTTTTCCAGGTATTGATGGACTCGTTATCCAATTGAAGGCCATTGATCAGGTGGACCACATTTTCTATGGGCATGCCCTGTCTCAAAGTTCCTGAAATCAGTTTCGCATAGTTCCAGAATTCGGGATTGAATTTGTACGATAGACCTTCAATAGTGGTTTTGTAGCCCCTGCGGTTTTTGTACTGGAAATCATACCGGGAATTGCCCTCCTCATCTTTGTTTTTAATGATCAGGCCTTTGTTGGCCCACCTTGGGAGAAGTATACCGTCCTCATCATCGGCCAAACCGGTAAAGATTTCATAAGGCTTGTCCTCGATAAGCCCTATAAATGCAATCCACTTATCCTTATTGTTTTGGAAGCGCACAACATCGGCCTCCAAAACCTGAGGTCTTTTTTTGGGAAATACGACCAGGGTATCGCCCTCTTTTTCCTCCTTTTTGCTGTCCTCATTGGAGATAAGCACGCCGGAACGCGATCCGTCCCGGTATACCGTAACGCCCTTGCAGCCGCTTTTCCACGCTTCCAAATAGAGTTGTCCCACCAACTCCTTGGATACATGGTTGGGCAAGTTGATCGTAACGCTAATACTGTGGTCCACCCATTTTTGGACTGCTCCCTGTAAATGTACCTTGCTCAACCAATCCACATCGTTGGACGTGGCCTTGTAATAGGGGGATTTTTTTACCAGTGCGTCCAGTTCTTCCTGGGAATAATTTTGGTTCATTGCGATACCGTTGACCTCCATCCATTGCTTAAATCGGTGATGGAACACTGTGTATTCTTCCCAGGAATCCCCAACTTCATCCACAAAGTCCACCCGAGCCGACGTATCATTGGGGTTCACCTTTCGGCGTCTTTTGTATACGGGAAGGAATACCGGTTCAATACCTGAGGTGGTCTGGGTCATTAAACTGGTGGTTCCCGTTGGAGCAATGGTGAGGAGTGCAATGTTCCGGCGTCCGTGCTCCAACATTTCATAATACAGTTTTTCATCTGCCTTGCGAAGGCGTTGGATAAATGGATTGCCCTTTTCACGTTCCGCATCAAAAATGCCAAAGGCCCCACGTTCCTTGGCTGTCCGTACGGATTCCCGGTATGCTGCCAAGGCAATGGTCTTGTGTACTTCTACGGAAAATTCGTTGGCCACTTCGGTACCGTAACGTAGCCCCAAGGCTGCGAGCATATCACCCTCAGCAGTAATTCCAATTCCCGTTCTCCGTCCCTCCCGTGCTTTTTTGCGGATGTTCTTCCAAAGATTGACTTCAACAGCTTTGACCTCCTCCAGTTCGGGATCCGAGGCTATCTTACCTAAGATTGCATCTACTTTTTCCAGTTCCAGGTCAATAATGTCATCCATAATGCGCTGCGCCCGGGCCACATGTTTTTTGAAAAGGTCAAAATTAAAAGTGGCCGCTTTGGTAAAGGGTTTTTCCACGTAGGAGAAGAGATTGATGGCCAATAAGCGGCACGAATCATAAGGGCAAAGCGGAATTTCCCCACAGGGATTGGTGGATACCGTCCTATAGCCCAAATCCGCATAACAATCGGGAACGGATTCCCTAGTGATGGTATCCCAGAAGAGGATGCCCGGCTCTGCGGACTGCCATGCATTGGCCACAATCTTATCCCATAGTTTCTTGGCATCAATGGTCTTACTGTATTTGGGGTTTTCACTAAAAACGGGGAATTTTTGCTCATAAGGTTGTTGGGTTTCCACGGCCTTCATGAAATCGTCATCCATTCGCACGGAAACATTGGCGCCTGTAACCTTTCCCTGTTCCATTTTGGCATCAATGAAATCTTCGGCATCCGGATGGTTGATACTTACGGAAAGCATGAGTGCGCCCCGGCGGCCATCTTGTGCCACCTCCCGCGTGGAATTGCTATACCGCTCCATAAAGGGAACCAAGCCCGTAGAGGTGAGTGCGGAATTCTTAACCGGAGATCCCTTAGGCCTAATATGGGAAAGGTCATGGCCCACCCCGCCACGACGCTTCATGAGTTGTACCTGTTCTTGATCGATTTTAAGGATGCCCCCATAAGAGTCGGATTGTCCATCGTTCCCCACTACAAAACAATTGGAAAGTGAAGCTATCTGGTAGGGATTACCAATACCCGCCATAGGACTTCCCTGGGGGACGATGTATTTGAAATCCTTGATAAGATCATATATTTCCCCTTCGGTCATGGGATTCGGATACTTTTGCTCTATTCGGGCAATCTCCTTGGCAATACGGCGGTGCATATCGTTTGGAGTACGTTCATAAATGTTGCCCTCAGAATCCTTTAGGGCATATTTGTTCACCCAGACCATGGCGGCGAGATCATCTCCTTTAAAATAATCCACGGAGGCTTCATACGCTTCTTGTTGGGTGTAGGTTTTTGGGGCGGTTTGGACACGGGTCGACTGCATTTTTGGACGGATTTTAGAAAATTAGCAATGGTGTTAAGGGAATGTAAAATTAGGAAAAACGAAAAAAAATGGATTATGACAAAAATCATAAAGTTACCCATTTTTAGTAGTTAATTATCTTTAAATCAATGTTTTGTAAATTTATCAACAAAAAAAAGTTGACAAAAAATGGAGAGACGAGGTTTTTGAAAGTCTTTATGCAGTAAGGAGGGAATTGTGTCGATCAGTGTCCACGGGATGGATATTGGAAACTGTGAATGTACCTTATTCCAAAAGGATGGCTCACCTTGGAAAATATATAACTGGACCACCAACCGATTCCCGGGTTCCCACTTCAAAAGGCGGGGTTAAGGGTTTCAAATACCGCTAAAACGTATCTGATCATGTTAGGCTAGGGCTTCTGTATTTTGCCATCATGGAAACCGGCCCTTTTCCAACTTCCGTTCCCGTAGACCCAAATATTGGTAATGCGGTATTCATGTTCCTTTGTTCCGAGGCTATCACGGGTTACAATATGCACCTTTCCCGTAACGATGGCAGTGGTACCGTGGTATTCAATTTGTTGCTCCTCAAGGGAATAGTCCGGGACTTTTAGGTCACCGGATTTCAACTGTTGGTTTCTTTGTCGCAAATAATTGAACCAGTCCGTTTTGGAAATGACCTTGGAACTTCCATTGGTATGTACATAGTTTTCGGTGGTCAAGGAATCCAAAATGGCCAAATCACCGTTGGCAAAAGCGTTGTTGAACTTTTTTAGGGCCATAGGGAGTGCATCCCTCGCTACAGAAATGTCCTTATTTGTTGGTAGATCACGGTTACAGGAAAGTAAAAACAGCAAAAGAAACAGTAGGGATGGTAACAGCGATTTCATCACTTTGGTTTTATCGAATTTCCCTTACTTTTTTGGTACTTTACCTTAAGGGAGTGTTAAAAAGGGTCATTTGGGGTAAAATAGCACAGAAAGTGGGTAATACTATTGATTTCCACACCAAAGGGCAGTAGCATCTTTGCCGCTCATTTTTCAAAAAAAACGTAGTATGAAGAAGTTAACGTATTACCCGAACATGTGGCAGACCTATCCGTTTTCAATGGATTTGTTCATCCAGGCGGAAAAGGAAGCTGCGAAGAAAGCTGTTAGGAAAGCAGCTGAGAAAAAAGAAAGGAAACCGAAGTTTAAATTGGCTTTGAGCTGGTAGCCAAACCATAGTGAGATTGAAAAAGGCACCCAACGGGTGCCTTTTTGGTTTTAATGTGCCTCCAACCAATTCGCTCCGATGCCTACTTCCACGTCCAAGGGTACGGCCAACGTATAGGCATTTTCCATTTCGGTCTTAATAAGCGTTTTCATTTCCTCCAATTCGGGTTTGTAGCAATCAAACACCAATTCATCGTGGACCTGGAGTAACATTTTGGTCCTGTAGTTACCTTCCGTAAGTTTTTTGTGGATATTGATCATTGCAATTTTTATGATATCCGCGGCACTACCCTGGATTGGGGCGTTCACGGCGTTTCGCTCTGCAGCACCACGCACCACTTGATTCCCTGCGTTGATATCCTTTAAATACCTCCTGCGGCCCAAAACGGTCTGTACATACCCATTTTCCCGGGCAAAATCGACCTGTTCCCCCATATAATTACGGAGCTTGGGATAGGTCTTGTAGTAGGTTTCTATGAGTTCCTTGGCCTCGGTTCTATTCAAATCCGTTTGATTGCTCAGTCCAAAGGCGGAAACGCCATAGATAATGCCAAAATTTACGGTTTTGGCATTGCCTCGCTGTTCGCGGGTGACTTCATCAATAGGGACATTAAAAACCCTGGAAGCCGTAGAGGCGTGAATGTCCTCCCCGTTTTTGAACGCTTCGATCATGGTGTCTTCCTCACTCAATGCCGCAATGATCCGCAGTTCGATCTGGGAATAATCCGCAGCCAACAACACATAGTCTTCATCCCTTGGGATAAAGGCTTTCCGTACTTGTCGCCCCCGTTCCGTTCGTATGGGGATATTCTGAAGGTTGGGATTGTTACTGCTCAATCGACCTGTGGCGGCCACGGTCTGCATATAATCCGTATGCACCCTTCCACTGTGTTTTTGGACTTCATTGGGCAATGCATCCACATAGGTGCTCTTTAGTTTGGTCAGCCCACGATAGTCCAAAACATTTTGAATGATTCCATGGTCCTTGGCCAAATAGGAAAGCACTTCCTCAGAAGTGGAAAACTGCCCGGTTTTGGTCTTTTTGGGTTTGTCCACCAATTTCATTTTTCCAAACAGTATTTCCCCCAACTGTTTTGGGGAGCCAATATTGAACTGTTCCCCGGCCTGCTCGTAGATTTTTCCTTCCAGTTCTTTAATGTCCTTATCCAGTACGGTGGAAAGGTCGTTCAAAAAGCTTTCATCCAAATTAATGCCTTCACGCTCCATATCCGCCAAAACCCGGAGCAAGGGTACTTCAATCCCTTCAAAGAGGGTGTCCGTCTTTGCTTCGGTCAGCTCCGGACGGAACTTTTGGGCCAATTGATAGGTGACATCGGCATCTTCCACGGCATATTCCGTCTGCTTTTCCAATGGCACTTGCCGCATACTCAGTTGATTTTTTCCTTTTTTACCGATGAGTTCGGTGATGGAAACAGGTGTGTAGTTTAAATAGGTTTCCGAAAGTACGTCCATATTGTGTCGCATATCCGGATTGATAAGATAATGGGCCAACATGGTATCAAATAGCTTCCCTTTTACATCAATCCCATAATTAAGCATGACCTTGATATCATATTTAAGGTTTTGCCCTATTTTTTCAATATGCTCCGCTTCAAAGAAAGGTCTTAGTTTTTCGATAACGGCCATGGCTTTTTCCCTTTCCTCCGGAAATGGGACATAAAAACCCTTCCCTGCCGCCCAGGAAAATGCAATGCCAACGAGTTCGGCCTCCAACGGATTGATGGAAGTGGTTTCCGTATCAAAGCAGACCGTGGATTGCTTCATCAGGTTTTTTAGAAATAGTTCCATGCCCAATCCATCTTGAACCATCTGATAAAAGTGAGGTACTTCGGAAATGGTTTTTCGGCTACTTACCTCCCTAATGGTTGCCGGTGCTTCACTGGGGTTGCCTCCAAAAAGGGTAAATTGCCCGCTTCCGGCTACTTTGGCCTCCCCTTGACCTTGTTCCGAATACACTTTTTCCTTGGTCTCGGTTTTGGTGGTTTGGGGATTGGCCTCCGCTTCACCGGAAAACAGTTTAAGGAATTGTTCCTTTAACCTTCGGAATTCAAGCTCTTCAAATAGCTCCTGTACTTTTTCGGCATCGGGAGGACACATTTCAAAATCGGCAGCATCAAACTGCACATCACAGTCAATTTTGATTTCAGCCAGTTTTCTGGAGAGCCGACCAAGTTCGGCGTTCGTTTCCACCTTTTCCTTCATTTTGCCTTTTAGCTGATCGGTATTGGCCAGGAGGCCTTCCAGCGAACCGAATTGCGCCAGAAACTTTTGTGCGGTTTTGTCACCAACCCCGGGCAATCCCGGAATGTTGTCACTGGCATCACCCATCATTCCCAGGTAATCGATTACCTGCTCCGGGCGCTCTACCCCAAAGCGTTTTTGGACTTCCGGAATTCCCCAGATCTCTATTCCGTTCCCCATCCGAGCGGGACGATACATAAAAATGTTTTCGGAAACCAATTGACCAAAGTCCTTGTCCGGGGTTACCATGAAGACCTTATAATCCTCTTTTTCGGCCTGTTTTGCCAAAGTACCGATAAGGTCATCTGCCTCATAGCCCTCCAACTCCACTACCGGAATTTTAAGTGCTTTTAAGATATCCTGGATATAGGGAACGGCAATACGGATCGCATCCGGGGTCTCATCCCGGTTGGCCTTGTAATCTTCAAAAAGTTCCGTACGCTCCACACTGCCCCCTTTGTCAAAGGCAACGGCCAAGTGATCGGGCTTTTCCCTGCGAATTACATCAAAAAGGGAATTCATAAAACCCATAATGGCCGAGGTGTCCATGCCTTTGGAATTGATTCTTGGGTTTTTGATAAAGGCGTAGTAGCCCCTAAAAATTAAAGCGTAGGCATCTAAAAGAAAGAGTCTTTTTTGGTCAGACATCTGATGTTGTTAAAAGTTATTAGTTAAAGGTTAAAGGTTAAAGGTTAAAGGTTAAAGGTTATTGGTTATTGGTTAAAAGTGATTATTGCTATGATTTTTAAATGTACAAAGATTAATTGTCTCCAAAGAAGGGAACACCAAGGGCTTTTACCATTGAAAGATCAAAGATTTCCGTGATAATAAAAGGGGATGGTCCATTCCTTGGAAACCGCATTTGCCCCATTTTTCACAATTTTCAATTGGTGCTGTCCCTTGGCTTGGTCTGATAGGTCCACGTATCCCAAAATACCGAATTGCCCCGTTTGTGGATGGTCGTATTTGATAAATTCCACAGTAACCGGTCGCCCATCAATGGCCACGAAATGATTTTGTTGATAGCAGGAGAGGTAGTCCTTCCATAATCCTTGCATTTCAGCGTTATCCTCTTTCAACGGATTTTCGGGTTTTTGGATACCACAAGCTTGCTCAAAATGGTCAAGTTCATTATCAAAAATGGGAATAAAAAGGCGCATCACCCTTTTTTCAATAACATCGGAGTCAATTTCCGGAGTAAGCAAAAAGGAACTTTCATTGTTGTTGGTGTTGTAGAAATACGCATATGTTTTATAGGAATCCTTTGGTGCCTTGTGACGGACCAAGTGGAACAAATTGGTTTTCTGCGCTTGAAAAACCGATAAGCTTGCTCCCGCAATGAAGAACAACAGTACCAAAGTAACAAGGCTTTTTTTTCGCTTGAAATTTGAACCAAAGATCATACTTACCTGAAGAAAGTTTTTTGCCAAAGGTCCCATGAGTATCAAGCTCGAAATCTTCACTACCCAAAAAAACAAATGCTGTAGACGGGCATTAGGTTTAAGTTTTTTGAGATTCGCAAAAATGTTCAAAATGGTTTGTGCCACTAAAAGTAGTGCAATTAAGGCAATGGGTATTAAAAGCACCTTTAGGGGGACAATACCCTTAAGCTTGTTGAATATAAAGAGATACAGGGCACTAAAAACGGTAATATAGGTGTAGAGGCCCAGTATGGTAAAAGCGGCCGAAAATATAACACTGCACAATTCGTCAATGGAATCAATGCTTTTGGACAATTTTGGAAGATAGTCCGTCATCTTTTTGGTATAGATTTCGGAATAGGCGCTATCTTCTATGCTGTAGTCGGGAAATACGGAATTCAACCCCACCAATCCAATCCAATAGGAACGAAGAATGAAATGGATGATGAACATGGTGGCCAGGATACTAAAGGCCAAAAGGCCCATAAATGCTATAAAATAGCCTATTATATACTGGGTTTCGTTTAGTTCATTGATCAGAAAATCAATTAAAAAATCGATTAGGACAAACGATTGAAAAATTCCATAGATCGCTACGGCGGAGACCAGCAATTCTGCTTCCCAACTTTCGTCTTTTAGGCGCTGAAGCCATGATTTGGATGATGATTCTGTCATAGGGTAATGGGTATAAAGTATTGGTTGGCGACCGAACCCCGAAAATTGGTAAGGGGGCTAGGCACTGGAAAAAAGGAAATCATATGTGTTAAAAATCGATGTCAAATCCGATAGGGAGCAATCCCGTTTTATGGTTTTAAAAAACTACCGGGTTCAATGTTCTCATGACCATTTTTGGAATATACCCGATAACTGAAGCCGGGATGGATACAATAGCCTCCCGTTTCCCCGTTTTTGTTGATGGCAATATAGCCTACCTGAAAGTCTTTGTGCCCGGGATTGCCTTTAACAATTCGGTGTACCGCTTCTTCGCAGGCCTCTTGTGGGGAACGTCCTTGGCGCATAAGTTCCACCACCAGGAAACTCCCCACCGTTTTCACCACTTCCTCACCTTGGCCCGTTGCTGCGGCACCCCCGACTTCATTGTCCACGAACAGCCCAGAGCCAATGATTGGGGAATCCCCGACCCTTCCGGCCATTTTGTAGGCCATGCCACTTGTGGTACAGGCCCCGGAAATGTCGCCTTTTTCGTCAATGGCAACCATTCCAATGGTATCATGGTTCTCAATATTGATGACCGGCTGGTATTTGGATTCCTTTTTCCACTCCTCCAATTCCAAGCGCGACTTTTCCGTGAGGAGGTTTTCTTTGGGAAATCCCTGCTCATAGGCAAATTGTTCTGCCCCTTCTCCTGCCAGCATGACGTGGGGGGTATCTTCCATTACTTTTCTGGCCACTGAGATGGCGTGGGTCACATTTTGTAGAAAGACTACGGCACCACAGTTGCCATTTTGGTCCATGATGCAGGCGTCCAAGGTAACTCGACCTTCCCGATCGGGCCTTCCACCCTTACCCACGGATTGGTTATTGGTGTCGGCCTCTTCCACTTTGGTGCCCTGTTCCACGGCATCCAGTGCCGTTCCACCACTGTTCAGCACTTCCCAGGCCTTGGCAGAGGCATTGGGAACATCCCATGTTGCAATCACAATGGGTTTTCTTGCCGGTACCGAAATGGGTATTTCCTTTTCTTCCGGTGTATTCTTACAGGAACTGAATAAAGGGGCGGAAACGATGCCCGCAGTAGAAAGACTTGATTTTTTTAGGAACTTACGTCTGCGCATGGATTCATATTTGATTCCAATATACTATTTTGGCATGGATGCACCTATCTTTGGACTTCCATCTTTCATTTTTACGAAGACCAACGGTCAATGGGAATTATTAAAACCAGGAAATGCTAGTAGAAGTCTGTGCCAATAGTCTGCAATCTGCCCTTAATGCGCAACGATCAGGAGCCCATAGGATCGAACTCTGTTCAGAGCTTGGGGTAGGTGGTATAAGCCCGTCCCATGGCCTCTTGACACTGGTAAGGGAACAACTGGCCATTCCCATCCATGTGCTGATTCGTCCCAGAAGTGGACATTTTACCTATTCGGAATCCGAGTTTCAGGTCATGATGGCCAATATTGCCTTTTGTAAGGAATTGGGGATGGAAGGAATTGTTTCCGGGGTTTTAAATGCCGATTCCACTTTGGATTTGGAAAGGACCCGGGAACTGGTGGAGTGGGCCAAACCACTGCATTTCACCTTTCACCGTGCTTTTGACTGGGTGCACCATCCAGAAACCGTATTGAAACAACTTGAGGGGATGGGTGTAAATACCGTTTTAACTTCCGGGAAACAAATTACGGCCGAAAAGGGACTGGAAAACCTAAGGAAATGGCAGAAAACGACCCAAATGACCCTAATGGCCGGTGGCGGTGTGAATCTGGAAAATGCCATGCGATTTAAGGAAGCAGGGCTTTATGCGCTACATCTTTCAGGAACGGCCTTTGGAAACAAGGTCTCCCTGGACCAAAAGATTCCCATGAATTCCAACAGGCACTTAGCGGAACATCATGTGGCCGTAACGAATTCGGAAGTCGTTCGTCAAATAGTTCAACTCGTCAAATAAGCCCTAAAAGAAATAGCTTTGTAAAAAGAATTGTTATGACCCGATTTATCGTCATTCTTTCCATAGTTTATATTGCCTTGGCCATTTATGGTTTCCAGGCCTTTAAAACACTTTTTAAGACCCCATGGGTTCATTTGGTCTATGTCCTGGCATTTGTATCGGCGTGGGGCTATATGATATTTAAATTGGTCACCTATGAACCGGGTTCTGCAATGCGTGGGGGGATTGCCATAGCGGGAGGTATCTTCTTTTCATTCTTTCTGTTGGCCCTTTTTCTGGGCTTCTTTTTGTTGTTGGAGGATGTGGTACGTTTATCGGTTTATGGATTCAACAAGATTTCCGGTGTCTCCGACGAAAGTGCAACGTTCTTTCCCTCCAGGCGAAAGTTTGTAAGTGCCATTGGACTGGGATTGGCCGCACTGCCTTTTGGGGCATTGCTTTATGGGATGTACAGGGGAAAATACAATTACCAGGTGCTTACCTATGAATTGGAGTTTGAGGATTTGCCGGAGGCCTTTGACGGATACAGGATTACCCAAATCTCCGATGTGCACAGTGGTAGTTTTGATAATGCCAAGAAGGTGGCCTATGGTGTGGATTTGGTAAATAGGCAACAAAGTGATGTTATCCTGTTTACGGGGGATTTGGTCAATGATCGCGCTACGGAAATGGAGCCCTGGGCCGATACATTTGCCAAACTGGAAGCCAAAGATGGGGTGTTTTCCGTATTGGGGAACCACGACTATGGGGATTATACCCAATGGCCATCGGCGGAAGCCAAGGCCAGAAATTTGGAAGACCTAAAACAGTTACAAAAGGAAATGGGTTTTGATCTGTTGTTGGATGAACATCGTTACCTGGAACGCAACGGGCAACGGATTGCCTTGATCGGTGTTGAAAATTGGGGTAGGGGACGTTTTAAAAAGGCAGGTGACCTACAAAAGGCAAAGCAGGGGGTCCAAAAAGAGGATTTTAAGATTTTAATGAGCCATGATCCGTCCCATTGGGAAGATGAGGTGATTCATGACGATTACCATTTTCATTTGACCTTGAGCGGGCATACCCATGGGATGCAGTTTGGAGTGGAGATTCCCGGTGTGGTTAAGTGGAGTCCCGTAAAATGGCGTTATAAGTATTGGGCCGGGGTCTACAAGGAGCTGGATCAATTCATCAATGTAAACCGTGGATTTGGTTTTATTGGTTATCCAGGGCGTTTTGGGATTTGGCCAGAGATTTCGGTAATTACGCTTAAGAAGAAAGGTTTAACGTGAATTTAACCTAAATCAAGGGGTTAAAGGGCCTACTTAAGGTACCTCTTTAACAAATTTTGTTACTTTTGAGTTAGAAATGCGTTAACATATGTCCAAATTTGGTGAACTTATTGACTTAGACATCCCTGTTCTGTTGGATTTTTATGCGGATTGGAACGAACAGTCCACGTCCATGCATCCGGTCTTACGTGATGTTGCCGCTGCCCTTGGTGATAAGGGCAAGGTCATCAAAATAGATGTCGATAAGAACAAGGAGCTTTCCCAAGCCTTACGAATTAAAGGTTTACCAACCTTGATGATCTACAAAAAAGGGGAAATGGTATGGCGCCAAAGTGGCGAGCAGGATGCCAATACACTCATTGGAATACTGAACGAATACACTTAGGACACTTTTCCTTTTTCCTTTACATTTTTATTGCCCTTCATCATCCACCAAAAGGGAATCCGTGGTATTGGGGACGGTATCCAATGGAACACTGTCCATTACATCCGGATCCGGGCCAAAGGTTTCTTCATAGTATTCTTCACCGTCATCCACAAAGTCATCGAATAGGCTTATGTATTCTTTAAGGGTCAAGGACTCTTTTTCGGAGTATTCCATATCCGTATTGTCCGATAGAATGTAGACAATACGTTGATACGCTTCCAAATTGGTCAAAATATCCTCAATCTTTGCATATTGTTCATCCCTTGGAATTCCTGCATAATACGCCAATCGTTCCTGATAGACCTTTTTTAGTTTTTCAAACAATTCCCTGGCCTTTTGCTGCTCACCAACTTTGTAATAACCATCGAGAAAAGGTTCAACAAAGGTGTAGAAGCCAAAACGTTCAAAGGGCATATGGGTCATGGCCAGATCAATAATGTCCTTGGCCTTGTCAATTTTTCCTTCCGCAATGAGCTGCTCACTCAATCGCGCCAGGTTACTTCTATAGGACAGCCCCTGGGAACGTGTCTGGGGATCATGGTAAATGTCCAGATCGGAAGAATTGCCCCATTCCCATTTTTCAACAATTTCGTACATCAGATCGGTATCGATCCGTCCCATATCAAAAGGGCTCCTGTTTTCGGTTTTGATGGGTACCAATTTATAGACCAGGCCATCCAACTGGAGGTAATCCTTCATCCATATATATTCGGCACTGTCAAAACTTCCCCCTGAAAAATAGATGGGCCGCTTCCAGTCGTTGTTGGCCAGAAGATCCAACATCAGGATACGTTGTTTGGTCAGCGCACTTTCGGGAAGGTCAATATCAATATAATCTACGATCAAAGCACTGTCCTTTTCCTTGACCAGTCCACTTTCCAATACATTTTTTTTATTGACTGGAACCCTGACCTTATTGGTGGGGTAATACACAATATCCAA
The DNA here is from genome assembly GCA_028281025.1 of Croceivirga sp. Classification (GTDB taxonomy): domain Bacteria; phylum Bacteroidota; class Bacteroidia; order Flavobacteriales; family Flavobacteriaceae; genus Croceivirga. The sequence continues at coordinate 45,317 of JANQKR010000015.1, forward strand.
TGTACTTGCCGGATAGTCACTTACTTCCCTTCCCTGTTTTTCGAACAAATGTTTGAATTTGGTCTGGGGTTTGTCACTGCCCACCCAGTTCATGAAATCCTTAATGTTCCATCTACTTTCCGTGATGGGCTGAAAATAAATGGCATCACGGGTTCCATAACTGTATTTGTCATGGGTAAGTTGAGAGGGGATGGGGTCACTTTCATAGGCCCTTCGTTTCATTTGGTCAATATACCAGTCCGTGGCAAAAAGACTGGTGTTCACAACACGAACATCCGTGCGGTGTCCTTCAATTTCCTGTGCATACCAAAGCGGAAAAGTGTCATTGTCCCCAATGGTGAACAAAATGGCCCCTGCATCTTCCTGACAGGAATCCAAATAAGCTTTTGCCGTGGAACGGGCGGTATACCGACCGGAACGGTCATGATCGTCCCAATTCTGGAAGGCCATCAATAGGGGTACGGCCAATACGCAGAGTATGGTGGCTATAGGGGCCGCCAGTTTTGGCTTGAGCAGTTTTTTGATTTCCTCAAACAATCCATAAACCCCCAATCCTATCCAAATACAGAAGATGAAGAACGAACCCACCAGGGAATAGTCCCGTTCCCGGGGTTGAAAAATATAGGGATTGGTGTAAAACTGAATGGCAAAGCCCGTGAACATGAAAAACACAAAAAGCACCCAGAACTGTTTTGGGTTACGGGAAATTTGAAATACGATTCCAATGATGCCCAACAGCAGCGGCAAAAAGAAATAGGTATTTCTTGCCTTATTGTCCAGCACATCACTGGGAAGGTTTTCCTGACTGCCCAATCGCAGGGCGTCCAAAAATTTGATGCCACTCAGCCAATGCCCATTTTCATCGTACCGTCCCTGCACATCATTTTGCCTACCTACAAAATTCCACATGAAATAGCGCATGTACATATAACTCCACTGAAATTCAAGAAGGTAATTTAGGTTTTGCCCCAAGCTTGGGGGTTGCACATCGATATAGTCCGAAAAGCTTCTAAGGAACTGCATGTACTGTTCCGTATCGATTTCGCCCTGGGCGTCCAGTTGTTTAAACTGGTTTACGGCATCCCTAAGTTCGTTCTGGGAAATGTATTCAGGTTTTATCCTAAAATTCAGCCGTCCAAAGTAGCGCATGTAGTTTTCCGCATGCTGCTCACTCCAAAGTCGTGGCAGGAGACCTACATGTTTTTTATTGGGACTTTGTAAAGCGTCCTTATAATTGTTTACAATGACATATTTACCCAAGGTTTCGTCCTTTTCATATTTGGGTTTATCGTCCATATCATCCCCAGGGGGTGCAAAGGAATTGGAAAAATAGGCACCGTAAAACGGGCTTTCCACTCCGGGGTACTGCTCCCTGTTGTAATAGGCCAATAGCGATCGGGCATCCTCCGGATTATTCTCATTGACCACGGTTTTTGCATTGGCACGTATGGGCAATAACAGCCAGGAAGAGAAACCAAGGATAAGGAACATGAGACAGAGCGTGATAAGGTTTCCTATCTCAAAACCATTTTTTCGGGTGTAGCGCAAGGCAAAATAGAACACGGCCAAAAACAACATGCCCATAATCAGGGTCCCTGAATTGAAGGGAAGTCCCACTTCATTGATAAAAAACACTTCACTCCAACCAAACAGTTTCAGTACATAGGTCAGGGAGAACTTATAGACCAACATTAAAATCCCCACGACCAGGATATTGGCCACCAAAAAGTTTTTGACGGTGGTCTTTTTATAGGTTTTGAAATAATAGAGCAATCCTATGGAAGGGATGGCCAAAAAGCCCATAAATTGGATACCAAAGACCAGGCCTACCACAAAACAAATGAGCAACAACCATTTATTCCCCAGTTCATTTTCCAGGTTGTCCACCCATTTTAATCCAAGCCATAACAGCAGGGCCATAATAAAACTTGCCATGGCGTACACCTCGGTTTCCACGGCATTGAACCAAAAACTGTCGGAATAGGTAAATGCCAGGGCGCCAACCAAACCACTTCCAAAAATGGCCATGGCCTTACTATTGGAAACCTTTGATTTTTTGGCAATCAGCTTTCGGGTGAGATTGGTGATGATCCAAAAGGTAAAAAGCACGGCGAAAGCACTGGAGACCACGGATACCATATTGACCATTAGGGCAACTTTGGAAGCCTCACCAAAGGCGAACATGGCAAAAACCGCCCCTATCATTTGAAGTAAGGGTGCCCCTGGTGGGTGGCCTACCTGTAATTTAGCGGAGGTGGTGATGTATTCCCCGGCATCCCAAAAACTCCCTGTTGGTTCAACGGTAAGAAAGTAAGTAATTATGGCAATTGTAAAGGAAACCCATCCCAAGATGGTGTTCCATTTTTGATAATTTTTTGCAAACATGCGGTACTTGGTTGTCCAATCGGGGCGAATTTACCAAAATTACCATAGACAATTCACCACTTTAGTAAAAGGTTTAACACAAAGGTTTTGGAATGTGGTCAAAATAATTTGGTGAGCTAAAAGTTTGTCTTAAATTTGCACGCTCAAAAGTGAAATGCTTTTGATGGTATTTTGGCCTATGGTGTAATTGGCAACACTACTGGTTTTGGTCCAGTCATTCTAGGTTCGAGTCCTAGTAGGCCAACGGAGTTGAACAAACCTATTGCGAGAGCAATGGGTTTTTTTATGCCATAAAAACTGGGCGGGAAGTTTAGCCGAGGTAGCCAACAAAGGCCGTAACAATTTTGCTGGTGTCTATGTTTATGGCACCGTCCGTAATCCTACTTTCTACCAGAAAACCATTGGGTACCCATGAATCCAAAGTCAAACTACGTTTTGTTTAATTTGTGAACGGGGTTATGGCTTAAAATGTCATCTTTTGGTCGGTATTCGTTAAACAGAATTGCCGCCGAAAATCTTTTCTAAAAATTCTCTTAAAATAATCCGTACTTTTCAAAAAATTTAAGGTCCCCCGTTTAATTATTTGGTTTTACATCTCGATGGATTATTTTGTCATAACTAGTATCCTGGTCTTTCTATCTGCGGTATTTGGATATATCAACCTGCGCTTTTTTAAGTTGCCCAATACCATTGGGTTGACTTTGATAACCATTTTGTTCACCCTTGCCGTTTTTGCGCTGAGCTATTTTGATGCCACCTTGCTGGAAGCCGAACGCTTTATCATTTCCCAAATAGATTTTAAGGTGGTTTTACTGGATATTATGCTAAGCTTTTTGTTGTTTGCCGGGGCTTTGCATACCGATTTGCAAAAACTAAGGGAACAACGTTGGCCCGTTTTGGTCTTTGCCACTTTTGGGGTATTGGTTTCCACATTTTTAGTGGGAACAGCCGTTTTTTACCTGTTGATGGCACTGGGGCTTGAGGTTGCTTACATCCATTGCCTCCTTTTTGGGGCCCTGATTTCACCGACCGACCCCATTGCGGTATTGGGTATTTTAAAAAAGGCCGGGGCGCCAAAGAAGTTGGAAATAAAAATTGTAGGGGAATCGCTTTTTAATGATGGTGTTGGAGTGGTCATTTTTCTTACCATTTTTGGAATGGCAAACGGTAGCGGATCTGGTTTTTCACTCACCGGTATTTTGGAGTTGTTTGGTGTGGAGGTGTTTGGGGGATTGTTATTGGGCCTTTTGCTTGGATGGCTCACCTACTACTTTCTCAAAAAAATTGATGACTATAATATAGAGGTCATCATTACCTTGGCAACGGTGATGACAGGTACCATGATCGCAACACACCTCCATGTTTCGGCCCCATTGGCCATGGTCGTGGCCGGATTAATGCTTGGGGGCAACAAAACCCGGGAACGTGCCATGTCAAAACTTACGGAAGACTACGTGGACAAGTTTTGGGAACTGGTGGATATTCTATTGAATACCATTTTGTTTGTTCTTATTGGTATGGAAATGTTGGTGTTGGAATTCAATACCGTTTACATTTATGCCGGACTATTGGCCATCCCTATTGCACTGCTCTGTCGTTACCTTTCCTTGATGGTGCCGGTGAAACTATTTCAAAAACGATTGGATTTTGTGCCCAATACCACCTTGATCATGACCTGGGGCGGGTTAAGGGGGGCTATTTCCATTGCATTGGCCTTGGGGTTAACACAATCCATGGGACGTGATTTATTTTTGGTAATGACCTATATCATCGTAATTTTTTCCATTTTGGTACAAGGACTTACCGTAGAAAAACTAATAACAAAATTGAAATTGAAACCTATCGAGAATGCATAGACGTGCAACAAAACCGGAAGGTAGTGTTTTTTTCCATTGAGCAGATCCATGGTATTGGCAGACATGTTGTTTCGCCAAAAAGGGGTTTGGGAGTGAGGAAAATCGTCTAATGAATTCATTGTATTGAAATAGAAACCGTTATATGAAGTCTATCAAAATTTTTGCTGTCCTTTTATTCTTCATGGCAAGTCTATGCCAAGCCATTGCCCAGGATAAACGCACCTATAAAGTGGGAATCCTGGTAGATAGGACAAATCCGGAAGTAGCGCCTTTGATCAATAAGTTAAAAAATGAAGTAAAGGCAGTGGTCGGTGAAGATGCCATCATTGTTTTTCCTGAAGACGCCATTTTGATCAACAATTTTGATTTGGAACGGGCCAGAAACAATTACGAGCAACTTTTGGCCAGTGATATCGATATCATTTTGGCCTTTGGGGTACTCAATAACGAAATTATTAGTCCGCTTGCCGTCCATCAAAAACCTACTATATTGTTTGGAGCGGTAAATAGGGATGTGCAACAATTGGATCTTTCCAAGGCCAATTCCGGAATTGAAAATTTCACCTATTTGATAGAATCGGAATCCTATAAAGATGATTTGAACCGATTTAAAGAGCTCAGTGATTTTAAAAACCTGGGTATTGCCATGGATACCCAAATTGCTGAAATCTTGCCCCTTAAGGAAATCTTTGATGCCGAACTGGCCCGGTTGGAAGCCGATTATCGCTTGATACACTTTGAGTCCGTTGATGATATCATTGCCAACCTGGATGGGATCGATGCCTTTTACATGGCCGGTGGTTTTTTTATGACCACGGAAGAAAAGAAGGTCTTGGTCCAGGAACTTCTCGATCGCAAATTGCCATCGTTTACCGTTAACGGGCCGGCAGATGTGAAATTGGGCTTTTTGGCCACTTTACAATCCGAAGAGAATCTGGACCAGTTCTTTAGGCGTATTGCCTTAAATATTGAAGCCTATGTCACGGGCACCCCAATGGCTGAATTGCCTGTTTTTATAGATTACAACCCGAGGTTGACGATAAACTACAATACCTCTGACGTCATAGGATTTCCTATGAAGTACAGTCTGATTGGGGAAACGGATTTTGTCGGTGAGTTCAGGAATGTCCTGTCCGAAAAAGAATATGACCTTTTAACGGTCATTAATGAAGCCTTGGAGCAAAATCTGTCCATTCAGTCCGATCAAAGAGATGTGGATTTAGCCTCGCAGGACGTAAAAACGGCCACGAGCAATTACTTGCCGTCCCTTACCGCTTCCGGCACGGCGACGTATGTGGACCCAGACTTGGCGGAAATTAGCAATGGACAGAACCCGGAGTTTTCCACCACAGGAAACCTTACCCTCAACCAAACCGTTTTTTCCGAGGCTGCCAATGCTAATATTGCCATTCAAAAGAAATTGCAAAAAGCGCAACAGGAAGATTTTAACGCCTCCCAGTTGGATTTGATCTTTGATGCGGCGAACGCCTATTTCAATGTGTTGATTCTTAAGGCAAATACACAGATACAGGTGCGTAACGTGGATCTGACCAAAAGGAACCTAGAGATATCCCAACAGAATTTTGAAGCTGGGCAGTCCGGCAAGTCCGATATGCTTCGCTTTAGAAGTGAAATGGCCCAGAATACCCAAGCCATGGTCGAGGCCATTAACCAATTGGAACAAGGGTTTTTATTTCTAAATCAGATTTTGAACAATCCTTCCAATCTGGAAATTGATGTTACTGATGTGGGCCTGGACGAAGGAATTTTTAAGGAATATAACTACAACGATCTTTTTGCTTTATTGGACAACCCCAGCCTTCGGGAACCATTTGTTGACTTTTTGATTGAGGAAGCCTATCGAAATGCCCCTGAACTAAAGTCCCTGGGGTATAGCCTTGAAGCCACCGATCGTAACATCCGATTAAACGGCTACGGTCGTTTTTTACCCACGGTTGCCCTACAGGGGCAGTATAGCTCTACCTTTAATCGTTCCGGGGCGGGGAGTACCGTTCCCCCTAACCTGGGGTTTGGATTGGTGGATAATTTTTATACTGCCGGTGCAAGTATCTCCATTCCCATCATCAATCAGAATTTGAACAATATCAACAGACAGACGGCACTTATCCAAAAAGATCAGTTGGAAATCAACAAGGATAATTTGGAGTTGGGCATTTCGGTAAACGTTAGAAACGGGGTGTTGAATTTGGTGAACCAAATGTCCAATATTCAATTGTCAAAAATATCTGAAGAAACGGCAGCCGAGGCCCTGGAGCTTACTCGAGCCTCCTATTCCGAGGGAGCCGTTAACATTGTACAGTTATTGGACGCTCAAAACAATTATTTAAACGCCCAACTGGCCAGAGCAAATGCGGTATATAACTTTTTGATCAATGCCCTGCAATTGGAGCGGTTTCTGGGCTATTATTTTCTGTTGAACACACCAGAGAAAAATAACGAGTTCAAACAACGTTTTTTTGAATTTCTGAACAACCAAAATTAATTGACCAAAACATTTGGAACATGAAAAAAATACAACAATTCGGTTTTTTATTGGTATTGAGCGTGCTTTTGTTTTCTTGCGGAGCCGAGGAAAAGAAAGAGGAAAAATCGCTTCGTCCCGTAAAATATATGGAGATTGGTTTTTTAGGGGGAGAGAAGTCCCGAACGTTTAGTGGTACGGCCAGAACGGATAAGATCATCAATCTTAGCTTTAGAAATTCCGGTATTATTACACAGTTCGATTTAAAACTGGGCCAGAACGTGAAAAAAGGCCAATTATTGGCCAAATTGGACAACGTACAGTCCCGTTTGGCTTACGAACAATCAATTACCCAATTGAACAGTGCGGCTTCCCAAGTGAATACGGCCAAGTTAAGTCTCAACCGTGTTCGAACACTTTACGAAAAAGGAAGTACTTCCCTAAGTGATTTTGAAGCTGCCAAAAATTCCTTTAGGAATGCCGAAGAGAGCTATAAGTCTGCAAAAAGGGGGGTGGAAATCCAACAGGAGCAGATCAATTATGGCTATATCTATGCGCCCGAAGATGGCACCATAGCTTCCGTTTCCGCCGAAATAGACGAGAACGTAAGCCCAGGACAGTCCGTTGCCGTTTTAAATGCCGGTACGGATATGGAAATTACCCTGGGTATTCCGGAAAGTATCATTAATGGGGTACATCCCAATATGGATGTCGTAGTGGACTTTACCTCCATAGCGGAAGACCAGTTTAAAGGCAGGGTATCCGAAGTGGCCCCAGCAGTGGATGCCAATACGTCTACCTATCCGGTAAGGGTTATTGTTACCAATCCCAGTGATGCGATAAAGAGTGGTATGGCAGCCAACGTCACTTTTGATTTTGGCGATTACGATTCAAACAACAATGTTTTGGTTGTTCCTGCCCACGCCGTAGGGGAGGACAGTAACGGGCGTTTTGTTTTTCTGGTGGAAGGAGAAGGGGAAACGGCCAAAGTAAAGAAGCAGGAAGTTCAGATAGGTAATTTAACCGCCCAAGGCTTTGAAGTAACCTCTGGTCTTTCCTCCGGACAACGAATAGCAATTGCGGGATTACAGACCCTTTTGGACGGCCAAGAAGTAAGGTTGCAATAAAAATACCATAACCTCCACCCAATGAATTTAGCAAAATTCTCAATTGACAAAAATCGCATCACCTTTATGGTGTTGGCAACGATTATCCTGCTGGGGATCAATATGTATTTCAGCTTATCCCAAGATAGTATGCCACCTTATACCGTCCGCGTGGCTACGGTGGTTTCCCAGTTTCCTGGGGCCAGTCCGGAACGGGTTGAGCAATTGGTCACCGACAAAGTTGAAAAAGTGGCGCAGGAGCTTCCGGAGCTTAAGGAAGTGACCAGTACTTCACGGACCGGGCTCTCTGTGGTAAGTGTTTCGTTAAAGGACGAGGTCTCGCCAGAAACACTCCAGTCCGTCTGGGACCGTTTACGTCGGAAATTGAATGCCATTGAAGGCCTTCCATCGGGAGTAAACCCTAATTTAAATGATGATGGTATTGGTGATGTTTATGGCATTGTTGTGGGCTTGACATCCGATGGGTTCAGTTATTCGGAAATGAAGGACTATGCCGATGATATTAAGGATGATTTGATCAAACTCCCGGATGCTGCCAAGGTGGAACTGGGTGGGGTACAGGACGAACGTGTTTTTGTGGAATTCGATAATACCCGCTTAAAGGAATATGGCCTATCGGCTTCCAAGTTGCAACAGAGCATTGGTGCGACCAATATTTTAAGTTCCGGGGGACAGATCAATGTGGGGGATGAGCGTATTATTTTGGAGCCTACCGGTAATTTCGATTCCGTTGAGGATATTCAAAATATGTTGATTGCCGTAGGGAATGGGTCCCAATCGGTAAAATTGGGTGATATTACCTCGGTAACAAAAGGATATATCGATCCCCCCAAACAAATTGTCAGTGTTGATGGAAAAGAAGCCATCACCATGCATGTTAACCTCAAGGAAGATAAAAATATTGTTTACCTGGGTGAAGCAGTGAATCAAGTAGTGGCCCAATGGCAAAATCGCCTTCCGGTCGGTCTGGAATTGACCAGAGTGTCTTCTTTGGATGATTACATAGATGTAAAGGTGAGTGATTTTATGGTGAACCTCATGCAATCCATAAGTATTGTGTTGGTGGTCATGCTTGTCTTTTTGGGTTTCCGTACGGGATTCGTCATTGCCAGTTTAATTCCGATTGTGACCATCATGACCTTGATGCTCATGGGCATTATCAATATGGGATTGAACCAGGTAACGCTGGCTGCGCTCATTATGGCATTGGGGATGTTGGTTGATAATGCCATTGTAGTGGCCGAAACCATTATGGTAAAGCTCGAGCAGGGCGTGGAAAAGTATAAGGCCGCAATAGAAGCCTTTTCCGAGTTATGGATGCCATTATTGATTTCTACCTTAACCACTTCTGCCGCATTTTTGGCCTTCTACCTGTCCCCAACAACCATGGGGGATATTGTTGGGCCCATTTTTGTGGTGATAACCATAGCGTTAATGTCGTCTTGGCTAATCGCACTTACCGTAATTACCATGTTCTGCTATATGTTTCTAAAGGTAGCGCCCAAAGGGGAACAAAAGCCCAGCCTTGTGGATCGCATTATCAACTCGGCCAAAGGCTACTATAAGGATTTGATATTATTGGCGCTAAAGCATAAATACAAAGTTATTGTGGGCATATTTTTGGCTTTCTTTCTTTCACTGTACGGATTTGGTTTTATCCCCTTCATCTTTTTCCCGGACAGTGATCGTAACATGATCACCATTGACATTAATTTGCCCGAGGGTAACAAAATAGAACGCACAACAGATGTGGTGAACCAAATAGAAGGCTTCATGGCAGATTCCCTTAAAGTCAATGCAGAAAGGGACAAAGGCATTGTAAGTTGGTCCTCTTACATTGGGGAAGGACCCGAATCGTATGATTTGGGCTATTCCCCGGACGAAGCCAATTCAAACTACGCCCACATTTTGGTGAACACTACTTCCTTTGAAGAAAATGCCGAAATGGTAAAACGGCTGGATGGCTATTCCTTTAGAAATTTTCCCAATGCGGATATTAAAGTTGGGCTATTGGGTTCTGGCGGTGGAGGAACCCCGATAGAAATTAAAGTATCCGGACCGGAACCGGACGAACTTTCCACCATAGCGGAAAGTGTAAAGCAGAAGTTGTCGGGAGTGGATTTCACGAAGAATGTTAAGGATGACTGGGGCCCAAAGAGTAAAAAGTTTTTGATTGAAATTGATCAGAACAGGGCCCAGAATGCCGGTATTACCAGTTCTGATATTGCCACATCGCTACAAACTGTGTTGGACGGTTTTCAAACCGGTGAGTATAGGGAGGACAATAAATCCATACCTATTGTTATGCGGAGTGGCGATAGCCAGCAACAAACCCTGGCTTCTTTGGAAACCTTAAATGTGTATTCGCAAAACAGTGGTAAAAGTGTACCCCTATTACAAGTTGCCTCCATAGTACCCACTTGGCAATATGCCAAAATAAAAAGACTGGACTTGAGGCGTACCATCAATATAAGCAGTGAATTGCGCGAGGGGGGCAATGCCTCCGCAATCATGTCAGTGGTCACCCCTTGGTTGGAAGAACAGGTCAATGGGGCGTGGCCTTCCGGGTATACCTACGAATTGGGAGGTGACGCCGAGCAAACTGCAGAAAACATGGGTCCCATTATAGGCTATCTTCCTATTTCCGGATTTATCATTGTATTGCTATTGATCATTCAATTCAATTCAGTGCGTAAAATGACGATGGTCGTGCTTACCATTCCCCTTGGGATAATTGGGGTGGTCATTGGACTGTTGGTCTTTCAGGAAGCTTTTGGGTTTATGCCCTTTTTGGGCGTCATTTCCTTGGCCGGTATTGTGATCAATAACGCCATTGTACTCATTGACCGTATGGAAGTGGAACTGGCGGCGGGTAGAACAAATCAGGATTCGGTCATTGCGGCTTGCCTACAACGGTTTCGACCCATATTGTTATCCACTTTTACAACAATTTTGGGTTTGGTGCCCCTCTACCTTTCCGGGGGTGAAATGTGGGAAGGAATGGCCATAAGTATTATGATTGGACTCCTATTTGGCACCATTATCACCCTGCTATTCATACCTTCGCTTTACAGTGCCCTTTTCAAGGTCAGTTATAAAGGGTATCAATTTAATGAAGCACTTTTGGATGGGTAGTAATGAAGCGACGAAATAAGGACCTGAAAAAGCTTTTGAAACAGCTTGGGCAGTCAATTGTTTTTTGGGTGATTGCCATGGCGCTTTTTGCCATTTTTAGATATTACGGCCTCGCCGAAGAAGAAGGGATATTCACTCCTGCTGAGTATAGCTTTTCCAGGGCGTTGTCCATGTTCACACTGTTTGGGCTACTTATCGGTGTTGTCGGTGCATTTATTGAATTCGTTCTGGACAAATACCTCTCCAAAAGAGTCTCCATTGGACTCAGTTTAATCATAGGTTTCCTTGTTTACCTCATTACCACAGTGATACTTTCCACCCTGGTCATTGAAATCACCAATCTGGTGTACGACATGGGAATCAACAATAAGAAAGGGTGGTGGATATTCGACAAGACGTTTTGGGCCATCATCCTATACATTGCCATAGCTGGATTGGTTTTATCGTCCATTCAAATTGCGAATGACAAATTTGGTAAAGGGGTTTTCTTGAAAATGCTCTTTGGAAAGTATAAAGAGCCCAAAGAGGAGAAACGTATTTTCATGTTTTTGGACCTCAAATCTTCCACGGCAATAGCAGAGCAGTTGGGCCATTTGAAATATAGTCAACTCATTCAGGATTGTTTTTATGATTTGAATGAGGTAGTGCCCAATTATGATGCGGAAATCTATCAATATGTCGGTGATGAAGCCGTACTAAGTTGGCCATATGAAAAAGGGTTGTCGAACAACAATTGTGTGAAACTTTTCTTTGCCTTCAAACAAAAATTATTAACAAAAAAGGACTACTACACCAACAAATATGGGGCCTTTCCTGAGTTTAAGGCCGGTTTGCACGGTGGCGTGCTGATGGTGGCCGAAGTTGGGGTGGTCAAAAAGGAAGTAGCCTATCATGGGGATGTCATAAACACATCGGCCCGTATACAGGCAGAGTGCAATTCATATAAAGTGCCGATCCTTATTTCTGAAAAACTATTGAAGGACCTGATTTCAGATGATTTTTTTTCCACAAAGTATCTTGGCGATGTGCTCTTGAAAGGAAAGCAGAAAAAAGTAAACATCCATACGGTAATTACCAATGCTTGAAAAATTGTATGATAGCCGTTTTGAATTATTTCTGTCCAGTCAGGTGGCCATTTTGTTCGGCTCATTGATTATGCCGGCCGCTTTGTTCGAAACGGTTTTGGATCCCATACTTTTTTTGATCAACCTACTTGCCGGGATATTGCTTATTTCCAAAAAACCGAGGTTAATGTGGTTCTGTGTTGGAGTGCTGGGCTTAAGTGCAATTGTGTTCATTGTTTCAACATTGTTGGGGAAAGCATCAAAGGAATTGGGCTTTCTTCGTTTAGGGGGCTATTTCCTGTTCTACCTGGTGGTTTCCTTTGAGATAATCAGGCAAGTCTGGTATGCCAAACGCGTAAACAAAAATGTAATATTTGGATTGGTCAGTGGATTTATCTCCTTGGGTCTTATCGGTTTTTTTATATGTATGAGCATAGAAATGGGCACTCCCAATTCCTTTCAAGGCGCATTCCTGGGAATGCCGGAACGGCCGGAGTTTGTGGCGGAACAGTTGATGTATTTTAGCTTCATAACGTTAATGACCATCGGTTACGGGGACATCATTCCAATTACCAGCCTTGCACAAAAAGCAACACTTTTAATAGGATTGCTCGGTAATTTTTATCTGGTGATCATTACTGCCGTAGTTATAGGCAAGTTTATTAACCAATCCAAATAATTGGTATCAATCTTTTGAAAGCAGGGAAATAATTTTCACATGGCCATTTTTTCCATTTTGGTCATCTGCCATGGATTGAAAATACCGACTTTACCGTTTTTTTATGAAGACTTCATGTAAATTTCACATAGTTGGACTTACTTTGACCGGCTAGACAGGTGCCATATAATAGTAATATAACTTAAGTTCGGCATAATTTGCTATCAACCAAAATCCGTCAAATTGAGTGGTTTTTCGATACATTTTTGCTATCGCAAAAACACTCAAAATGACGTAATTTTCTTATGTGGAACTAACGGTAATATCGTTCATCAGTGAAGGAATATCACGTAACTTCCGGTGGTATTGGTTCAGAAAGCGATAACTAGGGGTTCAAAAATGGCAATCGTACAAGGGAAATGAAAATAAAAAAGGCAATCGTTTTAGGGGTTATAGCGCAATTGGACGCCATCATAGCCAAAATGAATGAAGATGAAGAGCGTCTAAAAGAAACTTTGGGGGATGTAAGCCCCTATCATGAAAAAAGCGCCCAAAACCTTGCCAATTATGGCTCTTTCCGAAGTTTTGATGTGCGGAAAATGCAAGAACACCTTAAAAATTTAGGTCTTACCCGTTTTGCCAATGCCGAAGGGCATATCAAAGCGAGTGTACTCACAATTCGCTATCTCTTGGGTCTTACCGTTGCGGAACATGAAAAAGAAGCCCTGAAGGGGCAATGGTCCATAAAAAAAGGGAAAAAAATATTGGCGAGAAACACTAAAAACCTACTTGGCGAGGGCGTTAGCGAAAGAAGGGTCCGGATTATGGTCACACAACCCAAGGAGGCCGCTGATGACTACGAAATGGTAAAACAAATGATTGAAAAAGGGATGGACTGTGCGAGGATCAACTGCGCACATGATTCCCAGGAAGTTTGGTCGAAAATAATATCCAATATCAAAAAGGCGGCACAGGAACTCAACAAAGAAGTGAAAATTGCCATGGATTTGGCCGGACCCAAGATACGGACCGGTAAGATTGTCCCTGGACCACGGGTATTGCGTTGTAAACCGAAAAAGGATGCCTTTGGTAAAGCAATCGAACCGGGAATGATAATCCTCGTTCCAGAATCGGAATATGTGCCATTGCCAAACATGCTTCCCATGAAATCGGGGGATTTGGGTAAACTGCAAATCGGCCAGGTGCTTTCCTTGGTGGATGCAAGGTCAAAACACCGACAACTCAGGGTAACGAACTGCAACAATACCAATGTGGAGGCCGAAACGATGCAAACGATTTATTTTGAACCTGGTTTGGTCCTTAATGCGACTACCGATGAAATGTTGGAATTGACCGTTGGGGAAATCCCACCAAAGGAAAACGCCCTGGTACTTAAGGTCGATGACGAAATACGTATTCATAAAGAGGATATTCTAGGGACTTCCGCCAAGTTTTCGGACGAAGGTGTATTGGCACAACCCGCGATGATATCCTGTCAACTGCCCGAAGTATTCTCGTATATAAAGGAAGGGGATCGCGTATTCTTTGATGATGGCAAAATAGCGGGTGTTATTACTGAGGTCAACGAAGTCTATTTTAAAGTAAAAATTACGTTGGCCAAAGAAAATGGATCCAAGCTTAAAGCGGAGAAGGGTATTAACTTTCCCGATACCCAATTAGGCTTCTCGGGTCTGACCCTCAAGGATAGGGAAGATCTTGTGTTTGTTTCGGAAAACGCCGATATCGTGAACTTTTCCTTTGTCAACCGCCCTAAGGATGTTACAGAACTCTATGACGTGCTCAAGAAGCTCAATGCATTGGAGCGCATGGGAATCATACTAAAAATTGAAACCCAATTTGCATTTGAGAATTTGGTCCCCATCCTTCTTGAGGCCATGAAAACGGAAAATGTTGGTGTGATGATCGCTCGGGGTGATTTGGCCATAGAAACGGGATGGGAAAATATTGGTCAGGTCCAACAGGAAATCGTATCCATTTGTGGAGCTGCCCATGTACCTGTTATCTGGGCCACACAGGTATTGGAAAACTTGGCCAAAAGTGGCCTGCCATCACGTTCAGAAATCACCGACGCCACAACAGCCTTAAAGGCGGAATGTGTCATGCTCAACAAGGGTCCTTACATCAATGAGGCCATTAGCTTGCTCAACACCATACTTTCCAAGATGGAAAGCTCACAGCATAAGAAGGAGTCCATGTTGCCGCGACTTAAATCTTTAATGATCCAATGATCACCTCGATAAAAAGGGGGTTGCCATGATCGGGATCAAAGGGTTTCCCCTCTTAAGAAAGGAATTTATTTTAAGGTGACCGGTGAAACCTAAAGGCTGCCGTTAGTTGTCAGTGGAAATGCTGCTTTTTATCAGGGCATTCGTTAAATCCTTGGCATACTTGTTCACGGTATTGGTTAAGTTGGATGGGTCTTTGACCTCAAAACGTCCTATCCATTGGAGGTTATCACCAGAATCTTCCGTAAGTCGGTAAAGACTACTCTCAAAAACATATTTGGTACCACTTCTCAATTGGTCCGGTTCCCATCTTGTGACCGGATAATAGACCAGATAGCGACCAAACCTTCCTGCCCGTGTTGGAACATAGGCAGTGGATGTGTTTCCTGGAATAACATCGGTGTATTCTTCCGTATTGATCAAATTGGTAACGATCACACCATCATAACCACCGGCCATGAGGGTTTTCTTTAAAATGACCAATTCAGTTTCGGAATACTTCTTGTTTAAATCAATGACTTTATTGGCCGCATGGGAAGCCGTTCCTTTCACGCCCACTTCCTTCAATTGGGAAACCACACTGTTTTCAAATTTGATTCGAGCAGTGTTGTCCTTTGAACGTCCCACAACGAGTATCTTTTCATAGGGCTTCTTGGTTTCGCCCACATTTTCGGAACTGGTCAAATACGAAGAACATGCAGAAAACAGGAGGACAACGATGGTTCCTGTAAAAACGGTTTTTCTTTTCATGGAAGTTATAGTTTTAGGTTAGTTCGATGGTGAAAATACTAATTTATCCTTTCGCTTAGACCTTCCAAAATCCAATTTTAATGGTAGCCATTGCCTTTACAATCTTCCCATTTGGACCCGAAAGATAAATGGCAGATGGTGTTGGTATTTTTTGTATACCCACAAATTTTGCAAAATGTAGAAATATCCTATATTTGCACCACGCAAGTGATATACGAGGTATTCATGAGGGGACTACAGGTCCCCTCTTTTATTGCTCAATTTTATGTTCGAGGAAAAGGTTGGGGACTTATTGAAAAAGGCTTTGGAAAAGCGGCAGGACCTCTTTTTGTTGGACTTTACCATTGGTGGGGACAATACCATAAAAGTGGTTTTGGATGGGGATAACGGTGTCTCGCTCAACGATTGTATGGAGATAAGTCGTGCCATAGAGCACAACTTGGACAGGGAAGAGACCGACTTTTCATTGGAAGTGACATCCGCAGGGGCTACGGCACCGCTTGTGCTTCCAAGACAGTACAAAAAAAATGTTGGCCGCAGTTTGGAAGTAAAGACTGAAGGCAGGAGCATAGAAGGGAAATTGACCGAAGTAAATGACAACGGCATTACTTTGGAGTGGAAAGCAAGGGAACCAAAACCGGTAGGTAAGGGAAAGCATACTGTTGAAAAAAAACAGGAAATTGCCTTTTCAGCGATTGAAGGGGCTAAGGTTGTATTAAAATTTTAATGGCAGGATAAAAATGGAAAATCTGGCGCTTATTGAATCCTTCTCGGAGTTTAAGGATGATAAGTTTATTGACAGGGTAACGTTAATGGCAATTTTGGAAGAAGTCTTCCGGAACGCCTTAAAAAAGAAGTTTGGCTCGGATGATAATTTTGATATCATCATCAATCCCGATAAAGGGGATTTGGAAATATGGAGGAACAGGATCGTTGTGGAAGACGGTGAGGTGGAAGAGCCCAACGAGGAAATTTCGTTAAGTGAGGCCCGCAAAATAGAACCGGATTTTGAGGTTGGTGAGGATGTGTCCGAGGAAGTAAAGCTAATGGACCTGGGAAGGCGTTCCATTTTGGCGCTTCGCCAAAACCTAATTGCCAAAATCCATGAGCATGACAATACCACCATTTACAAGCAGTTCAAGGATTTGGAAGGTGAAATTTATACGGCAGAAGTGCACCACATTCGTCACAAGGCGATTATTCTGCTGGATGATGAGGGCAATGAAATCATTATGCCCAAAGACAAACAGATTCCATCGGATTTCTTCCGCAAAGGGGACAATGTGAGGGGGATAATCGAGAGTGTGGAACTTAAAGGGAACAAGCCTGCCATTATTATGTCCAGGACTTCCCCCAAATTTTTGGAGCAGTTGTTCTTCCAGGAGATTCCCGAAGTTTTTGATGGGTTGATCTCCATTAAAAAAGCGGTTCGAATACCAGGGGAGAAAGCAAAAGTTGCCGTCGATTCCTATGATGACAGAATAGATCCCGTGGGAGCTTGTGTCGGTATGAAAGGATCCCGGATTCACGGTATTGTTCGGGAATTGGGAAATGAAAATATAGATGTCATCAACTGGACCAACAATTCCCAGTTAATGGTGACCAGGGCATTGAGCCCTGCAAGGGTCACTTCCGTGAAACTGGATGATGAGAAAAAAACGGCCCAGGTATACCTTAAACCGGAGGAAGTATCCAAGGCTATAGGTAGGGGCGGCCACAATATACGTTTGGCAGGACAATTAACAGGTTACGAAATAGATGTGTTCCGTGAAGGTGTCGAAGAGGATGTGGAACTAACGGAATTTTCGGATGAAATCGATTCCTGGATTATTGAAGAGTTCAAGAAAATCGGACTGGATACCGCAAGGAGTGTATTGGAGCAGGATGTGGACGATTTAATAAAGCGAACCGACCTGGAAGAAGAAACGGTTAATGAGGTAGTGCGAATCCTTAAAGCCGAATTTGAAGATTAAAGTATATTTGCACACAATTTAAAGGGAGTACAGAAGTATTTTATGGCAGACAACCCAACAATACGATTAAATAAGGTTCTACGTGAATTGAACATTTCATTGGATAGGGCAGTGGACTATCTGGTGTCTAAAGGGCATGAGATAGAGGCTCGGCCTACCACAAAAATTACCAATGAGGTGTATCAGGTATTGTTGGACGAATTCCAGACCGATGCCAGTAAAAAAGCGGCCTCCCAGGAAGTGGCAGAGGAAAAGCTAAAGGAAAAAGAGGAACTGCGTTTACAAATGGAGCGCGAACAGGAGGAGCGTAGATTGGCAAGGGAACGCAAACAAGCGGCTTCAGAACAGGTCATCAAAGGAAAGGTGGAACTTGCAGGGCCAAAAACGGTGGGCAAGATCGATTTGGATAAAAAACCGGAACCTCCCAAGCCCAAAGAGGAGCCTGTTGTAAAAAAGGAAGAGCCTAAGCCCGTTAAAGTGGTGGAAGAGAAAAAGGTGGAAGAGAAACCTGCTGTTCCCGAAGAGCCAAAGGAACCGGAAACCATAACCACACAATACAAAAAACTTACAGGGCCAAAACTTACTGGGGCTAAGATCGATCTTAGCCAATTCAATAAGCCCAAGAAGAAAAAAGAGGAAAGCAAGCCCAATAACACGGGCCCAGGTTCACCATCGGATCGAAAGAAGCGCAGAAAACGGATCATAAGTAAGAATGATGCCTCTGGACCAGGTGGCAATCGTGGTCGTAATGGCAATAGAAAAGGTGGACAGCGGCAAGCCGTTGCCAAGGTAGAGCCTACTGAGGAGGAAATCCAGAAACAGGTACGGGAAACCTTGGAGAAACTTCAGGGAAAGACCAATAAGGGCAAGGGAGCGAAGTACCGAAGGGAAAAACGGGATTTACACAGGCAGCAATCCGAGAAGGAGCTTGAACAGCAGGAAAAGGAAAGTAAACTATTAAAGGTTACCGAGTTCGTCACCGTAAATGAGGTGGCCACCATGATGGATGTCTCCACAACCGAAATTATCTCGGCCTGTATGTCCCTGGGAATGATGGTGACCATGAACCAGCGTTTGGATGCCGAAACATTGTCCATCGTTGCAGAAGAGTTTGGGTACGAGGTGGAGTTTGTTACCGCTGAGATCGAAGAGTCCATCGAAATTGAACAGGATGCGCCGGAGGATTTGGAATCACGGGCACCGATCGTTACGGTCATGGGTCACGTAGACCATGGTAAAACCTCTTTGCTGGATTACATACGTGAAGAAAATGTAATTGCAGGTGAAAGTGGTGGTATTACACAGCACATTGGGGCCTATGGGGTGACACTTGCTTCCGGGCAAAAAATTACGTTCCTGGATACACCCGGTCACGAAGCTTTTACGGCTATGCGGGCCAGGGGAGCACAGGTGACGGATATTGCCATTATTGTGGTGGCTGCGGATGATGATATCATGCCACAGACCAAAGAGGCAATTAGCCACGCCCAAGCGGCTGGAGTGCCCATTGTGTTTGCCATAAACAAAATTGATAAGCCCACGGCCAATCCGGATAAAATCAAGGAAGGTCTTGCGGGCATGAACCTTTTGGTAGAGGATTGGGGGGGTAAAATCCAATCCCATGACATTTCTGCAAAAACCGGACAAGGGGTAAAAGAACTCCTGGAAAAGGTGTTGCTCGAGGCTGAACTGTTGGAATTGCAGGCCAATCCCAATAGACTTGCGGCCGGAACCGTGGTTGAAGCATTCCTGGATAAAGGTAGGGGCTATGTCTCCACCATATTGGTCCAGAACGGGACACTGGAAATTGGGGATTATGTTCTTGCTGGAACCTGCAGTGGTAAGGTGAAGGCAATGCAGGACGAGCGTGGAAAAAATATAAAAAAGGCAGGACCCGCAACGCCCATTTCCATCCTTGGATTGGATGGTGCACCCCAGGCAGGGGATAAGTTCAATGTATTGGATGATGAACGTGAGGCAAAACAGATTGCTACAAAACGTTCCCAGTTGCAACGGGAACAAACCGTTCGTACGCAACGTCACATTACACTGGATGAAATTGGAAGACGAATTGCCCTTGGGGACTTCAAGGAACTGAACATCATCCTTAAAGGGGACGTGGATGGTTCCGTTGAGGCATTGACGGATTCCTTCCAAAAACTGTCCACAGATGAGATCCAGGTAAATATTATCCATAAGGGTGTGGGTGCCATTACGGAATCCGATGTGCTGCTGGCAAGTGCTTCGGATGCCATTATCATTGGGTTTAATGTAAGGCCAATGGGCAATGCGCGTACGGTGGCGGATAAAGAGGAAATAGATATCCGCACCTATTCCATTATCTATGATGCGATCAATGACCTTAAGGATGCCATGGAAGGTATGCTTTCCCCTGAAATGAAAGAGGAAATCACCGGTAATGCGGAAATAAGGGAAACCTTTAAAATATCAAAAATTGGTACCATCGCCGGTTGTATGGTGACCAGTGGAAAAATCTTCAGGAACTCCAAGATCCGTTTGATCAGGGATGGGGTTGTTGTCTTTAATGGGGAGTTGGCTTCCCTTAAACGATTCAAGGACGATGTCAAGGAGGTATCCAAAGGATATGACTGCGGATTACAGATCAAGAACTACAATGATATCCGAATTGGGGATATTGTAGAATCCTTCCAGGAAGTTGCGGTGAAGAAAAAACTGTAGGAAACGTGGTAACGGAAGCTCCAAATTTTATTTGGAATCGCTTTCCGGTTTTAGGAGCATGGCGCTTGGATACTTTTTTCGGACTTCGATAAATCGTCTTTCAGCTTCCAATGGGTCTTGAAACTTGCCCAAACGTACACGGTAGGTAGGTTCTTGAAATTCAATTTTTGAATACCATCCCGGAAAATCGATGTCTACCTGGGATTTGAGGTTCTGTGCTTTTTCGTAGCTCCCAAAACCAACCTGTATCTGATAAAATCCCTTATTGGAATTTACCTTATTGTATACTTTGACCAATTGCTCAATCCTCGGATCTTGTTCAATAGTGACCACTCCTTCCTGCGCATGGATGCATACGGCAATACACATGGAAAATAAAGTAAATACAGGTGCTTTCATAGTCTTAAAATATACAGCAAAAATCGCGTTTTGCAAAAGTAAAATAATGAAGGTTAAACATTTCTGAAAATTACTATTTAGAATAGTTATAAATTATGTTGTAAGAATCCTTTAACATTTAAAAAAAGCTTGTAGTGTCGTATTTTTGTTCGCAATTTGAGCAACGGTGGTGCTAACATTCACAGTATCAACGCCAAATCCGTGCCAAAATTTTGATAGCAAGTATATTATGATGAAAAAGGTTTTTGACCGAGTTCAATTGACGAAAGTTTTTGGTCTAAGTTTACTGCTGATTTCCCAACTTTTTTCCATTTCCACTTTTGCGCAAGAAGAGTCCGCTGCCGAACCTGTTGCTGAAGAGCAGACGGCAGATTTGGGTGGCGACCCCGTGAAGGGCAAACAGTTGTTCAATCAAAACTGTGCCGCCTGTCATGCTTTGAACCGCAAGATGACCGGACCGGCCTTGGCCAATGTGGAAAGTCGGTTGGCCGAAGAAGAAGGCTTGGACAAGGAATGGTTGTATGCTTGGATAAAGAATAGTGCCGGGATGATTGCTGCAGGGGATGCCTATGCCGTACGTATTTACAATGAATACAACCAGGCGGCAATGACAGCCTTCCCAACCTTATCAAACGCGGATATTGACGACATACTTGCCTATACTGCGGCGCCACCTCCAGCACCTGCCGCAGCTGCTACTGCCGTCGCCGATACCGATGGGGATGGTGGTAATGCAAGTGGAATATCCAATGAAATGATCCTAGGGGCGTTGGCCGTTGTTTTTGCCCTCTTGGTGGTGATGTTGTTTTTGGTCAATCGCACGTTGAGAAGAATTGCCGAAGCCAACGGGGTGCAATTGGCCGAAGAATTGGACGGCGGACGTATACCCATTTGGAAGGCTTTTGCCCAGAACCAGTTTTTGGTTTTCTGCACGGTGGTGGTCTTTTTATTGGCCAGTGCCTATGGTGCTTTTGCATGGATGTCCCAAATAGGTATTGACCAGGGATATGCCCCAATTCAGCCCATTCATTATTCGCATAAAATTCACGCAGGGGATAATAAGATCGAATGTCAGTATTGCCATTCTTCGGCAAGGGTTTCCAAACATTCGGGAATCCCGTCATTGAACGTTTGTATGAACTGTCACAAATCCATTTATGAATATAAGGGGAATCCAGAGGGGCCGAGTGCCGAGGATTTGGCCAATGGGTATACCAATGAGTTCTATACAAACGAAATCAAAAAATTATATAAAGCAGTTGGATGGGATGAGGAAAACCAGCGCTATACCGGTGAATCACAACCGGTGGAATGGGTAAGAATCCATAACCTTCCCGATTTCGCTTATTTCAATCATGCACAGCACGTCACGGCAGGAAACATAGAATGTCAAACCTGTCATGGGCCTGTTGAGGAAATGGAAATTATGTACCAATATTCCCCATTGACCATGGGTTGGTGTATCAATTGCCACCGGGAAACAGAGGTGCAGGTTGCTGACAATGGATATTACAAAAAAATCCATGAAGAACTCTCCAAAAAGTATGGGGTTGAGAAACTAACGGCAGCACAAATGGGTGGATTGGAATGTGGTAAGTGCCACTATTAATTTAACTTGAAGTTATTCTTACAAAGCTATATGGCATCAAACAAGAAATATTGGAAGAGTGAGGCGGAATTGAATCCGACCGATTCCATTGTTGAGACGCTAAAACAAAACGAATTTGTGGAACATATTCCCGTGGATGATTTTCTTGGGGATAAGGAGAATTTGGAGGAATCCAGCACAACTAGGAGGGATTTCCTTAAATATGTGGGTTTTAGCACGGCTGCTGCCACTATGGCTGCTTGTGAAGGCCCCGTTCATAAATCCGTTCCCTACGTTATCCAACCAGAGAACATTGTCCCTGGTGTGGCCAATTACTATGCGACCACAATCGCGGATGGATTTGATTTTGCAAGCATTTTGGTAAAAACGCGGGAAGGACGACCGATTCTCATAAAGAACAATGATAGGGCTTCAGTACTTGGAGGCGCTAATGCCAGGGTGAATGCTTCCGTCCTTTCTTTGTACGACAAAAAGAGGGTTCAGGGCCCAATGGCCAATGGTGAGTTCATGGAATGGGATGTTCTGGATGCCACTGTAAAGGCCAAATTGGCGGGATTACAGAACTCGGGCAAACAGGTGGCGTTATTGACGCAGACCTATGCAAGTCCTTCCACTTCCAAATTGGTTTCCGAGTTTTCCGAGGCATTTGGAAACGTGGACCATGTTACATACGATGCCATTTCCGAAGATGCTGCCTTAAATGCATTTGAGGCCATGTATGGTGAGCGGGCCTTGGCGGATTACGATTTTAGCAAAGCTGAACTTATTGTTTCTTTTGCGGCCGATTTCCTAGGGGATTGGCAAGGCGGAGGATATGATTCGGGATATGCCAAAGGCAGGGTGCCCCATAACGGAAAGATGTCGCGTCATGTCCAGATAGAGTCCAATATGTCATTGTCCGGTGCCAATGCAGATGCCCGTTTGCCCATGAAGCCTTCGGAAATTAGAACTGGCTTGGCAAAATTATATGGTAAACTGAATGGCAGTACCGTTGGTGGGGGCAATTCCGATATTGACGCTACCGTTGATGCCATTGCATCTGAAATAAGAAAAGCAGGGAGCAAGGCCGTAGTAGTCTGCGGTTTGAATGATATTAATGCGCAAATGGTAACATTGGCCATTAATAAACTACTCCAAAGTGAAGCATTTGACACGGAAAAACCCCGTTATATTCGAGCTGGAAATACAGCGGAAGTGGATAAACTCATTGCGGATATGAATGCCGGTAGAATTGGCGCACTTATTATTGATGGTGTCAATCCGGTTTATGCATTGCCCAATGCTGCAGATTTTGTTGAAGGTCTGGGGAAAGTGGATTTGTCCGTTTATTTTGCCTTGAACAATGATGAAACGGCCCAGGCCGTATCCCATGTGGCTGCCGCTTCGCACTATTTGGAATCATGGGGGGATGCCGAGTTGAAAAAAGGTCATTTGAGCCTTATGCAACCGGTAATCCGCGAATTGTTTGATACAAGACAATTTCAAGCCTGTCTATTGAATTGGATGGGTGGCGAAATGTCATATCGCGAATATGTGAAAGACAACTGGACAAATTCCTACTTGAATGGTTTTGGATGGAATAAAGCCCTTCAAGATGGTGTTTTTACGGTTGACATGAACGATGGGGTAAATGAAAGTGCGGTGGAAAGCACCGTTGAACCCAATGAAGGGGCAACTGGAGAGGAAACCATGATTTCCTCATTGTCCTCCGCATTACGTTCATTGACGAGTGCAGCCGATTCCAGTATGGAATTGACCCTATATTCCAAAGTGGGTATGGGTGATGGGAAACAAGCCAATAATCCTTGGTTGCAGGAGTTCCCGGATCCAATTACCCGTGTTACTTGGGATAATTATATCACCATTTCCAAAGCGGATGCGGAGGAACTTGGATTGGAAAATTATAATGTTGCCAACGGCGGTCTCGATGGAAGCTATGCAAACGTAACCGTGGATGGTACTACATTGGAAAATATTCCCGTAATCATTCAACCGGGTCAGGCCAAGGGAACGGCAGGTCTGTCCTTCGGTTACGGAAGAATGGCCGGGATGCAAGAGGAAATGCAAACTGGTGTCAATGCTTTTCCATTGTACAAGAATTTTAATGATGTTCAATCCGTTTCCATTTCAAAGGCGAGTGGGGTACATGAATTTGCCTGTATCCAATTGCACAATACGTTGATGGGCCGCGGGGATATCATCAAAGAAACCACTTTAAAGGAATTCAATACCGAGGAACCCCATGTTTGGAATCCCGTTCCACAGGTTTCCCTGGACCATCAGGAAGTGCCTGCAACTACCGTGGATTTATGGGAGAGTTTTGATCGATCTATAGGACACCACTTTAACATGTCGATCGATTTAAATGCATGTACCGGATGTGGAGCGTGTGTCATTGCCTGCCATGCGGAGAACAATGTGCCTGTAGTTGGGAAAAAGGAAATGCGTCTTTCGCGTGATATGCATTGGTTGCGTATTGATAGATATTACTCTTCGGAGGATACTTTTGAAAATGACGTAGAGGAGAAGGATACCGCAGCAGAGGGGTATAAAAACACCATGTTGGCCCTCGAAAATCCTGCAGCCAATCCTCAGGTGGCTTTCCAGCCCGTAATGTGTCAGCATTGTAATCATGCACCTTGCGAGACCGTTTGTCCAGTAGCGGCGACGGCCCACAGTAAACAAGGACACAACCATATGGCATATAACCGTTGCGTGGGAACACGCTATTGTGCCAACAACTGCCCTTATAAAGTAAGACGTTTCAACTGGTTCTTATACAACAATAACGACGAGTTTGATTTCTATATGAACAACGACTTGGGCAAAATGGTGCTGAATCCGGACGTTAATGTACGTTCCAGGGGCGTTATGGAGAAATGCTCTTGGTGTATCCAGATGACCCAAAAGACCATTTTGGATGCCAAGAAAGAAGGCCGGGAGGTTAAGGATGGAGAGTTCCAAACAGCATGTTCCTCTGCATGTAGCAGTGGTGCCATTGTTTTTGGGGACGTGAATGACAAAGAAAGCAAAGTGGCCAAGTTGAAGAAGGATGACAGAATGTATCACTTATTGGAACATGTGGGGACACAACCCAATGTGTTCTACCATGTTAAAGTGAGAAATACCAACGAGGCATAACCAATAAAAATTAGAATACGCTAATTATGGCATCGCATTACGAAGCACCTATACGCAGACCCCTTGTACTGGGAGACAAAGGCTACCACGATGTTTCCGTGGATATCGCCAGACCGGTGGAAGGCAAGGCCAATAAGCAATGGTGGATAGTTTTTTCCATTGCTTTGGTCGCATTTTTATGGGGATTGGGTTGTATCATTTATACCATTTCAACAGGTATTGGGGTCTGGGGCCTCAACAAAACGGTAAACTGGGCATGGGACATTACCAACTTCGTATGGTGGGTAGGTATTGGTCATGCGGGAACCTTGATCTCAGCGGTATTATTGCTGTTCCGTCAAAAATGGCGTATGGCCATCAACCGTTCTGCGGAAGCCATGACCATTTTCTCCGTAATCCAGGCTGGATTGTTCCCTATCATCCATATGGGCCGTCCATGGTTGGCATACTGGGTATTACCGATTCCGAACCAATTTGGATCGCTATGGGTGAATTTTAACTCCCCATTGCTTTGGGACGTATTCGCAATTTCAACCTACCTTTCCGTTTCCTTGGTTTTCTGGTGGACTGGATTGCTCCCTGATTTTGCCATGATTCGTGATAGGGCGGTAAAACCCTTCCAAAAGAAAATATACAGTTTGCTAAGTTTTGGATGGACTGGTCGGGCCAAAGATTGGCAACGCTTTGAAGAAGTGTCCTTGGTATTGGCCGGTTTGGCCACCCCACTTGTACTTTCCGTACATACCATTGTATCCTTTGATTTCGCCACATCGGTAATACCAGGTTGGCATACCACCATTTTCCCTCCCTATTTCGTTGCAGGAGCGATATTCTCAGGTTTTGCCATGGTACAGACCTTGCTGATCATCATGCGAAAAGTTTGTAATCTCGAGGCATACATCACCGTTCAGCATATTGAATTAATGAACATCGTAATCATGATTACGGGCTCCATTGTGGGATGTGCCTACATTACGGAATTGTTCATTGCATGGTATTCCGGAGTGGAATATGAACAATATGCCTTCCTTAACAGGGCTACGGGGCCTTACTGGTGGGCCTATTGGTCCATGATGACCTGTAATGTGTTCTCACCACAATTTATGTGGTTCAAAAAATTGCGTACCAGTATCATGTTCTCCTTCTTCATTTCCATTGTGGTGAATATTGGAATGTGGTTTGAGCGTTTTGTGATTATCGTCACTTCATTGCATAGGGATTACCTGCCGTCCTCATGGACCATGTTTTCCCCAACTTTTGTGGATATCGGAATATTTATTGGAACGATTGGATTCTTTTTTGTCCTGTTCTTATTGTATTCCAGAACCTTCCCGGTAATTGCACAGGCCGAGGTGAAATCGATATTGAAGTCATCGGGCGCAAGGTACAAGGCATTACGGGAAGCTGGACAGCCATTGTATACCATGCCTGCGAGAGGTAAGATTGTTGAAGTGGAAATGGATGCGGGTCATGCCGATGAACCGCTCCCTGAAGTGGCAATGGCAGGGGTTTCCATAAACCGATTATTGTCGAGCATCGGAAGTTTTGATACCAAGACACAAACCCCGGACGATTTAAAAAAGGTGAAGGGCATTGGTCCCTTGATGGAAAAAACATTGAATAAAATTGGCATTTTCTCCTTTTTACAGGTAAGTAAGATGACCGCAAAAGAATACGATTTGTTGGATTCGATTACGGGGTCCTTCCCGGGAAGGGCGCAACGTGATGATTGGGCAGGACAAGCTAAAAAATTGATAAACTAAGATTAAATAAATGGCATCAACCACATTTAGGGCATTATACGATGATGACGACTTGCTGATGCATGCCGTTAAAAAGTTACGCTCCGAAAAATATCATATCGAGGAAGTGTATACCCCCTTTCCGGTCCATGGACTGGATAAGGCCATGGGATTGGCGGATACTAGAATCGCGATAACCTCCTTTTTATACGGATGTTTGGGATTGGCTGTGGCAATTACCATGATGAACTATATCATGATTCAGGACTGGCCACAGGACATCGGTGGTAAACCCAGTTTTAGCTATTTGGAAAATATGCCGGCCTTTGTCCCTATTATGTTCGAAATGACGGTATTCTTCGCAGCGCACCTCATGGTGATTACCTTTTACCTACGTAGCAAAATGTGGCCGTTTAAAAAAGCGGAGAATCCAGATATTAGAACAACGGATGACCGTTTTTTGGTGGAGGTTGCTGTTGGTAACGATGAAGAAGCCTTAAAAGAATTGCTATTGGACACCGGTGCTGTGGAAGTACAAGTGCCAAAAAAGTAAGACTATGATAAAAAGTAGCATTAAAATCGGGTTGATCTTTTTCCTTTTGGTAGGGATTACCTCATGTTTTGACAAAAATCAACCCAACTACCAATACATGCCCAATATGTACGAACCTGTGGGGTATGAAACCTATCAAGGGGATGACAATGGTCTTTTCCCCCAGGGTACGGCAGCTTTGCTTCCGGCAGAGGGCACGGTTTCCAGGGAGTGGCTTCCCTATGAGTTTGACAACTCCATAGAAGGGAAGGAATTGGCAAGATTACAACCTAGCCCACTGGATTCCTTAAATCGTGAGGAGAACCTGGCCAAGGGTAAAGAACTATATGATGTGTACTGTGCCATTTGCCATGGGAACAAAGGTGCGGGACAAGGTACTTTGGTAAAACGCGAAAAAATACTGGGTGTCCCCAGTTATGCGGATGTTGCCAGGAACATTACCGTAGGAAGTACCTACCATACCATGTACTATGGATTGAATTCCATGGGCTCCTATGCTTCCCAGTTTAGTTCGGAGGAAGAAATGTGGCAAGTTTCGGAATATGTTATGCAATTAAAAGAAGACCTATCCAAATAAGCAATAGGAATGAAATATACCTTTTCAAATAGATTAAAAATTGGGTCGTACATAGCAATGGGCCTTGGCTTAGTGATGCTTATTGCTGGATTTATGAACACCCCCGCCAACGTGGAAGAAGCCAAGGCAATGGTCGCGGCTGCCCATTCCGATGGTCATGGCGGACATGGTGGTGATGCACATGCCGATCAAACTAACGCGATGGCTTCCCATGATGGGGAACATGCCGAAGAGGCAGCGGGCCACGGTGAAGGACATAGTGCCTCCCATGACGAACACGTGTACCATCAATTAAAGAACAGGCCATGGTCGGCCTTGTATGTAGCTGCCTTCTTTTTCTTTATGATATCACTTGGAACACTTGCTTTTTATGCGGTCAACAGGGCTGCACAGGCAGGTTGGGCTCCTTTGTTGTTTAGGGTTATGGAAGGGATAACCGCCTATTTGGTCCCTGGGGGAATCATAGTATTCGTGTTATTGGTACTATCCGTACTGCATTTTAACCATATGTTCACCTGGATGGATGCCGAAGTTGTTGCCCATGATGCATTGTTGCAAGGAAAACAGGGGTATTTAAATCCTACATTTTTCTTGATAAGGGCCGTAATTTTCCTTGGTGGATGGATTGCCTACCGCCAGATTTCAAGAAAATTGAGCTTGGCCCAGGACAAGTCGGATGATGATTCCAACTTTAAAAAGAATTTTAGATGGTCTGCAGGATTCTTGGTATTCTATTTGATATCGGAATCCATGATGTCATGGGATTGGATCATGAGTTTGGACCCTCACTGGTTCAGTACGCTTTTTGGATGGTATGTATTTGCCAGTATGTTCGTTTCTGGGATTACCGTAATAGCAATGGTAACCATTTATCTAAAATCCAAGGGATACCTGCAGGAAGTGAACGATAGCCATATCCACGATTTGGCCAAATTTATGTTTGGTATAAGTATTTTTTGGACGTATTTGTGGTTTAGTCAGTTTATGTTGATATGGTATGCGAATATTCCCGAAGAGGTCACCTATTTCGTTACTCGAATAGAACATTATAAACTGCCATTCTTTGGTATGTTGGCACTTAATTTTATCTTTCCACTATTGGTGTTGATGAACAGTGACTACAAACGTGTAAATTGGTTCGTAATTATGACGGGAATCATTATTTTGTTCGGACATTATATGGATGTATTCAACATGGTGATGCCCGCAACCGTTGGTGAGAACTGGCATCTTGGAATACCCGAAATTGGTGGGATATTGTTCTTTGGTGGTTTGTTTGTCTTTTGGACGTTCACAGCCCTTACCAAAGAAGAATTGATGCCGAAACGTAATCCATTTATTGAAGAAAGTAGACATTTCCATTACTAAAAAGCGGAAGAGAAAAATTAAGAAATGACGACATTATTAGTTTTAACGGTTCTTGTTTTGGTGGCTATTGCCATCTGGCAATTGACCAAAATATTTGAATTGTCTCAATTACGAGTAGATGCTTCAAAATCGGAAATTGCAAATGATTCCGATAATAGGGCCAATGGATACCTATTGTTCCTCTTTTTGATATTCATATACGGTATCACCATATTTAGCTTTGCAAAGTACACCAAGGTGCTGTTACCAGAAGCAGCCTCTGCCCACGGTGGGGAATACGATACATTGATGTGGATTTCCTTCGCGGTAATTTTCTTTGTGCAGACCATTACCCAGGCACTGCTTCATTATTTCGGTTACAAATACCGAGGGGAGAAGGGAAAAAAGGCACTATTTTATGCCGATAATGACAGATTGGAGTTTATTTGGACCATCATCCCGGTCATTGTGCTCGCAGGCTTGATTATCTCCGGACTCTACTATTGGACCGAGATTATGGACGTGAACGAAGAAGATGATCCCTTGATTGTAGAGTTATATGCCCAACAGTTTAATTGGACCGCAAGATATGGGGGGCAGGACAATGTTTTGGGTGATGCCAGTGTTCGATTGATCGATATTGATAGGGCCAACGTTTTGGGATTGGACGAATCCGACCCCAATGCCACGGACGACATTATAGTAAAGGAATTATATCTTCCCGTTGGAAGAAAAGTGAATTTTTATATGCGATCGCAAGACGTATTGCATTCGGCTTATATGCCGCACTTTAGGGCACAAATGAATTGCGTTCCCGGAATGATTACACAGTTTTCATTTACGCCAACCATAACAACGGAAGAAATGAGACTGAACCCGGATGTTGTTGACAAAGTAAAACGGACCAATCAATTAAGGGCGAAATGGGCTGCCGAAGGAAGGCCTAATTCGGACCCATGGGAATTTGATTATGTGTTACTTTGCAATAAAATCTGTGGTAAATCGCACTACAATATGCAAATGAAAATTGTGGTGGTTACCGAAGATGAATACAATGATTGGATGGCCGAGCAAAAAACGTTTACAGAAACGCTCTTGGCCGCCAATGGAGGGGAAGAAAAAGCTCCTTTGGAAAATATGGAAACAACGGAAGTTGTCGCCATAAACGAATAATGAATTGCTAGAAAAAGAAATACGAACAAAAAATCAATTGGATTATGTCTGCAGTAGCACACGAACATGTTGATGGACATGCACATGATGATCACGGACATCATCACAAGGAAACATTTATTACCAAGTACATCTTTAGTCAGGACCATAAGATGATTGCCAAGCAATACCTCATAACCGGGGTATTGGTGATGGGATTCATAGGTATTGCAATGTCACTCATATTTAGGATGCAGTTGGCCTGGCCTGGGGAGTCCTTCGCAATTTTTGAAACCTTTCTTGGAAAATGGGCCCCTGGGGGTGTCATGGATGCAGACGTCTACCTGGCTTTGATTACCATGCACGGAACCATTATGGTGTTCTTTGTGTTAACCGCAGGATTGAGCGGTACGTTCAGTAACCTATTGATACCATTGCAAATAGGGGCAAGGGATATGGCTTCGGGCTTTTTAAATATGGTTTCCTATTGGTTGTTCTTTGTTTCAACCGTACTTATGGTGATTTCCTTGTTCGTAGAAGCCGGGCCTGCGGCAGCGGGTTGGACCATTTACCCTCCACTAAGTGCCTTACCCATGGCACAACCGGGTTCAGGTCTGGGAATGACATTATGGTTGCTTTCAATGACCATATTCATTGCGTCCTCCCTTTTGGGGTCGCTGAACTATATTGTGACCGTCTTAAACCTTAGAACCAAGGGGATGTCCATGACAAGGCTTCCTTTGACCATTTGGGCATTTTTTGTTACTGCAATTATCGGTGTCATTTCTTTCCCGGTATTACTTTCGGCAGGTTTATTGTTGTTGATGGACAGAAGTTTTGGAACGTCCTTCTTCTTATCGGATATTTTTATTCAAGGTGAAGTACTCCATTATCAAGGGGGGTCACCTGTCCTGTACGAACACTTGTTTTGGTTCCTGGGTCACCCAGAGGTATATATTGTATTATTGCCTGCTCTGGGGATTACCTCAGAAGTAATGGCAACAAATGCCAGAAAGCCCATATTCGGTTATCGTGCAATGGTTGCTTCCATTCTGGCCATTGCCTTCCTGTCCACCATAGTTTGGGGTCACCATATGTTCATTTCTGGAATGAATCCGTTCCTAGGTTCCGTATTCACCTTTACCACATTGCTTATTGCCATTCCCTCGGCAGTAAAGGCGTTTAATTATATCACCACCCTATGGAAAGGGAATCTTCAGTTGAACCCGGCGATGCTGTTTTCCATTGGTTTGGTATCTACCTTTATCACCGGCGGTCTTACCGGAATCATTTTAGGGGACAGTACTTTGGATATCAATGTGCATGATACGTATTTTGTCGTGGCACACTTCCATTTGGTTATGGGTATTTCTGCACTTTACGGACTGTTCGCAGGAGTTTACCATTGGTTCCCAAAAATGTTCCAAGGTAGGATGATGAATAAGAACCTCGGTTATATCCATTTCTGGATAACCGCTATATGTGCCTATGGAATTTTCTTTCCAATGCACTTTGTAGGTATGGCTGGGGTACCAAGACGATACTATGAGAACACGGCTTTCCCTATGTTTGATGAATTGACCAATGTCCAGGTTTTAATGACGGTGTTTGCCATTATTGCCGGACTTGCCCAGCTCATTTTCGTTTACAACTTTATAAGCAGTATTTTTTACGGCAAGAGGGGGCCTTTAAATCCTTGGAGTTCCAATACTTTGGAATGGACGGCACCGCAAAAGCATATCCATGGAAACTGGCCCGGCAAGATTCCGGAAGTCCACCGTTGGGCGTATGATTACAGTAAAACCTATGAAAATGGGGAATATATAATTCCAGGGCAGGATTTTGTCCCGCAACATATTCCTTTACAGGAAAATGAGGAAGAGCTTAACCATTAGGTTTACCCAAAAACAAAAAAGCCCATCAACTGATGGGCTTTTTTGTTTATAATGGCACGGATTTTTCATTCAACAAAAAATGTATCCTTGTTTTTTTCGTTATTTTAAAGAAGCACTTAATATTGAAATATGAAAAGATTCATTTCCATCTTCTTTTTGGTGATGCCAATACTCCTGATTTCACAGCGGCAACCGAAAATTAAGGGAAACCGTTCGGTAACCGAAGTCAGTGAACAATTACCTGCTTTTACGGCCATTGAATTATCCCACAATTTGGACATAAAACTTAAAAAGTCCTTTGGTGAAGGCTACGAAGTAATCGCGGACGATAATTTGGTGGATGTTTTGAAGTTTGATGTGGTGGACAGCACCTTGGTCATTTCCTCATTTTACGATATTGTATCCAAAAAGAAGTTGGAGATAACGGTAAATTACCGGGAGTTAATGGCCATTACGGTAAAGGAAGGGAAAGTTTTTAGCAATGAGGTCATTTCTTCAGATGAACTTTATTTAAATACATTCGGGAATGCCGAACTGGATATCGAGGCGAGTGGATTTATGGCCAATGTAAATGCGGAGGATAATAGTACCATGAACCTGAATTTGGATATCGATTCGCTTAATGTGAGTATGAAGCATAAAACTGACGGTGTCATTTATGCGGTAAGCGGGGCAAAAAACATCAATTTGGAAGACAGTACTTCACTCACATTGGAAGGAACAACGGAGAGCTTACGGGCAGAGATGAAAACCAATACAAAGCTAAAAGCGGATAAACTTGAGGCTGCGGAAGTAGACCTAACGATCAAGGAATCCGGATTTGCCCGTATCAATGCCTATAGGACGTTTACTTTAAAATCCAGTGGAAACGCCAAAACCCATCTCTATGGAAACCCTAAAGTTGCCGTGGAGGAATTTCTGGATACTTCCCAATTGCTAAAGAAAGGGGACTAACCCGCTATAGGGGCCGTCATTAAATGTTCTGGAATTCCAAAACCTTCCGCCAAAGCTTTGACATAGGGCCTAAGTTCCGAACTTAGTCGTTCTACGCGCTGTTTAATGGCTTTGGATTTTGTGCTTCCGAAATAACCTTGCTCCAAATACCAGTCGGCGTGTTTTCGGAGGGTATATAACGAATGAAGTGCCCCAATTTGATAAAACAGGTTTTTGTATTCCCCTTCTTCCATACCATCGATCCTGTCATAATACCAGGTAAGGGCAAGAACTGCACTGTAGGCCTTACCAACTTCCAACAAATGGGTTTGTGTCTTTAAAAAAGCCTGGTAACTCGGAATGCCTTTCTTAATGTAATTTCTAATGCGCATTGCCGCGGTATAGGTCAAACGGCGTAATCTAAAATCCAATGCGTGCAAATGAAACTTAGGGTTGTAGAGGTGTTCACTATCCACTTTGTTGGAGTACATGGGGTTTATGGTGGTTAATTTATCGGATAGTTGGCTCCGCAAGAATTTCAATACACTGATAAATCCCCCCGAATTGAATTCAGCGTTAAAATCCGATAATACCCCTTTGGCGGCCAATTGTAAGAGCACGGTATTGTCCCCTTCAAAAGTGGTAAAGATGTCCGAATCATTTTTTAAGTCCCCAATACGGTTCTCCAATAAATAACCCTTTCCACCGCAAGCTTCCCGGCTTTCTTGGATTGCTGCCGAAGAAAACCAGGTGATGATTGCTTTGAGTCCCGCAACTTGGGTTTCTATTTTGCGTTTGTCATCGGATGTATTGGAAGCATACTCCGCCATGGCCCGTTGTAGGGCAAAGTGATAAACATAGCAGCTAGCGACCCTTGGAATAAGTCTTAGTTGGTGGGTGGGATAGTCCATCAACAAATCTTCCTGAATTTTAATCGAGTCGTTGAATTGACGTCTTTTTAAACTGTGCTTTACCGCTATGGTCAATGCCATTTTTGCGGCTGCCAAAGCCCCTTTTGCAACACAAATGCGTCCCCCGACCAAGGTACCCAGCATGGTGAAAAACCGTTTGTTCGGATTTTTTATTCGGGATTGATAGTTTCCGTTCGAAGCGATGCCCC
The DNA here is from genome assembly GCA_028281025.1 of Croceivirga sp. Classification (GTDB taxonomy): domain Bacteria; phylum Bacteroidota; class Bacteroidia; order Flavobacteriales; family Flavobacteriaceae; genus Croceivirga. The sequence continues at coordinate 80,161 of JANQKR010000015.1, forward strand.
CGTAGTTGTCCAAAAGGTTTTCCACGGGAACTTTTACCTGGTGGAACCAAATCTTTCCGTTGTCCACCCCATTAAGACCAAGTTTATATCCATTGTCCGCTATTCGGATTCCTTGAAGTTCTTCGTGTTTGTCATCCCTCAAGGGTACCAAAATAGCGTGTACACCTTCGTTTTTGCCGTTCACCAACAATTGGGCAAAAACAGTGGCCATTTTGGAATGTAAGGCGTTACCAATGTATTCCTTGTTATCATTTTTACCTGGGGTATGTATCACGATGGCCCGTTCCTTATGGATATAGGTAGCCGTAGTATTGATGCCGCGGACATTGCTTCCATGACCTGTTTCCGTCATGGCAAAACACCCCAGGAGATCGGCACTACCTGCCTTTGTCAAATAACGCCTGCGTTGTTCCTCATTTCCCAGGCTTTGGATACTCCCACCAAAAAGCCCGAACTGGACTCCAAATTTCACCCCCAAACTACCATCTACAAACATGAGGTGTTCGAATATGGTGGCGTAGTTTTCCATATCATTTTTTCCTCCATAGGCCTCCGGATAACCGTATGCTCCCCACCCACCTTTGGCCAAGTGGTTCAGTTGTTTCAGGACTATGGCTCGGGCATCTTCTTTTGAACGATGGACCGCCCAACTATAGATGTCATTTTTAAGGTAGTTTCTAAAGTCTTGGACAACCTCCCATCCTTTTTGGTTTAGAATTTGATCTAGGTGCTTCGGGTTGTATCGATTGGAATTGATTTGATGTACTACGGTAACATTGAACAAATGGTTGTAGTGGTTGGGCTGTATGCCCAGAGTTCGCTCTATATATTGTAAATATTCATTGGGGTCGCCCTTATGGGTAAAGTGCTGGGCCACTTTACGGGAAAAGGTTTCCAGGGGATGGATTTCGGATTCCACCAATGTTGCTTTGCTGGAGGTAATCAAGGTTTGCCAGGATTTAATTTCGGCGTTGTTGGGTGGATTGGAACGGTCCAGCCAAGACCACAATTGTGCTTTTTCCTTTTCGTTGAGTGTGGGGTCCGATGTTATGGCTTTTTGGACCACTTGAATTTCGGAGGCAGACAACAAATCGTCTGACCAAATCACGTAAAAGAAAGGGATGTAAGGTAAAATTCCCTTGGGATAAACTGTATTCGTCATGCACTGAAAATACAACAAAAACCCTTGTTTGCCATCCCTTTATAATTTGAAATGCTTATGGCCTAATTGCCTTATCTTTGGGTCATGAACGAGAACTTGAACCCCTCAAACGATCATTTTTCCCAGGAAGAACTGGATATAGAAAGGGCGCTACGTCCCATAACCTTTGATGATTTTACGGGGCAGGCACAAGTATTGGAAAACCTTAAGGTCTTTGTTGAAGCGGCGAATATGCGCGGTGAAGCCTTGGATCATACCTTGTTCCATGGACCTCCCGGACTGGGAAAAACAACTTTGGCCCATATCTTGGCCAATGAACTGGGAGTAGGGATTAAAGTCACTTCCGGACCGGTATTGGATAAGCCCGGTGATTTGGCGGGTCTCTTGACCAATTTGGAAGAGCGGGATGTTCTCTTTATTGATGAAATACATCGGTTGAGCCCTATTGTGGAAGAATATCTTTACTCTGCCATGGAGGATTACAAAATTGACATTATGTTGGAGACGGGTCCCAATGCCCGCACGGTACAGATCAATTTGAGTCCTTTTACCCTGGTTGGGGCAACTACACGCTCGGGATTATTGACCGCGCCCATGCGGGCACGTTTTGGCATTTCGAGTAGATTACAGTACTATGATACTGAACTGCTATCCACCATAGTGGAGCGAAGTGCGGAAATATTGAAAGTTCCCATTTCCAACGAGGCCGCCATTGAAATTGCTGGACGAAGCCGAGGAACGCCCCGTATCTGCAATGCGCTGCTGAGAAGGGTAAGGGACTTTGCACAGATCAAGGGGAACGGAACCATAGATATCGATATTTCAAAGTTTGGTCTAAAAGCGTTGAACGTGGATGCCCATGGCCTGGACGAAATGGACAATAAAATCCTCTCCACCATTATTGATAAGTTCAAAGGGGGGCCGGTGGGAATAACCACACTGGCCACAGCGGTGTCCGAAAGTGCTGAAACCATTGAAGAAGTTTACGAACCCTTTTTGATACAGCAAGGATTTATTATGCGTACGCCTCGCGGTCGGGAAGTCACGGAACTGGCATATACACATTTGGGTCGCGTCAAAGGTGGTACCCAGGGCGGACTTTTCTGATACCAAATGGAAAAGGGTCGGCATATTCCCAAAGTATCTTTTTTTGATTTCCTCAAACGGGCATTGGAAATCGTAAAAAACCCACTGCCCTTTCATCACGATAATTTTGAAGAAAAAGGGGATACCTTCCAGCTACATCTGGGATTTGGAAATCGGATCCTCTTTTCCAGAAATGCGGCTTTTCTTCAGTATGCCCTTCAGAAGAACCAAAGAAATTACACCAAATCCAGGGTGCAGACAAGGGATGTTGCCAAGTATATTGGAAAAGGATTGTTGACTTCGGAGGGGGAGCATTGGAAAAAACAGCGAAAGCTTATCCAACCGGCATTCCATAAACGGCATTTAGCGCAGTTAATGGGGATAATGCAGGAAACGATAAAACAGGAGCTTGCCGTAATCCCCATAGGGAAAAAAGTAAATGTGGAAACCATTTTTGGTCGACTGGCTTTTCAGGTGGTAGCGAAGTCCCTTTTTAGTGGAGCTGTGGACGAAGTGGCCATCAATAGGCTGCAGACCATTGTTGAAGCTTCCCAAAAAATGCTGGTACGGGAGTTACGGCAGCCCTATTTGGGGTGGTGGTTCAAGGCCAGCGGCATATTGGACAGCCATTTGGCAATGGTCCAAGAAGCAAGGGAGCTGATACGGGCACTGATTGTTAAAAGGAAAGCCGATGGGGAACGAAAGGACGACCTTTTGGATATGCTGCTGGATGCACAATACGAGGACGGAACCTCCATGAACGAAGAACAGATGATAGATGAAATCATGATCCTTTTCACCGCGGGACATGAAACCACGAGCAATGCCCTGAGCTTTACTTGCCAATTGTTGGCGAAATATCCAAAATACCAGGAACGGATTTACGATGAGAACAAGCAACTTGAAAGTCAGGATTTGATGGCTGGACTGATGTCCCAGAAAATAACCAGATATGTCTTGGAAGAGTCCATGCGGCTGTATCCTCCGGCCTATTTTATTGACCGCATGAACCACAACGCGGACGAATTTCAAAACATAGTGTTAAAGCCCAAAACCCCTTTGCTTTTTTCGGTGATCGAAATCCATAGGCATGGCAAGTATTGGAAAGACCCTTTGGAATTTTTACCCGAGCGTTTTGAGGGTCCTCCAAACCAACATTCGGATCATTATTATCCCTTTGGAGGAGGGCCCAGAATGTGTATCGGCAACAATTTTGCGATGTTTGAGATGCAAATGGTGGTTTCGGAATTAATGAAGGACCTAAAAATTACTCCTATTACAAAGACCATAGAAATCCTTCCATTGATTACCTTAAGACCAAAGAATGCCATTTTGGAATTTGAAAAAAGGGTGCCGTGCTAAGTAAGACCAGATATACCAATGCCATAAAAGAAGAGGCCAAACGCCTGGGCTTTTTGTCCTGTGGTATATCCAAGGCCGAATACCTGGAAGAAGAGGCCCCGCGTTTGGAAAAATGGTTGAACAACAATATGCATGGGGAAATGCGGTATATGGAAAACCATTTTGACAAAAGACTGGATCCCACAAAATTGGTGGAAGGCGCAAAATCGGTAATCTCTTTACTACTGAATTATTTTCCCTCCCAAACACAGAACCCCGAATCCTACAAGATTTCAAAGTATGCTTATGGAAAGGATTATCATTTTGTGATAAAGGACAAGCTCAAGGAGCTATTGCAATTTATGGAAACGGAAATTGGAGAGGTATACGGACGTGCCTTTGTGGATTCCGCCCCGGTTTTGGATAAGGCTTGGGCTGCTAAGAGTGGTTTGGGATGGATGGGGAAACACAGCAATCTTTTGACCAAGGAAGTGGGCTCTTTTTATTTCATTGCCGAGTTGATCGTTGATTTGGAATTGGATTATGATTCGCCAACTACCGACCATTGTGGTACATGCACGGCATGTATTGATGCCTGCCCAACCCAGGCCATAGTGGAACCTTATGTGGTGGACGGCAGTAAGTGCATTTCGTATTTTACGATTGAGTTGAAAAATGAAATACCTACGGAATTCAGTGGGCAGTTTGATGATTGGATGTTCGGTTGTGATGTTTGCCAGGACGTATGTCCATGGAATCGATTTTCAAAACCACATCGGGAACCCCTGTTCAATCCACATCCGGAACTGCTCTCAATGGACAAAAAGGATTGGGAAGAAATAACTTCAAACGTTTTCGGAAAATTATTTGCGAAATCGGCAGTAAAACGGACAAAATTTTCTGGATTAAAGCGTAATATTGAGTTTTTGAAAAAGTAGATTCGCACCCATTTACTTTTTGTAAATCCAAACTACGGCATGAAGAACCAGATCCAACTCATTACCTATGTAGACCGCATTGGTTGTAAAAATATTGCTGAACTGGATCAGCTTTTGAATGTTGAACTAAAGGAACTTTTTGGCGGAGTTCATATCCTCCCATTTTTTTATCCAATCGATGGTGCAGATGCAGGCTTTGATCCCATGGACCATCTCAAGATCGATCCAAGGCTCGGGGATTGGGATGCCATTAAAAAACTGAGCGGGTCCATGGATATTATGGCCGATCTCATTGTGAACCATGTATCTGCAGATTCTGCGGAGTTCCAGGATTATTTGGTAAAGGGAGAGGATTCTGAATATGCCTCCTTGTTTTTGACCTTTGAAAAGGTGTTTCCCAATGGGGCTACCGAAAAGGACTTGTTAACCATTTACAGGCCCAGACCTGGATTTCCGTTCAGTAAGTTTAAACTGGCAAATGGCGATCAGCATCTGATATGGACCACTTTCACCCCAAAACAAATAGATATCGATGTCCATTCCAAGGAGGGCAAAAACTATTTGGAGTCCATATTGGACCGCTATCAAACATCTGGTGTAACCATGATTCGGTTGGATGCGGCCGGTTACGCCATCAAAAGTGCGGGAACCTCTTGTTTCATGATTCCGGAAACTTTTGACTTTATTGATGAACTGACCCAAAAAGCAAGGAAAAGGGGTATTGAGGTACTTGTGGAAATACACGCTTTCTATAAGACCCAAATTGAAATTGCGAAGAAAGTGGATTTTGTGTACGACTTTGCCTTGCCTGTTTTGGTTTTGGACGCGCTTTTTCATGGCAATGCCGAAAATCTTAAAAAGTGGTTGAACATTGCTCCCAGAAACGTGATAACCGTACTGGATACCCATGATGGTATCGGAATTGTTGATGTCGCTTCGGAGGGAGACGAACAAGGACTTATTCCAGATTCGACCTTGGATGGTATTGTGGACAAAATACATGCAAATAGCAAAGGGAGTAGTTTAAAAGCAACCGGTGCCGCAGCTTCCAATCTTGATCTGTACCAAGTGAACTGCACCTATTTTGAAGCCCTGGGTAAGGATGAAAACGCCTATCTCATGGCAAGGGCCATCCAGTTTTTTGTGCCTGGGGTCCCTCAGGTCTATTATGTAGGGCTTTTTGGGGATGCCAATGATATGCAGTTGTTGGAAGCAACCAATGTGGGGAGGGATATCAACAGGCACTATTACACCAAGGACGAAATTGTAAGGAAAACGTCGGGTTCCATGTTCCAAAAATTGGCATTGCTGATGAAGCTTAGAAATACGCACAGTGCTTTTGGTGGGGATTTTAGTCTTAGGGAAACCCCGGATGATGTGCTGTCTCTTGAATGGTCCAATGGGGACAATAGGATTTCATTGGAAGCCGACCTAATCGGGTTACGATTCACGATTTTAGGGACGGAACATGGGATTGTAAAACCACTTATGGAGGTATAGCAGGATACATGGGTAAGAATTGGATTCCATTGGAGGTAAATTTTTAAACAAAAGGTTAAAAAGCTTATATTGGAAGGTAATTTGAATCCAGAAAGATTCAGATACAATCCGTAACTAACTAAACTTCGTAATGGCTATGATGAAAATTGAAAAGCCTAGACTCAACTTTTGGCAAATTTGGAATATGAATGTGGGATTCTTTGGAATCCAATTCAGTTTTGGCCTTCAGCAGACGGCGGTAAGTCCTATTTTCTCCTTCTTGGGAGCTCACCATGACGAGCTGCCCCTTTTAAATCTGGCAGGTCCTGTTACGGGACTCCTGATTCAACCCATCATTGGAGCAATTTCCGATAAGACATGGTCCCCAAAATGGGGAGGGAGAAGAAAGCCCTTTTTTCTGATCGGTGCGATTTTGGCGAGCCTCTGTCTCTTTGCTTTTCCATTTAGCCCGGAACTCTGGTTTGCAGTTGGCCTTCTTTGGATTTTGGATGCCGGTAACAATACGGCAATGGAACCCTACCGTGCCTTTGTAGGGGATAAATTGCCGGATGAGCAATTGACGTACGGGTATCAAATGCAAAGCCTATTCGTGGGAGCAGGTATTACGTTGGCCAATCTTTCGCTATTTGCTTTCCAACATTGGTTTAGTATCCCAGCTGATGAAACGGCTGGACTTTGTAGTACTGCCACAGAAAACGTTTCGTCCATTCCAACATGGGTGTATTACTCATTTTTCTTGGGAGCGTTGGCCTCCATAGGAACAGTGATGTGGTCCGTATGGAAAACACCGGAAATTCCACCCGTAGCCGAAGAACTGGAAGAAATTAGAAAACATAATGAAGGGACCCCTGCCCCCATCATTCAGATTTTGAGTGTTCTTTTTGTAATTTTTTCCGTGCCCCTGTTATTGGGATATCTGGTAGCAAGTGCACTGCCACAATTATGGGACAATATTAATCTATGGGTGATCATTGTATTGGTATTTGCCTTTCTTTGGTTATTCATGCTCTATCGAATTATAAAAAACAATCCCGATAATCGAACGATAAAAAAACTTGGGGATACTTTGGATCCCCTTTTGGAGGCTGCGGAAGCCATAGGTAAAATGCCGGGGTTCCTATGGAAACTGGCTGCTGTTTATCTATTTCAATGGTACGCCCTTTTTGTGTACTGGCAATTTTTGCCGCCAATGTTGCGTACCAGTCTATTTGGGATCTCCAATGAAGACAATGAAAAGTTCGAATCCATTATGGCAGCTTGCAAAGCAGGTGCTGAAATTAGTGCCGATGACATGTCCTTTGCGCAAAATGTGCAATCCTTGGCGGAACAGGCCCTGGGTCATGCCGGGTTAATGAACGGAACGTATAATTTCATTACCATGATCGTTGCGTTAGCCTTGGTTCCCATGGCCGCCAAGATAGGATCAAAGCTGGTCTATGTCGTTTGTTTGCTCCTAACGGCCGTTGCCATGCTGAGTATGCCGTTTATTGCGAACAAATGGATGTTGCTTATCCCCATGGTGCTGTTTGGTATAGGATGGGCCGCAATGATGGGTATTCCTTACGCTATGGTTTCCAAGGTAATACCAGAGGAACGTCGTGGGGTATACATGGGAATCGTGAACATGATGATCGTGATTCCAATGTTGATACAAACCGTGAGTTTTGGACCGATCATTAAAAATGTATTGGACAATGATGCTACCCAGGCCATTATTTTTGGAGGAATCTTCTTTATGATTGCTGGAGTTCTTGCCATGCGCTTGAACTTGCCCAAGGACAAATTGGATAGCGCCTTGGATACGGGAGGATCATCCACCTAATTTCGGACCAAAAAATAAGGGTATTTCCCAAACGTTGAAATGCCCTTATCTTTATCCCCTTATCGAGAACCTATGAGCAGAGAAAAACAACGGAGGGAAGCACTTATTTATCATGCTAAGCCCCATCCGGGTAAAATTAAGGTGGTTCCCACAAAACCCTATGCTACCCAACGGGATTTGGCCCTGGCATACTCGCCTGGGGTCGCCGAGCCCTGTTTGGAAATCGAAAGGAACAAAGAAGAGGTGTACCGATACACCTCCAAAGGGAATACCGTAGCGGTGATTTCCAATGGAACGGCAGTTTTGGGACTGGGAAACATTGGTCCGGAAGCCTCAAAACCGGTTATGGAAGGTAAAAGCCTTCTTTTCAAAATATTCGCTGACATTGACGGTATTGATATCGAATTGGACACGGAAAATGTGGACAAATTCGTGGAAACCGTTAAAACAATAGCCCCAACTTTTGGAGGAATCAACCTGGAGGATATCAAAGCCCCGGAAGCATTTGAAATAGAACAACGATTAAAGGAAGAGCTTGATATTCCCGTCATGCACGATGATCAGCATGGCACGGCAATCATATCTGCGGCAGCATTGTTAAATGCGTTGGAATTGACCGGAAAAAAGATTGAAGAGGTCAGCATAGTGATAAGCGGTGCTGGGGCGGCTGCCATTTCGTGTTCCAGACTGTACAGGGCTTTTGGTGCACAAGCCAAAAATATGGTAATGCTGGATAGCAAAGGGGTCATTCGGCAAGATCGGGAGAACCTATCATCCCAAAAGGCCGAATTTGCAACCGCCAGGAAAATAGATACCCTGGATGAGGCAATGGTGGATGCCGATGTGTTCATAGGCCTTTCCATTGCGGACATCGTTTCTCCAGGGATGTTGGAATCCATGGCAAAGGATCCCATCGTTTTTGCCATGGCCAATCCCGATCCGGAAATCGCCTATGATTTGGCTTGTTCCGTTAGAAATGATATCATTATGGCCACAGGAAGGTCGGACCATCCCAACCAGGTAAACAATGTACTGGGCTTTCCCTTTATTTTTAGGGGGGCCTTGGATGTTAGGGCTACCAAGATCAACGAAGAAATGAAGATGGCAGCCGTAAGGGCGTTGGCCGATCTGACCAAGGAACCCGTTCCAGAACAGGTCAATATAACGTATGATACCACCCGGCTGACTTTTGGAAGGGAGTATATTATTCCAAAGCCATTCGATCCAAGGTTAATTGCCAAAATACCTCCCGCCGTAGCCAAGGCAGCTATGGAAAGTGGGGTGGCCAATGCACCTATAAAAAACTGGCAGGCCTATGAAGAGCAGCTCATGCAACGCTCGGGAAGTGATAATAAGGTAGTTCGGATGTTGCATAATCGTGCCAAAGTGAATCCAAAGCGTATTGTCTTTGCCGAGGCCGAACTTTTGGATGTGATAAAAGCGGCGCAAATTGTTTATGAGGAGGGGATTGCCATTCCCATTTTATTGGGGGACAAAACTACGATCCAACAGCTAAAGGCTGAGCTGGAATTTGACGCGGAAGTCGAAATTATCGATCCCCGATCGGATGAATACAGTGAAATACGAACCGAATACGCACATAAGCTTTGGGAGTTGCGAAAACGCAAGGGAGAGACGGAGTATAGTGCAAGGGTAAATATGGGCAAGCGAAATTATTTTGGGTCCATGATGCTTTTGGAAGGGGCGGCCGATGGTATGATTTCGGGATATTCAAGGGCTTATCCAAAAGTGCTTCGTCCGGTTTTCGAAGTTATTGGGAGGGCCCATGGTGTGGAAAATGCATCAACGGTCAATATTATGATTACCGAACATGGTCCTTTGTTCCTGGCAGATACCTCAATCAATATCGATCCCAATGCAGAGGAATTGGCAGAAATAGCCCAAATGACGGCCAACGTGGCCCGTACTTTTGGTTTTGACCCAGTTATAGCGTTACTTTCCTATGCCAATTTTGGTTCCTCCAATCATAAAGAAGCGGTAAAGGTTAGGGAAGCGGTGGAAATACTCCATGATAAAAGTCCGGACCTTATTGTTGACGGTGAAATCCAGACCGATTTTGCCCTGGACCAGGAGCTCTGTCACAATAACTTTCCATTTTCCAAATTGGCAGGAAAAAAGGTGAACACCTTTATTTTCCCAAATTTGGATGCGGCCAACATCACCTACAAGTTGTTAAAAGGCTTAAACAATGCAGACTCCATTGGTCCCATCATGTTGGGCCTGCGTAAACCGGTCCATATTTTACAATTGGGAGCAAGTGTGGACGAAATGGTCAATATGGCGGCCGTTGCAGCTATTGATGCCCAAGAAAGGGAGAAAAGAAAAAAGGCAAAATTAGAGAATGCATGATTACGCACCTATCAGGGAAGTTAGTTGAAAAAAATCCCACCTATATCATCGTGGAATGCAATGGAGTAGGTTACTTTTTGAACATTTCCCTTCATACGTTTTCCGCGCTTCCGGAGAACGAAAACATAAAAGTTTATACCCACCTTCAAGTTAAGGAAGATTCACATACCCTATTTGGTTTTATGGAAAAAACGGAGCGGGAAATCTTTCTATTGTTGATTTCCGTCTCTGGGATAGGTCCCAGCATTGCAAGGACCATGCTTTCTTCCCTAAACCCTGTCCAGGTAAGGGATGCCATTGCGGGTGGTGATGTGGCGAAAATTCAGGCAGTAAAGGGGATTGGCACCAAGACCGCACAGCGGGTCATAGTGGAATTAAAAGACAAGATTTTAAAGGTCCATGATATGGGCGAAGTTTCCCTTCCATCAAACAATACAACCAAAGAAGAAGCGTTATCTGCTTTAGAGGTTCTTGGATTCACCAGAAGGCTATCTGAAAAGGTCGTTGACCGAGTGCTTTCCCAAGATTCCTCCCTTAGCGTCGAGGAAACAATTAAACAGGCGCTGAAAAATTTATAAATAGTTTGAAGAGAGGGGCATTACCACAACTTAAACCTTTTGGGTTTAAGCCACTATTCTTTGTTGTACTACTATGGGGACTCGGGTTACACCTTAGTGCCCAAGAGGCTAATGAACAGGCGCAAGATTCGGTGAAGACCGGGGCAGCACTTGGAAAAATTCTCTTGGACAATCCGGAAAGTATCGTCTCAAAATACTCCTATGACCCTAAGATCGATAGGTATGTATATACCGAAAGTGTCGGCAACTTCAACGTAAACTATCCACTTTTCTTAACTCCGGAACAGTATTATGACCTGATTCAGAAGGAAAGCATGAAATCCTATTTCAAGGAGAAAATAGACGCGTTTACAGGTAAAAAGGAAGGTAGTGAAGAGGCCCGGAAAAACCTACTGCCCAATTTTTATGTGAATAGCAGTTTCTTTGAGTCTGTTTTTGGGGGTAACACCATTGAGGTGATTCCCCAAGGGTCCGTTGCGATGGATTTGGGCGTTATTTGGCAGAAAAATGATAATCCGGCCCTATCCCCAAGAAATAGGACCAATCTATCCTTTGATTTTGATCAGCGAATCAGCCTCAGTATGCTCGGAAAAGTAGGGGAGCGGCTTCAAGTGACGGCCAATTATGATACCGAAGCTACTTTCGATTTCCAGAATTTGGTAAAATTGGACTATACCCCTACAGAAGACGATATCCTTAGAAAAATAGAAATCGGTAATGTCAATATGCCCCTGAACAGTTCTTTGATTCAAGGAGCACAAAGTCTTTTTGGTGTAAAGACGCAACTACAATTTGGAAGAACTACGGTAACCGCGGTATTTTCCGAGCAGCAGTCCCAAAACAATACCGTAGTGGCCCAGGGAGGGGGAACGTTGAATGAGTTTGCCCTTACGGCTTTGGATTACGATGAGGACAGACACTTTTTTTTGGCACAATACTTTAGGGACAATTATGACCGTGCCCTGGAGAATTACCCCTTTATCAACAGTCAGGTTCAGATTACCCGGTTGGAGGTCTGGGTGACCAACCGAAACCAGCAGACCTTGAATGTGCGAAATGTTGTGGCAATCCAGGATTTGGGAGAGGGGCGATTAGGAATAAATGGTCAAGAAAAGACCAGGATACAGATAGAGGGAAGCAGATTGGGATCACCACCTCCTGCTGCGTTCTTTAATGTGATGGGCAATGGAATTTTACCCAGAAACAATGCCAATGACTATGATCCCGCATTAATTGGAAATGGCGGGGCATTGAACGAAAATATCAGGGATATCGCAACAGTTGAACAGGGATTTAACTTGGCGGCCACTGGGGGCTATAACCCCAATCAGGGATTTGATTATGCCTTTCTGGAAAATGCCAGAAAGTTGGAAGTGGTACGGGATTATCAATTCAATTCCCAACTGGGGTATATCTCGTTGAACCAACGGTTGAGCAATGACGAGGTTTTGGCGGTAGCATTTCAATATACGTTCAATGGGGAGGTCTTTCAGGTGGGTGAATTTGCCAATGGAGGTATAGATGCCACAACGGTTTCCGGAGGGGCAACACCAATCATAGAAAACAATACCTTGGTCTTAAAGCTTTTAAAGAGCAATATTACCAACGTGGACGACCCCATTTGGGATTTGATGATGAAGAATATCTATTCCACGGGCGCTTTTCAATTGAGTCAGGAAGATTTTAGGATGAATATTCTCTATACCGATCCTACGCCAAGAAACTACATCCTTCCCGTAGATCCGAACGTGGGTTGGCCCAGTAATCTGGAAGATAGGATTTTGATCAACGTATTCAATCTGGACCGATTGAACATTTACAATGATGTGCAGTCCGGAGGTGATGGCTTCTTTGATTACCTGCCTGGGATTACCATTGACAGCCAAACGGGACGAATCATTTTCACCAAGGTTGAACCTTTTGGGGAGTTTTTGTTCGATTTGTTGGGAGGAGGTACCTATGACGTGGAGAATGACCAGGGCTACAACGTAAACCAGCAGCGGTATGTATTCCGAAATATGTACGCCAAGACCAAGGCCGCTTCTCTACAGGATGCCGAAAAAAACCGCTTTCAAATCAAGGGACGTTATAAATCACAGGGCAATAATGGTATTCCCATTGGTGCATTCAATGTGCCCAGGGGTTCCGTTCGGGTAACTGCCGGTGGTAGGCAGTTGCAGGAAGGAATAGACTATACGGTAAACTATCAGGCAGGGACCGTTCAACTGTTGGACCCCAGTCTGGAGGCTTCCAATACACCCATAAACATTTCCGTGGAGAACAATGCCGTGTTTGGCCAGCAGACGAGAAGGTTCACGGGAATCAATGTGGAACACCAGTTCAATGAAAATTTTGTTTTGGGGGCCACTTTACTTAACCTTAATGAAAGGCCATTGACCCAAAAGGCGAACTTTGGAATAGAACCGGTGAACAATACCATTTTTGGTCTCAATGGAAATTTTAGCACCGAACTTCCCTTTCTGACCCGTTTGGCCAATAAGCTGCCCAATATCGATACCGATGTCCCTTCCAACCTATCCGTTAGGGGGGAATTTGCCTTTTTAAGCCCCAATTCACCCAAAAATGCGGATTTCCAAGGGGAAACCACTACTTTCTTGGATGATTTTGAAGGGGCCCAGGCATTGATCGATATTAGATCGTCCCTCGGCTGGTTTTTGGCCAGCCCGCCCGAAGAGTTTACCGAGGGAGTCACAGGTTTGGATGTGGGATTTAGACGTGCCAAAATGTCGTGGTATACAATAGATCCCATTTTTTATACCAACCAAAGACCGAGTGGGGTTACGGACAACGATATCTCATTGAACACTACCAGAAGGATTTTTATAGACGAGGTCTTTCCTACAGTAGATGTGGCACAAGGTCAAACTACGGTCCAGGGAACTTTGGACATTGCCTACTACCCGAACCGAAAAGGACCATACAACGCAAATCCTTCCTTTGAGGGGACACCCCAGGACAATTGGGCGGGGATTATGCGTTCCTTGAGCAGTACCAATTTTGAGCAGTCCAATGTGGAGTTTGTGCAATTCTGGGTATTGGATCCCTATGTGGATGGTCAAACCTCAGAAGCAAATACAGGGGAATTGGTACTGAATTTGGGAAACATTTCCGAGGATATCCTAAAAGACGGAAGAAAACAATACGAAAATGGGTTGCCGGCCAGCACAAATAATGAAGTCCCAAGACAAACTATTTGGGGGCAGGTACCTTCCACCCAATCCCTGGTCTACGCCTTTGATGCGGATGAGACTAATAGGACGCAGCAGGATTTGGGTTTGGATGGTATTGATGATGCACAAGAAGCAGCCATTTATAATGGGCCCGCTGATGACCCCGCCCTGGACAATTATATCTATTATTTGAATCGCGAAGGGGGCATTTTGGAACGTTATCTGGATTTTAACAACCCGCAGGGCAATTCCCCGGTAGCGGTGACCAATACGGATAGGGGTTCAACGACTTTACCGGATGTTGAGGATGTCGATCGGGATTTGACCATGAATACGGTGAACAGTTATTTCGAATATAGGATTCCAATAGGGCCTAATCTGGACACGGATAACCCATTTATTACCGATGTAAGATTTGGTTCAACCCCAGATTTGCCCAATGGAGGTACATTGGAAAGGAGATGGATTCAATTTAAGATACCTATTGTGTTTGATCCAAATAGGACGGACGGTGAAACACAGCTAGACCCATTGCGGAGAAGGGCAATAGGGGGAGCACAGGATTTCCGTTCCATTAGTTTTATGCGGATGTATATGACAGGCTTTATGGATGATGTAGTATTGCGATTTGCCACTTTGGATTTAGTACGTGGAGATTGGCGTACTTATACCAACACCTTACAGCCTGGTGTGGACGATAATCCTGGGGATGATGGTACAATAGCCGATATCAATGCCGTGAATATTGAAGAAAACAGCCAAAGGGATCCCATTCCATATGTGTTGCCCCCTGGAGTGCTTCGGGAACAATTGAACAACAACAATACCATTATCCGTCAAAATGAACAATCGCTTTCGTTTTTGGTGGAAAATCTGGAATCCCAGGATAGTCGGGGAGTTTTTAAAAATGTGAATATAGACGTAAGGCAGTATGAACGCATTAAAATGTTTATGCATGCCGAAGAATTGTTTGAAGATGATTACTCCGATAATGAGCAACCTTTGGTTGGTTTCCTGAGGATAGGTACGGATTTCTCGGAAAACTTTTATCAGATTGAACGGGCACTGGAATTTACGCCTTTCGATACTTCAATAGCAGAGGAAATATGGCCTTCCGTAAACGAAATTGATATTGACCTTTCCGATTTAAATAAGGTAAAGTCTCTACGTATCGCCCAGCGCAATGATGGTGTACCTTTAAATGAAATACGTTATTATGAAGTAATTAATGGTGAGGTTGTGGAGGTCGATGAGTTTGCCCCAAGGATCTTGGGAGTGAACAGGATTGGAATTAAGGGAAATCCTTCCTTTGGTAGTATCCGCGCTATGATGGTGGGAATTAAAAACACGGATGATCTCCCTGCCAGGGGCGAGGTATGGTTCAACGAACTACGCTTGGCGGGATTGGACAATAATGGAGGTTGGGCCGCTATTGCAGCCTTGGATGCCAATATGGCCGACTTTGCCAATATAAGTGCCACAGCGAGTACAAGTACCTCGGGTTTTGGTACCCTGGACCAATTGCCCAACGAAAGGGCCAGGGAGGATGCCATTTCCTATGATGTGGTGACCAATGTAAACGTTGGGCAATTGTTCCCCAAACAATGGGGGCTCCAAATACCGTTCAATTTTGGTATTTCGGAAACCTTGATCACCCCGGAATTTGATCCCGTATTCGATGATCTAAAATTGGATGACCTTATTGATGCTGCACAAACACCGGAAGATGCGGAACAAACCAGGGAGCAAGCAGAGGATTATACCAAGAGAAGGAGTATCAACCTTATTGGGGTCCGAAAAAATAGGGGAGAAGAGGCCGATGCCAATTTTTATGACATTGAAAATTTTACGTTTAACTATTCGTACAATAAAACCAACCACAGGGATTTTGAAATTGCGGACCTACAGGACGAAAATGTAAATACAGGGTTCGTGTATAACCATAATTTTAAGCCGGCTACGGTGGCGCCTTTGGCAAAATCGGATTCTTTGTTAACAGGGAAGTACTGGCAGTGGTTAAAGGATTTCAACTTTAATGTACTACCAACAAGTATTTCGTTGAATGCCAATTATAACCGTTCCTTCAACCAACAGCGTTTTAGGGATGTCCTGGAACCTGGGGTGGAGGCCTTGAATTTACCCGTTTTACAGCAACGAAATTATCTTTTTAATTGGCAATACGCTTTAAATTATAGCATCACAAGATCCTTGAGGTTAAATCTGACCGCTTCAAACAATAATATCGTTAGGAACTATTTCACTTCCGAAACGGATTTGGAGGGAAGGCCCATAATTGACAATTCCCTGGATTTATGGGATGGCTTTTTTGATGTGGGAGAGCCCAATAGACATTCGCAACAAATGCAATTGAACTATGAACTGCCCTTTAATAAGTTCCCGTTTCTCAGCTTTATCAATGCACAGTACACCTATACCAGCAATTTTGACTGGCAACGGGGGGGCGATGCCTTAATTGAGGTGGCCGGGGAAAGTATCAATACCGTACAAAACGCGAATACCCATAACCTAACGGCCAATTTGACCATGCAAAGTTTCTACGATCTTATAGGCCTAAAGAAACGCAGTGGTAAACTATCCGGGGGTATTGCCCCACCAAGGGGGGCTGCCGAGGATGGGAAGGATAAAAAACCAAAAGGGAAGACCACCAAAACATGGAATACCCTGGTGGACATTTTGACCATGGTCAAACGGGTCAATATCAATTATAGTGAAAACAATGGCAAGGTATTGCCGGGATATACCCAATCCATAGGTTTTATTGGAACGTCCAGACCAACCTTGGGTTTTGTTTTTGGTAGTCAAAGCAATGTTCGTTTTGAGGCGGCAAGACGCGGATGGTTAACCAATTTTCCAGAATTCAACTCCCAATATTTACAGAACAGTACCAAGAACCTGAACATAACCGCTACCGCACAGCCCACACAGGATTTGACCATTGATATATTAGCAGATCGTCAAATTACAAATAGTCTGCAGGAGAACTATGTGCCCGATCTGTGGGCCCAGGGGCAAACCGGGCTGATCAACGATATGGGTAACTTTAGCATTTCCACCATGATGTTGGGGACGATTTTCAAAAAAAGTGATGAATTTGATTCCCAAACCTTTGAGGAATTTAAGGACAACCGATTGACAATTGCCAATAGGATTGTTGCCGATAGGGGAATAAATGTACTGGATAGGGATGAGGAAGGCTTTCCCGTTGGTTACGGCAAAACAAGTCAAGAAGTGTTGTTGCCGGCCTTTTTTGCAGCCTATACTGGTCAGGACGTGAGTCGGGTAAACCTGGATGCCTTTAGGGAAATACCTATCCCCAACTGGAACATTAAATATACGGGATTGATGAAAAACAGATGGTTCAAGAAGAAATTCAAACGTTTTTCGCTGCAACACGGTTATCGTTCGTCCTACAGCGTTAATTCGTTTCAGACCAATCTGGAAAGGGAGCAATTGCTCAATGATGGACTTCCTGCAATTAATTCGGAAACAGGGAACGTATTGCCGGAAAATATCATCAATAATGTGGTCCTAACGGATGAATTCAACCCCTTGATGCGACTGGACTTTGAAATGAAAAGCTCCTTTAGTGTCCTTGCCGAGGTTCGTACCGATCGAACATTGTCATTGAGTTTTGATAATAGCCTGCTTACTGAAATCAACGGAAAGGAATACACTTTGGGCCTGGGGTACCGCTTTAAGGATGTAAAATTTGTTACCAATATTGGAGGGGAACGAACGCGATTGAAAGGGGATTTAAATATTAGGGCCGATCTATCACTGCGTGACAATATTACCATTATTCGAAACTTGGATATTGACAACAATCAGATAACCGCGGGCCAGGAATTATGGTCCATTAAATTAAATGCGGATTACGCCTTGAGTCGCAGCCTGAATGCCATTTTCTTTTACGATCATTCCTTTTCGCAGTTCAAGGTTTCCACGGCATTTCCACAGACTACCATAAATGCCGGTTTTACGTTAAGGTACAACTTTGGCAATTGACCTTCGGGCAAGGGACGGATTATAGTAGAAAAGCCAAAAAACCCTTTGCCGATTCCCTTATTAATTTAACTTTGTCAAGACTCAAAATTAGTTGCAAATGAATATTCCGGTAGAATTAAAATACACCAAAGACCACGAGTGGGTTAAAATTGAAGGTGATGTGGCCACAGTGGGGATTACTGATTTTGCCCAAGGGGAATTGGGGGACATCGTTTATGTGGAAGTGGAAACCTTGGACGAGACCCTGGACAAGGAAGAAGTCTTTGGTACGGTAGAAGCGGTAAAAACGGTATCCGATTTATTTTTGCCCTTAAGCGGTGAGATTATTGAATTTAATGAAAGCCTGGAAGACGAACCGGAAAAGGTGAATTCCGATCCTTATGGAGAAGGATGGATGATCAAAATAAAATTGTCAAACCCCGAGGAAGCGGAGGAGTTGCTAAGTGATGGTGACTATAAGGCTTTAATTGGTGCTTAAAAAAAGAAAATTCACAATTTTGTTCATAGGTTGGCTGGTGTTGATAACATCACTCAGCCTTTTTTCATTTTCATCGGAAAGTGAGGACAGGATATGGTTTCCCAATTTGGACAAAATCGTACATGTTACGTTTCATTTCTTTTTGGTGGTTTTTGGGGTTTTGTTCCTCAAGGAGAATTTCCACAAACACTTATCCATGGGAAAAAGGGTAGGCTTTCTCATCGGTTTTTCGATCATTTATGGATTGCTGATCGAGCTGCTCCAATCCATAATGCCCTTTGGTCGCACGGCGGAAATATGGGACGTTTTGGCAAATTTGACAGGAGCTGTATTGGGCGGTTTACTCATTCAAAGGTACCGTTCACTCATTGACACATGAAAATGAATGGTTAAATTGTGGCTGTTTTAAATATTTGGTTAAATTAGCGAAGATTAAAAAAAGGATATGGAACCAAAAAAGAACCCAAAAGCTGACGTAGGAAGAAATAGTGCCCTGTATTTTGTAATTGGTCTGGCCATTGTAATGTTATTGGTATGGAGAGGATTGGAGTGGAAGAAATATGATAAAACCAATGACTACGACATTTCTTTGAATGTTGAGGACCAATTGGACGAAGAAGTACCTATGACGGAACAGATCAAAACACCGCCACCGCCACCGCCTCCGGCCGCTCCGGAAGTAATTGAGGTTGTTGAAGATGAAGAGGAGGTAGAGGAAACGGTTATAGAGTCTACAGAGACCAGTCAGGAAGAAGAGGTTATGGAAGTGGAAGAAGTGGAAGTGGAAGAAGTGGAAGAAGATATTTCGGTTCCTTTTGCCGTAATTGAGGACGTGCCCGTATTTCCAGGTTGCGAAGGTTCAAGCAATAAAAAGGCATGCTTTCAGGAAATGATGCAAAAGCACATTCGTAAGAATTTCAGGTATCCTGAAATTGCCCAGGAAATGGGAATCCAGGGAAGGGTAGCCGTTATGTTCACCATTCAGAAGGATGGTAGCATAGGTAATGTTAGACTAAGGGGTCCGGACAAAAATTTGGAAGCTGAGGCAAGAAGGATCATAGAAAAACTACCCAAGATGACTCCCGGAAAGCAAAGGGGAAGAGCAGTGAAAGTTCCATTCAGTATTCCTATCAACTTTAAGTTGCAGTAAGTAAGGCTAAAATTAAACTAGTACAAAAAACCGACGCAAGTCGGTTTTTTGTATTGTATAAAATGGGCTGTTGCATGAAAAAGGCTTCGGGTGTATCTTTGCAGGCCAATACACAACTGGATGAAGTCTGCCGTAGGAACGCTTAACAAATCTTGGGCTCTGGTCTTTTCGGATTTTAAGGAATTGACCAAAGTACGTCTCGCCGTAAGCGTGGTCTTCTCTTCCATTGCGGGTTATTTTCTTGG
Source organism: Croceivirga sp. (assembly GCA_028281025.1). Lineage (GTDB taxonomy): Bacteria > Bacteroidota > Bacteroidia > Flavobacteriales > Flavobacteriaceae > Croceivirga. The sequence goes on from JANQKR010000015.1 coordinate 100,048, forward strand.
TGCTTACCAAATAGAATTGTTTTCCGTTATACTTTTGGCCTTTGGCGGGTATTGTATGGTAGGTGCTTCCAATGCCTACAATCAAATTATCGAGAAGGACCTGGATGCATTGATGAAGCGCACCAGGAACAGACCCCTGCCGGCAGGAAGAATCACGGTTTCAATGGCCCTTGTCACGGCCATTACGATGACCATCTTAGGCATTGTCTCACTCTATTTGCTCAACCCAAAAACGGCATTGTTTGGCGCAATTTCCATTTTTTTGTACACCAGTGTCTATACCCCTTTAAAAACCATTACCCCATTATCCGTTTTTGTAGGGGCAATTCCAGGGGCCATACCATTTATGTTGGGGTGGGTGGCTGCTACAAATAGCTTTGGGATTGAACCTGGCACCCTCTTCATGATTCAGTTTTTTTGGCAATTCCCCCATTTTTGGGCTCTGGGATGGATGTTGGATGATGACTACAAAAGGGGAGGTTTCAAAATGCTTCCTACGGGAAGTAAGGATACCGGAACCGCACTCCAAATTATTTTGTACACCATTTGGATGATTGTCATTTCCATAATGCCCGTTTTCGGTTTTACCGGAAGGTTGCTATTGTCCGTACCGGCGGCGGTCATTGTTTTTATGATGGGATTGGGAATGTTGTTTTTTGCCTTTAAACTCTATGAAAATAGGGATAATACATCTGCCAGAAAGCTAATGTTGGCCAGTGTATCTTACATCACGTTGATGCAGGTGGTCTTTGTAATCGATAAATTTATTTAGACATGGGAGTGGACTTGACCCAAGGTACACCACAGGAAAAAAATGCACGGGCAAAAAAGATGATGCTCTGGTTCGGCATTGTGAGCTTAATTATGGCCTTTGCCGGGTGGACCAGTGCTTACATTGTAAGTAGTAAACGAAAGGACTGGCTGGAGACCATTGAATTGCCCCAGGCCTTTTTTATAAGCACGGCAATTATCCTGATCAGTAGTCTTACCTATATTTTGGCGAAAAGAGCAGTAAGGAAAAATAGCCAAAAAATGGCCACAAGATGGTTGTTGGCCACTTTGGCATTGGGGATAGTATTTATAGTACTACAATTCTATGGGTTTTCCCAAATGTTGGGAAGCGGCTATTATTTTACAGGCCCTACCAGTAACATAAAAATGTCCTATGTTTTTTTGATTGCCTTTGTGCACATTCTTCACGTGGTCGCAGGATTGATCTCATTATTGGTAGTGCTGTTCAAACAAATAAAGGGCAAATACACACCAAATAACACATTGGGACTGGAACTGGGGGCCACTTTCTGGCACTTCCTGGATTTCTTATGGGTGTATTTAATATTGTTTATGTTCTTTGTAAAATAAATCAAGGATTGTGAAGTTTTCTTTGGACTGCCCTTTTATTAAAGGAGAAAACGGTTATTTTTGCTGAAATCTTATTAAAAAGAAAGAGTTTCATGGACACTACGGTAACTACCGATTCTGGAGAAAACGTTTGGGGAGGTGGCAACAGACCACTGGGAGCGAGTTATGGAAAACTTATGATGTGGTTTTTTATAGTCTCGGATGCATTGACCTTCTCCGGATTTCTTGCGGCTTATGGTTTTTCAAGGTTCAAATTCATAGAGACCTGGCCCATTGCCGATGAGGTATTTACCCACATTCCCTTTTTTCATGGGAATTTCCCCATGATCTATGTAGCGTTCATGACCTTTATCCTTATTATGTCTTCCGTGACCATGGTACTGGCGGTGGATGCCGGACATAACATGAAGCAGAACAAGGTAATACTCTACTTGTTTTTGACCATTATTGGTGGTGCAATTTTCGTTGGCTCCCAAGCGTGGGAGTGGGCCACCTTTATAAAAGGGGATTATGGAGCTTTGGAGACCAAAGGGGGAAGGGTCCTTCAGTTTGTAAATGCAGAGACGGGCGAACGTGCGGCCCTGGCGGATTTTTCCACCACACTGCCGGAGGACCGAATAAAGCATACCAGTAGTGAAGGGATATGGTTTGAAAAAGAAGGTTACCAAACGTCCTACTCCTTAAATGAGGTTGTTGAAGGTTTTAAATCGAACCCATCCATATTGATCAGAACGGAGAAAATCAATGAAGAAGGTGAAAAGACCGTTCTGGACAGAAAACAATCGCTGGCCAGGTTAAAGGACGCTGTGCGTGTAGTTGAAGGGGCCAATCTTATTCGCAATGAATACGGTAGCCGCTTATTTGCCGACTTTTTCTTCTTTATTACCGGTTTTCACGGTTTCCACGTATTCTCTGGTGTGGTATTCAATATTATCATATTCTTTAATGTGATATTGGGAACCTATGAGAGAAGGGGCCATTATGAAATGGTGGAGAAGGTAGGACTCTACTGGCACTTTGTGGATTTGGTTTGGGTATTTGTATTTACGTTCTTTTACCTGGTATAAATTATAGGCATTCCGATTACGGTTGGAATTTAAAAAATTGTTTGAGATAACTTATGGCACACGAACATAAACTAGAAATTTTTAGAGGACTGTTGAAATTTAAGTCCAACACTCAAAAAATCTGGGGCGTCCTTATCTTTTTGTCCATCGTAACTGCGGTGGAGGTATTGTTGGGGATATTTAAACCGGCTATTTTGGTAGGAAATTATTTTCTGGACATGAAGCTCCTCAACTGGATTTTCATTGTCCTTACCTTGGTGAAAGCGTATTATATCGCTTGGGATTTCATGCATCTTCGGGATGAAAAAAGCTCGCTCCGAAGGACCATTGTATGGACTCCTGTTTTCCTGGTCTCTTACCTTATTTTTATCTTGCTTTTTGAGGCCACTTATGTTTTCGAGGTTTTTAGGGACGGTTTCCTGGCCTGGGATTTTTAAACTCGGGATTAACAAGTTTTAAGGCGGTCAAAAGACCGCCTTTTTTTATTTTTGCATACCAACACTAACGCTGTGAAAAAGACTTTTGTCCTGGTTGTGCTTTTCATTTTTCCTTTGGTGGCGTATCTCTTCTTCGCTTCCGGGGTGAATAATTTCGGCCGCTTACCCATACTCACGGAAAATATTGATGATATCTCTTCAATAGATCCCTCAAAAACATTGGACGGAAAAATTACCATCCTTGGATTTTTGGGGAATCGGTTGGAAAACCAAAAAACGATCGCCCTAAACCTTAACCAAAAAATATATAAACCCTTTTTTGAGTTCACTGACTTTCAGTTTGTGATGTTGGTCCCAAAGGGCATGGAGGATAAGGCGGAGGAGTTAAAATATGAATTGAGCCAACTGGAAGATATTTCCAGATGGAACTTTGTTTTTGCCGAGGACGTTCAGATTCAGCAAGTGTTTTCAAGTTTACATACGAATTTGAGCTTAGGGAGTGATATGGGTTCTCCCTATGTTTTCATTATTGATAAGGACAGAAACCTTAGGGGAAGGGACGATGACGAGGATGAAGGGGTGAAATATGGATTTAAGGCCACTTCGGTTGCTGAACTCAATAATAAAATGGAAGACGATGTAAAAATAATTCTAGCGGAATATCGTCTTGCACTAAAAAAGAACAATGCCTCAAGGAGCAAGTAACAAAAAAAAGTATACCTACGTCTGGGTTTCTGCAGTAATCCTTGTCTTTGGGATTTTTACCGTAAAGGAAGTTGCGGAACGTATAAATAACGACAGTCTGGTGGACAAGGACCGGATGATAGGGACATCGGCCATTGATGACCTGTCCTACATAGTCAATAACGGCCAAAAGCGAAAGGTTCCCAATTTTTCCTTTATCAATCAGGATAGTGTATTAGTCACCAACAAGGACTACCTGGGTAAGGTTTACGTGGTTGATTTCTTTTTTACCACATGTCCTACAATTTGTCCAACAATGACCCAAAACCTGGTGGAATTGCAGGAAACCTTTAGGGAAAAGAATGATTTTGCCGTAGCATCCTTTACCATTAATCCCCGCTATGATACGCCACATGTGTTAAAAAAGTACAGTGAAAAATATGGGGTAAACAACCCAAATTGGCATTTGCTTACAGGGGAACAGGAAAAAATATATGAATTGGCAAGGGAAGGCTTTTATATTTTGGCCAGCGAAGCGGAGGATGCCCCTGGGGGATTTGAACATTCCGGAATGTTCGCCTTGGTCGATAAGGAAGGTTACATCCGTTCAAGGCTAGATCGGTTTGGCAATCCCTTGATCTATTACAGGGGAACGATCACCGAAAAACAGGGAACGAACCAAGAAGGGGAGCCCCAACAAATCACGATGTTGAAAGAAGACATTAAAAAGTTATTGGAAGAATAATGGAGACCACTTTAAAAGAAGAAAAAAAAATCAAGATTTGGATAACGATTCTTTCCATAGCAATCCCATTGGTAGTTGCCATCCTGTTTGGATATAAGATTCCGGATGCCAAACCGCTTTCATTTCTGCCGCCCATTTACGCGACGATAAACGGACTTACCGCGCTGTTGTTGGTGATAGCTGTGGTGGCCATAAAAAACGGGAAACTGAAATTACACCAGAATTTGATGACCACTTGTATTTTTCTTTCTTTGGCCTTTCTGGTGATGTACGTGGCCTATCACATGACCTCCGATTCAACACCCTTTGGAGGTGAAGGGGCCATCAAATACGTTTATTATTTTATTCTGCTGTCCCATATTTTATTGTCCATAATTATTATCCCTTTGGTGCTTATAACGTATAGCAAGACGTATTTAAAGGATTTTGAAGCGCACCGAAAATGGGCAAAATATACATTTCCAATCTGGTTGTACGTAGCGGTAACGGGAGTGATTGTATATCTAATGATTTCCCCATATTATGTCCACTAAGAAGTTTGTTTTTTTTCTTTTTATGGTCCTATTGTGCACCCCCGATCTGGTAGAAGCACAATGCGCCATGTGTAGGGCCGCTTTGGAGAGTGAGGCGGATAACAGTCAGGCCGAAGGGGTGAACAACGGTATCGTTTATTTAATGGCAATCCCCTACATTTTGGTTGGTGGATTGTTCTATTTCATCTACAGAAGGGTAAAGGGTTAGGAATACTTTTGCAAAAAATTGGGAAAAACTGTAACATTTTAGGCTGGCGTTAGTCTTATTGATGTACGTTTTCGTATTTCATCAATCAAAAAACCAGCCCAAATGTTTGACATCGAAAGGTGGCAAGAGATTTTTGACACTATCCGTAAAAACAAATTGCGGACGTTCCTAACGGGAATATCCGTAGCTTCAGGTATCTTTATTCTGGTTATCCTCCTAGGTTTTGGACAAGGCATGCGCAATGGTATTGAGCAAGAGTTTGAGCAGGATGCCGCCACCAGTGTATGGGTATGGCCAGGGGTGACTTCCAAGGAATACAAAGGAATGAATCCGGGCAGACGCATTCAATTGACCAATGAAAACTTCAATAACTCCGTTGCCCTGTTCAATGAAACCATAGAATACAATTCCCCTCGCATTTTTGTGCGCGGGGTTACGGTAAACTATGGTAAAGAATCCCTGGTCTATAGTATTCAAGGAGTGGCCTCCAATTTTCAATTTATTGAAAACGCAAAAATGATAGATGGTCGTTTTATCAATTACCAAGATGAAATGTCCACAGCAAAGGTGGCCATTGTTGGCAAAAAAATAAGGACGGACGTATTCAATGAAGTGGAAACCCCCATTGGTGAATATATTGACATTTCTGGCATTCCTTTCAAGATTATTGGGGTGTACAAAGAATATGAAGACCGTGAAGAGGAACGAATCTACATTCCTATTTCAACAGCCCAAAAAGTGTTCAATGGTGGTGACCGGGTAAACAATATGTCCTTTACCCTGCCCGCTGTGGAAAATTTTGACCAAGCCGTTGCCCAGGCTGTGGATTTTAAGGATAATCTTAAAACCTATTTGCAACAGGTACATACGGTAGCCCCGGACGATACCAGTGCAGTAGAGGTCTGGAGTGCCATGGAAGAGGCCAAAAGATACTATAGCCTTACGGGAAACATAAAACTGTTCTTTTGGTTTGTGGGGGTCTGTACTATTATAGCGGGGGTAGTAGGGGTAAGTAATATTATGCTGATCGTGGTCAAAGAGCGCACAAGGGAGATAGGCATCCGAAAAGCACTTGGCGCAAAACCATGGTCCATTATTGGAATGATTTTGCACGAGGCCATTTTTGTGACCGCAATCTCTGGCTTTGGAGGACTCATTTTTAGCATGGCGCTATTGGAAGTCGTAGGGCCCCATATTGAAATTGATTATGTGGTAAACCCTTCAGTAAACTTTACCGTTGCCTTTACCACGGTCATTGTACTGGTCATTGCAGGGACCTTGGCCGGTTTTTTCCCTGCATGGCGGGCAGCACGGGTACATACTATTGAAGCACTAAAGGACGAATAGATGTTTAACAGAGATCGTTGGAAAGAAATTCTTGAAGTACTTACCTCCAATTGGTTTAGGACGGTATTGACCGCCTTTGGCGTGTTTTGGGGAATATTCATTCTTATTGTACTGCTTGCCGCTGGCAAGGGATTGGAAAATGGTATCAATGCCGATTTTGGTGATATTGCCACCAATACCATGTTCATGTGGACAAGAAGGACGACCAAACCTTATCAAGGATTGCCAAAGGACAGAAGTTTTGAATTTCAGCGTGAGGACGTTAGGGCAATAAGGGATAACGTCCCAAACCTAAGGTTCATTTCCCCAAGAAACCAATTGGGAGGCTTTAGTTCAGGAGGTAACAATGTGGTTAGGGGTTTGAATTCCGGGGCTTATAATGTCTACGGGGATTACCCGGAAATCATCAATCAAGACCCAATGACAGTCACCTCCGGTAGGTTCATCAATTACAATGATATCAACGAAAAACGAAAGATTGCCATTATAGGTCAGGGCGTAAAAAACGATTTATACGAAAAAGGTGAAGAGGTACTGGGGACCTATATAAAAATTCAGGGTGTCAATTTCTTGGTGGTGGGAACCTATAAGAAAAATTCCAGTGACGGTGGGGAAGAAGCGCAAAAGGAGATTTTTGTGCCTTTCACGGCATTTTCACAGGCTTTCAATCGAGGGGAGGATGTGGGCTGGATGGCCATTACTGCCAAAGATGGAAGTTCCATTTCCATTCTGAAGGAAAAGATCATCAATGTAATGAAGAAAAAGCACAAGGTCCATCCAGAGGATAATAGGGCCATTGGGTACTTTGATCTTTATGAACAATACAACAGGGTGGAGAGTCTGTTTTCAGGTATTCGATGGATTGCGATCATCGTAGGAACATTTGTTTTGATTTCCGGAATAATAGGGGTCAGCAACATTATGCTCATTGTGGTAAAGGAACGCACCAAGGAAATTGGAATTCGGCGGGCTTTGGGAGAGTCCCCATGGTCCATTAAAAAACAGATATTGATGGAATCCATTTTCCTGACGATCATTTCGGGTATGACGGGTATCATTTTTGGGGCCCTGATTATCTATGGAATTAATGCCTTACTGGAAAGTGTGGGACCTGTTGATATGTTCCTTAGCCCCAGTGTAAGTGTCGGTGTGGTGGCAAGTGCGCTAACGGCTTTGGTCATCTCCGGGCTATTGGCTGGATTCATACCTGCTAACAGTGCCATTCGGGTAAGGCCCATTGAAGCCTTGAGAAACGAATAATTAATAACCAGCCCTGAGCGGAGTCGAAGGGTCAAAAACCATAAAAATGAAAAAGTCGGTTACCATTGTAATACTAGTATTTATTGTTGTTGCTTTTGCAGGGGCCATGTATTACTTGTACCAAAAGAACTCAGAGGACCCCATTGTTTATCAAACGGAAGTGCCGACCAAGCAGAGCATAGTAAAAAAAGCGGTGGCCACGGGAAGTATCCTGCCCTTGGAAGAAGTACTCATTAAACCCAATATCTCAGGGGTAATAGAAGAGGTGTTTGTTGAGGGGGGAGATTATGTTAAAACAGGTGACCTCTTGGCCAAAATCAAGGTCGTTCCAAATTTGAGCGCCCTAAACGATGCCAGGGATGCCATAGAAAGGGCAAGAATAGATGTTGAGAACCAGAAACGCAACTACGATCGCCAATTATCAATATTCCAGAGAGGTGTAATCTCAAAAGCGGATTTGGAAAATGCCGAAGTGGCCTATGACCAGGCAAAGCAAACTTTTAAAGCAGCCAACCAACGTTTGGATATTATTAAAACAGGTACTTCAAAAGGGTACGGAAATCAGGCAAATACCTTGATACGGTCCACTGTCAGTGGTATGGTGCTGGACGTTCCGGTGGAAAAAGGAAATCAGGTGATAGAGAGCAATAATTTTAACGAAGGTACGACCATCGCTTCTATTGCAGACGTAGAGAAAATGATTTTTGAGGGAAAGGTAGATGAATCCGAGGTTGGAAAAATAAAAGAGGATTTGCCATTGGAGATTACGGTAGGTGCCATTGAAAATCAGGTTTTTGATGCGGTATTGGATTATATAGCGCCCAAGGGAGTAGAAGAGAATGGTGCCATTCAATTTGAAATAAAAGGAACACTTACCAAGCAGGACACCACCTTCATAAGGGCGGGATTGAGTGCAAATGCCTCCATAATTTTAGCTAGGGCCGATAGTGTGCTGGCCTTAAAAGAGGCTTTGGTCCAATTTGATGACGATACCAAAAAACCCTTTGTAGAGGTTGAAGTCGGAGACCAACAATTTGAACGCAAGGAAGTTGAGTTGGGAATTAGTGACGGTATTTTTGTTGAGGTGAAATCCGGGATTTCGGACGATGACAAAATAAAGGTCTGGAACAATGTCGAAGACCAGGCGGGCAGCTGATACCATCATTTAACATAACTTTTAAACTAATCTTGTAACATTTCTGCAACTTGTCAGTCCTATAGGTGGATTTCAAGTCCAGATAGCTAACAAACCAATCATGATAGAAATCAAAGATCTTCACAAGTCCTATAAAATGGGAAGCAATTCCCTGCATGTCTTAAAGGGAATTAATTTTAATGTGGAAGAGGGAGAATTAGTGGCCATTATGGGATCTTCGGGATCGGGTAAATCCACCCTACTTAATATTTTGGGAATGTTGGATGGTGCAGATTCCGGTGAATACTATTTGGATGGCGTCCCAATTAAGGACCTTAGTGAGAAAAAAGCTGCCCAGTATCGGAATAAATTTCTTGGTTTCGTTTTTCAGTCCTTTAACCTTATCAATTATAAATCGGCATTGGAAAATGTTGCACTACCACTATATTATCAGAAAGTGGGCAGGAGAGAGCGTCAAGATAAAGCCCTGAATTATTTGGATAGGGTAGGTTTAAAGGAGTGGGCTACCCACTTGCCTTCTGAACTTTCGGGAGGTCAAAAACAAAGGGTGGCCATAGCCAGGGCAATGGCAGCGGAACCAAAAGTACTTCTGGCAGATGAACCTACAGGGGCCCTCGACAGTAAAACGTCCTATGAGGTCATGGATTTGATCCAAAAGATCAATGACGATGGGAATACCATTTTGGTGGTAACCCATGAGAAGGATATTGCACATATGTGCAAAAGAATTGTACACCTTAGGGACGGTGTTATTGTAGAAGACACGAAAATTGAACAAGTAAGGGCCCAGGAGTATGTTTGATAGGGATATTTGGCAAGAAATATTTAATACCATCAAAAAGAACAAACTAAGAACCTTTTTGACCGGTTTCTCAGTAGGTTGGGCCATTTTTATTTTGGTGATGTTGTTGGCCTCTGTCAATGGCATGCAAAATGGATTTTATTCCCAGTTCAATGATGATGCTACCAATTCCATAATCGTACGGCCAGGAACCACTTCGGAAGCTTACGCAGGTTTTGAAGCCGGACGTAGGGTACAGTTTAAAAATAATGATATCGAGTTTATCGAAAAAAGCTTTCCGGAAGATTTTGTGGAGATAAGCGGGAGGTATTATGCCAATACCGTAGCAAGATATAAAGCGGAAACGGGGACGTATTCCGTGCAGGCCGTACATCCGGATCATCAAATTATAGAGAAGACCATAGTCATTTCCGGCCGATTTATCAATGAGGCCGATCATGTGAACAAAGCAAAGGTCGCCGTGATTGGAAGAAAGGTCGCGGAAGATCTTTTTGACAAGGAGGATCCCATAGGGCAATTCGCGGAATTCAACGGTCTCCCTTTTAAAATAATAGGCGTTTTTATTGACGAAGGTGATGACAATGCCGAAAGGCGTATTTATGCACCCATAAGTACCTACCAACGCATATATGGGAATACAAACGATATCAATGTGATTCTTTTGACCTACAATCCCAACTATGATTTGACCAAGGCCCTGGAGTTTTCGGACAAACTCGAGACCATCATGAAAAGAAGACATAAAGTGGCTCCGGAAGATCAAGCGGGAATAAGGGTCTGGAACTATGCCGAGGCCTTTGATGATATCAGCAGCTTCACTTCGGTTCTTAAGGCGATTGGTATTGGTGTTGGTTTTTTGATTTTGATAGCCGGAATCGTGGGTATCGGTAATATTATGGTCTTTACGATAAAAGAACGTACAAAAGAGATAGGAATCCGTAAAGCTCTTGGTGCTAGACCTAACCAAATCGTTAATCTGGTTTTGTTGGAATCTATTTTTATTACCGCCTTATCTGGGTTTATAGGATTACTGTTCGCGTGGGGAATTCTGGCCATTTTTGGGCCAATGTTCAATACCCCGGCGTTCACCAATCCCAACGTGAGTGCTTCAACGGTAATTACCGCAACAATAGTATTGATAATTGCTGGGGTGTTGGCAGGATTGATTCCTGCTCTAAAGGCATCCAATGTAAAACCTATTGTTGCCTTAAGTGATAAATAATTATGTGGCTGTTCGATAGAGATTTATGGTTTGAGATTTTCCACACCCTGGGCAAAAACATGTTCCGGACCTTCCTGACCATGCTAGGGGTCATCTTTGCAATGATGATTTTGGTACTGCTCTTGGGTTCCGCCAATGGGATGAGCAATGGATTTGACAAGATTTTTGCGGGAACCGCTTCCAACAGTCTATTTGTCTGGGGCCAGCGGACCTCCGAACCCTACAAAGGGTTTGAGCGGGGACGTAGGATTCGGTATAAAATTGAGGATGCCAGCATATTGAAGGAACAAATTCCCGAAATTGAAGTATTGGCCCCAAGGATAGAATTGGGCAGTCATAGGGATGTCGTGACGGTTTATAGAAAAGGGCAGACCAGTGGGTCCTCGGTTTATGGGGACTATCCGGAAATTGATAATATCACTAAAAAGAAGTTGGTCGAAGGACGTTTTTTGAACGATAACGACATTGAACACTCCAAGAAAGTATGTGTCATAGGTGAAGAAACCTATAAGCTCCTTTTTGAAAAAGGGGAAGATGCCATTGGGGAAGATATTCGGATCAATGGGGTTTTCTTTTCCGTGGTTGGGATTTATAAGCCCAATAACAATATTAATATTGATGGTGAAAATGCCGTTTTTATCCCCTTTACAACCTTCCAGAAGGCCTTTAATTCCGGGGACAGAATGGGCTGGATGGCCATTGCGGTGGAGCCCAGTACCAAAGTCGCCGTTGTGGAGAACCAAATTAAGGCCATACTCAAGAACAAATATGATATTGCCCCCAATGATGAAAGGGCCATTGGAAGTTTTGATATGTCCGAGATTTTCAACAATATCAGTGCATTCACCAACGTATTAAAGGGCTTCTCCTTCTTTGTGGGCATCTTTACCTTACTGGCAGGTGTTATCGCCATTAGTAATATCCTCTTGATCACTGTAAAGGAGCGAACCAAGGAGATTGGGGTCAGGAGGGCACTTGGGGCTACTCCAATTGTGGTAAAACGCCAAATTGTTGTTGAGGCCATTGTACTGACGGCTTTTGCCGGTTTGATCGGTTTTGCGATTTCAGTAGGTATCTTAGCCATTTTGGATAGTTTATGGGGCAGTGGTGATGATTTCCCTTTTGTAAATCCTATGGTCAGTATTCCCCAGTTCAGTATATCCTTTTTATTAATGGTGGGTCTCAGTGTATTGATAGGACTATTGCCCGCCAATCGGGCCATCAAAGTGCGGCCCATAGAAGCACTTAGAGAAGAATAACCAATTTAGAATTAAATAACAATCAAATAGAGAGCAATGAACAAGTATGTTAAGTACGGATTAATAGGTGTTTTATGTGTGGGTATTTTGTACGCCATCGTGCACTTTATTAAGCAGAACAGTACGCCTAAGCAGCTATACGAAACAGAAACCGTGGAGCGAAAGGATATTGTGAACAAAGTAATCGTAACAGGAAAAGTTGTTCCAGAGGACGAAATCAACATCAAGCCTCAAATTACGGGAATCATTGACAAAATTTATTTGGATGAAGGCGCGGAGGTCAAGGCGGGCGAGTTGATTGCGGTGATTAAGGTAGTGCCCAATGAGCAGTCGCTATACCAAGCAAAGGGACGCGTCAACAATGCCAAGGTTGCCCTTAGTAATGCCGAATTGGAATTCAATAGAAATAAGGACTTATTTGCCAAAGGTGTTGTAGCGGCGCAGGATTTTCAGAACATAGAGTTGACGTATCAGCAGGCCAAACTGGAATTGGAAAATGCGCAAAACGATTATAAGATCATTTTGAAGGGTTCCGTTGGAGGTTCGGTCAGCGCAAATACGGACATTAAGGCCACCGTATCGGGCACCATACTGGAAATCCCGGTCAAAGAAGGAGATCAGGTCATTCAAAGTAACAACTTCAATGATGGGACTACAATAGCCACTATTGCAGATATGACCAAAATGATTTTTGAAGGTGAAGTGGATGAGGCAGAAGTGGGCAAACTTAATGTTGGCATGCCTTTGGAAATAAGCTTGGGTGCATTGGAAAAAGACAAGTTTGATGCAAAACTGAAGTTTATTGCTCCCAAAGGGGTGGAGGAAGAAGGGGCCGTTCAGTTCAAGATCGAAGGGGATTTGGTTGTAAGCGATAGCACCTATGTCCGTGCGGGCTATAGTGCAAATGCCTCCATTGTTTTAGAAGAGAAAAAAGATGTTTTG
>JANQKR010000011.1 GCA_028281025.1 Croceivirga sp.
TGGACCTCTTGAGCACCACCAATCCCCTTGTGGCCATCAACACACCACAGGCAACCGGCACCATCCTTGATGATGACCTGGATCCAACCGATGGCCTTGACTTTGTCGCCACCGATGTGACCGTCACCGCGGGTGCGGGCGTGACCGCCACCTTTGAGGTAAGGCTTACAGGGGACTTCCAGGACGCCTTCGATGTCGCCTTCGAGACCGCTTTCGGCACAGCCACCGCAACGGACCTTGTCCCACAGGCGGACAACATATCCTTCGCAGGTAATGATGGCGAGGTACACACCATCGTGGTCGATATCCTGAACGACGACATCATTGAACCCACGGAGGGCTACTTCGTAAACCTATTGAGCACCACCAATCCCCTTGTGGCCATCAACACGCCACAGGCAACAGGGACCATCCTTGATGATGACCTGGATCCAACCGATGGCCTTGACTTTGTCGCCACCGATGTGACCGTCACCGAGGGTGCGGGCGTGACCGCCACCTTTGAGGTAAGGCTTACAGGGGACTTCCAGGACGCCTTCGGTGTCGCCTTCGAGACCGCTTTCGGCACAGCCACCGCAACGGACCTTTTCCCACAGGCGGACAACATCTCCTTCGCCGGTAATGATGGCGAGGTGCACACCATCGTGGTCGATATCCTGAACGACGACATCATTGAACCTACGGAGGGCTACTTTGTGGACCTCTTGAGCACCACCAATCCCCTTGTGGCCATCAACACACCACAGGCAACCGGCACCATCCTTGATGATGATTTGGTACCCGGCACTGGAATTCAATTTGATAATACCAATACCATAGTCACAGAAGGCACGGACGCTTTTGCAAGGTTCACGGTTTCCCTTATTGGAAACATTGCCGAAAATGTTACCGTTGATTTTGTGAGCAATGACGGTAGCGCTTTGGATGGTTCGGACTATAGCGCAGATTCGGGTACAATCGTTTTTACCCCAACTGAAAAATCGTTCGATATCGACATCCAAATTATTGACAACAGCATCATTGAACCTACTGAAGAATTTACAGTGGTACTATCAAATATAGTGTCCAACTTTGGGATAGGCTTTGTTGATGGAAATACAACCAATACCGCAACAGGTACCATCCTGGATGATGATAGTGATCCATCACTAGGTATCCAATTCGACATCAACAGTATCAATGTCAATGAGGATGTAGGAACCGTAACCTTAAATGTGGTCCTTAATGTTGATGTTCAAAATGAGTTTACCGTTGAATACCACTCTGTTGACGGAACAGCTACCGATGTTCTGGACTACACAGGCATTCCGAGCGGAAGCCAAACACTGGTCTTTGGGGGTACCCATAGCAATACCCAAACTATTGCCATTCCCATCATCGACGACATCATCACCGAAAATATGGAAGACTTCAATGTCTTACTAAGCAATATTTCAACCACCTTGGTGAACATTTTGGCAAATGACACTGCCCACATCAATATCATCGATAATGATGGTAACGAAGGGTGGCCAGAAGATATAACGCTTGAAGCTTGTGATGCCATTCCAGCTCCAGCCGATATTACTTCGACCAGTACTTGTGCCATAAACGTGGATTTCGAAGAGGTGATTGAAGGGGACACGGATAGCTGTCCAACGGAATATACCATCACAAGAACATGGACCATTACCGACTGTGTGGGTAATATACGTGAACATGTTCAGGTAATTACCATTGAAGATACGGTAGCTCCTACATTTGTTGAGCCGCTACCATTGAATATGACGGTATCTTGTGACAACGTTCCCAATGCCGATGTACTCACCGCAATTGATAGCTGTGAACCCAATATGGTGGTAGACTTTACCGAAACAATAACGGGTCAGGATGATTCGTGTCCATCTGAATATACCATCGTAAGGACATGGAGTGTCGCCGATTGTGCTGGCAACACGGTCTCCCATACCCAAACCATAGTAGTGGAAGATACACAGGCCCCTACTTTTGTTGAAACATTGCCAGAAAGTATGACCGTTCAGTGCAATGCGGTACCAGATGCAGCTGTATTGACAGCAATTGATAACTGTGACCCAAATATTGTGGTAGCATTTGATGAGGTAATCACCAATGATGCCAACTGTGCGAATGGGTATACCGTTACACGTACTTGGTCAACAAGTGATTGTGCCGGTAATGGCGTTTCCCATACACAGATTATCACTATTGCGCCAACAGGGCCTATTACCGCAAGCGATTATGAAGAACAAGTTACCGTGCTTTGTGGTGATGCGCTTCCCGAAGTACCGGAACTTACATTCTCCGGTGGCTGTGGTAACTATACCGTAGTGTTCAACGAAGTAACCGAGTTCTCGGATGATACCGATGATTATATGGTCATCAGAACTTGGGACGTAACCGATTCTTGTGGCAACATGGCTTCATTTGAACAGATTGTATTTGTATTGCAGCCAAAATTGGAAGAAGTCTTCATTACCATCTGTGTGGAGGATGATGCCATAGACCTGGTGGAATACCTGCCGGAATCTTTTGATACTTCAGGAACTTTTACCATTGTCCAAGGTGAAATAACAATGGAAGGAAGTATGTTCAATCCGGCTGACCTTGCCGTTGGTGAATATCTTATTGCTTATACGTCTACCGAAGGAACATGTAAATACTATGTGGATTTCACCATAGACGTCAACAGCGACTGCGTACCCTGTGGAAGGAATGAAATTAAGGTTTCAAAAACCGTTACGGCCAATGCGGACACGATCAACGACTTCTTTGAAATTACCGGTGTGGAATACTGTCTGTATACCTTTGAAGTGATGATTTTCAATAGATGGGGTGACAAGGTATTCGAATCGGCCAACTACGAAAATACGTGGGGAGGATTTGCACCAAACAATTCCGTAGGTAACTCCGGTATGCTCCCTTCGGGCACCTATTACTATGTTATCAAAGTAAATGAAAGACCTGAATTTGAACCTATTAATGGCTTCATTTATCTGGGAACCGAATAAGACTGTAATAGCTGATTAAGGCCAATCCTGGATTGGCCTTAATCAGTCATCCATCGTTTCCAACCTTCATTTTATCCCAGTGAATTTACCTTTAAACGAAACAACTATCCAACAACGAATAAAAATGGGTTTTGAACGGCTAAATTACTGGTTACCACCAAGTTTTTGTTGCTTTGTATCAGGAATGCAACCCAAGAAATTCCGAAAGAAAACTTAACCTATAAGTCATGAAAACGCTTTGTTATGGTGTATTGGTAATCACAATGTTGCTAACCGTGCAACTAAGTGCGCAACAATTGCCGCAGTTTACTCAATACATGTTCAATCCCATTTCCATAAATCCTGCCTATGCGGGCAGCAGACAGGTTTTAAACCTCACGGCTTTACATAGAAACCAATGGGCCGGACTGGATGGGAATCCTATAACCAGTACATTTTCTGTCCATACACCTTTACAGAACGAACGTGTTGGACTGGGCATTTCCTACATTACCGATCAATTGGGTTTTGAAAAAACGGATTACGTATACGGTGACTTTTCCTATACCATTCCCGTTTCCTTTGAAGCCAAATTGTCTTTCGGATTAAAAGCAGGTTTCACCAATTACCGTTTGGAAAATCCCGATATCAACGATCCTTTCTTTGCCGACAATTTTAACAGTTGGCAGCCCAATATAGGGGCAGGGGTCTACCTAAGTACCAATAGATGGTATGCTGGTATTTCCACCCCAAGGATTTTGAACACGGATTTAAATCAAGGGGAATTTGAGGCCTTGGAGCGCGTAAGTTATTATGCCATGGGCGGATTGGTCCTGGATTTGACCCTGGATATAAAGTTTAGGCCATCCTTCATCACAAAATTTACCAATGGGGCCCCGGCCACATATGATGTAACCGCCGGTTTTCTGTTCTATGAGAAATTTTGGGCAGGTGCTTCCTACCGATTCAACGATGCTTCCAATTTTGGGGCCTATATGGATTATCAGGTATCCAAGGACATACGAATTGGATATGCCTATGATCTCCCCACCGGAATCATTAGACCCTATACCGGAGGGACGCACGAAGTGATATTGATTTTTGAGCCAAGATTGGTCAAAAGTAAGAATCTGTACCGCTCACCAAGATATTTCTAAAATAGTTGAACATGAGATCAAAATCCTTATTTGTCATTACATGCGTTGTTTTGTTGGCAACTTCGTTTTTGACAGCACAGTCCGTAGTTCAGAAAAAAGCTGATATCATGTTCAGCAAGTTTTCTTATGCCAAAGCCATTCCCCTCTATGAAGAAATGTTAGTGAAAGATGACAATGCTTTCCACGCCTTGCAAAGACTGGCCGAATCCTATCTTTTGCTAAGGGACTTTGAAAAATCCATTCCGTATTTTGAACGTTTTATTGAAAGTAGGGAAACCCCCTCCAACTACTATTTTAAGTACGGAATGGCCCTTAAAAGTATCGGTAAGGAAAAAGAGGCGCTTTATTGGCTAAAGCGCTACAAAAAGCTGAATAAAAACGATAAGCGCGTAAAACAGTTTTTAAAGGATGGGAACCTTGCGTCCGTAGTTTTCAACAGCAGGGAACGTTACGAAGTGGAACCCGTTCACTTTAATTCCGAATACAATGATTTTGGCGCCATTGAGTTCAATGGCCGAATTTATTTTAGTTCAAGTAGATCGACCAAAGAAAAGGCGAACCTTTACGAATGGGACAATCAGCCATGGTTGGATATTTATTACGTTGAAGAAGACAACGATGCTTTCTCCGGCAGGATGTCGGATTTTGGGGTTATGCCGTTTGATGATGCCATCAACTCTGAATACCATGAGAGTTCCCTGGCCTTTTCGACCGATTATAAAAATGATACCATCATATACTTCACCAGAAACAATTATTTCCAAAATAAAACCGGTTTTTACGAAATAAAACACAAAGAAGAAAAACTGGTCGAAAAACGAAACAACCTAAAAATTTATAAGGCCGAAAAAGTCGATGGTAACTGGGAGGTAACAAGAAACCTTAAACTCAATGCCGATCACTATTCCACCGGACACCCCAGTGTAAATCCCAATAGGACCAAACTGTACTTTGCATCGGACAGACCCGGCGGCTATGGGGGAACGGATATTTATTACTGTGACATTCATCCCAGGGGAGGCGTTGGCAAGGCCGTAAATGCCGGTCCGATTGTAAATACTGCAGGAAATGAGATGTTTCCTTTTGTAAACAATGAGGGCAAACTATTCTTTTCCTCGGACGGACATGTGGGCTTTGGACAGTTGGATGTCTTTGCCACCGTAACCAATGAAGAAGATGCCATCATGGATATTATAAATCTCGGAAAACCGATCAATAGTGAGAAAGACGACTTTGCTTTCTATTCCAACGAGGACGGCACCAAGGGATATATAAGTTCCAACCGAAAGGGAGGTAAAGGGGGCGATGATATCTATAAATTTGATTTTACTCCTTCGCTATATCTAGAAGGCTACGTTTATGACGCTGTCAATGATCTACCGTTGGATTCCGTATTGATCCAATTGACCAAGGACAATGGCGATACCTTTATCAAAGAAACCACTACGGACAAAAACGGGTACTATCGCATGTTCGTCAACAGAAATATGGACTATACCCTATCCTTAACGAGGCGGACCCATCCGAACAAAATGGTGGATTTGTCCACATTCAATCTTCCCAGGACACAAAAGAAGGTCGTAAGGGATATCTATATGGAGCCTGTAATGGACGTTAAGGTCCTGGCAGGATTGAATAAAATATATTTCGATTTTGATAAGAGTAACATTCGGCCCGATGCTGCCAGGGAATTGGATAAGGTGGTGAACCTAATGCTCGTCACCTATCCCTATATGACCATTAAGTTGGAAGCACATACCGATCCCGTTGGGAGTCACCAATACAATGACAAATTATCCGAAGCCAGGGCAAAATCAACATACGACTACCTCATCAAAAATGGTATTCCCAAAGAAAGGATCCTGTCGTACAAGGGTTTTGGAAAACGGAGACCCGTTAATAACTGCAAGACCAAATGGGACTGCCCGGCCAAAGTATTGGAGTTGAACCGACGAACTGAATTTCCCATTATCAATATCTTGGGCCCGGAAAGTAAAAAAGCCTTGGTATTGAACAAAAGTAAATAGGTAAAAGCCCTCGGTTGAGGGCTTTCTTTATGATTTTAACGTAACTTTTTGGGATACCACATCCTTTATGGGAACCACCACCTTCCCTTTCGCCGTAGCTAAGGTTATGGAGATATTATCAATGGCCTCAATGGTTCCTTCAATACCATCAAATGCTATGGTATCCCCAACCATATAGGTTTTTCTGGCATAGAACATTTTTAGCACATCGGAAAATACCTCCCGGGAACCCAAACCAAATCCTAGGGCCGCTGCAAAGAGAAAAGCCCCCAAGATCAGGGTGAAATTACTGGTAATGATTTCCGTATTGATGCCTGCCTGGTTCAATGCCGTTATGGAGACAAAAAAGGCAATAAGATAAAAGAGTGTACCGCTGATAAACTTTGAACCCCCAATTCCCATGGAATCAAATAAGGCCAAAGTGGCTTTCTTAACGGCAGAGGCCAAATACAGTCCCCCTCCGAGTATGACTATGGCACTGACCAAGGTGGGCAGGTAACCAAAGATGGAAACGATACCCTCGGATATTGCCTTAATTCCCAAGACCTCGGAAATGACCACCGTAAACAAAAGGATCAAAAGGATTTTGGTTACCCCAAGAATAATCTTTATTAAATCTACCTTGACCTCTTTATCCCCAAATAGTTTGGCCTCCGCTATTTTTTGTGACAAACGGTCTACCTTGGCAGCCTTCAATATCCGTTTTAGTACGAACATGATGATTTTTACCAAAATCCAAGCAACAAGAAGGCCCAGAATGCCCAAAATTATTTTTGGTAACATTTGGACCGTACTGGTGAGGATTTCCCCAAGACTCTCTTCCAAAACCTGTTTATACTTTTCCATGATAGTGTGTTTATTGATTTGGTTATTTTCTTTTGTTGGTTTTAAACAACCCTGATAAAATGGAGGAATAATTGGAGGTAACCAAAACGGCCATATCCAAAATCAACTTGGCAATGGCCACGTCGTTCATTACCCTCTGGCGTAATTCAGGGGGTACTTCCCTTAAATCGGTGTTCAGTTGCCTGAACGGGTTTTTGAATTCCTCTGCCATCTAACTCAAGGTTTTATAGATTTCCAACAGTTTTGCCTTGGCGCGTTTTAAACGCATCTTTATGGCACTTTCCCCTAATTCCATTAAGTCCGCAAGATCCTTTATGGAAGCACCATCCTGGTACTTCAGCAACAAAATGGATTTATCCTCGGGACTTACCATTTCCAGGGCTTTTTCCAGCCTATTGGCCTTCATTGCATAAATGCTTTCATCCGGTACTTCATCGGCCATTTTATAATCAACATCGTCCATCCGTACCGACCTGTCACTTAGCTTCCGTTGCTTGTTTCGATTTACATAATTCACACAGAAGTTATAGGTAAACGAATATAACCATGTCGAAAACTTTGACTTCCCTTTAAAACTTGCCAGTTTAATGAAAAGCATTAGAAATACATCCTGCGTTAAGTCCTCTGCTTCATCCTGGGAGCGGGCAAAACCGTAACACTTATTGTACACTACTTTGGAATAGCGGTCATAAAGAACACCAAACAATAGTGTATCGTTTTTGGCAACGATCTTCTCCACTAACGCTTCATCCGTCAAATTACCATAAGGACCATCCTTACCCAATGATTGCTTGGTTTGATTTACTAGAATTAGAAACAGTCTTTTGAGTAAAGTCACTTTGCCCTAGTTGTAGGTGGAGGAAAGATAGGGCAAAACAAGGTATCTTTGAAAAAACAGCATCATGAAAATCCAACTTACCCTTTTACTGCTCTTATGCCTTTTTATAGGTTGTAAATCCGATAAAAAAGAACTACCTGCTCCCAAGGAAGTGGAGTTGACCATCTTGGAAAAAGTTGCCAAGGCCCATGGTTATGACAATTGGCGCAATGTACAGGAACTGGCATTCACATTCAATGTGGACCGGGATTCCACACATTTTGAAAGAAGTTGGATATGGCGACCAAAAACCAACCAGGTCACCCATATTTCCGGTGCGGATACCCTAACCTATAACAGGGCTACCATGGACAGTGTGGCCTACAAGACCAATGCCGGTTTTATCAATGACCGCTATTGGCTGTTGGCGCCGTTCAATCTACTTTGGGACAGGGACAATTTTACGTTTGACCACCAAAAACAGGAAATGGCCCCCATTAGCAAAAAGCCCATGCAGAAATTGACCATAGTTTATGGAAACGAAGGAGGTTATACCCCTGGGGATGCCTATGATTTCTACTTTGGGGATGATCATGTGATCCAGGAATGGGTCTTTAGAAAAGGAAATCAATCAGAGCCCTCAATGACCACAACTTGGGAGAACTATACTGATATCAAAGGATTGAAGCTAGGGCGTGATCATAAGAAGATGGATGGGAACTTTAATTTGTATTTGGACAACATTCGCATAGAACTTATCCAATGATAAGATGGATAGCACTTTGCCTCCTGTTTGGTTCCTGTTTGGTTCATGCACAACAACAAAAATTTGGAATTGTCCTTGATGCAGAGACCAGATATCCTGTTGAGTTTGTCGATGTTTTTAATGTCTATGACAATACCCATACCAACGAGGACGGGAAATACTTTATGCTCAGTTACGGCGACTCCCTGACTTTTTCGAAAATAGGTTATCAAAAAACAACTCTTCATTTTAAGGATTTAAAAGATACCCTGTGGCTTACCCCAAGTGCCCTAAAGCTTGAAGGGGTTACCCTGGTAAGCATGAAAAGTACCTGGGAGAAGGTCAAGGATTCCCTGGAAAACAACTATATGCTATCGCCATTCAAAGAACGGTTCTTTCTTAGATGCTTGCTTAGAAAAAATGGGGAAATCGTTAGAATTCAGGACATTGAAGGAAAACTTCGTAGAAAGACCTTGCTCTACCGAAAGGAGGTGCCATTCGGCAAAAAGGATTTTGAATTCGAAATATCCAATATGCGTAAGATCGGAATCGAAAAGGACGAAAATGATGTGTACTTTACTACTTTTTCACTGTCGCAACTGTTATTGGAATCCATTAGGCTGAACGCTACCGGACCGGGCTTTTCAATCAGTGAAAAAGCATTTGAAAATGAAGATAGGATACGTATAAACATTCAAAGTGATTCCACCGCAGGTGGAGTGGATACAAGAGGCCACTATATCATAAACTCAAAGAACAACGCCATAGAATCCGTGGTCCTTAACACTACCATTGATACGGATAACTACTTTAAAAACGGTCCCATACGCTCCAGGACCATAAAACGGAACCAAACTGCGCTTTTTTCAAAATCGGCTAAATGGAACAAATACTTTTTTGGATTGTGCAAAATGTTGTTTTTTATTGAAATCACGCATACCAAAAAGGATTTTAGGGATATTTACACCTGTGAGTACATCCTAAAGACCTTTGATCATGGTGATGATTTCCCATTTTCGCCCAATGTAAACACCCAAAAGGATATTTTTAAACTAAAACATCCCTACAACGAGCAGTTTTGGACCACTCAAAATAATCTGCTACTTACCGATGAAATGAAGGAGTTTATTGAAACTATTGGAAATTCAAATAAAGAGTTCAACATCAGGACCAATTTAAACTAGGACCTCTTTCTAATGAATCCAGTAATCAATAGTACCAGTACCGCACAACCCAATAAGGTCAGAAAGCTGATTCGCAAACTATGTTTTTCCGCCAAAAAGCCCAGAATAACGGGACCGGACAAAAACCCCAAATAACCTGTTCCTGCAATAAAGGCAATACCTTGGGCAGAATCCACACCTTTTACCTTACCTCCAATGCGAAACAACTCCGGAACTATTACGGAAAAGCCAAGCCCGGTGAGGGCGAAACCCAAAATGGCCAGCAGTGTTATTCCAGAGAGCACGCCTGCATAGCCAAAGATGGCTACTATGGCACCAAGCGCCACTATATTGAAAGAACCTATTTTCCCACTGATGCCATCACCCAAAAATCTCCCTAGGGTCATGGTTACCGAAAATGCCAAAAAACCCGCACCGAACAGCTGCTCTGGAGCCAACGTTACCTCTTTTAAGTAAAGTGCACTCCAATCAACAATCGCGCCCTCGCTCGCAAAACTTATGAACCCTATCAAACCCAAAAAAAACAAAGGTTTGAACAGCCTTAAACTAAAGGGTTCCTTCTCCATGGGAACCGAACGTTGGGCAAAATATTGCTTTCGGAAGGATAGGTTCACGAGCAAGACCAAAATGGCCACAAAGGTCATGTGCATAAAAGGATTCCCTATCAATGGGATCATAAAGCTGCCCAAACCGGCCAGAACACCCCCCAAGCTGAAAAAACCATGGGCTGCGGACATAAATTGCACCTTATCCTCCTTTTCCAATTCCGTTACTAAAGTGTTCATGGCAATATCGGTGATGCCATTGGAGGCTCCGAACAGGTATAATGCTACACAGAGCAATTCATAACTTGGAGCGGCCAAGGGCAATAATGCGGAGACCGAACAGCACACCACTCCCCACCATGTGGTCCTGCCCACCCCTAGTTTATTGATAATCTTGGAGGCGATGGGAAATACGGTAAACACCCCAAGGGCCAGAAAAAATAGGGCCACACCCAAATCGGCTTTATCAATACCCAGTTTATCCTTGACCGAGGGTATATAAATGGCCCAGGTACCGAACCATATATTTAGACTGGCAAAGACAAATGCCGGAGCAAAATACCTTGGGTTGGACAAGATTAAGTACAGTGATTTCATAGTCTTTAGCTACGGGGCAAAGAAAATAACAATCCCTAACAATTGGTAAGTCAAAACATTCAAATTGTATAACGATTTATTCAGAAATTGTAATCATAAAAACACAAATAGATAGTTTTACATCACTAAAAATTAGAAAATCAACTTTAAAATGAGCAGTATGCATGTATTTGAGCTTAATAACCGAGTAAAAATGCCCCAAATAGGTCTTGGTGTCCTTTTTGCGAAGAACGATGGCCAGGTTGAAAATGCGGTGCTATCGGCCCTATCCCAGGGCTATCGAAAAATTGATACAGCCTCTGCATACCAGAATGAAGAAGGTGTTGCCAGCGGTATACAAAAAAGTGGAATCCCTAGAAAAGACATCTTCCTAACGACCAAGGTATGGAATACCGAACAAGGATATGATAACACACTAAGGGCTTTTGATGATAGTTTAAAACGGCTCCAAACGGATTATATTGATATGTACCTTATACATTGGCCCGTAAGGACAACATATAAAGAAACGTACAAAGCCATGGAACTCATCTACAAAAGTGGCCGGGCCAAAGCGATAGGCGTATGTAATTTTAACAGTGAACAATTGGAAGACTTGATGGCACATTCAGAAATAGTGCCTTCGCTCAACCAGGTCGAAATGCATCCTTATCTAAGTCAGAACCGGTTATGGCACTTTTGCAAGGGGCAAGGAATACAGCTTGAAGCCTGGAGACCCATAATGATGGGGGAAGTATTACATATTCCCGAGTTATCCGAAATCGGTAAAGTCCACCACAAATCGGCAGTACAGATTGCTTTGCGATGGTTGGTCCAAAAAGGGGTGGCCGTAATACCAAAATCGGTAACCCCCAAGAGGATACGTGAAAATTTTGAAATATTTGATTTTGCCCTTACCGCTGATGAAATGAACCGTATTGAAAATCTAAATCAAAACAAAAGATTGGGCGAGGATCTGTCCAACGTATTCTAAACGCCTGTTATGGTATGCTGTCCATTATCCTCCTTAAATCCATTTTCCCTTAAAAAATGAAGCCCATATATGAATCCATAGTAACCAGTTCAAATACCTCCTTTAAGGTTCAGAGCTACGAAGCAGAATCCAATTGTGACATTGCTGGATGGCATATTCATCCCGAGTATGAAATAGTGTATGTAAAAAACGGATCGGGAACCCTTAGAATAGGAAATAAAGTCCACGACTATACAAATGGGGCGCTTGTCTTTTTGGGTGGCAACATTCCGCATTCAGATTTTGGAAATAAACAGCACAAAAATGGTAAAGAAGTCGTGATACAATTTTCCAAGGAATTTGTGGATCATAAACTGAGTCATTTTCCCGAGCTAGGCATGATCAAAAGATTGATTCATAATTCAAAATATGTCCTCATTTTCGATGACGCTACCAAAACCCATCTCAGCGCCAAATTTGAGCGTTTTACAGAACTGAACGATCAAGAAAAACTGATCAACCTTTTTTCAATCCTCAACTATTTGTCGGTTCAAGAAAATTATGTTCGATTGTTCCATCACGATATGTTACATGAATACAGGGAAAAGGAATCTTATCGACTCCGTGACGTTTTTGACTACATCAACAGTAACTACCATCAAAAAATTACGACCCAGGCCATTGCAATAAAAGTAGGATTGACCCCAAATTCATTTTCCAGGTTTTTTAGGAAAATGACGAACAGGACCTTTATTGATTTTGTCAATGAATTTAGGATACGAAAAGCCATTGACAAGATAAACGAGGGCGATACCACAATTACGGAAGCCATGTATCAATCCGGGTTCAACAGCCCTTCCTATTTTGCCAAACAATTCATGAAGTACCAAAAGATGACACCTTCGGAATATAGGGGTAAAACCTAGTTATTTTGATAGGATTCCCGTTTTTAAAACCTGACCAAATTGGTACATGTCCTCAAAAGAGCAATAAAAAGGGGCGGGAGCCAATCGAATAACGTTGGGCTCGCGCCAATCCACAATGACCCCATTTTTCATAAGATACTCAAATAAAGGTCGACCTTCCCCATGCAGGAATACGGAAAGCTGGCATCCTCTCTGCTCGGGCGTAATGATCTCAAAGGTGCTATCCACCTCTTTATCGATAGCGCGAAGGATAAATTCCAAATAGCCCGTCAATAGGCGTTGCTTTTCCAGAAGGGCATCCATTCCAACCGCTTCGAACAATTCCAGGGAGGCCAGATAAGGTGCCAGTGAAAGTACCGGAGGATTACTCACCTGCCACGCATCTGCAGTCTCAATAGGTTCAAATTCGGGCTTCATCAAAAAACGGGTTTCCTTTTTAGTGCCCCACCACCCCTCAAAACGGGGAATATCCTTTTTATCCAAATACCGCTCATGAACAAATATCCCGGAGGCATTTCCTGGTCCGCTGTTCATATACTTATAACTGCACCAAGCCGCAAAGTCCACGTCCCAGTCGTGCAGTTTCAATTCAACGTTTCCCACGGCGTGGGCCAAATCCCAGCCCACTATGGCGCCTGCGGTCCTTCCCGCTTTGGTAATGGTAGCCATATCAAAGACCTGACCGTTATAATAGTTTACGCCACCAATCAAAACAAGGGCCAACTCCTCACCAACTTCATCAATTTTTGCACACACATCCGCTGTTCGCCAAAAATGTTCCCCTTTCCTTTTTTTGACTTCCACAATGGCTTCGGATGGATCATAACCATGAAACCTTACCTGACTCTGAAGCATGTACTGATCGGACGGAAACGCCTTTTCCTCACAGATAATTTTAAACCTTTTTTTTGATGGTCGGTAAAAGGAAACCATAAGAAAATGAAGGTTCACCGAAAGCGTGTTCATTACAGAAACCTCTTCCGGTAATGCCCCCACAATTTTAGCCAAAGGATTGGCCAACCGCTCGTGATAGTCCCACCATGGCTTTTGGGCATAAAAATGTCCTTCCACCGCTAAATTGGCCCAGTCCTGCATGATATCATCAACATATCCCTTGGCAATTTTTGGTTGAAGTCCCAGTGAATTTCCGGTGAAATAGATCACATCCTTATCATTTATCCGAGGATAATGGAATTTTTCCCTGTAAGGGCCAAGAACATCATTGGCATCCATTCTTCGGGCAAATTCAAGTGAGTTTTCGTAGTTCATAATCTAAGTGTCCAAACGCAAACGCATTTCATTAATGTGACTTGTAAATCCAGTTTTTTCATAGGCTTTTATAGCGGGGTAATTTTCGTTGTACACTGTTAGCCGTACTTCACTTAGCCCGTTGCTTTTTGCCCATTCCAATAAAACATCCACAATTTGCTGATTAACTCCCCTACCCCGGTACTCCGGTTTTGTGTACATAAACCCCAAATAGGCATATTGCGTATGGTCCAGATACGTTCTTGCCATTTTTGCATAGGCATATCCGGAACCCACCAACGTTCCCTTAAACTCGGCAACCACCACTTTCACATGGTCATTTTTCACATATTCCTCCAAATCATAGTAGCTTACGGGGTCCGGTCGTATGGTAGGATCAAAAGGACGTTCAGCTTTGATAAGTTCCTGCTCAAATGCCTTTAGGGTAGGCAAATCCCTAAGTTGGGCTTCCCTTATGATAAGTCCTTCCATTAGGTTAAAAATACGGCTTATTTGAATAATTTTGCCAAAAGTACATCATGCACTTCCTTTCTCCTTTATTGGAAAAATACATCGTCGACAATTCACAGAACGAACCCCCTATTTTAACGGAACTCACCCGGGAAACCCACTTAAAAGTGGTACGCCCCAGAATGATCACGGGCCATTATCAAGGCCGTGTACTGAGCCTATTGTCCAAAATAATCGCTCCCAGACACATTTTGGAAGTGGGCACCTATACGGGGTATTCGGCAATTTGTCTGGCCGAGGGACTCCAGCAAGGAGGAACACTCCATACCATTGACATCAATGAGGAACTGGTCCCAATCCAGCAAAAATATTTTAATCAAAGTGGCTACAAAAGCCAAATAATTCAACACCTTGGGGATGCCATTGAACGTATCCCATCATTCGATATCGTATTTGATTTGGTTTTTATTGATGCCGAAAAGACACAATACGATGCCTATTTTGAAGCCGCAATCCAAAAATGCGAATCCGGGAGTATCATTCTCTCGGACAATGTCCTTTGGTCCGGAAAAGTGGTGGAACCTTTGGAAGCCAATGATAAGGCCACGGAAGCCCTATTGGCGTACAATGAAAAATTGGCAAATGACCCTCGTGTGGAAACGGTGTTATTGCCCATTAGGGACGGTCTAACCCTGTGTAGGGTACTATAACATACTCATATAATCTATAAAATACGAGGGCAAACAGGGTGCCTACAGCGGCACCGACAATAATGTCCGACGGATAGTGTACTCCAAGGTAAATTCGGCTTGCACAAAACAAAATTGGCCAAAGAAAAAAGAAAAAAGCCCACTTCCAGGTCCTCCGGACAAACAGGAACATCAATACAGTAATGGAAAAAGAACTTGAGGCGTGCCCAGAAAAGAAACTATAATCCCTTGGGGTCCTCAAAACGCGAATTAAGGTGTTGATCTCCAAATCATTACTAGGCCTTAAGCGGGCAAAGGAAACTTTGGCCCAATGTGTAATAAAGGTGATGAAAATAGCGAGAAAAATCAGGGTCATTACTTGAAAAAATGCTTCACGTTTGGGGTATTTCCAAAACAGTAGAAGAATAAAAAAAAGGAAGAGGGGAAACCAAGTGCGGATTTCGGTAACCGTCGACCAAAATCCATCGTACGTTTCCATGCCCAAATTGTTCAGGAAAATGAGAATTCCTTTATCCCATTGAAGCAATTTGTCCCACATCGTTATTTGGAGCTTCGCCGAATGGTTCCGGTGACATCATCGACGTTTTTCTTGACTTCGTCCAGTTCTTTTCTGATGTCCTTGGTAATATCGGTATCAATACCTTGCTTCTCAGCACTTTTCTGAATCTCCCGTTTAATATCGTCGGTGGCATCACGGAGTTGGCGCATCCCCTTGCCCAACCCTTTGGCAATGCCAGGAATCTTATCCGCACCAAAGACCATCACCACAATAAAGAGGATAAAAACGATTTCTCCACCACTAATAAAAAGAAACTGCATAATACAAAGATAGGTTTTGCTCAGGATTGATTAAAAACAATTGTGGAAGTTTCTTCTTCCCCTACTTCATTATCGGTCAAGGTAACAATCAATTTAAAGGTGGTTTCCTGCAAAATTTCCGCCTCATTGCAATCCGAAAGTCATATGGGGGAATACACCAGAAATCATCCTCCGCGGTCCGTGTTGCCTTCAAAGCTTCCGCCTTAAAAAACAAAAAGCCCAGTGACTTCACTGGGCTTAACACTTTTATAAAGAAGGATTATTTTCCTTTTACTTTTTCCTTGAATTGATCAAAGTCTGATTTCTCCTCTTTTTTGGGCCACGCATTGTTGGTGGTATCAATATCCGCTGTTTCCAACTTGGGATCCACTACAATACCCACCAATTCCTTTTGTGAGGAAAAAACACGCTTGACCTCTTCATCGTTCTTTCTCCAAATTTCTGGAGGATATGTTATATTTTCCGTGGTTCCATCAGCATAGGTATATTCTACGATCAATGGCATTGGGATTCCTCCTGGCTTGTCAAAAGTAACTTCATAAAAATATTTCGGCTCTTTGACCTGGGCACGTTCTGCTTCCGTCATATTGTCCATCATGAACTCTTTCAGGTTTTGGGAAACCTCCGAGGGGGCCTTGTCCTTCAATTCTTCACTAAAATCCTCACTATCTTCATCCGCCAGGTATACCAAAGGTGGAAGATCCGCTTCCGTAAGGCCACGGGCATCCATGTATTCCTGCATCTTTTTGGTTACCTTATTGGTCACGTAATACTTTTTGACCCCTTTTACACCAATATCCACATAATCCGTAGTGTAGAACCAACCTCTCCAGTACCAATCCAAATCCACAGCGGAGGCATCCTCCATGGTCCTGAAAAAGTCTTCAGGGGTGGGGTGCTTAAACTTCCAGCGTTGGGCATAGGTCTTAAAAGCATGGTCAAACAATTCCGGTCCCATAACGGTTTCCCTTAAAATATTTAAGGCCGTCGCTGGCTTGCCATAAGCATTGGGGCCCAATTGATACACATTCTCCGGATTGGACATAATTGGTGAAATATAGCTTTGGTCACCCGCCATATAGGGCACTATCTTAGCTGCTTCGCCCCTTCGGGAGGGATACTTGTCATTGGGGGCAACCGCATCCGGATAGGTTTTACCAAATTCCTGCTCCGTAAGGTATTGCATAAACGTATCCAAACCTTCGTCCATCCAACCCCATTGACGTTCGTCCGAGTTCACAATCATGGGAAAGTAATTGTGGCCCACCTCATGAATGATGACACTGATCATTCCATATTTGGTCCTATCGGAATAGGTACCATCCTCATTGGGACGTCCATAGTTCCAGCAAATCATGGGATACTCCATACCCTGGTTCTTTGCATGGACAGAAATAGCCTTGTGATAGGGATAATCAAAGGTATGCTTGCTATAGGTATGAAGTGTTTGTACCACTGCTTTGGTGGAATACTCCTCCCAAAGCGGATTTCCTTCCTTAGGGTAAAGGGACACGGCCATAACACTACGGCCGTCCATTTTCACCGCTTGCATGTCCCAGATGAATTTCCGGGAAGATGCGAAACCAAAATCGCGAACCATTCTTCCAGGTTCTGTTTTAAATTTCCAGGTTTTGGTCTTTTCCGCAAATCCCTTTTCCCTGGCCTCTGCTTCTTCTTGGGTCACTATGATTACGGGCTTATCGTACGATTTTTTGGCCTGCTCATAGCGTTTCATCATATCCCTGGTAAAAACTTCCTTTCTATTTTGAAGTACACCGGTAGCATCCAACACATGATCTTCGGGAACGGTAATGTTCACTTCGTAGTTACCAAAGGGCAGAGCGAACTCCCCGCTACCCCAAAATTGATGGTTTTGCCACCCTTCCACATCGGAATAGACCGCCATTCTTGGAAAGAATTGGGCAATAACATAGGCGCGGTTTCCATCTTTGGGAAAAAACTCGTATCCCGAACGTGCGCGATTTACCGTATGATTGGGAATATTGTACCACCACTTTATGGAAAAAGAAATATTCTCACCACTTTTTAAGGGCTTGGGAATATTGATCCGCATCATGGTCTGATTGATGGTATGCGATAAGGGTTTACCGGAGGAATCCTTGACCCATTCAATATTGAAACCACCATCAAAGGGTTCGGTAACATAGGTCTGCGCAAAATTACCGGCCGTGTAAGCAAGATTAACGCCATTTCCATTACGCAATGGGGACTTGGAGTCTTTGGCCCTAACATTCTGGTCCAATTGTACCCAAAGGAACTCTAGATTGTCTGGGGAATTATTGTAGTACGTAATGGT
Source organism: Croceivirga sp. (assembly GCA_028281025.1). Taxonomy (GTDB): domain Bacteria; phylum Bacteroidota; class Bacteroidia; order Flavobacteriales; family Flavobacteriaceae; genus Croceivirga. The sequence goes on from JANQKR010000011.1 coordinate 18,349, forward strand.
TTCCTCTCCGTAAATCTTCGCATTTTTATCATCCAGAGTGATGTCCATTTTATAATCTGCCTGTTGTTGGTAATAATCAGGCCCGGGAGCTCCCGAAGCGGAGCGATAGGTGTTGGGGGTTGAAAACTCCTCATATAATTGCTTGAATCGGCTTTGGTTGTAGTGCCCAGGTTCTCGCCCTTCTTTTTCTTCGGTTTCCTGCGCAATACCCACTGCTCCCAACAGAAAAAGCATTGATGCAAAACAATACTTGATTTTATTCATTTTTAACAGATTTTCCATTTGGGCAAAATAATTCCTTTTCAAGGAATAGAAGTAAAGAGCGTTATAAGTTTAACATTCCTTTAGCATTGGATTTTGTCAGTATAAAACTCTTTTTGTTCCCTTTCCATTTTATGTGCACCAGATTCTTTTGTTCATCAAATAGGTCGGTCAAAATCTCATTGTGCACTTCCACTTTTTTCAATTGGTCCAGGCCAACTTTCGGTACTTCCAAATAACAAATGATAACGTCATTGTCATATTTCTTTCCTAAAAAATCGTAGGCGGTAATTTCACCATCCAGTCCAATTAAAAATTTGGCGCGCAGGTACTTTTCGATGTAAAAATCAGCCATTTGTGCCTCTTCCTCAGTCGCCAAAAAGGTCTGGACGTCATAGCGTTCCATGAGTACTTCTTCCAGGTCATCAATAAAAATCCTTGTGGTTATCTGTAAGGCGTCGTCCCTTTCATAATAGTTCACATTGGTCACGCTCACATAAAACTTATGGAGCGTGAAAGAGGCCAAAAGAGGCAGTAAAAACAGGAAAAGAATCTTTTTCATTTTTATAAAAATCAACTTAAAAAAACCAGGGTCTGTTGACACTAAGCCCAAACAAAGCCCGTGCCATCTTCAATCCGGACCCAAGAATCAAATACGTATTGGAATCCGGTATTATACTTCCAAATTTGCAATCCAACATCCAACAAACCTACTCCAACCCATTATTTTTTCGATATAATTTGCTTCTATCCAATAAATAGCTCCAAATTTTTAACTGGTCTCTTTCAGAAACCAGTCTTTGGAATTCATCATCCACCTCGCAGAAATACATAAAATCGTCCATTTTGGTCTTTGGAATCTTGAATTCGGCCAAGAAAATGGAATCGGCAAAATCCCGTTGCACCTTCAAGGTGCGTTCGTATTTCCTATCTATTTTGATACGGTTCTTTAGCATTCTGGTCCTTCCGGTAATGGCATTGAGAATAGGGTTCAAAGGTACAATTCCCGCTCCCGTTGTGGCCTCATAAAGCTTTCGCTCACTCTGGGTTATGATTTTCACCTCTGCATTCGGAAGGCCCAAGGCTTCCGCACTTACATCCTTATCCAACTGCAGGCCGGAGAGGTCTTTTTCTATATCACCGGAAAGCCCAAAAGGTTTTACGGTGACTTCCTGTAATTCATTTACAAACTCTTCCATGGGAATTTGGAGAAAGGGACTTCCCATAAGGGCCCGTGACACGGGCAGTACTTTCCTTTTGAACTGTATGGCCGAGAATACCAAGGTATCGCCTTCACTTACCTGAATTGAAAAATTCCCATCAAAATCGGTAATTGTTGCCCGTCTTGCGGTGCTGTTCTGTATGGTAACGCCCATTACATCCCCACTTGGAGAGGTAACCTTTCCTTTAAGTAGTTTGGAAGGAGAATCCTGGCCGTGCCCAATTGCACAAAGGAGAAAAAAAATAAGGAGGGGGAAACCTTTACTTACCCTCGGCCAAAAATTTCTTGCTTTGGGTGACCAAAAAGTCAATGAGTTGGAATTCATTTTCTTTTTTCAAAAGGGACTGCGATGGGATTTTATCATCACAATAAATCAGAAACGCATCTATTTTTTGTTGCGGCAGACTTAGGTCAACCACAAAAAATTCATCATCATACACCTGGCGAAGGACCTCACTGACCTTTAATTCAACAGTTTGTCCCGTATCCTGGTTCCGGGATTGAAAAATGGCCTTGAATATATTCACAAAATTAAGTCGTCCCTCAATTCGATCGTTCTGGGAAGTCCCCGCTATGTTTTGCACCTCGGTACTCCGGTCAATCTCATACTCGAACCCTTTAAATTTCTCATTCTTCACTTCCAGAAAACGTTTCTGGTTTTCGGGGGAAATAACTACTTCGTCAAGCTTGGTAATTTTTTCGGTGACTTCCACCACCAATCTTTTATTGGCCAAAATGGCATCCGTTATCGTTATGATTTCCAATTGGTAGTTTACGGCGGTAAACACCAATTGGTCCCCAGTTTTTACCTCAATCATAAATCGGCCGTCCTCATCCGTGATCGTCGCCATTTGGGTATTGGTATTGATCACATTTTCATTGACCACATTGCTACCCCGATACAATACCTGGCCCCGTAACCATTCCCTGGTATCCGTTTGGGCAAAACCGACATAAAACGCTAAGGAAAAAATAAAGGAAAGCAGCCTTTGGTCCATGGAAACGAGATAATGTTTTGTTAAAGAAAAACCTTGTGTACCACAAATAAAAATTAGGTGGTGGTAAACTTTTGTTAATTCTCAAAAATAAGACATCCTAGTTAGTGAACGTATTGCCTACCCAAAATTACCTTCCATTTAACTTGACAGGATGGCATTTTGACGTATATAATTAGTTTGGTACACTAAGAAAGTTATTTTTGTTGGTCGCACAAAACCTACTTTGTAAATGTCTTACATCATGAGAGCATCGATTTACTCTTTTTTCCTGATTTTATTAGCTTTAACCAGTAGTAAGGCCCAAGTAAAAATAGGAGACAATCCGCAAAACATCAGTCCTTTGTCCCTATTGGAATTGGAGAGCAATTCAAGTGCTTTGGTCATCACACGGATAAGTGAGGCCGAAATGACCAGGATGACACCGCTTCCGGGGGCACTGGTTTATAATACAGACCAAGAATGTGTTTTCTACTACAATGGCAATGAATGGTTTAATTTGTGTGAGGACGAGGGTAGTGTCAATGTTAGCCTTGAGGTCATCAATGATGAGTTGGTACTTACCGATAGTAGTAACAACGCGGTAAGCATACTGCTGGAAGATTTAAATGCCCTTACGTTTACCACTGATGCGATCGTAAACCCTACGCAACCCATTGTTAGGGACAGTACCATTGTTATTACACAAAATGGGACCAATTATAATTTTGAAGTCGGGGAGATTACGGGAGACAATATTGTGGACTCTTCCATTAATGGTTTTTCGGACATTCAGGACGCTTCAATCACTGCCAGTAAATTAAGTGACAACGTGGCCGGGGTTGGACTGATTCAGGCGGTAAATGGGTCCTTGAATGTGGACCTTTCCCAAGTCACCGGTACCGGCACACTAAGTTCATCGGGGACCCTAACAATCCTTGGGCAACCGATGAATGCACTTTTTAACGATATAGCCATTGATGTAGCTGACAATGGCATCACCTCGGCAAAGATATTGGATGGGGAGGTACAGACCGACGATATTGCGGATGATGCCGTGTCAACGGCGAAAATATTGGATGACAATGTAACCGTTGATAAGATTGATGCGGGTACGGCCAACCAGGTCCTCAGGACCAATGCCGCCGGAACGGACGTCGAGTGGGGCGTGATCAATGCCAACTCCATCACCGGACAGGACCTTACCGCTACCGACGGCTCCATCACCGTTGCCACAGGGACCGGGGCGACCCTCGTCGCAAGCTCCATTTCCGTCACGGACGACGGGATAACCAATGCCAAGATAGCCGACGATGCCGTACAGGTCGAGAACATCCTCAACGGTACCGCAAACCAGGTCCTCAGGACCAATGCCGCCGGAACGGACGTCGAGTGGGGCGTGATCGATGCCAACTCCATTACCGGACAGGACCTTACCGCTACCGACGGCTCCATAGCCGTAACTTCAGGAACGGGGGCGACACTCGTCGCAAGCTCAATACAGGTCGCCGACGACGGCATCACTTCCGCAAAGATACTGGACGGGCAAGTACAGACCGACGATATCGCAGCTGATGCCGTGGACAACTCAAAGATAGCCGACAACGCAGTACAGCCCGAAAACATCGCCGATGGAACGGCCGCGGGCGAGCTCCTGCAATGGGACGGCACGGACTGGGTCCTCGTGGACGACTCCGCACTCGTCATCACAGAAACCGACGGGGTGGTGGGCAATGAGGTTACAAACGCCACCGCGGGTGGGTCATTGACGCTAAATGGTGCGGGATCGAATGCCGACCCCTTCACCCTCGATGTTTCAGATGGTGGAATTGATACCGATGAGCTTGCCGCCGACGCCGTGGACAATTCAAAGATAGCCGACGATGCCGTACAACTTGAAAATATTGCCAATGGGACGACTGATGGTAATATTATCCGATGGAGTGGAACAAGCTCAGAGTGGGTAGAGACTGCAGTTCCCAGTGCATTTGTTACAGGCTCCACGGCGGGCTCTGTCTTCTTTGCTGATGCCACTGGAAATTTAACAGAAAACAATGCCCAGCTTTTTTGGGATCAAACGGGCAATAGACTTGGAATTGGAACCAATACGCCTGCTGTAGGCACGAAGCTTCATGTGGCAAATGGAAATACCAGGACCGAAGGGATTCTAAATTCTGCAGGAACACTTTTAAACCCTTCTTACGGGTTTTCCGGGGATACTGATACAGATACGGGCATGTACTTTCCTGCACAGGACCAATTAGGTTTGGTAGTTGGCGCATTGGAAGCGATAAACGTAAGGGAAATAGGGAGTGACACAGAAACCATAATAAATGGCAGTCTTGAGTTAACGGAGCAGCTTTTGGATGAAACAGGTGCAACTGGAAATGCTGGAGATGTTTTGACAGCTACGGCAACAGGTACCGAGTGGAGAGCACCTGCCGTAGTTGCCATGGGAAAAGCCAACGGGGCAAATTCCATTAGTGTCAATGGGGCAACCGTTGGTGGTGCAGGTGGAGGAATAAACACCGTTACCTTAAATACAGCACGACTAGATGACGATTACATTATACAATTATCGGTTGTGGGCAACAACAAAATCTTTGTAACTTCTCAAAATGCAGGGGACTTTACGGTTGAAATAAGAGATAGTACAACAGACGCACTCGTAATTGCCAATTGGTATTTCACAGTCCTGGATTTTTAAGTCTTGAAAAAGCTGCTTCACATATCATTGTTTTTAATGGGTCTGCTGGCCACAGCCCAAACCGCCTTGTACAATGCCGGAAATCTTCAGCTCCATGGCAATGTCCAGATTGGTTTCCATACCAATTTGATCAACGATGCCCCTTTGGAGACCACCGATGGACTGGTTGGGTTTTATGGCGACCGGATTATCCAAATCCTGGGGGACCAAGCTCCCACACTTTTTGATATGGAAGTGTTTCTGCCCAATGGGCGGCTCTTCCTCTTCAATTCCATCAATGTGACCAACAATCTTAATTTTATTGAAGGCAACCTTCTGAGCGCGCTCAACAACCAACTGGTCTACCTGAATTTTAGGGAGGACGCCTTTTTTACCGGAGAAAATGACCTGAGTAAGGTCACCGGTTTTGCGGCCATCACCAACAAGCAAACCTTTTCCTTTCCGGTAGGGGACCAAAATCAACTTCGGCCATTGTTACTCAATTCGGATTCCAATAATGCGCTGGCCATCTGTGCGTACCTTTTTGAGGATCCGTCAAATCCATCATCGATTTTGGAAAGCTACGACACCGAGGAAAAAGTACGTAATATCGGAGAAATTACAAGCAATGAATTCTGGATTTTGCAAACCAATGTGCCCTCTTCCGTTACCTTGGGTTGGAACCCGAGAAGTGGTTTGGGAAACCTTGCCAATTCCATTGAAGATATTATAATGGTCGGGTGGTCAAAAAGTAGCAATCAATGGGTAGTTATTGGCAATACGGCCATTAGCGGGGATTTGGAACAGGGATTTCTCATATCCGAGAAGTTCGTACCCAATGACTTTTCCGCCATTACGTTTGGTACAACTCCACTACCAACCGATACTTTTGCCGTTAATACTCCAACCCTGGGCAATTACTTTGTCTCTCCAAATGGGGACGGCGTCAACGATTTTCTGGTATTTGATAATTTGGAGGATACGGGACCCAATTTTGTCTCCATCTATAACAGATTTGGCCAAAAGGTATTTGAACTCTCCAATTACAGCAATGAGTTCAACGGAATTTCCAATATCAACAACCTTGTCATCAATAAGGAAATAGGGGTTCCCGAAGGAGTCTACTATTATATTGTTGATTTACCGGAGCAGGATCTACAATATCAAGGCTTCTTTTTTCTGGATAGATAAACACCATTTTTTATTCCTAATTTTGATAGGGCATGGGGTATGCCCGTGTTCACCTATAAAATAGCTACATGCAAAGAAGAACGTTTGTCAAGAAAGCCTCTGTGGGCTCCTTAGCGATGTATACGATCCCTGCACTTTCCCTAGCCAACGATCCCGAATATTCCATTCTTGAGTTAATGGGAAAAGCGGATATTGAATTATTTGGAAAGGGTATTAACCTAAGGAAAGATGCCCATGATGCTTTTGTTGACATGAAAAAAGCGGCTTACACGGCGGGTTTTGATATTAAAATCGTTTCCAGCTATCGGGACTTCTACCGGCAACAGGCCATATGGGAACGCAAATACATCAAATATACCGAAGTGGACGGCATGGAACCCATTCCTGCCATGGAAAAGATAATTGAATACTCAACCATACCAGGTACGAGCAGACACCATTGGGGAACGGACATCGATATCATTGATGGGTATCCAAAAGTGGATGGGGATGTGCTGGTTCCGGAAAAATTTGGGGAGGGAGGTCCTTTTGAAGGTTTAAAGAAGTGGCTCGATGAAAATTCCGAAAGCTTTGGCTTCCATTTAGTATATACGGATAGTTATTTTAGACGTGGCTTTAAATATGAGCCATGGCATTATAGCTACGCCCCCACATCCATACCCATGTTGGCACAATTTAGGAAAAAGAACATTTTTAGGCTCATTAAGGAAGAAGAGTTTGAAGGGGTTTCCCATTTTACGACCAATTTCCTTAAAAAGTATATCCATGACAACATATTGGATATCAACCCCGATTTGTTGTAAGCTTTTTTTGTAACTTACTTTTCTCTAGAACACTACCATTTATGAGAAGTAGGGGAAGTTGGAAAATCCGCATTCTTATTGGTCTTGCCATTGTGGTATTTGCCTTTGTACAACGCTGCAACAATAAGGAAGAGAACCCATATACGGGCAGGATACAGAACATTAATATGTCTGCTGAGCAGGAAATTGCCATTGGCCTGCAAAGTGCCCCGGAAATGGCCCAACAACATGGGGGGCTTTATCCCGATGAGCGTATGCAAGCTTTTGTGGATGCCATAGGGCAAAAACTGGTCCGCAACAGTATTGCCCGGGAAACGCCATACAAATACGATTTTCATCTTTTGGCGGATGATCGAACCATCAATGCATTTGCATTGCCCGGTGGTCAATGCTTTATTACCTATGCACTTTTCAGCAAATTGAATGAATCCCAACTGGCAGGGGTCCTCGGTCATGAAATAGGCCACGTAATCGGTAGGCATTCCGCGGAGCGAATTGCCGAAAGCAATTTTTGGCAGACCTTGACCATGGGTGCCTCCGTAGGTGGGGATATGGGAGGACTGGTCCAAGGGATCGGGCAAAATACCCTATTGAAAAATGGCCGTGGGGATGAGTTGGAGAGTGATGATTTAGGGGTGTTGTTAATGATCCAATCGGGTTATGACCCTTATGAGATGATCAAGGTTATGGAAATATTAAAAACCGCCGCCGGTCCCAATAGGGTTCCCGAGTTTCAAAGCACGCATCCGGATCCCGAAAACAGGATAGAGCGGATAAAAGAAGCTATTGTACGGTACCAAGGTCGATAATAATTGTCCATTGACCGACATATTCTTGTAATCTATCGGTTTTTCCTATCTTTATCGTCCCAAGTTGATCCTACAGACTTAACCCAACGTAGCTAGTAACACGAGAAACTGCGATATGGGGACAATTCTGAATTTTAAAAGTCTTTATCTGGCTGCTTTTGATGATTGCAAGCCAAGATTTTTGGTGATGGTGTTGAAAATTTACTCCGTTTTTAGCGCAATTATGATTTTAATGGCCGTATATGCTTTTTTTTACAGGGCATTTACAGGATTTGAATTTTAATGTATTTTCCTTTTTTCGAGAACACTATATGGAAAATAGAAAACCCTGGCATTGCTGCCAGGGTTTTTTTGATTGACTCTTGGGTATGCCCAAAGCAAATGAATAAACTCCCTTTACTTCTTCATAGCGGCATTAATAACTTCCAGCGCTTCCATGGCCTGTGATAATTCTGCGTATTTTTTGACCGTATATCCTTTGTTACATCGTTGCTTAAGATTGGCTCCATGGTCAATCAACAATTGTAGGATTTCCGGTTTGTTGTAACGTGCGGCATAATGTGCCGGTGTCTTACCTAAGGATTTTTGGTTCACATCTTCCCCTAGGGCAATCATCTTTTGTACCATTTCCAAGTCCCCTTTCATAATTGCTTTGCAAAACGAACTAAGCTCAAAAGCCTCAACGGCCTCGAGAGCCTTTTCTGCCTCAAAGGCTTTTCCATCCAAACGGACATTAGCGAACACGGTCATGGCTACCATAACCAAACTTACGGTTAAAATTGTTTTTCTCATGATGAATGAATTTTTGATTTGTAATTAATCTGATATTCAAAGAGACTCCACCCGTATTTAATTGTTACAGGATTTAACAGACCTCTAACTCTTTTTTAACAACTGCCGATTTAGCTATACTGTTTTTAACAAACGGGTGGAAATTCTGCCTGGAAATGACATTCAGTGAACATTTCATTTTATTTTTGGGACAAATTGCAATTCATGAACAAAAAAGTAATCTTGATGATCTTGGACGGTTGGGGAAAATCACCCGATCCCAAAGTTTCGGCCATCGATCAGGCCAACACCCCTTTTATTGATTCCTTGTACTCCAAATATGCCAATGCAAATCTGCTTACCGATGGCATGAACGTGGGATTGCCCGAAGGTCAAATGGGAAATAGTGAGGTAGGACATATGAATCTAGGGGCAGGGCGCATTGTCTATCAAGATTTGGCCAAAATAAATAAGGCCGTCGCGGAAGATACCCTTAAAGACGAAAGCGTATTGCAAGATGCTTTTAGCTACGCAAAATCCAATACCAAAAAAGTCCATTTTTTAGGATTGGTAAGTGATGGGGGCGTACATAGCCATATGGACCATTTAAAGGCATTGATCAGCGCCTCCCAATCCATGGGAGTGGAACGATCTTACGTTCATGCCTTTACGGACGGACGGGATGTTGATCCAAAAAGTGGAAAGGGCTTTCTAACCGATATAGCCGAGTTTTGTTCCAATAAAAACACCGCCCTGGGGACGGTTATTGGCCGTTACTATGCCATGGACAGGGATAAACGTTGGGAGCGTGTAAAAAAAGCCTACGATGTTGTGGTCCATGGTAAAGGCGTGCAGTTTACCGATGTCGCCACGGCAATGCAAAACAGTTATGATAACGGTGTAACGGATGAATTTGTAGAACCTATTGTCTTGGATGGGGATGCTAAAATTGAACAAGGGGATGTAGTGGTCTTCTTCAACTTTAGGACGGATCGTGGTCGGGAATTGACCATGGCACTGAACCAACAGGATTTTCCGGAACAGGATATGAAGAAATTGGATCTGTACTATGTTACCATGACCAATTATGACGACACGTTTAAGGGAATAAAAGTGGTGTACGATAAGGAGAATATCAAAGAGACCCTTGGCGAGGTACTGGCCCGTTCAGGTAAAAAACAGATTCGCATTGCGGAAACCGAAAAATATCCACATGTTACCTTTTTCTTTAATGGGGGCAGGGAAGAACCTTTTGATGGAGAGCAGCGTATCCTATGTCCGTCGCCCAAAGTGGCCACCTACGATTTGAAACCTGAGATGAGCGCCTATGAAATAAGGGATGCCATAATTCCAGAATTAAACGAGGGTGCGGCGGATTTTGTCTGTTTGAATTTTGCCAATCCCGATATGGTTGGGCATACTGGGGTAATGGAAGCTGCCATCAAGGCCTGCGAAACGGTAGATGAATGTGCAAAAGATGTGATCATGGCCGGATTGGAAAATGGATACAGTACCCTGGTCATCGCCGACCATGGCAATTGTGATACCATGGTAAATCCTGATGGAAGCCCCAATACGGCGCATACCACCAACCCCGTTCCACTGATTTTGGTAGATGATGGACTTAGCGAAATCACGGACGGTGTATTGGGCAATATTGCTCCGACCATACTTAAAATGATGGGCATACCACAGCCCGAGGCCATGACCCAAAAATCCTTGGTATAAAGATCCGCAATCTTTTACAAGGATTCCGATTATCTTTGCCGCTATGATTCATGTTAAGACAACTGAGGAGATTGAGTTGATGCGCGATAGCGCATTGGTAGTGTCCAGAACCCTGGGTATGTTGGCTTCTGAGATTAAACCTGGAGCCAATCCCCTAAAATTGGATAAAATGGCGGAGGAGTTTATTCGGGAGCAAGGCGCCGTACCCGGTTTTTTGGGCATGTACGATTTTCCCAATACCTTAAACTGGAGTCCCAATGCACAAGTGGTCCATGGTATTCCCAACAACGAACCCTTAAAGGAAGGCGACGTGATTTCCGTTGATTGCGGGGCATTGAAGAACGGTTTTTATGGAGACCATGCCTATACCTTTGCGGTTGGCGAAGTGAATGAACCGGTCAAGAAACTGCTCAAGGTCACCAAAGAATCCCTATATGTGGGAATTCGGGAATTTAAATTGGGGAATCGAGTTGGTGATGTGGCCTATGCCATTCAAAACTATTGCGAGAGCCATGGGTATGGCGTTGTACGGGAATTGGTGGGACATGGTCTTGGGAAAGACCTACATGAAGACCCGCAAATGCCCAATTATGGAAAACGGGGCAGGGGTAAAAAGTTTGTCAATGGTATGGTTGTGGCCATTGAACCCATGATCAATATGGGCACGAGACGAATTAAGCAGTTAAAGGACGGTTGGACCATTTTAACCGCCGATGGCCAACCCAGCGCCCACTTTGAACATGATGTTGCCCTAATTGATGGTAAGCCCGAATTGCTTTCTACCTTTCAATATATCTATGATGCCCTGGGAGTAACTTCAAATGAAGAGGAGGAGTTCAGGGCCAAGAAAACAGCCTAGAAGTGTCCAGGATTTTTAAATTCTTTTTAAACTTGGTGCCAAGGCCATGGCTCATTGGCCTCAGCTATTATATTCGTCCAATCCTAACGGTCTTCTTGAAGGGAAACCGATACACCGATCCCATTGATGGCAAAAGGTTTAGGAAGTTTTTGCCCTATGGGTATGAGAACCCAAGGGAAAATGTACTCTCCCCCTCCACCCTCTCCTTGGAAAGACATCGGTTGTTATGGCTTTTCTTAAAGCAAGAAACCAACTTTTTCGCAACTGATCTCAGACTTCTTCATTTTGCTCCGGAACAGGCCTTTTACAAACGGTTCCGAAAGCAGAAAAACCTGGACTATGTCACTACCGATCTAAACTCCCCCCTGGCGGACATCAAAGCGGATATCTGCAACCTTCCCTTTGAAGACGAAAGCTTTGATGTTATTCTTTGTAACCATGTTCTGGAACATATTCCAGATGACAAAAAAGCCATGGAAGAACTCTATCGTATACTGAAAAAAGGAGGGTGGGGCGTGTTCCAAATTCCCCAGGACCTGAACCGCAAAACCACATTTGAGGACAATTCCATAACCGATAAGAAGGAAAGGACCAAAATCTTTGGACAGTACGACCATGTTCGAATCTATGGCCGGGATTATTTTGATAAACTTAGAAAGGTTGGTTTTAAAGTGGATGAGGTGAACCTATCCCAAAAACTTTCCGCCGAGGAAATTGAAAAATACAGATTGGCCAAAGGGGAAATCATTCCCCTGGCATACAAACCTTAACGACTTACCAGAACTTCAAAACCCGGGGTCATGAATTCAGCGGTTTCCCCATTGTCATCCAGATAAATGATATAGGCTTCCAATTCCTTATGTTTTTTTAGCAAAAGCTTGGAATCCTCCAAGTCCATGGCCATAAAAGCCGTTGCATAAGCATCTGCGGTAGCACAGTTTCCGGCAACCACACTTGTTGCCAACACCTTGGCATTTTTGGTAAATCCCGTTTTTGGATCAATGGTATGTACGAACTTTTCGCCGGTTTCTGGATCGACCCTGAACTTTCTATAGTTTCCTGAAGAAGCCATTGCCCTGTCCTTTAGGGATATAATCTTTTTTAGCGCCCTCCCCTCTTCGATCTGGGGGTCATCAATGCCAACGGTCCACTGCTTTTTGGTTATCCTGTTCTCCCCTTTTGTCAATACTTCCCCTCCTACTTCAACCAAATAATGAGCAATGTCCTTTGCATTGAGCATAGCACCCAGCCTATCTATTGCATATCCCTTGGCAATGGCATTAAAATCAAAAAAGATTGCCGGATGTTCTTTGGAAATTGTCCCAGTGGAATCCAGTTTCACCTTATCAAAGCCCACGTACTGGAGCAGACTGTCCACCTTGGTACTGTCCATTTCAATTGCTGTGCCCGGGCCAAATCCCCAAGCGTTGACCAAAGTGCCGACCGTGGGATCAAAATATCCTTCCGATTCGTGATATATCGTTTGCGATAGGGTAAAAACTTCCTTGAACATGGTATCCACGACCAAAGTACTATCTCCACGATTGATTTTTGAAATGTCCGAATCTGGGATGTAAGTGGACATGGATGCATTGATGACCCTAAATACGGAATCCACCTCCTTTTGGAGCTGCAGCTCCTTATCCGTTAGATAAATAATGGAGTAGGTGGTTCCAAGGGCATTACCAACACTATGGTTTTTAACATACGTACCGCTGTCCTTGCAGCCAAATGCCAGAATGCTAAGAAGGGCTATTGTTTTTTTCATCTTGGAAAGGTGTTTTAAAATGAAATCAGTCCATTGTAATCAACCACATAGGGCTTGTTCAGTAAAACGGGAAGACTTCTATCCGATGCATTTGACAGCCCCACTCCAGCATAATAGGTCCGTGCTTCAAATTTGTCGGCATGGTCCTTCACCTTATCCATTAATTTTTGATCGTAGGCCTTTGGATCGTTGGGAAAAGGAACATAACGTACCACTACAAAATGTAAAAAAGTGTCCTTAAGACATACAAATTGGGGGTCCTTTTTAAACTTGCTGTTTACGGCCATGAACTCAAAGCCGTCCTCTTCCAATTGCTTGCCCACCAGATTCATGGCTAGATTGTGCAACTCCTGTTCCGTTAATTCCCTGCTCATAATTATAAAAAAACCGATACTTAAATGGTATCGGTTAGTATAGTTTTTGATTTTTTTATTTCCACTTTGCTCAACAAAGCCGTAATAATGACCACAATTTTGTTGCTATCCCCCAAAGTCGTCAAAACGGATACTCTCATCTGGAATACCAAAATCCTCGCCCATTTTTTGTACCGCCTTGTTCATTAAAGGTGGCCCACAAAAATACAGTTCGATGTCTTCAGGGGTTTCGTGGTGGTTTAAGTAGTTATCAATCACACAATTGTGAATAAACCCAACAAAACCATCTCCTTCCTCATCATTGATATCCTTTTTTACCTGCCAATTATCTTCCTCCAAGGGCTCTGAAAGCGCCATATAAAACTTGAAATTTGGGAAGTCCTTTTCCAATTGCTTAAAATGGTCAATATAGAAAAGCTCCCTCTTGGAACGTCCTCCGTACCAATAGGTAACTTTTCTATTGGTTTTCAAGGTTTTGAACAAATGGTACAAGTGCGAACGCATGGGTGCCATTCCGGCTCCACCACCTACATACAGCATTTCGGCTTCTGATTCATTGATAAAGAATTCTCCAAACGGACCGGATATCGTTACCTCATCCCCCTCTTTTAATCCGAAAATGTATGAGGAAGCCACTCCAGGATTTACATCCATCCATCCGTTTTTGGAACGGTCCCATGGCGGTGTTGCTATACGTACGTTCAACATGATTTCCCGTCCTTCCGCTGGGTAGGAAGCCATTGAATATGCCCTTTCCACGGTTTCCGAGTTCTTCATGACCAAGGGCCAAAGGTTGAACTTGTCCCACTCCGCCTTAAACTTATCCGGGGTTTCATGCTCTTCCGGGTGTGCCGTGATATCCATATCGGAATACTTCACCTCACAAGGAGGGATTTCTATTTGGATATATCCCCCCGCTTTGTAGTTCATCATCTCCGGAATTTCAACCACAAACTCTTTGATGAAGGAAGCCACATTATAATTTCGAACAACTTTGGCATGCCATTTCTTAATCCCGAACACCTCTTCCGGAATGGTAATCTCCATGTCCTGCTTTACCTTGACCTGACAGGCCAAACGCGCACCATGTTGCAGCTCCTTTCTGGAGAAATGCGGCGTTTCGGTAGGCAAGGCCTCACCACCTCCGGAAAGCACGTGGCATTCACATTGAATGCAGGTACCACCACCCCCACAAGCAGAGGGCAGGAAAACCTTCTGATTACCCAAGGTAGCCAATAAGGTACCCCCTGAAGCGACCTCAATCTTCTTTTCACCATTAATGGTCAATGTCACAGGCCCCGAAGGGGAAAGTTTTTCCTTGGTAAACAGTAATAGGGCGACCAATAACAATGTGAGTATCAAAAAAGCCACAATGGTTATTAGAATGGTACCTCCTGTTGATGTAGCTAATATCATTTTCTATTCGTTTATGGCATCGTTATACGAGATTGCTTTTTCGTCCTTTTCAATCTCTTCCTTAATTTCTTTTTTGTCCGTTGTCTCTGCAGTTGTTGCCGCAGGAGTTTCAGGTGGTTCATTGTCACCCGTTAACATTCCCCCAAAACTCTGGAAACCAATTCCCATTAAACCTGTGATGATAAAGGTTATCCCCAGTCCCCTTAAGGGAGCGGGAACATTGGAATACCTGATTTTTTCCCTAATGGCCGCGATGGCCAAAATCGCCAGGAACCATCCAATGCCGGAGCTGATCCCATAGTTCAAGGCCAGTCCAAGGGAAGGGATTTCCCTAGCCTGCATAAAAAGGGATCCCCCTAAAATAGCACAGTTCACCGCAATCAACGGAAGGAAAATACCCAGGGAATTGTAAAGGGCCGGTGAAAACTTTTCAACCACGATCTCCACCAATTGTACCATGGTGGCAATAGTGGCGATAAAAAGGATAAATGACAAAAATCCCAAATTATAATCTGCATACTCGGGTCCCAACCAGGCCAAGGCTCCATCACGCAATAAGTACTGGTCCAAAAGCCAGTTCAGCGGTACGGTAACCCCCAAAACAAAAATAACGGCGGCACCTAGGCCCACTGCGGTACTTACTTTTTTGGAAACCGCCAAATAAGAACACATTCCCAAAAACACGGCAAATACCATGTTGTCAATGAAAATGGATTTGAAAAATAATTCTACATGTTCCAACATAATACCAATATTTAAGCTTCCTCAATAAGTGCCCTATTTCTAGAACGTTGAACCCAAATGATAACCCCAACAACAATTAAGGCTGCAGGAGGAATGATCATAAAACCATTGTTTTCGTAACCGATGGAATACAGCCCTGTTTTGGCTATGGGATCTCCAAGAACCGGAATTCCAAATAGGGTTCCTGAACCCAAAAGCTCTCTAAAAAAGCCTACTATTATCAGGATGACACCGTATCCAAGGGCATTTCCTATGCCGTCCAGGAAGGACCTCCAAACGCCATTTCCCAGGGCAAAGGCCTCAAAGCGTCCCATAATAATGCAGTTGGTAATGATCAATCCCACAAAAACGGATAAAGTTTTGCTCAGGTCGTAGGCATAGGCCTTAAGCACCTGGTCAACCACGATTACCAAGGTAGCTACCACGATCAATTGTACTATGATTCGAATCTTTGAGGGAATCACGTTCCGTAACAAGGATATGACCACATTTCCAATGCCCATCACAAAAATCACGGATATCGACATCACAATTGAGGCTTTCAATTCTGCTGTTATCGCAAGTGCGGAACAGATTCCCAAAACCTGTATGGTAATGGGATTGTTGTCCGCTAGCGGATCAAGGATAAGGTTTGCGTCTTTTTTTGAAAGTAATGCCATTTTAATTCGTTCTAATATTATCCAAATATGGCCTGTAGACCTTTAACGTTTCTTTAATCATAGCGGAAACCCCATTTCCGGTTATCGTAGCTCCGGCAATTGCGTCCACTGCGTTGTCTTCTTTATCCTGGTTCAGGGGATCGTTATTTGTTTTGGATACCACTACGCCTTCGTAGCTACCTCCGTTCAATAAGGATTCCCCTTCAAAGTCATCCATAAAGAAGCGCATCTTGATATTTGCCCCAAGTCCGGCAGTTTCGGCCTTATGATCAAAATAGACCCCTTGGATCACCATATGCTCATCTACGGCCATAAAACCCCAAATAGCGTCCCAAAGGCCTTTTCCATGCATTGGTAGGATATATGACTTTTTTCCTTCCTTTTCCCCAATAAATATGGGCAATCTAGCTTCCCCACCATCTTTGAGGTTGCTCAATTGTTTTTTCATATCCACTAGAAAAGCCTGGTCATCCGCAACCATTTCGCCATTGACCAAAACATATTGCTCCTTGATATATTTGCCAAACTCCCCTTCCACAACGTCCGTTGGAATAAAATTCACCCCACTATCCGGTGTGTTTTCATTGATTCCCATGGCATAAAGGATGTTCTGTTGCTTTTCGAAGCGTTCGTTCTCATCAATTCTTGGTCTTAAAGCCGAAGCCAAAAAAGCCAGTACGGAACCAACGACCATCACCATAACAATGGAAAAAATGACGGTATACGAATTTTTCTCAGTGTTCATTGCCATAATTTAAACAGTTTCAGCTTTAAGTTCCGCAGCGGCACCATCTACCGTGTCCGGTAGGATAGTAGCATTTTTAAGCCGCTTCAATCGTTTATTCACATTGCCCCTAACCACATAATGGTCTATTGTTGGGGCAAAAACGTTCATCAACAATATTGCAAGGAAAACCCCTTCTGGATATCCTGGGTTGAACACGCGGATCATGACCGACAAAAATCCAATCAAGAATCCATATATCCATTTTCCCTTATTGGTTTGAGAGCCTGTTACGGGATCGGTGGCCATGTAGACAATACCAAAGGCAAGTCCACCAACAATAAGGTGTTTCCAAAATTCAAAGCTCATTAGACCGTAGAATTTGCTGTATTCAGGAATCCATCCGAAGTCCACGATCAAATTGAATATCCACCCCATGGCCAATGAACCTACAACGGCACTTACCATAATTCGCCAACTGGCGATTTTGGTAAAGATGAGGAACAGTCCCCCCAGCAAAATCAAAAAGGCCGAAGTCTCCCCAACAGAGCCTGGTATAAACCCAAAAAACATTTCGGACAAATCATATTTGGCATACATCTCTTGCGTATTGCCCTGGGCTAAATATCCCAAAATGGTTTCCCCGGAAATGGCATCGGCCGTACCTGCCCTTTCTACCGCACCATGTACCCAGACCTTATCGCCACTCATCCAGGTTGGATAGGCAAAAAACAAAAAAGCCCTAATGGTGAGTGCTGGATTCAAAATGTTCATCCCGGTACCACCAAAAACTTCCTTTCCTATCACCACGCCAAATGCTACGGCTACTGCCAACATCCAAAGTGGGGTATCCACCGGAACAATCAATGGAACCAACATTCCGGTAACCAAATAGCCTTCCTCTACCTCATGGCCTTTAATAACGGCAAAAATAAATTCGATCAACAAACCGACGCCATAGGAAACGATGACCAAAGGCAATACCGTTATTGCCCCTAAGACGAAGTTATCCCAAGTAATAAAATGTTCCCATATGGAAAAGCTTTCCGGGAAGCCATTGATGGCCGAATAATGTTGATACCCTGTGTTAAAAATCCCAAATAACAAACAAGGGACCAAAGCCAAAATAACGGTGTTCATGGTCCGTTTCAAGTCATCTACAGCCCTAACATGACCACCGGAATGGGTAGTTTCGTTTGGGGTGTACAAAAACGTATGAATGGCATTGAAGGCCGGAGCCATTTTCTTGCCTTGATACTTCAGCTTTATTTCATGCATTTTTTCTTTCAATCCCATAGCTTATCCTATTTCTTGATACAATAAATCCAAACCATCCCGTATAATCTGCTGGTGTGGTTGTTTTGAAACACAAATGAATTCGGTTAACGAGAAGTCCTCGGGAGCAACTTCATAAAGCCCCAATTGCTCCATCTCATCCAAGTCTTTGACCATGCAGGCCTTAAGCAACTGCAGTGGGTAAATGTCCAATGGAAAAACCTCTTCATAGCCTCCGGTAACCACAAATGCACGGTGCTCACCATTGGTATTGGTATCCAAATCGTATTTTTTCTTAGGGTTCAACCATGAGAAAGTCAATGCCCTGCTTGATGATATTTTGTTGAATACGGGCTTGGTCCAGCCAAAAAGCTCATAGTCATCCCCTTCTGGAATAGCGGTTACCGTATTATTGTAAAACCCTAGGTGACCATCCGGTTTAGTTTTGTAACCTGTAAGTACATCTCCATTGATCAGCCGGAATTTTTCTTCGTTTACACCGCTCGCATAAAGAAATGTGGAGACTTCCGCTCCTATTTTAGTAGTGTAGTATTTGGGCGACTTAACGGAGGAACCGGCCAACGCCACCGTTCTTTCCGCATTAAACCTTCCCGTCAATAAATACTCGCCGATGATTACCAAATCCTGTGGGGAGACCGTCCAAACAATTTCCCCTTTATTGATTGGGTCTATCTTATTGATCTGGGTTCCTACCAATCCTGCGGGATGGGGTCCGGAAACCTTGTGCAAGGTAATTCCGTTGATTTGGCCAAAAGGTGATGTAGTCGTATCCGCCACACTCACATGGACCTTACCCGGGGTGAGTTTACCCAGCCCCGTTATTGCTGCCTGTATTTCCTTTTCCTTTCCTTTGATCACATAATCCACATCTGCAGCCAGTGGTGCCGTGTTATGGCCGGAAATAAAGATGGCCTTAGGGGTTTTGACGGGATTTGCGATAATGTCGTATGGGCGTTGTTTAATAAATGCCCAACAGCCGGACATCAAAAGGGTCTCCCTAAGTTCGGCCGCATCTACTTTATCCAGGTCCACAGGTTTGGATTCGTGATAGACTTGTTCTTTATCTGCCAGGATTTTCAGGCTAAGGATTCTTCTTCGAGCCCCTCTGACAATCTCAACAAGTTCCCCACTTACTGGAGAAACAAAGCGCATGGACTCTTCGTTCTTGTTATGGAATATGGGTTCGCCAGCTTTTAGCTCTGCGCCTTCCTTGAGCAACATTTTTGGTGTTACTCCGTGAAAATCATCCAGGTTGAGTGCATAAACATTACTGGAAACGGCTTGTATGGTGGTTTGTTCTGCTGCCCCGACAAGGTTAATATTTAAACCTTTTTTTATTCTAATGTCTTTGGACATATATTTGAGAGCTTTAGTTAAAATCGCTGCAAATTTACTATTTAAGGAAGAATATTTGTAATTATTAACTAGAATTTTGGGATTACAACGGGCCTTCAATTCGACGGTATGCTTTTTGTTTACCTTTGCCCGAAAAAATTGCCCAAAATGCGCTCAATCCTTAAACATATTTCTTTCCTATTGTTTCCAGGTCTAATCCTATCGCAGGTCATGGAAGAAATAAATCCCCCTCCCCAAATCAAGACCATAATCTTTAAAGGTCCAACGGAGGATCAGTTTCCGATAATAACATTGGGGGAGGAAATCTTTTTGACCTTTGACGACCTTAGCGCCAACGAACAGGATTATTATTACAAAATTGTGCACTGTGATTATGACTGGACCCCATCCCAACTTTTAAAGTCCCAATATTTAGAAGGAGTGGACAACCAACGCATTATAGATTACGGGAACAGCTTAACGACGTTACAGCCCTACTCCAACTATAGGTTGACCATTCCCAATAACGAAGTTTCCTTAAAAGTAACCGGGAATTATGTGTTGGAAATTTACAATATGAACAACGAGCTTCAATTTTCCAGACGTTTTGTGGTCTATAAAAATCTAATCAGCGTTGGAGGGTATGTTAGGCGGTCCAGGGATTTTGAGTTTTTGAACGAAAAACAGAGTGTGCAATTCACCATCAATACCGCCGGTTTCCCTGTGGTCAATCCAAAACAGGAAATCAAGGTGGCCATTGTACAGAACTATTTCTGGCCAACTGCGATTTACAACATTAAACCTCAATTTACCATAGGCAACGAACTGATCTACAAATATGATCAGGAAACCAGTTTTTATGGGGGAAATGAATTCTTGAACTTTGATACCAAAGACCTCAGATCTCCCACATTTGCCATTTCAAGAATTGAATTCAAGGAATTGTACCATCACTACCTCTTTACAAATGACTATAGGAAAGACCAAAAATACACCTACTTCCCGGACGTTAATGGGGATTTTGTGGTCAGGACCTTGCAGGGGACGGACGTGGCCAGGGAGGCAGAATACACCAAAGTTCATTTTAGTTTGCCCTATGACCCCATTTTAGGTTTGGACAATGTTTATGTCTTTGGAAAATATAACAACTACGACCTTTCCGATGAAAACCGAATGACGTACAATGAAGAAACCGGCAACCTGGAATTGGAACATTTCTTCAAGCAAGGCTTTTACAATTACAAGTATGTGGTGGAAAGCGCGGATGGAACGGTAGATTTAAACACGGTCTGCGGAAATTTTCACTTTACGGAAAACAATTACCTTATTTTGGTGTATTATCGGGATTTTGGCGAAATGCACGATGACATTATTGGCATTGGAACGGCCAATTCCCGAAATATCAGCAATTAATCTATCTTTAATCCCAAACCAACCGCGGAAATGGGAAAAGGAAAGGGACTGATCACCAAAGGTCGTTACGAACTTAAGTTTAGGGGTACGGAATGTCGAAATTGTGGTCATATCCTGGATATCAGTGATAGGTATTGCCCAAATTGTTCGCAGGCCAATAGCACCAAAAAGTTGATCCTTAAAGACTTTGTGGACGAGTTCCTTTCCAGTGTCATCAACTACGATTCCAAACTTCTCCAAACATTATACACCATGTTGGTAAAGCCAGGAACCATTACCAAGGATTACATAAGGGGGAAACGGGTCTCCTATACCAATCCTTTTCGGTTTCTGCTAAGCCTGGCCTTCCTCTATTTATTAATGGTAAGCTACGACAGCAACTTTTCTTCGTTGGATGATTTGGGCCTGGAAGAAAGATTTCAAAGAACGGGACCAATGTCCTTTAGTTTTAATAATGGGGAGAACAATACGGATAGTACCGAAGTTGCCAGACAAACCAGGGAAGCACTTCAGCAACTTGATTCCCTGGAAAATCTAAAGGCAGTTCCCATCCCAGGAATCGAAAGCTTGGATACGCTAAAGACCATTATAAACGAGGGGATTGCAAATGAAGTCAGAAAGGACTCCTTTATGCGGGCCAACCCCAGAGGGTACTTTCAAGAGCTTCAAAACAGAGATTCGGGTAGTCTGACGAAAAGAATGGAGTTTTTCTTTACGTTCCTGCAAAAGGATTCCATAAAAACATTTGAGGATGCCAAAGAAAAATATGGGGCGAACGATACATGGAAAAACAAAATGGCCTTTAATGGCTCCAAAAGTTCCCTAAAGGCAATCGCCCGACCAGGAACCTATTTGAACAACACCATGGCCAAATTGCCCTTGGTCGTTTTCTTCTTTCTTCCCTTTTTCACCATTTTTATTTTGTTGGCCTACATCCGAAAAAAATATACCTATACCGATCATTTAATCTTCAGTTTCCACAACCAATCTTTATTATTTATATTGCTCATCCTTAGCTGGATAATAGATAGTATTTTTAACACGGCAACGGCATGGATAGCATTTACGGCTTTTTCGATATATCTGTTCCAAGCCATGAGAAAATTTTACGGCCAGGGTATATTTAAAACAATAATTAAATATTTGTTCCTGAACTCAGTGTTCCTCTTTTTAGCCCTAATCTGTGTGGTTCTACTGTTTACGGGAAGTATTTTTACCTACTGAATTATGATTACACAGGTTACCAAAGGAATCAAAGTTTCCATCCGAACAACGTTTGAAGGTACTTTCTTCAAAAACTACAAAATGCACTATGCCTTTGGTTACACCATTACCATTGAGAACCAAGGTAAGGAAACCGTACAACTGGTCTCCAGGCATTGGGATGTGCTGGATTCCTTAAAAGAAATTGAAACTATTGATGGCGAAGGGGTTATTGGCAAGAAGCCGGTTATTAAGCCGGGCAAATCCCATACCTATAGTTCCGGTTGTCTTCTAACGTCTCCCGTTGGCGCCATGAAAGGTTACTACATTATGGTCAATCTTTCATCTTCGGAAAGTATTGAAGTGGAGGTACCCACTTTTAAATTGGCCGCTCCATTTGCGTTGAACTAAACCCCATTTCCTTTTTCTTTCGAAATGGCTTTCGCTACCTTTGTCGGCATTAACAACAATTAAATTTTTCCGATATGGGTAAAGGTTTTTTTCAAGTGCCAACGGCAATCAACGAGCCTGTTAAAGGTTACGCTCCCGGCTCTCCTGAACGAGAGACGGTCCTCAAGCAGTACAAGGCCTATTATGAAGGTCAGGTAGAAGTACCGCTCTACATTGGCCCTGAAGAAATAAAGACTGGAACCACCAAGCCAATGTCTCCCCCACACGATCACAAACATGTGGTTGGCCATTATTGTACGGCAGAAAAAAGCCATGTTGAAAAAGCCATCGCCAATTGCCTGGAATCACGCAATGCATGGGCAAATCTTACTTGGGAACAACGAGCTGCAATTTTTTTAAAGGCCGCAGAATTGATTGCAGGACCCTACAGGGCCAAAATCAATGCGGCTACCATGATCGGTCAATCCAAGACCATTCACCAAGCGGAAATCGATTCGGCCTGTGAATTGATTGATTTTCTCCGATTCAATGTGGAGTTTATGAGTCAAATCTATGAGGAACAACCCGATTCTGCGGAAGGCATTTGGAACCGTGTGGAATACCGTCCACTGGAAGGTTTCGTTTACGCCATTACCCCATTCAATTTTACGGCAATCGCAGGCAATTTACCGGCAAGTGCTGCGATGATGGGAAATGTGGTCATCTGGAAACCCAGTGATAGCCAGGTCTATTCCGCCAAGGTCATTATGGACATATTCAAGGAAGCAGGATTACCGGATGGCGTGATCAATATGGTTATGGGAGACCCCGTTATGATTACCGAAACCGTTTTGGCAAGCCCGGAATTTTCAGGAATCCATTTTACAGGTTCAACCCATGTTTTCAAAGCGTTATGGAAACAAATTGGCAATAACATCCACATCTACAAAACCTATCCCAGAATTGTTGGGGAAACCGGCGGTAAGGATTTTATCGTTGCACACCCAAGTGCCGAGCCACAACAAGTGGCCACATCCATAACCAGGGGAGCATTTGAATTTCAAGGGCAAAAATGTAGCGCTGCCTCACGGGTGTATTTACCAAAATCCACAGCTACGGAAATCTTGGATTTGGTCAAGAAAGATGTGGAAAGCTTCAATAAACCGGGTTCCCCGGAAGATATGGGCAACTTCATCACCGCTGTGATCCATGAGGGCTCTTTTGACAAATTGGCCAAGTACATAGACCAGGCAAAAGCAGATTCCGATGCTGAAATCGTTGTTGGTGGCGGATATGATAAATCCGTTGGGTACTTTATTGAACCAACGGTCATCGTGACCACCGATCCGCACTACACCACTATGGAAACGGAATTGTTCGGTCCAGTGGTTACCGTGTTTGTTTATGAGGACAAGGATTGGTCCAAAACTTTGGAATTGGTGGACGGTACTTCTGAATATGCCCTCACCGGGGCGGTACTTTCAAAGGATAGGTATGCCATTGACGAGGCGACAAGGGCATTGCAAAACTGCGCAGGTAACTTTTACATCAATGACAAACCAACAGGTGCCGTAGTTGGACAACAACCTTTTGGTGGTGCCAGGGCATCGGGAACCAATGACAAAGCAGGCTCGGCCCAAAATTTATTGCGTTGGGTATCCCCGCGATTGATCAAAGAAACCTTTGTCACCCCAGAAGACTACAGATATCCATTTTTAGGATAGGTATTCTTTTCTAAAATAAATAATAAAAGCCCATGCATTACTGTATGGGCTTTTTTTACGCAACCAATGATGTCCTCAACGTTTGTTGATGGAGCTGCTCAAGCAAAACAAAACGATCTACTATAAAAAAGGGATATTTAGGGGATGGTACAGTGGATTTTGATGACATCCAAAATCAACAAATTATCTGTTTGCCCCAGGAAGTTGTTTGCCAGCCCAACTTTTTCGCTTCCATTCAACACCATTATTAGGAAATATAGCACTGCCCAAAAATTTGCTTCCCCAACTATCAAAATCCATATCTTTGGAGATATCCCTGAAAATCAGGGGTTTTCAACCCTAACACTATCACTATCACTATGAAAAAATTAATGCTGTCCCTTCTCTGTGTTACCACTTTCAATTCCTTTGCACAAGAGGACATGACCGTACAAAATTCCATTCAAGGAATGGTGGGCTTTGTCCAAGGTCAAGTTGTGCAATTGGCCGAGGCTTTTGATGAATCCCAATATGACTGGAGACCCGCGGAAGGTGTCCGCTCGGTGAGGGAATCCCTTCTTCACATCGCATCCGCCAATTATTTTTTGGCATCCAAAATGGGCTATGCCCCACCAGAAGATGTGGATTTTATGACCATGGAAGCAAAGATTACCGGTAAGGACAACGTTATTGCGGCATTGAAAAAATCCAATGCGTTTATTTTGGACAAAATTACCCAGGAGGAAACTACCAAATTGGGTGAGGAAGTGGATTTTGGTTTTATGAAAATGAACAGGCTTAGTGGACTTTTGGTCGTATTGGACCACAATGGGGAACATAAAGGGCAATTGATCGCCTATGCACGTTCCAATGGGGTAACACCACCGTGGAGCGCGGCCCAATAATAAAAAAAGCCCCAAATTTGGGGCTTTTTTAAACCTTAATTTTGAAGTCCCAAAGAAAAACAACCATTTATTTTTTGATTCCTCCAGAGGTCCAACTCCTGGATATTACAGGTCCTGCCCATATATTTTATGAAGCCAAGGAATACGGGGCCGAAATCAACACCTTATATCTGGGTATGACGACCGCAGGTGAGGAGATTTCCAGCGCTGGCCTTTCTTTGGGCAAACTTAGACCCTACAAGGAATACATTCTTGGAGAAAACGACTTACTTTTTATCCCAGGAATGGAATCCCATTTATTCCTAAATGCCGACTTTACCACAACATATGGCGCTTTCCTGAAATGGCTAAGGGACCAATATAAACATGGGGCTAAAATCTGCTCTGTCTGTACAGGAGCCTATATATTGGCATTTGCGGGATTGTTGGATGGGAAAAGTTGTACGACGCATTGGAAGTATTTTGATGACTTTTCCCTACGGTTTCCAAACGCACAATTGCTAAAAGATCGTCTATTGGTCAAAGATAACACCCTGTATTCCAGTGCTGGAGTGTCATCGGGCATCGATTTGGCGTTGTTCCTTTTGGAAGAACTGTTTGGACCGGTTTTTACCTCCAAAATCGCCAAAGAAGTTGTCATTTACTTAAGAAGGACCGAAAGTGATCCCCAATTGAGCGCCTTCCTACAGTACCGGAACCATGTGGACACCCGTATACATCAGGTTCAGGATTTGATTTCCCAAAATCTGGACAAAAAAATAAAGATTCAGGAATTTGCGGAAAAGGTATATATGAGTCCAAGGAACCTGACCCGATTGTTCAAAAAAACGGTTGGACTCACCCTTGGGGCCTATCAAGATCAATTACGTTTGGAATTGGCCCAAAAACTGATCCTGGAAGGTGAAAAAATAAGCTTTGTTACTTCGGCCTGTGGGCTAAAAAGTACCAATCAACTTCGAAATCTTTTCAAAAAGTACCTCAAAAAGCTTCCCTCGGAAGTAGTGCGCTAATTGGCCCAATGTTGCGTACTCTTGTCCTTTTGGATAGCTGGAAGCCCTTATAACTTTGTCGGTAATTCAAAAATCAAAAAATGGACAGATTACTTATACATTCCTTTGTTTTGTTCGTTACCTTGCTACTCAATGCCCAACCCAATGGTGATTCCATCTATGTTTGTCCTCCCTGCGGCAACACCTGCGATGATATGGAATACCAGGAGCCAGGGGTATGTAATCATTGCAATATGTTACTAGTTCGAAAAGATTTGTCAAAAACCATCGCCTTTTACCTGCAAGACGGCGTTGAGGTGTTGGATTTTGCAGGCCCTATGGAGGTTTTTTCCTATGCTGGGTACAACGTTTTTACCGTTTCGGCAACTACAGCGCCCATAAAATCCCAGGGCATTCTGACCATTGTACCCGATTACAGCATTGACAATGCACCAAAGGCGGATATTTTGGCCTTTTTTGGAGGTAATTCATCAGTCGCCTCCCAGAATAAAAAGGTTATCGATTGGGTCAAAAAACAAGAAAACGTCCAACACTATTTTTCCGTTTGTACCGGTGCCTTTATACTGGCCGAGGCAGGTCTATTGGATGGTAAAACGGCAACCACCTTTCACGATGCACTGGAAGGCCTGGAAAATGGATATTCCAAAATAGATGTGCGAAGAAATGTCCGTTTTGTGGACAATGGGAAGGAAATTACAACCGCTGGAATTTCAGCGGGTATAGATGGGGCATTGCATTTGGTGGCCAAGTTGCAGGGCGTGAACGCGGCCAAGCGCACTGCATATTATATGGAATACGACAATTGGAACATAGGTGATGGTTTGATCTTAACGGATACCGATCCGTATGCGGAAACTATTTCCAGCGAGGTGCTAAAAACCTTTGTCGGAACTTACGAATACAAAAATGGAGGTACAATTGAAGTAGCCCATGACCTTAAGAACGGGAACCTTATCACAGTTATGGGCAGCAACCGTTATCCCATTTACCACGAAGAAGGAAATTTGTTTTCCGATGTGAACAACGAACCTATCTTTTTTGAAAAGGATGGGCAAAATCAGGTTACGGGGTATTTTTTGGATAAAGGAGGGAAAGTGTTCAAAAAGCTGGACTAAGGAATTCGCCCTTATTTTTTTTGGGGCAAATACACCACTTTTTTGGTTTCAAAAAAATTTTCCTCAAAAAAATCCTTTAAATCAAAGAGTTGGGCCGTTCTATATGGGGCCAATTCCTCGGTGAGGTCACCCCCTTTTAAATAAAGAATTCCATTCCTGCGCTCATGGGCGGCGTCTTTTTTGATCTTCCCCTTTGTCCAGTGCACAAAAGTGGGCATGGCGGCAACGGCACGGCTTACGATAAAATCGAACTCCCCCGGCAAATCCTCCACTCTGGAATGGTGTGCAGTCACATTTTCCAAACCCAAGCCTTCAATGACCTCATGTACCACCTTTATCTTTTTTCCAATGGCATCAACCAGGACAAACTGGGTTCTTGGAAAAAGAATGGCCAATGGAATTCCCGGAAAACCCCCACCGGTCCCCACATCCAAAATTTCGGAACCTTCATTGAACCTTTGAACTTTGGCTATCCCCAAAGAATGTAATACATGTCGGAGATAGAGCTCATCAATATCCTTTCTTGAAACCACATTGATTTTTTGGTTCCAATCCTGATAGAGGTGTTCAAGTGCTTCAAATTGAAGAAACTGCCCCTTGGAAAGTGAGGGAAAGTACTTGAGAATCGTTTCGACACCCATGAAAACCTGTTAATTTGTCAAAAATAATACTTTTACCTAGTGAGATTCCGTTATTTTTGGAACTAATCTATCGACTAAAGATTGCGCAAATCAATTTTATGAATAAAGATACCATACGCTTTTCGCGAAAAGACTCCGCACAATTTTTTAGAACACTGAACAAAAGGGTCAACCATTATTTTAAGGAAAAGGAAATTAAAAAAACCGGAAACTGGAAGCTTCACCTAAAGACCATCGTGATGTTTTCAATATTCCTTTCCCCTTATTTTTTGATGCTCACGCTTAACCTTCCCACCTGGGTACAATTTCTATTGACCGTTGTTATGGGGGTTGGCATGGCCGGTGTTGGAATGAACGTAATGCATGATGCCAACCACGGTTCCTATTCCAGTAAAAAATGGTTGAACAAGGTCCTTGGCAGCAGCATGTACCTTTTGGCAGGAAACGTTTACAACTGGCAGGTACAACACAATGTGCTGCACCATACCTATACCAATATCCATGAGCATGACGAGGATATGGAAGCAGGAAGGATACTGAGATTCTCCAAACATACCGAGTGGAAAAAACACCACAAGTTCCAACATTGGTATTCCCTTTTTCTTTATGGACTGCTCACTTTTAACTGGGCCATTACCACTGACTTTAAGCAGATGTACAACTATACCAAAAGAAAGTTGGCCTATGGTAAATTTCCGAATCCCGTTCTGAATTGGAGCACATTGGCCATAACCAAGGCACTTTACTTCACCATTTGGATTGTTCTTCCCATCCTATTCTTTGACATCCCCTGGTGGCATGTGTTCATAGGCTTTTTTGTAATGCATTATGTTGCTGGACTCATCCTAAGTGTGGTATTCCAATTGGCCCATATTGTGGAGGATGCAGAAACCCCACTACCGGATGAAACAGGGACCATGAAAAATACCTGGGCCATCCATCAATTGTTCACTACCGTGAACTTTGGCACAAAAAATAAGGTCATCAATTGGTTTACCGGTGGCTTGAACCATCAGGTGGAACATCATATTTTTCCACATATCAGCCATATCCATTACACAAAAATTGCCAAAATTGTTAAGGAAACCGCTAAGGAATTTAATTTACCCTATCACGAATATAAAACTACCAGAAAAGCTATAATTTCGCACTTCAAACATTTGAAGGAGTTGGGACAACCTCCACTCAACTATCAATACTAGCGAAAAATGAGCAACCAACTTTCAGACAGAATCAACCGCCTTGTTCCATCGGCAACCTTGGAAATGGCGGCAAAAGCCCGTGAACTTAGGGCAGCGGGAAAAGATGTTATTGGATTAAGCCTTGGGGAACCGGACTTTAACACCCCGGACTACATCAAGGAAGCCGCCAAACAGGCCATAGACGATAACTACAATTCCTACACCCCCGTAGACGGTTATATTGAACTGAAAGATGCCATTATAACGAAATATAAAAGAGACAATGGGCTGACGTACAATCGCTCCCAAATTGTAGTATCCACCGGCGCAAAACAGTCACTGTACAACGTGGCACAGGTGTGTCTCAACCAAGGTGATGAAGTTATCCTTCCCTGCCCATATTGGGTTAGTTACAGCGATATTGTAAAACTCTCTGGAGGGGTACCGGTTGAAGTTCCAACATCCCTGGAAACGGACTTTAAAATGACTCCGGACCAGTTGGAAGCAGCGATTACACCCAAAACCAAAATGTTATGGTACAGTTCCCCATGTAATCCAAGCGGCTCCATTTACGGCACTAAGGAGCTCAGGGCCATAGCAGACGTTCTACAAAAACACCCACAAATTTTGGTGGTCAGCGATGAAATTTATGAGCACATCAATTATGGGGTTACGGAACACGCCTCCATGGCCGCTTTTGAAGATATGTACGACCGCACGATTACGGTGAACGGTGTGGCAAAAGCATTTGCCATGACCGGCTGGCGAATTGGCTACATAGGCGCACCTTCCTATATTGCCCGGGCCTGTAATAAACTTCAGGGCCAGGTTACCAGTGGTGCCAATTGTATTGCCCAAAGGGCCGTTATTACTGCATTGTTGGAATCCCCCAATAGAATCCATCATATGGTGGATGAATTCAAAAACCGAAGGAAACTCATTCTGGGGCTTTTGAATGAAATAGATGGATTTGAATGTAATGAGCCTGAAGGGGCCTTTTACGTATTCCCCGACATTTCCTCCTTTTTTGGAAAGGAGCTGAATGGGGTCAAAATCAATAATGCTTCTGACTTTGCCATGTATTTGTTGGAAAATGCCAATGTAGCCACGGTTACAGGTGATGCCTTTGGAAATCCCAACGGAATCCGGATTTCCTATGCAGCTTCCGAGGAACAGATCAAAGAGGCCTTATCACGAATAAAACAGGCCGTCTAAATTCGCTTCCAGAAATAGGGTACGACCAAAATCAATACCGTAAAAAGTTCCAGTCTTCCCAGTAGCATTAGGAATCCGCACCACCATTTCCCAAAAGCAGGTAAGGCGCTAAAGTTGACCACGGGATTTAGGTCTCCCAAAGCGGGACCAACATTCCCCAGGGAGGAAGCCGCCCCACCTATGGCCGATTCAAAATCAAGACCCAAAAAACCCAAAACCAATGCGCCAATAATGAACAGCAACATATAAAGCACAAAAAAGCCTATGATATTATAGACAATATGTTCACTCACCACTTTTTTATTGAAGCGAACAGGAATGATTGCGTTGGCATGTAATGTCCGTTTAAACTCCAATAGGCCATTCTTGATGATCAGTAGATGGCGCATCACTTTAATCCCACCCGAGGTAGACCCTGCGCAGCCCCCAAGAAACATCAACCCAAAGAAGAAAACCGTCAAAAACGGCGTCCAGTTGGTGAAATCCGCGGTCACAAAACCAGTTGTGGTTATAATGGCCAATACTTGAAAAAGGGCATGCCTAAATGCGCTCTCCCCTTGGCCTAAAACCTGCGGATGATAGTCGGAAACAGGGACATTGGCTTGATAGTAAACAATGAGCCCCGCCACAATGGTAAACACCATAATAAAAATGGCGTACACCCTAAATTCCTCATCTTTCAAAATACGCTGTACCT
Organism: Croceivirga sp.; assembly: GCA_028281025.1. Classification (GTDB taxonomy): domain Bacteria; phylum Bacteroidota; class Bacteroidia; order Flavobacteriales; family Flavobacteriaceae; genus Croceivirga. Next base: position 49,442 of record JANQKR010000011.1, read on the forward strand.
TTCCCGTAAAGGCGAAATAGCTCATTACAAAGTTGGTCCCTGCCAAAAACATAAAGACCATGATAATATATTGTATCAACGGACTGTTGTTCCAATGGGCAATACTGGCGTTTTTCGTTGAAAAACCACCTGTGGAAAGGGTGGAAAGCGCATGATTGGCGGCATCAAAAATGGACATTCCGGCCAATTTCAACAAGACGGTTTCTGCCAAGGTATATCCCACATAAATCAACCATAACCGTTTTGCCGTATCCGTAATTCTTGGATGTAGCTTATCCCCTCCTGGTCCTGGGGCCTCGGCGGCAAAAAGCTGCATGCCACCAATACCCAAAAGTGGCAATATGGCAATTGCCAAAACTATAATTCCCATTCCCCCGATCCAGTGGGTCAAACTTCGCCAAAACAAAATCCCCTTGGGCAGGGATTCAATATCATTCAGGATGGAGGCTCCCGTTGTGGTATATCCCGAAATGGTCTCAAAAAAGGCATTGGTAACATCTGGGATCGCGCCTGAAAAAATATAGGGTAAAACTCCTGATAGGGACATCACCAACCATCCAAAAGTCACAATAATATAACCTTCCTTTCGCTTTACCTCCTTTCTATGGCCCCGGGTATAGAACATGGCCATAACCCCTATAAGCATAGTCACTATGGCGGCCAAAAGAATATCCAGTGTTGCACCATCCTTGTAAAAACCACTCACACCGCCGGCCAGTAACATAAATGAGCCATTGCACAATAACAGCAATCCCATGATATGAAGGATGATCCTAAAATTGAGCCACATTAGAGAAAGAGCTTTTCTATTCTTGGAATGGCTTTTGGCAGGGCACAGACAACCACCTTATCGCCCTCGGTAATTTTAAAATCCCCCAAGGCAATGATCCCTTCACCATCCCGGATTACTCCTCCGATGATAGCTTCACGGGGAAAATTCAGTTCCTTGATGATCTCCCCATTGACCACTGAAGTGCTTTTTACCTCAAACTCCAAAATCTCGGCATTGAGGTTGTTCAAACGTGTAACCGCCAAAACTTCCCCCCTACGGATGTATCGAAAAATAGTGTTTGCGGCCAATAGCTTTTTATTGATCAGGGTATCTATTCCTATGGACTGTGACAACTGAAAATAATCCATATTTTCCACTAAGGCGATGGTCTTCTTTATCTTTCGGGACTTCGCTACCAGGCAGGACATGATATTGGTCTCAGAGTTTCCCGTAACGGCAATAAAGGCATCCATGGATTCCAAACTTTCTTCTTCCAAAAGTTCCACATTGCGCCCATCTCCATTAATGACCAGGGCATTGGGAATGTCGTCTGCAATATCAAAAGCTTTTTCCTTGTTTTTTTCAATAAGTTTTACGTTGAACTTATTGGAACACAAATCCCTGGCCGTTTTATAGCCTACCTTACTACCGCCCAAGATCATTACGTTCTTGATTTCACGCCTTTGCATTCCCGTGAGCTTGTACAAATCGTCCACCCCTCCTTTATTCGTGATAAAATAGACCTGATCGCCTTCCTTAAAAACGGTGTCACCCCGCGGAATTAAGGTATATTGCGTTCCCATGCGTTGCAGGGCAATGGGCATAAAGTGCAATTCGGGAAAAATCTTTGCCGCCTCTTTCACCATTTTGCCCACGAAGGCTGCCGTTTTTGGCAAAAATACACCCACCATGGTCAAAAGGCCCTCCTCAAACTCATAGGTGTCATTAAATGCTGATTGATTCAGCAAAAGCTGAATTTCAGATGCCGCCAATTCTTCTGGGGAAATCAGTTCGTCGATACCCAATTCATCGAACTTGATCAGTTCTTTGTTGTCCACAAATTCGGTATTGGATATCCTGGCAATGGTTTTTTTGCTGCCCAATTGCTTTGCAAGCAGGCAAAAAGTCAGGTTTGTGGTTTCTGAGGCCGTAACCCCTATGACCAAATCCGAGGAATCCACCTTGGCATCACGAAGCACCGCTACAGAAGTAGCGTCGCCTCTTAAGACCCGTATGTCCAAATGGCTGTCGGCATACGCCAGACTCTCTTTATCCGTATCTATTAACGTAATCTCCTGCGCTTCATAAGAAAGTAGTTTGGCCAAATGGAAACCTACCTCTCCCGCACCTGCAATGATAATTTTCATTTCCTTCTAAAACTGGTCACCATATCCAAAACGGAAAGAATGCAACGGCTGGACCCTGTCCTATTCCGTACCATGGTCATAAAATTAAGTAGGACAAAAGTAAACATTTTATTTAGCAGCCAAGGCGTTTACGGTTGTGTTATCTTTGCCCACAAAATTGCACATGGCCAAAAACGTAAATCCCTATAAGGAATCCCAACTGGGCAAAAAGGCCCAGGTCACGCAGATGTTCGATACCATTTCCAAGAACTACGATGGGTTGAACAGGGTTATTTCCCTTGGCATAGATGTAAAGTGGCGTAGGCGGGTGGTGGATATTGTATCCAAATCCAAACCTGAAAACATATTGGACATTGCCACGGGTACAGGTGATTTGGCAATCAATCTCCAAAAAAGTGGGGCCAAAAGCATTATTGGATTGGACATCTCCCCTGGCATGTTGGAAATTGGAAGGAAAAAGGTGGAGGATAAAAATTTGGATAGCATTATTGAAATGGTCATTGGCGATAGTGAAAACCTATCTTTTACCGATAATATGTTTGATGCTGTTACCGTTGCCTTTGGCGTCCGGAATTTTGAGAATCTGGAAAGGGGACTTTCAGAAATCCATAGGGTTTTGAAACCTAATGGCAAATTTGTGGTCCTGGAAACCTCCGTTCCCACTAAATTCCCATCCAAACAGGGCTATCATATCTATAGCAAATACATTCTTCCCACCATTGGCAGGCTTTTTTCAAAAGATAAGATAGCGTACAACTATCTTTCCGAATCTGCGGCGGCTTTTCCTTTTGGGGAGGACTTCAACAATATTTTGCGAAAAACGGGGTTTATAGATGTGGAGAACAGACCCCAAACGCTTGGGGTTGCAACCATATATGTAGCCTCAAAGTGATTCGATGAAAAAACTCTTTTTCACATGCCTTTTTTTGGTGTCCCTGCACCATGCAAATTCCCAATTGTTTGGAAAAGATCCCATTATAAATCTGCAGAACGAGGACAAGGATTTTTTGAACTGGGGGTATTACCTTGGATTTAACAGGTACGATTTCCAATTTGAATATGAAAACGACATAGGACAGGATATCCTGGTGGAACAGACCTATGGCTTTAACGTTGGCCTGATTGGTGAGTTGCGCCTCAATAAATTCCTGGATATCCGTTTTGAGCCAGGTTTGTTGTATACCCAAAGGAATTTGGGATTCCCTGGGTTTGCCAGTGAACAAGATGCCATTAGGGAGGTAAGGTCCACCTATATTCGCTTCCCTTTATTACTTAAAGTGAGTACTAAAAGGTTCAATAACATAAAGCCCTTTTTGATCGGAGGGGTTTATACGTCCATAAATCTTGGAGCGAAAGAAGATAGTTTGGAGGATAATGAAAGTGGTGTATTTAGAATGGTACAGAACGTATATGGATATGAGCTGGGATTTGGAATAGATATCTATACCGAATATTTTAAGTTTACCCCGTCCATAAGGGGTGTTTTTGCCTTAAACGATGAGCTTGTACCCGATGAAGATCCCAACAGTCCATGGACGGGAAATATAAATGCCATGCGAACCAGGGGAATATTTATCAATTTCACCTTTGAGTAAGTGTTGAACGGAACCCCAAGAAATCCAATTATCCCTTTCTCCTTACCTCACTTAAAAGAATTCCGGTTGCCATGGCCACATTGAGGCTTTCCGCGGTTTCATTGGTGTATTGGGGTATGGCAATCTTTTTGGCAATCGATCTTTCCACTTCCGGGGAAATGCCATTGGCTTCATTGCCCATAACCAAAACTCCCGATTGTGGAATGTTTTCCCTGTACACATTTGACCCATCCATAAAAGCCCCGTATACCGGCAAAGGAGTGCTTTCCAAGAAACGTGGAAGATCGTCATAAACAATGTTGACCCTGGCAATGGAACCCATGGTGGCCTGCAGTACTTTTGGGTTGTAACAATCCACGGTATTCGTTGAACAGATCAGGCTGTTGATACCAAACCAATCACACAAACGGATGATGGTTCCCAAATTACCCGGATCCCTAACATCATCCAAGGCCAAAATCCAATCCAATTCATTTATTTCCGGTCCTTCGGGCATCTTAAATACCCCTAAAACCCCATTTGGGTTTTTTAAGGCACTTATGGCCTTAAGCTCCCTTGGGGTGACTTCCTCCGATGGAAATCCATCAAAATGGTGCAAGAATCCAGCATAGGAAAGAATTTTTGTGGGCGGCCGTCCCGATTCCAAAAGTGCATCGACGGACTTTTTCCCCTCAACAAAAAAAAGCCGATGTTCATTTCGGTATTTTTTTTGATGTAAGCTCTTTATGAGTTTTAACCACTTTTTGCCAGCCATGGGAATTCGTGTAATTTTGAGCTTTATGATGGATTATTCCTTACGCGGGAACTTTAGGGCAAAAGTAGTGGTTATATATGTAGGAGTTCTACTGGCTTCCTGCAACGCCGTTAAAAAAGTTCCTGAAAATGAGTTTTTACTCATGGAGAACACCATTTTTGCGGATAGCGCCAAGGTGGGGGATTCGGATGTCAGAAATCTATTGACACAACGCCCCAATAGTACCATCCTAGGATACCCATTTCGCCTTAACCTTTATAATCTCGCTAAAGAAAATCCAGATTCACTTTATCAAGATTGGCTGAAGAGAAAACCCAAGAGACAACAACGATTGAATTCTTTATTATCCCAAAAACAAGTCAATAGATTGGGGCAGTCCTTTGTGGTAAGGGGAATCAGCAATCTCCTAAAAAGAGTTGGTGAACCACCCGCAATTATAGATACCGTTAGGACAAATAAGTCCGTGGAACGATTGAACTACTACTATGGAAGCAAGGGATACTTTAACAATACGGTTTCCTATGATATAAGACCTATTGGGCGCAAACGCAGGGCCAAAATGGATTTTCATGTGGACTTGGGCAAACCCTACATGGTTGACTCCCTGGCACATAACATAGTTTCAAAGGAAGTGGATTCCATTTATCGCATCAATCAAGACGCGTCTTGGGTAAAAGAAGACGAGCAATTTGATTTGGGCAATTTCAACAAGGAAAGGGAACGATTGACCTCCATATTCAGGAACTCCGGCATCTACAATTTTCAGGAAAGTTCCATCACGTATGACATTGTCAGGGATACTTCACAGGTCAATGACGATCAAAAAATGGACGTGATCCTCAATATCAAGGACTTAAGAAACGCAACGGACAGTAGCAACACCAAGGAATACCGGGTAAATCGTTTAAAAAAAATCAACATTTATGCCGATTATCAATTGAACGAAAGCAACGATTCCCTACAATCCATGGATTTTCGGAACTATACCATTTACTATAAGGATGAGTTGGCCTACCAACCGGAAGCCCTTACTGATGCCATTTTCTTTAAACAGGACAGTATTTACAGGGAATTGGACGAAATACGGAGCAAACGTCAAATTGTGAATCTGAACACCTTTAAGTATCCCAGTTTTGAGCTACTGCCAGATTCCACGGGAACTTTTTTGACCTCCAATATATACTTGGTTCCCAGACCCAAATTTTCGTTGGATACCTCCCTGGAATTGACCCGATCCAATATTCAACAAGTAGGGATAGGGTTTGGCGGCTCGGTCATCATCAGGAACGTTTTTAAAGGTGCAGAGACCTTAAGTCTCTCCGGCAGGGGTTCCATTGGTATCCTTGCCGATGAGAATCTGGAGGACAACTTTACATCTGAAATTGGCGGTGACATCAACCTCACCTTTCCCCGAATATGGTTTCCCATTAAAACCGAGAAACTTATCCCCTATTATATGGCTCCCCAGACAAGGCTGTCCATAGGTACCAATTTTCAACGCAATATTGGATTGGATAGACAGTCCTTAAACTCCATTCTATCCTACAATTGGTCCCCGGATAACTTAAGGAGAAATACGATTGAATTATTGAACATTGAATTTGTCAGAAATACTGATCCGGATAATTTCTTCAATGTTTACAATAACTCCTACAACAGCTTGGATCTTATTGCGGATGGATTTGATGGGATTATGGAGAATCCCACGGATCCCGTGGAGGATTTCCCGGAACTGGCAGCCTTTTTTGAAACGGTACAAAATGCCACCGATTCCCTGAGACTGTCCGTACCAGATGGTACCAGGGGTTTTATTGACGCTGTTACGGCACCTGGCTTTCCCATAGCTTCCGAGGATTTGAGGGAAGTTCGTATCATAGAGGAAAGAAAAGATCGTTTAACCAGTGACAACCTCATTTTCACTTCAAACTATACGTTTCAGAAGAACAACAGGGAAAGCATCAATGACAATGACTTTTTTCAATACCGTATTCGGTTCGAAAGTGCTGGAAATGTTCTTTCCCTGGTCGAAAATATTATCCCGTTCAACCAAGATGACAATGGCCGGGGATTGGTTTTCAGTGTTCCCTATTCCCAATATGTAAAAACGGAATTCGACTATATAAAACATTGGGGACTTTCCCCATCAAAGGTTTTGGCCTTTAGGGGATTTTTTGGAATGGCTATTCCCTATGGGAATTCCAATAGCATTCCCTTTGTTCGCAGTTACTTTGGAGGTGGGTCCAACGACAACAGGGCCTGGAGGGTATATGCCCTAGGCCCGGGAAGGACGGACAACGAAAATGAGTTCAACGAGGCCAATCTTAAACTCGCATTGAATTTGGAATACAGGTTCCCCATTGTAGGGGATATAAAGGGGGCATTCTTTGCGGATGCCGGGAATATTTGGAATGTTTTTGACAATGTAGAGGATCCTGATGCCACTTTTAACGGATTCAGTTCTTTAAGCGATCTGGCACTTGGGACCGGGTTTGGCCTTCGGTACGACTTTACCTATTTTGTAATACGTTTGGACACAGGCTTTAAGACCTATAATCCTGCTTTGGAGGGTTCGGATCGATGGTTCACGGATTTCAATTTTCGGGAAGCGGTTTTCAACATTGGTATCAACTATCCTTTTTAAGATCAATTATTATTATTTTTGTGGACTATTCAAACAAGTAACCAACTTAAGATATGGCGCACAACATAAAGCCTGGCGTAGCAACAGGCGATCAAGTACAGGAAATTTTCAACTATGCGAAGGAAAAGGGATTCGCCCTTCCCGCAGTAAACGTAATAGGCTCAAACACGGTCAATGCCGTAATGGAAACCGCGGCATCCTTGAACGCTCCGGTCATCATTCAATTCTCCAACGGAGGCGCACAGTTCAATGCGGGAAAAGGGTTGTCCAATGAAAATCAAAAATCGGCCATTTTAGGTGGAATCGCAGGCGCAAAGCATGTACACCAAATGGCAGAAGCCTATGGGGCCAGTGTAATACTGCACACCGATCACTGTGCAAAGAAATTATTGCCTTGGATCGATGGGTTGCTTGATGCCAGCGAGGCACATTACAAGTCAACCGGAAAATCACTCTACAGCTCGCACATGATCGATTTATCCGAAGAGCCCATTGAAGAAAATATTGAAATCTGTAAAGGATATTTGGAGCGCATGTCCAAAATGGACATGACCCTGGAGATAGAACTCGGCGTTACCGGCGGGGAGGAAGACGGTGTGGACAATACGGATGTTGATAGTTCCAAACTGTACACCCAACCGGAAGAAGTAGCGTACGCTTATGAAGAATTGTCCAAGGTAAGTCCAAGATTTACCATTGCCGCTGCCTTTGGCAACGTACATGGGGTCTATAAACCCGGAAACGTAAAATTGACCCCTAAAATCTTAAAGAATTCCCAGGAGTATATTTCAAAGAAATATGGCGTTGGCCATAACCATATCGATTTTGTTTTCCATGGTGGTTCGGGCTCAACACTGGAGGAGATTAGGGAGGCTATTGGTTACGGGGTCATCAAAATGAATATCGACACTGACCTCCAATACGCATTCATGGCCGGTGTAAGGGATTATGTCCAGGGCAAAAGTGCCTACTTGCAGGGACAAATTGGCAATCCGGAAGGTGATGATGTGCCCAACAAAAAATTCTATGACCCCAGGGTTTGGTTAAGGGAAGGTGAGAAATCATTTTCGGAACGATTAAAAAATGCCTTTGAGGATTTGAACAATGTCAATACACTTTAGTTAGTCAAAAGCTCCCTCATATGTCATCTTGGTTCAAAAGAAAGGAAAAAGGTATACAGACGTCCACCGAAGAGAAAAAGGACACCCCAAAAGGCCTTTGGTACAAATCCCCCACGGGAAAAATTGTAGAGTCCGAGGATTTGGCGAAGAATTTTTATGTAAGCCCAGAGGATGATTACCACGTTCGAATAGGCAGCAAAGAATATTTTGAAATTCTTTTTGACGATAACAAATTCAAGGAATTGGACGAAAAACTAAGTTCAAAAGATCCCTTAAAATTTGTGGATACCAAAAAATACTCGGACCGATTGAAAGCGGCAAAGGCCAAAACGGGCCTAAATGACGCCGTAAAGACCGCAGTAGGTAAATCCATGGGCAAGGACCTGGTTGTTGCCTGTATGGACTTTGGTTTTATTGGAGGATCTATGGGAAGTGTAGTTGGGGAAAAAATTGCACGCGCGGTGGATTATGCGAAAAAAAGGAAGTTGCCCTTTTTAATGATTTCCAAATCTGGTGGGGCAAGAATGATGGAGGCAGCACTTTCCTTGATGCAATTGGCAAAAACCTCTGCAAAATTGGCCCAATTGGCCGAAGCCAAAATCCCGTATATTTCGCTCTGTACCGATCCCACCACGGGTGGTACGACCGCTTCTTATGCCATGCTGGGGGACATCAATATCTCAGAGCCCGGTGCCTTGATCGGTTTTGCAGGACCTAGGGTAGTAAAGGATACTACGGGCAAGGATTTACCGGATGGCTTCCAAACCGCTGAATTTGTCAAGGAACATGGATTCCTGGATTTCATTGTCCATCGTAGGGACCTAAAAAGGAAGATCAACCAGTATATCGATTTGATTACAAACCAACCTTTACGAAAAGAAAAAGAACCCGTTGCTTAACGGGTTCTTTTTTATTCACCTTCATCAAACAAAAACAACGTTCAGTTATTAAAAAACCTTCGTAAAAACACTTCTTCCGAGGTTCCATCGGGTTTGGTCAAAATCCCTTTCGCATCACAACTACCATCTCCAAAATCCAGGCTTGCCGTAGCGCCGTTTCTAGAAATTTCCAGAACACCCTGTACAATAAACCTACAGCTCATTTCCCGTCTCAACGGCGTGGTAATTTCTTTGGAAAAAACATTTCCTGCCCTGTTGGTAAATGTACCATTGCCCGTAATCAGGAAAACGTTGTCCCCCCAAAAACCCGTTCCGAAACCTTCTATCCATTCCCTGGTCCTGGTTCCCGAAAAAGAAGCGGTTTCGCCATCCGGCCATGTTGCATTGTAGTTTCGTGTAGCGGTCGACTGTGGATTGCCATTTTCATTGGAACGTACCCTGAGAATACTGGCGCCACCTTCTACGGATACCCCATTGAAGACAAAATTTTCCAACATTAGGGTGATGGTTTTGGAAGCGGCTTCCATATCCTTGACATAACTTAACTTGACAATTCCGGCCAGTACATTCCCATTTCTTAGTTCGCATCCCTCCCCGAAGTCGATCGTCTTTTCCTTGGTAGTGTCCGTTTCAATCGTAGTGACGGTCACACAATCAGGTAAATAATCCGATAGGTACATGCCTTTTGAGGTTACCGACATTTCATCGGAAACGTACGCATCCTCCGCAATTTCAGCAATATCATCCGCCATTTGTTCAGCTTCATCACTGTATTGTAATTCCGCAACGGTAATGACTTCGGCATCGGTAAAAATCCCTTCTGTTGCAGTTTCTTCTTCACTACAAGCAGTAAACGTCAAAACGGACAGTAGTATAAGTCCGACCAGGTTCATTGGCTTAAGGCTCTTTTTCATAACGATCAAATTTTAAAGTTTGTCCTTATGACTTGACCAGGGAAAAAAGGTTTAATCCCAAATAAAATTTTTTAGAACAAAAAAAGAAGTATCTTTGCGCCTTGATTGCCGGAGTCCATGCTAAACAATGGAAAACCAATCAAATACATAAAAATCATTTTAACAATATTGGCATGTATTTAAGTAAAGAAAAAAAAGCAGAGATTTTTAAAAAACACGGTGGTTCCGAGGGAAACACTGGGTCAACAGAAGGACAAATTGCGTTGTTCACGTATCGTATCAACCACCTTACAAAGCATTTGAAAGAAAACCATAAGGACTTTAACACAGAACGTTCCTTGGTGAAATTGGTAGGGAAAAGACGTAGTTTGTTGGATTACCTTAAGAAAAAAGATATTGAAAAATACCGTGCGCTTATAAAAGAGTTAGGTATTAGAAAATAAAATAATGGGGCTATCAACGCCCCATTTATTTTTTGTCGAAGTAGTTACCTTCGATGAAACCACATAACAAAGACCCTGAACATGGTTCGGGGCATACAAAAAGCTGTTCGAGCTTTCATTGGTCTAAACAACGCAACAACACAACCCGACCGCCCGGATAGGCGGTAGACCAAATGTTTAACAAGACCTTCAACAAAGAAGGCAACACAATTTTTATGATTCCAAAAACTTTTAAAGAGGTCATAGACCTAGGTGATGGTAGGGAAATCTCTATCGAAACCGGAAAACTGGCCAAGCAAGCACATGGTTCGGTAGTGGTACAATCCGGTAAGTGCATGCTATTGGCAACAGTAGTATCCAATTACCACGCCGCAGATGTGGACTTTTTACCACTTACCGTTGATTATCGTGAAAAATTCGCAGCGGCAGGACGTTATCCAGGTGGATTTTTCAAACGTGAGGCACGTCCCAGTGATGGTGAGGTACTGACCATGCGATTGGTGGACCGTGTATTGCGTCCACTCTTTCCAAAGGATTATCACGCCGAAACACAGGTGATGATCCAGTTAATGTCCCACGATGAAGATGTTATGCCGGATGCCATGGCCGGTTTGGCGGCATCCACGGCAATTCAATTATCGGATATTCCCTTTGAATGCCCAATTTCTGAAGTGAGGGTGGGACGTGTCAATGGTGAATTGATCATCAACCCAACCCTAAATCAATTGAAGGAATCCGATATTGATATGGTCATTGGGGCTTCCGAGGATTCCGTAATGATGGTGGAGGGTGAGCTAAAGGAAATCTCCGAAGAGGAAATGGTCAAGGCCATTGAATTTGCCCACGAAGCCATTAAGGTACAATGCGGGGCCCAACGCAAATTGGCCGAAGCCTTTGGCAAAAAAGAGGTTCGTGAATATGACCCGGAACCCGAAGATGAAGAACTTCAGAAAAAAGTATATGAAATGGTTTATGACAAGTCATATGCCATTGCCAAAGCAGGAAGTTCCAAACAAGAACGGGGCCAGGCATTCAGCGATTTAAAGGAAGAAGTCTTTGAATCCTATACGGAAGAAGAGCAAGAAGAATTGGGGGCACTGATCCATAAGTACTTTGCCAAAGCCCATAAAGAAGCTGTTCGTAACCTAACATTGAATGAAGGGCTGCGATTGGATGGCAGAAAAACCACGGATATCAGGCCTATTTGGTGCGAGGTGGATTATTTGCCTTCCGTACACGGTTCATCCATCTTTACCAGGGGAGAGACACAAGCACTGGCAACGGTGACCCTTGGAACATCCAGGGATTCCAATATTATAGATATGCCTTCATACGAAGGTGAAGAATCATTTTACCTCCATTACAATTTCCCTCCGTTTTCAACAGGTGAAGCAAGGCCCATTCGTGGTACTTCGCGTAGGGAAGTAGGACATGGAAATTTGGCACAGCGCGCTTTAAAAGGGATGATTCCAGAGGATTGTCCTTATACCGTTCGTGTGGTATCCGAGGTATTGGAATCCAATGGTTCCTCTTCCATGGCCACTGTTTGCTCGGGAACCATGGCCATCATGGACGCCGGGGTGCAACTAAAAAAACCGGTGTCCGGAATTGCCATGGGATTGATAACGGATACGGAAACCGGTAAATACGCCGTACTCTCCGACATCCTTGGTGATGAAGATCATCTTGGGGACATGGACTTTAAGGTGACCGGTACTGAAGAGGGCATTACGGCCTGCCAAATGGACATTAAGGTAAAGGGACTTTCCTATGAAATATTGGTAAAAGCCCTAATGCAGGCAAAAGAGGGAAGGTTGCACATCTTAAAGCACCTTACCGATACCATTGAAACACCGAGACCTGAAGTGAAACCCTATGCACCCAAGATTGTCACTAAGATCATTCCAGGAGAATATATAGGTGCGGTTATTGGTTCTGGAGGAAAGGTTATCCAAGAACTTCAAAAAGAGACCAATACCACTATTGTTATTAACGAGGATCCCGAAACGGAAGAGGGAATCGTAGAAATTTTAGGTACGGACCAAGCCGGTATCGATGCTGTGATTGCCAAGATTGAATCCGTGATGTTCAAACCGGAAGTGGGTAGCGCATATGAGGTACAGGTCATCAAATTACTTGATTTTGGAGCTGTGGTCGAATATGTTGAAGCTCCTGGTAATGAAGTATTGCTCCACGTTTCTGAATTGGCGTGGGAACGAACCGATAAGGTAACCGATGTGGTCAACCTTGGTGATGTCATCGATGTGAAATATTTTGGACTTGACCCAAGGACCAAAAAGGAAAAAGTGTCCCGAAAAGCACTTTTGCCAAAGCCCGAGGGCTTTGTTGAGCGCCCTTCCAGAAATGATAGGGGAGATCGAAGAGGGGGCGACCGTCGTGGAGGAAACCGTGATAGAAAACCAAGAAGGGACTAAACCCCTTTTTGTCCGTAATTTTAAACCTCGGCCCATGGCCGAGGTTTTCTTTACAAATTATTTTTCAAATAAATTTTATCAAATTGTAACTTTTTCAACTTTCTTACGTATAAGTAAAAGGAGAGTGTTCCAAAAAATAATAGAAAGAGAAAATTTACATGAGACAGTTAAAGATTACAAAACAGGTTACCAATAGGGAAACCGCATCTTTAGATAAATACTTACAGGAAATTGGTAAGGTCGATTTGATCACGGCCGATGAAGAGGTGGAATTGGCACAACGTATCAAGGCCGGAGATCAGATTGCACTGGAGAAATTGACCAAGGCCAACCTTAGGTTTGTGGTATCCGTGGCAAAACAGTACCAAAACCAAGGGCTTACCTTACCTGATCTTATTAATGAAGGGAATTTGGGGCTGATCAAGGCCGCCCAACGATTCGATGAAACAAGGGGATTTAAGTTTATTTCCTATGCCGTGTGGTGGATCCGTCAATCCATATTGCAAGCATTGGCCGAGCAGTCCAGAATTGTTCGTTTACCATTGAACAAGATTGGTTCAATCAATAAAATCAATAAAACCTTTGCCTTTTTGGAGCAAGCGCACGAGCGTGTTCCTTCCGCAGAGGAAATTGCCAAGGAATTGGATATGACCGTAGAGGACGTAAAGCAGTCCTTGAAAAACTCTGGTCGCCATGTCTCCATGGACGCCCCCCTTATTGATGGTGAGGATTCCAATTTGTACGATGTATTAAAAAGTGGGGAATCCCCAAATCCAGATAAGGAATTGTTGCACGAATCATTGCGTACCGAGATTGAGCGTGCCCTGGAAACATTGACCCCAAGGGAAGCGGATGTAATTCGTCTGTACTTTGGTTTGGCTGGCCAACACTCCATGACCCTGGAGGAAATTGGTGAAACCTTCGATTTGACCAGGGAGCGTGTACGTCAAATCAAGGAGAAGGCCATTCGTCGATTAAAACATACTTCCAGAAGCAAAATATTAAAAACATACTTGGGTTAGACCCCATAAATTACAGTTAAACTTACCTTAAATTGTTTTTTTGGCAAGAAAATTGTAATTTAGTACACTACAGCAGTTTATCATGACTGTTCGTTTTTTGATTGATGAATAAACTCCGGCTGATTACCGGAGTTTTTTCATGGCGAAAATTCTCAAAAACCCTTTAAATACAAGGGCTACTGAAGAAAACGGTGATTTTTCACCACACTCTTTACCGCACTCTTTTGCAAGGAAAAAATACTCCATAGGACTGTATTGTGGCTTTGACAGTAAGAAATCCAAGTCGTCGGAGCGAAGTCCAATGGAAAATTGTAACGACTGTAGTGATTGGCGCAGAAGTCAAGGTAATCCAGGCACTTATACATGTTTTTAAGGGGCAACGAAACACTGCTTGTTTTAAGGTAAAACAAACCCCAAAAACGACAATTGGTACAAATCAGGGTGTCCTTTTTTCTTAAATGCTTTGCGCAAGTGGTATCAATGAACACTTGCAGGACAGTTTAGTATCATCCCTACAACTAACAGATCTCGTACAGCACGAAAAACCATCTGGTCTGTACCGGGACCATGGTTGGTGGGCCGGGATCGATAAGTTGACGTCTGTCCCCCCAGACAACGACGTTGAAACCGGTCTTATCAATCGGTCCCAGGGCCGCAATCGAACATTCCCCATGATCGGGACCATCCTCACCATAATTCTCTGGTGTGAGTTGAATGATATAATTGGAGTCTTTGACCAGTCTTTCCGGTAGATGGACCCTATAGCCTACCTGTATGGAGCCCATAATATCCCCAACCGGATCCTCTACTGTTACACGGATGCCGGGCGTTGCCGTTAGTATACTCCCGTCCCTGTTGACTTTTCCCATTGCTATTGCTGAATACATAGAGATATATCTTACAACGTTAGAATTAGATTACCTACTAAAGGTAAAAAAGAAAGGTCTGGTCCGTAATACCAACAATACAGGATTCGGTGCCAAATATGAAAAATCCATGCAGCCCTGATAAAAAGTATTTAAAATGTTTTCCCAAGATTCCAAGTGAAGGTTATTTCCGTTCCAAGGTGGGGGACCACCGCCCGAAAATGATAATCGAGTACCTGGAAAAAAGGAGTGGATGAGCTACGCTTTTTAAACAATAAATGTTCAAAAATGTCCCGGAAACCCCAGAAAACATGTTGCAAGAAAGGTGCAAATCGTACTGATTACCGGCGTTTTTCATTTATGTATAACATAAACAAAGGGGCGTTACCGCCCCTTTGTTCAAAAACACTAAACATCCATTAATCAAGCTGCCTTTTTCAATGCTTTTTTGGCAATCAATGCTTTTTTGTTGGCCTTTTTCACGGCCAACTTATAGACCTTGGCTTCTTTACGGGCCTTTTTCAATACTTTTTTCTTGCCTTTCTTTTGTTTTAACTTTTTAAGTTCCTTCAAAGCCTTTGCAAATGCTTTCTTTTTAACGGAAACATTTTTTTTGGCTTTTTTGAACGCTTTTTTCAATTCGCTTTTTTTCGACATTCGTGAGATTTTAATGTTGGCACAAAGTTAATTAAATATTAATTTAACGTTAACTAGTTTTATCTTTTTTTATCCATTTCCTTTACGGGAACGAATGGATTTATCCATAGTTTCTTTATAAGTAACTTTGCGGTTCAATTCTTGACGCATGAACCAAAAACTCATAGCCCCTTCCCTATTGGCAGCAGATTTTGCCAATCTTCAATATGATATCGAAATGGTGAACAAAAGTGAAGCCGATTGGTTCCACCTCGATATCATGGATGGTGTATTTGTCCCCAATATCTCCTTTGGAATGCCAGTGGTGAAAGCCATTGCAAAACATTCCAAAAAAACATTGGACGTCCATTTAATGATTATTGACCCAGATAGGTACATTACAACGTTTGCGGATTTGGGTGCTAATATCTTAACGGTCCATTACGAAGCTTGTACACATCTTCACAGGACCATACAGGCCATAAAAGCCACTGGGATGAAAGCAGGGGTGGCGCTCAACCCCCATACTTCGGTCAAGTTATTGGAAGATAGTATCAAAGAAATCGATTTGGTCTGTTTAATGAGCGTAAATCCCGGGTTTGGTGGGCAATCCTTCATTGAAAACACGTACCAAAAGGCCAGTGACCTCAAAAAACTGATCGAAAGGAAAGATTCCAATGCCCTAATTGAAATTGATGGGGGGGTCAATGCGACCAATGCAAAAAAATTGGTTGAGGTAGGAGCGGATGTATTGGTTGCTGGAAGCTTTGTTTTTAAAAGTGAAAATCCCTCCGAAACGATCAAAAACTTAAAGAAAGTGATTGCCTGATGCAGGAATTTGATGTCATTATAGTTGGTGGTGGTCCCATTGGTATTGCGTGTGGCCTGGAAGCAAAGAAAAAGGGACTCTCGTACGTGATTATTGAAAAAGGACCTATAGTCAATTCCTTATTCAATTATCCCATTAATATGCAATTCTTCTCCTCTTCCGAGAAGTTGGAAATTGATGAAATCCCTTTTATCAGTAAAGAAGCCAAACCCAAGCGAAACGAAGCCCTGGAGTATTATCGAAGGATTGTCACCTCCAACAAGCTCCATATCAATCTATTTGAAAAGGTGGATTCGGTCGAAAAAAGTAATGGCAGTTTTCTTGTCAAAACGTCAAAAAGGGAATACAAAGCTTCCCAGATCATCTTGGCTACAGGTTTTTACGATATTCCCAATACGCTCAATATTCCTGGGGAGGATTTACCCAAGGTATCGCATTATTACAAGGACCCACATTTTTATGCCAGTCAAAAATTAGCCGTTATCGGGGCAAGTAATTCGGCAATAGACGCTGCTTTGGAATGCTGGCGAAAGGGTTCCGAAGTAACCTTGATCATTCGGGGACCTGAGGTGGGACAACGCGTAAAATACTGGGTTCGTCCAGATATTATCAATCGTATCAATGAGGGAAGTATCAAAGCCTATTACAATGCCAATGTCACGGAAATCAAAAACACGGAACTGGTTGTAAATACACCGGAAGGTGAAATAGTGCTTGAAAATGATTTTGTCCTTGCCCTTACGGGCTATAAGCCGAATTTTACTTTTTTGGAGGGATTGGGCATCGCACTTTCCAATGATGACAAGCGAAAACCTTATTACAATTCCGAAACCATGGAAACCAATGTAGATGGATTGTATTTGGCAGGTGTTATCTGTGGTGGTATGGAAACCCATAAATGGTTTATTGAAAACTCCCGGATACATGCACCCATGATCATCAATTCCATTGTGGAAAAGAAAAAAGAGCGGACCAATGCTTGAGGCAATCCATTTGGCGACACAGTATTTGGCCATGGCAGGCAAGAGCTTTTTGGTGCCAAAGGATGATGACAGTCATACCAATATTGGATTTGATGCCCGCGGCAAGAGGTTTGAAACTTGGGAGTTGGACAACAATGGGTTAAAATTGACCTTGGACCTCAACGATTTTAGCTTGAAATGGAACGTCGATTCCGAGAAAAGGATAGCATTGATCGGGAACACCCATGCTGCCATCGTTGCGTTGCTTTCCGAGTCTGCAAAAAGGATGGGATTCCACAGACCCTACCATTTTAATTTGCACTATGACCTGCCTTTTTTGTGGAATGGGGATTATCTATTTCAACGACCCGATGAAAAAGTACTGTTGGAAACCATACACTTACGAACATTGGCAAATACATCCTTGCGCTCGTTCTTGGAAAAAGAGCACTTATCATCGGACATCCGTATTTGGCCCCATCATTTTGATACCGGCGCTTTTACAATACTCCATGAAGGCTCCAATAGGTCCATGGGAATGGGTATGGCCATTCCAGATTCCCTTGTGGACGATCATTACTTCTATATCTCCGGATATGAGGGCCATGTTGGTTTGGACACCGCTGCTTTTGGAAAATTAAGTAACGGGCTCTGGCATAATAATGGTTTTAAAGGAGCCATACTTCCTGCAACCAATACCACCGAGGAAAAGGTCGTTCGGTTTTTCGGGGAAGCTTTTGAACACTACTCCAAACCATGATGGAAAACTGGTATGTACCTATCACCATTGTACCCGGAATCGGATTGCTATTGATGTCGACTTCCAACTTATTGGGACAACTTAGCCTGGAAATCAAAAACCTTATCTCGGAACATACGGGATACACCAACCTACTGGAACGAAAGTTGGTGCAATTAAAGCTGATCAACCTAGCCATGGTCTTTCTTTATGCATCGGTCGCCTTTTTTGTGGTTTCGGGCTTGATTGCGGGATTATATCAAAGTTCCCATACCATGATTGACAATATTCCAATTTACTTTTCCGTAGGTGGCATTGTATGTTGCCTGATGGCTTTGGTCTTATTGATTGTTTTTTCCTTTAGGGCGGTACGGATAAAGCAAGACCAGTTTAAAGTGAAAGATTAAATGGATATCAGGTACTGTACACTTACACTACCTATAAATCCTTGGGCAACCTCTTCCCCATCGGTTATCACATTGATTTCCCTTCCAAAACCCAGCGTTGCCCCAAAGGAAGATTTTGTATTCTTGATGGGTAGAAAATATCCCCCTTCCAACCAGGGCTGTACCACTAAAATATTGGTATTGCCGGAAATTGGGGCAATTGGACCACTCGGGCTTTCCTGAACCTCGTCGGTCCAGTCTATTTCCATACTCCAAATATCGGTGTTGAGTCCAACTATAATCCTTCCTTTTCCAACCGGAAAATGTTTTCGATATCCAAAAGATCCTCCAAAACCTTCCCCTTCTTCGGTCAAATTAACGTCGCTAAAATCCTGTCGGTCCGTGAAATTAAACCCTAATCGGAAGACTACGGAACCCTTGCCATTGAAAAAATGCTCATAATTTACCGTAGGGATAAAACCAGCCGGATAAACCTGTGCCGACAATCCAACTTGATCGGATGGCGTTGCGATTTGTTGGGACGTGGCAATTGCACAAACCCAAAAAATGCCCAAAAACAAAAATTGCCTCGGTAACATCTATATCATTTTTAACTGGGACTCCAATGCTTCATTTTCCTTGAGCATCGCCCTACCTGCTTTAAAACTCATGTAGGGATGTCCTTTCTTATGATTTATGATACTGATTTTACACATATGGTTCCAATGCCCAATAATTTCCTTCCATCCAAATAGCAAGGAGTGTTTTGGATCATAGATATGGGTAGGCTCACTACCCGCTCCGTTAACCTCAATGATACTGAAATCCTTACCCCTGGAAAGGGTCTCAAAAGAATCATAGAGCACATCCATACGACCATAGTAAAATCCTTTGATTTGAGCGCAAATGTTATGGAATGTCTCCTCCAGAT
Organism: Croceivirga sp.; assembly: GCA_028281025.1. Lineage (GTDB taxonomy): Bacteria > Bacteroidota > Bacteroidia > Flavobacteriales > Flavobacteriaceae > Croceivirga. Next base: position 68,754 of record JANQKR010000011.1, read on the forward strand.
CAGGATTGTTCCTATGTGTAAAGTCAATAAACTTGGCACCTCGGGTATGGCTTCCGTAGGGGACCAGGACACGTCGCTCACCATCCCTTAAAACCGTATCCAATTCGCCGCCCAGTCTATGTCGTAGGACTTTTAGCTGTAAATGGCTTCTGGCATCCTTTTTGATCAATTCCAATAGGGTGTTTTTTCCATCCCCGGTTACCGCCAAAAATTCCTTGGAAACAATTCCCGTAATCCTACCTTTCGTTTCTCCGGGATAGCGTACATAAAAAATCCCCACTTCTTTTTGATAAGGAACGAACTCCTGAATTAAAAAATCGGCCGGCGTTTTTTTCAAATACTCCATTAAATCTGATATCGTATCCAATTTTTGCACCGCAAAGGCTTTCATACCAATATCCGGTTTTGCTATGCAGGGAAATTGTATGCCATGTGATGAAATGTCCTCCAAAACGGTTTCAACCGAAGCGTCCTTCCCAACAAATACGGTAACAGGAATAAATTCCTTGGGGATATTTCTATAAATATCCATTTTTGATTCCATGGCCATTCCTCCGTTTTTCATGGACGGATTTACCGCATTAAAAAAGAAAAAGGAACGTGCTTTGGCCGAAAAAAAAAACCAAACCGGAAACAGCGGGTAGTAAATGAGATTAAAAGGCCAAAACTCCCAATGCATTATTTTGTGCCATAGCAATTTCATGATGTAGCACGTATTGGTGAATTAATGGGAAGTGCCTGCGAAGCCATTTCATCCGAGGTTAGATCATGGTGGTTTAAACGGATTTCCTTCGTCTCAATAATGGCTTGACTGATACTTAAGGTCCTTAGCCCATTTGAGCGGTCAATAACAAAACCGTTTTCAGCATCGCCGTGATCGGTCCGATGAAAATCCAAGATTGAGGTCCTTTCAAATTCAATAGTACCATTGACAAAATCCTGAAAATGGCCATTTCGCTTTAGCTGTGCTGCTTTGTCATATAGCGTCCATGAGGACCAAATGTACGGTAGGGTGGCATCCAGTTTTTTTAGCTGTTTTTGGACAGCATCCCAACGAAATTCAAATAAAACGGAATCCCGGTATACAATAAGGGTAAAAGGCTCTATACCTTTTAAATCAATTTCCTTTAAATACGCAATGGGTTCGAATTTTGAAACAATATCCAAAACAATGAGTCCCCTGCTTTTTCGGTAAGGTGGTTGCCTTTCGTGATTTTGTGCTGCACCGTTCAATAAAACGGTCACTGTCCCATTTCCATTAAGGGCAAACCAGGTCCCCCCTCCTGTTCCATCCTTGGGATAAACCACCTTTAGGCCATTCAGCAATTCCTTTTTAGGGGTCAAAAATGCTTTACGCGAAACATGTTCATCACGATTGGAAGTGATAAAAGCCTTGTTCCCTGTCGGTATATAGGTTACTGTGCACATACTTTTCGATAATGCATTGTTGATGGGGCAACCCCAAAAGATTCCGGAAGTTCCATTTCGGTAAAGTGTTTGATGCCTATTTTGATCAAGGCATGATGATGGATGGCATGTTCCAGGTTGTACATCACCTCGCGATAGTAGTTGGATGACATACTATTCCCCACACCATTTAATTCGTATTCCATTTTGACCTTCCTGTCCGGTTTCTCCAAATGGTCCTGAATGTAGTCCAGCTGTTCAATGGCAAAAGAAACCTCATTTTCAATTCGTTTGTTGCGTTGTCTTTTATCATAAGATACCTGCCCATTATCATAACCTTTTATCAAGCATAGGTACAGTTCTATCACATGGCGCGTATGCTGGCCAATAGTGGCCTGGGAAAGTACGTCACATGGTGCGGCATAGGAATCTTTGGGCAACTTGCCTAAAATGGATTTAAATTGTTCAAGTGTGTCCACTGAAGATTTAAATAAGGTCATTGAAATATTGGTTTAAGACTTCTTTGATAGAATAAAAACAAAAGATATAATGAAAACCCAAGGTAAATGATACCCAGGGCCCTATTTGTATATAAAGTGTAGACCTGATAATCTGCCATCACAATGCCCCCCAACCAAATAAAAAGCAACAGGGCAAGCAGTGTTCCCAAACCAATACCCAGCATATAAAAGGAATGGGATAGACGGGTGTCCCCCAAAATGTTTTTTGATGACAATACCTTATTCCAAGTGAGCCAAAAAGGTACCTGCATCGGGTTTAAGGCACTTAAAAGCAGCCCTAAAAGAATAGGGGAATGTAGTGAAGACACCCAATGGTTTTCCGGGATGGCTTCACCGGATGTGACGGATGTAAAACTGGAAAAAGATAGATATAGCAACAACAATGCTCCAAAGGGTAACAGCACGGAAAGCCATTGTTCGTCAAAATGCAGCTTTCCATTTCCCCAAAGGGTAAGCCGTACGTAACATAACTCAATAAGGATAGCCGAGAGGGCAAACCATATGGCATTTTGAAATCCTTGGAAAGCTGCAATATCAAAAGCAGTGATATTTAGTGTGCCCAAAGGCAAGGCCCCTAGCCAACTGATCAAAAGACCTACGCCCAAAATTTTTAAATGGTTCATCATAGACATTCCCTGCTGCAAAATACCCAGTATCTATTTCTTTTTAATGGTTTCCCAATTTTTGTCAGCCTTGACTTTGAGTTTTTCCGGGGATTCGGCCAACCAACTTTCCAGTGTATTGTTTTTACCAGAGTTGTAGAACAGATACAGTTCACCATCCCTAATCTCATAGGTTTCTGGATTTATGGATACCTTCTTGCCTGCTACAGCAACTGCATAGGCGCAATAACCTCCATATTTGGGCAGGTACATATCAGGATTGGCAATGAACTTTTTTAAATTTTCATTGGAAGCAAACGTAAACTTCGCCCCTTTGTATTCGGTCACAAAAGTTTTATTCCCCTCCAATGCAGCACCATCAAAATAGGAAACCACATCGTATCCATTGGCTACATATCCTTTTTTGGTATTGTAGTCCACGGACTGGGCCACCATAGTTATCCCCAGGAGCAAAAACATCCCGAATACCGTATTTTTCATTTTAATAGATTTCAGATTTTTTATCCATTCTTTTTATTTGGGCAACATCGATACGCATCGTATGCCAATCCCCTGTTTTTTGGACCGCTCCTTGCACGAGGGAAGGTTGGCCTATATATGGTATTATGTCTTTATGAATGGGATTTCCTTTCAAATCGGTCAATAAAAAATAATTTGCCATCCCATCTTTATCGGATGCGACCAATACGGGAGGAATACCGCCCAAAATGCAAAGGGCCGCACAACTTCTATGAATTTTACCATATCCCGGTTTCATGACACCAAAATAACACTTTGGGTCTACGATTTCCCCCTCCACTTCAACAACACCAAGTTGTTCCGTAACAATTTCCGCTTGTGGCAAGTTGCCCAAAGATACTTTTTGACCATCATCAATCTCCAACAGGGTTTTTCCGTTGTAATAAATCAGTTGGCCTTCAATGGTGAGGGCCTTGTTCCCAATATCCCCTTCCTTTTCCCTAATTTCCCTCAAATAGGGGTTTGGACCAAATTTACCAACGCCCAACAGTACAATATCCTTGTACTCCCCTGCTGCCAAATGCACCCTGAGCATGGGATAAGGGGATTCGTGATAGATGCCGGAAACTTTGGTCGGGTTGCCAAAATCAAAAGAACTGTTCACGGCAGGCTTTTGAAAAAAAGCGAATAGCAATGCGGTAACAATCACAACCGAAAGGACCAAAAAAACAAACTGTTTCAACGACTTTTTGGTGCGGGTGCCCACCTTTTCCACATAACCGATAAAAAACTCATCCTTTTCCATAACTAACAAGAAATTGGGGTAGTTTCCGTGCCTTCTTCAAAAGCATTTGGATTAATATATATCGTGCCATCCACATTCTTTAAGGCGTAGGTCTTCACTTTTTCCGTAAAAGGTGGTGGCGATTGCCCGTTATGGGGCAAATATTGGTATCCATGCCAAGGACAGGTGATACAACCATCCACAATCTTACCTTCGCCCAAGGGCCCTCCCTGATGCTTACAAACATTATGGATTGCCGATAGTTTCCCTTGGTATTTAAAAATGGCCACGCGTTCCTTTTCCACGGTAAAAATCTTGGCCCTGTTTTCTGCAATTTCATCCAGACGCCCCACTTTCAACCATCCATCTTCCTTTACTGCCTTATGTCCGTCCACTTTGGATTCCTTAAAAGCGGCCCTGAGGTGAAGCGAGGCCACCGTTACAAATCCAAAAATCAGGAATCCCATGGTGAATGGGGAAGTCTCTTGCTGAAATGCTCCTAAAAACACATGCATGACCACCAGAGCATAGGCGAGGTAAACCATCATGTGCAAACGCTTCCAAATTTTGGCGGAAAGGTTGTGCAAAAAGAAATCGTGGCTAGTGGAAGCCATTGCGAACAGGATCAAAAGTGCCAAAAAACCCAATACCTGAAAGGGAAAATTGGTCAGGGAACCATACTCCATGTTGGATGTAAAAATGGAATAGATTGGGGTTACACTGCCCAATGCATGAAACTGTATGGTTGAAAATACCCCATGTATCAAAGCGGCCAAAAACATACTTACGCCCAAATGTCTGCGATTATATAGCAATGGCAGGTATCTTGGGCTCAACCGTGTCAAAGGCCCAATAATCAAAATAATGTGCAGCATTAAAATGGCCAGGGAACCAAAGGCCCTAATGATGATGGTCTCAGCAATCATTTCCGGATTGGTCAAAACACTGATGACAAAGAACAGAACCAGATAGAGTACCATCCCGACAACGATAATCTTGTCATAGGTCTTTTTATGCTTGTTCCAAAGCACCAACTTATAATCGAGTCCCATTAAAATTCGATTTTATAGTGTTCTTCTTTCTTAATTTCGTCAAAAATCAGAATCCCTTTACTCTTGGGAGCAGTAGAAAATGTATAGGTACCCACTCCTTGCAATTGGCCCAATACCGCTCCTCGTTTTCCTTTGGAATCCAATTCGTAGACCAATACCGATGGGCTCTTTAGTGGTCGATGTAAATGCACCTTAACCAGGGGCCTATCCAAGGAAACACTAAGTTCTTCCTGTGGTAATTGATTTTTGGCAAAGGGGGAAGAAAACTCCAAATCCCTGATCGCAAAAAATAACAATATGGGAATGATGACAACTATGCCCAACCAAATGAATTTGTGCGCTTTTCGCTGACTTGAAATCATTGTGGTCTTGATTTGAACAATTTCCCTAGCAAAAAAGGCCATGTGGCTACCAGTCCGGGAAAAATCAGCACCCTAACCTTTTTCTTACTTTCGGCCAACAACGGATCTATTTTGGAGGCTGCCACAAACACCACATAGAGCGCAAAAAGGATTCCCACCATAAAATAGCTTGCCATGACCACCAAAAAAATTGAAACTACGATTTCCATCTAAATCAGATCAACATCCGTCATTACTTCCAAAACTGCCGGTCCCTCTTGTGCAAAAAGCGCGGCCATTTCCTCTTTTAGCTTTTCCTGTTTATCCACTCTTTTTCCCCAAGCCCCGCAGGATTGCGCGAAGTCTGCAAAATTTGGATTGGACAAGGAGGTCTTCCACACCTCCAACTCCCCGGCCCGCTGCTCTTTGGAAATCTTTCCGAGTTCATGATTGTTCAAAACAATAAGTTTTACGGCCATTCCATATTTAACCAAGGTTGTAATTTCAGCTAGGTACTGGCATAAACCTCCATCACCTGCAACGGCAACCACCGGTCGCGAATCCTTGACCGCGGACCAAGCGCCGATAGCGGCGGGCAAGGCAAAGCCAATGGAACCCAAATATCCCGACATGATGAAATCATGTGCTTTGGATTCAAAATACCTACCAAAGGAATAGGCATTGTTCCCTACATCCACACACATTACGGCATTCTCCGGGGCCAATTGGTTCATGGCATCAAAAACCGCAATGGAGCTAATGCCTTTATCAGAGGTCTCCTTTAGTCGCCTCTTTTTTTCTTCATGCCAGATTTTCCAACGTTCCGCTATTTCATCCGTTTGGTCCGTAGTGTTTATTTTTCCTTTCAATTCGGCTTCAAAAATTTCCAAAGTCCTGGATATTTCACCCCAAACGGCCACATCAACTTTATGAAACTTGCTTAATGCCAAGGGGTCAAAATCAACCTGGATCGTTGGCTTTTTGGGGGTAATTCCCGTGTGGTTCGAAAAAGATGCCCCAAAAACAATAAGTAAATCCGATTCGTTCATGAACCAGGAAGCAATGGGGGTACCACTTCTGCCCAAAACGCCACCCCCCAAGGGATGGTCGTCAGGTATGAGTCCTTTCCCCTTAAACGTAGTCACTACCGGAGCTTTAAGTTTTTCGGCAAAACCTACGATCTCCTCTTTTTGAAACCGAGATCCATGCCCCATAATAATAACCGGTCTTTTGGAGTTTTTAATCAGCTCCACGGCATCGGCCACCGCTTGTTTTGGGGGAGCAATCTCCATGGACGTTATTCGTTGTTCGGGAGTTTGCGGTTTACTGGTTTCCGGCACCTTACGTTCCTGTACCTCATCCGGAAAGGTCAAATGGGACACATCCCGCTTTAAAATGGCGTGTTTTATGGCCAGGGACATCAATTCTGCATGTTTACTGTCTTGCTGCACCCTTTGGTTGAATTCCGCTACGGTATTGAATCCCCTCACCAAATCCACTTCCTGAAAATTTCCGGTTCCCACAACCTGTGTGGCCACTTGACCGGTAAGGGCCAAAAGCGGGGCCCTATCCACTTTGGCATCCCACATTCCGGTATACATATTGGTGGCCCCAGGACCGGCAATGGAGAAGCAGGCTGCCGGTTTTCCCGTAAGTTTTCCATAGGCGGACGCCGCGAAGGCCCCTGCTCCCTCATGGCGAATACCATAAAAGTTGAGTTTGCCTTTTTCTTCCTGCCGTCGCATCGCATCGGCAAAACCCAAATTGGAATGGCCAACCATTCCAAAAACGGTATCCACTCCCCAATTTACCATGGTTTCGACCATAACATCGGAGACCGTGGTTTCATGGGCATCTTCTGGCTCCATTCCAACAAATATGGCGCCATGCTCTTCTTTTACCTGGTATGTTGGAACGCCATCATCATAACCTCCCGGGGGTTTTCCCGTACAGGGATGAAAATCCCAACCATGCCAGGGGCAGCGTAACATCCCATTTTCAATGGAACCTTCGCCCAAAGGCCCGCCTTGATGCGGACATTTATTGTCCAAAGCCGAAAACTTTCCTTCAAAATGGGTTAAACAAATACCCTTATGTGCCGCAGTAACCGTTTTTACACGCCCTTCTGGCAAGTCATTTTTGTTGTCCAGGACCTTATGCCAAACAATTCTTTTTTCTTGTTCCATTCCGGCAATCGATTAGAAGTTAATACCCGATCCGTTTCTATTATCGCTTATGCTCCGGACTGTCAAAACCAGCCTGGCAACCTGCTTTCCACTCATCCGGTTGGTTTCCATAGGCAGGTATTCCTCCCTGGTCCTTTAACATCCTCGCCAAATGGAGGCAGTTCCAAACTAAAAAGGTGGTATTTCTGTTGGTAAAATCATTTTCGGGACCACCGGAGCCCTCGTCCCTATAAGAAGGGCCCGGACCTGCTTCACCCATCCAACCCGCATCTGCCTGCGGGGGTACGGTGTATCCTATATGGGATAGGGAAAACAAAATATTCATGGCACAATGCTTTACCCCATCCTCATTTCCCGTAATCAAAGTAGCACCTACCTTTCCATAATCCCGATATTGTCCTTTGCCATTGAATTGATGGGTATATCCATACATCCTTTCCAGGGTCCGATTGCATACCGAGGATTTTTCGCCCAACCAGACCGAAGTACAGAGGATCAAAATGTCGCAAGCATCAATTTCCTTTTGAATCACGGGCCAGTCATCCCTGTCCCATTCCGGGGTTCTGGACATATCCAGCCCCAATCCCGCAGGAATTTCATAATCCACGGGACGGATGATCTTTGTGCTTACCCCATTTTTTTCAAAGATGTTCTGGGCTATCTTAATTAAGCCTTCCGTATGCGATAAAACCGGTGTCCTGTTCAAGGTGCAATTCAAAAAAAGGACCTTTAAATCCGTGTAGCTCGAAGGTGGGTTTTCACAGTGCTTTTCCGTGAGGTTTTTCAGTTGTTCAGTCATGTTGTTCTCGTATTAGATTAGTTATTGACTATTAGGTCGAAGCATCAATTTTAACATTACGTCTTAAGTTAGATAAATTTTGGCATTGTTGCGATTCCAGGGGGAGTTTCCATCAATACGTGCAAAAAAGGGCAATCATTGTTGTCATTTTTAGAATTGTACAACAAAGGGCTTCAATCATAATTTTGTTTAAATTTTTTACACAAACGTTAAACATTTTGTATTTTTAAGCCTTAAAAATGTAATCAGGAAAAGAAATGTTTGGACTGTTCAAAAAGAAAACGGAAAAAGAAAAATTACAGGATCTATATGCCAAGTTAATGGGTGAGGCACATAAGCTCTCCACGACCAACCGAAAGCTTAGCGACGAAAAAGTAGCGCAGGCCGATGCCGTGATGAAGAAAATTGAACTTCTGGATTAATATAAGGATGCAAGGTCCCTTAGATGTACAACAACTGGATCGGATCATTGAAATGGCCTGGGAGGACAGAACACCTTTTGAAGCCATAGAATACCAGTTTGGCCTAAAAGAGAAGGACGTTATCAAACTAATGCGATCCCATCTTAAACGAAGTAGTTTTAACCTTTGGCGAAAACGTGTAAATAGTGGTGTTAGTCAAAAACACCTGAAAAAACGCAGTGCGGAAATCAATCGCTTTAAATGTTCCAGGCAGCGCGCCATCTCTGGGAATAAAATCAGTAAACGATAATTGAAAGGGCCACATTCCAAAGAGATTCCATTTAACACGTCACTGGACCATATTCAAGAACGAATTGCGAAAATAGATCCGGTGGCTTACGGCAAGACTCGAAATTTTATTGATGGAGCCGTCAGTTATCTGTCGCCCTATATCTCCAGGGGCGTTATTTCGACCAAACAGGTCCTAAGGGCCGTATTGGAAAAAGGATATTCCCCCAAGAACATTGAAAAGTTTGTACAGGAACTGGCTTGGAGGGATTACTGGCAACAGGTCTGGATTGCGAAGGGAAATCACATCAATTCCGATATTAAAAGACCCCAGCCCCATGTTGAAAACTCCGGAATACCAGAGGCAATAGTTGTGGGGAAAACGGGGATAGAAGCTATGGACACTGCCATTGAAAGCTTCTACAAAACAGGCTATTTGCACAATCATGTACGTATGTACATTGCGTCGTTGTGCTGCACTATGGGCAAGTATCATTGGTACACCCCCGCAAAATGGATGTACTATCACCTACTGGACGGGGATTGGGCAAGCAATGCCTTAAGTTGGCAATGGGTGGCAGGGGCAAATAGCAACAAGCAATATTATGCAAATCAAGAAAACATCAATAGGTTTTGTTATACCACCCAAAAAGGCACTTATCTGGATGCCCCTTATGAGGCGTTACCTAACATGGGCATTCCTTCCGAACTGTCCCGGGCCATCCAACTTAATTTGGAGACCCCACTGCCTGAACCAAAACCGGTTTCCATAAATCCCGACCTGCCTACCCTACTCTATAACTTTTATAATTTGGACCCCTATTGGAAAAAAGACCTAAAGGCCAATAGGATCCTTCTGTTGGAACCTTCCCATTTTGAGATGCATCCCATCTCGGAAAAATCGGTTGCTTTTATGCTCGAACTCAGTACCAATATTGAAGGAATCCAAATATTCGTAGGGGAATTCGATGCATTCCTGGAACAGCACCAAGTACATGATCCCTATTTTAAGGAACACCCACTGAACAAACATTATAATGGCATACGGGAAAGTCGCGATTGGATGTTTTCGGTGAAAGGATATTACCCTTCGTTCTTTGCCTTCTGGAAACGCTGTAAAAAGGAATTAATGTATTGACATGGAGTTCTTAAAAGATGATTTGGCAGCCATGGACCGTATTATGCGTTTAAAATTCATAAATGCGGTTTCAGGCATTAAACCTGCAAACCTTATTGGCACAATTTCCAAGGATGGACAGACCAACCTTGCCCTAATCAGTTCTGTGGTACATCTAGGTAGCGATCCGCCCTTAATGGCCTACATATCCAGACCGACAACAGTACCCAGGCATACTTTAGAAAATATTTTAAGCACCGGGCAATACACCATTAACCATATCAACAAGGATATCATTGAAAGGGCCCACTACACCTCGGCAAAGTTTGATAGGGATAGTTCCGAATTTGAAGGATGTCAGCTAACAGAAGAGTACCTATCGGATATCAAGGCCCCTTTTGTTATGGAAAGTAGTATGCAAATGGGGATGCAATTGGTAGACACTGTTGCTATACAACAAAACGGGACCATAATGGTCATTGGAGAAATCGTTTATCTAAAACTGCCTTCTGAAATTGTGGGGGCAGGCCATGAGATCGATCTATCAAAAGCCAATGGTGTTGGTATCTCTGGGCTTAATTCGTATTATGAACTGAAGAAAATAGCGGAATATCCCTATGCAAGGGTCAATGAAGTACCTGACTTCAATAAAGAAAAATGAAAAAATCACAGCTCCCCATAAAGTACTGTATCGTATGTGGTCTCCCTTTTAGTTGGAGGAAAAAATGGGAGAAGGACTGGGAAAATGTGCGCTATTGTAGTGCACGGTGTAGAAAAAATAAAAACCATGGGCAACATTAATCTTGTACTTCCCCATCAGTTATTTGAGCAGAGTCCTTTGTTCTCCAATGGGCAGGAATTCTATTTGGTGGAAGAAAGGCTCTTCTTTACCCAATACAATTTTCATAAACAGAAAATCGCCTTCCATAGGGCAAGCATGAAGTTTTATGAAAAATACCTGACAGACCTCGGAAAGAAGGTACACTACATAGCCAGTGAGGAATCGGCCTCGGATATCCGGGAACTGATAGCACAGTTCGCAAAGAGCCAAATCAAGGAAATAAGCTTTGTTGATCCAGTGGATGATTGGCTCTCTACCCGAATCAAAAACGCTTCCGGGAAACATGGTATCACGACGAATGAATATGAATCCCCTTCCTTTTTGAACAGCCTTGGTGTGTTACGCACGTATTTTAAAAAAGGACGGAAGAAATACCATCAAACCCAATTCTATATTGAGCAACGAAAAACACGACATCTTTTATTGGATGGGTCCGGCAAGGCCCTGGGAGGCAAATGGACCTTTGATACCGACAACAGAAAAAAGTATCCCTCAAAAAAGGTTCCGCCCTCCATTCATTACCCGGCGTCCAATATTTTCTTTGAAGAAGCCCAGACTTACGTGGACCAAAACTTCAATGACAATTTTGGGGAACTGGGGAACGCTCCGTTGTACCCCACCAATTTTGACGATGCCAAGGAATGGCTTCAGCAGTTTTTGGAGTATCGATTTCATGATTTTGGAGCCTATGAAGATGCCATAGTCCAAGACCAACATATTCTAAACCATAGTGTCCTAACACCCATGCTCAATGTGGGATTGTTAACACCGAACCTTATTGTCGAGGAGTCCATTTCGTTTGGAAAACAGGAAGGAATTCCCTTGAACTCCATTGAAGGATTTATACGCCAAATAGTGGGTTGGCGTGAGTTCATTCGCGGCATCTATACCTTTCACGGCAGAGCCGAACGTACCCGGAATTTTTGGGGTTTCAAACGAAAATTGCCTTCTTCTTTTTATGATGGTACTACGGGTATCCCCCCTATTGACCATACCATAAAAAAAGTATTGAAAACAGGATATTGCCATCATATTGAAAGGCTTATGGTATTGGGAAACTTTATGTTGTTGTGCGAAATTGATCCCGATGAGGTTTACCAATGGTTTATGGAGCTCTTTATAGATGCTTATGATTGGGTCATGGTTCCCAATATTTATGGTATGAGCCAATTTTCTGACGGCGGTCTTTTTGCCACTAAACCTTATATCAGTGGAAGTAATTATTTACTAAAGATGGGCAATTATCAAAAAGGTGAATGGCAAGGTATCTGGGATGGCCTTTTCTGGCGGTTTATGGATACCCACCGCAGTTTTTTCCTTAAAAACCCACGTTTGGGAATGCTGGTCAGAACCTTTGATAAGATGGAGCCCGAAAAGAAGGAAGCACATTTGAAAAATGCGGAGAATTATCTCTCTTCACTGTAGTGGGGGCCGTTTGATCGGCATTGATAACTTCATACAATTCGTAAGGAATTAGTAATTAAAACAGGGCTAATTACTTCATATTTACAATATGGGGAACAATAAAATCTTTTAAGAAGTCCTCCCAAAAACAATTCTGAAAAGATAGGAACCCATCTTAGTTCCCATGCCAAATCTTTTCAACACATTTCCATAAAATATAGGGTTGAATGCTTTGATGATGCACTAGCAAACCCTACCTTCGCCTTATTTAAATTTAGTCTAAATAGTTTTTTATTCTGAATCTTCTTTCAAAAAGACCAATTATATTTTTAATAGGGTAAAAAAATTATTAGCTTTGTCTAAAAATTTATTGAGCTTGTTTTAAACTCCAATTCATGAGGTCAAAAAACTACCTTTTGTTGTGTATACTTATCACTACCACATCCGTCTTTTCGCAGAACGATCAAGCAACGATTTCGGGTCAAGTTACTTCCAACAATGAACCCGTACCCTTTGCCACCGTGTTTGTGAAAAATGGCACCAATGGTACCACCTCAAACGCAGATGGGTATTATGAACTCAAGGTAAACCCAGGAGCGTTGTCGTTGCAAGTTAGTTCACAGGGCTACCGAAAAACAGGAACGACCATTACGGTTTCCGCCAACGAATCGGTTACCCTTAATTTTGAGATGATCGAAGATATATTGGGCTTGGATGAAGTGGTCATTAGTGCCACACGAAACCGTGTGGAACGCAGGAGTGCCCCTGTTGTGGTATCTACTTTAAAACCCAGATTGCTTACGGCAACACAATCCATTTCCTTGGCTGATGGCCTGAATTTTGCTCCCGGGGTCCGTGTGGAGACCAATTGTCAGAACTGTGGTTTTACACAGGTACGCTTAAATGGTCTGGATGGGGCATATACCCAGATTCTGCTGAATAGCAGACCCATATTTACTTCATTATTGGGGGTCTATGGCCTGGAACAGATTCCAACAAATATCATTGAACGCGTTGAGGTGGTCCGTAGTGGTGGTTCCGCACTCTATGGTTCCAATGCCATAGCGGGAACCGTTAACGTGATTACCAAGGACCCTGTTCTAAATACTTGGGAAATTGGAAGCAATCTTGCCCTTATTGATGGCGAACAACCCGATCGCTTATTGACCTTTAACGCTTCCATTGTGGCCGATGACCTTAAAAGTGGGATAACCATGTTCGGCACCTATAGAAATCGGGAAGCGTACGATGCCAATGACGATGGTTTTACGGAAATAGTGGAACTTAGGAACAATACCGTGGGGGCAAAAGCATTTTTACGCCCTACCGACCGCAGCCGGATCTCGGTCAATTTAAATGCCATACGTGAATATCGCCGGGGAGGGGATCGTTTGAATCTGGCCCCACAGTTCACGGATATTACGGAAGAATTGGATCACGACACCTTTATTGGAGGAGCGGACTATGAACTCACAAGTAAGGACAATACCGGAAAATTCCAGGTATATACCTCCGCATCCTATACCAATAGGGATAGTTTTTATGGTGGCCTTGGTGGAGGACGTACCGAACAGGACAGTGTTTTGGCCAATAATGCCTTTGGTAGTACCAGGGATTTGGCCTGGGTAAATGGATTACAGTACACCAAGACCTTTCAAAACAAAGATGTCCTTACCGTGGGTACTGAATTCAACCACGCCAATACAGAGGATATCATTCCCGGCTATAATCGTTTAATCGATCAAAGCGTAAACTCCTTGGCGGCGTATGCACAATACGAGTGGAAACCCACTGAGAAATTCACCGCCCTTATCGGTACCCGTTTGGATAATGTACGTGTGGATGGAGATTATACCATTGGCGGAATTGACAGGGGAGTTGATATTAACCAAACAGCCTTTTCCCCCCGCTTAACGCTATCCTATCAATTTACCGAAGAACTAAAGTTAAGGGGAGGCTATGCACGGGGATTCCGCGCACCACAGGCCTTTAATGAAGACCTTCATATTTCAAGCGTTGGGGGTGAGCCGCAGTTCGTTATCCTTTCCAATGACCTGGACACGGAATATTCAAATGCCTATACCGGTTCGTTGAATTACTCAAAAAATGTGGGGTTGCTACAAATGGATTTTCTAATAGAGGGCTTTTACACCACCCTGGAAAACCCGTTTACTTTGGTGAGTACGGGAGCCGTATTGGAGAATGGCTCCATTTTGGAAGAAGTGCGTAACGGAGAGGGGGCACAGGTCTATGGCAGCAACTTTGAATTTGGGGTTTCCCCCAATCCAAAATGGCAGTTTCAATTGGGGGGCACCCTGCAAAAAGCTGAATTTGACGAACCCCAAATTTTATTCGAGTCCGATGGGACTCCGGGAGAATCGGATATTATTATTGAAGAATTTGTGCGGGTGCCCAACCTCTACGGATATCTGAATTCCACCTGGATTCCCAATGAAACCTTCAATATAGACCTTACGGGCACCTATACGGGAAGCATGACGGTACCTTTGGTCGTCAGTGATACCGGTTTTTTACAACTGAACGAGGTGGACACGTTCTTTGACCTCAATATCAAATTGGAATCCCATATCGATTTTAATGAAAACTTTATGACAACATTCTTTGCCGGGGTGCGAAACATTTTCAATAGTTTTCAGGACGACTTTGATGTAGGACCAATGCGGGATTCGGACTATATTTACGGACCTGCTGCACCCAGGACCTTTTTCTTTGGGGTTAAATTTGGAAAGTTGCATTAAATTGGAGATGCTATGAACTTGAGGATATCGTTATGGTTTGGCTGTTGCTTGTTCTTCACATGCGTATGCCATTCCCAACAGGCAACAATCAATTGGTTGGATTTTGAGCAGTTGGAAGACTCCCTTGCCATAAAGCCCAAAAAAGTATTCATTGATTTTTATGCGGATTGGTGCGCCTACTGCAAGAAAATGGACAAGGCGGCTTTTAGGGATGAAGGGGTCGTTGCCCAATTGAACGGTAATTACTATGCGGTTAAAATGAATGTCGAATCCAAGGACACCATATCTTTTGGAGGGGATACTTTTTATAACAGGGAATTGGGTAAAAAACGAAACCCAACCCACGAAATCCCCTTGCTCTTGGCTTCCAGGGAAGGAAGCCCCTTTTCATTGCCGGCTATCGTAATCCTGGACGAAGAGTTCCAGATGAGCGAACGCTATTTTGAATATATCCCGCCAAAAGCGATGTTGGAAATACTTGCCGACTAATGTTCCTAGGCCACCTTTTTTTCGCGTTCCATGGCAAGAAAGTGGGTAAGTCTGTTTTCCGAGTCGTATAAAGGCAAAACATCAATCTGGCATTGGTATTCTTCGCCATTTTTGCGGTAATTGGTAATCGCGGCCTTAAAACGCTTCTCTTCCTTTAACAATTGCCGTATTTCACCCCTAGTAGCTTCCGAGGTATTCGTACCGTGCAAAAAGGTAGGGCGTTTGCCTATGGCAAAGTCCTTGGCATATCCCGTCATTTCCCTAAATCCGTTATCGGCCCATACAATTTCCCTATTGGAATCGGTAACCACAAGTGCTTCATAATCCGTTGTTTCCAGAACTTCCTGGATGCTTGGGTCAATGCTTCTTTTTAATAGGGATCCCAATTGTTTCAAATCGTTTTCCACTTTCAATTTTTTCAATAGTTTGTGGTAATTCTCCAGATGGAAATCAAAACTTAGAATGGGTGAAATGTAGCTTCTCTTTTTGGGTACCATAACCAATTTTTTACATGTCAATTGACAAAAACAACAACAGGAAAGGTACGAATTGGCATTGGGGGCAAAAATGACCATTGTCAGTATTTAAGGGGAAAGAAGCGCTTATCTTGATCTTGGTTTTTACATAGAAGGATATATAAATTATGGTTGTATTCTCATGTTACATATAATTTTTCCAAATATCGTGGTGACAATTTAGATCATTACGACATTTAATAAGTAAACGATAAAAAATGAAAAAAATATTTTTACTGTTAGGAGTTACCGGAATGATTCTTAACGTCAATTCCCAAGAAAACAAAATTGAAGCAACTGGAAACGTAGGGATTGGAACGACAAACCCTAAACATAAATTAGATGTTAACGGAAATATCGAAAATCGAACAGGTGAATTTTATTCAGAGGCAAATGCATTTGTTTTTAGAAATAATGGAGGAGCATGGACTCCTATAAACTCTAGAGGGATTAATATAGGAGACTGGGTGAATAGTGCAAGTTATGGTGAATTTATAACAGGTTCAGACTATCATATGAATTTCAAAATCCAAGGAGTTTCTCGTTTATTTATTCATAAAAGTAATGGAAATGTTGGAATTGGAACTAATAACCCTTCCAATTCTCAAGGATGGGATGGAGTATTAGATGTTGCAGGTTCACAACATTCAAAAATTTTAGCTACTAGTGTTAACGCAACTTTTAAAACAGGAATATTTTCTCATAATGAATCTTGGCACGGAGGAGGAGGTTTTGTAGGGACAGAGAGTAATCACAATTTACATCTTATAACTGGATATTCACCAAAAATGACAATTTTGACAAATGGAAATATTGGAATTGGGACAAAAAACCCAGATATGAAACTCACTGTAAAAGGAAATATTCATGCAGAAGAAGTAAAAATAGACCTAAATGTTCCTGCTCCAGATTACGTTTTTAAGGACAGCTATCAATTAAGAAGTCTTGAGGAACTGGAAAATTTCATCAAAGACAATAGTCACCTACCTGAAATTCCGTCTGCAAGGGATTTTGAGCAAAACGGTATTATGCAGGCAGAAATGGATATGAACCTCCTTAAGAAAATTGAGGAGTTGACTTTATATACAATTCAACAAGAAAAGAAAATTAAAGCGCAGGCTAAAAAAATTGAAAATCTAGAATCCTTGAACAACAAGTTCCTTGAATTGCAATCCAGGCTGGAAAAACTGGAACTTGAAGAATAAAAATCCTATCCCAACCAAGCGCTGCTTTGAAAATGGTCCAAACAAAAAAACGCCAGGCAAGCTTGGCGTTTTTTCGTATCGAATCAGGTATTCGTGACCTCGGCGGGACAGAATTCTAACTTTTTAAAGGAAGATATTGAAATTATTATCAATAAATCGCTCCATATTAGAAGTGTTTGATTTTAACATTTCAAGACGGTTTAAATTTAAAGTAAAAGGAATCTATTCTCGTTGCTTTAGAAATTTTATAAAAAATTAATTTTCTATAGTCGGATAGTTTAACGAATTCTTTGATATTAAATGTCGGATTGAAAACTTTATTAGTTCGTGAATGTATTCATTCTCTAGGCTAGTACTGTTATCGAATACAATTTGTCCAAATTGCAACCTCGTTTTAAGATTACAGAAAAAAGAGGCTAGAACTTAAGGCAAGTGTCCAACCCCTTTGTAAAACAAATAATCCACAAGGATGATACTTCACGAATGGATTACGCAAACTTTAAGACTAATATCCTCCGCAATTATCTCTTACACTAAACTTCGTGCAACGATTTGACCCACAACAAGCTTTACTTTTTCTAGTACCGTTGTTACAACTAATAACACAGATTCCTCCGCCGTTAACGCTTTCCATTTCAAATCGGTCCATTTGTGAAATAGTCTTTTTGTTTAACTTAAGTTTTTTCATGATTAGATTTTAAAATTTAATTTTGAAGGATTATTCCTATAACAAATATAGGCTTATTTTATTTTAATTTTAATAATTAACATGTAATATTTTTTAATAAAAAAACTATAATATATATATGTAAATTCAGCTATTTTAATCTTTTAGATAGACATTAAGATTATTACATTTGCTGTAATTATGATTTATAATTATTAAATTAAATGATACGATTCTTGTTTTTCTTATTCTTTTTTTGCTTTCATGTTCAATCCCAAGAAATAATAACCTCTACTCTGTTAAGACCCGAGTCTAAAGAAATATCTGACTTCTCTTTTTTGAAAAAAGAACTTAAAAATAAGAATGTGGTATTGCTCGGAGAAATGACCCACAGGTATGGGAATATTTTTGAAATGAAAGCACGCCTAATAGAATATCTCCATAAAGAATTAGGATATACAACAATTGCCATTGAGTCACCTATGTATGACCTTTGGAAGGCTAGTCAAAATAGGCTTGACATAAATACCTTGAACAAATCTATATGGGATGTGTGGTCGGACTCAAAAGAATTTCAGAGGTTGAGCAAATACATCATTGATAACAAATTGAAGGTAATTGGATTTGATTCTCAAGTCATAAACACTAGAAGTTTTATCGATGATTTTTTCAAATATTGTAAAAAAAATAAGGTTCTTCTGAAACTTAACGAAGATGATTTAGGCATTGTTTTTGAAGGTGTTTTGGAGAATGTAAGCTATGGATCCGAAGATATAGACTTTCCTGAATATGAAAAGGAGCTAAATAGAATTGTAAATCAAATATTGAAACTCCAAAAAACCAAAGAAAACAATTATTGGTTACAACTGATTAAAAGCCTGATAGCATGCTCAAAAGATGCTTACTACAACCAAGAACCCTTATTGTCATCCTATTACGCTGATGAACAGCATAATTTTAGGGATGAGCAGATGGCGGACAATTTGTTAAATTATATCAATAGAAATCCAAATGAAAAGATTATTTGTTGGGCCGACAACATACATATAGTCAAAAGTTTAAAAGGTATAAAAGATAGTATTATTAAAAAGTTTACCCCTATGGGGCAGTTTGTTCATGATTCATTGAAAAACAAGATGTATAGTATTGCATCTTTGCATTCGAACGATTCCTTATTCGATGGTAAAATTTGGCACCAAACGCCTATCCTTTATGGTTCTTTTGAAGATAAACTAAGAAGATTGGGTAGTCCATATTTATTCATAAGCTCAAATCAAGAAAGTTTAAAAGTACCGATGACATCCAGACTGTTAAATTTTAGCGAGTTTGTTAAAACACCTCTTAATCAATTGTTTGACGGATACATATACTTTCGAAACGCAACAGCTCCCGAAAATGAACTTCAATACTTATCAACAAGAAAAAATCCAAAGACAAAATCAATCAATAAAACTAAGGAAAGTGCGGAATCCATAATGTATGATCTCCAAGTGATAGATATGGAGACTAAAAAGCCCATTCCATATGCGGATATTATATTGGAAAATTTGGAGATTTATCGCATGGCAGATGAAAATGGAAAATTAAAAATCAAAATCCCATTGAATAATTCGGAAAATGATGTTCTTATGGTCAAATCAATGGGATATGAAGAAAAAAAAGTACTGTTTAACAAAATAACTTCAAAATTAGAATTGGCTCCTAAATATGAACTTTTAGACGAGATTGTTCTTTATGGAACAATGACACCACGAGCAATTCTAAAAAAAGCAGTAGAACAACTAAAAGACAATTACCCGCTCCAATCTTTCAATTTTAGTAGGTACGCCCAAGTTATCATTAACAATAATGACCAGACAACTTTAGATATTGAATTAATAACACAAGACTATGATCAGGGCTACTCATCTCCTTTTATTATAACCCAACGTGGAGAACAGGTGAAATGGAACAAAAACGTATTTAGTGAACGTAATAGGTATTACTCTGATTTTTTTGCCTACAGACAAAATTCTATTCGATATTCTAATATCTTACACAAAAGAAAATATAAAAAGTTTAAACTCAATTTTGTTGAATCTGAAGACGAAAAATATCCAAATGCTTACATTATTTCGTTTTCAACAGATAGGAAAGGCTGGAATTATACAAATAGAGGTTACTCGACTTCATATTTTGGAAAACTGTATATTGATAAAACTGATTATGCCATATTAGAGATAAATGAAGTTTGGGAAACAACCTTGTTCCAACCTGAGATAAGTAAATTTTGGGCAGGGTACAAACGTTATGACGAAATAAAAGAAATGAAAATTAAGGAAGAAAATACTTGTAAATATAAGAAGCATGAAGATAAGAAGTATTACGCTTCCAATTATTACAGGAAATATTACACAGAAAGCATCAATAATAAAAACGAGTTATCAAATTCATTATTAGAAACAAATTCTTCTGTTTTTAACATAATTAAACAAGGAGTGGAAGAAATAAAATATGAAGAATACATAAAGTCTAAAATTAATGATGTACAGTATGATAGTGAGTTTTGGACTACTTTTTATGAAAGCAAGCAAATTCGAAACAATTAACAATATCGATTAATATTAAGCACTGCTTTTCTGAAATTTTAATTTCTTTTATTGCCATGTATTTGTTGAAAGAAAGATTCAATGGCGAACCAAATATCACTAGACTTATCTTTAATGAGCTTAAAATTTTCCTCCTTTAACACCTATGTAATCAGAACTCCGATAATACCATTTTCGTGGGTCAATAAGCTAACACAAAATAAGATATTTGAATTATGCAGAATTCCTTTTATATCTGAAGCTATATATATTGCATCCCCAGAGTTGCATAGTGAAATGCTAAAATTGATTGATGGGAAAACTGTCAAAAATGAAAAGAAACTTCTCCAAACACTTTTAAAGTATCTTTTACGAATGGGGTTTCGTTGTACCCCATTTGGTCTCTTTAGTGGATGTGCAACGGGTAAATTTGATGACGACACCCATATTGACATGAAAGATTCAAAAAGTCACAAAAGAGAAACACGTCTGGATATGAATTTTTTATGCGCCTTGGCTCAAAAAATCGAGGAAAACGCTGATATTAGAAATAGCCTTCATTATTATCCAAATACAAGCTTAAGTCAAATCGGAAATGATTTAAGATATGTGGAATATAGATATGAAAAAGCCTTAAGACGCCATTTTACTGTTTCAATCGAAAACTCTGAATACATAAGAATTATACTTAATACTGCTAAAAATGGAGCTTCAATTGATACACTATCAAGTCTGATTAATGAACCAGATGTTTCTGCTGAAGATGCCTCCAATTTCATACATGAACTCATTGACAATCAAATATTGGTTAGTTCTATCTCCCCATCAGTTACAGGGGAGGATTATTTAAATCTATTAATTGACAAAATTTCAGACAATGGTATCAAATCTTATTTAAAAGAAATCAATAATGTTTTAAATCAAGTAAACAATAGCCCTATAGGTTACGGATTAAACTACTATAACACATTAATAGAAATTATAGAGAAATTCAATGTAGGATTTGAAAAAAAGTTTTTGTTTCAAACTGATCTATTTCCAAAGTTTAAATCCAACAAGATAGATTCAAAAATCATTGACAAAGTAAACAAAGCACTTTCGGTACTAAATAAACTAACCCCTTATGTTGTAAATGAAGAGTTGGAGAAGTTTAAAAACGAATTTTATGATAGATATGAAGATGAAGAAATCCCCTTATCCTTGGCTCTTGATGTCGAGGCAGGTATAGGGTACGGAAAAAATGGAGAGGGATCTTTCGATATCTCTCCTCTTATTGATGATATTTTTTTTGATGGACAAAACAATATTTCAAATAACCACAGAAAAATAAATTGGTCTTTTAGAGATACATTGCTAAACAAAAAAATAAGAGATTCTGTTAAAACGGGTTCGTTAGCTATAAATTTGACAGACCAGGATTTGATTGATTTTAAAGAAAATTGGGATGATTTACCTGATACCTTTTCAGTTCTTGTCAATTTGATAAAGGCAAAAAAAAATGGAAGCGATGAACTAATATACATAGACCATGTTGGGGGCGCTTCTGCTACTGTGTTGTTGGGACGATTTTGTCAATCCAGTAAGGAGATTCGGAATCTTGTTACAAAAATAATTGAGTCTGAAGAATTAATTCGCGAAGACATTTATGCTGAAATCGCCCATTTACCTGAGAAAAGAACCGGAAATATACTTAATAGACCAAACCTTAGAAGGTATGAAATACCATATTTGGCAAATAGTACTCTTGAATTAGAAAATCAAATTGATATCAGTGATATTATGATTTCAGTTGTAAATGAAAGAGTAATTCTGCGCTCTAAAAAGCTTAATAGATATATTGCTCCAAAGTTGGCAAGTGCCCATAATTATTCATCTGCTTCTTTGCCTATTTATCATTTTCTATGTGATTTGCAGCTTCAGAACAACAGGGAGTCTATTGGCTTTAATTGGGGGAATCTATATTCGTTGTATGATTTCTTTCCGAGAGTAAGTTATAAAGATATAATCTTATCTCCGGCTACTTGGTTAGTTAATAAAGGTAAAATAAAAAATTTGGTTTCGTTGAAAGCTGTGGCTAGTTGGAGGAAAAAAGAAGAAATACCTTCAAAAATTTTGCTTGTTGATGGAGACAATCAGTTGTTAATTGATTTAGAACATGAACTTTCAATTGAATTGTTTATTTCATGTATCAAAGGAAAAAACGAAGTGATTATTTCAGAATGCCTATATGATTTTGAAAATTCTGTTGTCAACTTTAACGGAGAACCTTGTACAAATGAAGTGATTTTATCATATCATAGAAATCAAGAAAGTCTGATGGAATCATGAAAAAAGTACAAAGAAATTTTTTATTGGGTGATGAATGGTTGTACTATAAAATATATTCAGGAACAAAAACTTCAGAGGACATTTTAATTAACATAGTACAACCACTATCCAAAAAGCTTCTGAATGAAAAAATCATTGACAAATGGTTTTTTATTAATTACGCTGACCCAGACAGACACATAAGGGTAAGGTTTCATATCGTGAAAGAAAACGGAGGACTTGAATATGTTATCAAATTGTTTCGGAATGCGATTTATCCACTTATAGAAAACAAACTAATCGTTAAAGTTCAAGTCGATACCTACAAAAGGGAATTGGAAAGATATGGTTCCCAAGTCATAGAAGAATTTGAAACACTTTTTTACTTGAACAGTGAATTAATTCTCGATTTAATAAATATTATCGATGGAAATCCAAATAAGCGATGGCTATTTGCGCTAAAATCATTAGACATTTTATTGTCAGGATGGGGTATGACTATAAATGACAAAAAAAATCTTTTCGAGCTTTTAAAAACTTCATTTGATGAAGAAATGGGGGTAACCCCACCTGTCAGAAAAATTTTAGGCAAGAAGTATAGGAAATATCGCGAACAAATTTTAGAGGTGTTGCAAAATAAAAATCACGAGTTAAATCGACGTTTGTTGAACCACAACAATGAAGCGCATTCCGTTATTCAACAGATTTTCAAAAAGTCTAATTACACAAAATTAGACGATGCAATTAATGTAATCGACAGTTATGTTCACATGCATTGCAACAGGATTTTCACTTCAAGACAGAGAATGAACGAATGGATTGTTTATGATTTTTTATACAATTATTACAGAAGTGAAATTGCAAAGAAAAAGAATAAAAAAAGCTTATAAAGTGTGTGTGGCGCAAAGTTATCTTATCACCAATAGTCCTAACCACCTAGAAACAACCAATGAACAGTAAAGAAGAGCCATCCACTATTTTGTATCGCTTTGTTAAGAAGAAGAAAAAATCTATAAACAAAGAAGATTTGGCTTTTCAATTATGTTCACATCCGGACTATCCACAGCCGATATCGGTATTAGAGACTTTAGAGAAGCTTAAAATAAAGTGTAGTGTATATCAAACCTCATTACAAGAAATAGATACAGATATTGGTTGTTTCTTAACTTTATTATCCAACAAACAGGGCAACCAATTTTATTCTATAGTCGAAAAAACAAAAAGTGGCTATAAATCAGATTTTAAAAGAATCGACTATCATCAGCTTCATGGCATGTGGACCAGCATTATTATTGTAATAGAAAATAATCAAGAACATAATGTAGAAAGAAAAAATTGGTTTTTTAAATTACTGCTGTTAACAATAGGGGTGTCAACTTTTTTTTGGGCAACGAGTTATAGTTTTAATTTTCATACGATTATCTTTAGCTTTTTATCAATAATTGGATTTATTTTATCCTTAAGTGTTTTTGATGATTTAAGGATTGGAAACATTTCTGTCGTTTCTCAATTGTGTGAGAGAAACAAAAAAACAAATTGCAATGAAGTGATTAATTCGACTAAATGGAAATTATTAAAATTTTTGAATTTTTCCGATTTAAGCCTCACTTTTTTTGCAACCCAAATATTGGTACTATACCTAATGTCATTAATGACATTAAAAGTTGAGTATTTTAAAGTTCAAAATGTTTTATTGATAGCAAGCATACCTTTTATTTTTATTTCCATATTTTATCAGAAAAAGGTTGAAAAAAAGTGGTGTCCAATCTGTTTGGGAATTTCATTGATATTGTTTTTGGAATTCTTTATTAATCTTCCTTTTGTTAACTACAATTATGATTTCAGAGCCTTAGTCTTTTATTTTTCAATTTATGGGCTTGTATATGTTTTTTGGAAGAAGAACAGGACAAACCTTCTAAAAAAAACAGAATTGTTGTCTAAATTGTCAAAGGCCAACCAGACACTCAATAATTATGAAACATTCAAACATATTCTTACGAAGAATAATGACAAACTAGAATGTCTTATTTCCAATAGTGATTCTTATCCCACAATTATTGTTGTAACTGATCCATTTTGCGATCATTGTAAAAGTTTACATTCTGAATTAGCAGGACTTTTTGGACAAACAGACACTTGCCCAAATATTTCTTTTGTTTTTAATACGGATATCGAAGAGGAATCAGATTTTGAAAAATCTATTTACCGAAACTTAATGTTTCATCAAAAAAATGAGGGCGATACTATATTCTTTATGGATGTTCTTGAGGAATGGTTTTTTGAAAAAAACAAGAGCCAATGGTTGGATAAATATTCAAGAAGTTTTGATGAAAAAAAGATTGATTTAATTTTAAAAGAACAGTACAACTGTTGTAAGAATTACAATATTAAATTTACACCTGCAATTATAATCAACGGATATTTATTGCCATCTACATATACCATACAAAATCTATCTTTTTTTATTAAACATCTCGTCAATGATTCCAACTATTAACCATTTTTATCTCCTATCTATCCCCCAATATCTGTTAATAAGACTAAGTATATAGTTAAAGCATAGACGTTTAAAGTTTTGTTATAATGAAATACCTTTTTTAACCATGAAAACAACTGTAGAATGAAAAATGAAAATTTAATCTTTTTTGAATATTTACAAAAGATAGAACCTATCCTTTATGAACATGCAGAAAAAATGAACGTACCTACTATGGAAGAAGATTTAAGCGTTTTATTGTTTGAAGCTACCTTCTATAAATATTCTAAAAATAAGAAATATAAGGAGAGAAGCTTATTACTACTGGACAGGCTCATAAATGTCTTTCATGAAAAAGATTTGAATCCAGGATTTATTGAGGGTTTTGAAGGTGTTCTTTGGACTTTGAATTGTTTAGAAGAGGCTAAAATCATAGATGATTCTAAAGAATTTGCTGAAGATTTAATGCCATATTTTAAGCAATCACTTGAGTATGATATTAAGAAATTTTTCTTTGATGCCTTACATGGTAGTATTAATAAAATACAGTATCTAATAAGCTCCATGGGCTCTACAAATCCGATGGTAATTGGATTTGTCAATGATTTTATAGATTCCTTGTATGACAACAGAGAGTCAGATGGAGATTGTATTTTTTGGTATGATGAAGGAATAGAGGAAGAAACTAAAGTGGTAAATCTAGGTTATGCCCATGGATTACCTTCCTTATTGGTTTTCCTCTTAAAATTAAAGGAACATGGATTCAAACATGACAAAACTGATATTCTTATTGATGGTATTGCAAAAAGCCTTTTAACTTTTAAATTTAAATCTAAAAGTGACAGTATATATCCGGCTACATACCGCATAGATGGTGAAAATGATAATTTATCCTCACGTCTTGCCTATTGCTATGGTGATTTAGGTGTAGCTTATGCTATGGCATATTATGGTACTAGCAGCAATCAAAAAGAGTTGAAAGTTGAAGCTGAAAAAATAATCAATCATATTTGTCATCGAACAATTGCTAACTCTGGGATACTACGCTATGAGTATTATCACTTTTTTGATACAGGTTTTTGTCATGGAATTGCTGGCATAGTATATATCCTGACATTAATTGACCGGTTGCTCCCAAGTGACTTGATAAAAGAAAGGATTTCGTATTGGAGAAGTGAACTAAAAAGCAATTTAAGCATCCAATTAAAAATAAGGGAAGAGATTAGACTTCCACAATATCTTCAACCTTATTCTGGAGACCCATATGTTTTTGAAGCCCAATCAATTTTCACTGGATATTCAGGAACAGGTTTGGTTTTGCTTTCTTTGTTCTATGAAACCTATGATTGGAGTGATTTTTTTGTGCTTTATTGAATTGGTGCTATCCTGGTAGAATCGCATTTGAAACATTAACTGTTTAGAGAAGTTGAGTTATATTTTCCCTAGTTCGTTCCAACTTGAAGGAGTTTATATTCTACAGATTTTCTCTCAATAATCTCCCAAAGCTTTAATTTATCTTGGGTATGCACAACGTTTCTAAATAAACTGTCTGCCTCACAATAGTAAAGGAAATCATAAATATTACTTTTTGATATTGCAAGGTCTTTTATAAAAAGACTATCTGTAAAAAAAGATTTAACTTTTTCTGTTATTTTATTATTATGAGTCAATAAGCGGATTTTTTTTATTTCTTTATTTTCACCATCGAATATATTTCCTAAGAAAAATCTGTTCGATTCATTAAAATTTTTATAATAAAGACCTTTAAATTTTAAACTCTTCTTTTTACTATTGGGCAAACCCAAACTTTTTGCTGTGACAATTGGTTTATACTCTAATAGATTAATATCATTATTTAGATAACCAGAAAACAAAAATGGTTTGACAACTACCTCATCCAGTTCTATCGTCTTCTTATATAGATGAACTATAATATCATTTTTCAATATGATTTCTTCGTCTATTATTATGGTTTTTGCCCTAAATTGTATTCCTGTTATTACCAAAGTATCTCTTAATTTAACGTTAATGCCAAACAAACCATTTTCATCAGAAATAGTAGCACTTTGAGATGTTTTATTTATTATGTGGAGAGAAGAAACATTAGAAGAAACATTGGAAGAATCCACTATTTTACCGAATAACATTTGTTCTTGAGCATGCATAGATAATGATATAAGCAAAAATAAATAACAAATTACAGGGATTTTCTTTTTAACATTTTCAGAAGTCATATTAATTTTAAGTTTTGTTGTACTAAGTGCTTAAATCAATAATTCAATACTTATATTTTTATTATCTCAATTAAATTCTTGTAATCAATTCTTAATTGACCTCCTCCCATATTTAGGTACTGGTCATAACTAGAGAATCCGGGCTATTTTCATTCATTTCAATGTATTCGTTGGGAGACATGTCTCCCAACGAGCTATGCGGTCTAAAACCGTTGTAATCCTCCCTCCAAATATCGAATTTTTCTTGCGCATCTTCCAAGGAAAAGAACCAATTGGCATTAAGGCACTCGTCCCTAAATGAACCATTGAAGCTCTCGATATAGGGGTTGTCAGTTGGTTTTCCCGGCCTGGAGAAGTCCAATTCCACTTTGTTTTCAGGCCCATTTGTCCAAAACCTTACTGATGAACTCACTTCCATTATCGACTTTAATGCTCCGGGGGAAGCATCTTGTGGATTCCGTTATACGTTCCATTGCCCCGACCACATCACTTCCCTTAAGTGACTTTCCAGCATGTATGGACAAACATTTGCGACTAAAGTTATCCACTACAGTTAAGGCACGGAAACGGCTTCCATCATACAATTGATCGGACACAAAATCCATGCTCCAGCACTCGTGCAAACTAGAGGCACTACCATCCAGCGGCTTCCTATGGGCGGCCGAACGGTTCCTTTTGGGGCGTTTCGGCCTAAGGTTCAATCCTTCTTCGCAATAGACCCTGTACATCCGTTTGTGGTTGTCCATGAAACCTTCCCTCCTAAGCAATATATGGATACGCCAAAAACCATAGCGGACACGAACGGCCGCAATCTCCTTCATGCGCATGCGCAACAACTCGTCGTTACGGCCCTTGCCCCTGTAATAATACATGCTCCTGGCCAATCGTACCAGCCCACAGCAACGGTTGATGGAAACATTGTACTCCATCCTGATGTTACCGACCATCTCCCGTTTTCGAGACGGCCTCAGAACTTTTTTTTCAGGACATCCTGTAAAATCTGCTTGTCAAGGCTCAGGTCGGCGACCAGCTTCTTCAACTGGGCGTTCTCCTCTTCAAGATTCTTCAACCGCCTGAGTTCGGATACCCCTAGACCGCCATATTTCTTCTTCCAATTGTAGAACGTGGCCTCCGATATGCCCATCTTTCGGCATACCTCGGAAACCCTTGTGCCCGTCTCGGCCTGTTTGATGGCGAAGACAATCTGTGATTCACTGAATTTTGAACGTTTCATTGGCAAATAATGATTTAAAATTACACATTTATTCGCCCGCAAACTCTAATTCTAAACTGTCCCATCTATCGGGAGGAGGTCAATAAGTGTACAACTTTAGCAATTTTCCCAATTATTCCATCTGTTAATTCTAAGAAACAACAATGTTCTTTAATTTAGATTAAGAAAGCATAAGATTGTTGAAACATTCTCGATGCGGTATAATTTTTTAAAAAAAGTTTATAAGCATTCTCAACGATGTCATTCCTTTGATTAGTGCTTTCTACCATTATAGCCATAGTATTAGCTAAACAATCGTCATCATTAGTTTTAACTTTTAAACAGTGTTCGCCATTTTTTAGGTGTTTAAAGGCTGGAATATCAGAAAGTATCATAGGCAACCTGTACTTCATCGCCTCAAGCATTACATAGCTGCTCTGTTCGTTTAATGAGGGAAAAACCAAGGCATTGGACAAAGAATAGTATTGAGGCATTTCCAGAGGTGTTACATATCCCGTAAAGTGGATGGTAATTCCATACTTCTTCCCCATATATTCAATCGTTTTTCTTAACGGCCCTTCACCTACTATTAACAAAGCCAAAGGTTTATTCACCCTTTTTATTAAATGTCTGAAAGCTTCCAATACTCTTTTTATTCCTTTTTGCTCTGTCAGTCTTCCCACATATAGGAATGTGAAAGTTTCTTTGTTTTTAAAATAAGAGTTTCCTTTGCTCTTATTCCTATCTTGAATAGCTCCTATTTGATTGACACTTATCCCATTCTGGACAATATTCAGCTTAGACTTGGGGATAGAATAGTATTTTATTGCATCGTCGGCCATTTCACTAGTAAGGCAAATAACGCTATGTGCCATGCTGCAATTTTTAGACTCTACTTGAATATTAATGATTCTGGTATCTTCAATTTCATTTTTTTTCCAGTTTAACAAGAATTGTTTACGGTTGTTTTTATAGAATACCCTCCAAAGTGAAACATGAATAGTATAAATAATTTTAGCATTAGTATTTTCTTTAATTTTCTTTAGTAAATAGTATTGCATATTATTATTAAAATGAAAGATGTCAGAATTTGATATTTTGAAAACATCCATCAAAAGATAGAATATCGCCACAGAATATTGCTCTGACAATCCAATTAATAATTTGTCTTTATCTTCAATAGTTCTCGGAATATCAAAGAATAGTACATTCTCATCAAATCTTTGTAATACGTTGGATATTCTCATACTCCCGATTGTAACAACTATCATTTCTAGATAGTGTTTTCGCTTTTTAGCCTCGTATGCCATTTCAGAAATATACCTTCCAATACCAAACTTTTGAGATTCATCAGTTTGATTAATTAAAAAGATGCGAGTTTTTCTTTTATTCATTCTGAAAGACTTTCAAATATTCCAATTCGTTTTTTTTTCTAACCTCATTGCTAGCATGCCAAGAATTGGTATTCCTATCATGGTGTAAATGGTAAAGAGGTGAATTTGAACGCTTTATGAAAAACCCTTGTTTCTTCAACCTATAATATCGTTCTTTATCGTCTGGTCCCCATCCATAAATGTTTTCATTATCTGGACCGAATTCTTCAAAATCGTGTGCCCTTCCTCCGAAAACACCACCAACAGAGTATTGAAACCAAAGCTTGAATTTTGACTCTTTTCTCTTTAGAAAATCATATTCATTAAACTTTTCGTATGTTTTTCTAACACTTCTTGGCACATTAAAAAATTTCCCATCATATGGATAAACCAACATTTGTTTTTTTGTACTTCTCAATTGCTTAGTGCATTCTAATAAGGCTTTGGGTGAAGTTATGACATCCGAATCGCAGATAAAAAAGTATAAGGTTGCACATTGGCTTACCATCTTATTTCGATATCTTGTAGTATGAAAAATCAAATCATTATCTTCAATAAAAGTATAATCTAGGCTGGGTAATCTTCTGATTTCTTTTGGAATTCTAGGCTTATTGTCTATTTCCCAAAGCATAATGGAAGTGTCAAAATGAGTAATAATATGCTTGATTACTAGTTTCAAGTTTATCAGCCTGTCCTTGGAGTCAATTCGGGCGTAAATCAAAAAGCATGTATCTTTTAAGTTGTATTTAGCCATTATATCTAATATTTAGATTTGATACGGCTATCATAACAACCAGATTCTTTGATTCCAGTTCGTCAATCAAAGCTAAAGCTTGTATAATAATTCTTTTCATAATGGAATGAGCGTTATTATCGCCAATGATATTAGATTGATTTATATTATTGTTTAGTTGATTAGCGATATCCTTCAAAAGGATTTGCTTGTCATTGTTGATTTCCTGAATCTTTTCACTAAAGTAATGTGATAACAATAGAGCTCTAGACAATTTTTGATTTTTTCTGGCAGAACTATATAGTTCTAGGGCTTCCTTTTTGTAAGGCGTAATGTCGCTTTCTAGTTGCAACAGACCTCTTTTTGCTGTACAAACTGTTTCCTCTCTATCCAAGCCTTTTTCAAACAAAAATTCCATTAACATAATCCAAACAACGTCTCTTTTATTCCAATCTTTAATATGATAGGTCAGTTCAAAAAAGGCAATAGAAAGATGTTCCTTTATAATGAATGTATATTCGGACTTTTCATCTACATGCCTAATCCGATAAAAAAAATAGAACGCAATCAATAAAAGTTCATCCATACTGTCAGACGAAAATTTTCCTCTTGATAAAGAATTGATTTTGCTTATTGCTATTTCGTCAAGAGGATTTAAAATATCTTCCAAATCATCTGATTCAAAAAATCCTTCCTCAATAAATAATAGTAAACTCCATCCTATTTCCACAGCGCTCAATGGCTCAATTTTTTTATTTTCAAGAGGAATTATCACATATGACAATGTTTCTTGCAAAAGTTCAAAAGCAAAACTGGCGTATGATTGTTTTCTGTACTTATAAGCATAGTGAAACAGATAATATAGAAGTAATGCTTTATCCTTTATTTTCAACTTGCTAACCACCTCTGAGTTGAGAAGTATAAAATGTGCGGCTTCTTCATGGAGATTTTTTTTTGCTTTCATAAGATACTAAGTAAATTGTAATACACATTTGCAAAATCCCTGGATTTGATACCAAAGGCCCTCTAAAATATATTATACAATTGGGTGAGGTCTGCCACAATTAAAGCATTCTTCAATAAAAATTAGGATATTTTGGCAATAATATATCTATCACATTGCATTCTAAGTCCTTAAAAAAAGAATGTTCAATATTATCGAACATTTCTAATATTTGTTTTATTGATATTTGAAAATATTTTTGAACTTATAAAAAATCCTTTCCGCCACACTAAGATCTTCGGTTATAATTTCGGCACTTCCTATAAGTTCTTGGTCAAAAGGCAGATATCTATTGTAAGTAGTCTTTGTTCCCACAGGAAGCGAAATATATACAAAATAGTTGCCATTATTGTCAGGTGAAATGGAAATGCTTTTTACTCTACCGGATAGCAAGCCGTATTGCTGATAAGGGAAATTGTCTAACTTCACTAACACTTTTTGATTCAAAGTCACTTTGCCAGCATTTTGAGATGGGATTGTTAGTTTTCCCACCAAAACAGATCTATTAGTAGGCAAAATAGAAAAAACAACTTCACCTGAGTTGATAAATTGATTTGTTCCCCAAAACTCTTGAAAGCTCACTACACCTTTAATTGACGAAGAAAGTACATAGGTGTGTTCCCACTCACGAATTGCTTTTTTTAAGGCATTATAAGATTGCGAAAGATTGGTTAAAAAACGAGTGTCATCTTCTTTTTGATTAATTTGTACCGTTTTCAGAGCATAATCTGCGGAAGAAATAGCCTCTCGAATCTGTGAAATAGATATGGACATTGAACTGATGTTTTTTTCCATTTGAAGAAATTCCAGTTTCCTGGATTCATATTCTTGTTGAGAAATCACCCCTTTTTTAAACAGTTCCTCATGCCTTTCCAAATCTCTTTTTCCCAATTTATATTCCTGCTCCAATACTCTCTTTTGCTTAATCTGATTCTTGAGTCTTAACTTTGTCTCTGCCAATGATTGTCGATTTCCGGACAAACGATTGGAGTGGGGATCTAGCTCCTTTAATAATGTATAGTCTACATAACTTTTTTCAAAATTAATATAAGCGGTTTCAACATCCCCTAAAGCCAAATTAGATGTAAGAGACACAGGGAATAACAAATCTTCTGACTTTAAAGGCAAAGTGTCTAAAACCGCTTTTAAGAAAAATACATCTTCAGTTACAGATGTATTTCGAATAACAGCTAAATGTTGTCCAGCTACTACCGTGTCACCATTCTGAATATAAATATCTTCTAAAGCTCCAGAATATCTGGCAACTACTTTTTCTGTTGGGCTCTCAGTGGTAACAGTGATTTTGGCAGTAACAAAATCCGGATATCTTATCATAAAAGATAAAACCAGAATGATAATCGTAAACATAAAAACTAAAGTTATGCCCCAACGTACAATCCAAGCAGGAGGGTTTGATAGTATTTCTTGAACTTCTTCTGACCGTAAATTGAGTTCCTCAGTATTTGGATTTTCAGGCATTTTTTTTACATATTTATTTTTTCGAGTTCTAATTGATTCTTTACAAGATTATAATAAGCCCCTTTCTTGTTCAATAACTCCTCATGGGTACCAGATTCTTTTATTTTCCCTTCATCCATCACTACTATCTGATCTGCATTTTTGACTGTACTAAGTCTATGCGCAATAATGATTACTGTTCTGTTTTCAAAAAACCTATTTAGGTTTTTCATGATTACCTTTTCATTTTTGGCATCTAGAGCAGAAGTAGCTTCATCAAAACATAATAATTGAGGGTTCTTGTAGATTGCTCTGGCAATAAATAGGCGTTGTTTTTGGCCAGTGCTAACGCCGACTCCTTCATTGCCAATTGCAGTATTAAAACCCAGTGGAAGAGATTGTATAAAATCATAAATATTTGCAATTTTTGCAGACTTTATCAGCCTTTCTTGATTTATTATATCCTCTCCCACAGCAATATTATATGCAATTGTGTCATTAAACACATAGCCTTCTTGCATAACTACCCCACAATGGTCGCGCCATGTCTTGTAAGAAATGTTGTTAAGATATTGGTCTCCATATAGGATATTTCCTTTATTTGGATTGTAAAACTTCAACAATAATTTCAACA
Source organism: Croceivirga sp. (assembly GCA_028281025.1). GTDB lineage: Bacteria > Bacteroidota > Bacteroidia > Flavobacteriales > Flavobacteriaceae > Croceivirga. The sequence goes on from JANQKR010000011.1 coordinate 102,610, forward strand.
AAGTGGTTTTACCACTACCACTAGTCCCTACTATTGCTGTTACTTTATTGGCAGGGATTTCCATACTCAGTCCTTTGATCACATTCTCGTCACTTCCCAAGTATCTAAAAGATAGATTTTTAATTTCTAATTTTTGATTAGGTTTAATTTTTACTGCTAATTGCTTATCATTATCCTCTTCATTTTTCTTATCATGAATTTCACTGAGACGTTCCATGCTTATTTTAGCATCTTGATAAGATTGGATAAAACCTACCATTTGGCCTATTGGGGCATTCAATTGCCCAATGATATACTGTATGGACAACATCATTCCTAAAGTAATATTTCCTTCTATTACCAAAACAGCCGAAGTGAAGGTTACAACAATATTCTTAAGTTCGTTAATTACAGATGATCCCACCCCCTGTACTTGCTCCAGAGCAAGGCTCTGTACAGATACTTTAAACAGCCGAGCTTGCACAAATTCCCATTTCCAACGTTTCTGTTTTTCAGCATTGTGCATCTTGATTTCCTGCATGCCATTAATCAATTCGATGACAGTACTCTGTTCTTGGCTCAATTGTGAAAAACGTTTGTAATCCAACTCTTTTCTCCTTTTGAGAAAGTATAAAATCCATATGACATAAAGGATACTCCCAATGGCAAATATTCCAAAAATGGCAGAACTATAATATATGAGCACTGCTCCAAAAACCAATAAATTAAACATAGAGAAAAGAGTGCTTAATGTGGTGCCGGTTAGCAAGTTCTCTATTCTACTATGGTCGTTTATACGTTGCATAATGTCACCGGTCATGCGCGTGTCAAAATAAGCCATGGGCAATGCCATAAGCTTGATAAAGAAATCGGAAACCAAAGAGATATTAATCCGTGTACTCAAGTGCAACAAAATCCAGCTTCTGAAAATATCTACGCTGGTACGTCCTAAGAAAAGCATAATTTGTGCAGCCAATACCACATAGATAAAGTTGATATCTTGATTCTGTATACCAACATCTACAATACTTTGAGTTAAAAAAGGAAAGATTAATTGTAGCAAACTACCAACAAGTAACCCAATACAGAGTTGAATAATTAATCCCTTGTATTTGAACAAATATTGAAACAGAAAACGTAATGATTTTTTATCAGTATTCTCCCATTGCAACTTTTGGAACTTAGGAGTTATTTCCAATAATAAAGTTATGCCCTCTTTGATATTTTCACTAGCATTATTCCCAATCCATCTAACCAAGAATTCTTCTTTGCTATAGGTAATAAGACCATAGGATGGATCAGAGACATAAACAACACCCATTTTGATTTTATAAACAACAACAAAATGATTTTTATTCCAGTGCACTATACAGGGTAATGGAGCATCTTCTAATTGGGTGTAGCTCAGTTTAGCACCAATAGATTTGAATCCGATAGCCTCTGCAGCATCACTCAACTTAAGAAGATTACTCCCTATTCTAGTAGTCTCGGAAAGCTTCCGTATCTCTTGCAATGATATAAGCTTACCATAATGTTTGGCAATAATTCTAAGACAAGTAGGGCCACAGTCCTTTACTCCAGGCTGCTTGTAAAATGGAAAAGGCTTTTTCAAATAATTAAGCTAAAAAAAAATAAAAATAAGAAAATTCTGTATCCTACAACATAATATAACAATTCAAAATCTCGTACATTTTAATGACAGACTTTTTTGAAATTAAATTGAACTCGAAAAAAGTAAGGTTTGTTTTGAGGCAAAACTAGTAAAGAACAGTTTCTTCTCGACCAATTGACATAGCTAACACTTTGTCTTACTTTTTGGAGTCAAATAAATTCGAAATTATTGTGTGAAAGAATATCCCATCAGGCTAAAATGTAAGGCGATGATATTTGAACAAGAAAGAAGGCTTTTTTCAATAAAACTTATTAATTCAAGAATTGTTCCCATCTGAAGTGCCCACCGATGGCTTCCATCAAAAGGCTTAAAGTATTTCGTGTGTATCCTTTCTACAAAAAAAATTAAGGGAACCTTACAATATCTCTTAAATGATAAAATCTTTTTTGTTCAAATATAATCTCCATGTTTTTTTGATGTTTTTTTCAAAAATTACCAGACAAAGTATTTTCTAAATGCTCCATGGGTTTATATATGTATATGATTAAATAATTGTACCCACAGATATTTATATATTCATATAGGTCGTGTTCAATAATGGTTTGGGACCTGATAACTGTTTTCCGTGATAGAGCCGTTGGGCATGACCTTTGTGCCGTAATTGGACGAATTTGGTTTCATCTTTATTTCCAGTGTCCTTATCCTTACGAAAAGCGGTTCCTGATATTTTATCATAACGCGCCACTTTTAATAGACTTGATAATTATGGGTATGTAACCCATGGAATTGATGTGACAGGAGCTTTTCAGGAGATTTTTGTGGCAAGGGGAAAGAATGAAGTTGCCAAAAAAAGCTGTTGCTACCCGTGAAGGTATGATGCTTACCTGTGTTTTTCATTCCCTTACCATTGAAGTATTTCAGCGGGGAGATTGCCAAAAAACCTTTTTTGGCAATCCCTTGGACAATACAAAAAGACAATCAATTTAGAAAGGTAGGGTGTATGTGAGCCCTATCCCTTTAAGGACAATGTTCCAAATCCTATCTTGAAATCCAAACCATTGTATTCCTTGAAATGCCCATACGAAAATATTATTTTGTCAACCCCATTTGCCATACATAAACCCATGTATGCCAACTCCCTTTCCATTTTTCAAATACCCTTAGGTTTGTGACAAGTTAACCGGAGGTCACGGAGCAAGTTGTGTTTTTGCTAACAAAAACCCTACGCACTTCGTTTGTAGCTGCCTTGTGATCCTCACAAAATCTATTGAAAATGGGTAGGCCAAAAAAAGAATTGAGCAATCTGAAAACAATACAGGTCAATGTCAGGATGACCGCTGATGAATACTGTAGGGTATCCACGAATGCGGAAGTCATGGGATTGTCCATAGCAGAATATATCCGACGAAAAGTCACTGGCAAGTCTTTTCCAAAAAAGATGGTCAGCCCATTGGACAGAAAACTTTTTGTTGAATTGAGTAGGATAGGAAATAACCTGAACCAACTCACTAGGGTTGTAAACTCAGGTATTTGGGACCCATTTAGTATTTCCAAACAATTAGAGGAGGTAAAAATTCTATTGCAATACCTCAAATCAAATATCGCAAACGATGATAGGTAAGATTGTCATAGGGAAGGATTTTTATGGGGTTTTGGCCTACAATGAAAAAAAGGTGGATGAGGGGGTTGGATATGTTATCGATTCCAATATTGAGCATTCCACTTCGGTCAATATGACCAATGAGTTCAATCTGATAAGACAGTTACGTCCCGGACTCGGAAAAGCGGTTTTCCATGTTTCATTGAACCTGCCACATTCAGACCATTTGGACGATAAAGAGTTTACATCGTTCGGTTGTGATTATCTGATGAAGATGGGTTTCGACAACAACCAGTTCATCATGTACCGCCATACCGATACCGAACATGAGCACATCCATATCATTGCGAACAGGGTCAGATATTCGGGCAGGGTAACAGGCGACAGCAATATTAAAAGAAGAAGCCGGGAAGTGCTCAATAATCTAGAAAAGAAATATGGACTTACCCAAGTTCTGGGAAAATCCAATATAAAAAAATCACTCACCCAAAGGGAAATTGAAAAAACATTGCGAACGGGTACAGCACCGACCAAGCTTATCCTTCAGGATAAAATCGCGTCCACCATTTCACAGGCAAAGAATACAGCTGAATTTATCAAGCTGCTCAAAGCGCACAATATCTATCCAAAGTTCAATGTCGGCAAGACTACGGGGCGAGTGTCCGGAATATCGTTCAAATATGGGGATGTCATCTATAAGGGAAGCTCCTTGGGCAAAAGATTTTCATGGAACAGTATCGTAAAACATATCGATTATGAGCAAACAAGAGACCGTGCAATTGTTCTCAAAAATAACAATGCAATTGGAGCAACTGCAAAGTCTGATGGAGCAATCGCAAATGGAACACAAAGAGTTATCGAGGTGCCAGCAGGAGATGCTGAACGGGCTCAAAATGCTAATGAAGAACCAGAACACCATGTGGCAAAAAATCAAGGAATTGGATGGGTAGCCCCATTGGTCGAGGACAATCCGTGGAACGCCTTCAAGTTGGAGCTTGACGATAAGGATAGGTACAAGCGCAAAAAGCGAAGAAAAAAGAAAGGAAAGGGATTCAATCTTTAGAAACCATTATGAAAACAGAACCCATGGAAAAGACCGATAAGCTAGAATCTTTAGGATTGTCCTCCTCTGAAATACAAGTATTGGAGATGATACGGAACAAGAGGTTTCTGTCCATCAAACTCATAATCAAAAATGGGGAGGTCGATGTCATCGAGGGCTTGGAACGATTGGATACAGAAGCACGCATCATCGATGCCCTGAAACAACATGATTTTCAAAATCTGGAAATCAAGCAAAGCCATGGGAAAATTGTCTGTGTGAACCGGACATTCAGGAAAAAAGTCAATCATTCATAAAAAACTAAAGGTTGTTAACCAACAACTCATAAGTATGTGATAAAATGGTGATTCCACAAGGAATTAAATCGATTAAAAAAGGTAAATTAAAGCCTGCTTTTACAAATACGGTAGTGACCTAAAGACACAGGAGCTGCTGACATTTAGGGGAAATGTCAAACCCAACAATTGAGCTAAAGCAGAAAAAACGAACATTTAACAGTACATGGCTCAAGACTTACGAAGGTTTTGAAGATTACACGGAAGAAGATGCAGAGAAAATCGTAGAGCAACTTCAACAACTGGCCAACATAGTTTGCCGCCATGTCCAAAAAGAAAGCACATGAACCTAGAGGTATTCAATCAATTTGCCAAAAATGAAAAGGGAAGGGTCATAGGAAAAAACAATACGGCCGTAATCTACACCCGTGTTTCGAGCAAAGAGCAATTTGACAACAATGCCAGTCTGACCACACAACTCAAATATTGTAAGGAGTACGCACTCAGGAAGGAATTGGATGTAATCGAATATTTCGGGGGAACCTATGAATCAGCAAAGAGCGATGAGCGTAGGGAGTTCCAAAGGATGCTGAACTATGTCAAGAGGAAGAAGAATATCGGCTATATCATTGTTTACTCTTACGACAGGTTTTCAAGAACCGGCGCGAACGGGGCCTATATCAGTGAGCAACTGAAAAAGCAGGGAGTGGCCGTTATCTCGGCCACACAGGAAATCGATGTGACAACAAGTGCGGGTACGTTCCAAGAAAATCTGTACCACATGTTCTCCCACTTCGACAACCAAGTGCGTAGGGACAAATCCATCACGGGCATGCAGGAAAAGCTGCGAAGGGGATATTGGACGGGTGCCTATCCGTTTGGATACACCAACACCAATCCAGGTAAAGGGAAGATTCCAAATTTCGTGATTACCGAGGAAGGAAGGTTGCTGAAGAAAGCTTTTTTATGGAAAGCGAACGCCAATATGTCCCATGTCGAGATTGCGGAAAGGCTGAAAGAAAAGGGCTTGGTCATAAAGGCAAAAAAGCTGACCGACCTTTTCAGGAACCCCTTCTATTGCGGACTGATCGTCAACAGCCTGATTCCCGGAGAGGTAATCCAAGGGAAGCATGAGGCTTTAATTACAAAGGAGGTCTTTCTTAAAATCCATAATTTACTTCATGTAGGTGAATCTCCCAGAAAGTATTCACTCGATGATGAAAACCTACCGCTGAAAATGTTTGTCAAGTCTTCGGTCTGCGGAACACCCTATACTGGATTTATAGTGAGGAAAAAGGGTCTGTATTATTACAAGAACAGACGTAAGGGCAGCAAGGAGAATAGAAGTGCCAAAAAGCTCCATGAAGAGTTTTTGGATTTGTTGGGGAATTATACCATAGCCGATAAAAAGTATATCGAACCCCTGACCGAGATAATTCACGATACATTGATCGATAAAAACCAAGAAGCACCTCAGGACCAAAAGAGGTTAACCAATGAACTCAATAAGTTTAAAGAGCAGATAAACACTTTGGAAAGAAGGTATGTCGTCCTTAACGAAATTACAAGGTCACAGTATGACCTTTTTATGCCTGAACTTAAATCTAAACAAAGGGAATTGGAAACAAGATTGGGCAATGAGGGAATAAATAGTTCAAACCTTAATAAGTCGGTAAAAATGGCACTTGATTATGCCTGTAACTTACCATCATTGTGGAGGTTAGGGGATTTGGAAACCAAAAGGGCCATCCAATATATGGTGTTCCCCGACGGGATTCGGTATGACTTCAAAAACAAGCTAGTTCAAACTTTTCGGGTCAATGAAATTTTTCGTGCAATCCGCTTGTTTTCAGTCAATTTGAAGGAAATAAAAAACGGGAATTTCCACTCGATTTGTGAAAAATCCCGTTTAGTGACCACGGAGGGATTCAAACCCCCGACCGCTGGAGCCGAAATCCAGTGCTCTATTCAGCTGAGCTACGTGGCCAATTTATTTCTAACAATGGTGGAGATGGTCTTCCCATCGGCCTGTCCTGCCAATTCCTTGGTCACCACACCCATTACCTTCCCCATATCCTGCATTCCGGACGCTCCCAATGCATCTATGGTCTGTACCACCACTTTTTCTATTTCCTCTTCGGTCAATTGTTCGGGCAAAAACCGTTCGATAACCGCAACTTGTGCCAATTCCGGTTCCGCGAGGTCTTCCCTGCCCTGTTCCTTAAAAATGGCAGCACTGTCCTTACGCTGCTTTACCAGCTTTTGAACCAACTTCGCTTCATCTTCCTCAGAAAGTCCTGCTCCCCCACCCTTTTCCGTTTGCGCCAACAATATGGCCGATTTAATGGCACGCAATGCTTCCAAGGCAACGGTATCCTTCGCTTTCATTGCCGCTTTTAGCTCCGTCATTACGTTTTCCTGCAGTCCCATACCATACTATTGTTAAGGGCTGCGAAGATAAAAAATAAACCCGAAAATAGTACAATATTTTCGGGTCTAAACGCTCCATTAAAATGGAAACAAACTAAACACTACTAATCAACATTGTCATGGAGAAATGAATTGTTGGAGCGCAGTTGAATTTCATCATTACTGTCTTCCCCCAAACTCATCCGAGAGACCTTCTGTTCCTTTGGATTTTCATTTAAATCAATTCCCTGGCGCTTGTACGCAGGCTCCTTTTCTATATCATCCACACTCTTTCTATTGTTCTTAAAGGTGTAATTGAAATTTTTTAGTTTACGTTTGCGTTCTTCTGCCCGTTCTTTCAATAAATCACTTATTGACGTGTTAAAGGGGTCCACATTGCCATCCCCCGCTGTTTCCTTTTCTGAGGAGGCCTCAGTTTTTATGGTCTTTTTCTCAAAGACCAATTCGTTCTCCACTAATTTTGGTTCATGGGTCTCGGCAACGGAACGGGCACCGGTGAGCTGGGTCTCCAACTCCATATACTCTTCCAGGTTATATCGTGTTTCACCATCCAAATTGTAATCCAGGACCGGACTCACTTCCACATACTCTTGAACTTCCATATCCTTTGTCTCCTTGTCCAGATCAAAAGTGATGGTATTCTCAAAAGGCTTTTCCTCTTTCACCTCGTTTAAAGGCATATCAAAGGTCAATGTGATTTGGTCTTCCTCGAGTTTTGGCGAGACAACTTCAGCATCTATGACATTGATGTCATTAATAACATCCTTAGCTTCTATAATAATGAAATCGTCATGCATTGTGGTACTGGCCACAACCTCTTCCACAGGTTTTGGCAGCACTTCCTCATAAAACACATTGAAGTTTCGAATATAATTGGTAGTGGGTATGATATCGGACTCCGGTTTCCCAGGCTCTTCTTCCAAGGTATGTTTGATTACCGGTTCCCCCTCCGCAGCGTTAGTGAAGGTAGGCTTACTCACCATAGTGCTTTCCGAGCTCAAGTTTTGGACTGCCTTTTGCTCATCTTCCAAAGTGTGGATAATCTTTTTGGATTCCGTATTCACAATGTCATCTTGCTGGTCCACGGCAAAACCGGTGGCTATCACAGTTACTGCTATAGCATCCCCTAAATTCTCATCTTCACCAACACCCATGATGATATTTGCACCATGACCAGCCTCTATTTGGATATGGTCATTGATTTCACCGATTTCGTCTATCGTAATTTCCTGCGTACCGGAAACAATGAGCAACAAAACATTTTTAGCACCAGTAATTTTGTTGTCATTCAACAATGGGGAATCCAAAGCTTTCATAATGGCTTCATTGGCCCTTCCTGAACCTGAAGCGGTTGCGGATCCCATAATTGCCGTACCACTATCGGACAGGACGGTTTTGGCATCCCTTAAGTCAATGTTCTGCGTGTAATGGTGGGTAATCACTTCAGCGATACCACGAGCTGCTGTGGCCAACACCTCATCTGCTTTTGAGAATCCGGCCTTGAAACCGAGATTACCGTAAACCTCCCGAAGCTTGTTGTTATTGATAACGATCAACGAATCCACATTGGAACGAAGTTTTTCAATACCCAACTGGGCCTGTTTGCAACGCATGGCACCTTCAAACTGAAATGGAATGGTGACGATACCCACTGTGAGAATATCCATTTCCCTGGCAACCTTGGCAATGACGGGCGCTGCTCCCGTACCTGTTCCACCCCCCATTCCGGCAGTAATGAATACCATCTTTGTGGTACTTTCCAGCATCTCCTTAAGATCCTCCATACTTTCCAGGGCGGCCTGTTCCCCAATTTCCGGATTGGCCCCCGCGCCAAGGCCCTCGGTGAGGGAGACCCCCAATTGGATCCTGTTGGGCACCGAACTATTGTCAAGTGCTTGTGCGTCCGTATTGCAAATAACAAAATCCACACCGTTGATGCCGGCCTGGTACATATGGTTTATGGCATTACTACCTCCACCGCCAACGCCTATTACTTTTATGACGTTGCTTGTGTTCTTTGGCAAATCGAATGCGATGTTATCAAATTCATTGTTCTTACTCATGGTGCTGTTGTATTTTGTGGGTGTGTATCTAAATTCTTATTCTGCGTTGTCTAAAAAGTCCTTCAGTTTTTCTGACCATTTATCAAAAATGGTTTTTCGTTCTTTTACCTGAACGGTATTTCCTGCGGCATGGGCCTCTTCGCCCGCCAACACCTTTTCAGGTTCTGGGTCAACACTTTCCTGTTGCTGATTTTTGGCATCGGATTGCACTGCGTTCATAAGAAGTCCAACCGCTGTGGCATACAGTGGACTTGCAATTTCATCATCGGAATCCCCTGCCAAATGTTCATTGGGGTATCCAATTCTGGTATCCATCCCCGTAATGTATTCCACCAATTGTTTTAGGTGCTTTAACTGACTTCCACCACCGGTAAGTACGATTCCGGCAATGAGTTTTCTCTTCTGCTCTTCATGCCCATAGTTCTTGATTTCCACATACACCTGCTCTATAATTTCAACAACCCTGGCGTGGATGATCTTGGAAAGGTTCTTCAGGGTAATTTCCTTGGGCTCCCTTCCCCTAAGTCCGGGTATGGACACAATTTCATTATCCTTGTTTTCCCCGGGCCAGGCCGATCCAAATTTGATTTTGAGCAACTCTGCCTGCTTTTCTATAATGGAACAGCCTTCCTTAATGTCCTCGGTAATGACATTGCCCCCAAAAGGGATAACCGCGGTATGGCGAATGATCCCATCCTTGAAAATTGCCAGATCACTGGTACCGCCACCTATATCTATTAAAGCCACACCTGCTTCCTTCTCTTCCTGACTCAGTACCGCTTCTGCCGAGGCAAGGGGTTCCAAGGTGATATTCCCTAAATCCAATCCGGCACTTTTAATGCACCTACCAATGTTCTTTATGGATGAAACCTGACCTACCACCACATGGAAATTGGCTTCCAGTCGACCACCGTACATTCCAATGGGTTGTTTGATCTCCGATTGGCCATCTACCCGGTATTCCTGCGGTAGCACATGGATAATTTCCTCCCCGGGCAACATCACCAATTTGTATACTTGGTTGCACAACTTGTCCAAATCATTTTCATTGATGACTTCTTCAGCATCCGATCTGGTGATATAGTCACTATGCTGCAAGCTTCGTATATGTTGTCCGGCAATACCCACCACAACGGAACCGATTTTCAAACCCGCATTCAATTCTGCCTGTTCCACTGCTTGTTGTATGGAAGAGATCGTTTGGGTAATATTATTGACAACGCCCCTATGGACACCCAAACTTTTTGAACGACCCGTGCCCAAAACCTCTATTTTACCATATTCGTTCTCACGGCCAATGATGGCCACAATTTTGGTTGTCCCAATGTCTAACCCGACTGAATACTTACCTTGTTCCATAATTTATATTTTGGTGCAAACCACTTGATTATCAAATTCCAAACTCACTACGGCATATTTTCCCAACGTCTTGTCCCTGGTTGCTTTTAAATAAAAAGCCATGAAGTTCTTGAACTTCTCGTCCAAGTTTTCCACATCCCCAAGATTTACCACAAAATCCTCCACCCTTAACTTCAATTGATAGTCCCCTTCATCCTTGATATGGATCCCAATCACATTCTTCCGTAAAAAATCATCCTTATTGATGTAATTCAGGATAACATAGGCATCCTCCAGGCTCTTGCCCGTAATCTTACCTGTAATAATGGGAACACGGGCCGAGTGGTACCTTGACAGCGGCATATGTTTTCCCTCATCATCCAGATAGAACCTGTTGACCCCTTCTATTCTTCCAATAGGATTTCGTTGAACGATTTCTGAAATAAGTTTCCCCTCAATTGAGAAGTAGACCTGGGCGTTTTTAACCATAGGATTGGACTCGATAATCTCTTCTATGGTATTCAAAACTACTTGTTCTTTTTTCCTGTTTTTTACGCTGCCGTAATTTTGTATTAACAATTTATTAACTGCGTCTTCGGTGATATACAAATCGCTCTCTCCCAGAAACTTGATGTGTATATCATCAATTTTTCTATTTTTCCCCCTATAGTCCGCAAAACCATACAGCCCCACAATGGCCAGAATCAAAACCGACAGCTTTATATAATTCCAATTAACTCGCATAGGCTAGTGCTTTTTTGATTTTAGGAACTTCCAAACCAATATCCCCTGCTCCCAGGGTAATCAATACATCTGGTCTATCATTTTGTATCTCCATCAGTAGGCCCGCTTTTTTAACCAACTTTTTATTGGGATTATCGATTTTCTTCAATAGCCAGTCCGATGTAACTCCTGGAATTGGCTTCTCCCTTGCAGGATAAATATCCAGAAGGAAAATCCTGTCGAACTTTGCCAAGGAGGTTGCAAATCCGTCTACGAAATCCTTGGTCCGACTGAACAAATGGGGTTGGAACACCACCGTCATGAACAGATTGGGGTGCATCTCCGAAACTGCATCATAGACCGCTTCTATCTCCGCCGGATGATGGGCATAGTCATCAATAAATACAAAGTCCTTTTCCTTGATTTGATAAGAGAATCTGCGCTGTACCCCTTTAAAGGATTGAAGTCCCCGAGCCAGTGGTTCCGCCGGAAATCCAGCTTCCACCGCCATGGCAAAGGCAGCAAGTGCATTCAATAGATTATGTCTTCCCGGTTTTTGGAACATTACTTCCTGCAAAGTCCCGGAAGGGGTATGGATGTCAAAAAGATAAACGCCTTTTTGGATCCGAATGTTTTTTACACAATAATCCGCTCCGTCCTCAATACCGTAGGTGATGCCTTGCAAAGGCAAACCCTTTTTTACTAAAAGCTTACCCATAGCACCGAGTTTTTTGGCAAACTCCTCAAATGCCCCGATCAGATCGGATACCGTGCCGTAAATATCCAAATGGTCCGCATCCATTGAGGTCACACAGGCCACATTTGGGGAAAGCTGTAAAAAGGACCGATCAAACTCATCTGCTTCCACTACGGAATAGGTATTGCCCTCAAAAACAAAATTGCTATTAAAATCCTCCGAAATCCCCCCAAGAAAAGCCGTAAAAGAACTATCCACCTCCTTTAACAAGTGGGCCAGAATACAGGAAGTGGTTGTTTTCCCGTGGGTACCCGCAACGGCAAAACAAAAGGTATCCTTTGTGATTAGGCCCAAAACCTCGGAACGCTTTTTGACCTCAAATCCGTTCCCTCTAAAATAACAGAGTTCCGAATGTGTGTTTGGTACGGCAGGAGTGTACACCACAAGCGTGGAACCCACCTTGGTGAATTCTTCGGAAATATGCGCAACGGAATCCTCATAATGAACCGCTATACCCAGATTTTCCAATTCCCCGGTCAGTGGGGTGGCGGTTTTATCGTATCCTGCCACTTCCTTGCCAATGTAAAGGAAATAGCGCGCTAAGGCCGACATCCCTATGCCTCCTATGCCAATAAAGTAAACGCTATGTATGTCCTTTACGTTCAATTCAAAAGTTTTTCTATCTCATCCACAATATGACCTGTTGCATTGGGCAAGGCCAATTTCCTTATATTCTTTCCAAGCGTCGCTTGCCGCTCTTTTGAATACATCAATTCCTTAAAGACGGCCTCAAATTCCTCATCCAACCGGGATTCCTTCAACAGCAAAGCGGCGTCTTCCTTTACCAATGCCAAAGCATTTTTGGTCTGATGGTCTTCCGCGACATTGGGTGATGGAATAAAGAGTACGGGCTTACCCACAATGCAAAGCTCGGAGACCGAACTTGCCCCGGCCCTTGAAACAATAACATCGGCAGCTGCAAAGGCTTTATCCATGTCGTTGATAAAAGGCACTACTTTGACTTCTTCCGAAGTATGTTTTCCATAGTCCTCCACATACAGCTTCCCACATTGCCAAAGCAGCTGAATTCCCAATTCCCTGAAAAAATCCAACTTGGCCTCCACCAACTGATTGATTCGCCGCGCTCCCAGGCTTCCCCCTAAAACGAGGAGTATGGCTTTGTTTGGTTTTAATCCAAAAACCTTTGCTGCTGTTGCTTTGTCCAATTGTGCATTTACCAAATCCACCCGAACCGGATTTCCAGTTTTCACGATTTTTTCCTTTGGAAAATAACGCTCCATACCATCATAGGCAACGCATATTTTTTTGGCCTTACCGGCCAAAAGCTTATTGGTAATACCGGCATAGGAATTCTGCTCTTGTAACACACAGGGAATTCCCTTGCCAGAGGCCACCCTTAAAAGTGGACCGCTTGCAAAGCCACCAGTGCCAATGACAACATCGGGTTTGAATTGGTTTACTATTTTTCCTGCACTCAACAAACTATGCATCAATTTTATGGGAAACATCAAGTTTTTAAACGTTAGTTTCCGTTGAAGTCCGCTTATCCAAAGGCCTTTGATCGTGTAGCCTGCCTGCGGAACTTTCTCCATTTCCATTTTGTCCTTTGCCCCTACAAATAAAAAATTGGTAGTGGGATACCGCCTTTTTATTTCATTGGCAATCGCAATGGCGGGATAAATATGTCCGCCAGTCCCTCCTCCGGAAAGTATGATCTTATAATTGCCCACTTAATACTTCCAAAGGGTTGGTATCATCAACTTCCGCCGAAGTTGTTTCCTCTTGTCTTTTATCACTCGCGCTCAACACTATTCCTATGGCCAAACAAGTCATCCATATTGAGGTTCCCCCCATACTTATCAAGGGTAATGGCTGACCTGTGGTTGGAAATAATTCCACAACCACGGCCATATTTATAAATGCCTGAAATACGATGGGCAACCCCACTCCTATCACCAGTAATTTGGCAAAAACCGATTTGGCCGAATTGGCTACCACTACTATTCGAAATAGCAGCAACAGGTAAAAGAACAGTAAGCCCAAACCACCAACAAGTCCATATTCCTCTATAATGATCGCAAATATGAAATCCGAGGTGCTCTGCGATAACAGATTTTTCATCACACTCTTTCCAGCACCCTTGCCCACCAGGCCACCTTCCGCAACGGCCATTTTTGCATATTCCACCTGTCTTGATGCATCTGCCGAAGCTTTTTCGGGATATAAAAAGGTTTCAATACGGTTTTTCCAGGTAAGTGCCCTTTGCGACGGAATCTTGTCCGGAGCTGCAAATAATACGGTTATGAACATGGCCACGACAAGCAGACCAACACCCACCATACTCAAAAGATACTTTAAGGGATAGCCGCCCAGAAAGCACAACATCAATACCATAAAACTTAAAATGGCTGCCGTGGAAAAGTTTTCGGGTAAAATCAGGGCAATGACCAAAGCCGTGGGAATCCATAGTGGTAATATACTGTCCTTAAAGGTGATGTGGCTATCCTTGATTTTGGTCAAGTACCGGGCTATCCAGATCATCAGGACCACGGAGGCCAGGGTGGAGGTTTGAAAATTCACTCCGATGACCGGTATGCGAATCCATCTATTTGCCGTTACTTCCCCAATTTGGGTTTCCACGGTCAAGGTGTATGCCAAGAGGGGTATGATAATGGGCATTGCTATCAGGGACAGGCCTTTAAAGTAATGTGTAGGTATCCGGTGTACGGCATAAATGATCATGAAACCCAAAAACAGTAATACGCCATGTTTTACCAAATAACCAATGGTCGTACCTGCATCCTTTACATAGACCAAATTGGTACTTGCACTATACACAGGTAAAAAGGAAAATAGTGCCAAAAGGGCAACAATACCCCAAATAGCCCGATCTCCCCTTAAATTGCGCAATAGTGCTTTCATCCCTATAGTTTTCTGATTGCAGCTTTAAATTGATTACCCCTATCCTCGTAGTTTTCGAACAGGTCGAAACTTGCACAGGCCGGGGAAAGTAGAACGGCATCACCACGAGTGGCCATTTTATAGGCCACCTTCACGGCTTGTTCCATTGAAAAGGTTTCTACCATGGGCTCCACTACCCCACTAAAGGTGTCCATGAGCTTGGTATTGTCCATTCCCAAACAAATAATGCCTTTTACCTTTTCCCTTACCAAAGGCATTAAGGGGGTATAGTCATTGCCTTTATCTACCCCGCCAACAATCCAGACAATTGGTTTTTTTATACCTTCAAGAGCGTAATACGCAGCATTTACATTGGTGGCTTTGGAATCATTCAGATATTCCACATGATTGATTTTCAATACCTTTTCCAATCGGTGTGGTACCCCCTGGAATGTTTGGATACTTTGTTTGATGGCCTCCTTACGAACACCGACCAACATAGCAGCCAAACCTGCGGCCATGGTATTCTTAATATTATGTTGTCCTTCCAAAGTCAAAAAATCCGTACTCATATCTATCGTGTTAGCTTCTAGTTTAAATCGTATTACCCCATTTTCCATCCAAGCGCCCATTTCCTGCCTTGTGCTCAAGGAAAAAGGAACCTGTTTAGATCGAATGGTGTGCTTTTGTAGCCCCTCCTGAATAATATTATCATCAGCATCATAAATCAGATAGTCATTTTCATCTTGGTTCATGGCTATCCTGAATTTGGCCGCGATATATTTTTCAAATTGGTACTCATAGCGGTCCAAATGGTCCTCCGTGATATTGGTTATCACCGCAACTTTTGGTTTAAAATCAACAATGCCGTCCAATTGAAAGCTGCTTATTTCCAACACATAATGGTCCACGTCCTTTTCAGCAACCATTTTGGCATAACTGTCCCCAATATTTCCCGCACAGCCCGCATTTAAGCCTGCCTCTTTCAACAAATGATAAGCAAGGCTTGTAGTGGTGGTTTTTCCATTGGTTCCCGTGATTCCAATGATGGTGGCATCCGTATATTGGGATGCAAATTCAATTTCTGAAATCACCGGGATACCTTGCTCCACCAGTTTTTGCACCAAAGGCACCTTGTCCGGGATGCCCGGACTTTTCATCACCAGGTCAGCATTTAAAATCCTTTCTTCGGTATGCTGGTTATCTTCCCATTCAATCTCAAAATGTTCAAGAACTTCCTGATATTCCGGTTTGATTTCCCCTTTGTCCGAAACAAAGACCCCAAACCCTTTTTGTTTTCCCAAAATGGCCGTACCTATACCACTCTCCCCTCCACCAAGCACCACCAAACGCTTCATTGCTAGCGTATTTTAAGTGTTACTATACTTAGTATGGCCAGCAAAATCCCCACAATCCAAAAACGGGTGACAATTTTACTTTCGTGGTACATTTTCTTTTGGTAGTGATGATGCAATGGCGCCATTAAAAAGATACGCCTGCCCTCTCCGTATTTTTTCTTTGTATGCTTGAAATATCCAACCTGCAACATCACTGATATGGACTCGGCGAAAAAAATTCCGCACAGCAATGGAATCAACAACTCCTTTCGAACAATGATGGCTATTACGGCGATGACCCCACCAATTGTCAAGCTTCCCGTATCCCCCATAAAAACCTGGGCGGGATAGGTATTGTACCAAAGAAAACCTACAAGTCCCCCTACAAAGGCGGCTATAAAAACCACCAATTCCCCTACCCTTGGGATATAGAAAATGTCCAGATAGTCAGAGAATTGTATGTTACCCGAAACCCAGGCGAATATGCCCAAAGTCAACACAATGATAGCCGAGGAACCTCCGGCCAAACCATCGATCCCATCGGTTAAATTGGCACCGTTGGATACCGCGGTTACGATAAGAATCACAATCGGAATAAAAATCAACCATGCATAATCCGCTGCGCCATCCCCCATCCACGAAATGAGGTCCGCATAATCCAGCTCATTATTCTTGAAAAAAGGAATATTGGTACGAACCGATTTAATTTCCTGCCCATAGACCTTTTCTACCTTAAAGTCCTGGGTAATGGTCATGACATCCTTTTCCTTCATGGTGACCATAGGATGGAAATAGAGCACGGCCCCTACAATGAGTCCCAAAACAATTTGGCCCATTACCTTAAAGCGGCCCTTTAGCCCTTTTTTATCCTTTTTAAAGATTTTAATGTAGTCGTCAATAAACCCGATAATTCCCATCCAGAGCATGGTAACGATCAATAGGACGACATAAATATTCTTTAAATCCGCTACCAACAGTACCGGTATTAAAGTGGACATAATAATAATGATACCGCCCATTGTAGGGGTACCCGCCTTCTGCTGTTGTCCCTCCAATCCCAGATCGCGGATGGTTTCCCCTATTTGTTGCTTTTGGAGAAAAAGGATGATTCGTTTACCATATACCATGGCAATAAGCAAGGAAAGGATTACCGCCACAGCTGCCCGGAAGGTGAGGAACTGAAACAGGGAAGCTCCCGGAAGTTGGTATTGTTGTTCCAAATATTCAAACAAATAGTAAAGCATCCTTATCTACTTATTTAATTCCTTTAATGCTGTGGTCACTTCTTTAAAATCATCAAAATCCGCACGTACGCCCTTCGTTTCCTGATAGGTCTCATGTCCCTTTCCCGCAACCAATATGATGTCATTGGCCATGGCCAGTTTGCAGGCAGTTTTAATGGCCTGCTTCCTGTTTTCTATGGACAGCACCTTTTTGGTGTTTTGGGCTTCCACACCTTTTTCCATTTCATCAATAATCTTACTCGGCGATTCACTTCTTGGATTGTCCGATGTAAAAATGGCCTGATTGCTCATTTCCGATGCGATATGACCCATAACCGGACGCTTCGACTTATCACGATCACCACCACACCCCACTACGGTGATGACGTTTTCATTTCCAGTCCTCAATGCGTTGATGGTAATCAGCACATTTTTAAGCGCATCCGGTGTATGGGCATAATCAACAATTGCCGTAATTTTCTTTTTCGATATAAAATATTGGAATCTCCCGTCCACATTTTCCAATTCGCTCACCAGGCGAAGTATTTCCAAGGTTTCCAATCCCAGCATATCCGCTGTGGCATAAATGGCCAAAAGATTGTACGCATTAAAGTCTCCTATAAGTTTGGACCACAACTCATTGTCATTAAACTTCAACAGCTGTCCATTAATCTGCCGTTCCAGGATCTGACCCCTATAGTCGGCATATGATTTTAAGGCATAGGTGACTTTTCTTGCCTTGGTGTTCTGCAACATCACCATTCCATTCTTATCATCCACATTGGTGAGCGCAAAGGCCGTTTTGGGCAAACCGTCGAACAACTTTTTCTTGGTATCCCGATAGGCGGCAAATGTTTTGTGGTAATCCAAATGATCATGTGACAAATTGGTAAAAATGGCACCTTCAAAAAACAAGCCTTCGGCACGTTTTTGATGGATGCCATGGGAACTTACTTCCATAAAACAATACTCAACCCCTTCTTCGCTCATCATATCCAAATAGCTATTGATGGTCAGTGAATCGGGAGTGGTATGGGTGGTTGGGTGTTCGTTATCATCCACCATAATTTTAATGGTGGAAATTAAACCCACTTTATAGCCGGCTTTTTTAAAGAGCCGATATAACAACGTGGTTACGGTGGTTTTCCCGTTGGTTCCGGTAACTCCAACAAGCTTTAGGTTTTTAGAGGGATTTCCATAAAAGTTTGCTGCCATAATAGCCAATGCCCTTTGGCTATTGTCTACCTGGAGGTACGTCACCCCGTTGACCATCAATTCCGGGAATTCCTCACAAATAATGGCTTTTGCCCCCGTATTGACCGCTTGTGGTATAAACTGGTGCCCATCAATTTGTGTACCTGGAATAGCTACGAAAACATCATCCATAGCGACCTTTCTGGAATCGAAATGAATGGCATTTACCATAACACTGGTATCTCCGTGTACCGCTTTTAGGCCAACCCCATATAATATGTCCTTCAACAACTTCACGACAGTTCCAAAATAATTTTGTTGACCTCTTTGGTATGGGTCCCGGCCTTTACGGATTGTGCTTTTACCTTCCCATTCCCCTTGACCTCAACTTCCAGTCCCATATTTTCCAATAGGGAAATGGCATCCATGGCACTCATGCCACGGAGGTTGGGAATCGCATTCAACTTTTCCTGTGCCCTGGCATAGAATTGCCCATAATTCCCTTCCAGTCCCTCGTTTTTTGGGGTCAAGGATGTTACCTCCTCCACTACCGGTGAATTGGAGTATATTTTTTGTGCAAGGGACTTGAATACGGGGCCAGATACGTCCGCACCATAATACCCCACACTTTTATCCGGTTCATGAATCACCACAATACAGGAATACTTGGGATTGTCTGCCGGAAAATAACCTACGAATGAAGAAATATAGGCCAATTTGTCCGGGTCCTTGGCCACGTAATTCTTTTGACAGGTCCCTGTTTTCCCAGCCATGGAAAAATTGGCCGAATAGAGCCCGTTACCGGTTCCGAAATCTTTATCCACCACATTTTTGAGCAGTTGCTGTGCCTTTTCTACATTTTCCTTGGAACAGATGGAGGAATTGATGATGTCTTTCTTGAATTCCTTGATTACCTTGCCCCCTATCCGGGCTTCTTTTAAAAAGCGGGGACGTACCATTTCCCCATCATTGGCAATGGCATTGTAAAATGTTAAGGTCTGTATGGGTGTCATGGCCACTTCATACCCATGGGACATCCAGGCCAATGAAATTCCAGACCATCCCTTATCACCTGGATACCGCAATACGGGCTGACCTTCGCCAACGATCGGCAAATCCAAATCTTGATGCAGCCCCATATTCATCAGGCGGTTTACAAACTTTTCCGGCCTTTCTTTATAGTTTTCATGGATGATCTTGGCAAATGCCGTATTGGAAGAAACCGCAAAAGCCTCCGCTACCGAGATTTCACCGTATCCACCCCATTTGGAATCTTTGACCATACGGTCATAGACCTTATATTTTCCCTTTCCGGTATCCACAATACTACTGGTATCAATCACCTGATCCTCCAATGCCGCCAACAAGCTCATTAGCTTAAAGGTAGAGCCCGGCTCATGGGATTCCCCAACGGCATAGTTCAGTTTTTCATAGTAGGTACCTTCCTCAGTTCTCCCCAGATTTGAAATGGCCTTGATTTCCCCTGTCCTTGTTTCCATGACCACAACACAACCATGGTCCGCTTTATATTTCTCCAATTGCGCCAATAGGGCGTGATGGGCCACATCCTGAATATTGGTGTTGATCGTCGTTACGATATCCTGACCATCCTTGGGTTCCACAGTATTGTTAAACCCTACAGGTTTCCATTGGCTACCCGCACTTTTCTGCTTGAGACGCTTACCTTCCCTCCCGCGTAAATAACTAAAGCCAAAAGCACCGTCCAATCCCACACGGGTAAAGTATCCGTTTTCATCCACCCTTTCATAACCAATGGTCCTAGCCGCCATTTTCCCCAATGGATATTCACGAACAACGCGATGTTTTTCTATAAACCCTCCTCTGTTGGGACCCAATCGAAACATGGGAAACTTTCGCATTCTCGCATAATCCAAATAGGAGACATTGCGGGCAATGAGTTTGTAGCCGTTCTTATTGGCCCTTGCCTTGCGAAGCATTTGAAGGTAATGGGCCGAGGGTTTATTGAACAATTGGCCCAAGGAAT
Source organism: Croceivirga sp. (assembly GCA_028281025.1). Lineage (GTDB taxonomy): Bacteria > Bacteroidota > Bacteroidia > Flavobacteriales > Flavobacteriaceae > Croceivirga. Next base: position 123,071 of record JANQKR010000011.1, read on the forward strand.
CACACAGTGGACCAATATGCTCCTCCCAAACCTTGGGTTTCACGGTGTTGGCATCAAACCGGATTTCATATTTGGCCACCGAAGCCGCCAATAGACTTCCATCATCGGCATAGATATTGCCCCGGTTGGGCTCAATGGTGAACATACGTTCGGTCTTTTGTAGGGCCTTGGCCTTGTAGGTTTCCCCCTTCACCATTTGGATATCCACAAGTTTGACCACTACCCCAATGGCAAAAACGAACAAGCCTCCGGCAACCAGATACAACCTATTCATGATATGTTTCTCGGTAATAGGCACTATTCTTCGGATTTAACTATTATTTTTTGAGGGGGAACAGCTGTAGGCTTCAATCCATTGTCCACTACTTCCACTCGCAAAGTGGATTCCAAACGCATTTGTTGAAGTTGTTGTCGCAAAGCCACAAACTCACTACGCATAGCACGTACTTCTTCGTTCAATTCGGAAATTTTGGTTACTTTTTTATCCGCACGATGGCTGCTGGAAATCATCAGGGCCGCCAGAAAGGATGCAAAAAGAAGGAACAGCCAGTTTTTGGGAGCATCCCCACTCACCAAAAACCTACCTTTTAAAATATCCAATAATCCTTTTTTCATTTTCTGCCGATTGTTTTTCCAATCCTAAATTCGCTCCGCTATCCGAAGCTTAGCACTACGTGCCCTATTATTTTTTGCTATTTCTTCACTTGACGGAACTATAAGTCCCCCTATCTTTTTCAATGGCACGTCCACATTACCATAAAAATCCTTTTCTGCCTGACCCTCAAATTTGCCATCCCGGATGAACCGCTTTACCAATCTGTCTTCCAGGGAATGGTAACTTATAACACTCAACCTCCCCCCTTTATCCAACACTTCGGGAACCTGCTCCAAGAATTCCTTCAACGCCAAGACCTCTTCATTTACCTCAATCCGAATGGCCTGATAGACCTTTGCCAAAGTTTTATTCTCCTTTCCCCTTGGCAAAAATTTTGCAATGGCACGTTTAAGGTCATGAGTTGTTTCAATTGGCCTCCGTGACCTTTCGGCTACAATGGCATGCGCTATGCCCTTAGCACTTCGCAGTTCCCCAAATTCAAGAAAGACCTTGGTCAACTCCTCCGTGCTACGTTGATTTACCAAATGATAGGCACTTTTGGCCATTCTTTGGTCCATTCGCATATCCAATGCCGCATCAAACCTTGTGGAAAATCCTCGTTCGGCCACATCAAACTGATGGGAAGACACCCCAAAGTCAGCCAAGATTCCATCAACTTTTAGAATGCCATAGAACTTTAAAAATCGTTTAAGGAACCGAAAATTCTCATTGATCAATTCAAATCTTCCATCCTTAATGGTATTGGCCAGTGCATCTTCATCTTGATCAAAGGCAATCAACCTTCCCTTACCGCCCAGCCGTTTCAATATTTCAGTGGAATGGCCCCCTCCACCAAAGGTGACATCCACATAAACCCCGTCTTCTTTTATGTTCAATCCATCTACCGATTCCTTAAGAAGTACCGGTAGGTGGTATGCCCTGTGCTCCTCCATTGAAAATTTCTTCAGAGAAATCGTCAAATTCCTTATCAGTCATGGAATCCAGATTCTCCTCATATTTTGGTTTAGCCCATATTTCCACGAACGTATGGGCGGCATTCAGCACGACTTCCTTCTCAATTCCCGCAAACCCAATTAGGTTCCTTGGTATTTGAAGTCTTCCCGAATCCCTATCAATAGTGACATCATCTTTTAACCCCGCTGTGTATTTGCGCAACCAAAGACGAAATTGCTTCCCCTTGTTGGGATGGGACATGACCTGTTTCATCAATTCATCGAACTTCACCCGCGGATACAATTCCAAGCAATCATGGTCCACGGAACGCTTAATAACAAAATCATCCCCCATAAAGGGCATTAATTTGTTTTTTAGCGATGTGGGCAGAATAATCCTACCCTTGGCATCCGCTTTGCAATCATGTTGTCCAACAATGGAAGTCACTTCTTAGAGAACCCTTTATTGTAATTACTAACCCAAATATATATAAATTATTACCTAATAATCCACAAATCTCCACTTTGTTGATAACTTAATCCACTAAAAGACACTCACTTTTGCACATTTCTACACTTTGCTTACCCATTCCCATCCCAAAATGTTGTGTTTTGAAATGCCTATATTTGCCGCTCGATGCCGAACCAACTTAGATGGAAGACGAAATCATAACAGACGGTAAGTACCGTTACATTGAAATTGGTGAAGGGAAGCCCATTATCATTCTTCATGGGCTCATGGGGGGGTTAAGCAATTTCCAGGGGGTGACCCATTTTTTTCCAACCAAAGGCTATCAAGTTTTGGTGCCCGAATTGCCCATCTATGATATGCCCATGCTCAAAACCACGGTAAAAAACTTTGCCAAGTTCCTAGAAGAGTTTATAGCCCACAAAGGCCTTAAAGATGTTATCCTTTTGGGAAATTCCTTGGGCGGCCATATTGGCCTTTTACATACCAAACTATTTCCTGAAAAAATAAAGGCATTGGTGATAACGGGCAGCTCCGGGCTCTATGAAAGTGCCATGGGTGATGGCTATCCCAAACGTGGGGATTACGATTTCATTAAAAAGAAGGCCCAGGATGTCTTCTATGACCCTAAAGTCGCTACCAAAGAGATTGTGGACGAAGTATTTGCAACCGTAAATGACCGAATGAAACTGGTGAAGACTTTGGCCATTGCCAAAAGTGCCATTCGCCACAATATGGCCAAGGATTTGCCCAATATGCAGACACCTACTTGTATTATTTGGGGGAAACAGGACAACGTTACCCCTCCAAACGTAGCAGAGGAGTTTCATGAGCTCTTGCCGGATTCCGAATTGTTCTGGATCGACAAATGTGGCCATGCTCCCATGATGGAGCATCCTGAGCAATTCAACCAAATCTTGGATGCCTGGCTGGTGAAACGGGGCTTTTAGCAAGACCCCATGTACATCCTGGTGTAGCGTTTATGGTCCTGTATCTTTGTAATTGATTTTCTATCCCGGTACAATGAAAATTACATCAGCCGAATTTGTAATGAGCAATTCCGATGTGCTCAAATGCCCCAAGGAAGCACTACCCGAATACGCTTTTATAGGTCGTTCCAATGTGGGAAAGTCATCACTTATCAATATGTTGGTCGATAATAAAAATATGGCCAAAACCTCTGGAAGACCGGGTAAGACCCAGCTCATCAACCATTTTAAGATCAATAACAACTGGTTTTTAGTAGACCTACCGGGTTATGGCTATGCACGTGTGTCCAAAAAGGAAAAAAAGACCTTTCAAAAATACATCACTGCCTACTTCTTGAAACGAAAGCAACTGGTTTCCGCATTTGTATTGGTTGATATTAGGCACGAGCCCCAAAAAATTGATATGGAATTTATGGAATGGCTGGGGACCAATGGCATTCCATTTTCCATTGTTTTCACCAAAGCCGACAAACTCAAGCCCGAAGCCATAAACACCCGGGTCGATTTTTATCTCAACACGCTCAAGGAAGGCGCCTGGGAAGAAGTGCCCCCGCACTTTATCACCTCATCCACAAAATACTTGGGACGCGAGGAGCTATTGGCCTATATTGATGCCATAAACCATAAGGTTGCCCAAGGTGGGTCATAAAAGTGGTTAAACCCTTCTTACCGTTGACCATACCCATGGCATTGTGGTCATTTAGATCAATTCCAAGCGCTTTTTTACCAAACCAACCAAATCATGAACCGTTTTTAATTGATTGAGTTCTTCCGTAGCAATCAAAACCTCCAAACCCTTCCCCCCTTCTGTTAGGACAATGGGAAACGAAAATTTGTACCCAAACTTGCTTTTGTATTTCTTGGCAAACTCGTCTTTATGGAGGAATACCATCTCCAGATCGGTTTCTTGTCTAAATTTTTTCCATGTCCTATTTTCCAAGGCTACGCCAAAGGTCAGTTCACATAACTTACAGTCATACGTTTGGGGACTGAACACCTTGTGCATACTATCCAAAAAAGCATTGGCCTTGCCCGAGTTGGCATTGTAGATAAAGAGCAGTTTTTGAACTTTTCCCATTTCGTTTAAAAGATAACGCATAACAGCAATTGTTTTCACCTTGGATTGTCCTTATTTTGACCAAATCAAACCATGAAAATGAAAAATAGCTGCTTTGCCCTTGTTGCATTACTTCTATTGACCAATTGTAATACCTCCGATAACAAGAAAAGTGTTACGAAAAATACGGAACAATTTAAATTGGAACTACAGCAATTGAAGGCGTATTTTCATGTTCCCGGACTGGCGGTGTTGGTTCAAAAAGGGGATTCCGTCCTTTACGAAGATTACTTTGGCCATGCCAATATTGAGGAGAATATTAAGGTAGATTCCACTACCCAATTCCCGATTGCATCCATTACCAAGGTTTTTGCGGGTGTTGCTTTGTTCAAACTGCAAGAAGAGGGAAAACTTTCTTTTGAGGACCCCATCAACAATTATTTTGACGACCCTATTTTTGACGATTCCATAAAAATAAAGCACGTCCTGTCCCATACCTCACAGGGAAGCCCAGGTGAAAACTTTTATTACAGTTATCGTTTTGGCGCGTTGACCCATGTCATTGAAAAGGCATCAAAAACTTCATTTGGGGATTATATTGGGAATGGGATTTTTGTACCCTTGGATTTGCAGAACACTTTTTTGCTAACGGATTCAACTTCGGTTACCAAAAACATGGCCAGACCCTACAATTTCGATGAACAGGTGGTTGCAGGACAAGTGGAATACGGCGCCTCTGCTTCTGCCGGTATTGTTACCAATGCAAGGGATATGGCCAAATTCAGCAAAGCCCTGGATGATAACCTGTTATTGAACGAAACCTCAAAGCTTGGGATGTACACTCCCTTCGCATCCCACCTTCCATACGGCCATGGTATTTTCTCCCAAGTCTTTGATGGCAAAAAAGTGATTTGGGCCTATGGGCAATATGATTCCTATTCCAGTTTGCTTTTAAAAGTTCCCGAAGACCATCTAAGCCTTATCATACTTGCAAACAACAATTTGATGAGCGACCCGGCCAGACTTATCAATGGCGATGGCCTTTCCTCACTTTTCACCCAGAGCTTTTTAAAAAATTACGTGTTTGATTTTGGTGATATGCCCCTGTTTGAAAGGGGAAGTGGCACGGAAAAATTTCAAAATACGGAGCTACACCGAAAAAAGTTGCTTGCCGAAGCTTTGGCCTCTTCTTTTATGGCCCGTTTTGAGGATTCGGAACTGGAAAAAAGCAAACAATTGCTTCGACAGGTATTCCTGCAGTATCCTGATTATTTGGCCTACGCCGACCTGAACCTATTGCACAACCTTACGTTTATCAAAGACGTACATTTTTACAAAGATCTAGGCGCATTTGATGAATTTGACCCTCAACTTGAAGCTATTGCCGATACCCTATTAAAAAAAGACCAAGACAATCCCTATGTGAATATATACATGGGAACGTTCCATGATCGCAAGGGAAATTTGGACAAGGCCCGATTCCATTTTGAAACCATTGCGAATGTCAAAAACTTTTCCCCTTTTTGGTACACTTCGGAGGCAAAGCGGTGGTTGGAAGAACACAACTAGTTATCGCATCTGTTTAAAATCCTTTTAAGGCGTATGACGGCATTTGCTTTACATATGAACAAAGGTTGTTGTTGTGCATTCTTTTTCATGATTTAAATATGTTATCTTAAACCCATGGATTTCATTATTGTCCTTATTGGCCACTGGGTAGGGGATTATCTGGTCCAGACCAGAGACATGGCCATTCAAAAGAGCAGCAGTATCAAATGGCTGCTAATTCATGTATTCACTTATACCGCAGTGCTTTTTGTTGTGGCCCAGTTCCTGTTTTCATGGCAGGTTGGTCTCGGATATACACTATTTAACGGTGCCCTACACCTAATTGTAGACTTTTTTACCAGTAAACTGACCACAAAATATCAAGACAGGCCCCATATTTTCTATCCTATTTTGGGTTTTGACCAATTACTACATACCATCTGTTTGTATTGGACCTTTATAAATTCCGATGTTTTGGCCTTATAACCGTTACTTAAATCCACCTAAATGCAGATCACACCGCGTTCATATATCAAGACACTTACCCTAATCCATTCGGCTTTAATGCTAGGGCCATTTTTGTTGGGTACTTTCTTTTTCCTGAACACCGAAATTATAAGTACTGCGGAACAAGACGGCAATGCTATGTTCATCTATGTTTTTCCCTTGATTGGGCTCATCGGTATTTTTGGGGGGAAGTTTCTTTATAAACTATTCCTAAATCCACTTCTTCCCAAGGAAACCCTTGGTGAAAAATTGACCGGACTTCAATCTGCCCTGCTCATTCAATATGCATTACTGGAAGGACCGGCCCTTTTGAACATTATTTGGTTTGGACAATCGGGCAACGCCCTGTTTTTAACCGTTGGCGGGGTTTTACTGCTCTATTTGTTTGTATTGCGCCCCAAATCATCGAAAATAGAAAGTGATTTACAGCTCCAAGGGGAACATAAAAGACAGTTTCATAACCTGGACGAACCTTTACCCTAATGCGTAACCCTATATCTATCCTGTTTCTGAGTGTCCTATGTGCCGCCCCTGCCATAGGTCAGGATGGGTTTTATCAAAAATTAGCTGAAAATGCCCTTGTCCTTACCGAGGACAAGGTGGTTTACGACCCCGGTTATTTCGCAATCCCTTACCCCAATGGGGATGTTCCTCAGGATAAGGGGGTCTGCACGGATGTGATCATAAGGGCTTATCGTAAAATGGATATCGATCTTCAAAAGGAGGTTCATGAAGACATGCGGTCCAACTTTGACAACTATCCCAAGATTTGGGGCCTAAAAAGACCGGACACCAATATTGACCACAGAAGGGTTCCCAATCTCATGGTGTTTTTTGAGCGATTTGGAGAAACGCTGCCCATAACAAGGGAAGGAAAAGAGTACAAAGCCGGAGATATCGTATGTTGGAACCTTGGCGGGGCGGTTACCCATATTGGTATTGTGAGCCAAAAAAAATCCCAAGATGGGAAACGGCCCCTAATGGTCCATAACATTGGTTCGGGCCAGGTTTTACAGGATTGCCTGTTTGATTATAAAATCATTGGACATTACCGTTACAACAACGGGCTTAGCCCTTGAGCTCCAACTTTTCGGCAAAATACTCACAAAAGTCCTTCATGGTCGCCGTCATTTTCTCATCTTGGGTGGCACGCATAAAGGTATCTGACAAGGTGACCAGGGTTTGATGAAAAAAGAGTTTCATCTCATCCACCGGCATATCCTTGGTCCAAAGATCAATTTTTAAGGATTCCTTGTTTTTACTGTCCCAAACAGATAGCAACATGGCCTTTGCTTCCTCATTTTCCACTCCTCCGTCTTCCGCGGACCAGGTGAGTTCCTCTGGAACCCTATTCTCGTCCAGTCCCACTTTTAATCGTATTTCTGAAGTATGTGCTACTGCCATTACTTTTTTGGTTTATAGTTTGATTTTTTAAAAATTTCATCAGCCGGCATATCCAAAAGCTCCACCAAGGCAACCCCGGGGTTCCTTTGTTCAAATGCCCTTATAATTTGCCAGCCCATATAACGACCCAGCCTTCCCGGTGATTCGCTGTCCAATTCCAGTTGAAACTTTGAGAATGGCGCCGGATCCAGAAACCGTCGGTCCAGCGCAGATTCCGTGCTGTACAATAACTCCCTTTCCACAAAATAACGCCAGATTTGTTCTTCATTGGCGATGGCCCACTCCATTTCCGTATCCGAGTAGTTTATTTTCTGGGCATCGGTGGCATTGGGAATCAAAATATCCTTCAGGTAAAGTTCCTTTCCATAATACACCATCCTGGAAAGAAATGTTCTATTGCGGGGATAATGATTGATCGTTTTGGCAAAAGCACCAGCTACATCGGAAACCAGAAACTTTTTATCCAATCCCTTAGCAATGTATCGTGAAATACTCCTGTAGAAATGATGATCTTGCCCCAAGTAATTGTCCAAGCCCAATAGCAATAGGGAATCAGACAAAACCACCCGATTTTCATATTGTACTTCGGAAGTTAGGGTAATCCCTTTGGGAACCTTATAATTTGGAAAATAATATTTGATATGCTGGAACAAGGAGGTCAATTCCAATTCTTGTTCCCTAAAATCCCCGAAAGCCCTATCAACTTCGGAAAGCAATTCCTGTTGAATTGTATCGCTAAGCTTGGCCGTCCAAACGCTATCCGGAAATTGTTTTGGGAATAAATAGGGGTATTTGGACTTAAGTGCGGGAATTTCATCCGGACCTGCTTGGGCAAATTCCCGATCGAACCGCTCAATTTTTAAATCAATTGGAATCTTGGCAATCTCCTGTTCCAATGTATTGTCTTCCCCACAAGAAATTAAAAGAATAAACAACAATGACGGAAAGTATTTTTGTACCCACTTCATTATTAGCGTTCCAGCGTTTAAATTTACAAGCTGCAAAGGTAATTTTTAGATTCATAAATAAAACATAATGCAAACAGAAAAGGTAATTGAACATATTGTCAATTGGTTGAGGGATTATGCCATTAATGCCAATATTAAAGGTTTTGTCATTGGAGTTTCCGGAGGTATTGATTCGGCCGTAACCTCTACCTTATGTGCCAGGACCGGATTGGAGCTCCTATGCGTGGAAATGCCCATACACCAAGGGGAAAGTCAAGTGACACGTGCCGATGGACATATCAACTGGCTAATGGACAATTATGGCAATGTTAAGCGTCAACCTGTAAACCTTACTCCCGTTTTTGACAGTTTAGTGGCTGCTTTGCCAAAAGTGGCGGACGAAGAAAAACGTTTTATGTCCCTGGCGAATACCCGGGCCAGGTTACGCATGACAACCTTATATTACTTTGCTGCCCTCAATGGTTACCTGGTCGCTGGAACTGGAAATAAGGTAGAGGACTTTGGTATTGGTTTTTACACCAAGTATGGGGATGGGGGTGTGGATTTAAGCCCTATTGCGGACCTTGTTAAGACCGAGGTGTATGAACTGGGATCAGTTTTGGGGGTAAACCGGGATATTATGGAGGCACCTCCCACGGATGGTCTTTGGGGAGACCATAGAACGGACGAGGATCAAATTGGGGCCAGCTACCCTGAATTGGAATGGGCCATGCAAATGGATGACGAAGGAAAAACCATTGATGACTTTTCTGACAGGAAAAAAGAAGTGTTTGCCATCTATAAAAAATTCAATTCGGCAAATAAGCATAAGATGATTCCTATACCCATTTGTGAAATCCCTGATTCGCTAAAATCTGCATCTTAACCGTATTTATCGCAATTAAAACGAATAAAACCCCAAAAATTCTGTGGTTTTAATCAAATTTTGGGAGTTTTGTATTGCTATTTTGTTAACTTGCCCGTCATTCTTTGTAGGCTTTTAAGTACTAAAAAGAGTAACAACCAAATAAAGTTAAAGTAAAAACTACCCACATGATCAACGTTTTAATAGCTGATAGCCATCCGATTGTCCGTTTAGGGATAAAGCAGGTCTTGGCTTCTGCTTCAGGTTTCGAAGTCGTAGCGGATGTTTCATCCACTACTGAACTTTTTGCGGCCTTGGAAAAAGTTACCCCCGATGTCGTAATGCTGGAAATGGATATTCCAGAAATTAATGGGATTGCTACCCTAAGAAAAATCAAGCAAGAATTTCCTACCACAAAAGTCTTAATGTACAGTGGCCAATCCGAAGATGTCTATGCCCTCAGTACCATAAGGGCCGGGGCCTTTGGTTATCTTTCAAAAACCGCTGATGTAGATTACATTATTGCTGCCCTTAAAAAAGTAGCGGAAGGAAATATGTTCATTACCAATGAACTGGCACAACGTTTGGCCTTTGATGAAGGTACACAAAAACCAAGAAGGTTCTTTAGAAAACTTTCAACCAGAGAGGTGGAAGTACTGAAACTTCTGGCCAGCGGAAAACGCAATAAAGAGGTTGCCGAAGGGCTAAACCTCAATGAGAAAACTGTTAGTACGTACAAGGCACGTTTAATGCGCAAGTTGAACGTGGATAACCTAGTGGATCTGTTGCAACAAGCCAAAGCCTTGGAGCTTTATTAAGAAGAATCCATTAGTGTTTCAATTAAAAACCCCAGAAATTCTGGGGTTTTTAATTTTTAGGAGAGCACCCTATTGAGCTTTTCGTTGAGAAGCTTGTTCAATTGAAGGTAATTCATGATCTCTTCCAATACCTCGGCATTGTGTTCCACAGAGTCCTGGGTATTCTTTTGCAACAGGGATATTCTGGTTTTGATCAAGTTGCACCGCAAGGTCAATATGGTCTCACTCACCAACTGCGCTATACCATAATCCTTTGGTTTTGGGTAAATATCCTTACTTTCCCAATTGTGCAGTACATATTTCTCTTCTTCCATTAAAATTGAAGAGACTTCATTGCCTATTTCCTGATCCAGACTGGAAATAAAGGTACTTATGGAAAAATCCTTTTCTTCATTCAGTTTTTGTACCAAACCATAATACACGTCCCTAAATCGTTCGTTGGAAAGTTCGATTTCATCTTCCTGCAAATCCAGATACACCTTCTCATAGACTTTGGCTTCTATGGTTTCGGGTTCCAACACCAAATCCCCTTCTTCGTTTTCCTTCAATACCAAGTCCTCAAACTCTTGCTTCTGGTTTCCATAAAGCAGTAAAATCTCAATGATTTTTCGTTCCAGTTCGTTTTGAACATCCACCTTTTCAACGGACCGTTCGTTTTTAACGACTTCAAAGGATTTTGGTTCCTGCCTAAGTCTTTTGCCAGCATCCGCAATCCCTTTCTTGTTGATTTGCGCCAGGGTGTTATACAGCACTTCTTCGGAAACCTGCATGATTTTGGCGCACTCCTGTATGTAAATCTCCTGCTTTATCCGGTCCGGAATCTTTGAAATACTGTTGACAATATCCCTTACCGTATCGGCTCGTTTAATGGGATCGTTAGCGGCTTCCTCGGCCAACAGTGATGTTTTGAATTGAATAAAATCCTTGGAATTTGCTTCCAGGTACAATACCACATCTTCATATGCATGATGTCTTGTGAAACTATCCGGATCCTCTCCCTCCGGAAAGGAACAGACCTTTACGTTCATCCCCTGTTCCAAGATCAGGTCTATCCCACGAAGGGAAGCCCGGAGTCCTGCAGCGTCCCCATCAAAAAGAACCGTAATGTTCTTTGTAAGCCTATTGATCAATCGTATTTGCTCCGGAGTAAGTGCCGTTCCACTGGAAGCCACTACGTTTTCTATGCCGCATTGGTACATTTGGATAACATCGGTATACCCTTCTACCAAATAACAATTGTCTTCTTTGGCTATGGCCTGTTTTGCAAAATAAATGCCGTAAAGCACTTTACTTTTATGGTAAATCTCACTCTCCGGGGAATTCAGGTATTTCGCCGCTTTTTTATCATTACCGAGAATCCTCCCCCCAAATCCCAATACACGTCCGCTCATGGAGTGGATGGGAAAGAGTACCCTTCCTTTAAAGCGATCAAAGGTTTTTGCTGCTTTCCCCGCTTGTTCCTTCACAATGGTCAAACCGGTCTTTTCCAAAAACTCCAATTGATATCCTTTGTCCAACGCATCTTTGGTAAAGGCTTCCCATTGGTCCAAACTATAGCCCAGTCCAAACTTTTTTATGGTCCCGTCCAAAAAGCCACGCTCTTTAAAATAGCTTAGACCAATGGCCTTTCCCTTCTCGGTTTCCCACAATGTCCTTACAAAATAATCCTGGGCATACTCCGAGACCAGGTACATACTCTCCCGTTCGTTGGCCTGTTCCTTTTGTTCATCCGTTTGTTGGGTCTCCTCAACTTCTATATTGTATTTTTTGGCCAAATACCTGATGGCCTCCGGGTAGCTAAAATGTTCATGCTCCATTAAGAAAGCGACCACATTTCCTCCCTTACCACTACTAAAATCCTTCCAAATCTGTTTCACGGGGGAAACCATAAAACTTGGGGTCCGCTCATCTGAGAAGGGGCTTAATCCCTTAAAATTGGAGCCCGATTTTTTCAACTGTACAAAATCACCTATGACCTCCTCTACCCGTGCCGTTTCATATACTTGATCTATGGTGGTCTTTGAAATCACTGGACTATCTTATAAACTTAAAGGTCTTAAAACCTAAATTTGTGGTTAAACCTTCAAATTTATCATAAAAATGATTCTTTTCTTTGGTACACGCCCGGGAAAAAAGATGGAACGACAACTTCACGGTGTTTCCTGTTCCCATTGTAACCAAATGGGTACATTGACACTGGTTTCACGTCCCAACTATTTCCACCTGTTCTGGTTGCCCCTGTTTACCATACAAACGTCCCGCTATGCGGAATGCTCCCATTGCAAACGCGTGTACCATGAAGAAGAATTTACTGCGGAAATGAAGCGATCGGCATACTAAAAAGTCCGGTTGGTCTTTCAATCCAAATCAAAACGCAATCCCAGGGAAATGTTCCTTTGGTCCACCTCCGCATTTCTGAAAATAGGATTCAAATCGTACTTTAGATAAAGTGAGGTGTTGCCAAAACCGGCATATGCACTTAATCCATATATTAAATTACTGGTGTTGTAACCGCGTTTGAACTTCTCTTTGACGTCTTCCCCATCCCGGCTATACTTTAGTTTTTGCCTGGTTCCTATATTGAACCCTCCATATCCTCCAATGCCCATTCTAAACTGTCTCCTGAGCGAATACCGTATCTTTTCCTCAGTCTCATAAAGCCTGGAAGGGCCAAATTCAAAATGAATGGGAAAAACCAAATTATCCATGCGCAATTTGGATTTGTCCAGTTCCACATCGAACTCCTGGAGTTCCGTTTGGTCCCCATTCTGTACAAAATATTGATTGCCATCTGGCTTTAGGCCATTAAATTGAAATGACAAACCATAATTAAGACGAAGCCAGTTGGAATTTCTGAATACCCTTGTCCGCCATTGGAAACCCATTTCAAAAAACCGACTCCCACCAATTTTATACGGGGAATCATCCAAGGACTGTCCTTCAATCAACGCATTGTTAAAACCTATCGCAAAAACAAAATCCGAGTAGGTTCGACGATCGTACTTGACAGGTCTGTCCCAATCCTTGTCCTTAAAACGAATTCCCAAAATTCGATAATCCTCATCATCGCCATCGGTGAAATCTATGATCATGGTGTTTTCCCCTTCCAAAATGGCATCATCCGTTAGCTCTTGATTTCTCTCCAAAAGGGCAATCCTATTATTAATAATGGCCAATCTGTTCTCAATGTTCAACGCCCTTTTTCGTGCAGCCTCCTCCTTAAGTATTTGGGCTTCATTTTCGGTGATAAGACCTTTTTCCAAACGTTCGTGAATGGCTTTGACCTCCTCTTTTAAAGCTTTCTTTTCCTGTTTGGAAACCTCCTCCTTTTGCCGCTCCAATACCCGGATTTTCCTTTGAACGGAATTGTCCTGTGCATAAGCGTTCGAGATGGATGAAGCGATAAAAAGTAATAAAAGGAATACAGTAATTTTTTTCATGATTGTTTTTTGATTTTGGTCCGCCTTTGAACAGCCCCTCGTTACCGAGGGGCATGAATAAGGATTGGTTTGATTGATGAATATTAATTATTACGATCGGCCACTGCCGTGCGTAGCTTAAAGAAACCTTCTTTTAATTTTATAAACAATGGGTTGCGGGCATCATCGTACAGTTCCATCTCCACTTCATTTAAAAGTGCCACCGCATCCACCTTTCCATCTTCCTTAAAAACTTTGGTGGCCAAAAGTTCTCTCTGTGCGACCATGAGCAATGAATCTATCTCTGCATCAGAAACGGTAATGGCGTTATTTTCCATATCGTTTACCTGGGCCAGTACTTCTTCCAGTTTATCCTCGATGATTTTATCTTTTAAGGGCACTTCCAGAACCTTTTCCTGTGGAGTTTCCTTTAGTGCGACCAATTCATCCGTTGTGTTGTTGTTTTGATGCGATATTTCCTTAATTGCCATTCCCGATTCCGGGACCTTACTTTCAATAGCTGGCTTTTCTTCCCCCAAGGAGACAATGGCCTTATTTTCCGGAGGTGTTCCAAGTTCGTTTTCACTGTCGTTAACCGTAGTATTTTTCCCTTCCACCAAAATACTGTTCCCACCGCCCTCCAAAGGCTCCTTATTATTGATCAAAATCCCCACGGACAATACAATCAAAGCTGCAAAGCCCGCGGCTACCATCCACCAATATATTTTATTTGCTGATGTCCTGGTTTCCGTGCCCAAACCCTCGGAAATCCTATTCCAAGCCCTTGGTGAAGGCGCAATTTCCCGCTTCTCCAGTTTTTGTTTTATATGTTTTTCCAACTTATCCATGCCTGTACTATTTGTTCTTGGACCGTAAATGGGTCGATAATCCTTTTAATTTTAAGTTTTCCTGTAACAGTTTCCTTGCCTTAAACAATTGGGATTTGGACGTTCCTTCCGAAATGTTCAGCATGTCCGCTATTTCATGGTGTTTGTAACCTTCAACAGCATAGAGCACAAAAACCATTTTATATCCTTCGGGTAATGCATCTATCAACCTTTGAATGTATTCCACGTCCATTAAGGATGCATCCGAATGGGAATCCATTTGATTTAAATCCACCATCTCATCATCATATACCACAAATTGCCGTTTTCTTAGGTGGGAGATACTTTCCCTTACCATGATCTTTCGAATCCAGCCCTCAAAACTGCCCCTGTGCTCAAAAGCATTAAGATTTTTAAACGCTTTTACAAATCCATTCACCATGACGTCTTCGGCGTAATGCAAATCTTTGATGTACTGACGGCAAACACTTAGCATTTTGGGGGCAAACCTATCATAAATGGTTTTTTGCGCCCCTTGACTCCCGGCAATGGCCCGCTTTATCAATTGCTTTTCATTACTATAAAAAGAGATGACTTTCAATGGTTCTCGATTTGTCTTCTATTAGTACAGACGTCAGTAGTTTATAAACGGTTGCCCGGATTCCAAAAAAATCTACTTTTTTCGGTCAACCACATAGTTCACCATAAGGGTAAGCGCTGCTCTGTAATCCGAATTCGGATAGTTGTTGAGGATTTCCAAGGCTTCATCCTTAAACTCCATCATTTTGGAAACCGCATAATCCAACCCTCCCATTTCCTTTACATAGGCAATGACTTCTTTGACCCGTTTTTTGTCCTTATTGTGATTTTTAATGGAATTGATGAGCCACTTTCTATTCGCTTTATCGCTTTGATTTAAGGCATAAATCAAAGGAAGGGTCATTTTTTGTTCTTTAATGTCTATTCCCGTAGGTTTACCTATTTGCTCGGTCCCGTAATCAAATAGGTCGTCCTTTATCTGGAAAGCCATGCCACATAATTCGCCAAACTTCCTAAAGATCTCCACTTCCCCGGAATTAGGTCTTACGGAAGCGGCACCCATACTGCAGCAAGCGGCGATCAATGTTGCGGTCTTCTGCCTTATGATATCATAATAGACCTCCTCCGTGATATCCAAAAGCCGGGCCTTTTCAATTTGTAGGAGCTCCCCCTCGCTCATGGATTTAACCGAGTCCGATATGATTTGAAGCAGGTCATAATCCCCTTTTTCCAGGGAAACCAACAGCCCTTTTGAAAAGAGGTAATCCCCAACCAAAACCGCAATTTTATTTTTCCATAGGGCATTTATCGAAAAAAAACCACGGCGCTTATAGCTTTCGTCCACCACATCATCATGCACCAGACTGGCCGTGTGTATCAACTCTATAATGGAAGCTCCCGTATAGGTCCGTTCAGCGACTTCGCCATGGTTCAGCATTTTTGCCGTTAAAAAAACGAACATGGGACGCATCTGTTTTCCCTTCCTGTTTACAATGTAATAGGTAATACGATTGAGTAAGGCCACTTTAGAAGACATGGACTCATAAAACTTTTGTTCAAAAAGTTCCATTTCCCGTTCTATAGGCTCCCGTATTTGCGATACGATTTTCCGAGGCACTTACTACTATATTTTAGACAGAAAATCAAAAGTATGGAAAAGCCGAATGTTTTATGGGCATTATGCATAGATTTCGACTTTTGATGGAAAACCATGGACAATACGTAAAAGCAAAGCTTTTAAACTTAGCCCTTATTGGCCAATTGGCCACAGGCCGCATCAATATCCTTTCCCCTTGATCTTCGTATGGTGACCGTAATATGATTTTTCTCCAACGTATGCACATACCGTTGAATTGCTTCTTCCGAGGCTTGGGAAAATTCCCCATCATCAATAGGGTTATACTCAATAAGATTGACTTTTGAAGGTGCAAAACGACAAAACTTCACCAGGGCATCAACATCTTTTTGGGTATCGTTGATGCCTTCCCAAACCACATACTCATAGGTAATCCTCTTTTTTGTTTTTTGGTACCAGTACTGTAAGGACTCCCTTAAATCCGAAAGTGGAAAAGTGGCATTAAAGGGCATAATGGAGGTGCGTAGTTCATCTATGGCAGAATGCAGGGAGACCGCCAAATTAAATTTCACCCCTTCGTCGGCCATTTTTTTGATCATCTTTGGAACACCTGAGGTGGAAACCGTGATTCTTTTTGGGGACATTCCAAGACCATCCGGGGAGGTAATCTTATCGATGGCCTTCAATACATTGTTGTAATTCATTAAGGGTTCCCCCATCCCCATAAAAACAATATTGCTCAAAGGCCTATCAAAATACAATTTGCTTTGATTGTCAATAGCGACCACTTGATCATAGATTTCATCCGGGTTAAGGTTTCGCATACGCTTTAAACGTGCGGTGGCACAAAATTTACAATCCAAACTACAGCCTACTTGACTGGAAACACAGGCCGTTGTCCTTGTATCGGTTGGGATAAGGACGGACTCCACCACCAAATCGTCATGCAACTGTACGGCGTTCTTAATGGTGCCATCATTGCTTCGTTGCATCTGGTCCACACGAATATGATTGATAACGAAATGATCCTCCAACATTTGCCGGGTTTCCTTGGAAAGATTGGTCATTCCATCAAAGGAATAGGCCGATTTTTGCCACAGCCATTCGTACACCTGATTTCCCCGAAATGCCTTATCCCCTTTTGAAACAAAGAAATGCCGTAGCTGTTCCCTGGTCAATGCGCGTATATCTTTTTTGGTTTCTGGCATAGAGGCAAAGTTAGAAAAGAAAAATCCCGATCGCATATCGGGATTTTTTTATTGTCCGGTTCACAATTGCACTGGAAACCATGCTGTTTTACCTTATAGAATCAACATGGCATCGCCATAGGAATAAAAGCGGTACTGCTCCAAAATGGCCTGTTTGTAGGCTTTCTTCATTAAATCGTGCCCAACAAAAGCAGAAATCATCATCAATAAAGTCGACTTTGGCAAATGGAAATTGGTGATCATACAATCGGCAATACTAAAATCGTACGGAGGGAAAATAAACTTATTGGTCCACCCCTCAAAGGTGTTTAAAGTGCGTTCTGAGGAAACTGCACTCTCCAATCCACGCATTACGGTGGTTCCTACGGCACAAACCTTCTTTTTATTGGCCTTGGCATTATTTACTACCTCAGTGGCCTTCTCATCAATCACCAATTCCTCGCTGTCCATTTTGTGCTTGGAAAGGTCTTCTACCTCAACCGGATTAAAAGTACCCAAACCTACATGCAAGGTCACCTCGGCAAAATCCACACCTTTGATCTCCAGCCGTTTCAATAGGTGCTTGGAAAAGTGAAGGCCTGCGGTTGGAGCTGCCACGGCACCCTCGTGCTTGGCATATATCGTCTGGTAGCGCTCCTCATCCTCAGGGGTGACCTCCCTTTTGATGTACTTGGGCAATGGGGTTTCCCCAAGCTCGCGGAGTTTTCTTCTGAAGTCGGTATAGGATCCATCATAGAGAAAACGTAGGGTCCTCCCACGGGAAGTGGTATTATCTATGACCTCTGCCACCAAACTTTCATCGTCCCCAAAGTAGAGTTTGTTGCCAATCCTTATTTTACGTGCCGGATCGACCAACACGTCCCAAAGTCTTTGTTCATCATTCAATTCACGTAACAAGAATACTTCAATCCTGGCTCCGGTTTTTTCCTTGTTTCCATAAAGTCTAGCGGGAAATACCTTGGTATTGTTAAGGACCATTACATCCCCCTCATCAAAATACTCGATAAGGTCCTTGAACATTCTATGTTCAATTTTCCCGGTTTCCCTATGGATAACCATTAATCTGGATTCATCTCTATTTTCTGCTGGATACTCAGCCAAAAGCTCCTTAGGGAGCTCAAAATTGAAGTTGGACAATTTCATCTTATCGAATGATTTTTTTTAAGGAGCGCAAATATACAATCTGGCCTAAGGCGTTGTCAAGTAAAACCCGTATTAATTCCTTAGGCATGGGAAACTTTAAAGCCCACTTTTTTCATATGGTTCCAAAAATCCGGATAGGATTTTGAAACTACACCGGCATCGTTCACCGTTAAATCAATTTTCAATGCCAAAGGGGCAAAGGCCATGGCCATTCTATGATCGTTATAGGTATCCACTTCTACATTTTCATGTAGGTTGGAAGTGGTCTGCAATGTTAAACTTTCATGGTCTATGACAACTGGTGCACCAAACTTTTCAAGTTCTGTTTTCATGGCTGCCAAACGATCTGTCTCTTTAATGGGCAAGGTATGAAGTCCGGTTAAACGGCATTCCATTCCAAGACCAAAACAGGTCACGGCAATGGTCTGTGCAATATCCGGTGCATTGGAAAGATCGTAATGCAGGGGTTTTGGTGTATGCTTTTGTGTTTTTTTTAGGACAATTGAATTATCGGCAAAATCGGTATCCACTCCAAAGTCCTTATAGATTTCTGAAAGTACGCTATCACCCTGGAGGGAATTCCGTTTGTAGGACGACAGTTTTATTTCTGAACCCAATGCTGCCAATGCGGCGATACTGTAGTAGTAGCTTGCCGCACTCCAATCCGATTCCACCACAAGATTTAAGGGTTCAATTTCAGGTTGGGGATGGATTCTTATTTGATTCCCCTTGAAGGATGTCCCTACCCCAAGTTCCTTTAAGAGGGCAAGCGTCATTTTGATATACGGCACGGAAGTAATTTTCCCTATCAGATCGATAGTCAGTCCATTTTCCAAACTTGGTGCCACAAGACATAGGGATGAGATGTACTGGCTACTGATATCGGCAGGTAGGCCAACCATGGATTCCTTTATTTTTTTGCCCTTGATTTTCAAGGGGGGATATCCTTCATTTTCCTGGTATTCTATGTCGGCCCCCAACCCTTTCAATGCATCGACCAATACCCGTATGGGTCGCTGTTTCATACGCTTGGAACCCGTCAGCACCACTTCTTTTCCTTCCTGGAAAGCAAAGTAGGAGGTCAAAAAACGCATTGCGGTGCCTGCATGGTGAATGTCCACCACCCCTTTGGAAATTGCCAATCCTTTTTGCATTACTTCCGCATCATCGGAATTAGACCCGTTCTCAATCCTTAAATTTGGGAACAAGGCCTGTAACAGCAAAAGGCGATTGGTTTCGCTTTTAGATCCCGTTATGGCAATTTCTGAGTCAAGGACAGTATTGGAAGGTGCTGAGAGATGGAGTTTCAAATTGGACCTTTTATTGGATTAAACAAAAGCCCAAATATAGATTTATTTGAGCTTTTGATTGTTATGGTGCCTATCGTGATCTCTATTGGTCTTGATTTCCAATTTTTTTTCAAAGGATTGTTGCAAATCCACTCCGGTCTGGTTGGCCAGACAGAGTACCACAAAAAGGACATCGGCCAATTCTTCTCCTAAATCCTTGTCCTTGTCCGATTCTTTTTCACTCTGCTCTCCATATCTCCGGGCAATGATACGCGCCACCTCGCCTACTTCCTCCGTTAGTTGGGCCATATTGGTAAGTTCGTTGAAATAACGGACGCCGTGGGCCTTTATCCACGTGTCCACAGCTTTTTGCGCATTTTGGATGTTCATTGTTCCATTTTTGACAAATGTATGAAGTAGGACAGAACTATACCCTCTCCAAAACGATATAGGACTGGTTTTGGATTTCTACGGCTTTTCCAAAGAATGTTTTAATGAGTTCATAGGCCTTACTATTGATTTGGGTTGCATTTACCGAAAACTCAAAGGATACACTGACCCTTCCAAATTCTTCGCTACTATCCAATTTTAAAAGACCCGCCTCCCCCGGTAATTGCAGGCCCATTTTTTCCGGTAGGCTCTTGACCTTATAACCTTCGGGAACAGCCATGGACAGGGCAAACTCATATTTTCTGGGATAACCGAAGTCTACGGGATAGTTTCGTTCCTCCGCCTTAAAAGGATTCTCATCAAAAAACCTTATTAGAAATGGATTAACAAAAATTTCCTGTTCTTTAAAGATATCCTCCAACTCAAATTTAAATTGTTGGATAAGTCTTTTTTCATTTGAGTTTTGCTCGTTTATTACGTGATCGGTGATAAAAATATCGTCCTCAAAATTGCCTTCCGCTTCCGAAACATAGGTATCTTCACCCATTTCACTTAACTTCTTACGCTGGCGGATACTTTCATAACCCGTGCTGATATCGTTGAACCCCCCTTTTGCAATTCCATTTTCCAGATCATAACTGATCTGTGCCCTAATGACCCTTTTGTTATCTACTTCCGGAACTATGTTTTGCCAATAGCTTTCACTATCAAAATCCATGACACGACCATAATAGTTGAGACATCGATAGGGTAACATTCCAAAAGGAACAAATTTATCCGTGGCATCCAATAAATAGTCTTTCCCATCTATGGTGGCTTTGGCCAAAATGTAATTGAAATCCGATATGACCGGATGTGTCTTTTTTGGCAAACCATGATTACGGGTGCTGGACATCATCATTTTAGTCTCAATTCCGGCCGCATTAAGAAGATTGATGAGCGTAATGTTAATTTCCGCAATGCTTCCTTTCCCTTCCTCAAAGGCTTTTTTTACCTTATTGTCCCGCCAAAGTCTATATTTCTTATTCCATGTATAGTGGTTTTGAACAAAAGAATAGATGTTTTTGGCCCTTTCCATAAGTGTCCCTTGGGTCAATAATTCCACCGGAACATTTTTTTCGAAAAAATTCTTTTTCCGCAGTTGTTGGCCTATATTTTTTTCGGTCCTAAATTCTTCGTCCACATCTTTCCAGGTTTTGGTGAACTTTCTTCTTGCCCCTTTAAAAGTGGTATATTGGGATAGCTCGAATTCTAAGTTTGAGCGATAGTTTCTGCTTGAAAGCATGAAGGCTTCCGATTCCTTAAAAGCAGGAACATCCCTCATGGCATATTTGAGGACCTCACACGAAGCTTCATTCGGAACCCATGAAACGGAAAAGCAGTTCTTTTCAAGTTTTGCGTCGTTAAAATCGAGTTCGAGACTCCCTATCAAACTTCTATTATAGACCCAATTACCTGGTATTTTGGCATTGTATTCCGTGTAGACTTTTGGAATGTCCGCCTGAAATTTCCAACCGGAAAGGTTGAAAAAGAAAGGGGATTCCACCTCATAGGTATACTCCAGAATTGAGCCCACGGATATCTTGGGAAAAGTGAACTTTTTGGCAGACCATCTTTCAGAAAGGTCCACATCATATACTTGGGCCTTTTTTACGTAGTCCTTCACGATCCCGTTATGGGTCAGTGCCACTATTTTCCCCACCTTTTCCGTTAGATCATCGTTGTGGTAATAGGGTATTTCTATGGTAGCCTGGTCAAAACCTTCCTTTTTTAGGATTTTCACCTTTGCATGGTATCGGGTGATCAATCGAATGTAGCGTCCCCTTTCTTGAAAGAAATTCTCCCCTTTTTCAAAGAGATAGACCGCATTGGCAGTGGTATCCTTATCAAAACGCGCAAACTCTTTTTCCGCTATGGATAGCACACCAAATGTGGAAGTGGATTGGCCGAACATGGCCGTACAGGACAATAGTATAAGAACAACCGATATTCTCATTGGCCGACTTACAACGTCTTCTTTTCCAAGATTACTTTTTCTGCCTGCTTGCCTATGGCTTGCTTGTAAAACTCCTTGAGCAGTGGATAAGTGGTCACTGGAACCATAGCCCTGTTTATTTCATAGTTTACCAAAACACTTATGCCTCCCGGTTTTTTTTGAATGGTATATTTAAATACTCCGCTGTCATCGGGCAAGGTCATAATCATGGGTTCGGGAACGATGGAGACTTCGTACCCTTCCGGAAAATCTATATTCACCATATAGGTATTTTTAAAAGGAAATCCAAAATCTACCGGATAGGTCCTATTTTCCAGCTTGAACGGATTTTCTTCCATTCGTAAAAATGCAAGTGGATCAACATAAAGTTTCCCGTCTATCATTTCAGTACCGGCCTCATCGTAAAATGCAAAAGATTCCTTTACAAAGCCTTCATAATCCTCTATGTTCTCCAATTTATGATCACTTATCTCAATTCCATGGAAACGATTTTCCAGTTCCGTTAGATATGTCTCCATATCCAAATCCTTGGCTTTTTTTCTAAATCTTAGGGCACTATGTTTATCCAATCTGGATTTGTAGGTTCCCTCACAACTACCATCCTCCATAAGTTTTAGATTTAACGCAAACATTCTATTGCTCTTAGGGGGGGACACAATGTCAATCTGTTGCCAGACCATATCGTGGTTATTGATAAGTATCCCTTTCCAATTATAATCTTTTTCCGGTAGTACATTGATATCACTAAATTCTTCGGTGGCGTCCAAAAAATAAGGTTTGTCATCAATTACTGCATAGGCAATAACATGGTTCAATCGTTCAACAGTTGGAAATAAGGGTATGGTATTGTCTTTTGTACTGATTACCACAGGATTGGAATCTATACCTGCATACCTTAACATGGCGACCAACAACAGGTTCATATCCGCTGCATTTCCTTTTTTTTCTTTTAATGCCTTTTTAAGGCCGTAGTAGAAATACTTTCCTCCCATCCCGTTCCAAGTCACGTTCTGCTTTACGAACTTAAAAATAGCCTTCATTTTGGATTGTGGATCTGGATGATTGGCCAAAAGAACATCCAACTCGTCATCAAAGGACTTGGTCTTGTCCAACTGATCTTTGTAGTCATCGGAATTGCCTATGGTTTTGGCAACATCGGACCATGATTTGGCAAAACTTTTGTAATAACCCGGCAAATCAATGGAAACCAATTCAAACATAACTCCAGAGCGATAATTATCAATATTGTCCACAAAACTCTCTTCCTTCATTGCCGGGACATTGTCCATGGTGTAGGTCTTGACCATGACATCCATCCCAATTCTATTATCATTCCTTTTGGAAGTTTCCGGGAAGATACTTAAATACCCTTTAGGGGTTTGGTTAAATCGAAATCCCTTGGGTGTTCTTATTTCCGCAATCATTTTTTTGACCGGGATTTCATACTGAAATTGAAACTCGTCAATATTCCATATAAAGGGGGAAGTAATCTTATATTTAAATTCGATCACGGAGCCCACCTGCACATTGGGCATGGTAAAAGTTACCCTGTTATAATTATAACTTGCCTCGGTCTCGAAAATCTGTTCTTTTTCCAATTTGTTCCCGACAACCTTACCATCAACCAAATTATAGGTAAACGCATTAATCCTACTTACCCTTTCCTCATCACGACGGCCCTTGTACAAGTTGATGTATTCCGTGGCATAGTCAAAACCCTCTTTTTTATAGATTTTAATTCGCTCATGAACTTCTGTTATCAAACTACTATTGCCATTGGAGGTCGTATAGTAGGTGTTTTGTTTTTTGTACGTAATGGCCGCCGCCGCATCTTTGTTATGAGGATATTCCTGTTCGGCCAATTCCTCATTGCTTACCTTTCCAAATTCAACTTCTTGGGCGTTGATGGCCATTGTTATCAAGGCAAATACTGCCAAAATGTATTTTTGGTTCATGGTTGTGTTTTTTTATGAATGATTATTTTTGATTTATCGTGTTTTGCAATACTTCGCATAAATGACCTAAATGCTTGGTAATCCTCTTTGGGATAGTACCCCTTTTTTAGGAGTATATTTCTACTGACCTGTATTTCACCATTTTCAATGGCAGAAAAACTTAAGCGGAACCTCCCAAATTCACTGGTCAAGTCTGTTTCGTCCGGTAGGGATTCCACTTCATAGCCCTCAGGCAATTTGATACGGTATTCGTCCTTGTCCAGAAATCCCCTTTGGATCTCAAATGGAAAATTCCTGGTCCTATATCTTGGTGGTATATATTGGTGGTTGTTAAAGGTATTCGCCACAAACATCATCTTTTCTTCTAGGGTGGTTGCGTATTTTTCAGCTTTGAACTTTACGTCTTCTTCGAACCGAACATTTTCCTTATCGTTCTTAAACCCATATGAAAGCAGATGGAAATTGTTGACATTGGACCAATAGTTCTTGTAGTATTTATCTATCTCCAATGCTTCCATGGTATCCAAATAATAATGATCTCCATACTGTGTGCCCTGGGTCTTTATATTGACCTCCCCTTCTATATTTCCCTGATGATCGATTCTATACCACCCAGTGGTCCGCTGAATGTTCTGTTCATCCCCATACGAGCGTGTCCTATGCAGTTCACCACCCTCGGGTTTTATCACCAGCACATCCCGATCATCCGTAAAATCCGCTATATAACCAAAGGGTATGATTTGTGAAGTACTGTCCAACCAATAGTACTGCCCCTTGTAGGGAAGGGCCAGAATGACGTGGTTACCTTGTGCCAAGGAGGCAAAATCTTCCTCTAAATTTACTTTGTCCCTACCTGCTTCCACGTGGACATAAAAAGATTCCACACCCACTGCAGCCAGTAGTGATTTTGTATAGTTTGAAAGTCCTTTACAATCGCCATATTTCACTTGGTCCACTTCTTGCGCACTAATAGGCCTTATGCCACCAATACCTACCTGGACACTTATATACCTTGTATTTTCCTGAACATACTTGAAAATAATTTTAGCTTTTTCCAAATTATCTTCAATACCGGCGACCAGTGATTTTACCTTATTGACAGTACTTTCCGGTAGCACCTCCTGTCCAGATAGGATTTTTGTGTTCATCCATTGCCCCACCTCTTTCCAATCCTGAATTTTCCCCTCGAACCCTTCATAAGAAAAGTTGCTTGGTGCCACCAAAATATGTGGCATAATATTGGTCCGGGAGGGGCGTAATGCCTCATCTCTGAGCATTTTGATATTTTTCGTGGAATACACAATGGAATTTCCAATCTCCTCACGCTCAATATGAAACCCATCAAAGTTTTTCTCCTTAATTTTTGGCTTTAATTCAGGTGACTTATAGGATATGGAATATTTGGAATAAAGCACGTCCACCAAAAAATCACCCTGAAAGTACCAATAGGGAAGCATTCCCGTATTGCTTGAGCTTATAGTGTAGTCAAATTCTACGGTATAGGGATATTCTACCGGGAAATAATTTAACAGCAACATTCTGGAATCTGTATAGAGAGAGCCTCCATCCACAGCACTGACATCAATAAAATCATTGCGTTTTAACTTCTCAATGAGTTCACCATTGCTATTATAAATTTTTGCTGAAACATCTTTGACCCTCATTCCATCATCATAACTCACATAGCCCTTTACATGCTCGTTTCCAGTTTCGTTCATTATGGTCACTATCCGTTTATAGGAAGCACTCATGGATTTTATGGAGGCAATATTTACCTCCATAACATTGGAACGTACTACGGCATTGGAACCTTTTCCGAATCCTTGGGGAATACTGGATATGCTATAATCAAGGGACTGGGAACATAGAAAAAGTGGGACAAGGATCATCCCGATCAACAATCGCATAAAAGTTTGGTTAGGTAGGTTAACTATCGATATTTAATAAAATCGCTTAAAGATATCACTCACGATTTTTAGAATCTATGACAATTGTCACTGGACCATCATTTAATAACTCCACCTTCATATCGGCCCCAAACACTCCCGTTCCCACCGATTTTCCCAAATCCCGCCCTATTTGGGACACCAATTGTTCGTACAATGGAATTGCAATGGGCGGCTTTGCCGCTTTTATGTAAGAAGGGCGATTTCCTTTTTTGGTGGAAGCATGCAAGGTAAATTGGCTTACCACGATAATATCCCCATTTTGATCGATCAGGGAACGGTTCATGACACCCTCATGATCATTAAAAATCCTGAGGTTCACTATCTTTTTGGAAAGCCATACAATATCCTCTTGGTTATCGGCATTTTCAACACCCAATAATACCAAAAGTCCATTTTTGATTTCGGAAACCTTTTCCCCTTCCACGGTAACACTTGCCCTGGATACCCGTTGAACTACTGCACGCATTACTTTTCTTTATAAATGTCCATTCGGTAGTTTTCTTCAACATCTTCCTCCAACATCTGCACGTAACTTCGATATCGGCTCCATGCCAATTCGTTATTCTCCAGCGCAGCCTTTACAGCACATTTGGGTTCATCCAAATGAAGACAGTTGTTGAACTTACAATTGGATTTCAATTCAAAAAACTCTGGAAAATAATCCCCTATCTCGTCTTTTTCCATTTCCACGATTCCGAAACCACGAATTCCCGGGGTATCAATGATTCGGGCATCAAAAGACAGATCGAACATTTCGGCAAAGGTGGTTGTGTGCTGTCCCTGTAAGTGCTGTTCGGAGATTTTGGCCGTTTTTAGTTCAAGCCCGGGCTCCAATGCATTGATCAATGTGGATTTCCCCACTCCGGAATGCCCGGAGAACATACTCGTTTTTCCGACCATCATTTCTTTTACAGCGTTAACATTATCCCCCTCTTTGGCAGATAATGCTATGGTTGTATAGCCTATACTTTTATAGAGGTCCATCAAATACTCCACCTCCACTTTTTCGTCAACATCATAACTATCCATTTTATTGAACAATAAAACGGCCGGAATGTCATAAGCTTCTGCGGTCACCAAAAATCGATCTATGAAGCTGGTAAATGTCGTTGGATTATTGAGGGTAACCATCAAAAATGCCTGATCCAAATTGGAAGCAATAATATGGACCTGCTTGGACAGGTTTACCGATTTACGAATAATATAGTTTTTGCGTTCCGAAATTGCAGTGATGATTCCATAGGTCTCGTCTCCATTGGTTTCCAATTTAAAGGTCACTTCATCCCCAACGGCCACCGGATTGGTACTTTTTATACCCTTAATTCGAAACTTACCTTTGATCCTGCAATCATAGAATTGTCCTTCCGTTGTTTTAACGGTGTACCAACTGCCTGTCGATTTATACACCAGTCCGTACATTACATCATATGTTGATAACAATTCATACAATAACAAAGAAACAACTTTCTTTTCTTACAAATTCCTGTTAACATTGGTGGCAAAATAAAATCAACACAAATCAATTATGAAAAAAATCCTTTTTTTGGCAGCCATCGCCATTGCTACATTTTTTGAAGGGAATGCCCAACAGTACAAAGTGATTACGAGTGTGGAGTCCATTGTACCCAACGGATTGGGACGTTCCAGGATCATCAACGCCCTTGAGGAAAAAGATTATAAGGAATATACCTCGGTACGTTCCGATGAAGACAATTCGAGAAATAAATCGGATAGGGGTGAGATTAGGGTAAAGAATTTTGAAGAGACCAAACTTCTGAACTTCTACAATTTGGGCGGAATCCGCTTTCAAAATATCGCTGCAAACGACGCTATAATTACCAATATGATCAATTCCATGATTGCCGAGGGATGGGCGTTGGCACATGTAATCAGCGCAGTGGAAAGTGAAGGGGGAAAAGGTGATGGAAAGGGAATATTCATTACACGGTACATTTTCAAAAAATAAGTACCCTACTAAAAAAGAAAAGCCCCAATTTATGGGGCTTTTTTATTTATTCATCAGATTCCACAACCCTAGTCGACCATTCGTATCCTACCACCTACAAAGGTCTTCTTGTTCACTCGTTTTGGCTGTCCGTATACCGTAACATCCCCACCGGCCTTTACATCTATGTCTATCCGTTCCGATGCGAATACCTCGGCTTCGCCCCCAGCGGAAATCTTTACTTCTGAGTTGGAAGTCCGCAAATCACTTCCTTCAAAAATACCTCCCGTATTAATGACTATGGATTGGTTTTCCGCTAAACCGGAAGCCTGCACAATACCTCCGGTCACTGCACGTATTTCAACTACCTGTACATCCATTCCAATGGTGATTTTGCCCCCTTCCTGGGCCCTAAGCTCAATTTTGTTCTTCTTTACCATTTCATTGCAGGTAATACTCGATCCCTCATTGGCATCTATGACATCCAAATCGGTATAATACACTTCTATGAAGGTATCTTCCCCGGTGAATTTCCTATCCAATTGCATTCGTAGCTTAAGGACTCCATCCTTGTTCGCCCATTTGATGTCATCTACATTTCTACCTTTGATCAAAATCTTATTTTCATCCGATTGGATCAAGTTCACCTCAATCAAATCAAAGACCTTTACTGCATGAAATTCCCCAACGTCTTTATCAATAATGCGTTGCCCGAACAACGGCACGGTTAGTAAGACGAACAGAAGTGTACTGATTTTTCCCATGGTTTTTCTTTTTGTTTGTTAAATGATGAACAAAAAATAAGATTGTTACACTTTGGGGCACAATTCCAATACCAAATCCAGATTGCTCTGTAAGTTCCCGTCCACAACCCAAAAAGGAACGTTAAATGTACCTAAGGGCCGTCCATTATTAGGCATTGATAATCTTTTCTTGATGGTTGATGGATTCTTGGTGGATGGCCTTGAACATCCTAAGGACGAATTCCTCACTCAAGCCACGTTGTTCCCCTTCCAAGATCATATTGCCCAAAATGGAATTCCATCTGTTGGTCTGAAGAACAGCTACGTTACGCTTCTTTTTCAATTCACCGATACCATCGGAAACTTTCATCCTTTTGCCCAATAAATCAATCAGTTCATTGTCCAAAACATCGATCTGGGCCCTAAGATTGGCCAATTGTGCATTGTATTCCGCTGCTTCATCAGTTTCTTTCCGCATTTTTAAATCTTTGAACATTTGTTTTAACGAGGTGGGTGTTACTTGTTGTGCGGCATCACTCCAAGCATTATCTGGATCAGTATGGGTTTCTATCATCAGTCCATCAAAATTTAAATCCAGTGCGGTCTGGGAAATGTCAAATACCAATTCACGTTTTCCAGTGATATGACTGGGATCATTTATCAATGGCAAATCAGGAAACTTGGTCTGCAATTCAATAGCCAATTGCCACTCGGGAATATTCCGATATTTTGTTTTTTGATACGTGGAAAATCCTCGATGGATAACCCCCAATTTTTTGATATTGGCCTTGGATAAACGTTCCACTGCCCCCAACCACAGGGACAAATCCGGGTTGACCGGGTTTTTGACCAAAACCACCTTGTCCGTACCTTTCAGGGCATCTGCAATCTCCTGAACAATAAATGGGCTTACCGTGGAACGGGCACCTATCCATAACAAATCGATATCATGCTCCAAAGCCAAATCCACATGTGTCCTATTGGCAACCTCGGTGGCTGTTTTTAAACCTGTTTCTTCCTTTACTTTTTGCAGCCATTTAAGGCCTATGGCACCTACCCCTTCAAAATTCCCCGGTCTTGTCCGTGGTTTCCATATTCCCGCGCGATAGTAACTTACGTCAGAATCCTTAAGTTCATTTGCAATTTGCAATACTTGGTCTTCGGTTTCCGCACTACAAGGCCCGGCAATCACCAGTGGATGAGGCAACTGTAAATCATCCAACCATGTTCTTAATTCCTTTGAATTTTCCATTTCATTTAGGTGTTTTAGTAAGTGGTATTCCTTTTAAAATTTGCTTTATTCTATTGGTATTGTTCATTTGATCATGAATGCCCTTAAAATTGTCCTCTTCCATAAGCTGTTTAAAGGACTCTAAATTTTTTATGTATTCTTCCAGGCTCTTGATCACATTATCTTTGTTCTGTTCAAAAATTGGGGTCCACATGTCCGGTGAGCTTTTGGCCAGGCGGACCGTGCTTTCAAATCCACTTCCGGCCATATCAAAAATATCCCGTTCGTTCTGTTCTTCCTTTATCACGGTCTTTCCCAACATAAATGAACTAATGTGCGATAAATGCGACACATAGGCAATGTGCTTGTCGTGTGCTTCAGGGTTCATATAACGGATACGCATTCCCAATTTTTGGAAAAGTCCCAGCGCTTTTTCCTGTAGCTTAAACGCCGTTTTTTCCACTTCACAAATAATGTTCGTCTTTCCGTCGTACAAGCCATCAAAAGCCGCGGATGGTCCAGAAAACTCCGTTCCCGCAATAGGATGACATGCCAAAAAATTCCTTCTCTTGGGATGGTTTTCCACACTTTGGCAAATGGCGGCCTTGGTAGAGCCCGCATCCAGCACCAAGCAATCGTCATTCACGTTGTTCAGGATTTTGGGAAGTTCAATGACCAACGCATCTACGGGAATGGCCAACAGTACCATATTGGCATCATTTAAGGTACGGTCCGTTCCCTTTTCATCAATCAATCCCAATTGCAGTGCTTCGGAAAGGTTGTTTTCATCCTTGTCAAATCCAATGATCCTGGATTCCGGAAACAAGCGTTTTAGCCCCTTTGCAAAAGAACCCCCGATCAAACCAATGCCCACAATAACTATGTTGTCCATACTAAAATCGTGCTATGGCATTTTTGATTTCTTCCTCTTTCACACATAGTGAAAAGCGAATATACCCTTCTCCATTACTGCCGAATATGGTTCCGGGGGCAATGAAAATGTCCTTGTCATAAAGGACTTCATCTATAAAATCCTCAGATGGTTTTGCACCTTTGGGCAACTTGGCCCAAACAAACATTCCCGCGGCATCCGTATCATAGGTACATCCCAATTTGTCCACTAACTGGAACATCAGTTCCCTTCTGGCATTATAGGTTTCATTCAACTGTTGAAACCAACCCTTTCCGCTGTGCAATGCCGAAATTGCCCCTTTTTGGATTCCATAAAACATTCCGGAATCCATATTGCTTTTTACCTTTAGCACCGCCAGGATGTGTTCTGCACTTCCCATGACCATTCCCACTCGCCAACCAGCGAGATTAAATGTTTTACTCAGGGAATTCAATTCCAAAGCATGGTCTTTGGCTCCTGAAATTTGTAAGATACTGGTAGGGGCATCATTCAAAACAAAGCTGTAGGGATTATCATTTACCAATAAAATATTGTGTTTGCGGGCAAATGTTAACAATGCTTCCATTTTGTCCATGGTAATCTTGGCTCCGGTCGGCATATTGGGATAGCTGATCCACATGAGCTTGACCTTGGACAGATCCATTTGTTCAATGGCCTCCAAATCCGGCAACCAACCATTTTCCTCCGTTAGATCATATTCCATTGGAATGGCCCCGATCAACCTTGTTACGGAAGTGTAGGTAGGATAACCGGGATTGGGTACCAGAACCCCATCACCTACATTCAGGAAGGCAAGACTAATGTGCATAATACCTTCCTTGGAACCAATTAGGGGCAACAGTTCGTTCTGGGGATTGATGGTAACCCCAAAGCGTTCTTTATAAAAATCCGCCATAGCCTCCCGTAATTCCGGTAATCCCTGATAGCTCTGGTACTGATGCGCACCCTCTTGGTGGAGCGTTGCACTCAACCCTTTTAATGCCTGGGGCGGTGGTGCCAGATCAGGGGAGCCAATTCCCATATTGATTATGGGTCTACCCTTCGCAACAAGTCCACGTACCTCACGCAATTTTTTGGAGAAGTAATATTCCTGGATACTATCCAATCGTTTTGCCGTTATCATCCTTTTAATGCATTTTTATATTCCCCCAATACCCTGAAATCCTCCGACATAATCTCCAACAATGACTTTGCCTTGCTAAAATGGTCGTACTTCTCAAAAGTGACATCCACAAAAAAGGCATATTTCCAAGGCGTCTCTATTACTGGAAGTGACTGTATTTTGGTAAGGTTCATATTGCAATCACTCATAACGTTCAACACTGTTGCCAAACTCCCACGTTTATGATCGGTAATAAAGCGAAGTGACGCCTTATTGATTTCTTCCTTTGGCAAAACCTTGTTCTGCTTTTTTAGTATAATGAAACGGGTAGCATTGTTTTTTATGGTCTGGATTTCCGGGGCAATGATATCCAACCCATAAAGTTCCGCGGCCACCGTTGGGGCTATCGCCGCTACATGCTTTAATTGTTTCTCCTGTATTTGACGTGCTGTTTCGGCAGTGTCCACATCCTCCACCAATTTTAGTTGAGGGTATTGCTTTAAAAATTCCATACACTGCAACAGGGCCATGGGGTGGGTTCTCACCTCTTTAATCTGTTCCATCGTCTGCCCTTTTAATACCATTAAGTTATGATGGATGCTCAGATAGTGTTCCCCAATAATGTGAATGTTATTGTGGTACACCAGATTGTAGTTGGGAATAATGGAACCGGCTATGGAATTTTCAATGGCCATTACCCCTTTGTCCGCTGTCCCGTCCAAAACACGGTCAATTAGTTTATCAAAGGACAAACATTCCACCAATTCAATATCCTTACCAAGGAACTCAGTGGCTACTTGATGATGGTTACTCCCTTTAATACCTTGTATGGCTACCTTCAGTTTCATTCAAAAAAAAAGCCCCGAACGAATTCCGGGACTTATATCTTCTATATTTAGCAATAACTAGAACAGTCCCGTACCCCCTCGATAAAAGAAGTAGAAATAAAAACCGTTCCAGAAATAAGTATTCTTCATGTAAACTTAAATTCTTGGCTAAGATTGGGTATTCCTTTCAAAATTCAAAAAGAATGATAGAATTTTTTTGATATTTTTTGATTTTGTTCAATTCTTTGGTTATTCTGAAACCATTTCACGAATAAATTTAGAATATGCGATTTTTTGTGAGGCGCAGAGAGCAATTGCTTTTAGAAATTTAGTGGACGATCCAACCCTTATTAGAAATATCTATTTTTGAAACCAAATTCCACTTTATGTCCATCGTAGCCCAAAAAATCACCAAAACATTTGGTAGGCAAATAGCATTGAACAACATCTCTTTTGAAATCCAAAAAGGTGAAATTGTAGGGTTTTTAGGTCCCAATGGTGCTGGAAAATCCACGATGATGCGGATTTTGACCACCTATTATCAAGCAGATCAAGGTACTGCAAAAGTCAATGGTTTTGATGTGGGTAAGGAAATGCGCAAAGTTCAAAAAAGCATTGGTTATCTACCAGAGCACAACCCGCTCTATTTGGATATGTACGTTAAGGAATATCTGGCTTTCAATGCAGCGGTGTACAAAGTGTCAAAATCCAGGATAGCAGAGGTCATCCAACAAACGGGATTAACTCCCGAGGCCCACAAAACCATAGGAAAACTCTCCAAAGGCTATCGCCAACGTGTTGGTTTGGCCGCTGCCCTATTGCATGAACCCGAAGTCCTGATCTTGGACGAGCCCACAACGGGTTTGGACCCCAACCAATTGGTAGACATACGTAAATTTATTCGTGAAATCGGTAAACATAAAACCATTCTATTCTCCACACATATTATGAAGGAAGTGGAAGCGGTTTGCGATCGGGTCATCATTATCAACAAGGGTGAAATTGTTGCCGATAAAAAGATGGAAGAACTTAGAAAGGTAGAGGACCAGATCATTGAAGTTGAGTTCGATTATCGTGTAGAGGAAGTATTGTTACATCAATTGCCCAATGTATCCACTGTGAGGAATACCGGTGGATTTGTCTACGAAATTGTCTTCAATACCGACCAGGATATGCGTCCCGCCGTCTTTGATTTTGCGCATGACAATCAATTAAAAACCCTACAGCTAAGTCGAAAAAGCAAGAATTTGGAGAGTTTGTTCACGGAACTTACCAGTTGATTCCATTAAAATTTAATTTTTCACCAAAGTGGGGTAAAATCAGTTTTTATTTCCCGGGCCTACCCTATTTTTAGGCACTTTTTATTCTAAAACCATCCGATGCCAATGAACCAAAATACATTGACCCTCTCTGAAGAAGCCATGCGAAAATTGGGATATCAAATGATTGACGCCGTAGTAGCTCACCATAAGACCCAACATGAAAAAAAACCCTTGGCATTGGCCTCAAGAGAAGAAATGGACTCCCTATTTTTGGAGGAGGCTCCCGAAAAACCTTCCAATGCCAGTGAGGTTCTGGAATTTGTGGTGGAGAAGGTACTCACCAGAAGTACATTGCTTTCGCATCCAAAATCATATGCCTTTGTTCCCGGTCCCAGCAATTATGTTAGTGTTATTGGGGATGCATTGGCAACGGGCTATAACATCTTTTCAGGGAGTTGGGTGACCTCCCCTGCTGCTGCGGAACTCGAAATTGTTACCATACAATGGTTATTGCGACTGTTTGGCCTTCCCAAGAAAAAAGGTGGTGGTATTTTCACCAGCGGTGGATCCATGGCCAATTTAACCGCCTTGGCCACTGCCAGAAACATTAAATGCGGGGACGATTTTTCCAAAGCGGTGATTTACCTATCCGATCAAACCCATTCTTCCAATATCAAGGCCATTCGGATTCTGGGTTTTAAAAAAGAACAAATCCGAATCATCCCCACGGACAATGAATTTAAGCTGTCGCTCAATAAGCTTAAAAACTGTATAGCCAAAGACCGCTTAAATGGATTGCACCCATTCTGTTTGATTGGTAATGCAGGAACTACGAACACCGGTAGTGTTGATCCGTTGACCCAGCTATCCAAGATTTGTAAGGAAGAGGATATCTGGTTCCATATTGATGGTGCCTATGGTGGTGCGGCAATGTTATCGCCCAAGGGAAAAAAGCTGTTGAAAGGTATTTCCAAAGCGGATTCCCTGACCGTTGATCCGCATAAATGGTTCTTTCAACCGTATGAGATGGGCTGTCTATTGGTCCGCAATTACCGCCACCTCACCCATACCTTTACGGAACGTCCAGAGTATTTAAAGGACATTGAGGGAAACACTTCCGAAATAAATTTCTATGATTTGGGAGTCCAACTGACTAGACGATTCAATGCATTGAAGTTTTATATGTCGGTCAAAACCTTTGGATTGAATGCTTTTAGAAAAGCAATTGGCTCGGGCATTGATTTGGCGGAACGCCTGGAGGCCCATTTACGACAGAGCAAACAATGGCAAGTGGTATTTCCGGCCACCTTGGCCGTCATCAATTTCAGGTACCACCCCATAGAGGAAAATTTGAGCGAACCCCAACTGGATGAGTTAAACCATTTCATTTCCGAACAGGTCATGGAATCCCAACTGGCATTATTGGCCACCACCTCACTTCACGATCAGGTGGTTTTACGGATGTGTCTGATCAATCCCAGAACCACTTGGGAGGATATTCAACATACCCTGGCACTTTGCGAAGCGTTTGCAAAACAATCCTCCCTCTGGGCATCACCATAAGAAATGGAGTTTTTTTGGATCAATTTGAAGGTAGACCAAACCATTATTGAGTATCGAATTCAACAAACGTACTGATGAGGGAATTGAATAGTTCATATTCATGCTCCGCGTATACGGCATCATCATTTTCAATAAGTATGTCAATATTGCGCCGATAGGCTTGGATATCACTACCAATGCTTTCCAACTGCATGTACTTTTCCTCCACGGGCAATTGCGCGTAATAATTCAATCTTTCCTGATAGACTTTTTTCAATTTTTGGAACAGTTTCCTTGCTTCATCCAACTGCCCCACTTTATAATAGCTTTCAAGAAAGGGTTCAACAAAAGCATAATATCCATAATGCTCAAAAGGAATGTTATGTGTGGCCATTTTTAATATTTCCTTTGCTTTTGCCCGTTTCCCTTCCGCTATAAGTGTTTCCACCAATCTAGCCATGGCCAGCCTGAAGGTTACCCCAAATTGTTTTCGCGTCTGGGGATCATGATATATTTGAGGACTACCGGCATTGCCCCAGTCCCATTTTTGTACAATATCATACATCAAATCCGTATCAATACGGCCCATTCCAAATGCACTGCCATTTTCGGTTTTAATGGGCACCAATTTGTAGGCGAGGCCATCCAATTGGAGATAATCTTCCATCCATATGTATTCTGCCTTATCAAAACTGCCCCCTGAAAAATAAATAGGGCGTTCCCAGTCATTATTGGCAATGATATCCAACATTAGTATCCTATTCTTGGTGATATAGCTTTGGGGTAGGTCAATATCAATATAATCCACAATTAAATCCGCGTCTTTTTGTTGAACCAGACCATTTTTGAGAACATTGGCCTTATTTACCGGAACACGTATCTTATTGGTAGGATAGTATACCATGTTCAACGTACTTTCCGAATAATTGGAAGTGTCCCGGCCCATTTTTTCAAATAGGTACCTTAGTTTGGTTTGGGGTTTGTCACTGGCCACCCAGTTCATAAAATCCTTGATATCCCATCTGTTTTCTTCAACATGGGGCAATCCGCTATAATGGATAACGTCCCGGCTACCGTATTTATAATGTTCATGGTTCAACTGTGATGGAATGGGATTACTTTCATAGGCCTTTCGTTTCATTTGATCAATGTACCAGTCCGTTGCGAAATACCCTGAGACAATAACCCTAACATCCGTCCGATAGCCTTCTATTTCCTGAAGGTACCAAAGTGGAAAATTATCATTGTCTCCAATGGTAAACAAGATGGCACCCGAATCTTGCTTTGTTGAATCCAAATAAGCCATGGCCGAAGCCCTTGCCGTAAACCGGTCCGATCGATCATGATCATCCCAATTTTCATGGGCCATCAACAAGGGAACACAGCAAAAACAGCACAACACACCAACAATGGCCATAGTTCTTTTTGATAGGAATTTGTAAAGGAGGATAAAAACCTGATAGGTGCCCATCCCTATCCATATGGCAAAGGCATAGAACGAGCCCACCAGCGAATAATCCCGCTCCCTTGGCTGGAAAATATAGGGATTGGTATAAAATTGAATGGCAACACCCGTAAGCAAGAAAAACACAAAGAGTACCCAAAATTGTTTGGGGTCACGGGAAACCTGAAAAACGATTCCCAAAAATCCAAGTAAGAGGGGAAGAAAAAAGTAGGTGTTACGTGCTTTGTTATCAAGGGCTTCCGAAGGCAGATCCTGCTGGCTGCCCAGTCTTATTCCGTCAATAAAGTCAATGCCGCTCAACCAATGTCCATTACCATCATAGCGCCATTGTACATCATTTTGCCTACCGACAAAATTCCAGAAAAAATAACGGAGGTACATAAAACCCCATTGATATTCGAACAAAAACGCGA
This sequence comes from Croceivirga sp., assembly GCA_028281025.1. Lineage (GTDB taxonomy): Bacteria > Bacteroidota > Bacteroidia > Flavobacteriales > Flavobacteriaceae > Croceivirga. The sequence continues at coordinate 160,457 of JANQKR010000011.1, forward strand.
GGTTCTGTTTTAGGGAAGGGGGAGCAACATCAATATACCCATTGAATTGGCGTAGGAATTCAACGTATTGTTCCGTATCAATTTCACCATTGGCATTTAGTTTTTTAAACTCCCTTATGGCCTTTTCCAATTCACCGTTGGTAGCATATTCCGGTTTAATCCTAAAATCCAATCGGCCAAAAAAGCGCATGTAATTTTCGGCGTGGTCACTACTCCATAATCTTGGCAGAATACCTTTATGTTTTTTGTTGGGTGCCCTTAGGGCATCCTTATAGTCGTTCACAATTATATATTTCCCAAGTTTCTCATCCCTTTCATACTTAGGTTTATCATCCAAATCCTCGCTGGAATCAGCGAACATATCCGAATAATAGGTGCCATAAAAAGGACTCTCAACACCCCCATATTGTTCCCTGTTATAGTACGCCAAGAGCGTTCTTGCATCGGATGGGTCGTTCTCATTGATACCCACATTGGCGTTGGCCCTTATGGGCAATAGTAACCATGTAGAAAAACCCAGGAACAAAAACAGGAAACAGAGAATGGCCGTATTGGCCTGCACATGATCCTTTTTTTTGGTGTACCTGATTAGACCATGGAAAATGAAGGAGAGGAACAATCCCATGATAAGTAGGCCTACATTGAATGGCAAGCCAACCTGATTCACAAAAAACAGCTCACTCCACGCGAATATTTTTAAGACATAGGTCAAGGAAAATTTAAATACAAAGAACAAAACACCTATGGCTATGGTATTAAAAAGTATGAAGTTTTTAAAGGTTGTCTTCCGGTATTTTTTAAAATAGATCATTAAAACTATGGATGGAATGGCCAAAAAACCCATGAACTGAACCCCAAAGGTGAGTCCAATAATGAAACAAATAAGCAAAAGCCATTTATTGCCCCTCCCGGCATCAACATGGTCCATCCATCGCAAACCAAGCCATATCAAAACAGCCATGAGCAGACTTGCCATGGCGTATACCTCCGTCTCCGTGGCATTGAACCAGAAGCTATCCGAATAGGTAAAACTCAAGCACCCCACTAGGGCACTGCCCAAAATGGCACTGTTCTTTCCTTGGTATCGGTTTGTGCGCACTAATTTTTGAATCAAATTGGTAATGGTCCAAAACATAAAGAGGATAGTAAAGGCACTGGCTACGACCGAAACATAATTGACCATTTTTGCAATTTGCCCTACATCCGTTGTGAAGGAGGCAAAAAAGGCTCCTATCATCTGAAATAGCGGTGCCCCCGGTGGGTGACCTACTTCAAGCTTTGCCGATGTGGCGATGTATTCCCCACAGTCCCAAAAGCTTACTGTGGGTTCCATGGTCAGTGCATAGGTCACCAATGCGTTGAGAAAGACCAACCAACCCAAGGTGAGGTCCCAAAATTTGAATTTTGATCGTGTATAAAGGGATTTTACTTTGGAAAACATGTCAATTGTACGAATAGAACTGCGGTACAATTAACGACCCAACTGTTTTTAAGAAGCCATATCGTGGTCTGATTTAAGTACTAGTACCCGTACCTTTTTGGAAAAGCTCCTGCCTATTGGAAACATTCAACTTCCCATAGATGTTGGTAATATGCGTCTTTACCGTACTTAAGCTAATGAAAAGCTCATTGGCAATTTCCTTATTGGTTTTACCTTGTAGGATAAGATTCCGTACCGTGGTTTCCTGCTTACTAAGTTCAGGTGGTAGCGTGGTTTTCTTTCTAAATCGAAATACGAAAAAAAAGAGTGAAAAGGAAAGTAACAGCAATCCAAGGTTCAACCATCTGCTTTGGGATAGTTTCTTCTCCAAAGCCGCTTGATTTAGGAAAGCAAGTTTCTCTTCCAAAAATTGATATTCCAACTGGGGTATACCGCTTTTACGAAGCTCCTCCAACAAGGTGATGTAATAGGCACTGTTTTCCGAAATGTCCTTTTCCAACAAGTTTTTCTCACGTAGCAGTTTCACTGCCATTAGTTTAACTTCCAAAATCTGAATGGAGTCCCTTGCATAAGCACGCAATTGTCTTTCCTGATCTGGTTTGGTGAATTCCAGTTTCTTTTCAAACTGTTTAAACCTCTTCCATTCTGCCTGTGATAACTCTTTGTAGGTCTTATCTCCTAATTCCAGGGCGGAAAGACCGTTACCCTCCTCTTGTCCAAATATGGAATGTGTTAACAGTATAAAACCAATGATCAATACGTATCTCTTGGACCCCATTATAAAATCGATAATGATTAAAGTTCAATAAAAATGGGTAACCGGGCAAAAAAAATAATGGAATCCGGTTTCCTTTTATCCAGTTGGGAGTAATGATCCCATACTATTATGGGTTACATGCCATGCATAGCTGCTGGGCTCTGAAGGAAACATGGGAAACTTGTGCATAATATACCACACAAACGAACAAACAGTGGGGCGACTTTTTATTTATTGGCAATTTTGGTGTCCTCAGTTTCGGATACCAGTTCTTCAACGGTAGTGTTTTTTAAATCGTCCTCCTCATCGGCCGTACTTAACTTTAAGAGGAAAATCGCCGCAATTAACAGAAAAAACAGAAGTATACTTTTTCCCATTTGGTTAGTTTATGTGTTGTGAAAGTATTACTTCTATGTCTTACATTTCGTATTTTTCTATGTATTGCTAAAAAATAAGGTCGAAACGTTGTATTGGGTCATTTTAACTCGGGCACTTCCCATCCCTATTTGAGGGATATAAGAGTATTCACGCACTAACACCTATGGTCCAAGGTCTTGCTTTTTGGCAGTTTTCCTTCCGAAGTTCGAATCAATGGCTTCCCCAATCCATGGGCCCAATTATGGGAAGTCTTCCATTAAAACGGTACTTATGGTGTCGTCCAAATAGGATTGCACTTTAGGATCCGTGGCATTTATTAAAATTGAAATGACCACGTTTTCCTTTGGATAGACAAAAAAATTGGTATATGCCCCCACACTATTCCCTACATGGCCTACAAATGTCCTACCTCCCATATCTTCGCTCACTTGAAAGCCCAACCCATAATACGTAGGTTTTCCACGTATCGTTTGAGTGCTCAACAACTGTTCATAGGTTTCTTTTTCCAAAAGCTTTTGTTCCAAGATCGCTTGGCCCATTTTTGCAATATCCCCACTTGTGGACAGATAGCCTCCACCAGCTAATTTGTAATAATTATTGACCGAAACCGCTTTTTTTAACCCCGTTGAATTCCTGGTATAGAAATCGGTTTTTAAGCTTTTCCGTCCGTTGGAAAATGATGGATTCATTTCCCGGGGCGTAAAGGTCCGCTTCATGCCCAAAGGGGTCAATATCTTTTCCCTCACATAGTCTTCAAATGGAATACCACAAGCTTCTTGCATTGCCAATGACAACAGTACAAAATCGTAACTGTTGTACAAGTACCCATTTCCAGGTTCAAAAACCAGGGGATCATCTTTAAAAACCTCAATACTATCTTTGATGGAATAGGATTTGTTCAAAGCAAATTCCTTACCGCGATACCCTCGTATTCCTGCTGTATGCGAAGCTAGCTGCGCAAGCGTAAAGTCATATTTCTTTTTTGGATAATAGGACACATGGTGATAAAAGGAATCGTGCCAATGTAGAATTCCCTCTTCCACCATTTTCCCCAGTGCCAAACCAGTAATGCATTTTGAGATACTGGCTATTCTAAATACTGTATTTTTTGGGTCTATATAAGTCTTGCGCTCCATACTGGAATGTCCATAACCCTTCTGTAAAATGGGTTTCCCTTCTTTCAGTATGGTTATGGAAATTCCCGGAACCCTATTCCCAATCACCAAGTTATGATATTGGGCATCTACAAAATCAATTCCCTGAAGGTCTTTAAGTTCTTTGAGTTTGTGGGATTCCCGAAAAAAATCCTTGATGTAAGAAATAAAGCCCATTGCATTAGTCTTTTTAAAGGAATGAGTTATGGATTCCTTTCCTTGCATAAATGCAACTAATCCCTAAAGATTAGACGTCCATTGAAAAGTTCTTCAACTTCTACCTCAATGGGACGATTGATACTGATGACATCCCCATAGCCCCTGATCACTCCGGAAATGCGTTGTTGTGGATTGACAAAAACGTCATTGGACCCCCTATGGTTCACGGATACTTCCTGAGCGACAAGTCCTTCTGCCTCAATTCTGGAATCCCCGGCTGCTACTGTGATACTAAAGTTATTTGTTATTCCCCTTACTTTAAAATAGGCTATCCCATTGACCACAATACCCACACGCCCATTAGCTACCTCAATATCAAATGAGCCATCCGTGGTTTCCGATTCTGGTTCATTAAAGCTCTCGGAAACCAAATTTAGGTTGGGGTAGTTTAAAACGCCATCGCTGGAAATCAACAATCCCGTACTACTTCGTATCTCTTCAATATTGGGTGATGTCACATATACCGTGGATAGACCATATTCCCTAAAGATATTGCAGCCGTTGTCATTTCTCAATAGCAATCGATCTTCTTCAACCCTGGCCGAGATTTCATTCAATAAAAACTCACCGGATTCCAGCTCCACTTTTTGTTCATCCCCTTGTTTTATCACCAAATTCAAATTCTCAAAGACCGTGATATTGTTGAAATCAGGGACCTCAACTTCGATTCGGGTAAGGTCTCCGGCATTTTGAAGGCAATCGGGCGCATTTTCCGAATTGCAGGAAAAGAAGAGAAAAGACAAAAGACTTAAGACCCAGGACGTAAGATGTGACTTCTTAACGCCTTCCCCATGGGAATACCTGTATAAAAATTTAATTTTCAACATCAATTCTTTAAAGTCTAATTCCAATTCCAAATTCTACTGCCTCGGCAGCAGCCGCATGGGATTTTAGGGTAACCGCACCAAACAAACAATCTCCAAAATAGTGCTTCAGACCGATTCTATTGTAAACCCTCCCCTCAAAATCAAAAGGATAGTACACATAGTAACCCAATTGGGTTATGACACTTAATTTATTGATAAAAAGCTCGTGTCCGAGAAAAACCCCAACCCGCTTAAAATCCGTATCCGGGGCTACATTCATTTCTGGAAACGAAATTGATTGAAAACGGATCAGTTCCTTTAAAAAATTGGAGAAGAAAGCATCCGCACCCAGTTGAATGGCGCTCTTTCTCCCCAATCTTTTATCCATATAGGCAGAAACGATCCAAAAACCATATCGTCCCGAATTGACCACATCACTCTCATTTACCCCTCCCCGTAGTGCAAAGTTGTAACGAATGGGTTCCATCATCTTTTTGTTATGCTCTGGTTTTTTGAATTCATAAACCAGTTCTTGGTTCAAATCATAGGTAATTCCAAAATTAAAAGCAGCTGTATTTGTTGAGGTATTGGGTGCTTTAAAATTGGCGTTGGAGTAATGGATCAATGAAAGGCCTACTTTAAAACCTAAACCTGCGATTAAATTTTCCTTGTGATAGTTTACCATGGCCATGGTAGAACTTAACAAATGGGAACCATAGGCATTGTTACGGAAATTGGTGTTTTTGTCATATGGATTGGTATTGTAGGCAATGCCCTGACCAATTCTAAACTGCAGGTTCCTTTTAAAGAAATAGAAATTATAGTGGGCATACATACCAAAATGTTCCCCAAGGGTAGGGTTCCTCATGTCTTGATACACAAAAGTAAAGCCGGAATCCGGATAGCCATAGTCCGCTTCCCAGTCCTGTTCGCCAAATCGTTTACGATTGAACCCCAGAATAAATCCTGCCGGGTGTGCTGTAATTAAGTGGGAGATATCGGGATTGTGCAGAAGTATGGATCCATTGAACTGACTAAGATCCAGAACATACTTTTTAACCCTTTTTTCCTCTTGGGAGAAACCACAACAAACGCTGAATAGGAAGCAAATTAAAAGTAGGTCCTTCATGCACCATAAAAGTAGGGATAATTGCTAGATGATTTTGACCTGAAGTCTTCTTGTATTGCCCTAAACTTTAAAAAATGGCTTTGGCAATGGCCTTGATATTATCGGATTTTCCCATGGAATAGTAGTGCAATACAGGAACACCGGCCTTCTTCAATTCTTTTGACTGTTCTATACACCATTCTATCCCAACTTGCCGAACTTCCTTGTTTGTTCTGCACTGTTCAACAGCTTCTATCAAATCCTCCGGAATATCCACCCGAAACACCTGGGGCAACAGTTGTAAGTGCTTCTTTATGGCAATGGGCTTTATACCAGGTATAATGGGTACCTCAATACCCATTTCACGAGCAGCTTCCACAAAGGCGAAGTACTTTTTGTTATCAAAAAACATTTGGGTCACCACATAATCGGCTCCCAAATCAATTTTCTCTTTTAGCCGTTTTAAATCGGTTTTTAAAGAAGGGGCTTCCATGTGTTTTTCCGGATAACCCGCCACCCCAATACAAAAGTTGGCACAGTTATCGGTTTCAATTACTTCATGGAGGTAATTTCCACTGTTCAATTCCTGAATTTGCCGTACCAGGTCCGATGCATATTGATGTCCCCCTTTTGTTGGCTCAAAATACCTTTCTTCTTTCATGGCATCCCCCCTTAGCGCCATTACGTTGTCAAGACCCAAATAGTGACAATCCACCAGAAGATATTCCGTCTCTTCCTTGGTAAAGCCGCCACAAAGTACATGTGGAATGGCATCCACATCGTATTTATGTTTGATGGAGGCGCAAATACCCAATGTGCCGGGCCGCATGCGGGTGAGTTTTTTATCCAAGAGTCCATCGCGGTCAATGTAGACATACTCCTCACGTGAGGTTGTTACATCAATAAACGGTGGTTTAAATTCCATTAACGGGTCAATATTGTCATACAGTTCCTGAATGCTCTTTCCCTTGACGGGAGGAATAATCTCAAAACTAAAAAGGGTTTCCCCTTTTGCTTTTGTAATATGTTCGGTTACTTTCATTCCTTAGTTATTTGTTGATGGTTGTTTGTTGTTGGCATTTTGTTTTGATGCATAATAATTGATAAAACCATTCAACAATTTTTTACAGGTTTTTGTCTGATTACTTATTTCTTGAAATTGCTTATCGGTTAAATAGGACTGATCTAAAGCTAAAAAGCATTGGGTCTCCAATTCATAAAGGGAACCTCTGGCTATATGAAGAAACTGAATAGTACCTGCCGAAGTTCTCCGACCACATCCTTCCGCAATATTTGAAGGAATGGATATACTACTTCGCCTAATTTGGTTGGTCAATCCGTAGATTTCTTCTTTTGGAAAAGAATCTGTTGTATCATAAATTATCTTCACCAACTTTCTGGATTCAATCCACACATCTAAATCAGTATATTCCATACTACCTATTAATTCCCTTCAACTATCAACCATCAACCACTAAACATCAGTTAATCCACATCAACCAAATTTGGGGCTAGCCATTTCTTGGCTTCCTCCAGGCCCATGTTTTTTCGTTTGGCATAATCCTCAACTTGGTCCGGTTTAATTTTCCCAAGCCCAAAATATTTGGATTTATGGTGCCCAAAATAGTAGCCACTAACACTGGCTGCGGGCCACATGGCCAAACTCTCCGTCAATGTCACCCCTATTTTTTCCTCTACCCCCAGTAATTCCCAAATGGTCAGTTTTTCCAAGTGGTCCGGACAGGCTGGATAACCTGGGGCGGGACGGATTCCCTTGTATTTTTCATCAATCAAAGCCTCGTTATCCAACTTTTCCTTGGCTGCGTAACCCCAATATCTTGTCCTCACCTCTTTGTGCAAATATTCGGCAAAAGCTTCCGCCAATCGATCGGCAAGGGCTTTAATCATGATCGAGCCATAATCATCATGATTTTTTTCAAATGCCGTGGCCAATTCTTGTGTACCAAAGCCTGCCGTTACACAAAAACAACCCATGTAATCTTGAATGCCAATCGCTTTTGGGGCTATAAAATCGGCTAAAGCCATATTGGGAACGCCATCTCGTTTTTTGAGCTGTTGGCGTAAGGTTCGAAATGTAAATTTTCCATGTCCCTTGGAAAGAACTTCAATATCATCCTCATCTATGGCATTGGCAGGGAATAGCCCAAAAATGGCCTTACCGTTCAACAGCCTTTCATCCAAGACTTTTTTTAGTAGTTTTTGGGCATCATGAAAAAGTTCATTGGCTTGTTCACCAACTACCTCATCTTCCAAAATAGCAGGGTATTTTCCATGCAGGTCCCAGGAGCGGAAAAAAGGGGTCCAATCGATAAATTCCTTGAGTTCGGATAAATCAAAATTATCCCAAACCTCTATTCCCAATTGATTGGGCTTGTAAATGTCCTCCTCTTTAAATTCAATTTGCAATTTATTCGTCCGTGCTTCTTGCAAGCTTAGATATTCCTTTTGTTTGGTTCGATTTAAAAATTTTTCACGAAAGCTTTCGTAATCGAGTTTAATTGATTTCTTATAGGTTTCGGAAGTTTCTTTTTGAAGCAAGTCCCCAACCACGGTGACAGCTCTTGAAGCATCATGTACATGCACTACGGATTGGCTGTACATAGGATCTATTTTGACCGCCGTATGGGCCTTACTTGTAGTTGCGCCACCAATCAATAACGGAACGTCGAAATTTTGACGTTCCATTTCTTTGGCCAAGAAGACCATTTCATCAAGTGAAGGGGTTATCAATCCACTCAACCCAATAATATCGACTTTTTCTTCGATTGCCCTATTAATGATTTTTTCAGGAGGTACCATTACCCCCAAATCAACAATTTCATAGTTATTACAGGCCAAGACCACGGATACAATGTTTTTTCCGATATCGTGCACATCTCCTTTAACGGTAGCCATTAAAATACGCCCGGCCGCTTGGCCGACAGTTATGTCGGCATTGTTCTTTTTCTCCTCTTCAATAAAAGGCTCTAGATAGGCCACAGCTTTTTTCATGACCCTGGCCGATTTCACCACTTGCGGCAAAAACATTTTTCCGCTGCCGAATAAGTCACCCACGACGTTCATTCCGGTCATCAAATGCCCCTCAATAACTTCAAGTGGTCTCGAAGCGTGTTGGCGGGCTTCTTCAACATCTTCAATAATGTATTGGTCTATTCCTTTGACCAAGGCCCGAGTGATGCGGTCTTGCAGTGGTTCTTGACGCCAAGAAAGGTCTACTTTACTCTCCTTGGTTTTTCCCTGGACGGTTTCAGCAAATTCCAACAGTCTTTCCGTGGCATCTTCCCTCCGATTAAGAATTACATCTTCCACATACTCCAAAAGGTCCTTTGGGATATCATCATAAACCTCCAACAAGGCTGGATTGACAATACCCATGTTCATTCCGGCTTTGATCGCGTGATATAAGAACACGGAATGCATCGCTTCCCGTACAGGATTGTTACCCCTAAAGGAAAAGGAAACATTACTGACCCCTCCACTCACGCTGCAATAGGGAAGATTGTTACGCACCCATTGCGTGCCTTCAATGAAGTCCAGCGCATTCCGCTTATGCTCATCCATTCCTGTTGCCACGGGAAAAATATTGAGGTCAAAAATGATGTCTTCAGGAGGAAAGCCCACCTCATCCACTAGAATTCCATAGGAGCGTTCGGCTATTTCAATCCGCCGTTCCAAATTATCTGCCTGGCCCACCTCATCAAACGCCATGATAATTACCGCCGCTCCGTACCGCTTGATTAATTTGGCCTGTCGGACGAACTCTTCCTTACCTTCCTTTAAGCTAATGGAGTTTACCACACATTTTCCCTGGACCACTTGAAGCCCTGCTTCAATAATCTCCCATTTGGAACTATCTATCATTATGGGAACGCGCGCGATATCGGGTTCAGCAACGATCAAATTCAAAAACCTGACCATAGCCTGTTTGCCATCAATAAGACCATCGTCCATATTAATATCGATGATTTGGGCCCCGCCCTCTACTTGATGTCTCGCAATTTCAAGTGCTTCCTCGTACTTATCCTCTTTGATCAAACGCAGGAATTTCCGTGAACCTGCCACATTGGTACGCTCCCCCACATTTACAAAATTGCTTTCCGCAGTGATGACAAGAGGCTCCAAACCACTCAGACGTAGAAATCGTTGTTGGTTATTCGTAGTTGGTTGTTCGTTGAAAGTTTTCATAACTTCTTATGATAATTAATGAAGCCGTTCAACAATTTTTTAACACGCTCAATTTCCCTCAAAATTTCTGAGATATCAGAAGTAGTATATTCCAAATCGTTGGCCAGAATAATTTGGGTTTCGACCTCGAACAATGAACCCCTGGCTATATGTAAAAAGTGAATGGTTTCTTTTGAAGACTGCCTACCACAACCCTCTGCAATATTAGAAGAAACCGAAATCACACATCTTCTTAATTGAGAGGTCAAAGAAAATTGTTCTTCCTTCGGAAATACCCTTGTCAACAAATAGACTTGTTTGACCAACTCTCTAGCCTTTAACCAAATATCCAATTCTTTATAGTCCATTCCCATAGTTTCATTAACGACAAACGAACAACGATTAACCATTAACTAAAAGCTCTCGAGGAGCGTAATCCTTCACCAATTCTGAAATAGCCCTAATATGTTCGGGTGTAGTGCCGCAACATCCACCAACAATATTGACAAGACCTTTCTCCAAATATTCTTTGATCTGGGACGCCATTTGTTCCGGGGTTTCATCATATTCGCCAAAAGCATTGGGAAGGCCCGCATTGGGATGCGCACTAATGGCATGATCTGATTTTGCTGAGATAACCTCCAAATGTGGAGTCAACTGCTTTGCCCCCAAAGCACAATTGAACCCTACGGATAAAATTGGAATATGGGAAATGGAAATTAAAAAGGCTTCTGCGGTCTGTCCAGAAAGTGTCCTTCCAGAGGCATCGGTTATGGTCCCACTCACCATTATCGGTACCTCAATATTACGTTCTTCCTTGACTTCTTCAATGGCAAACAAAGCGGCTTTGGCATTTAAAGTATCGAAAATGGTTTCCACCAATAGTATATCCGAGCCTCCATCCAATAGGGCTTCGGCCTGTAGTTTATAAGCTATTCGAAGTTCATCAAAACTTACGGCACGAAATCCGGGGTCGTTCACATCCGGCGAAAGACTGGCGGTTTTATTGGTGGGCCCCATGCTTCCTGCCACAAAGCGAGGCTTATGGGGCTCTTTCAAGGTGAATTCATCAGCCACATTCTTGGCAATCCGTGCAGATTCATAGTTGAGTTCATAAACCAGTTCTTCCATCCCATAATCGGCCATGGCAATGGTGGTGCCCGAGAAGGTATTGGTCTCTACGATATCCGCTCCTGCTTCAAAGTATTTTTTATGTACCTCTGCAATGGCATCCGGTTGGGTCAAGGACAGTAGATCATTGTTTCCTTGCAACGGATGTGGCCAATCCTTAAAGCGATCGCCCCGGAAGTCTTCTTCCGTAAACTTATAACGCTGCAGCATCGTGCCCATGGCCCCATCCAAGATTAAAATTCGTTCCTTGAGTAAATCCTTAATTCTAGACATAAAAAGCTATTGTCCCAAATTCATTGGGAGTTAAAATATAGTATCAAGCAAGATGGAAATTCCTATTCTTTATGTTATCCTTCCCATATCAGCCTGCCATTTCTTTAACAGGTCCCAAACAAGTTTGGGATGGGTAGAATGTAGCACCTTCTCAGGTCCTGATGGGCACCAGGATAAACCGAGGGTTGCTAAGGCATCATAGGGTCTATTCCCTCCACCTTTCTTGATAACTTTCAATTTTTAAATGAACTCTTGCGCAAAGAAACGGCGCATTGTTATGAAAACCAAAAAAACCTTCCAAAAAGAAATTGAAAGGCTTTTCCAATTTAGAACATGTTTTGAGTTCGCGAGGTTTAGTGTCACGAAAAATCTATATGATACTTTGCACCACTTCTTTTTTGGCCTCCTTTTTGGTCCCGTCAAATCCTTCAACACCGCCGACAGTGGTATATTTCATCACAAACCGCTTGTCCGGATTTATAATTTGATAGGCGTATTGGCACATAACGGCCGCTTCATGAAAACCGGATAAAATCAGTTTTAGTTTCCCTTCATAGGTGTTGACATCGCCAATGGCAAAAACCCCTGGAATATTGGTTTGGTAATCCTTGGCGTTGTTTACTTTAATGGCATTTTTTTCGATTTCGAGACCCCAATTCCCCAAAGGCCCCAGTTTAGGGGAAAGTCCGAACAAGGGGATAAAATGGTCAACTTCCAAATAGGTTGGTTCTTTATCCGGCTCGGTACTTTTAATGACTACCGCCTGAAGTTCCTTATTTCCGTGCAATTCCTTTACCTCAGCCTTGGTATATAACTTGATTTTTCCCAATTGTGCCAACTCCCGTGCTTTTTCCACGGAATCCAATGCTCCCCTAAATTCATTCCTTCTATGGACCAATGATACTTCGGAGGCCACATCGGCCAGATAAATGGCCCAGTCCAAAGCCGAATCGCCACCTCCCGCAATTACTACCTTCTTGTCCCTATAAATTTCAGGGTCCTTAATGATATAGGAAACACCCTTATCTTCAAACCTTTCCAAATTTTCCAGTTGTGGCTTGCGCGGTTCAAAAGATCCCAATCCTCCAGCAATTACGACTACCGATGCATGATGCTTGGTTCCTTTATTGGTCGTTACAATGAACGAACCATCTTCTTGTTTTTCCAAGGTTTCGGCCCGCTCTCCCAAGGTATATCCAGCATTGAATGGCTTTATCTGTTCTAGGAGACGTTCCACTAAATCCCCGGCTAAAATCTCCGGATAGGCAGGAATATCATAAATGGGTTTCTTCGGATAGATTTCCGAACACTGTCCCCCTGGTTGGGGCAATGCATCAATCAAATGACATTTCAGTTTTAATAATCCAGCTTCAAATACGGTAAACAATCCTGTTGGGCCTGCACCAATTATCAATATATCGGTTTTAATCATTTCTATTATTAGTTATTAGTATTCTATTTTAAGAGTAATTCCATAAATCCTAAGTACTCATATCTTAGTACTTGCTCAGGCTTTTTCAACCAATTTTTGCGTGATTTTGTTCATTTTGTCCACCTTTTCTTCAAAATCACCTTTTATCGTTTTTCTAAATTCATTTAGGTTCTGTACCATTTTGCTGATATCTTCGGGTAGTACCTCTTCAAAAAATTGTCGAAGACGTTTCGCTGTTGTTGGTGACTTTCCATTGGTGGAGATTGCCACCTTTACATGACCTTTGGTCACAATACCCCCCATGTAGAAATCACATAACGGGGGATTGTCGGCAACATTGACCAAAATATGTAGCTTACGACAGTCCTTATATATCCTAAGATTCACCTCTGGTACGTCCGTTGTGGCAACGACCATGTGTTTTCCATACAAATAATTGGCATTGTATTCATCCTGAACTATGGTCACGTTGAATTGTTTCGCGATATCCAAGGTAGCTTCCCGAAACATAGGGGCAACCATGGTAACCTTGGCATCTGGGCTTGACTTGGTGAGAAAATGCAATTTTTCCTCCGCAACATAGCCCCCGCCCACAATGAGCACCTCCAACTGGGAAGTCTTTAAGAAAATGGGATAGAGATTGTTTCGTTCCATTAGCTAAAAACCATTTGTTGTTTTTGAATTTCCATCAATTTGTTGCGGTGCTCCACCACTTCCCCGATTACAATAATCGCTGGATTGGACAACTGTTGCCCCCTGACCTTGGCTTCAATGGTAGCAACAGTGCCAATTCCAATTTTTTCGTTCCTTGTGGTCCCCTCTTGAATAATGGCCACCGGGGTATCCGTCTTACCCTCTTTTTTGAAAAGTTCCATGATTTCCGAAAGCTTTGACATTCCCATTAAAATCACCACGGTTGCACTGGATTTTGCCGCCAACGTAACATCATTGGAAAGCCTATGTTCCTTGGTGGTCCCGGTAATCACCCAAAAACTTTCGGCCGCACCTCGTTTGGTCACGGGAATCTGTGCATTGGCCGGTACGGCAACCGAGGATGAGATTCCAGGTACAACGGCTACTTCAAGACCATACTCCGCGGCGTATTCCATTTCCTCCGCTCCCCGACCAAAAACGAAGGGATCTCCGCCTTTTAATCGCACCACATGTTTACCTTGTTTTCCCCGTTGTACGATCAATTCATTGATTTGTTCTTGTTGATAGCGATAACAACCTTTTCGCTTCCCAACAAATATGTGTTCGGATTTTGGGGCATATCCCAGTAGTTCTGCATCGACCAAAGCATCATACAAAACCACATCTGCCGATTGCAATGCTTTAATACCCCTAAGCGTAATCAAGTCGATGGCCCCAGGACCAGCGCCTACCACCGTCAATTTTCCGAGCCCCCCTCCTGTCTCCCCGAGGGGGGGATGATACTGTGTCCCTTGGATCCTCATGCTTCTTCTAATTCAAGTTTTCTAAACGCCTGGAGCTGGCCCAATACTGCCTTGGCATCTTCCAAATATGATTTCGCAAATTCTTTAGAGGGTTTCGTTTTGTTCAGCTGCAGGACCATGTCCTCAAAACTTCCGTTGAACCCTATCTTTTCCGTGGCTACGAACAACCTATCAAAATCCTTGATAATACTGGAGTGGGTATTGGTTTTGGTTTTCTCGGCAGTCAACAAAGCTTTTGCGGAATTGACCATGGATTGGTAACTATAGTAAATACTGGCGGCCCATTTTTCCTTTTGCAATGCTTCTTCCGCATTTTCTATTTTTTCCTCACTTTCAAAAAACAAGGTGGCCACCAAATCCACTATGACACCGGCACATTCCCCAATTCCGATTTCCTTTTTATACTTTTCCGAATTTCCCCAATCGATAAAATCCTCAGGGGTCAAATTGTCAACATTCGAAAGGTGTTTCAAAAAATCATAAAAATAGTGTTCACCTTTGGTTGCATAATAGTCCTCAAATTTTTGGCCATTGCCATGTGCGTCAAAATCATTCAGAATCAACCGTAGGGCCTCGGGTCCACGTTTACTCGGAATTTTAACTACTTTATCCGCAAAGGTTCCTTTTCCATTACCGTGGTTTCCACCACCCAATAGCACTTGCAGTGCAGGGGCCACTAACTTATCCTTGGTACGGACACTCATCCCTTGAAACCCAATATGTGCCATATTATGTTGTCCACAGGCATTCATACAACCACTGATCTTAATGACCACATCTGGATTATTGACATATTGGGGATATTCTTCCCTGATGACCTCTTCCAGTTTTTCTGCAATTCCCGTACTACTGGCAATTCCCAAATTGCAGGTGTCGGTACCTGGGCAGGCCGTAATGTCCAATGCTTTATTGTAACCGATTTCGGCAAACCCCAGTTTCTTAAGTTCTTGATAGAAAAATGGAAGCAATTCTTCCTTCACATAAGGAATCAAGATATTTTGTCGTAACGACAAACGAATTTCCCCAGCAGCATACTTCTGCACCAATTGGGCAAGTAATCGCGCTTTATCCGTATAAAAATCCCCAAGGAGTACCTTGATACCAACGGCAACATATCCCTCTTGTTTTTGAGGAACGATGTTCGTTGCCTTCCATTGTTCAAAGGTCTCCCAATCTTCGATGGCAATCTGTGGAACTTCCATTTCAGCTACCGTGACCTTGGGATAATTCCCAAATTCTATCGGGTAGGACTGAATTGGTATCGCTTTTTGTTCCTGTTGTAGCAACTCCCGAAACCCTTCCAGGCCAATATCCTTTATCAAAAACTTCATTCTGGCCTTGGCACGACTTTTACGTTCCCCATAACGATCGAACACACGAATAACCCCTTCCATCATTGGAACGATCTTTTCCGTTGAAAGAAACTCGAACAGCACATCGGCATGTCTGGGTTGTGAACCCAGTCCACCGCCCAGCATTACTTTAAAGCCTCGTTGGCCATCTTTTATTTTTGCTATAAACCCCAGGTCATGCATATAGGACAAACCGGTATCTGCATCCGTCGCTGAAAAGGAAACCTTAAATTTCCTGCCCATCTCTTGGCCAATCGGATTTCTAAGGAAATATTCAAAAATTGCCTGCGCATACGGAGAGACATCAAAGGGTTCTTCCGGGTCTATGCCCGCCGTTTCACTTGCGGTAACATTACGAACGGTATTCCCACAGGCCTCACGAAGTGTGACCTGGTCCTTTTCCAATTGCGCCCAGAGCTCGGGTGTCCGTTCCAGGTCCACATAATGGATTTGAATGTCCTGACGGGTAGTAATATGCAATCTTCCCGTGGAATATTCATCGGAAACATCACAAATACGCAACAACTGATTGGAAGTGACCTTGCCATAGGGCAGTTTTATCCGAATCATCTGTACCCCCTGCTGACGTTGTCCATAAACCCCCCGTGCCAAACGAAGACTCCGAAACTTTTCCTCATCAACATTGCCCTCCTTAAACTGGCGTATTTTGTGTTCCAGCTCTATGATATCCTTTTCAACAACTGGATTTTCTATTTCTGTCCTAAAACTTTTCATTACCCTACTTATCCTATATTTTTTATAGGTTATTTTGCAGTGCGATTCCAAAATTTGAAACCACCACCACTATTTTAATTTATAAAACCTACACCTGCCGTGGTGTTACTGTGTTCATCAATAAGAACAAAAGATCCATTCGATTTATTCGCTATATACGAATCCGAAAAAATGGGTTTACTCAACTTTATTTTCACCTCCCCTATTTCATTTAGTCCCAGGGTACCATCCGATGCTTTTTTTCCGGAAAAATCCGTAGCAATTACGCTCCCTACCTCAGCAATTTTGGAAAGGACACGGTTGGTATTATGTTGAACAACATACCTTGTTCCAGGACGGAGTTGCTTACTGTCCATCCAACAAACGGTGGCAGTCAGGTCTTTTTCAACCCTTGGCAGTTCATTGCTCTTGACCAACATATCCCCACGTGCAATATTAATTTCATCTTCAAGGGTAATGGTTACGGAACTTCCGGCCTCCGCTTCCTTATACCTTTTATCATAAAAATAAATCGACTCGATCTTTGAGGTGGTCATGGACGGTAATACGGTTACTTGGTCCCCTACTTTAAGATTACCCCCTTTTATTTTACCGGCAAAGCCCCTAAAATCATGGAATTCATCGGTTTTTGGACGTATGACGGTCTGTACCGAAAACCGGACCTCTCCTTCTTCGTTCACATCAATGCTTTCAATACCTTCCAAGTGCTGAAGAATGGTTTCCCCTTGATACCAGGGCATCTCATTGGATTTTGCTACTACATTGTCCCCCTTTAAGGCACTTATGGGAATGTAACTCACGTTTTGCTCGGCATAAGTACTATTGGCATTCAGTCTTTCAAAGTTTTGTTTGATATCCTCAAAAACTGTTTGGTCGTAACCGACCAGGTCCATTTTGTTGACTGCAACTATGACGTCCTTGATCCTCAGAAGATTATTAATGAAAAAATGGCGATAGGTCTGTTCTATTACCCCTTTTCGGGCATCGATCAAAATGATGGCCACCTGCGAGGTTGATGCCCCGGTGACCATATTTCTGGTGTATTCCACATGTCCAGGGGTATCTGCTATAATGTAACTTCTTTCTGCCGTGGAAAAATAGATATGCGCCACATCTATGGTAATGCCCTGTTCACGCTCCGCGACCAAACCATCCGTCGCCAGTGAAAAGTCCAGGTAATCATATCCCTTTTTTCGGCTACTGTCCCTTATGGCTTCAATTTTGTCATCGGTAAGGGAGTGGGTATCATAAAGCAACCGTCCTATTAAGGTGCTTTTACCATCATCCACACTACCGGCTGTCGCTATTTTAAGTACTTCCATCTTGTTGCTGTTGGTTGATCGCTATTGGTTGATCGTTTATCCCAAACGAATCATTACCAATGAACGGGACAACTGTTAACTCATTAAAAATATCCTTGTTGTTTCCGTTTTTCCATTGCGGCTTCGGACCGTTTGTCGTCAATTCTGGCCCCTCTTTCCGAAATTTTGGATTCCCGGATTTCCGCCACTACCTTTTCTATGGTATTTGCGGTAGATTCCACCGCGGCCGTGCAACTCATGTCCCCCACCGTTCTAAAACGGACCGTTCGTTCCCGTACTTCTTCATCTTGGGCCCTAAAGACCACCCCATCTTCTGCCGACCATATCAACCCGTCACGAAGGAAGGTGTTTCTTTTATGGGCAAAATAGATGGAAGGGATTTCAATTTGTTCCTGTTCAATGTAGTTCCAAACATCCAGTTCCGTCCAATTACTAATTGGAAAAACCCGCACGTTTTGGCCTATTTCAATCTTACCATTGAGCATATCAAACAATTCCGGGCGTTGGTTTTTCTCGTCCCACTGGCCAAAATCGTCACGTACGGAAAAAATGCGTTCTTTTGCCCGGGCCTTTTCTTCATCACGTCTTGCACCTCCGATACAGGCATCAAATTTAAATTCCTCGATGGCATCCAATAGCGTAGTGGTCTGTAAGGTATTTCGGCTTGCGTACTTTCCCGTTTCTTCAATTACCTTTCCCTGATCGATGGAGTCCTGAACATGCCTTACGATCAGTTCCACTCCCAATTCCGTTACCAATCCGTCCCGAAATTCAATGGTTTCGGGAAAATTATGCCCTGTATCAATATGCATCAATGGAAAGGGAATCTTGGCCGGCCAAAATGCCTTTTGGGCCAAACGAACCAAGGTAATGGAATCCTTACCGCCCGAGAACAATAGGACTGGTTTCTCAAATTGCGCTACCACCTCCCTAAAAATGTAAATCGCTTCACTTTCCAGCGCATTTGCCCTAAAGACCTTTACATCTTTTTGTTCCGTAGTATCGATTTCTTTTACTAATGTTTCCAAAGTTTTCTTTTTGATTAGGTATGTAATCCGCACTCCCGGTTTTCCAAAACCTTGGTGGGATCAAAGTATTTATGTTCGTTTGGCAATTGGTACTCGGATAGATATCCATCCAGTTGCGTATCACTCCAATAGAAAAATGGGCTCACTTTTAGGACGCCATCGCTACCCAGACTCAAAATGTCCAGGGAATCACGGTGCGCCGTTTGTCCTTTCCTTAAATTGGTAAACCAAACATCGGGGCTATGCTCCGCCATAGCCCTTTTAAAGGGTTCCAGCTTTACCTGCTCCGTAAATGTCTTGTGCAACGGGTCATCAATTTCGGGAATTCCCATGACCGCATTTCTGTGGGCAACCGTTTGTTTTGGCACGTACAATTCAATGTTCAGGCCCAGCCTTGAGATCAGCTCCTCTGCATGCCTGTAAGTCTGCGGTGTATTATAGCCAGTATCACACCAAATCACGGGAATGTTGGGGTCCACATCGGTAACCGCATGTAAAATGGCCACTTCGTAGGGACGAAAATTGGTGGTCACCACGGGCTTGGTTCCGTGTTGAATGGCCCAGGCAATGATTTCCTGTGGCGGAATTCCCTTTAACTGGGCGTTCCATTTTGGCAATTGATCTTCTGACATAACCTTATTATTTACCCCAACTTATCGTATTCCAAATTCGTTCGTGAAAAAAGTAAAGCGCCATTTTGGTGACCAATTCCACCACTCCAATGGAAAAGGCCAAGGTTAACGTACCTGTAATGACCCAAGAAATAATAATGGTGTCCAAAGTGCCTATAGCTCTCCAGCTAATGGATTTTACAATACTGCGCTTTGGACTTTCGGAGTTCTTGTCCTTTTTAAAGGAAGCTTTCTCTTTTTTGTTTGAAATTATAAGTTGGTCTGCTATCATTTTATTACCCTATAGATTTAGTAGGAAATACAAACATAGCCCTTTTCCCAATCCGATTCGTTAAATAGAAGATAAATTTTTAATCTACCCTATAGTTTTTATAGATTATTAGTCAAACAATGAAAATATTTAAAGATTGACAATGATTGTCACGATTTAGTAGGAATTAAATCGGCCAATGTTGTATTTCGGTATACTTCGAGATTGGCGTCCCGGACCTTAAGCATTAAATCATGGACGGAGCACTGTTTTTCATCCGGACAGTCATCACATTTCTCGTAGAAGTTTAGGCTCACGCAGGGTACCATGGCAATGGGTCCTTCCAAAATGCGCATTACAGCGGTCATGGGAATGTCCTTTGGCTCTTTGATCAAATAATAGCCTCCCCCCTTACCTTTTTTGGAACCCAAAAATCCATTTCTACGCAAGGTGAGCAGAATACTTTCCAGGAACTTTTGGGAAATATTCTCACTTTCGGCAATTTCGGCAATCTGAATGGGATCCTGACTATCCCTTGAAGCCAAAAAAGTAAGTGCTTTTAAACCGTATTTCGTTTTTTTAGAGAGCATTGGAACGAATATAGGGGAAAAAGGGCAGATTTAGTAGGCAGGGAATGGCTGGTGCCCTCCATAAACCACTATTCTCCAAAAGAACGGCTCCGAAAACCATGGTGTGGCAACATCCAAAAAACGTTTCATCATCCCTTGTATCCCCATTTTGTGAAAACCTATCATTAAAAGCGTTGGTACCATTGAGAGGGCATCGGTAGCAATGCCCTCCAAAAAAATTTTAATTTTAACGATACATGGGACGGACATATCCAATCCTACTGCATATCAATTAATTAACCTCAATCGGGAAAAACCAAATGGAAATCAAAACCTTAAGGGGAACGGATAACAAAGAAATTCTAAAAGCGTTCAATGACTCATTTTCCGACTATTTCATTCCACTTAAGCTAACGGAGGAACAATTGGCGTCAAAAATATTAGCGGATAAAACGGACCTTGGGCTTTCTGTCGGCGCTTTTGAAAATGGAAAACTGATTGCCTTTATTTTACACGGATTTGATATCATCACCAATCAAAAAGTGGTATATAATGGAGGAACCGGAGTAATTCCGGAAAAAAGGGGGGCTGGGCTAACCAAACAAATGTATTTTTTTATTCTACCTCTTTTAAAGGGAAAAGGAATCCATAGACTTTTGCTGGAAGTCATTTCTGAAAACGTTCAAGCCATAAAATCCTATAAAAAATCCGGTTTTACAATTAAAAGGGAATTGGTATGCTATAAAGGGGAGGTCAACATATCAAAAACCAACAAAGGTGTTACGCTCAAAAATTTGCAAAGCTATGACTGGGATTTGATGAAATCCTTTTGGGACATTTTTCCCACTTGGCAAAATTCAAGCCATGTCCTGGATGAATTAATGACCAGCACTGTTTCCTTGGGTGCCTATTTTGAAAATCGGTTGGTCGGTTATGTGATTTACAATCCAACAACCCAAAGAATACAGCAAATCGCCATTGATAGGGATTTTAGAAAAAAGGGAGTGGCGTCCACCCTAATTTTTGAATTGACAAAAAAATATGGAAATACGTTTTTGATCATTAATGTGGATAAAAGGTCGAAAGGCATGAACGATTTTTTCCATAGGATGGGATTTCAAAAGAATCTTGAACAACTGGAAATGGAATTGGAACTGGACAAAAAATAGAATTACCAAGGTATAGCCATGTGTAGTGTTGGACTATTCCAGGTAAACCATTTCGCCATAGTTCCACAGCAATAAAAGCGCCAGGTTTATTGCTTTAAGTCAGCCACAAACCCCTAATTATTACCTTGAAGCATCCATTTAAGCAAATTTGGCGTCTATACCAATAGACACTAAAATTTAAAAAATGGCTAAATCCAGAATTGCCAAGGCATCTACTGTATTTGGTTGCACCCTTCTAATGGGTATGGCGCTATTTCATGGAAGTGGGCTTCATTACGTCAATGATTTAATTCGGCAGTCCAACTCCAAACCTTTTTTAATAGAAATTTTTCCCGTTTTATTCGCCCATCCATCCATCCACCTTTTGGGACTCGCTGGATTTGGGTTATTGACGCTTTTTATGAAACATGAAATTAAAAAGGTATTGTTTTTTACCTCCCTCCTCGTATGCATCGATGCCCTTCTAGCCTTCTATTTGGGTGCTGTCATTCCCGGGGTTCTACTGGTTTTTTCCGCGCTCTCTTTGGTGCTGGGTGCAATCAAAACAGGAAAATAAAAGGTAGTGGCCCACAGTTTTGTGTTATGCTGTCATTTCATTTCCTCCAATGCCTGCTTAACATCTGTGATAATATCCTCAATATGTTCCAACCCGACCGAAACGCGTACCATACCATCGGTAATCCCGACCTTTGAACGCTCTTCTTCCGAAAGCTTGCTGTGGGTGGTTGATGCGGGATGGGTAACGATACTTCTGGAATCCCCCAGATTGGCAGACAGGGATAATAATTTAATGGAATCAAAGAACTTACGACCGGCTTCCAGTCCGCCCTTCACTTCAAAAGCCACGACACATCCTCCTGCCTTCATCTGTTTTTTGGCCATTTTATAATTTGGATGTGATTTCAGAAACGGATATTTCACCCAATTGATTTTACCGTGTCCTTCCAGGAATTCGGCCAATTGCAATGCATTTTTACAATGCCTTTCCACTCGTATTGCCAAAGTCTCCAAGCTCTTTGAAAGCACCCAGGCATTAAACGGGGACAGCGCGGGACCCGTAATCCGGGAGAAGCGATATATCTTTTCCACCAATGCACTGCTCCCTACCGTAATTCCTGCCAAAACCCTTCCTTGACCATCCATAAGTTTGGTTCCCGAATGGATCACCAAATCCGCTCCGAATTTAATCGGTTGTTGTAAATAGGGGGAGGCAAAACAGTTATCGACAATAAAGATCAGGTCATGTTTTTTGGCTACTTGACCTATAAATTCCAAATCCAGCACGTCCACTCCAGGGTTTGTAGGGGATTCGGCATAGATTATCTTGGTATTTGACTGGATTTTGGACTCCAAACCTTCCAAGTCGTCAACTTCAAAAAATGAGGTCTTTATATTCCACTTCGGAAAAAAGTTGGTGTACAAGCTGTGGGTAGAGCCAAAAACACTTCGGGCGCTTAGAATGTGGTCCCCGCTATCCAAAAGTGCCGCAAAAGTGGAGAATACGGCTGCCATTCCAGAAGCAAAGGCAAAGCCCGCTTCCGCACCTTCCATTTGACATACTTTTTCAACAAATTCGGAAGTGTTGGGATTGGAATACCGCGAATAAATATTGCGCTCCTTTTCCTCTGCAAAGGACGCCCGCATATCTTCAGCATCTTCAAACACGTAACTGGAAGTCAAAAACATAGGGGAAGAGTGCTCCAAATATTGGGTCCTATCCAATTGGTTCCTGATGGCGTTGGTTTCAAAACGCTGGTTATTCGATGTTGATTGTTGGTTGTCCGTTTTTTTCATAATTCACTCTACCCCATTCGCTTTATGCTATTCGTTTTTCACACAATGCCATTCTAAATTCGTATTTCCAAAATCTATATTCCTACAATTTCTCCGCTATTCTTAAAATATCCCCAAACACCCCTCTTGCCGTTACCGCAGCACCTGCTCCCGCCCCTTGTATGACCAAAGGTTTATCGCCATAAGATTCGGTATAGATTTCAATGATGGAGTCCGAACCTTTGACCTGCCCAAGGGAACTACTTTTGGGAACTGAAACCAGCTTTACTTCCAAAATGCCCTTTTCCTGTTGTAGATCGCCATGCAAATCCCCAATGTATCGCAATACATGATCCGGTTTCTGTTGCAATTTGATTTCCTGGAATTTTGAATCCAAAGTGGACAACTTAGAGATGAACTCTTCCTTTTCTATTTGTTCCAATTCCTCAGGAATCAAATTTTCTATTGAAATATCCGTAAACTCGTTGTGCAAATCAAGTTCCCGAGCCAGGATAAGAAGTTTTCGTCCCACATCATTACCTGACAAATCCTCCCTTGGGTCCGGTTCGGTATATCCCTTTTCCATAGCTTCAATGACTATCCTGGAAAAAGGCTTGTCCAAGTCTGAAAAACTATTGAAAATATAACTTAGCGATCCTGAGAACACCCCCTTAATACGGGTAATGTTTTCTCCTGAAAGATGTAACAGCTGTATGGTATCAATTAAGGGCAGGCCGGCCCCTACATTGGTTTCGTACAAATATTGCTTTTGATTTTCCCCCAGGGCATGGCGCACCTTACCATAAAAATCAAAGTCCAACGTATTGGCTATTTTATTGGAAGATACCAAATCAAATCCTTCGTTGATCAAGGTCTCATAATTTTGGACAAAATCAATGCTCGCCGTATTATCCACGGCAATAAGGTTTTCCAGGTGGTGTTTTGAAGCATAGTCCATGATGTCCGTAATTAGATAGGGTTCCCCTTGCTCCTTTAATTGCTTCTTCCAGTTCCCGGAAATCCCCTCGACCCTTAAAAGTACTTCTCGGGAATTGGCAATGCCCACTAAAACCAATTCAATACCTTTTCGCCCTTCAATTTTCTTTGCGGATCGTAAGATTTGATCAACTAAGGTACCCCCAACCGTACCGTGGCCGAAAATGAACAGATTAATACGTTTGTTCACACCAAACAATTGGCCATGCATCACGTTTACGGCCTTGGTCAAATCTTCCTTTTTGACCACCAAGCTCACATTCTTCCCAGAAACCGTATTGTTGAACAACAAAGGCACAACCTTGTTCTTCACCAAAGCATTGAAGGGTCTGTGGAACGAGCTTAGGTCCTGACCCACAGCCGAAATGACCGCCACATCCTTGCGCACCGAAATGGAGTTGACATCCTTACTGGTATAATCGGTCCGAAATTCATCCTGTAGGGCCTTTTTGGCATCCTCCGCCCTATTGGAGTCTACCACAAGGCCGATACCACGTTCGGAAGAACCTTGGGAAATAATTCCCACATTGATATTCCTTTTCTCCAATGCGCTAAAGATACGGGCATCCACCCCAACCTTGCCCAAAAGACCCCTACCTTCCAAATTGATCAAAGAAACATCCTCCAAAACCGAAAGTGAGGTAATACCATCTTTCTCGCTTTTGGAACTGATCAGGGTTCCGGTGGTATCTGGATTGAACGTATTCAAAATCCGAAGTGGGATGTTTTTTTCAATCAATGGAATAATGGTCTTGGCATGCAGGACCTTGGCGCCAAAATTGGCCAACTCATTGGCCTCCCCATAGGACAGGTTTTCAATGATCTTTGCCTCCCTGACCAGGTCGGGATTGGCCGTGTAGATGCCATCTACATGGGTATAATTGAGGAGCTCCTCGGCATCCAGGTAATTGGCCAATAAAGCGGCGGTATAATTACTGCCATTTCTACCCAAAGTAGTGGTTTCCCCCTGTTCATTGGCTGCTATGAACCCGGTAATAATGGGCAAATCACCATTTGCAAAGTCAACAAAACGTGCCAGTACTTTGGCCTTTGATCCATTTTCATTGATTCTGGCATCCCCAAAGGTGCTATCGGTAACCAAAAGTTCACGCGAGTCCACAAAATGTGTTGACAACCCTTGTTCCCCCAGTAACTTAGCTACCAATTTTACCGAAAATACTTCGCCAAAGGCCAGGACCTCATCTTTAGTCTTCAAACTATAATCCCCAATAAGGGAAACTCCCTCCAATATTTTTGTGAGCCTTTCGGTTTCATGGGAAAAATCAATTTGAAATCCTTCGGTTTGATACGCAAACAATTGTGACAAGGTCGATTTGAAATCCCTGCCTTTTGCGGCCAGCTCAAGGACCTCCTCCAACTTATCGGTAGTACGTTCACGGGCCGAAAGTACCACCGCCAAACGCTCCCCTTTTAAAGCCCGTTTTTCGATAATTTGAAGTACGGTTTTTAGGCCATTGCCATTGCTAAGGGATTTTCCCCCAAACTTAAGAACTTTAAAAGGCTTATCGTTTTCCGAGGGAAAAACCGCTTTTAAAAGGTTTTCCAGTTGTTTGAACTCAATCAAAAAGGCATCATGTCCGTGCAGGGATTGCACCTCTCCATAAGTAACATTGGAATTGGTCTGTGCAATTCTGCGGTAAGTTTCCTTATTTTCCTCGGCAGTGAAGAACAAATCGGAATTTACCCCAACAATATGGATTTTGATAGCACTGTTTTGCAGGGCTTCAAAATCCCCGTCCCCATTTCGGGTGATATCAATGGTCTTTAGCAATTGGTTCATCAGGCGGTACGCCGACAATTGAAAGCGTTCCTGCAACTTTTTCCCATGGTGCATCAACCAGCTCTCTACATTAAAAACGTTCAGTTCCTCATTTGTACTGCGTTGAAAACGTTCCTTAAAGGATTCTGGTGTACGGTAACAAAGCATGGCATGCATCCGGGCATCATGGACGGGCTGACTCGAGTTTTTTAAAATCTGTTCCTGAATCTGACAATTGGCAATCAGCCAATCCGTGGACTTCCAGTCAGAGGCCACGGGAATCAAATGTTTGGTCAAATTGGGATTCAGCGCCGCCATTTCCCAGGCAATTCCGCCGCCCAGAGATCCCCCAATGATGGCAAAAAGACGGGTAATCCTTAAGAGTTCCAACCCTTTCAAAAAAATACGGGCCACATCTCCTGCCACAAACTCCTTGTAGGCATCAATAACAAATCCATCGTAACCATTGCCCGGAATATTAAAGGCCAAAACAGCAAATTCCTGGGTATTGATACACTTCCCATCGCCAATCAAATCGGTCCACCATCCCCTTTCTCCGGCCACATTGGAATTTCCCGTTAGGGCATGATTGACCAAAACAATAGGCGCCTTGTCCAAAGGCTGGCCAAAGACCTCATAGGACAGTTGAATGTCCTGGGTATGACCACTTAGGGTAGTGAAATTTTTTATTTCCAATTTTTGGAGCATATTTCTCTACAAATTCAATACTTATAAGGCTTTTTAAACCTTACCTACAAATCATTTTTAGGCAAGAATTGATTTGTCAATCGTGGCAAATGCCTGCTCTAAATCGGCCTTTAAATCATCTAAATCTTCAAGACCTACGGATAAACGAATCAAATCTTGGGATACACCGGTACTTAACTGTTCTTTTTCGGACAATTGTTGGTGGGTCGTACTGGCAGGATGTATGATCAAAGACTTGGTGTCACCGATATTGGCCAATAAGGAGAACACCTTTGTTGCATCGGTCAATTGCTTGGCCGCTTCAAAACCGCCCTTTACTCCGAAAGTTACCAGACCACTCTGGCCTTTTGGTAAGTATTCATTGGCCAAATCTTTGTATTTACTGGACGCTAAACCAGGATAGTTTACCCAAGCCACTTCATCCCTATCCTGTAACCATTTCGCCAAAGCCAAGGCATTTTCGCTGTGTTTTTTGATACGGACGTCCAGTGTTTCCAAGCCTTGAATAATCTGAAAAGCATTGAATGGACTCAGGGCACCCCCAAAATCGCGAAGACCTTCCAAAATCAATTTAAAGGTAAATGCAGCGGCACCCAATGCCTCATGATATACCAATCCATGATAGCCGGCAGAAGGTTCCGTAAATTCAGGGAATTTGCCATTGGCCCAATCAAAGGTACCGGCATCAATTATGGCGCCACCCAAAGCGGTACCATTTCCGTTGATGTATTTGGTCAAGGAATGAATAACCAGGTTTGCTCCGTGTTCAATAGGATTTAAAAGTCCTGGAGTGGCTACGGTATTATCAACAATAAATGGAACTTTAGCCGCCTTGGCCTGCACTGATATCGCTTTTAAATCCAATACGTCCAATTTTGGATTCCCCAAGGATTCCACAAAAATGGCCCGAGTATTTTCTTGAACGGCCTTTCCAAAATTCGTTGGATCGGACGCATCCACAAATGTAGTGGTGATACCTAAACGCGGTAAGGTAACCTTTAGTAGATTAAAGGTTCCTCCATAAAGGCTACTCGAGGCAACAATATGGTCGCCAGTCCTCAACAAGGTCAATAGTCCAGTTGAAATGGCCGCTGTGCCCGAGGCAAATACCACCGCCCCTACCCCACCTTCAATAGCAGCTAAGCGCTCCTGCAGGATTTGGTTTGTTGGATTATTCAGACGGGTGTAAATAAAACCCAGTTCAGCCAGGGAAAAAAGATTGGCGGCATGATCGGTATCCTTAAATACATAGGAAGTGGACTGAAAAATGGGTACCGCTCGTGTACCACTGGTTTGTGTGGTGTCATGCCCGGCGTGCAGGGCGTTTGTTGCATTTGAAAAATTTTGATCGCTCATGGTTTTTAAATTTTTAGTTATAAAATGATTTAAAAACACGAAGCTTCCCTCCTGATGAGAGTAGCAAAATCAAAAAGTTATAAGAAAGCGATACCGAATACATCGGTAGTTGTTATCCTTCCCATAAATAGTTGAAATCACTTCAACCGGTCCCAAAAATAAATTTGGAATGGGTAGAATTTAGCACCTTCTCGAAGACGAGGGTTGCTAAGGCTTCACAGGGTCTATTCCCTCCACCTTTCTTGATAACTATTCAATACGTGTTTGAACTTATGGGAACAAATATAAAGGCAGAATTTTTGAAAAACCTAATCATTTTGAAAAAATTCACAAAATCCCAGTAGATTGGTGGGACTTTGCGATTTTTGGATTTCCCACATTCGCTCTAAACAACCTTTATACCACCAGTTATAAACTCGTGGCAGCAATGGTACTATCCTGGAAATCCCCAATCAAGACAACCTATATAAGGTTGTAATGATCACTCCTTTTTGATCTGTTGGGCAAACGGACAACAATGGTTTCCCTTCCTTTACCTTGAAATGAAATGGAGCTTTTAACAAATCCAAACCACTTTGTTTTTTTAAACGGATTCCCTGACCGGAAACAATGTCCGTATTGGGTATAAAATGACCCTCCGGCACATGTTCCGTTAAAACAACATAGTTAAAATCATATAGCTTGTTCACCACATTTTGAACTTCGGCATTCGATAAATGTTGTAATACGTGCCTTAAAATGGCACAGTCCCCATAAGGCAAATGATCTTCGGCCATATCCAAACACTGGAATTCCAAATTTGGATGTTGAAACGTTTTGGTATTGAAATCAATGAGTTCGGGAACAATATCCACGGCAATATATTTCCGGACATAAGGCACTAGTTCCTTTCCAACATTAAAATCGCCACAGCCCAAATCACACACTGTAATGGGCTCCTCAAAAGATTTCAGGAATGCCGTTAAAATCCCAACATAGGGATCAACCATCCTTGGATGATGGGAACCATGACCGGAGTAAAACCTAGACCCATTGTCCCCCCATAGCTTGGCCGCGTAGATTTGTTCCATTGCCGCCTTTGTGGGCCAAGGTTTTTTAGTTCCCTTTTTGGAATCACCTTTCATAAATACCGAACGCACAACACCTTTTCATTGAAAATAAATTCGTTTTATTCCAAAACGGAAAACTCCAAACTGGAATCCGTAAATACGGTATGGGTCTGCGTTTTAAAATCGCTTTCCTCCGCTTTAAATATATTTTCCACATAGGTCTGCGGATTTAGATCGATCAATGGAAACCAGGTACTCTGCACCTGAACCTGGAGTTTATGTCCCTTTTTGAACGTATGAAAGACATCTTGCAATTTAATATCGACAGTGGTCTTTGTATTTGGGGTAAATGGTTCCGGATGGGTAAAGCTATTTCGAAAACGTCCCCGCAACACTTCACTGCGGACCATTAAATGGTAGTTGCTCATTTTTAGATGGTCCTGCATTTCCTCATTGGTTTCCGCATCGGCCGGATGTACATCAATTACCTTTACGATCCAATCGGCCGCAGTGCCCGTGGTAGCAACGTTAAGATTGGCCATAATGGGCCCAGCCAATGTCAAGTCTTCTTCCAGCACCTCAGTTTCAAAAACCAAGACATCGGAACGTCTTGCAGCGAACCGTTGGTCATCCGTCATGTACTTTCTTGGGGTAAAGACCGATTTAATATCCTCGGAATAGGGAACTGGCTTTTTGATATCGCTAACGAACTGAATGCCCTTGGTCCCTTTAGGTTCCAAGGTCAACTCCTGATTTTCTGAAAGGAACATGGTTTTCCTTGTTGCAAGCTTGGGGGGCCAGGCATCCATTTCGCTCCATTCCTTTCTGCCGGAATCATACACATAAGCTTCTGGAAGTCCCGTTTTGCCATCAGCTTCTCCCTTTAAAAAATGATGAAAAAACCGAGTCTCAATCTTATCCTGGTAAAACTCCGAAATGGAATCCCCAAAATAATAATTGCCCACTAAACTCCGGCCATTGCGTCTTGCCCACCGGCCATGGTCCCACGGACCAAAAACCATAGTGTTGTACGCTCCCGTATTGTGTTTTTCAATGTTTTTGTAGGTTTCCAGGGGGCCATACAAATCTTCGGCATCAAACCACCCACCGACGATCATCGTGGCCACATGCGGTTTGGTTTTGTCCAAATGCTGTATTAATCCCCGCCGTTGCCAGAGTTCATCATAATTGGGATGTTCCTTTAATTCATTCCAAAAGAAATCATCGGTCATACCATCTGGGGCCAAGGAGGTTTGGTCTTTGATATCATACTCAAAAAAAGCGTTTAGATTTTTGAGGGGGCCGGCCTCCAGGAAAAACTCATATTGGTCTTCCGTTCCAATATCTGGAAGGGTGTACCAGGCGGTATCAATAGGCTGATCTCCGTTAGGTCGTGGTGTTCCAAAAAGGGAGGTCGCCCGGAAATAACTCAACAAATAGGCACCGTTATGGTGAAAGTCGTCAAAAAAGAAATCCCCAATACAGGCTTGGGGCGAAGATGCCTTTAAGGCGGGATGGGCATCAATGGTCCCATAACTAGCATAAAACCCAGGGTATGAAATGCCCCAAAGCCCAACACGCCCATTATTGTTATCCACATGGTTTACCAGCCACTCAATGGTATCATAGGTATCCGAGCTTTCATCGATTTGAGTACTATCCGTCTTGTTTGGAATATAGGCCCGCATATTTTCATAATGCCCTTCACTTAACCAACGCCCTCTGACATCTTGATACACCACAATATAGCCCTCCTTCATCATATTGCTATTGGGCCCTATCTGTTTTCTAAAGTTCCCTTTTCCATAAGGCCTTGAACTGTAAGGCGTTCGCTGCATGATAATGGGGTATTCTTTGGAAGTATCCTTTGGGGAGTAGATAGTGGTATGCAATTTTACCCCATCCCTCATTTCTATATCCACCTCCTGCTTGGTATAGTTGTTGGCCACGTAGTTTTCAGCTACGTCAAGTCCTCCCTTTTGGGTTGTTTTTTTACAGGACTGAAACCCGATCAAAAAGAAAGCCGAAAGAACAAAAAGACGAATGGTCTGCTTCATGGAGTTTTTATATTGGATTGAAATTTAAGAGCCTGTTTGGGAATTTGTGATTGGAATTGTTACAGGTCATTTTTGTGCATAGCCATAGTTATGGACTAAAATATTAACAATGTGCCGTGCAAAAAGGGACATAAGAAAACAATTGACAAATTCCCAAACAGGCTCTAAAACTACAAAGAATTAAGAAGGCAAAAGAATGGGACTGGGTACTTATGCCTATTCTTTAGAATTGGTGAATTTAGCTAAAGGGTTGCCTTCGAGTTACCTCAGGCAACATAGACCATGCGGAAAAACCTAATTCTTGATGGCTAAGCTTCTCGAAGCCAGCGTTATTCTAAGGTTACAACCCAAAAGCGGTCTTTACCTCCTCCACTTTATCCAATTTCTCCCAGGTGAAAAGCTCCACTTCTTTTTCAATGCGACCATTATAGGGTGACTCAAATACCTTGGTTACCGTTTTGGGTGCTTTCCCAAAATGTCCATAGGCCGCAGTTTCCGAATATATGGGGTTTCGAAGCTTTAACCTGTTCTCTATGGCATAGGGTTTCATATCAAAAAGAGTGGCCACTTTCTTGGCAATCTCTCCATCACTAAGACCAACTTTTGAAGTGCCATAGCTATCCACAAAAATGGATGTGGGTTCCACTACCCCAATAGCATAACTTACCTGGACCAATAGCTCATCAGCAACTCCGGCCGCCACCAAATTCTTCGCAGCATGTCTGGCCGCGTAGGCCGCGCTTCGGTCTACCTTGCTGGGGTCTTTCCCACTAAAAGCACCTCCTCCGTGTGCTCCCTTCCCCCCATAGGTATCTATCACAATTTTACGCCCGGTGAGCCCCGCATCACCATGTGGGCCTCCAATGACAAATTTTCCCGTTGGATTGATGTGATAGGTAATATCATCATCAAAGAGTTGCTGGATAGTACTGGGCAATTGTGATTTAACCCTGGGAATCAAGGTTTCGATGATATCCGTCTTTATTTTGGCCAGCATCACTTCGTCTTCGTCAAAATCGTCGTGCTGGGTGGAAACCACTATAGTATCAATTCGTTGTGGCACGTTATCATCGGAATATTCAATGGTTACTTGGGCTTTGGCATCCGGGCGTAAATAGGTAATCGTATTTCCTTCCCGCCTTAATTCGGCCAAAACCTGCAGGATTTTATGTGAAATATCCAAGGCCAAAGGCATATAATTCTCTGTTTCCTTGGTGGCATACCCAAACATCATTCCCTGATCCCCAGCGCCCTGCTCCTCTTTGGTGGACCTATCCACACCTTGATTGATATCCTGGGATTGCTCGTGAATTAAGGAAATCACCCCACAGGAATCCCCACTGAATTTATATTCGCCTTTGGTATAGCCAATTTTGTTAATGACTTCACGGGCAATGGTCTGCACATCCAAATACGTTCCACTCTTCACTTCTCCGGCCAATACCACCTGTCCTGTTGTGACCAAAGTTTCACAAGCCACTTTACTATTACTGTCAAAGGCCAAAAAATTATCCAACAAGGCATCGCTGATTTGGTCAGCAATTTTATCCGGATGTCCTTCACTTACGGATTCAGAGGTAAATAAATACGGCATTCAATTTAGTTTAGTGACAAGATTTGACGAATGCCCTCAAAGAAGTTTACACTGCTTTTTAGCATTTTTTATAGAGGTTGCAATCAGTCAAATCTGTCCTCATTATCGAAGGCCAAAAATATAAAATCTTTCATTGTCCGAGCCGTTTTCACAAAAAATCAAAGGGAATATTTTACACCGAGCAGAAAATATCTTGGCTGCACAAAATATTCAAAAGTGCTGATCAAGTTTTCACTAAAAGAATCTTGACGGATCGAGGCCGTGTTCAAAAGGTTCAACCCCGTAACCTTAAACTCCCATGGACTATCTTCCTTTTCAAAATACAAAGCGGCATTTAAAAAATCGTAGTAACTGCTCACCCCTCCTGCCCGGTTTTTGTATTCGTTGTACTGATAGTCAACGGTCACCGTAAAGTTTTTAAGAAAATAGGCTTCGATATTGGCAAAAGGACGATTTGTCACAAAGCGGTTGTCAATGGCCGCCGTACCATAGTCGTTCCATATCTTCTCAAAACCCACTTCCACATTGGGTGCTTCCTTAAAACAGGTCTCCAATGAAATCTTATAATTTTGGGTAAAGGAACGATTGAAATTGGCTTGCCCATCAATTTGGTTATTGAACTTATTGTAACCTAGCTTTGCTTCCAAACGTCCTTTTACATATGGAAATCGACGTTCATAATTCCCAAAAAGGGAAAAGGTCTCATTGGGTTCATCAATATTGATTGGCGTTGCTTCGCGGTCCAAACCAACAAAACGCAAGGTATTGGTGATGGCCTCAAACCTTTTTTGATAAACGATTCCCCCATTGATGTTGGTAAAATTGAACATACTGAAATTAAAATAGTTCAATGTGGCATTGTGGTACCAGGCATTGCGAAGCCCCGGATTACCCGCAAAAAGGCTATTGTAGCCCGATAGCAATGTGGCTTGTGCCAAATTTCGGATATCGGCGAATTCTGCCTGAATACCATAATCCAGTCGGAGGCTCTGCGCTTTGTTAAACGCGTACTTTGCCCGTAATTGGGGCAATAGTAAGGTTTTATCCAGATTTACTTCTTCCTCAAACTGTGTATTTTCCGTATCATAGATATGAAAGGTCACGCCCGGGTTTAGCGTCAATTTTCCAAGTTTTACACGGTAGGAAAGCTCCATATAGAGGTCCCAAAAATCAAAACTGGCCTGATTGTTAAATTGACGTTGGCCCAATTCCTGTTCCAAACCGTTTTGAAAGCGCTGCGAAAGTGTCGATTGCATGCGTTGCCCATTAATGACCGTGCCCAATTTAAAATTCAAATGGTTGGTGTTGTTCAACACCTTATAATAATTGATCTCGGTATCCAACTTATGGGTCAAAATAGTTTGTGATTGAAACAGGTTAAAGGGAGCATCGGCCTGTAAGGGTATAGTGCCAAAAAAGGGTTGTTGGGTTGATATCAAATCATAATCAGGTCGTTGTTCTTTAAAAAGATAATTGGTCTCAAGCGAAAACACATTTTTATCGTCTTTGGCAAAAAAAGCGTTCAGCGATTGTTCTACTGAAAAAGGCCTTCGTAAATCCCCAGAACGAATACTATTGCTAAAGGTTTCAAAATTGGAGGCCAGCACACCAATATCCTCAATTTTTGCTCCCTTTAAAAAACCATCATAGCTTACATGCCATCTTGGATCCGGAGTATAGGTGGATGCCACTTTTAACAAGGCAGAAGTGTTCTTTTGCAAGGTGTTGGACGTTAAGGTCTCTTGATTATCACCCGTTTCCCGGATATAGGTCCGTCTTGAAATACTTGACAGATCGGTATCGACATCCGAGAAAATACCAAAACCGGAAAACTTCCACTTTTTATTGGGGTTATGGTTAAAATTGATGGCCGCCAACTGTGATTCTATTTGCTGCGCCCGATTGTTCTGCAAAAGTGAAAGACCAATATCATCGTTCGAAAGCTCAACCGTAGATCCCGACCTTTTGCCCAAATTTGCCAAGCCCCCATTAAAACGAAAATAGTCTTGCAGGGTAAATGCCTGTTCCCCAATATTGTTCAAATCCCCAATAAAATTAAAACTGGTCCTGGGCGAATAGTAGAACAAATTTGGATGTGCAAGATAACGCCCGTCGGGTCCCGCGCCTACAGCGATATCACCAAACCAAAGGTTTTTCTTTCCGTCCTTGAGCTTAACGTTCAAAGCAATGGCATCGCTATCACTGATTCCGTTCAATGGGCCCACTTCATTAAAGTCCCGGAGTACCTGCACCTTGTCAACCGCATTTGCAGGAATGTTCCTGGTGGCCATTTTACTGTCGCCATCAAAGAACGCCTTCCCCTCGACCAGTACTTTTTCAATCTTCTTGCCCTGCACCTTTACCTCTCCCTCATCGGTAACTTCAAAGCCCGGTAGGCGTTCCAGCACATGCTCCAATTTCTTTTCCTTTCCTGTGGTAAAGGAATCGGCATTATAGGTAATGGTATCGCCGGACACGGTTACCGGAAACTCTTCCACCAATTCAATCTCATCCAACTGATTTGGCGATGGCCGTAAGACAATGTTCTTGGTTCGGTCATTGGTTGCCCTAAAGTCCTCTTCCCAAGTTTCAAAGCCCAAATAGCTGGCCCGAAGGGTATACAAGCTATCTTTTTTTAATCGCAACCGAAATTTACCGTCACTATCCGTAATTCCATACGAAGCTATTGCGTTGGTCCGCTTGCTTATGGCGATGATATTGGCAAGTTCCAGCGGATTATTGGTGGTGTCGCTTACCTTACCGTTGATTACGACGTTTTGGGCACGTCCGGTAAGGCAAGACAAAGTCACCACCCCATAAACGAGGGCAACAGCAATTCTGATCATTTTTTGATTGTTTTAGGTCGGTTAGGTTATGTAAAGGAATTCTGGTTCCTAACCCCCTATTTTGATTTCGATATTGGCATTTTTTCCTTTTCGCTTTTCTCCTCCATACATATTTTTCATTTTTTTGACCTGTTCCTTCATGATCACTTCGTATTCCTCATCGGTCACCTCTTTTCCCTTGGAAGGAATTTCAATGACAATGGCCTCTTTTGGATTCAACACTACCTTATTGCACACCATGACCCTACTGCCATTGCTGATTTCCATAATCAACCCTGGAAGTCCCCAATAGTCGTCCGGGCCATGGGTAACCGGAATTTCAGGGGTATACCAAGCCGTTATGGTTTGGGTCCTTTTTTTTGCTTTCTCCTCTTTTTCCCCATTGACCTCAGCAACGCGGATTTGGGTAGTTTCACGTTTTGCAATCGCCTTATAACAGGTATAGCGCCCTATCTGTTTGGTGTCCGAGGTCATTTCCCATTCATAGGGATCCAAATGGCCGGAAATCAAAAAAAGTTTTCCAAAACTATCGGTGGTCTCCAGGGAAGTCTTGTCCTTGGTATTTTTGTATAGCAGTCCATCACTGCCACCACCCATACCTATCATCACTACTTCAACACCGGCGCCCGTGGCACCGTTGTCCAACTTTTCAACTTCTTTCCAATTGGACTCCGTTTGGTTAAACGTCAATTCATATTCCTTCTGCAGGGCCTTCATCAGCCTTTGGTTAATCATTTCCTGTTCATGGGAAGAAGTTTTTGTACTATCCAAGGTGATGGACATTTTCGCGGCCGTTTTGTAGGTCGCGAGGCCTGTAAATTCTTGTGCATTAAGGGCAAAGGGGCACAACATCCCAATTAATGCGGCTATTAAAATCAAATTTTTCATAACGGAGTAGTTTATGTCTGGATTTTTCTATGCCACAAATTTGCCCTTTGCAAAAACAGAAAAAGGTTAACCAACGTTAACGAGTGTTAACCAAGGGAAAATCGCCCAAATTTTGTAGCTACTTTTGGGTAGTGAACCAAAATCGATTCAATCATATTGCCTATCTTATCGGGATTACCATTGTAATTACAATCGCCATTCAGGTCTATTGGAACGCACAGCATTACGCGGCCAATAAACAGCGGCTCATCAATGAAGTGCAAATAAGTCTTGACAATGGTGTTGAGGCCTACTTCGCTGATATTGCCAAGACCAATGTCCTGGCTTTTGTTGGTAATGGAACACCAAATCAGGATTTTGCGAAAAAAGCAGGCAGCTTCATTTCCAAAATAAAGGGTAACCCTATTGACTCCCTATTTTTAGGGCTGCGCGAAGGTACCCCAGGACTTACACAAAAACCCATTGGTTTTACCCAGTTATTCGA
The DNA here is from genome assembly GCA_028281025.1 of Croceivirga sp. GTDB lineage: Bacteria > Bacteroidota > Bacteroidia > Flavobacteriales > Flavobacteriaceae > Croceivirga. The sequence continues at coordinate 197,386 of JANQKR010000011.1, forward strand.
TTCGACCTCGGGTATGACAGTCGATACCTTGGGCAATATATCGGCCGTTTCCGTCTTTCGCGGAAAAACCGCCGATAGTATTCGCGATATTGAAGGTCTTACGAATAAGATCATCATTTCGTTCACCAGGGATTCCTTGGATTTCCCGAGATTGAAGGGTTATTTTGAAAATGAACTCAACCGCAAAAAAATCGACATCCTGTATTCATTTACCCATACGACCAAGGACACTATTTTTAGGTGGAACGATAATATGGGAAATGGCAAGCTCCTGCTGTCCACCTTCTCGAAATCGACCTACCTTCCCAAGGATGAGACCTTGCTGTTGAAATTCAACAATCCAACTTTGATCGTCCTCAAACGTAGCTTAACCGGTATTCTATTATCCGTTTTGCTGTCTAGCTTAATCATTGGTAGCTTGTTCTTTTTGCTGCACATCATTAAAAAGCAAAAGCAGTTGGCCGAAATCAAAAACGACCTGATCAGCAACATCACCCATGAATTCAAAACCCCTATTGCCACGGTTTCCACGGCCATTGAGGGAATTAAGAGCTTCAATGCCACCAATGACCGGGCAAAAACGGAAAAGTACCTCCATATCTCCAACCAACAATTACGGAAACTGCATCAAATGGTTGAAAAGTTGCTGGAAACCGCTACACTGGACAATGACAAGTTACTCATCAACAAGGAAGGATTGGATGTTGTGAAGCTATTACATCAATTGGTGGAAAAATACCGGATGATCGCCCCTGATAAGGAGTTGTTGTTCAGTACCAATGTTTCCGAATTGAATGTAAAGGTAGACGCCTTTCATTTTGAAAATGCGTTGGCCAATTTAATTGACAACGCCATTAAGTACGGGGGGAAGAAAATAGAGTTGAACATTACTTCCTTAATGGATAGCCTTGAAATTACCGTGGCCGATGACGGTGGCCCCATCGATCCTTCACAGCATGAAAAAATCTTCGATAAGTTTTATCGGATTCCCACGGGTAACCGCCATGATGTAAAAGGTTTTGGAATTGGCCTGTTCTATACCAAAAAAATTATCGAAAAGCATGATGGCAGCATACAATTGGTGCCTACCAAAAAAAATACCGTCTTTAAAGTAACCTTATGAGCACAACCATTAAAATCCTGCTCGCCGAAGATGAACCCGCATTGGGCATGATCATTAAGGAAAGTCTGGAAACCCGTGATTTTGAAGTATTTCTTTGCGAAGACGGCGAAAAGGCCCTACAGATCTATAAGACGAAAAAACCCGAACTCTTGGTCCTGGATGTGATGATGCCAAAATTGGACGGTTTTGCACTGGCCCAGGAAATCAGAAATTATGACAAACAAATCCCCATCATCTTTTTGACGGCCAAATCACAAACCAAAGACGTTGTTCAGGGTTTTGTTCATGGGGGGAATGATTATTTGAAAAAGCCATTCAGTATGGAAGAACTGATCGTGCGAATTAAGGCGCTGTTGGGCCGAATGCAGCACAAAAGGTCCAAAGAGGTCATTTCAATTGGGAGGTTTCATTTCAATTATATCAAACAACTCCTACAGATTGAAAATGAAGAAATCCACCTGACCCATCGCGAGGCCGAACTACTTTATCATTTAACTGAAAAGCGCAATGAGATTTTAGATCGCTCCATTATTCTGAAACGTCTATGGGGCGATGATGACTTCTTTAATGCCCGTAGCATGGACGTATTCATCACCAAATTGCGTAAAAAGCTAAAGAAGGATGAGAACATACAGATAATCAACGTGCGCGGTTATGGATACAAATTGATTTGTTGAAACCTGTGGAATTTCAGTTCTTAATGTTCCTAAAAAAACCATTATTCGTTGTATATTGCGGGCTCCGACTTTCAAAAAATCCGCTAACAAAAATACGACCCCATGCACATTGCCGTAGCTGGAAATATAGGAGCAGGAAAAACCACATTGACTACTCTATTGGCAAAACATTACAAATGGGAAGCCCATTTTGAGGATGTGGTGGACAATCCGTATTTGGATGATTTTTATACCCAAATGGAACGTTGGAGCTTTAACCTTCAAATCTATTTTTTGAATAGTCGGTATCGGCAGATTTTAAAGATTCGGAAAAGCGGGAAAAATGTAATTCAGGATCGTACCATTTATGAGGATGCCCATATTTTCGCTCCCAACCTGCATGCCATGGGCCTGATGACCAATAGGGACTTTAACAACTACAAAAGTCTGTTTGAATTGATGGAAAGTTTGGTGCAACCACCGGATTTAATGATATACCTGCGGAGTTCCATCCCCAACCTGGTAGAACAGATCCATACCCGGGGCAGGGAATATGAAAGCAGTATCTCCATTGATTATTTGAGCCGATTGAACGAACGCTATGAAGCGTGGATCAATACCTATGAAAAAGGTAAATTATTGGTTTTTAATGTAGATGACATCAATTTTGTGGACAATCCCGAAGATTTGGGAGAAGTCATCAACCGTATCGATGCAGAAATCCATGGGTTGTTTTAATTACATCCCTTTCCCACTTCCGTGAGGTGTACATCCCTTTTAATTTAGATTTCCCACTACAGTTGAAAATGATGACAATCTATGTATTGTCATTTCGAAAGCGCAAAGCAAAGGGAAATCCCAAATTACCCTAAACCAAATAGGCACTTCCCTCATTCTTGGTTTCAAAATCCATTGGCTGCCTTTACTTTCAAGGTAGTAACTAAAATTTGATGTCATGGAAGCAAAAAAGAACGAAAAGATGCGAATTGAGAAAAATTCAGGTTTGTACTTTGTCTTGGGATTGTGTCTGGTCTTAGGGTTATCGTATTTTGCATTGGAATGGAAAACCTATGACGATACTCCATTCCTTGAATTGGTTTACGTGAGCGGACAGGATGATACACATGAAAATATACCCCCAATTACAAATCATCCAGAACCCCCAAAACCAAAGTTTATTCCAATTATCAGTGAGCCCCTTCCCGATGATACGGATGTGGAAGAATCCATCCCTGAATTCATTGAACCTGACCCAGGGACTGAAATCCCCGATGTTCCAAACATTCCCGATTATGTAGAACCTCCCACTAAGGAAACTATAGATTTCATTGTAGTGGAAGAAAAGCCCGTATTCCCTGGATGTGAAAGTGCCTCAGATAAATATGCTTGTTTCCAGGAAATGATGCAAACACATATTCGGAGAAATTTTAAGTACCCTGAATCGGCCATTACCATGAACCAACAGGGAAAAGTATATGTACAATTTACCATTCAAAAAGACGGTACCGTTGATGATGTAAAACTTCGGGGGCCTTATCAAATTCTTGAGAAGGAAGCAGCCCGCATCATTTCAAAACTTCCTAAAATGACTCCGGGCAAACAACGGGGGACACCGGTAAAAGTTCCTTTTTCAGTACCCATTAATTTTGTCCTTCAATAACCTTAAAGAGGTTGGTATATAAAAAAAAACCATCCGTAAACGGATGGTTTTTCAATGGAATTATTTGAATTAGCTAGTATTCCATGGATATATTCTTGTTATACGCTTCTACCTTTGCGTTGACCTCTTCCTTAGTAGTTCCGGTAAATTCTTCGACCACCTCACTCACTTCACCATTGATTTCAGTAGTGGTTGTAACAATTGCTTTGAAGGTACCATCTTCAGTATTGCTCATCTCTACACGAATTTGTTGCTCTTGTTGTTCCACAACTTCGGTAGCTACCCTTTCTTCATTATAGGCCATCATTTTATCCGCGCTAATGGCTATACTGGGTGCAATAACCAGTGCCACAACACTCATTAACTTCAACAAAATGTTCAACGAAGGTCCGGAAGTATCTTTAAAGGGATCACCAACCGTATCTCCTACAACGGCAGCTTTGTGGGCATCGGAACCTTTTCGCCCTTCGCCTTCAATAGTTTTTTTGGCGTTATCCCATGCCCCACCAGCATTGGATTGGAAAATGGCCATCAATACCCCTGCAGTGGTAACACCGGCCAACAATCCGCCCAACATTTCTGCTCCACCAATAAAGCCTACAGCCACGGGAACTGCAATGGCCAATAGCCCGGGCAATACCATCTCCTTAATGGACGCTTGTGTGGAAATTTCCACACATTTATCGTACTCCGCAACACCATCGGCGGCATCGAATATTTTTCTATCCGCATCCGAAGCTTTGGATAAATCGGAATCGTATTTACGCATAACTTCCAAAGCAGCCTTCAATGCGGGAATGTCCCTAAATTGGCGACGTACTTCCTCAATCATCGCCATGGCAGCCCTTCCTACGGCATTCATTGATAGTGCCGAGAATACAAATGGGAGCATCCCCCCAACCAATAGTCCAGCCATTACGGTAGGCTTGGAAACATCGATTCCCTGTACATTGGCCGTTTGCATGAAGGCCGCAAACAAGGCCAAAGCCGTCAAAGCCGCCGAAGCAATGGCAAACCCTTTACCAATGGCAGCGGTAGTATTTCCAACGGCATCCAATTTATCGGTACGTTCACGTACCTCACTGGGCAATTCTGCCATCTCCGCAATACCACCGGCATTGTCGGAAATAGGTCCGTAAGCATCTACCGCCAACTGAATCCCCGTATTGGCCAACATCCCAACGGCAGCGATCGCAATTCCATAAAGACCCGCAAAGTGATGCGAAACCAAAATTGCTCCTGCAATTAGGATAATGGGGAACATGGTAGACATCATACCTACCCCTAAACCAGCAATAATATTGGTAGCCGAGCCCGTTTCTGACTGACGCACAATGGAGTTCACCGGTTTTGTACCCGTTCCGGTGTAATATTCCGTTACCTTACCTACGGCAAGTCCCGCGATCAATCCTGCAAGCACTGCAATAAAAACACCTAAAGAACCATATTCTATTCCATTAAAGGTCCAGCTTTCCGGCAACATGGAAGTGATGATAAAATAACACGCCACCAACATCAACCCAGCAGATCCAAATTCACCGATGTTCAGGGCTGTTTGTGGATTTCCTCCGTCCTTTACACGGACAAAGAAGGTACCGATAATGGACATCAAAATACCAACGGCAGCCAATACCAATGGAAGGTATACCGCCCCAAGACCGTCAAAGGTTCCCTGGAATGCGGGAATTTGGGTAAATGCAGCACCCAATACCATGGTACCTATGATGGACCCTACGTAAGACTCAAAAAGGTCGGCGCCCATACCGGCAACATCACCTACATTATCACCTACATTATCCGCAATGGTAGCCGGGTTCAAGGGGTGGTCCTCTGGAATACCTGCCTCCACTTTACCAACAAGGTCGGCTCCAACATCGGCAGCCTTGGTGTAGATACCTCCCCCTACACGGGCAAACAAGGCAATGGACGATGCACCTAAAGAGAACCCGGAAAGGACGTTCAATACCTCTCCAATTTCCCAACCTTGTCCGCTATATATCATGAACAATCCACTAAGACCCAGTACACCCAAGCCAACAACACCAAGTCCCATAACGGCACCTCCGGCAAAAGCAACTTCTAAGGCCTTGCCCAGTGAAGTTCTCGCCGCTTGGGTCGTTCTCACATTGGCTTTGGTCGCGACCTTCATCCCAATAAATCCGGCCAGGGCGGAACAAATGGCACCTACTATAAAAGAAACGGCCACCATACCATTGCTACCGGGTTCATTGCTTCCTTTGAAAAAGAGCAAAACCGCTACTGCCGCCACAAAAACACTAAGGATCTTGTATTCGGCTTTAAGAAAGGACATAGCTCCATCTGCAATGTTTTTGGCAATTTTGGCCATTTTCTCCTCGCCCACGTCTTGTTTGGAGACCCATCCGCTCCTAATAAAGACATACAATAGGCCAAGCACACCAAAGGCCGGTAAAAATGTTACGATTTGTTCCATAGTTTATTCAGTTAATTTTCAGGTTTTCTTAAGAATTTTTGATGGCTGCAAATGTAGTAAAATGACTTAGAATAAAAAAAGCCCGTTACTGGCTTCAGCAACGGGCTTTTTATTTCATTTTGAAGTGCTTAAATCATAAAAGTACGCTTCATTTTATGGCTGCTCTCCTGATAACGTTGAACGCATTTTTTGTAAATCTCCTTGGCTTCATCGGCCCCACTCCAGCCACCGGTATCCACTTTTTTTTCCTCCAAATCTTTATACACTTGGAAGAAATGTTCTATTTCCTTTAACCTATGGGGATTTAAATCGCTTATATCATTGTTTTTGCTCCAGATGGGATCGTTCACCGGAACACAGATAATCTTCTCATCAGGGCCTTTTTCATCGGTCATATGGAAAACCCCAATAGGTTTTACCTCCATGACCACCATGGGAAAGGTTGGCTCGGTCCCAATGACCAGTACATCCAGGGGATCTTGGTCCAAAGCCAGTGTTTCAGGTATAAACCCATAATCCCCGGGGTACATCAACGAAGAGAACAAGGTCCTATCAAATCGAATTTTATGCAGGGTGAAATCGTACTCATATTTGTTACGACTTCCTTTGGGTATTTCTATGAGAACATCAAAGGTTACGTTATCTTTTGCGGACATGTTTTTTAGTTTTTATTGGGTAAAGGTAGTGGAACGCAGGTAATTGTACGAAATTGTTCTGCTTTAGGTCATTTTAGGTTTAAAAACTGAAACCAAAAGTACCGGTAACACCAAAACGCCTGGCATTTGGGGCATCCAGGTAATTGCCTCGGAAATTAAAATCGATTCGAAAAATCTTAAAGATATTGCCCACTCCAAAGGAATATTCCCAATACGGCTCCTTATCGGGGGCCAGAAGTGGGATATTGGTTGGGGAACTCAATGCAATATTGGCATCGGAAATGGAACCCCAAGCACCTCTGACGCCCACAATTTCCCGAAGGTTCAATTTTCTTAGCAAGGGAATCCTGGAAAAAAGACGACCGTTAAAATTGTGCTCCAAATGTACTGTGGCATAGGTATCCGTTACAAACTCGTAAAAATCCAAATTCGGAAAAGTATTGTACAGGGAAAATAGGGTTTGATTACCAGGGATAACACTCAATAGGCCAAGCGGTACTTCCCCAAACGTTTTGCCCAACTCCACGGTACTTCGCAATCTGCCAAAACCACCCAATTGCCAGGGTTGGATATAGGAAAACTGAAGCCTTTGATAGTTAAAATCACTCTCCAGAAAACCTTCGGAGCCCTTGGTATAGTTCAATACCAACGTACTGTAGTTTTCATTTACGTCCCTGCGCTCCACGCCATAGCCAATGGTTCTCCTATTGGGGGTATAAATAAGGGTGGTATTGATATCAAACTGTTTTACTTCGGAAGAAATCCCGGTGGGGGAACTTGGATCGACATAATCCAAACTGAAATCCTCCGGCAGGGCAGAACTTAAAGTACGAAAGGAACCCCCTACCCTAAAGCGAAGATTTTTTACCGGTTCCATTTCCAGGGCCAAAACGGAAAGGTTAATATTGCTCAACCGATTGTTGTTGCCCACCGTGACCAAAGCCGAGGAAGCAATACTCCTCCCCAATACGTCCGTGGTACTGGTAAGACTGATTCCCAGTTGTTCAATGTCCCTTCGGTTGCCTCCCGAAAGGATCAAACGATTTTTGCGATCCAACAAAAACTTACCGGAAAATCCGTGCTTGAACTTTTTATCCTCAAACCCATAGGCCATATAACCCTCCAAACGCCAGGTGTCGTTTTGACCAAAAAAGGTACGGGCCCCTGCACGTAGGCGAATGCCTTCCGCGTCATTAAAACCAAAAGTGCTATAGATATCGCCAATGTCCAGATCCCACTTGTCAATCTCAATATATCCAGAACCAAGAATACTTACAATGTCATAATAGGTCCTAAACTTGGGAACGGTTTTCAGGGTATCGAGCAATTTAAAAATTCCGGCCTCATCATCATTTAATTTCTCCAGTCGGGCATTTTTCCAAAAGGTACTGTCCCTGGAAAAGACCCTGGGATCATAGGGATCCGATTCCGCCTTATAAAAGTCCTTGGGTCGGTCCATATTAAACTGATAATTATCAAAAACCGTAGTACGCTTGCCGTATACCCCACGTGATGTTTCCTTTTTGGAAAAAGCAAAATCGGTGAGCATATAATCGCGTTTTAAAAGGAAAACCGAATCGTTGACGACATTGAAATCCTGTTCAATATAGATTTCCTTGACCCAATTGATATTGGCACTTTTCACCACCTCCATATTGATTTTCTTTATGGCGAAGGTGGTATCATTTACCCAAAAATCCCCTTTAAAGGTGAGTTCATTTTTCCGGCGTGGATAGTAAATAATGTTGTAACACCATTTGTTATCGATAAATGTACTGTCCGAAAGCACATAGTTGTACACATCCACCCCGGTCTTGGACAAAGGACTTGTAAAGCTTTTATCAAAGAATTTGAGATAATTATCATAAACGTTGTAATCCGAATACAAGTCTTCCACAAAAGCCGTAATGGCCTGGTTTCCGCCAAATCCAGAGCTTTTGTTTCCCAGTACATCCTCTTTTTCCAGTCCCAAACCATTATCGCCATAAATCCTGGAAGAAACTTCATTCAAAAACATGGGCAAATAGGTTTTCCCTGTAATTCGAGAGGTATCCAAATTCTCGAACATAAATTCCAATCCCTTGAACAACCTGCTCTTAATAAGGGCACTGTCTATGGTGTTTAGATCGAATTCGACCTTTTCGTACTTATCATATTCGTAACTCTTAAACATCCGAACCCCATTCTCACGTTTCTTGGCCCAGATTTTTTTAAGGATATCAATCGCAGGGTTGTTCTTTTTGGATTGTTTTCCTACATAGATGACCACTTCATTTAACTGCTCGGTCGATTCCTGAAGTACTATCCTTAGATTTTGGTTTACACTGCCCTTTAATTCCAACTCTTGGGTTTCATACCCAATAAAGGAAATAATAAGTACATCATAGTCGTTATCCGATTCAAAATAAAAACGGCCGTTGTCATTGGTAATGGCACCTTCCGAAGAATTCTTGAACAACACATTGGCAAAGGCAACGGGGTCTCCAGATTCATCTACTACAATACCTCCAACCTTAGTTTGGGAATACGAGAAGGCGATAACAAAAAAGAAAACAGTTAAAAGGAATCCTTTCATAATAAAAGAGGAAACCATTACCCTGGTTCCCTGTACTATTCGTTTACTTTGATTGCGTGTAGAAGTCTATCAATAAAATGTTCCCTTTAAAAGAAAAACCCCACCAACTTAGGTTGACGGGGCTAATATAGCTTACAAATTTTGTTCTAGTTTTTGTATAACACTTTCTTAACAGCCTTAATGACATCTTGGGCATTGGGCAACCACTCCGCCAAAAGCACGGGGGAATAGGGTGCCGGGGTATCCGCAGTGTTCAATTTAACTACTGGGGCGTCCAAATAGTCGAATGCCTGGTGCTGTACTTGATAGATAATTTCAGTGGCTACATTGCCAAAGGGCCACGCCTCTTCCAGGATAACCAATCGATTGGTCTTCTTTACCGAATTGAGAATGGCATTGTAATCCATTGGTCTTACCGTTCTGATGTCAATGATTTCACAGCTTATGCCCTCTTTTTCCAATTCCTCTGCAGCCTTGTAGGCTTCCTTGATGATTTTTCCAAAGGACACAATGGTGACATCCGTACCCTCCCTCTTAATATCCGCAACACCTAACGGAATGGTATATTCCCCTTCAGGTACTTCGCCTTTATCACCGTACATCTGTTCCGATTCCATAAAGATTACGGGATCGTCATCCCGAATGGCGCTCTTCAATAAACCTTTGGCATCCGCCGGATTGGAAGGAACAACCACCTTAAGACCTGGACAGTTGGCGTACCAGCTCTCAAATGCCTGTGAATGGGTCGCTGCCAATTGGCCTGCCGAGGCAGTAGGTCCCCGGAATACTATTGGGCAATTGAACTGCCCCCCGGACATTTGCCTAATTTTAGCAGCATTGTTGATAATTTGATCAATTCCCACCAGGGAAAAGTTGAAGGTCATGAATTCAATGATAGGACGGTTGCCATTCATTGCCGAACCCACTCCAACACCAGCAAAACCCAATTCGGAAATCGGGGTATCCAAGACCCGGTCAGGACCAAACTCATCCAACATGCCCTTAGAAGCCTTGTAAGCGCCGTTGTACTCCGCCACTTCCTCACCCATTAAATAAATGGACTCGTCCCTCCGCATCTCCTCGGACATGGCCTCTGCAATTGCTTCCCTAAATTGTAATGTTTTCATATTGATGGAGCGTTTTTAAAGTGCGAACAAAAATAGGAAAATCTATAGGAAACAAAAGGTGGGACCGCTCAAATTTTGAACGAAAAATTTATTATGCATGCATAATAAATTAGATTGTTTTTAATATCTTTGACGCCGATAAAATTTCTATATATGAAGATTTTGGTTTGTATCAGTAATGTACCCGATACCACGTCAAAAATCAACTTTACCGATGATGATACCAAGTTTGACACCAATGGCGTACAGTTTGTAATTAATCCAAATGATGAATTTGGTCTAACAAGGGCCATGTGGTTCAAGGAAAAACAAGGTGCCACCGTACATGTGGCCACTGTTGGTGATGCTTCCGTTGAACCAACCATACGTAAGGCATTGGCCATTGGTGCTGATGAGGGCATTCGAATAAATGCAGCGCCCAAAGATGGTTTTTTTGTGGCCAGACAACTTGCCGAAATTGTCAAAAACGGGGGATATGACCTTGTCATTGCCGGACGTGAGTCCATTGACTACAATGGTGGAATGGTCCCTGGGATTATGGCCTCTTTGTTGGACATGAACTTTGTAAATACCTGCATTGATTTGGAAGTTGATGGTACCGAAGCTACCGCCCAAAGGGAAATTGATGGCGGTAAGGAAAAAATAAGCACCAGTCTTCCACTCATCATAGGAGGGCAAAAGGGTTTGGTAGAAGAAAGCGACCTTCGTATTCCCAATATGCGCGGAATCATGATGGCCAGAAAAAAAGCCTTGAACATTGTAGACCCAATTGATGCGCCATCCCCAACCAATGACAAAAAGTTTGAGCGCCCTGCAGCCAAGGGACCTGTAAAACTGGTCGATGCAGGAAACGTAGGTGAACTGGTGAATTTATTGCACAACGAAGCTAAAGCCCTTTAATTCAAAAAGTTATGTCAATACTCGTATATACAGAAACCGATAACGGAAAATTTAAGAAAAACGCTTTTGAAGTGGCGTCCTATGCCAAGCACGTTGCCGATCAAATGGGCGAAAGTGTCACTGCCCTTGCCATAAATGCGGATAATGCCGATGAATTGGGAAATTATGGCGTATCCAAGGTGTTGGGAATATCCAATGACTCCCTAAAAGGCTTTAACGCAAAAGCTTATGCCAGTGCCATTGCACAGGCCGCAGAATTGGAAGGGAGCAAGGTCATCATTGTAAGCTCAAGTGCGGACAGTAAATATTTAAGTGGAATCCTTGCAGCACGACTCAATGCCGGATATGTTCCAAACGTTGTTGCGGCTCCAGAGGGTATTTCTCCCTTTGTGGTTAAAAGGACAGCCTTTAGCAACAAGGGTTTTGCCCATACCGAAATCTCTTCCGAAGTTAAAATTATAGGTCTTTCCAATAATGCATTTGGCCTTGTTGAAAATGCTACGGATGCCGTTGTGGAACCCTTTGATGCCAATATCACCAATAATGATTTTGGTGTTAAATCCGTGGAAGTGGATAAAGTGGTCGGGAAGGCAACTATTGCCGATGCCGATATTGTGGTCTCTGCGGGACGTGGACTTAAAGGCCCCGAAAACTGGGGAATGATAGAAGAATTGGCCGATGTTTTGGGAGCGGCGACCGCTTGTTCCAAACCTGTTTCAGACTTGGGCTGGAGACCCCACGGGGAGCACGTTGGACAAACGGGAAAGCCTGTGGCGAGCAATCTTTATATCGCCATCGGAATTTCAGGTGCAATTCAGCATTTGGCCGGCGTAAGTGCTTCCAAAACAAAGGTGGTCATTAACAATGATCCTGAGGCTCCTTTCTTTAAAGCCGCAGATTATGGTATAGTTGGGGATGCCTTTGAGGTGGTTCCCGAACTCATCGAAAAATTGAAGGAATTTAAGGCCCAGAACGCCTAAATTTTGTTACTTTGCTTCTTTGAAGCGGCTGTTCAGATAATGCATAGAGCCACTTATTTGAACAGCTTTTTTATTTTATCCTAAGATATTTCATGAGTTTAGTACGACTTAAAATAAAAGGGATTTCATATAGCCAGACCCAGAACGGTGCCTATGCACTTATTCTGAACGAAGTGGAGGGTGACCGAAAACTGCCTATTGTCATTGGGGCCTTTGAGGCCCAGTCCATAGCCATAGCTCTTGAAAAGGAAATAAAGCCGCCAAGACCCTTGACCCATGATCTGTTCAAAAACTTTTGTGATCGTTTTGGCATTGTGGTAAAACAGGTCATTATCCACAAGCTGGTGGATGGTGTTTTTTACTCGAGCATTATCAGTGAACGGGATGGCGATGAAGAGATTGTTGATGCAAGGACCAGTGATGCCATTGCACTGGCACTGCGGTTCAATGCGCCAATCTTCACCTATAAAACCATTTTGGATAAGGCCGGTATTTTCCTGAAGTTTTCTTCCAAGGAAAAAGATGAAGAAAACGATGATAGCATTATGGTGGACGAAATCCTTCAAGAAGGGGAAACCGTGGAAATTGAATCTGGAGCAAGTGATGCCTATCGGGAAATGACCCTGGAGGAACTTCATAAAGAACTGGATAAGGCCGTTGCCAACGAAGATTATGAAAAAGCGGCCAAACTACGGGACGAGATTTCCAAACGAAAGTAGAACCAACCAACCTTACATGAGAAAAACTGGACTTTTGATGCTCATCTTGCTATTGGCATGCTTTGGTGAGGTCTTGGGCCAGGAAACAGCCGTTTTGGAATCAACCTCCACGGAAGTTGACAGACTGGTCCCCAACGAGGGTTTTACCTGGGGTGGGCTGGCCAGAGGAGCGTTGGGCATGGCCGTTTTGATATTGATTTCATACTTGTTCAGTGCCAACCGAAAGGCCATTAAATGGAAAACTGTTGGGATTGGTCTGGGCATCCAATTGCTCATTGCCATTGGGGTCCTAAAAATACCTTTTGTAAAAATCGCATTCGAGAGTATTGGAAAGGTATTCATCAGCATTCTTGATTTTACGCGTTCCGGAAGTAAGTTCCTGTTCGAAGGATTGGTAGTGGACACGGACACTTTTGGATATATTTTTGCCTTTCAGGTATTGCCCACCATTGTTTTCTTTTCCGCACTCACTTCGGTGTTGTTCTATTTGGGGATTATTCAAAAAGTGGTCAAGGCACTTGCGTGGTTACTGACCAAGTCTTTGGGCATTTCCGGAGCGGAAAGTCTTTCCATTGCGGGCAATATCTTTTTGGGACAGACCGAAGCACCCCTACTGATCAAAGCCTATTTGGAGAAGATGAGCAAATCGGAAATCCTCCTGGTCATGATCGGTGGTATGGCAACTGTTGCCGGTGCTGTTTTGGCCGCTTATATTGGTTTTTTGGGAGGTGATGACCCAGCACTGCAATTGGTTTTTGCAAAGCATTTGCTTGCAGCATCCGTGATGGCCGCCCCCGGGGCCATTGTGGTCTCCAAAATGCTATATCCACAAACGGAAGGGATAAATACCGATGTACACGTTTCCTCGGATAAAATTGGGGCAAATTTTTTGGATGCCATTGCCAATGGAACTACGGAAGGACTAAAACTCGCACTAAATGTTGGGGCCATGCTCTTGGTCTTTGTGGCTTTTATAGCCATGATCAATGGAATTTTGGGTTGGATAGGTGATTGGACAACCCTAAACCATTGGATCGCTGCCAATTCACCCTATGAAGCATTTTCCCTGGAAGCCATATTGGGAACGGTTTTCGCACCATTGATGTGGCTCATCGGTGTGAACAACGAGGATATCATGCTCATGGGACAATTGTTGGGCATTAAATTGGCCGCCAGTGAGTTTGTGGGATATATTCAGCTGGCCGAACTAAAAAATATGGCCAGTATCACCCATTTTACCTACAATAAATCTGTTATTATGGCCACCTACATGCTTTGTGGCTTCGCCAATTTTGCTTCCATCGGTATTCAAATTGGGGGCATTGGCTCCCTGGCCCCAGGCCAACGCAAGACCTTATCCGAATTCGGGATGCGCGCCGTTCTTGGCGGCACCTTGGCCTCATTGATTTCCGCTACTATTGCGGGTATGATCCTTGGATAAATCTCCCCGGCTAAATTCACTACCTCAAAGTTTAGGGATTTTTTTGGTTGATAATTATTTTATAACTGATGGATCCTTATCCAATTTAAGATTGGGATTCCCATTATTTTAGTTTGAATTTTTTGGAAACATCGGTTTGAGTGTTTAAGCGGATTTAGACGTATCAAAAACGGGTTTTTAAAACCTATCCTCGATACCATTTCAGCCATCTGAAATCACTTAAATTGATTATTTATCTTAAAAATACTTTTGAATGAAGCAGTATCATGACTTATTAGAGCATGTTTTAAAGCAAGGAAATCAAAAAGGCGACCGCACGGGAACCGGGACCATAAGTGTTTTTGGCTACCAAATGCGATTTGATCTACAGGAAGGTTTCCCCATGGTGACCACGAAAAAGTTGCACTTAAAATCGATTGTCCATGAATTACTCTGGTTTTTACGGGGTGATACCAATGTGGGCTACCTTCAGGAAAACGGCGTCCGTATCTGGAACGAGTGGGCGGATGAAAATGGGGACCTGGGCCCGGTGTACGGCCATCAATGGAGAAATTGGAACTCTGAGGAAATCGATCAGATCAAAGCGGTTGTTGAAACCTTAAAAGCAAACCCCAATAGTCGTAGAATGTTGGTGTCCGCCTGGAACCCCAGCGTTTTACCGGATACCTCGGTTTCCTTTTCGGAAAATGTGGCCAACGGTAAGGCGGCTTTACCTCCGTGCCATGCCTTTTTTCAGTTTTATGTGGCCGAAGGCAGGCTGAGTTGCCAGCTCTACCAACGCAGTGCGGACATTTTCCTGGGCGTTCCTTTTAACATTGCAAGCTACTCCCTATTTACCTTAATGATGGCCCAGGTTTGTGGCTATGAACCAGGAGAGTTTATACATACTTTTGGTGATGCCCATATTTACAACAATCATCTGGAGCAAGTGGAACTGCAACTATCCCGCGAACCAAGGCCTTTGCCCACTATACACCTTAACCCGGAGGTCAAGGATATCTTTGATTTTACATTTGAAGACTTCACGTTATTGAATTATGACCCGCATCCACACATTAAGGCCGTGGTTGCGGTTTAACGGAAGACATGTTTACCTCTTAGTGGATAGCGTTCAATTACAGTAAAAGTCTTTCCTTCAAAAAACGCCCAGACCAAGGTCTGGGCGTTTTACAACTAATTAAGCATAAACAACACTACAAAACATCTTTCTTTTTCATAAGCTTAATTTCTCGTTACCCTGACACCATTGGACAAGCCATAAAGACCTTCCAAATCTGTCATAATATTACTTCCCATTTCCAACCCGGTAAGTCCATTTTCATAACGCATGTACCAGATATAGCAGATGCCCGTGCCGGCAGCATCGAAGTCAACATTTTCCACAGAGGCCAATGTTGGTGGCAATCCTAAAATGTTGTTCTGGTCATCCGTGATGATCCATGTACCATTGGTCCCCGTAGCGTTGCTGGCATCCAAGCTTAGACCACTGACCATATCCGGTGTGCCGTCAACCGTAAAAGTATATGGCCCGCCAGAAATGGTTCCTGCATTTGGGTTTCGGTATACCCTAATGGAATTGGAGAGCGCAAAAAAGCCGTCCAGGTTGGCTGCATTTTCACCCATGCCCAATCCCGTAATACCATCTTCATACGTAATATGCCAAATAAGGCAAAGACCAATCCCCGCAGCATCAAAATCCACACCTTCAACCGCCTCTAAGGTTGGGGGAAGACCTAAAATGTTTAAATCCCCATCAGTAATGATATAACCTTGGTTGGTACCCGTAAGATCAGCTGCATCCAAAGAGATTCCACTTACCATGTCCGGAGTTCCATCAACAGAGAACATATAGGGTCCTCCATTTAAGGTACCTGCATTCAACGCATTTCTATTCACGACCACAAAATTGGAAAGGTCGAACAGGCCGGTGAGATCATCTAAATTATTACCCATTTCCAGCCCCCCAAGGCCTGTGGAGTAGGTCAAATGATAAATGTAGCAAGAGCCTACCCCAGCGGTATCAAAATCCACACCCATTACCGCTTCAAGCGTTGGAGGAATACCCAAAATGTTGCGATTGTCATCCGTAATCACGTAAGTCTGATTGTTGC
This sequence comes from Croceivirga sp., assembly GCA_028281025.1. GTDB lineage: Bacteria > Bacteroidota > Bacteroidia > Flavobacteriales > Flavobacteriaceae > Croceivirga. The sequence goes on from JANQKR010000011.1 coordinate 213,786, forward strand.
CGTTAAGGTCTGTGTCATCCAGGGCAATATTGGATACCATATCCGGGTTTCCATCGACTACAAAATTGTATGGGCCACCCGAGAGCACACCGGCATCCAAAGCCATCCTACGTACCTCAATAAAATTGGACAAGCCGAATTCACCGGTCAAATCATCCAAATTATTGCCCATTTCCAGTCCACCAAGTCCGGTGGAATAAGTGAGATGGTAGATATAGCAGTCCCCTACACCGGCCGCATCAAAATCCACTCCTTCTACTGCCTCCAAGGTTGGTGGGATACCCAAAATATTTCTGGAATCGTCGGTAATCACATAGGTTTGGTTAGCACCGGTCAAATTGGAATCGTCCAGGGCAATATTGGACACCATATCCGGCAAACCATCCACCACAAATACATAAGGACCACCAGAAAGCTCGCCTGCATTTAACGCTATCCTATTCACCTCAATAAAATTGGAAAGATCGAATAGCCCCGTTACATCATCCAGGTTATTGCCCATTTCCAGCCCACCAAGACCTGTGGAATAGGTGAGATGGTAGATATAGCAGTCCCCTACGCCCGCACCATCAAAATCCACACCTTCAACGGCCTCCAATGTTGGTGGAATACCTAGAATGTTCCTGGAATCATCCGTGATGACATAGGTTTGGTTATCACCGGTCAAGTTGGAATCATCCAAAATAATACCACTGACCATATCCGGTAAGCCATCCACCACAAATTCATATGGTCCGCCGGAAAGCGTTCCGGCATTGAGTGCACTACGATTGATCACAACAAAATTGGAAAGGTCAAAATTACCGGAGAGGTCATCCAGGTTTTCTTCGGTCGCAAGCCCAGTTAGCCCTTCGGTGTAGGTGATATGGTAAATATAGCAGTCCCCTACGCCCGCACCATCAAAATCAACTTCTTCCACGGCCTCCAGGGTAGGTGGCAATCCCAAAATGTTTCTGGAATCGTCGGTAATGACATAGGATTGCGCATCCCCGGTCCCATTGAATCCGGATAGACTTATTCCACTTACCATATCCGGAACCCCGTCTACCGTAAAACTATAAGGTCCCCCTGATAGAGTCCCTGCCTCCAATACTACCGGATTGTCATCATCCGAATCATCTGAACAGCCAATGATGAGCATCATTGCTGCCATACCCCTTGTCAATGTTTTTAAGTTCATAGCTTTATATGTTTTAATGCTATCACAAAGAAATTTGTAAGTTGTTGCAGAAAGTTCACACAAACTTCAAATTTTACAACACTCTATATTTTAGGTAGTTACCCAATTTTTTTTTAAGTTTTCGCAATTTATTGTAGGTTTTCACGACCAATACCCCCATACCTGGGACAATCCCGTGAACTTTTCGTGAGATTTTACCTTTTAATTTGAACCCGATGAAAAATGTACTCATTGTTGAGGATGATCCAGAGATCATCCAGCTTTTAGAAATCCATCTAAAGGATTTGGGCTGTTCCACACTTTCTGCCAAACAAGGGGACTCTGGTTTGCGAATGGCCATTGAACATGAACCCGACCTGGTTATTCTGGATGTGATGCTGCCTGAAATGGATGGTATTGAAGTTTGCCAAAAAATAAGGGCCAACAATGTACAGTCCCCCATTATGATGTTGACCTCAAAATCCGAGGAAATAGATAAGGTACTGGGATTGGAGGTTGGTGCGGACGATTATCTGACCAAACCTTTTAGTGTACGGGAATTTATAGCTAGGGTAAAGGCCATCTTCCGAAGACAGAAAATGAGCAAAAGCCCAAAAGGGCACACCAAAGACCAGCAGTCCTTAAAATTTGATGGGTTGACCATAAACATAGACCAACGAAAAGTGGTCCATAACGGATTACGGATCGAGCTTTCCCCAAAAGAATTTGAACTTTTGGCCCTATTGTCTTCCAATCCCGGAAAAAGCTATGATCGAACCAAGCTGTTGAACTTGATCTGGGGCTATGATTTTAAAGGCTACGAACACACTGTAAATTCCCATATCAATAGATTACGTTCCAAAATAGAACCGGATATGAGCAATCCCAAATATATTTTGACCACCTGGGGCGTGGGGTACAAATTCAATGAAGAGCTATGAACAATTCCCTTTTCTCCAATAAACTGATTACCAAACTGATCCTCAGCTCCATTGGCATTCTGTTGCTGGCAGGAATAGGGTATATGCTTTCCACACTGTATTATTCGAACAAATACTTTAGTGAGACCAATCAACGTTTGCATGCCCATCTTGCACAGGACCTTATTGACGAAAAATTTGTGGAACAAAGTCCCATAGACAGTTTGGGAAAAGTGAACAAGGCGCTTTTTGGTGACCTTATGCACGATATGATGGCTGTGAACAGGGCAATTGAGGTCTATCTCCTTGATGTTGAGGGAAACGTCCAATATTCAGTGGTATTGGACCATTCCGACCCCAATTCCATACCCGAAAAGGTTTCCCTTGAGCCCATTCACCGCTTCATTGCTTCCAAAGGGGAAGACTACATCTTGGGAGATGACCCAAGAGATCCAGAAAACAAAAAAGTATTCTCTGCAGCAAAATTCAACAAAGGGGGCAAGGAAGGATACATCTATATTGTATTGGCAGGGGAAAAATATTTGGCCACCCAGAACACCCTTTTTGGAAGTTATGCATTAAAAGTGGGGTTGGGTGCTTCTTTCCTTACCTTGTTTTTCGCTGCAGTTTTAGGGGTGCTCTCCATTTGGTACTTGACCAAAAACCTGAGGGAAATCAACTATGCTGCCCAACGTTTCCAACAGGGCGATCTGGGATATCGAATTGCGGAACACCATAAGACCGACCTCACGGGTCTGGCACAAACCTACAACAATATGGCAGAGACCATTTTAACCGATATGGACAAGATAAAATCCCTGGAAAAACTGCGTAGGGACTTAATCGCCAATATTTCCCATGACCTACGCACACCCTTGGCCATTATACAGGGGTATATAGAAACCCTTCAAATGAAGGAGTCCCAACTTACCCCCATGGAACGTGAGGACTACCTCAATAAAATCAATTCCAGTGGAGAGCGCCTGTCCAAGTTGATAACACAATTGTTTGAATATTCAAAACTGGAAGCCAATCAGGTAGCGCCACAAAAAGAGCCGTTCCTGATCTCGGAACTGGCAAATGATATCCATAGGGATTATCAAATGTTGGCCAACAAGAAAAACATTGCCCTCAAATTAAATATGGAAGAGCAAGTGCCTTTGGTCTTTGCGGATATCTCCCTGGTGGAACGGGCCATACAGAACTTAATGGACAATGCCCTGAAGTTCACACCGGAAAATGGTGAGGTCATCGTAGAAATAAAACTGGTGAAAAAAAATGTAGAAATCGCCATAAAGGACTCCGGTCCGGGGATAACGAAGGAAAACCAGCAGTTGGTCTTTGAACGATACAGGCAGACCAAAACAGGAAAGGAAAAGGAAGGAGCCGGATTGGGACTGGCCATTGTGCGCAAAATAATTGAATTGCATGATGCCAGTATCAAAGTGTTCAGTAGGCCCAATGAGGGTACTACATTTAGTTTTAGCCTTCCTGTCTATCAAAATGGGCTAAGTTTGGTTTAAAATCTTTTGGCCAATTCGATTATTGACTATCTTTAAAAAAACTGCCTTTCATGTTAGTGACTGTTTCGCTTTTGGATTTTTTTATCGAAACCCGAAAGCATTCCGAAGCGATTTGTGAACCCCTGGAAATTGAAGATTATGTAGTACAGCCCATTGTGGATGTAAGCCCACCCAAATGGCACTTGGGACATACAACATGGTTCTTTGAGGAGTTCATCTTAAAGCCTTACGCCAGGAATTATCAGGTTTTTGATGCCGATTTTTCCTTTGTCTTCAACAGTTATTATGAAACGGTGGGAAAACGGGTCGTTCGGGCAGATAGGGGAAATTTAAGTAGGCCTTCGGTCAAGAAAGTGTATGAATATCGGGATTATGTAACCGAGGGCATTAAAAGTATTTTTGAATCAACCCAATCAAAGGAACTTCAAGATTTATTGGAGATCGGTATCCATCATGAAAAGCAGCATCAGGAATTGCTACTGACCGATATTAAATTCATTTTGGGCAATAACCCATTGCTTCCCGTATATTCCAAAACCATTGCGGAACATCCCCTTGAAGCACACCAGCAAGATTGGGTTTCCGTGGATGAAGGCGTTTATGAAATTGGACATGGTGCCAGTGGATTCTGTTACGATAATGAACTTGGCAGGCACAAGGTGTACCTTCATTCCTACCAAATTTCGAACAAGTTAGTGACCAATAGGGAGTTTTTGGAGTTTGTAGGTGATGGGGGATATGGCCGTTTTGAGCTTTGGCATGCCGAAGGATGGGACTGGGTGAACCAAAATCAAATCGCAGCCCCACTATATTGGCATTCCATAGAAGGGGAATGGTACCATTATAGCTTCGCAGGATTGCAGAAAGTTCCATTGGACGCCCCGGTAACCCACATTTCCTATTATGAAGCCTTTGCTTATGCGCAATGGAAAGGTTTGCGCCTTCCAACGGAGTTTGAGTGGGAAGTCGCGGCACCTTATTTTCCCTGGGGAAAACGATGGGAATGGACTGAAAGTTCCTATCTACCCTACCCCAACTACCGAAAGGCAGATGGCGCTTTGGGGGAATACAATGGTAAATTTATGGTCAATCAAAAAGTACTTCGAGGAGCTTCCATAGCCACACCAACCCATCATACCCGACCCACATACCGCAACTTTTTTCAACCCTCCTTGAGATGGCAATTTACCGGATTAAGGTTGGCCCAATAATTTCGACAAAAATTACATGCAAGAGAACACCACCCAACACCTTACCTCGGTTTTTGCCAATGAGGTACGGGAAGGATTGACGAGCTTTCCCAAATATCTTTCGTCCAAATACTTTTATGACGAAACCGGAGATCGGTTGTTTCAGCAAATCATGGATATGCCAGAGTACTATTTGACCGATAGTGAGCTCGAAATACTTTTAGATAACGTTGCCGAAATAGCACAACTGTTTTCCCATAAGGATGAGGATTTTAGTCTTTTTGAATTGGGTGCGGGAGATGGTAAAAAAACCAAAATACTACTGAGACATTTAATTGACAATGGATATCGTTTTGACTACCGTCCCATTGATATCAGTCAAAATGCCCTGGATAGTCTTGAAAAAACATTGATCAAAGAACTGCCCCCGATTACCATCAATCCGCTTCAAGGCACCTATTTTGAGACCTTGGCAGCTATTGGGAAACAACAGGAAAAACGGAAGGTCATCCTGTTTTTAGGCTCCAACATTGGCAACTTACTGCATCCCAATGCCATTTCCTTTCTGAAGCAATTAAAAGACGTAATGGCCCCAAACGACTTGCTTTTTATGGGAATGGACCAAAAAAAGCATCCCCAGGTTGTATTGGATGCCTATAATGACAAAACGGGTATTACCGAAGCGTTCAACAAAAATGTTCTGCAGCGCATTAATATGGAATTGGGGGGTAACTTTGATTTGGAGGGATTTCTACATTGGGAAGTCTACGATCCTGAAAATGGTACGGCAAAAAGTTATTTGGTGTCCAAAAAAGCACAGGAGGTTTTTATTGAGGCATTGGATTTAGGGGTTTCCTTTAAACCCTGGGAGACCATCCATACCGAAATTTCCCAAAAATACGATGACGATGTGGTCAAGTGGTTGGCCAATGAGGCCGGACTCCACATTCTCACTTCATTTGAGGACAAAAAGGGATATTTTAAAGATTATATTTTTAAAAAAAATTGATATGAAAGCCATATGGAATGGACAGATCATTGCAGAAAGCAATGACACCAAAGTAATTGAAGGAAATCATTATTTCCCCCCCAACAGTATTAGTTCGGAGTTTTTTAAACCTAGTGATACCCACACCACTTGCCCCTGGAAGGGGGTCGCTTCCTACTACACTTTGGAAGTGGACGGAAAGCAAAATGCCGATGCTGCCTGGTACTATCCGGAGACCAGCGAGCTTGCCAAGCAGATTAAGGGCTATGTAGCTTTTTGGAAAGGGGTCGCCATTGAAGAATGATCTTCAATGGCGAGTTTTGAATTATACTTCCAGAACCGCATTTTCGGTCCCGGCATAATCGTTCCATTGGTAACGATCTGCCTCGCTGTCGTTCACATAGGCATCATCCACTAAATAACGGAATTCATAGGAGTTTTCCTTGGGAAGCTCAAAAGTCCCTTTGAACGTTCCGTTCTTTAGTTTTTTCAACATGCTCCCTTTTGGGTTCCAGTTGTTGAAATCGCCAACTACGGCTACTGTATCTGCATCTTTTGCCGGAACACTAAAAGTCACCTTGCAAACTGGTTTGCTTTTTAGATATTGTTTTTTAATTGCCATGGTAAATACTGTTTATTATTGAATTAAAGGACAAAGCAAATCATAAAACTATTAGCTGTCAATAGGTTACGTTCGATTTATCATTTTAATAAAATATGGTTCAACTAAGCTTGACTTTTTCAAAAAAGTAAGGCCAATTCATTTCTAATGACAAAAAGAAGCTATTTTTTAAGAATTTCCAGAATGGCCTCCACTTCGCTGATGGTATTATAAAAGTGAAAACTCAACCGGATTCCATCACCACGGCGTGCACATACGATAGTATTCTTCACTAAATCATCATAACCATCTTTCTTCTGGACATTAAAAATGGTACCCCAGGGGCCCCTATGGGCCACGACATCATCCAAAAGCCCATGGGAAACCAAATTATCCTTTGCAAATTTTACCAGTTTTTGATTGTGCTCCCCTATGGCGTCCAATCCAATATCCATCAGAAATCTCATGGAAAAATCGAGGCTTCCAAAACTCAGGGAATCCAGATGCCCCGGTTCCAAGTGCTTACAAAATTCCCTACCGTCCTTTTGATGTTTTGAGTTTCTTCCCGAACCATATCCTGCGCTCCTTAATCTGAACCGATCCTGAATTTCCGGCTTCACCAGAAAAAACCCATTACCATATCCGGAAAGTAACCACTTATAACCACTGGAACCCAGCACATCAATTCCCGATGTGGAAAAATCAAAATATTCCGTCCCACAGAACTGGGTGCCGTCCACTATGATCAACAAATGGGGAAAGTCCGCTTTAAGTTGCTTTAAAAAATCGAAATCGATTCTAAATCCATTCAACCATTGAACAGCACTACAGGCAAAAACGGTAATGTTCCTGTCTTTGACCTCCATATAGATCCGTTCTTCCAAATCTTTCCCAATTTCAAGATATACAATGGAAAAATCCCGACTTTCAAACGGCCAATTTAAAGAAGGATAATCCCCTTTTAACAAGAGAATTTTCTCAGAATTCGCCAACCCTTCCAATAACAGGTTCAGGCCTTGGCTAAAACTTGGCACCAATGCGACGTTTTCATCCATGAAATTGAAAAATCGGGCAACCGTAAGCCTTGTGGCAGCCAATAATTTATCGCTTCCCATCTTGGCCCCACTTCCACCGATCAAAAAATCCAGATCATGTTCCTGTCGCCATTCCAACAAATCCTCGCTCAACAATCCCGAAGTCGCCGTATTTACGTAAATGCCCTGCCTAAGGACAGGGAATTTTTTTCTCACATTTGGTGAAATGCCCATTGCCTATCTTTGTCGCTAAAGATAGCCAATGATGTTCTCAAAAAAGAAGGAGGGTTCCCAAATAGAGCTTGAGCAACATGAACTGTTGGAAAATGCCCAAAGGCGTATCAAACAAAAAAAACGTCTGTTCAGTCATTTTGTGATTTTTTTGATAGGCAGCGTGTTTCTTGTTTTAATCAATAAAATCCTGAAATACGGCGAAGGTTATGATTGGTCCGTATGGGGCATGATCGCTTGGGCCTTTTTGTTTGCCATCCATGCTTTCAACGTCTTTATCACCCATAAGTTCATGGGAAAGGAATGGGAACGCAAACAAAGGGAACAGTTGGTCAAAAAACAAAAGGAACGAATTGCCGCATTGCAAAAGGAAATAGAAACAGACTTTCCATTATCCCAAATCAATAAAAAAAAAGAGTGAACGAACTCATTATCATTGCCGCAGCCGGAGAAAACAATGCCCTGGGCATCAACAACGATTTACCATGGCATCTTCCCGATGATTTTAGACGTTTTAAACAATTGACCTCAGGTCATAAAATCATTATGGGCCGCAAGACGTTGGATAGTTTTCCAAAGCCGCTGCCCAATAGGGAACATATTGCGATAACGCGGGACAAAGCGTACCGGCCCAAATTTCCGTGTACTATCGTGAACTCCCTGGAGGAGGCCCTACAATTGATTGGCAAGGACTCCAAGGCATACATTATTGGTGGCGGGGAAATTTACCGGCAATCCATGGAGCATGCCACGCATATTGAGCTTACCCGAATTCACCACTCGTTCGAGGCAGATACCTTCTTTCCGGAAATTGATTTGAAGAAATGGAAACTGGTCAAAGAGGAACATCATACAAAAGATGAACGCCACCAATTTAGTTTTACGTATCAGACCTTTGAACGGAACCCTAACTAAAAATCCAGGATGGAAACAAAGGTGTTCCCTTGATCAACAAAAGATCTAAGTACTTCTGGATCCATATTGATATGGAAAAGGTGTTTAGGCTCCTTTTGTACGGTATTCAACATCCGCGTACGTTCCAAAACTGCTTTGGTCTGTTTGGCAACGGCAAATCCGGAATCTATAATTTGTACGTTTTCGGGTAAGATCCTTTTTAAAACAGGAACGAGATAGGGATAATGGGTACATCCCAAAACAAGGCAGTCAATGTCCTGTTCCAACATTGGAGTGATGTATTTTCCCAATAAAAGTGCTGTTTCCCTGGAATTCACTTTTCCCTTTTCAATAAGTTCCACCAAACCTTTTCCTTCTTGCTCCACAATTTGTATCCCGGACGCATGTATTTTGGCCGTATTGTGGAACAACGTACTGGACAACGTCCCTTTAGTGGCCAAAACACCAACTTTTTTGGTTTTGGTCCGCAATGCTGCGGGCTTTATGGCAGGTTCTATTCCAATAAAGGGTACCGAATAGTTTTTTCTTAAGAAGTGTATCGCGTTGGTTGTGGCCGTATTGCAGGCCACTACAATGAGTTTGCATTCTTTCTTGAGCAGAAGGTCTACGTTCTTAATACTCAATTGCAGGATGTCTTCCTCCGATTTTTCCCCGTAGGGTGCATTCTTGCTATCAGCAAGATAGATGGTGTTTTCGAAAGGCAAAAGCTTTGTAATTTCCTTCCAAATGGAGGTACCTCCAATTCCCGAATCGAAAACCCCTATTGGTCCTTGCATAAATCCGCAACTAAAAAAACCGTCGGACTTTAACTAACAAGCACCGACGGTTTTAAATTCTTTTTCAACTTAAGTATTAGAAACCGAGTTCTTGTTTTACCTCCGGAAGCAGATCCTTTCCTTTGGCCACGATCAAGCCACCCCCTTGTGAGGCATCTATTACATAGTCAAAACCTTGGGCAGCCGCCACCTTTTCAATGGCCACCTTTGCTTTTTCCGTAATGGGCGCAAAGAGTTCTGCCTGCTTCTTTTGCATTTCCTGCATGGCAGATGCCTCCGCTTCCTGAATATTTCTCTCAAAACCTTGTAGTTCGAGCGCACGCTTTTCATTTTCTTCCTTTGAGATGGAAGAAGCCTCGTTCTGATATTGCGTCAACTTATTTTTTAGCTCGGTCATTGAGCTTTCCAAATCTGCGCGATATGTTTCCTGCAACTTTTTTAGTTCTGCCTGGGCGGATTTCATCTCTGGCATTGCTCCCAGTAACTCCTGCACATTAATATGGGCTACCTTACTTTGTGCATTTACAAATCCGGTTGTCGCTATCAACACCACCGCAACAACCAACTTCCTTACATTTTTCATAATTCCTAATAGTTTAATTTGAGTATACAATTTTAGTGTTCAGTTTATCCTTGATTTGTTGAATCCTTCTGTTGTTCCTTATTTCGTTCTTCCAGTTTTGCTTTTCGTTTAGCCTCCCGTTCTTCCAATAATTTCTTTCTTCGTTCCTCGTAGGCCTTTTTCCGTTCTTCACGCAGGCGTAATTGCTCTGCCCTCCTATCTTCAGCGGCCTTGGTCTTGGACTCCTTATCTGCTTTGGCCTTTTCCTGTCTTTCTTTTAGTGCCTCACTTATTTCCTTATCCGCCTGGGCCTCTTCTTCCTGAAACTCCTTTAACCTATTTTTTTCCTTCTCCGCCCTATTGGATTTGCTTATTCTTCTTGTGCGCCCTATTTCCCTTAAAACCAAGTCACTGATATCGTGCCTTTTTTCGGAGTACAACATTACGACATCTGCGGATTTATCAAAAATAAAATCGTACCTTTTATTTTTGCCGATTTTCTGTACCTCAACAAAAACTTGATCCTGTATAGGCTGTACCAACAACTTTTTTTGTAGCACCAGGTCTCCCTGTGGACCAAATCGGTCTTGTTGATAGTTCAACGCCTCGGTCTCCAATAGTTGGATCTCTTCTTCCCGTTCGGCAATCAGTTCATCCGTTAGCAGCACTTTTTCTGCCGCAAGGTCTTTCTTCATTTGTTCAATTTTGCCCAACTGCAATTCCACCTCCTGTTTCCACTTAGCCGCCTTTGCACTTAATTGTTCCGTAGCATCACGGTATTCCTCAACATTTTCAAGGATGTATTCCATATCCACATATCCAATCCTAACCCCTACGGCACGTTGTGCAAAAGAACTTATGGCAACTAAGAAGAGACTTATAAAAAAGAACGTTTTTGTCTTCATTGTTGAATCCGATTTTTTACATAGAAAATATCATGCCAAAATATTTAAATATTTTAAAATGAATGCTTTAGCGCTTTTAAATATGGCCGAATTTTCCAATTTTGTTAAAACTGTTGACCAATAATGAAGTGGGTTTGCCATCCACTTGGGCCGTTGCCTACGGATTGTGGGCGAAGGTCTTCGTCGAAGCCGTATCCAAAATCTATCCCCAAGAGTCCAAAGGCTGGCATAAAAATTCGTAGCCCCACTCCAGCCGATCTCTTTAACTGAAACGGATTAAAGTCATTAAAATTATTCCAAGCGTTACCTGCTTCCAAAAAAGATTGTACATAAATGGAAGCAGAAGGCTTTAGTGTAAGGGGATATCTGAGTTCCATAGTATACTTATTGTAGATGGTACCACCATCCTGCTCTTGTCCACCTGTAATGGGATTAATGCTTACAGGGGTAATGGAACTGTTCTCATAGCCGCGTAATTGTATGATTTCCCTTCCGTCCAGGGTAAAATTTCCAAGTCCATCACCCCCTACAAAAAACCGCTCAAAGGGAACGTTGCCAATATCGTTGTTGAACGCCCCTAAGAAGCCAAACTCGGCATTGGTCCTTAAAACCAATTTATCCACCAAGCGGGTGTACCAATCCCCCCTGAACTTGATCTTGAAAAACTCCAACCATTTAAACCGCTCTTCTTCCAAACGTTCCAATTGATCGCTCAAGGCGGGGGCTGCTGGGTCATTTGGGCCAATTTCCAATAATTCCAGCGTTATTTCCTCTATTTCCTCTCGGATGGCCTTAAAATCCTTACCGCTCCAAAGGGAGAATGGCGGGGTAAGCCTTGCGGTAAGCTCAAAGTTGGAACCGGTCAATGGAAAAATCCTACTTGGTCCCTGCGAACTTCTGGCAATACCTAGGGTATAGGTCAAGGAATTGGAACTACCGTTCCCAAAATTGAACAGTCCCCTATTGAAATCATTAAAATCATACAGCTGATAATTCACGGAATGGGAGATGGTAAAAAAGTCGTCTGGCCACTGCACCCGTTTTGCCAGTCCCATGGAAACCCCGGTTATGGAAAAACTCCGGTCCCTATCTATATCCAACCGACCCCGGTTATCAAATCTGGTATCGAATTGCTGTGTTCTTGAAAAGGAAAGGTTAAAGCGAACCGGTTTTCGACCACCCAGCCATGGTTCGGCAAAGTTAAGACTGTATACCCTAAAGGATCTACTGGCCTGTAACCTAAGGGCAAAAGTTTGGCCATCCCCCATGGGCACGGGCTTGTAGGCTTCCCCATTGAAAATGTTTTGAAAGGAAAAATTATTAAAGGACAGGCCCAATGTCCCTATAAAACCGCCACCCCCAAAACCTCCTTGGAGTTCAATTTGACTGGAACCTGCTTCCACTAAACTATATTTTAGGTCTACAGTTCCAGAATTCGGATCCGGATTTTGAATGTCGGGAACGATTTGTTCCGCGTCAAAGAATCCCAATTGGCCCAATTCACGTACACTTCTTATGATATTGTCCTTGCTGTATCGTTGTCCGGGCCTGGTGCGGAGTTCACGAAAAATGACATGATCATTGGTTTTGTCATTTCCTGTAACCGTCACATGGTTCAAAAAGGTTTCCTTTCCCTCAATGATCCGTATTTCAAAATTTATGGTGTCATTTACTGCAGAAACCTCCACCGGATTAATGCTTGAGAAGAGATACCCATTGTTTTGGTATAAATTGGTTAAATCCTCCCCATCCGGTTTTGAGTCATCCGCAATTCGTTCCTTCAAAAGCACCCCATTGTACACATCGCCTTTCTTTATTCCCAATACTTGGGCCAATTGCCGATCGGTATACACTGAATTACCTACAAAATCAACATTCCCAAAATAATAGCGGTCCCCTTCTTCCACCCCTATTTTTAAGGCAATATTGTTTTCATCCAGTTTAATAAAGGTATCGGAAACCACCCTGGCATCCCTGTAACCCCTTTCGGCATACGCATCCACCAAATTATCCAAGCCTTCTTTGTATTCTTCTTCCGTGTATTTAGAGCGTTGCCAAAAGGCCCCGAGTTTTTTCTTTCGGATCTTGGCTTTACCCAAAGCCTTGCGCAGTCTTTTGTTGGAAACCTTTTCATTTCCTTCAAATTCTATGCTTTTAATTTTGACCTTGTCCCCTTTTTTAACGTTAACCACCATGCTTTCGCTATTGGTGCCAACGGTATCCTTTGCCGTGGCAATGGTTACATTTGCATTAAGAAAGCCCTGTTTTTTATACTTATTTTCAAGGTAGTTTTTGGTATTTGCGATAAGGCTTTCGGTGATTTTCTTTCCTTTCTTCAAATCCGTATCATCAATAATACCCTGAACCTTTCGTTTTTTTACCCCGTAAACCGTAACCCGGGAAAGTGTTGGCCGCTCTTTTATGCGCAATTCAAGGAAAACCTTATCGTCTTCAACCGCGTAAAAGAAGTCCAATTCACTAAAGAGTTCCAGCCCCCAAAGTTTTTTTATGACACCACTGATCTCCTCCCCCGGAATGGTGATGGGTTGACCTATCCTAAGCCCGGTATACGTTTTTACGGTCTGTTCATTATAGCTTTGAAGCCCTGTAACCTCCAACCCTCCAAGAATGTATTTCTTAGCAGCCTCAAGTGAGGTCTGTTGCGCTAAGGTCATCTGTGGGATTGCTAAAAAAAGAAGGAGAATTTTGCCGAGTAACGTAATTTTTTTTAACCCTCTAACCGAGTTGTTCACTAGTCTTTCCAAATCTTCGTTCTCTATTCTGGTAATTGATAATTGCATCAACCAAATGCTGCTCATTAAAATCGGGCCAAAATACGTCAATAAAATATAATTCGGCATATGCAATTTGCCAAAGTAGAAAATTGCTTATTCTGTGCTCGCCGCTTGTACGAATAAGCAGGTCCACATCTGGCAGGTCATGCGTGTAAAGATGAGTATTAATAACGGTTTCGTCAATATCATCTTCTGAAATTATGTTATTTTTAACTTTGGCACTTATGGCCTTAACAGCCGATTTTAATTCTTCCCGAGAACCATAACTCAGGGCCAAAGTTAGGGTCAAGCCTTTGTTGTTTGACGTTTTTAAGATGACTTCATTTAGCTCTTTGGCCACCTTCGAAGGAAGAAAATCCAAATTTCCGATGGCATTTAAACGAATGCTATTATCGTTGAGTGTTTTTAATTCTTTTCGAAGGGAAGCCACCAACAAACGCATCAGGGTCTGTACTTCAATTTTTGGTCGCTTCCAGTTTTCCGTGGAAAAGGCATAAAGGGTGAGGAAATCAATTTTGAGTTTTGCACAGTTCTCAACGGTTCTACGCACAGCTTCGACCCCATTCTCATGACCAAAAACCCTCATCTTACCGCGTTGCTTTGCCCATCTACCATTGCCATCCATTATAATGGCGATGTGCTTTGGTAAATTCTCTTCATTGATGTGGTCCAGATTGCTCATTTTTCATTCAAAACAGTCTTGGCAAGGTTTTCGTCCAAAAGTGTAGGTCAACGTAATACCAGAAAACACATACCAGTCTTCACTTAAAATATTGCCAAATCTGAATTGTTCAAAATTTGAACCTTCAGGATTACTGGCATCCAAATTGTCCGTAAAGGTATACCTGGCCCCTATTTCCGCCCCTAAAATCAAAAATTGGTTTAAACGAAGCTTGGCCCCAACGGTCATTGGAATCGCGAAACTACCATCTTTTTGGTTAATATCCTGAACTTGTTGTGCATCAATGTAGTTAAAGTCATATCTAAAATACGTAAACCCGGTATATAAATAAGGGGTAAAAGCTGGTCCCAATTTATGTAGGTTGTAATCCACAAAGTTGAATTCCATTCCTGCAGAATATTCGGTGATCGAATTTTCAACTCGAAATCCACGTTGCTGTCTGGAGGCTTTACTGGACTTTGAATCGTCTGCAACAAAACTTCCCCTGTAGACACTTGCCCTCCAGGCATATCGTTTTCTCTTGTTCCATTTGAACAGGGCCCCAAAGGCCCCACCCGATGGTAAGATATAATTGGTCCTTCCCACATCACCAATATGGTTCATTCCACCAGCAAATAAACCAACTTCATAGGTTTGCGCCCTTATACTGCCAATGGCGAACAAACATACCAAAACAATTGTTCTCATAAATACGGTTGCATAACTAACAATGGCAGGGAAAGCCCCTTTCATTGCCAAATAGTGTTCCCTTGTAAAACAACTTTTAACGCCATTTATTGTTATTGAAACCCTTAGTTGCGGCGGTCTTCCCCCCAAAGAAGCTTATTGCGAAGTGTTTTTAGAAAACTCTCCGATGTATACACCACCATATTGATGGTAAAAGGTGACTTTTGTATAATAATCTCCTTTCCGTTTGGAATCGTGGCAATCCTGGAATCCAAAGAAACCAGATGGTGCTCCTCCCTCCCCGAGACCTTTAACCGGATTTTAGTATCATCGGAAATCACAAAGGGGCGCGCGTTCAAATTATGCGGAGCTATGGGGGTGAGCACTAAGGATTTGGCCGTAGGGGCCATGACCGGACCACCACAGCTCAAGGAATATCCCGTGGAGCCTGTGGGTGTGGAGACAATAAGCCCATCGGCCCAATACGAAGTCAAATACTCATCGTTCAAAAATGTTTCAACGGTTATCATGGAGGTAGTATCCTTACGACTGACCGTAATTTCATTCAGCGCAAAATTAAGTTCCCCAAATTCCCCAATATTGGAATCCGTGCAGATTTCCACCAAGCTCCTTTCTTCCAAAGTAAAATTGCCAGCTACGAACTCAGTAACCAATTTTCGAACATCCTCCTTTTTAAAGGTGGACAAAAAACCCAATCGTCCGGTATTGACCCCAACTATGGGAATACGCAAATGTCCTATATATGTGATGGCCCGTAACATTGTTCCGTCACCACCAAAGCTTACAAATAGGCCAAAGGAGCTATCCAGCCCCTTCTCTTGGGTAAAACTGGGAAACGCCCCGATTTTTGTATGGGAATTTAAAAGGGCAAGAAATCCTTTTTCTATGGCAATGAAAGCCCCTTGCTCTTTTAGGGCATCCAACAGACTATGGACATGCACAACATCATGTTCCTGTAACACTTGGCCATAGATAGCGACTTTCATGTTAGACATTTAGATATTTGTCCAAATAGGCAGAACGCTCTTTTAAATCTTCCAAAAACTGGTCGTCATTGTTACCGAACAATATGTTATAACTGTAGCGTCTAAAAGTTTGAATGACCTCGTTGAGATTGCCACTGTTGATTTTAAGGGTCACCTGGACCAAATCGTTTTGATTATCGGTTACAAAGGCCCCCAATAACTTGCCGTTATTGCTCTCCACTATTTGGGAAATCTCACTCAGGGAATAATCCTTAATCCCCTTTGAAACCACTAAAATACCACCGGGTTCGGTAAAGAAAGGTGTTCCTATGAATTGGGAAACCACATCATTAAGATCATAGTATCCCAGAACCCTATGGGCATTGGCATCCAAGACCGGAAGTATATTCGCCTCGTTTCGGGCAAAGACCTCCAAAACATCCAACCAAAGGGTTTCCTTGGTTACATGGAAAGTCTCCAATTGATAACGAAATTCCTCAATTGTCCTTTCGGGCTCAAAACAGGCCAGGTCATTTTCGGACAACAACCCCAAAAAACCATCTTTTTCCGCTACGGCAACATGTGAGAACGTGGTCTCCTCAAAAAAGGAGATGACCTTATTCAAGTTTTCGGTCACTTGAAAAACGGGCAAGGACGTTATGATGTGTTCTTGTATGTTCATGACAAAAAATCAAGGCAAAACTACAAATTAATACCGCGCAAAAGGTGTGCCCATTTTGTATTTTTGCTCGCTCCAACAGTTTTAGACCATGACAAAACTCAGTGTAAACATCAATAAGCTGGCCACGTTACGAAATTCAAGGGGGGGCAACATGCCAAATATAGTGCAGTCTGCACAGGATATTGAAGCCTTTGGGGCACAAGGAATCACCATTCATCCAAGACCGGATGAGCGCCACATCCGCTACCAGGATGCCCTGGATTTGAAATCGGTCGTAAAGACTGAATTTAATATAGAAGGCAACCCCATACCAAAATTTGTGGATTTGGTGTTAAAGGTAAAACCTACCCAAGTGACCCTTGTTCCTGATGCCGAGGACGCCCTTACTTCCAATGCAGGTTGGGATACCTTAAGACACAAGGATTTTCTAAAGGATACCATAGGCACTTTTAGGGAAAATGGGATCCGTACCTCCATATTTGTGGATCCCGATCCCAAAATGGTGGAAGGGGCCGTTGCCATTGGGACCGATAGAATTGAATTGTACACCGAAAGTTTTGCCAAATCCTATGCCGAGGGAAACAAGGAAGGTATCATTCCTTTCATAAAAGCTGCCGAAGTAGCACAAAAGATGGGATTGGGAATCAATGCAGGACATGACCTAAACTTGGATAACATTGCTTTTTTTAAGCAAAGCATTCCCGGACTACTTGAGGTTTCCATAGGGCATGCCCTCATCTGCGAGTCCATTTATCTTGGTTTGGAAAATGTGGTGAACATGTATTTACATCGCTTGCAATGAATAAAATCCTTCACTCCACCATTTTAGGGGATGGCCACCCCCTTTTTATACTCCATGGGTTTCTTGGAATGTCCGATAATTGGAAGACTTTGGGAAACAAATATGCCGAAAATGGCTTTCAAGTGCACTTGATCGACCAAAGAAACCATGGGCGAAGTTTTCATTCGGAAGAATTCAATTATGAAATTTTGGCGCAGGACCTTAAAATCTATATGGAGTACCATGACACTGCCAAGACCCATGTTTTAGGTCATTCCATGGGCGGTAAAACGGCAATGCAGTTTGCCGTGGAATTTCCGGAAAAATTGGACAAATTGGTAGTGGCCGACATTGCCCCCAAGTACTATCCCCCACACCACCAGGCTATTGTTGCTGCACTGAACACCTTAAACTTTGAAGAAATCAAAACCAGATCGGAGGCCGATAAGAAGTTGTCGGAATCGCTCACCGATTTTGGAATCCGTCAGTTTTTGTTAAAAAACCTGTATTGGGTGGAAAAAGGACAATTGGGTTTTCGTTTTAATCTGCGCGTACTCCAAAACAAGTTGGAGGAAATTGGGGAGACCATTTCGGGAATGGAGACTTTTGGGGAGCCTACACTGTTTTTAAGGGGCAGCCGATCGGAATATATCCATCCCAATGATGCCTCCCTTATTAAAAAACACTTTCCAAAGGCCACGATAGCTACCATTGAACAGGCGGGTCATTGGCTACATGCAGAGAATCCGAAGGCTTTTTTCATCAAATCCCTGGAATTCCTAAATCGTTAAAATTCACCCCATTTTATTATGCATGCATAATTTTTTTGGGCCTTTCGTTGTATGGGTGACAAATTTCCGCTAGTTTTGAACATACTGATTTAACTATAACTTCAACTTAAACTAACGTAAATTATTAGAACATGAAAAAGTTCCTCGCCCTTTTGCCCTTGCTTGGATTAATCTTTGTGGCATGTGACGATGACGACGATGGCACTGAAATGGAAACCATGGTCGAAGTCACCAATGGTTCAGCGGATTTTTCGAACTATGTGGCCCTGGGCAATTCCTTAACAGCCGGTTTTTCCGATGGTGCCCTTTTTAGATCGGGGCAGGCAGCTTCCTTACCCAACATGCTGGCAACACAATTTGCATTGGCCGGAGGGGGTTCCTTTGAAATTCCCCTTATGGCAGATGATTTGGGTGGAATGACCTTGAATGGAATAGCAGATTTGAACGGAGATGGAAATCCTGAATTCGATAACCGTTTTATTCTGTCTTTCACATCCGGTTCACCCACACCCACTCGTCTTGAAGGGCAAGGCGGTACGGAAATAACAAATACCTTATCCGGAAGTTTTAACAACATGGGTGTCCCAGGAGCCAAGAGCTATCATTTACTGGCTCCCGGTTATGGCAACGTCGCCGGCATAGCTGCTGGATTGGCCAATCCTTATTTTGCTCGATTTGCCTCAAGTCCTACAGCCACCGTCCTAGGAGATGCCGTAGCACAGAGTCCCACGTTCTTTTCCCTTTGGATAGGAAATAATGATGTGTTAGGTTATGTAACGGCTGGTGGTGCCGGGGTTGACCAAACGGGAAACATAGACCCAAGTACCTATGGAGGTTCCGATATTTCCGACCCCAATGTGGTTGCCGGTTCCATTCAAGGAGTTTTGGAAGCTATGGCCGCGATTGGTGCGGAAGGTGTCATCGCCAATCTTCCAGATGTGACCACTATCCCGTTTTTGACAACGGTACCTTTTGCGCCACTAAGTCCTGCAAACCCTGATTTTGCTCCCCAAATACCGGCCTTGAACGCACAATTTGCGGGACTGAACCAAGCCTTCGATTTTTTAGGTGTTCCAGATAGGAAATTGGAGTTCAGTACTACCGCGGCCAGTGCCGTGGTCATTAAGGATGAAGATTTGGTCGACTTGTCCGCACAATTGACACAAGTACTTATTGGAGGGGGCCTAGATGCCGGTACGGCCACTGTTCTTGGCTTGGTCTATGGGCAGGCAAGACAGGCAACAGCGGACGATCTTTTGGTGTTGACCAGTCAGGGCGTAATTGCGGAACCCAATGCGGATGCCTTTGTATTTCTTCAGAATTTGGGCGTTGATGCTGCCACTGCAGGGCAGTTATCGGTAAACGGTATTACCTGGCCCTTGGAAGACCAGTGGGTTTTAACTCCGGAAGAGCAAGCAACTGCCAATACTGCACTGACTGCCTATAACCAGTTGATTGAACAACTGGCCCAAACTTTTGATTTGGCCTTTGTTGATGCCAACACCCTTTTGGCCAATATCAACGAAAATGGTTTCCCATTGGCCGATGGAAGCTTAGTGACTTCCGTCTTTGCCACGGGTGGTGGTTTCTCTTTGGACGGAGTCCATCCATCACCAAGGGGTTATGCCATTTTGGCCAACGCCTTTATAGGGGCGATCAATGAAAAATATGGTTCCACATTACCCGAGGTAAATCCATTGGCATTTACCGGCCTTTACCTCAATTAGAATCAAAAATTTACTATATTAAAAGCACCGCTTAGGCGGTGCTTTTTCATTTAAAAAACCATATCATGAAATTTATCCTTCGACTACTTTTGAGTGCCTTGGCCGTGGTCATCCTATCCGAACTTCTTCCCGGCGTCGCCGTAGACACTTACATCACCGCAATCCTGGTCGCCGTTGTGCTGGGCTTGCTCAACTTTGTGGTTAAACCGATATTGATCGTTTTGACCCTACCCATTACCATTGTGACCCTTGGGATATTCCTTCTTTTTATCAATGCCATAATTATATTGCTTGCCGATTATTTTATCCCTGGATTTTCCGTAGCCAATATTTGGTGGGCCCTATTATTCAGCCTTTTGTTGTCCTTCTTGCAATCCATACTGTTTTCCCTTTTAAAAGAGGACAAGAAGAAGTAAGGTTTATAGCTGATACACAACTCCTTAAAAACTTGTTGAGCAAAACAAAATGTAGTACTTTTGCCAGCCATTCAAAAGTAGGTTGTAATGAACATTTCAAAAGAGCAGATAGACAGTTTAAATGCAGTGGTCAAGGTTGCCATCACCAAGGAGGACTATGAGGAAAAGGTGAACGACATCCTTAAGAATTATAGGAAGCAGGCCAACATCCCCGGATTTAGAAAAGGGCAGGTTCCCATGGGGTTGATCAAAAAACAGTACGGAAAAGCGGTATTGGTGGATGAAGTGAACAAATTGCTTCAAGACAACCTCAACAAATACCTTACGGAAGAAAAATTGGACGTCCTTGGAAATCCATTGCCAAAACCGCAGGAAAATTTTGATTGGGACAAGGAAAATTTCGACTTTGAATTTGAACTGGGCCTAGCCCCTGAATTTGAAGTAAAGTTGAACACCAAAAAGCCCATTACCCATTACAAAATTGTAGCTGACAAAAAGATGGTGAATGAGCAAGTGGAGCGACTGCAGAAGCAATATGGGAAAATTGTCTCCAAACCCGAGGTTACCAAAACAGCAGAGGTAAACGGAACCTTCAAAAACGACACGGAGGAAATAGACCATAAAACCACGATTGAACTTGCCAAAATAAAGGCCAAAAAGGCCATTGATGCCTTAGTGGGCAAAAAGGTTGGGGAGACCGTTACCGTAAAGACCAAGGGACTCTTTAAAGAAGACTATCTGTTATCCTCAAGTTTGGGAATTCCCCAGGAAAAGGCCGAAAACCTAAATATCGAAGTCACCCTCACCATTGAAGAAATCAATGAGCGTGAGCCCACCGAACTGAACCAGGAACTTTTTGATAAGCTTTTTGGGGAAGGAACGGTCAAAAGTGAGGCAGAAATGAAGGAAAAAATTAAGACGGACTCTGAAAAACAGTTCGAACAACAGTCCGATCAAAAATTGCTCAATGACATCACGGAAAAGCTTATTGAGGAAACCAAGTTCGATCTGCCTTCGGAATTTCTAAAAAAATGGATCCAAGTCAGTGGGGAAAAGGAACTGACGGAAGTGGAGGCCTCAGAGGAATACGAGAAATCGGAAAAAGGATTACGCTACCAATTGATTGAAGGTAAGGTGATTAAGGAGAATGATCTTCAAGTCCAGTTTGACGAGTTGAAGGAGTTTGCCAAAGGATTTATCAAATCCCAAATGGCACAATATGGCCATATGGACCCCAAAGAGGAGGAATTGGAAAACATTGCCGCCCGTGTCATGGGTAACCAGGATGAGGTAAAGCGCCTTTCCGAACAATTGATGAGCCAGAAGTTACTCACCCTTTACAAGGAGAAGGCCAACCTTAAAAACAAAGAAATCAGTTACGAAAACTTTGTAAAAGAGGTTTACGGCTAACGCACCAAATAATTGTATATTTACGGTTCTGAAAATTTGAGTTTTCAGGACCGTTTTTTGTTTTAAACCCATTGAAAATCCTATGGATTACGGAAAGGAATTTGAAAAATACGCTACCAAGCATCACGGGATAAGCAGCATGTATTACGACCAAATTGTAAGTAGTATGCTTCCCGTAAACATGACCCCGAATATTATTGAGGAACGCCAAATGAACATCGCTGTTTTTGATGTTTTCTCCCGTTTAATGATGGATCGCATCATTTTTATGGGCACGGGAATCAATGATCAAGTTGCGAACATTGTCCAGGCACAGTTGTTGTTTTTGGAAAGCACCGATGCATCAAAGGATATATCCATATATATCAACTCCCCTGGTGGTGGGGTTTATGCAGGATTGGGCATTTATGATACCATGCAGTTCATTAAGCCCGATGTTGCAACGATCTGTACGGGAATAGCTGCCTCCATGGCTGCGGTATTGCTCTGTGCCGGCGAAAAGGGAAAACGCAGTGGATTGCCGCATTCCAGGGTTATGATCCACCAACCCCTGTCAGGTGCCCAAGGTCAGGCCAGTGATATTGAAATTGCGGCCAAGGAAGTATTGAAAATTAAGGATGAACTATATCATATCATCGCCAATCATTCCGGACAAACCTTTGATAAGGTTTATGAGGACAGTGATCGGGATTATTGGATGAAAGCTCCCGAAGCCAAGGATTATGGTATGATTGACGAGATTTTAGTAAGGGAAAAAGGATAAATCCGTACTTAACATTGGCTTAAGTACCTAATTGTAGAATTTCAGCTCGTTTTACACGTTATAGCTGTACCGTTAAGATAAGACAATGGCGAAGGAAAATTTGGAATGTTCGTTTTGTGGAAGGAAAAAACCGGAAACCAATCTTTTGATTGCGGGCTTGGACGCGCACATCTGTGATCGCTGTATTGAACAAGCGCACAGTATAGTGGCCGAAGAGTCCAAGCAATCCAAAACCAATGACCTGTCTTCGGAATTGGTCCTTAAAAAGCCATTGGAGATCAAGGATTTTCTGGACACCTTTATTATTGGACAGGAACGAACCAAAAAGGTGATGTCCGTTGCGGTTTACAACCATTACAAGCGTTTATTACAGCCCTCGAGTAAAGATGATGGGGTGGAAATTCAAAAAAGCAATATTGTTATGGTTGGTCAAACGGGTACGGGTAAGACCTTGATGGCAAAAACCATTGCCAAAATGCTCAATGTACCCCTGGCCATTGTTGATGCCACGGTTTTGACCGAAGCGGGTTATGTGGGTGAGGATGTGGAGAGTATTTTGACCCGATTATTGCAGGCAGCGGATTACAATTTGGAGAAAGCCGAAAGGGGTATCGTATTTATTGATGAAATTGATAAAATTGCCCGTAAAAGCGACAATCCCTCAATAACCCGTGATGTCTCTGGGGAAGGCGTACAACAGGGCCTACTAAAACTGTTGGAAGGGACGGTGGTCAATGTTCCCCCAAAAGGAGGTCGAAAACATCCGGACCAGAAGTTTATTGAAGTAAATACCGAGAACATCCTATTTGTTGCCGGTGGTGCCTTTGACGGTATAGAACGGATCATCAACAAACGCTTGAACATGCAAGCGGTTGGCTACAGTGCTTCCAAAGCTGAGGATAGACTGGATGCCGAAAACATTTTACAATACATTATTCCAAAGGATTTAAAGGAATTCGGTTTGATTCCTGAAATTATTGGGCGCCTTCCCGTGCTAACGCATATGAATCCATTGGACAGAAAAACGTTGCGTGCCATTCTTACGGAGCCCAAGAATGCCATTATTAAGCAGTACGAAAAGTTATTTGGAATGGACGGGATAACTTTTGATATTACGGAACAGGCCTTGAACTATATAGTGGACAAAGCCGTGGAATACAAATTGGGCGCCAGGGGACTCCGATCATTATGCGAGGCCATTTTCACGGATGCCATGTTTACCCTACCCAGTTCAGAGGAAAAGGAGTTTAAGGTGACCAAGGCCTATGCAGAGGAAAAACTTTCCATGGAGACCATTAAAAAGCTTAAGGCCGTCTCCTAGGGAACTAGGATCCCAGTAAACAAAAAAAGGGGCGTTTGCCCCTTTTTTTGTGTGATGTATTGTATTGACTAAACCGCTTTTTGAGTGACTTTTTGGAGCATCTTAACGCAAACCTCACCAATGATCTTCTCATCCGAATACAGTTCGTGACCAAAACTGGAAACAATTTTAAAATCCACATCCATGGCTTTGAACCACTTCATGCCGGGTTTAAATTTATCACACTCCCCATAAATCAAGTTGATCTCACAGTCGGGAGCTTTATTTTCAAATCGAATCCGTGTTGGTGATATGGCAGTGAGGGATTTCATGGGCAATCCGTCAAGACCGGCCTTCCATGCAATTGTGCCCCCCATACTAAAAGCCAGTACATGGCATGGTTCGGTTTCTTTCTTCAACAAATGGGCAACGGCGGTATCGATACCTCCTTCCACAAATGCGCGATGTATGTTTTCCTGCGTCATAACGGGAATATCCAGGTTTGCCAATTGCTGTATATCATAAAATTCAATATTATAATACTGCTGCAGGTATCCAAAATAAGAAGTGATCCAGAGGCCTTTTTTAATACCCCACATGTCTGATAAGACGAGTAATTTTTCTGCCATTGTAAATGATTGTTGTAAGTTTTGGTGACCCAAAGGTGACTACAAAACGAAGCAATTCCTAAAATATTGGTTCAGTTTCAATTTTTGTTCGATAAACTACGGGAAGTTACGAAAACGTTTTCGTAAATCATTTGAAGTCTGTATCAAATGACGTGATTAGTGTACGGATTGCCTGTTTAAATCCATAAGTTCTTCCAAATGTTCGCGGGAATTGGACAATCGCGGAATCTTATGCTGCCCACCCAATTTGTTCTTGGACTTTAACCAATCATAAAACAGATCTTCCCGTGCCATGTGGACACGTGGCATCTTTAAGGTAATGTTGTTATAGCGTTTGGCCTCATAATCGGAATTAAGTGATTTTAAGGCATTGTCCATCAATTCAATAAAATAATTGAGGTTTTCCGGGGCCCTGCGAAACTCAATGATCCATTCATGGGACCCCTTTTCGGTACCGTTCATAAAAATGGGGGCCGCCGTATAATCCTTAATTTCCGAACCTGTCTTTTTACAGACCTGTTCCAGCGCTTCTTCCGCATTTTCAATGATCAACTCCTCACCAAAAGCATTGATGTGATGTTTGGTACGACCCGTTATCCGAATGCGATACGGGTCCAGGGAGGTAAATCGAACCGTATCCCCAATTTTATAGCGCCATAGCCCGGCATTGGTGCTAATGACCATGGCATAATTGATTCCCGTTCGAACCTCCCAAATGGGAATGGCCCGCTGCTCCTCTTTGCCATAGGAATCCATAGGTATGAACTCATAAAAAATACCATAATCCAACATCAGCAATAAGTCCTCGGAATTGTTCCGGTCCTGTATGCCAAAAAAACCCTCCGAAGCATTATAGGTTTCGTAATAGTTGAATCGTTTTCTGGGCAACAGTTTTTTATATTGGTCCCGATAGGGTGCGAAACTCACCCCCCCATGAAAATAGACCTCCAAATTCTCCCAAATCTCAAAAAGGTGGCTTTTTCCCGTTTTTTCCAACACATTGTTCAACAATACCAACATCCATGAAGGCACCCCTGCCAAGCTTGTTACATTTTCCTTGATACTCTCTTCTATAATGGCGTCCATCTTTAGTTCCCATTCGCTCATCAAGGACACCTTATTGCTCGGTGTGCTGCTATATTCCGCCCACAAAGGCATATTATCTATAAGAATGGCGGAAAGGTCCCCAAAAAAGCTCCCGTTGTCCTCGTACAGTTCCTTACTCCCCCCCAACCGCAAACTTTTGCCGTTGAACAGTTGTGAGTTCTCATTATTGTTCAGGTACAGGCAGAGTAAATCCTTTCCCGATTTGTAGTGACAGTCCTCCAGCGCCTCCATACTTACCGGAATAAATTTGCTTTTCGCATTGGTAGTGCCACTGCTCTTTGCAAACCATTTAATATGGGTGGGCCAAAACACATTCTGCTCCCCCCTTCGGGTACGTTCGATCATTGGTGCAATGCACTCATAACTGACAATGGGCACACGCTCCGTAAAATCCTCATAGGTGGTAATGGAATCAAAATGGTGCATTTTACCTACTTCCGTGTCCTTGGCATAGTCAAACAACTGGCGTAGGACCTCTTGCTGCACATCCACCGGGTATTTTATGAAAAGCTCAATTTGGTGGTACCGCTTTTTTAGCAACCAGGAAGCAATGGAATTGAATAACGGTATTGGCATTTTGGGTATCTTTAACCGGCCGGTTTGGCCAGTAGCTAAAATAACCTTTATTTCAAATTTGTTCAAACAACCTTACTATGCTTTACGAAGGGGTCCTACGAAAAATGCGAACCGAAATGGGTTCGCCCATCCAGTATTACTTGATGCTGGAGGACGATGTCCTCAATCTTAACCAGGCCTTGAACAAAAAACTCAAAATTCAATTTATCAAGTACCAATGTCTTGGCACCGGTAAAAATGAACCCATTTACCGCCAAGGATTTTGTAAATCATATTTTTTTGAATCTGCGGAAGCAGGTGATTGGATAATGCGACCCGAACTCAGCAAAGCACACCTGAACATAGAGGACCGTGATCTGGAATATGAAAAAAGAATGCAGCTACAACCCCATATCGTGTATTTGGCCAATAGCAGTAATGTTAAGGTCGGGGTAACGCGAAAGACACAGGTCCCCACCCGATGGATCGATCAGGGGGCCCATGAGGCCATAGAAATTGTAGAAGTACCCAACCGCTACCTAGCCGGAATTACCGAAGTGGCCCTCAAGGAACATGTGAGCGACAAGACCAGTTGGCAAAAAATGTTAAAAAACGATTTGGAGGACTTGGATTTGGTGGAATGGCGCAACAAATTAAAACCCTTTATCCCGGAAGAGGCCTCAAAATACTTTCTTGAAGATCATACGGAGACCCATCTGGAATTCCCCGTATTGCAATATCCCCAAAAGGTAAAAAGTCTGAATCTGGAGAAAACCCCAAGCTATGAAGGGGTGTTAAAGGGCATAAAAGGGCAATACCTCCTTTTTGAGGACCAAACCGTTTTTAATGTCCGGGGAAGTGAAGGCTATTATGTGGGGATTGATATCACTTAAGGATATCATGGCCATATGGTCATACACAATTATATTGCCTGTGGCCCAAACAACCGAAATAAAAAAAGTGACCTGATAATTAGGATGTAAGGTCCATTGTATTTCCACTTATCCCTTTTTACGTCCATTTATTACTATTCTATTTTTTCAGTGCAGGGATTTACCCAATTTAGATGACAAAATCCTTCACAAGACCGTGGTAAGGCATTGGAGTCAGAATGTCTTTATACCATGAATATCCACTTTAATGAAAAAGCTACTTCCATTTTTTATACTAGGTGTCCCCGTGATTGTTTTGTATATGAATAGTGTCGGGTATGGATTTATTGCCATTGATGATGGAAATCAAGTTTTGGACAATGTGATCATCCATGAGTTGACCGGTGAAAATTTGAAATCAATTTTCACTACTGATACCATAAAGATGTATCAACCACTGACCTCTTTGTGCTTTGCCCTTATCATTGCACTTTTTGGATTTAAGACCGCGACCGCCTTCCATGTCTTTAGCATTTCGGTACACATTATCAATACTTTTCTGGTCTATATCCTTGGAAAACGCCTTTTTTCAAATAGAATAAACCCCTACCTCATTCCTTTGCTCTTTGCCTTGCACCCATTGGCCGTAGAGGCCGTTTCCTGGGTTTCGGCCACGAGTACGGTCCTGTTTACCTGTTTCTTTTTAATGGCAACAATTCAATATGATCGATACCTGGAGCATACTAAAAGAAAATACTACGTCTATTCCATTCTGCTTTTTTTATTGGGATGCTTTTCCAAAGTACAAATCATACCTTTTGTTGGAATTTTGTTTTTATTGGATTATTTACGGGGTGAAAAACTGATTGATGCCAAAAGAATACTTTCAAAAATTCCTTTTGTTACCATTGCACTCATTTTCCTTTTTGTTGGTTTAAGCTTTAGACAGGACCAATCCGGTTTTTCAGGCGATTATAACCCCATATACCTTGTGCCTTCACAACTTGCCTGGTATATCTATAAGTCTTTCGTTCCCATTAAATTGGGAATAGTATACGATTGGCCCGAACAAATTAAAAGTTCATGGTTTTTTGTTTCCATAGGAATAGTGATCGCTGTCGGCTACCTTTCTTTTGTAAAGCGAAAAAATAAACTGTTTGTATTTGGGATTTTGTTCTTTTTGTCCAACATCATTTTGCACACCACTTTCTTCACAAAATTTTTGAGCCCCTTCGCCGATCGATATGGTTACCTTTCCACACTGGGCATTTGGATTGCCCTATTTAGTTTGGTGGAACAAAAGCAAAAAAGAACTGCGTCAATTATCGGGGTCCTTGTTTTGGGATCGTTTTTTGGAATGGCCAAAGTCCAAACCACGTACTGGAAGGATACCATAACATTGTGGTCAAATAATTTAAAACATCAAAAGTCAACTTTTTCAAATGGAATGCGTGGCAATTTGTATTATGAAAAGAAGATGTATGCAGAGGCAAAAAGGGATTTCGAGAAAGTGGACCAAAAACCCGATTACAGGTTTGAGCCCGAAAAATATGGCTATTTATACGGCTCCTTGGGTATGATGACCACAGAAAGCGACCCGAAGAAATCAGCGGAGTATTTTAGCAAAGCGGCCAGTTTATATCCTACCCTGCCCAACATGGAAAACGCAGGTAAGGCCTACCAGAAGATCAAATCGTATGACACAGCCGAAGCGTACTATCTACACTGTTTAAAAACAAACAAGAATCCACGGTTTTATATGAATTTAAGTTCGCTTTACTATGAAATGAAACGATTCGATAAGGGAATATATATTCTGACCCAGGCGATAGACTCTAGACTTGAAGAAGCGATCTTTTATAAGATGAGATGTGTTTTTAGAATTGAAGAAAGGCAATTTGAATTAGCGGCCGACGATTTCAAAAAAGCTAAAAAACTTCTTCAGCAAAGTAATCATACGGATCCAGACCCCATATTAACAACGTTGGAAGGCGTATTAAGGAACTATCTTTAAGCCATAGCAGTCATGGAAAATACAACCTACTCCAATTTTTGGTTGATGTTAGAGGACACTTATACCAACGAGAAGCCTGAACTACTACGGAAAACCAGAATTTGAGTCATTTTTGGTGTATATTTGCATCAAATAGCTGTTTATGCCCAGACAAAGTATCTCTTTTACAAAACCCAATGACGAGTGGCTGAAATCCCAAGTGGACAATCAAGAATATTCCAGTAAAAGTGAGTTGGTCAATGATCTTGTCCGACAGGCAAGAAAGCAACAGGCCCAAATCGACTGGATCAAAACCAAACTGGAAAAAGCTGAGAAAAGTGGATTCACAAGCGATGGTAAAGACGAGATTTTAAAACAGTCCAAGGCCATGCGCAATGGCTAATTACCGATTAAGCAACGAAGCCAAAAATGACCTGATTCGAATCCACCACCACGGAATTGAGAAATTTGGACGTTTACAGGCCGACAACTATTTCGCAACTTTTTTTGAGTGCTTCGAGATCATCGCACAACGACCGTTTTCTTTCGAGTCCATCGACTATATAAAAAAAGGGTACAGACGTTGTGTCTGTGGTGCAGACAGTATCTTTTTCAGGGTTAATGGGGACATGATCGAAATCATGGCCATAATCGGAAGGCAGGACTTGAACAATATACTCTAGGGCATTTGTCAATTATTTACTCCCCTATTTCGCTTAACTTCATACGTATACCATCATCACCAGATGGATTGGTATGCTTCAACAGACCAGGGATCGTACAAGGCAAGAACAAATCATAACCAATATCGATGATGTCAACTATGCTTTCGAGGTACCCTTTATTGGGTCGTATCCTTTTTCTTTTTAAGCAATCCACCAAGGATACTTTTTGCTGCTTCTTTCACTTCATCCTTTTTGGCCGCTGTGGTATCCGTTTGTTCCGCATCTTTTTTACCGCCCAATAACCCCCCAAGGGCCTCTGTTACCCCAGAACCCTGGGTTTGGGTACTATCGGTTTTATCGTCTTTTAAAAGTCCCCCAATCAAATCCCTTGCCTTGTCCTTTCCCTGGTTCAGCAATTTCTGTTTCTGGATTTCCACCAGTTCCGTAGTAAGGCTTTTGACACCAGAAGTCAAATCCGTGCTTACTTTGGGACTGGTATAGTTCCCTCCAATGGTAGCGGTCACCGGAATGGTCAAATCCTTAAGGCTGTCATCATTAATTTTTGCGATCAAAGTGTTGACCTCATCCCCTAGGTATTTTGCAGGAATGTCCAGGGAAGCGGTATAGGCCAATTGTTGGTCAAACGTATGTCCCCCGGATACATTGATCACAATATCCTGATAGGTAATGGCAAAGGGTTGTACACTTACTTTGCCGCCGTTGAATGACAAGGCCGTTTTGAGGTCGTTCAAATTCAATTGGCCCAAGTCCAAAAACGTAAACTGTCCATCCAGCGCCGTCAATAAGGGCGCGTTTTTGGTATCCACTTTGGCGGAAAGCAATTGCGCCAATAGATCTCCCGAGAGTGTCCCCAGATTGGGGGTCATATCCTCCTTTAAATTACCCGATAGTTTAATATCCGTATTCAAACGCCCCTCCAAAGCATTGGCCACTGGAGCCAGTGCTTTGAACATATCCAACAATTGAAAGGACTCACTGATCTTAATCGCATCCAGGCCCATCGCCATATCAAAGGTTGGCGTCTCCGGTTTAGTGGATACCGAACCGTTCAGTTTTACCTTCCCATCAAAAATGGAGGAGGTAACATCTTCCAAATAGGCCGTTTCATCCTTGATTCGCAAGCGACCGGACATATTTTTTAGGGCCAGATTATCATAAAGCACGTTTTGTGCACTGGCATCGATGGTACAATCCAAGAACGATGGAATTTGAACACGCTCCGAAACTTCCGGAGTGGTCCCTCCTTCCCCATCGCTATTGGTTTCCTCCGTCATAAAATCGTTTACTGCGAAGGTGTTGGATTGCAGACTAAAGTTTCCCTCTATATTTTCCTTATTAAAAAGATAGCCAAGAAGATTGTCAATAGTACCATTGGCTTTAAAGTCCGTCTGCCCTGTTTTTCCCTCAAAGGCATCCAAGGAAACCGTATTGGGTGTAAAGCTCACCGAAGCATCCGAAATGGCAATGGGGTTTTTAAGTTCCTTGGAATTGTAGTGAAAACCCGTTAATCTTGCCGTGCCGCTGGTCTTTGTATTTTCATAGCGATGGTTTTCCACGGAGGCCATGTCAAAGGCGGTGGTTACATCGGCCTGTACGATACCCGTAAGATCATAATCCGCCGGTAGCGGATATGCCTGTGAGATATTGGCCAGGTTAATGACACCATCCGCATGCAAATCCACTTTTGCATTCCCCAACAACTCTTTAATCTTGGCATTGAGGTTGAATTGATCCTCATCAATCTTAAAGGAAAGTCGATTGATATCCACATAGGTGTCCTCAACAATACCGGTTTGATTATAAATTTGTGTATCGATGTATACGTTTTCCACCGCTTTTGGTAAATCCGGATAGTTAAAGGAGGCATTTTGCGAATTGATACCGATGGTAAACGTGGGAATATGGACATCGTCCACAATACCTTTAAACTGTCCGTTTACCTCAAAATTCCCCGTGGTCTCCACATCCTCAATGTTTTTGGAATACGCTTCCGGGATGACCGCCAAGAAGTTTTTAAAATCCGATGAAGGCGTTTTAAACGTAACATCCACCTCCTGATTGTCCTCATTGAGTTGCACAAAACCATCAAAGACCAAAGGCAGTTGATTCACTAGTGCCTTGTTCTCCAAAAAAGAATATTTGTTTTGGGTCAAATCAATACCAATAAGGGCATCCAGGGCCACTTTATTCTTATTGAGATATGCCGTACTATCCATTTCGAAGGAGACCAGGGCATCCGTCCTTGTCTTCAATTGTGAACTTTCCAGCGACAGATCACCAGTCCCCGAATGGTTCATTTCCGAAATGACCAAATGCATTCCACTGGAGAAATCGTCATAGACCACCTCGGAATTCGTAATACCATACTCCTGTAGGTCCAGTGTGAAGTTCGTGCTGGTTCCTTCCTCACTTGATGGTGCGGTTTCCTTTTCCAGGGCAATATCATAGTTGGCGTTTTCGGCTTCGTCCACTTGAATGTGCAAAACAGCACCATCTATCGTAAGCTTGCGTATTCCAATGGGATCATCCGCACTTTTGAACAGTTCCTTTATGGACATATCCAAAGCAATGTCCCGCGCAGCAAATAGGGTATCCCCCTCAAAAGGGGCCTTATTCACCAGGGAAATCCCTTTTAAATCCACATAGGCATACGGAAAGCTTTTGATCAAACTGAGATTGGCCTCTTCAAAATTTAAAGTGGCATTGATGTTTTGATTGACCTTATTCTTTATAATATCGGCAATTTTTCCTTCCAAAAAGAAAGGAAGGGCAATAACGAGGCCCAGGAAGACCAAAATCAATATTCCCAAAACCCGGAGGATCTTTTTCTTCATGCTGCTATTTTTTTACAAGAAACGAAGGAAAATCAATCCAATGATATTTCCTCTCCTAACTTTAGGTTAAATCTTTTTCTAAAAAGATATACGAAAAGATAGAGCAAAGGGGTGTCGAGCAGGGCGATTAAAACCTTAAAAAGAAATCCGCTGACGACAAGGCCATAAAACAGGGACCATGGCAATACCCCAAAAAGGCACAACAACCCCACAACGGTAAAGGTGTCCACAAATTGGGAGGTAAATGTGGAGAAATTGTTCCGTAGCCATAGGTAGCGACCATTGGTATATCGCTTCCAGAAATGATAAATGGAAATATCGATGTACTGTGCTGCCAAATAGGCCAGCATGGAGGCCAAAACCCCCAGGGGCGATAGTCCAAAAACCTCAAGAAAGGTGGCATCATTTACCGGGGAACTTTCAATGGCCGGGACATAATTGGCCACAAAAATGATTCCCATGGAAAAAACCGAGGCAAAGATTCCTGCGGTAACCACTTGATTGGCCTTTTTTTGTCCATAGATTTCCGAAATTAAATCCGTAATCAAAAAAGTGATGGGATACGGCAGGATCCCGACCGAAAGTTCAAAAAGGGGCGCTCCAAAAACCGTTACGTCCCCAAAAGGTTTCCAGAAGAAAAACTTTTGAAAGATTAAGTTCGATACTACCAATGAGGTAATAAACAAAGCGCCGAGGTAGAGGTAGATGTGGAAAGCCTCTTTTTTTCTCTTTGGAACCATCAAGGACTACTGGATATTCAAGTTGAACGGCATTCTTGCCTGAATTCCCTTTTGTTCCGTCATCCGTTTGAGTTGTTTTAGGGTCTGGAACGCTTCTTCCCCAATTTCTTCCTTGATCATGGATTCTCCAATTTTCAATTTAGCAGCGCTTAAATCTTCCATCAGCCGTTCAAAATCCGATTTAAATTTTGGGTACTTGCGAATACCATAGGATTCCAGTCCCGCCGTTTCTGCAACTGCGGCAATCGCATCCCCCAAAGTGCCCAGTTCATCCACCAAACCGAGTTCCACGGCATCCACACCGCTCCAAACCCGACCTTGTGCGACCTCATCCACCGCTTCCTTGGACATATTTCTACCATCGGCCACACGCTGTACAAAAGTATCATAGGTCATTTCAATACTTTCCTCCAACTGTTTTCGGAACCGATCGGTCATCGGTTCAAAAAAGGAATAATCCACGGAATTGGCATTGGTACCCACCTGTTCCGCGTTGATTCCGATGTCATTGCTCAACCCATGGATATTGGGAATGGTGCCAAATACCCCTATTGACCCAGTTATTGTAGTGGGTTCCGCAAAAATCCTATCCGCTCCAACGGCCAAATAGTAGCCCCCGGAAGCCGCAATGTTCCCAAAGGACACGAAAACGGGTTTTTCTGCTTTAACGAGTTCCACTTCGCGCCAGATAATGTCCGAAACCAAACTACTTCCCCCAGGTGAGTCCACGCGCAGTACCACAGCTTTTATATTGTCATTTTCCCGAACCTTTTTCAAGGCACGCATTAAAGTTCCCTGGCCAATGACATCCCGATTTCCCTCACCGTACAATATTTCACCTTGAGCGTACACAACGGCAATCTTTTCCTTACCGGAAGGGAGGTTTTTGTTTTTCGTTGCGGTCATATAGTCCGAAAGTGAAATAACATTGATGTCCTGTTCTTCCCCTAATCCCAAGACTTCCTTCCATTCCATTTGATATTCATCCTGGTAGCGGGTACCATCCAAAAGCCCTGAATTTATAGCCATTTCAGGGGTTCTTGCCCCTAAAGTATCCGCCAGGGTATTCAACTGTTCCAAGGACAATTCCCTGGATTCGCCAATATCCGTAAGCATGGCCGTCCAAATAGCGTTTAAAAGCGCTTTTATCTGGGTCCTGTTTTCATCACTCATCGTATCGGACAGGAAAGGTTCCACCGCACTTTTGTACTTCCCATGGCGAATAACCTCCATCTTTATTCCTGTTTTCTCTTGTAGGTCCTTATAATACAGCACTTCCGAGGATAGGCCCTTAAAATCCATCAATCCCTGCGGATTGATGAACACCTTATCGGCCACACTGGCCAAATAGTAATCCTTTTGGGAGTAATAATCGGATAGCGCATAGATTTTCTTTCCCGATTCCTTGAAATCCTCCAAGGCCTTTCGCAATTCCTGTGTTTGGGCCAGTCCGGTCATCAGGAAGTTGTTTTTTATGCTGATGCCTTGAATGCGGTTATCCGTTTTTGCCACTTTAACGGCATGTAAGATTTGGTCCAGCCCCTGGCCTTCTTCAAAAAATCCGGCAAAAGGATCACTTCCGTCCGTGCCATAATAATCATATACGGGTTCGGTAATGGAAATCTTAAGCACCGAGTTTTCCTTGACGACCACACCATCGCCGGCATTCCCTATTAACGTGAGAAAAATGAAAAACATGATAAAAAGAAGACCGATAGCAATAAGACAACCCAGAATGGCTGCCAAAAGATTGCGTAAGAATTTCATATGGAAACTGATTTATTTCAGGCGGCAAAGATACGGAATCTACCTTTGTTTTGCTTACTTTGCCATTGGCTTATGGGGAGTTACAATAAGGTATATCTATCGCTGGGAAGTAATCAGGGAAATCGGCTTGCCCAACTCCAGCAGTGCATTTTTAGGTTGAATGAGCGCCTGGGAAAAACCCTGGCCGTGTCCAGTGTCTATGAAAATGCCGCCGTTGGCTTTGTGGGCGATGATTTTTTGAACGCCTGTATTCTATTGGAAACGCAAAGGAATCCTACGGAGGTCCTCACAGAAATCCTTGCCCTGGAAAAGGAAATGGGCAGGGAACGATCTGAAACCGGACGTTATTCCTCACGTACCCTGGATATCGATATCATTTATTTTAATGATGACATCATATCCCACGAAAACCTTACGGTTCCCCACCCCAAAATGGCGGAGCGGAACTTTGTCCTAAAACCCCTGGCCGATATTGCCCCGCAAGTCTACCACCCGGTTTTAAAGAAGGACACCAGGAACCTTTTACAACAGTCCAAGGATGGTAATCCGTTAACTAAAACACCCTATAAGCTGTTCAAGGACCAGCGCACCCTGTTCTCCCAGTTGCAGTTCCTGGCCATTGAAGGAAACATTGGAGCGGGAAAATCCACTTTGGCCAAGAAAATTGCCCAGGATTTCAATGCCAAACTGGTTTTGGAACGATTCGCGGACAATCCGTTTTTACCCAAGTTCTACGAAGACCAGGGGCGATATGCCTTTCCGCTGGAAATGTCCTTTTTGGCCGATAGGTATCAACAGTTTATGGACGACACCTCCCAATTCGATTTGTTCAAAACCTTTATGGTAGGGGATTACGATATTTTTAAATCCCTGATCTTTGCCCAGATCACCCTTCAGAAAGATGAGTTTGAACTGTATCGAAAGGTCTTTAATTTCATGTACAACGAGGTTCGAAAACCGGATATTTACGTATATCTCTACCAAAGTACCGAAAGATTGCTCCGTAACATCAAAACCCGTGGGCGGGATTATGAACAACAAATAGGACCAGAATACCTGGATAACATACATAGGGGGTATCTGGATTTTATCAAAAGTCATCCCGAACAGGAAACCCTGCTCATTGATTTGCAGGAATTGGATTTTGTGAATAATCCAGAGGACTATAAAACAATCTTGGGCTTGTTGGAAACTAAAATTTTGGAGGTTCTCTTTTAAGACAATTTTTGGATTTTATTTGGATATAACGAATGGTTTTATTTTATTAGCACCCTGCTAAGTCAGAAACTAACTAACTCAAACTATATGTTTCGCCCTGACGGGAAACCGTCAGGGTTTTCTTTTTATACCATTGAGTTTGGTCCAAAAATCCCACACCACAATCCCTGCGCTCACGGAAATATTCAAGGAATGCTTGGTCCCAAATTGCGGGATTTCCACGACCCCGTCACTTGCCGAGACCACTTCCTGGGACACTCCTTTCACCTCATTGCCAAAGACCAGGGCGTAGGTCGTGTCCGGTCGTACCTTTACATGCTGCAACTGGGTGGCACTTTCAGCTTGCTCCACAGAAATCACCTGGACATCCTGTTGCTGTAGTTTGCCCAGGGCCTCCATGGTCGTTTCCACATACTCCCAATCCACACTTTCCGTTGCGCCCAATGCCGTTTTATGAATATCCTTGTGCGGGGGTTGGGCGGTTATCCCGCAGAGATAGATTTTCTGTATCAAAAAGGCATCGGCGGTACGAAAAACCGAACCTATGTTGTTTAAACTTCTAATATTGTCCAAGACCAAAATCAATGGTGTTTTTTTGATTTTTTTAAACCCTGGAATATCCAAACGGTCTAATTCCGCATTCGCCAACTTTCGCATAAATTATCCACTTTTAAGTGAGAAATATCAACAATTGAACGGTAAACACCTTCAACTTTATAATTTGGTAAAATTAAATCAAAAAGTACCGTGCCGACCTCCAAAAACAAGAAAGAAACACCATTGATGAAGCAGTACAATGCCATTAAGGCAAAGCATCCCGATGCGTTACTGCTTTTTCGTGTGGGTGACTTTTATGAGACCTTTGGGGAAGACGCCATAAAAGCCGCCCAGATATTGGGTATTGTCCTCACCCATAGGAATAACGGTGGGGACCAAACTGAACTTGCCGGTTTTCCACACCATTCCCTAAATACCTATTTGCCCAAATTGGTCAAAGCCGGGCAACGGGTGGCCATTTGTGACCAACTGGAAGACCCCAAACAGACCAAAAGCATTGTAAAACGGGGCGTAACCGAACTGGTCACGCCGGGAGTTGCCTTAAATGACGATATCCTTAATGCGAAAAGCAACAATTTTCTGGCCGCTGTCCATTTTGGTCGCAATAAATTGGGGATAGCCTTTTTGGATATCTCCACGGGTGAATTTTTGACTTCCGAAGGCTCCGTGGAACAAATGGATAAACTGCTTCAGAATTTTTCGCCCAATGAAGTCCTTATTTCAAAAAACCATAGAACGGAATTTACATCGTATTATGGGAATCGATGGCATCCCTACTTTTTGGAAGATTGGATCTTTCAGGAGGATTATGCCCAGGAAAGCCTGACCAACCTCTTCAAGACCAAATCACTCCAGGGTTTTGGGGTGAATCACCTGCAGGAGGGAATCATTGCCTCAGGAGCCATACTCCATTACCTCTCCGAAACACAGCATAGGCAATTACAGCATATCAACAGACTGCAACGCATTGCGGAAGAGGATTATATTTGGATGGACCGTTTTACCATTCGCAATCTTGAATTGTACCATTCCACCAATGAAAATGCCATTACCCTGCTGGAGGTCATAGACAAAACCATTTCCCCCATGGGCGGGCGTTTGTTAAAACGTTGGTTGGCCCTGCCCTTAAAGAGCAAGGAGAAAATCGAATTTCGAAACCGCATTGTCTCCCATTTGAAATCCGAAGAAAACACTTTGGAAAAACTCCGTCATTGGATGAAGCAAATGGGCGATTTGGAACGACTTATTTCCAAAGTGGCTACGGGAAAAATCACCCCCAAAGAAATGGTGCAGCTCAAAAATTCCCTGGAGGTCATTGTTCCGGTAAAGCAACTTACGGCCCAGGGCGAAAGCGAAGCCTTGCGGGAGTTGGGCAATGGGCTCAGCGAATGCGAAGCCTTACGAGGCAAAATAAAGCAAATGCTCAACGAGGGCGCCCCCATGAGCATAGGTAAGGGCCAAACCATTGCCAATGGCTATTCCGAAGAACTGGATGAATTGCGGCAATTGGCTTTTTCCAGTAAGGATTATCTGGACAAAATGCTGGAACGGGAAACGGAGGCCACTGGGATTACTTCCCTAAAAATAGCATCAAACAATGTATTCGGGTATTATATAGAGGTCCGAAATACCCATAAGGACAAAGTTCCCGAGAATTGGATCCGTAAGCAGACATTGGTGAATGCAGAACGTTATATCACGGAGGAGTTAAAGGAATACGAAACCAAGATTTTAGGGGCGGAGGAACGTATTTTAAGTCTGGAAGAGCAGTTGTTTGAGCAACTTTTGGTATGGATGCAGGAGTATATCCCGGAGGTACAGCGCAATGCACAGATCATCGCGCAACTCGATTGCCTTTGTGGTTTTGCCCAACTGGCCAGGGAGAACCATTACGTACAACCGGAAATAACGAATTCCACGGTCCTTGAGATCAGGGAAGGCCGCCACCCCGTCATTGAAAAACAATTGCCCCTGGGTGAGCCTTACATCACCAATGATGTGTTGTTGGATAGGGAAGAACAGCAGATCATCATGATCACCGGTCCCAATATGAGTGGGAAGTCGGCCATTTTACGGCAAACGGCCCTCATTGTCCTTTTGGCACAAATGGGAAGTTTTGTCCCCGCCGTTTCGGCAAAAATAGGCGTGGTGGACAAAATCTTTACCCGGGTAGGGGCCAGTGACAATATCTCCATGGGGGAATCCACTTTTATGGTGGAGATGAACGAGACCGCCTCCATTTTGAACAATCTCTCCGAGCGCAGTTTGGTTCTATTGGATGAAATTGGACGTGGTACCAGCACCTATGACGGTATCTCCATTGCCTGGGCCATTTCAGAATACCTTCACGAGCATCCATCCCGTGCCAAGACCCTGTTCGCCACGCATTATCATGAGCTCAATGATATGACCCTAAGTTTTGAGCGCATCAAGAATTACAATGTTTCCATCAAGGAATTGAAGGACAATGTGCTCTTCCTCCGAAAACTGGTTCCCGGGGGCAGTGAGCATAGTTTTGGCATCCATGTCGCCAAGATGGCCGGAATGCCACAGCAGGTTATCCAAAAAGCGAACAAAATCCTGAAAAAACTGGAGCAGTCCCATTCCAATGAGGAAGTGGGCAACAAATTGCAGGCCGTACAAGGCGAAATGCAACTGAGTTTCTTTAATTTGGATGACCCTTTGTTGGAGGAAATCAAGGAGGAAATCCTTCACTTGGACATTGATACCCTTACCCCGGTTGAAGCCTTGATGAAACTGAATGAAATTAAACGTCTTTTAAGCAAAAAGAAGAAGGCGAGTTCTTAGAGCCTGTCATTCCGCACTTGATGCGGAATCCATAAAAAGTGGATTCCGGCTTTCCCTTGGGCGAGCTTAGGGTGACATGTGGGAATGAGGGAATAGAAGAATTTTCAATTTGAAAATTCTTTTGAAATAAAAGAATTGTATTAAATTTGCATCCGCATCTTTTTAGAGGCGTCAGTTCATTAACATGCGAAAATAGCTCAGTTGGTAGAGCATCACCTTGCCAAGGTGGAGGTCGCGGGTTCGAATCCCGTTTTTCGCTCAACTATCGACTCCGCTCGGCTTCGGCTACGCTCAGCCGCCGCTAAGTGGAGTTTTTTATTTCAAGTCCAGGAATGCTCGGGTGGTGGAATTGGTAGACACGTTGGACTTAAAATCCAATGGCCATTGTGGCCGTGCGGGTTCAAGTCCCGCTCCGAGTACAACGAGGAAAGCTCTTACGAAGTAAGGGCTTTTTTTATGGAGCAACGCGAAATAAAAGCGGGACTTGTGTTTACTGCCGAAGTATTGAGGCGCCCGCTCCGAGCACCAATAAATGAAAAACCAAGGGTATACCCTTGGTTTTTTTATGAAATAAAATGAGCCAAACCTGTTTGAGTGAAATTTTATTTCAGATAAAACAATTCGTTTAGAATTGGTTTTTCATTTTCAACAGGTTCGGATGGGGACTCGCCAAAAGGCAATTCCCGCTCTGGGTACTCATAAATAAAAGTCGGACTTCAAAAAAGTTCGCGAACGGACTTCCCACTCGGGCAGAGCTAAAACCGGACTGAAATCGTACATAAAAAGATGGAAATCGCAATAGCACTTTGCACAACAATGCATAACCGCACACAGCGGATTCGACTACCCTTCGACTGCTCTCCGGGCAGGCTTGAACGAATCCACCCCGCCTTGCCAAATGTGGCAGGTCGGAATTGCGAACTTCTGTCCTAAACCGTAAATTAACGCATATAAACCCGTAACTGACGGTTGTACGAGACCGTTGTAGCAAGTTTTGAATATCAAGCTAGCCAATAAACATATTACCATTGGAATTTACTTCCTTATGTTAGTTGGAGTAATTGGAATCTGGATTTGGGAGTTCAAATCGTTCGATGAAGTTCTTGGTACAATCTTTCCGTGGGAAAAGCGATATGGGTTCGCAAACATTATTTATGGACTTAAACTCTCAAACTTGTTCACGGCATCCATTGTGTCAATTGCATTGGCAATTGGACTCTTTCTAAAAAAGAAAGCAGGATGGATATTAATAACGGGGTGGTTTTATTTCTTTCTATTTAATTTTTTTAATTCTTTAATTATCGACGGAGTACCTGATACT
This sequence comes from Croceivirga sp., assembly GCA_028281025.1. Classification (GTDB taxonomy): domain Bacteria; phylum Bacteroidota; class Bacteroidia; order Flavobacteriales; family Flavobacteriaceae; genus Croceivirga. The sequence continues at coordinate 254,677 of JANQKR010000011.1, forward strand.
TTAATTGAATTTCAATTACTACTGCTTTTTTTAATCCCGATTGGATTCATCATTCTGATGAACAAATTTGATGGGATAAAAAAGTATCATGGAATTGAAAATAAGAATAGAATTAGATTAAATTTTTTTGCAATCGGAACTGGAATCATTTTGGTAGGGTTTCGAATACTTAAAAAAAACTTGCTACAACATTGGTTATAATTCGTTGCGGCATTCTTGCTAACTTTAAACTAAATAGACATTAACAAGGCTCGATTTCATAATCCGAAAAACCAACGTTTTTCTCTCGCAACGAAATCATAGCCGGACCCTTAGCAATAATTTCCATGAGCGAAAAACTAAATATTTACGAAGTCATATTTTTTCACCTATTCTCCTCAACAAGCAGGACAAATAAGTCTATTCCTGAATGGTCCACGACAATTTTTTTGGCTACAGCTACAACTCTTTATTTAATGTCAATTTTGATTATTTCGCCATTAGAAATAGAAAAAATTGGACGGATTGGTTTTGTTTGCTGTATGTTCGGCGGAATAGCAATTCATTGGGCATACTTTCTGAAGAATAACAGGATTTTTAAAAAGTTAAGACTACTCAAACCGAAAATTAACTGGAAATGGAGTGTAGTAACAGGACTATATACTTTTGGTAGTTTTGCAGTCATTCTCTACGCAGTTGGAACAAGAGAGTTGATTTTTTATCTAATTATTCTTGTAATCTTTGGACTTGTGGAAATCTCCATTTACATCTTTGGAAATAAACCAATTAGATTTGATTAAAACAAATTGAATTAAATGAATAAGTCCCTGAAAGTCCTTCTTAGCATTCCTTCAATAGTAATCTTACTGATTATACCCTACAACTTTTTTGCAGATTTAAATGTGACGAACTATAATATGATTTTTAATATACTTGTTGCGATTCAAATTCTGTATTTAATTGGACTTATTTACATTCTAGTCCAATTATGGAAAAATGAACAGGAATCCCAGAACAACAAATGGACTTGGACATTGTTAATGATATTTTGCCTCCAACCAATTACAACACTGGTTTATTTATGGGCAGTGGAGCCGAAACAAAAACGCGGGTAAAAACTATTGCCAACACGGTGTATAATTAATTGCTGGCGAAATTTCCAGGTGGAAATTCCTGCAATCAACTATCTTTAGAGTCAGGAGGTCATTTTCCGCCACGTAAAACGTGTCAGTTGGAAAAGTCCACAACTAATCATACACGAAAACGTTAGCTACAATTATATGAAACTTCGAGATACAATAGTAGAAACAATAAAGTCCAGTGAATTACGATCCGTTACAATGGATGTAGCTGAAATTGCTGTTGATGGAATTCTTGAAGAAGGAATAATCAAAGACCTACCTTTTGTTGGCTCAATATATTCCATTGGTAAAGGCATAGTTAATATAAGTGACAGACTTTTAATGAAAAAATTAATGCTGTTTATTTATGAGATTAAAGATTTGACACCAGAAGAACGGGCTAAACAAATTGAAAAAATCCAAGGATCTTCAAAATATAAAAGTTCAATTGGTGAGAAATTATTAATGATTATTGACAAAACTAATGATTCTGAAAAATCAAGTTTAATTGGAAAACTATTCCTTCATTGCTTAAAAAGTGATATTAGCTATGGTGAATTTATTAGGTGTACTGAGATTATTAACAACGTTGACGTAGTTTTATTAAAAGAAGTAATAAATAGTGAATATACAGAAATACCTATTGACCAAGAAGATGACCTAGTTAGTTCAGGAATGTTTGCTTTTAAACCACCAAATATCGAATTACAAAATTATGAAAACACCTATGCTCACATGAGGGAAGGTGCAGATTTAGAAATTAGATATAAACTAAAGGATATTGAGTGGTCTGGAACTATAACTCATCATGGGAAACTCATCAGAAAATATTTAAAAACTGTAGCCAACAAAATATAACCGCACACGGCGGATTTGACTACCTTTCGACTGCGCTCAGCACAAGCTAACCCACTAGGAATTGCTAGAATCAGTGCTAAACCGAAAAACAGTAACCTAAAACCCGTAACTGATGGTTGTACGAGACCGTTGGCACACATTTGAAAAATGGAAATCTACCTAATCTTATTCCCACTTCTGATTGGACTAATTGTCGGACTGATTATTTGGATAGTGCGACTGTTCCGTCTTTACAGAAAAGGGAAGAAAAAATCTTTTGTCATACAAGTTTCCATGCTGACAATATTGCTTATTCTTTTGACTTGGGAACTTCAAATATTTCCGCTTTCAAAAAATTTCTATATGCAGGACAGAACAACCGAATTGACGGGCAAAAATTTCTGGAGTTGGGAAGAATTCGATTATGAAGAGATAAGTGTCCGCGGAGAAGGTTACACATTGGACATTTATAAATTCAGTGAAGAAATAGCTGAATATTTTGAGAATCCTGACAGGGAATTTTTTGAAAACCTTCCCCCAAAAGAACTTGCTGACATTAGGTGGAAAAGAACCCCACTTAAAGAAAGCGAACAAGAGATTTTGGAATTCGTGACTCCTACTTATGGTAGATGGAAGGGCGAAATAGTTGACCGACAAGATTTTATAAGACAAATTGCAAATCAACCAGGCTCATATTATTCATATGATGACGGTGGAAGTACCAACTTCTATTTAATTGCACCTGACAGAAGATTAGTGATTTTGATTAACCACAATATGTAACGAAAAAAACAAAAATTTGTTCCAACAAAAGCTATACGCAATGCGGGGTGATGAGATAACCGAAAGGTCAATGCTGTTATTCCGCCAAAGTTCCGCTTTGACGTTTTTGTTGAATAAATTTGAAAACACAAAACGCAGCTTTGGCTACCAATCGTGCTCGATTGAAAACCATCGCTTTTCAATTCCGTACTGCGCATAGCTAGACCTCTGCCAACAATTATGGATCTCTCAGTCTTAGAATCTAAACTTAACCGACACAAAATCTCTTTCTCAAAGGAAAACGGGAAAATAATAATCGGAAAGGCAAAAAACGACTTAATCAGTTACATTGCACTCGTGGTTCTGCCCATTGTGTTCGGAATTGGAATAATTATCTTCCTTTTTTTCGGTGTAAACGGATTTCGAATCGAAATGGCACACATTTCAGCAGCAGCACTATTTTTAATTGGAATCGGGAGTTTTAACCAGTGGAAAAGAAAAAGAAAAAGACTCGCAAATAATTTTCCTAAAGTATTCAAAGACAACAAAATTATTGTTCAAACACCCGAAAAGGACTTTCAACTTGACAAAAACAGTATTGTAGATATTCGGATTTCGAATAAACCCCTGGATAAAGAAAACTACGAGGGGAATTTATTTATAATTGACAATGAAAATCGGATTCACCATATTCTTGGATTTCATGACGATGTAAGCTTCCCCTAACTAGAACCTTTTAATTTTCTAATCTCTTCAAAGTTATCGTTTTTAATTCCTTGAGCGTTACCGCTCAAGGAATTAAGCTCCA
>JANQKR010000003.1 GCA_028281025.1 Croceivirga sp.
ATCCTCCACTTACGGCACCTACCATGGTTCCGTCTTCCAATAGGAGCATCCGAACCCCGGGTCTTCGGTATGAAGAACCTTCCAGGGCCACGACGGTCGCCAAAACGGTTTTTTGACCTTTTTTTTGTGCCGCTTCATAGGAATTGACAATTTTCTTTAGTTCGTGGGTCGTCATATTATTTTTCGTGTGGGAATAAACCCTACTTTTTCATTGTTTTCTATGGTTTGTCCAGGCTTGACCTTGATAAAACCATTGGCCCTTGTAAGGCTGGTCAGGTCGCCAGAACCATTGCCGTCGATTAATTTCCCCCGCATTTTTCCCTCCTTTATATAGGCTTTGGCCCGAATGAACCGCATTAAATCCGTGGTATTTTCAAATGATTCCTCTAAAAATAATTGAATTTCGGCATTGGCCTGTCCCAAACATTTGTTAAGCCATGGTTTAAAATAGATATGAAAATTGGCAAAGGTGGATGTGGGATTTCCGGGAAAACCAAAAATAGTGGTATTGCTATCGGTATGTTCACCAAACCAAAAAGGCTTTCCAGGTCTTTGGAGCACACGATGAAAACGCTTTTGTACTCCAATCCCTTCCAAAACCTCAGGCAAATAATCGTATTTTCCTTTGGAGACACCTCCACTTATTAACAGGACCTCACTGGTTTCCAAAGCAGACAGCAACGCATTTTTAATTTTGGTCCTATCATCCTTGACATGTATTATTTCCGAGGCAATACCATTTTCAAAAAGAGCGGCTCGCAGGGTATGCGAATTGGATTGCCTAATTTGATGTGGTTTGGGTACCTGGTTCACAGGGACCAGTTCATCTCCTGTAGAAAACAGCGTGATCCTGGGATTCTTTTTTACCACTAGTTCCGCTTTTCCTATGGAAGCCAATACGCCGATTTCGGCAGCTGTGACCAATGTACCCCTACTGAGGACCACGGCACCTTGGGCTTCGTCACTCCCCCTATAATGTATATTCTGCCCTTTTGTAACGGGCTTGACAATTTTAGCCGAACCGTTCCGTATGTCCAAATGCTCATACATTACCACGGTATTGGTGTTTTTGGGGAGTACCGCCCCAGTCATAATTTCGTAACAACCAGAAGTGGACTGCAGTTCCTTTTGGGGAGAGCCTGCAGCGGCAACACCTTCAATGGTAAAGGTATCCAATGGCATTTCCCCATCAAACTGTATGGCAATACCGTCCTTGGTCGCACGGTCAAAAGGCGGAAAATCCCTATCCGCAAAGACGTTTTCGGCCAGTATTCGGCCATCGGCTTTTGCCAAGGGAACGGTAACATTCCCAAAATCACGGGTATTACCTAAAACGATTTGATATGCCTCTTCAAATGAAATCATGAAAAAAGATGAATTTGAAGTCCGTTCCCAATCAGCACACGAACACCTACCAAAAAGACCAGAACAGCCGTCAATATCCGAATACCCTTAGGGGAAATCTTCACCAAGGTCATACGGACCCCTAACTGTCCTCCAATGAAAACGGCCAGTATAAGACCTAACAATTCTGGCCAGAATACCTCAAAAGTACCACTGGTCACCAAACCTGTAATCCCAGAAATGGAATTCACCAAAATGAAGAAACTCGCCAAAGCAGCTATGTTCAATGGCTTATCCCATTTCATATAATTCAGGATCGGGGCTAAAAATATGCCCCCTCCAATACCGACAAGGCCGGATAACAAGCCCACTCCACCCCCAATCCCATAAGAAAACCAGAGCGGATACTTAGAAGGTTGGTAATTGGATTGTAGGTTCAATGTCTGAAAAATCAAGGAAAGTGCAGCCAATATCAATGCAATTCCCAGCAAAATAAAAAAGATATGTTCCTCCAGACGAAATACCGCACCAATAAATGCCAAAGGAATACTGGTCAGTATAAAGGGTAAAAATTTCTTGAACTTCAGGTGGCCTGCCCTATAAAACAGGAAGCAACTCCCGGAAACCACAACGAGATTGCATACCAATGCCGTACTTCGTATAACAAAAAAGGGGGTAATGGAAAGGGCCAAAATGGCCAAATAACTGGACCCACCTCCAAAGCCTACGGAAGAATAAAGCAGTGCAATACAGAAAAAGGCAAGTACCAAGAGGATAAATTCACCCCATTCTAGTGACATAACATGGAAATTTGGTTCATTCCTCCCCCAATGCTGTATATTTTTGCATTGGGATAGGTTTGGACGAGTTGTTGCGCGGCCTGGGCACTTCGTTTACCGGATTGGCAAACAAGATATATTGGGGTTTTAAAATCAATTTGATGAAGTGTTTCGCCCAAAGTGGGCAATGGGATGTTTACCGCTCCCTCCCAATGGTTTTCCTCAAACTCCTGCAATGAGCGAACATCTATAACCTGTTTTGGATGGTCCAAAGCCAGGAATTCCGCGGCATCCAGGTTTAGGTCCATGGAACAAGGTGCCGGTCCATAGGAGTCGGCCAATAGTTTTATCGTTTTGTTCTTTGGATTTGTATTAAATTGTACCAATCGGTTTTCTTGAGACAGTCCATTGTATATCAGTAGTTTTCCAGATAACACCTCTCCCACTCCTGTTAAGATCTTAACCACTTCCAACGCCTGAAGACTTCCTACAATACCAGGAATTACCCCAAGGACACCATTTTCATCACAGTTTGGTATTTCTTCCATACGCGGCATCTTTGGGAACAAACAGCGGTACGTGGGACCGTCATTATGGTTAAAAACGCTGACCTGTCCTTCAAAATCATGCAATGCACCATAAACAAAAGGTTTGTTCAATATCACACAAGCATCGTTTACCAGATAACGGGTGGCAAAATTATCCGACGCATCCACGATTACATCGTAGTCTTGGATGATTTCCAAGGCATTGTCCTTGGCTAAATATTCCGGGATTATGGTAATGGAGGTTTGCGGATTTTGCTTTCTCAGCTTCGCTGCCGCCACTTGTACCTTGGATTGACCTACTTCCGCCTCGGTGTACAGCACTTGCCGATGTAGGTTATGGAGTGCAATGGTGTCATTATCCATAAGGCCCAAAGCACCAACACCCATGGCGTTCAGGTACTGGGCAACAGGCACGCCCAAACCTCCTAAACCAACTATTAATACTTGGCTACCAGCTAATTTTAATTGATTATCTAAACCAAAACTTTCAAGATTAATCTGTCTTTGATATTTCGCTAAACCTGGAATCATCCTAACTTTTCCTTTGCCAATTGGTATTCCTCCATGGAATTGGCGTTGAACAAAAAATCTTCTTGGGAAGGTTCCACCAATTGGATATCCGAATTGATCAAAAACTTTCTTGGGCAAGAGCTTTGCACCGTTTTTAGGTATTCTTTTGCCGCGACCAGGGCATGTGGTTCCCATATGGCTATCAAGGGTTCCGGCAATCCAGAGCCTTTGGCTGAAAAAGCTGTGGCCATCTTGTTGTAGTTTCGATGGGAAACCAGTTCATACAAACCCTTTTTGTCCAAAAGTGGTAAATCACAGGCCAAAACCAACCAAGCTACGTTGGGATGTGCAGAATGTGCACTTAGTATGCCATTAAAAGGACCACGGTATGTATTTTGATCGATGATAACCGGCATATGGTCCGGGAAGGATTGGAGTTGGTCCTGTCGGGCACTGAAGTACACGTTATCACAAAACCCTTCGGCCAACTCAAAAAGATACTCCCGCTGGGGTTTTCCATGATAGGTCAATAGGCCCTTATCATTTCCCATACGGTTGCTTTGACCTCCAGAAAGGATTAAACCATAGAGTGTTATTATTTTTGGATTATTCATTGTTTATATATTTATCCAAATACTTGAAAAATAAATCAAAAGCAAGCGTTTCATCTCCATTTGATTTTAATAAAAAGAAATTCTTGAAGAAATTTTCGTTACCAAAATAGTTAAGCCCCCCATCTTCAAAAAAAGTACTATGTCTAAAGTTCCAAAAAGGAGGCTCAATATCTGGATATGGATTTGCTAATAAATAACCATTAATGAAGTTTTGGAGTGCATCAATTGACTTTTTAGTTAAATATCTTTCTGGATAATCTCGAATTATATCCAAAACTTCGTAAATATTTTTAGAGTCTATTATCTCCATTTTTATACCAAATGATTTTTTTGAAGACCGATATACTGCAAACTACCCCCCTATTGAGGTCATACTATTGTCAAAAACCGAGGCTTGGTGTTCTTGTTGCGCATCAAAGCCTGTTTTGGCCCTTGTTCCTATAGCGTCCAATATCGCCTCCCTGATTTTTTCCTTGGAGTTTTCGCCCCTTACCAAGTCCCGGACATTGGTTTTGGGTTTTCCATAAAGGCAGGTAATCACATCCCCCTTAGCCGTGACCCGCAATCGATTGCAGCTTCCGCAAAATGTTCGACTGAAGGACGGGATGATTCCAAACGTACCCTTATGTCCTTCAATTTTGTAGTTGATGGACGTTGACGTTTTTGGGGAATCCAGTTTTTGGTACTTCGGATAATGACTTCCTATATAGTCCAAAATGGTTTTATAATCCCATTTAATGCTCCCAAAGGAACGGGAACCGCCATTAAAGGGCATTTCCTCCAAAAACCGAACCGATACCGGATAGCTCTTCATGGCCTCCAAAATAGGCAGGATATCCTGCTCATTCTGCCCATCCAGCACAATGAAATTGATACGAACATTGAAATCTTCCTCAATCAACCGTATCAGGTTTTCCATGACCACCTCATAATTGTCCCTTCGGGTTATCCGCCGGAACGTCTCTTTATCGATGGCATCCAAGCTCACGTTGACATTTTGGACCCCCAACGCCTTAAGCTCGGCAATATGGGAACCTATCAAGGTGGCGTTGGTCGTTACGGAGATATCCTTCAAGCCCCCAAGTGGTGCCAGAAAGCGCAACAGTTCCATTAGATCCTTACGTACAAAGGGTTCGCCTCCGGTCAATCGAATTTTATCGATTCCCATATCAATCAAGAGTTGGGCAACGAACTTCAACTCGTCCGTAGTCAATAGCTGTTCCCTTTTGGCAAAGTTTATCCCCTCTGCGGGCATGCAATAGTTGCAACGGAGATTGCAACGATCGGTTACTGCCAATCGCAAATAATTGATTTGTCTTCCATGGTTGTCAATCAGCATAACCCTAAATTAAAAACGATATTCGACAATTCCATTATCCAAATCAAAAACTTCGGGATAATGTTCACGTAAATTTTGAATCATAAAGTCCAAGGGAACATCTTCAAAATGTCCATAATCCTCTAAATATTCCATGAATTTCTGCCCTTCTTCATTGTATTCCTGAAATATGGAATCCGTTGTCCCATCAAACTCCAATGGCTTTACATTACACTTATCGCAGAGGGCCTTGTTAAAAGCCGGGGTGGCTTTTACCCATTGATTATCCAGGAAAACGTCTACCATACCATGCGGTGTCAAAATATTGGTGCCAAAACGCTCCGTTAAGCGTTCCACGGCAATATGATTGGTCACTTTGGCAAAATGTAAACGTGCAGGAATTCCCAATCCCCTTAAACATGCCGTTAAAAGGACCGCTTTCTCCACGCAATGTCCTTCCGTTTTTTTGGCAATGGTACTGGCACGATAATTCTCGGGGTTCAAACTGATTTGATATGGATTGTAGCGCCAGCCGTCCCGTATGACCAGATACATACCCTTTGCCTTTTCCATGGGGGACAGTTCCTCCGATGTAAACGGCGAAATCAGGTCCTGAATTGCCGCTGCGCCATAGTCCAAATATGTGGTTGCCTTTAAATATTCCATACTATTACCCACCGCTCACAGGAGGAATTAATGCGATTTCATCATAGGAGTTCACTTCGGTTTTATCATCTGCATATGAATTGTTGACCGCAATGGCCAAAGATGATAACGTATTGAGTTCGGGATAAGCGTTCCCGAGAAATTGCCGTAATTCGCCTACATTCTTGGGCAATTTCCTCCCATTGATAGATGTACTTGGTATAGAAAGCGAAGGGCTACCAATGATATCCTTGGTAACCCCAAATAATAAAATAGTCATATATGATTTATCCGATTATTTCTTGTTTTTTAGGTTTCAATAGCTCTGGAAACTTGGCAAAGGGCTGTTTATAGAGACGGTTCCCAGTGGCTGCTTTTAAGGCATTGGCCACAGCCCCACCAGCCGGAGGCAAAGTGGGCTCACCCAAACCTGTTGGCGCAATTTCGTTCTCTATGAAATGGGTCTCCACCATAGGTGCTTCCTTCATCCGTATCAATCGGTAACGGTCATAATTGCTGGCTAGGGGTTTTCCGTTCTCAAAACCAAAATCACCATACATGGCATGTCCAATCCCATCCAGTATACCTCCTTCAATCTGATTTAAGGCCCCTAAAGGATTGACGACAATTCCACAATCCACAACACACGTTACTTTCTTTATTACGGGCTGTCCGTTTTCAATCTCAACATCGGCCACCTCCGCAACGTGGGTATTGTGGCAATAATAATTCACAAAACCTTGATAAACATTGCTGGGTTTTGTTCCCCATCCTGATTTCTCAACGGCGGTCTCGATTACCTTAATCATGCGTTCCGGGGAATATTGAATACGTTCATCGGCCTCGGCATCCACTTTTTTAAGTAGATCAATACGCATTTGAACTTTGTCCACATCCATTAACTCCGCCAGCTCGTCAAAGAAACTCTGCTCCGCGAAAGCCAAGAAATTGGTATAGGGCGCACGCCAGGCACCGGTAGTAATATTACTTTTGTATACGGCGGCATCCACTTTATAGTTTTCGATGGCACCCGCTGGGAAAAAGTTAGGGATGAGTCCGTACATATTGGAGTTTACGGCTGCTTCTTTTAAATGGTACGCCGTCACCTTCCCGTCTTTTATCCCCGCTTTGATCCGATATTTCAGGGCCATGCGGTAGATACCATCATTCATATCATCCTCACGGGTATAGACCACTTTGACGGGTTTTCTGATTTTGTCCGCAATCTCTGCGGCCTCCAACACAAAATCCCCATATAACCTTCGTCCGAAACCACCTCCTTGCCGGGTCATTTCCAACTCTATTTCTTCCGGCTTTCTGTCGAGCATTGCAGAAACGGCACCTGCTTTCCATGCCGGTGTTTGTATGGGGCCCACCAAATGCACTTTCTCATCTGTGATATGGGCATAAAAATTCATGGGCTCCATGCAATTATGCGGAAGGAATGGGGCTTCATACGTGCGCTCAAGAATTTGATCGGCCTCGGCAAAGGCCTTTTCCACATTGCCATCCTCACGCATGGTATTGAATTCCTGGCCATCCAATAATTCGTTCATTACCTTATCATGGTCTTCCGTACTTTCCATCTTTACATCATCTTCCCACGCCGCCTCAATGCTTTCTTTGGCTTTGAATGCCTGCCAGGTGGTCTTTGCCACCACGACTACCTTATCACTGGTTGAGAGAATATTGGCAATATTGGGTTGTGCTTCAATAAGTTTTCTGGCTTTGTCACCAATGGTGAGCACCTCCAAAACGCCGGGCATTGATTTTGCTTCGCTAGCGTCAAAGGAAGTTAGTTTTTGTCCAAATGCCGGTGGCCTGACCACAGCGGCATAGACCATGCCTTCCGTTTTGTAATCCAACCCAAATAAAGGTTTCCCCGTAATGATTTCATCAATATCCACGTTTTGGGCATCCTTACCAATAATTTTATAATCCTTTGGTTTTTTCAACGTAACGTTTTCCGGAACCTCCAATTGGGCAGCCTCGGTCACTACTTCCCCATAGCCCAAGGTCTCTCCATTCGGATTGGTAATTACGCCTTCACTGACCGTACATTGGGAAGCCTCCACTCCCCAGCGCGCTGCAGCCGCATTGACCAACATTTGTTTGGCCGTGGCCCCGGTCTGCCGAAGTGCATCCCAACCCTGTCTAAGGGATTGACTTCCTCCAGCTACCTGCCGAGTAAAATTTTCCGTATCCAATTTCCCCTGGACCACGTGAACATTTTTCCAAGCCACGTCCAATTCTTCCGCGATGATCATTGGCATGGAGGTTTTTACCCCTTGTCCGATCTCTGGATTGGGGGAAAAAATGGTGACCACGCCATTTTCAGCTATTTTGATAAAAGCGTTGAAATCTTTGTAATCCAAGTTGGAAAGATCTACAGGTGGTTCTATCTTCACTTGCGGTTTACACGCCTGAAACAGGTTGAAACCGATCAACATTCCGCCTCCGGCCAAACTTGTGGTCCGCATGAAGGCCCTTCTGCTAAATGCCATTTTAGTATTTGTTGCCATCTGAATTCCTTGTTTGGGTTAACGCATGTTTTCAGCAGCTTTTTCCACTGCCCTATAGATTCGGTTGTAACTGGCACACCTACAAATATTGCCGTTCATGGCATTTTTGATTTCATCCTCAGTTGGGTTGGGATTGCCCTCCAAAAATGCGGAAGCCGTCATGATCTGTCCCGCTTGGCAATATCCACATTGAGGTACGTCAATTTCTTTCCAGGCCTGTTGAACGGGATGTTCCCCAAATTCCGATAGGCCTTCAATTGTAGTGATCGATTTTCCTTCCACCTGTTCCAAGGTCATGGTACAACTCCGCATGGCCGTTCCATCTACATGGACCGTGCAGGCACTACATACATTTATTCCACAACCATACTTTGTTCCAACTAGGTCTAAATGATCCCGCAGTACCCAAAGTAAGGGTGTATCTGCGGCTACATCAACGGACTGGGATACTCCGTTGACGGTAATTTGATACGTTGGCATAGCTTTTTGATTTCTGTTCTCCTGTTGAAGGTACCAAAATTTGAAGCTGTCCTGTCTTTTTTAACCGTAGAAGGACGGCTTTTAACTTTTTTTTACGAACCCTGTTTAAGGAAAAGGTCCCTAAATGAAAGCTGATGCTCCGGTCCCAAGGCTCGCCTACAAAAACCTGTTGCGCTCACTTTGGACAAACCCAAACAAAGGCCAGGGATTTTTGATGTCAAAAAGTTTTCTAAGACCTACGTTCCCGTCCATTGGATATCCCAGAACCGTTTGAATTCAACGTAAGGATCCCTGTCTTTTCTTTTTTTGATTTTTTTTAGGTATTTTGTTGCAACTGGATTTACGTTCAAAATCTCGCGTTATAGTATTTAAGTTCACTTCCATTTGAAAAATACACTCTGGATTACCTGTCTACTGTTTTGGGGCCTCAACGCCCAGGAACTTCCTCCAATCCAAAATTTTTATCCCAAGGATTATCAGGGCGAAAATCAAAATTGGGCCATTTCGCAGTCTGCGGAAAAACTGATTTATGTTGCCAATAGCAAGGGTTTACTGGAGTACAATGGTGCGAATTGGACACTCTATCCCTCCCCCAATGAAACCATTATGCGATCTGTCCGGGTGGTGAGGGACCGGATTTATACGGGCTGTTTTATGGAATTCGGTTATTGGAAAAGGGATGCCCTAGGCAGCCTGGTGTATACCTCCTTGTCAAAAAACATAGCAGTGGACCTTATTGAGGATGAGGAGTTCTGGGAAATTTTTGAAGTGGAGGATTATATGGTCTTCCAATCGCTAAAACGGATCTATATCTACAATGTGGATGACGGTTCCGTGAATACGATTGAGTCGAACAGTACCATTACCAAAATGTACCGTGTAGACGAAGATATCTATTTCCAAAGGATGGGACAGGGCCTGTACAAAATAGAATCAGGTAAGGATTTTTTGGTTTTCAATGATGAAATTGTAAAAAACGATGAGGTCATTCATGTTTTTCCCGCCGAAAACGATTTGTTGGTCCTCACCAAGAATAACGGATTTTATAGGCAAAAAGATAGTGTGTTGGTTGCCTCCGAAAACTTTCCCAATGCGTGTTTATCGCAGCTAAGTTTGTACGATGGCGTTCAACTGGAAGATGAAAGCTATATTTTGGGCACCATATCCAATGGGCTAATTTACCTTAACAACAATGGGGAACTGCGTTATCAGATAGATCAGGATGAGGGCTTGCTGAACAATACGGTTTTATCCCTGTTTGAAGATAGGGACAGAAACATTTGGCTGGGCCTGGATCATGGGATCAGTTATATCAATATAGAAGCGCCCTATAAGGTTTTCAATGATTTTAAAGGGGTTTTGGGCAGTGTCTATGCCTCATCGATCCATGAAGGAAAACTATATCTGGGAACAAATCAGGGTCTTTTTTATAGGGAATTGGACAACACCAACGATTTTGAATTGATCAATGGAACACAGGGGCAGGTTTGGTGTTTGGAAAAGCTCGATGGCAAACTGTTCTGCGGGCATAACTCAGGTACCTTTTTGGTCAATGGGAACAAGGTGCAAAAAATAGCCTCCGTTCAAGGGACCTGGGACATTGCAGAGTTGAAGGACAAACCAAATTTATTGCTTCAGGGAAATTATGATGGACTCTATATCCTGGAGAAATCAAAGGGCTCTTGGCGTATGCGGAACAAGATCAAAGGGTTCAACAACAGCTCGCGTTATTTTGAAACCCTGGGGACCCAAGTCCTGGTAAACCATGAATACAATGGCGTTTTTAAGATAACGGTGGACAGCACTTTTTCCGAGCTTGGGGACATGAAAATCGATACGGTGATAAAGGGTTCCAATTCCGGCATTGTCAAATACAACGGGAAGTTATTCTATGCGTACAAAAAAGGGATTTTTGAGTATGACGAAACCAATGGGGATTTTCAGAAGGATAGTGTGCTAAGTACCATTTATACGGAAGACGAATACGAATCCGGAAAACTCATTGTGGATGAAAGTGATAATACCTTATGGGTATTTACCACCTCCAACATAAGTTATGTTACCCCTGTACGACTAACCAGGGCTGCCAAAATGAAGCGTATACCCTTGACAAAGGAAATGCGGGAAGGGATTTTGGGATACGAAAATATTACGAGATTGGACGATTCCGGAAATTATCTCCTGGGAAAAACCTCCGGATATATGACCTTTAATCTCAATGGGATTATTCCCCGCGATTTTCGTATTTATCTGGCCAATGTTTCCAATGGGATCGCAAAAGGCGAGGAAGTGTTAAGGGACAGATCGCAGAAAGGTAATTTTAAGAGCCATGAAAACAATCTGGGATTTTCCTTTTATGCTCCAGAGTATCATAAATACCTGAATACCCAGTACCAATATCGATTGCAGGGACTTTATGACAGTTGGAGCAACTGGTCGCAAGACCACGAAGCCTACTTCGAAAACCTGCCTTTTGGGGAATACGTATTCTACGTGCGCGCAAAGATTGGGGATACCGTTTCTGAAAATACGGCCTCCTACTCCTTTTCCATAGCCAAGCCGTGGTACATCTCAAATACCATGATTGTCCTCTATATCCTGGGAATACTCCTGTTTTCATTGTTTATGCATACGCTCTACCGACGGTATTATAAAAAACAACGTCTAAAGCTTATAGAGAAGAACCAAAAGGAATTGGAGTTTGCACAGGTTCAAAATGAGAAAGAGATCATTAGGATAAAAAACAAGCAATTGGAGTTGGAAAACAAGAATAAGGGTAAGGAATTGGCCGCTTCCACAATGAATATCATCAAGAAAAATGAGTTGTTGACGAATATAAAGAGTGAACTAAAATCCATTAGGGACCAGAACATCGTCAAGCCCGTAATTAAAATCATTGACAATAGTCTAAACCAGAATGACGATTGGGAACTTTTCCAGGAAGCATTTAACAATGCCGACAGTGAATTTTTAAAGAATATCAAAAAAATGCATCCTTCCCTATCCCCTAACGATCTTAAATTATGTGCCTACTTAAGACTGAATCTCTCTTCCAAGGAAATAGCCCAATTGTTGAACATATCACCCAAAAGTGTCGAAATCAAACGTTATAGGTTGCGAAAAAAACTGGATTTGCAGCACGAAGACAATCTCGTGAACTATATTCTGGAGTTATGATAACCTTAACATAATTTTTCGAAACCTTAACAAAAGCCCCACCCACCTTAACAATACCACTACAAACCCGTTTTTACACCCTTTATTTACCACTACGGAACACTTTTTAACATTTGTTGAAAACCCTTCAAATACAGGAGTTCAAAAGATTTTGCAATATCAAATTGACAGAATTAATGCTCTTTTTTTAACATGTATACTTTTTGTAGTGGTTGATTTTATGGTATCCGCAATTTTTGCTCATAAGTTTAGTACATCAAAAAATGCTCAATGGATACGATTCAGAAAAAATTACTCAAACTCACCTTTCTCTTATGCACAACGATTGCCTTTACACAGACCGATAAGGTAATGGTTGTGGATGAAGGAGGAGGTCCAAAGTTGGTGGTCAATGGGAAGGATTTTATGATCAATGGGATGAACTGGGATTACATACCCATTGGAACCAACACCGTTAATGCCGGATTTTGGAAAAAATCCGATGATATCATCAAAGCGGGATTGGATACGGAAATGTCCCTCTTGAAAAACATGGGGGTAAATGTCATTCGCCAATATACCGGAGTACCTGCCAAATGGATTCGGTACATCTATGAGAATTATGGGATTTATACGATGTTGAACCATTCTTTTGGACGTTACGGCCTAACTCTGAATGGTGTTTGGACTCCTGTGACCATTTATGATGACCCCACAACCGTAGATTTTTTGATGTCCGAAATGGAACAACTGGTCAAAGATTACAAGAATACACCAGGGCTCCTCATGTATTTATTGGGGAATGAGAACAATTATGGTCTATTCTGGGCAGGAGCCGAAACCGAGGATTTCCCGGATGATGAGGGCAGGATACAGTTTATAGGGGAAAGCAGGGGAAGGCCCATGTACAGGTTAATGAATGAAGCTGCTAAAATGATGAAGGAGATGGATGCCTCACATCCCGTGGCAATATGCAACGGAGATGTACTGTTCATCGATATTGTAGCCGAGGAGTGTAAAGATGTGGACATCTACGGAACCAATACCTACCGTGGTCTTTCTTTTGGTGATATGTTCCAAGTGGTCAAGGATAAATTGAACAAACCCATAATGTTCACTGAATTTGGTGCGGATGCCTACAATGCCATGGAAAACAAGGAAGATCAGTTTTCCCAGGCCTATTATATGGTGGGCAATTGGAAAGAGATTTATGAGAATGCCGCTGGACTTGGAAAAGTAGGAAATTCCATTGGTGGTTTTACTTTTCAATTCAGTGATGGTTGGTGGAAATTTGGTTTTGATGATAGAAAAAATGCTGATGTTCATGACAACAATGCCTCATGGTCCAATGGAGGATATGCCAGGGATTTGGCCGCTCCCGGTGCCAATAACATGAACGAGGAATGGTTTGGTATCTGTGCCAAAGGTGCCACAAACCCCAGGGGGCTTTATGAACTTTACCCCAGGGCCGCTTATTATGCATTGAAAGAGGCACATCAATTGGATCCCTATGGGCAGGGCGTGAATCTGGACTTTGTCCAGAACCATTTTAACAATATTCAATTAATGGATGCGGTACTTAAGGCACGCGGGGATAAGGCCGCACTTAGCGGTGAGGATAGTAAAATGCTCCGTATCAGTAATCTTCAGGCAAAGCTTGCCACCTTTAGTACCGGGGGCAGTCTTATCACCACTCCGGACAATGCGGATCCGAACAATCCCAATACGTTTCCCAACCAATTGGGATTTGACCATATGCAATCCTATTTTGTTGGTGTGGAAGGCAATCCAGCTTCCAATATGCGAGCCGAGGTAAACGTAAACGTGGTTGGAAATGTTGCCCAAAACCCCATCAACGAGCTTTTTTATGAGAACAATTCACGTCCCATTGATGTCAGCACCGATCGTGGGGATGTTATTGTTTCGGACGTCAATAGGGTTCGGATCTATCAAGCGGAATTTGAGTGGAACGCCAAGGAATTCGACTTAAGGGGATTTTATAGAACGGGACATTACCATTGGGGGTATGAAGGTGATTTTTTTGGCTTCTATCCTGAAGCCAACTATGGCCCCAACCTGGATATCTACAACGGGGAAATCCTTGGTGCGGAACTGGATGGTAAGGGTCCGTTAAAAGGCCTAAAGGTTGCTTTGGGTCCCCAACTTTGGTGGGGTTCCAATCCAACCATGCTCTTTAAGTACCAAAGGCACATCGGAAAATTTGATGTCACCGGTATTTATCATAGGGACTTTGAAACAAACATCGCATTTGATGACACTGGACGCCGGGTTTTGGATATAAACCAATTGCGAAGTGGTGTCGTACCGCCCTGGCCAACAGAAAGGGCCTCTATTGCCGTAGAACGGGAATTTGGAAAATTTGGAGTCATGGTAGGGGGAATTTGGGCAGGAAGCCCCTTGAACGGCACATCCTTTCAAGACGTTAGGGGTACACCAGGAAACTATGTGGTCTTTGAAGATAGGATCCAGTCCAGCGATAATTGGGGGGGTAAAGCAAAAATCACCTATGAAGGCGGTAAGTTCAATTGGTATGGCCAAGCTTCGGCAATGGGATTGATTGCCAATGGTGGCGCGGACCAAACACTCACCTTTACCGGTTGGAAATTGAGGGATACCGGAAGTGGCAATGTGACCAGTGTATTTTCTGGATTTACGTTCGCTGCAGGAAATTTCCAGATTGCTCCCAACTTTATGTGGCAAAAACCCTTGGTAGAGGCCATCCCCCAGGATGTACAGGCGCCAGGCCGACTAAGAAACATTATTGATGACCCTTTTGCGGTGCGTTGGAATCGAGAAACCACCGCAGGTGAGATACTATTTACCTATGATCCAACTCCAGGCACCTGGATGTACGAATGGGACAATGATCGTGCGGAAGATGCTGAGTTTGCCATGAACTTAGGTTTTGTGTATCGTCGTCTGCCAACCACCATGGATGCACATATAGGATTTTTAGCCGACCGGACCATTTTTTCCTTTCCAAATTCGGCACCGGCCGAAGACCTTTGGGAAGTACATTCCAGAATGGTTTCCAAGATTGGCCCGGATTTCGGTATGGTCGGTAATTTTTACTACGGAAACGGACAGGGAAATGGGGATTCAGATCGGTTGATCAAGCGGTTTGGAGGTGATGTTCGCATCCTTTATAAAAACTTCAAATTGCACTACGAGCAAAAAATTAACGATTGGGGACCATATGATTACCATCGCGACTTTAACTTAACGTTCCCCGTACAATTGATGTTGGACCTCTCCACTACCCTGGGCAAACCGGACTGGTTTATTCTACCAAGTACACAGATTGGGATACGGGGCATATGGCGATCATTGGATGAATTTTCACCACGGTATGCACCAACCGCCGTGCCACCTAACACATTTCAGCGAGAGCCCATTCTAAGTCCTGTAGGATTTGATAATGGTAATGAATGGGAAATTATGACATACATACACATCAATATTGGGAAATAAAAAGATAGCACTATGAAAAATCTAATATATATCAATGTAAGACGTGTTCTTTTTCTGAGTTTGGGCATCACTTTTTTTTACAGCTGTGAACGAGACCTTTCAGAAGACGTACAATTTGCTACATTTCCCGTCAATGGCGACATATTTACAGATAACCCGGTAGGTCTTACCGATCAGTTTTTTGATTCATTTGATCCCGCAACGGGAGCAAACCCAGAAGGTTTTGATAGAGATGATGAGGTCGCTTTTGAAGGGTCAGCGTCCATTCGAATTGATGTCCCCGCACCGGATGACCCGGATGGGGGTTTTATTGGGGGCATTTTCCTGGATCGTGGTGACGGTAGGGATTTGACCGGTTTTGATGCCCTTACCTTTTATGTCAAAGGCTCTACAACAGCTACTATTGGGGAAGTTGGTTTTGGAACCGATTTTGGTGAAAACAAATTTGCGGTTACCGCTAACAATATTCGACTATCAACGGATTGGCGAAAAATCATCATTCCCATTCCAGATCCTTCAAAATTGGTACAGGAAAGGGGCATGTTCTTCTTTTCGGCCGGTACCCAAAGTACCAATGGTTTTGGGTTTACCTTCTGGATCGATGAGTTGCGGTTTGAACGTTTGGGAACAATAGGGCAATCCAGACCTTCCATCTTGGGAGGCAATGATAGCCGTTTTCCAACAACGGTGGGGGAAAGTCTTACGATTGGCCAATTGCAGCAGACGTTTAATTTAGGGTCCGGTATCAATCAAACCGTGATTCCCGCACCTTCTTATTTTGATTTCAAAAGTTCCGATCCAAATGTGGCGTTTGTCAACGAACTTGGAGAGGTTACTGTAATCAATACCGGTACAACCGAGATTACCGCTTCTATTGCCGGGGTCTTGGCAGCGGGCAGGATATCGGTGGAATCATCGGAAACAGCACAAATAATTTCCATTTTTAGTGATTTGTTTGCAGACATTCCCGTAGATAATTTCAATGGATTTTTTCTACCGGATGGACAAACTACCCTAGGCGGAGTTATAGAAGAAGATGGTAATAACATTATTGATTATACCATGTTGAACTTTGTGGCCATCGAATTTTATGGAAGGGATAATAGTGGCATACCTCCTGTAGATGCTACCGAAATGACACTGTTAAACCTTGAAATTAGGGTTAACGAAAATATTGATTCAGGTGATTTCATAAATATTCAGTTGCAAAATGCCGTAGGTGCTCCAAATGCCTCAATAGGGACATTTCAAATACCTGGGTCTAGCCTAATTGCCAACGAATGGGTAGAATTCCAAATTCCACTCACCAGTTTTTCGGGTCTTGCAGCTAGAAACGCCATTGGTCAGTTATTCTTTGTTTCCGATGGCACCATATCCAATATTTCGGTGGATAACATCTTTTTCTCTGCCGAATAATAGTTAAATCAATAAGAAGCCATGAAAAATAAAATTCTAAATACACATATTAAATCGAGAATGGGTTCCAAAGTGCTTATTTTGGGTATGTTCCTTTTGTTCTTGGGTTGCGAAAATGATGACGCCCAGACCGTAGCCAGGTTCACTACTTTAGTATGGGAGGATAACTTTGACGTAGACGGTGCTCCAGATCCAAATCGTTGGGGGTTTGACCTTGGCGATGGAACCGAGCAAGGTATCCCGGGCTGGGGAAACGATGAATTGCAGTACTACACGGATAGACCGGAAAATGTTACGGTCCAAAACGGGTTTTTATTGATCACTGTAAGACAGGAGGATTTCAATGGAGCTGAATTTACCTCTGCGAGGCTTACCACCCAAGGATTATTTGAACGGGCCTATGGACGTTTTGAAGCACGTATCCGGGTACCTTTTGGACAAGGTTATTGGCCTGCATTTTGGTTATTGGGAAATAATTGCGATGAAAACCCTTGGCCCGCCTGTGGGGAGATTGACATCATGGAGAATGTAGGCGATGAACCGACCATTGTTTTTGGTAGTGTCCATGGCCCTGGCTATTCAGGTGGGGATTCCATTGGTAAGGACTATGAATTGACCGACGATCGTTTTGATACTGGATTCCACGTCTTTGGAATTGAGTGGTCACCGGAATTTATCAATTATTATGTGGATGGCGATCTGTACCAAAGTATTACGCCAGAAGACATAGACGAAGAAACGGATGGTGAGGGCCAATGGATTTTTGACCGCCCATTTTATATCATCCTTAACGTGGCCGTTGGAGGCAATTTACCCGGACCACCGAATGATGAAACAGTTTTTCCCCAAACCATGCTCGTAGACTACGTACGTGTATATGAACAGTAAAAAGAAAAAACACTCTATTATGAAACAGACAATTGAAGCAATAAAACTACTTTCGGTCTTCTTTTTGGTACTAACATTCTTAGGTTGTGAGGATGATGATACCGTACTACCTGTGGTAGAAGCAGGTTTTACCTTTACCCAGGAC
Organism: Croceivirga sp.; assembly: GCA_028281025.1. Taxonomy (GTDB): domain Bacteria; phylum Bacteroidota; class Bacteroidia; order Flavobacteriales; family Flavobacteriaceae; genus Croceivirga. Next base: position 17,858 of record JANQKR010000003.1, read on the forward strand.
CAAAATACCGGTACGGTAACTTTTATCAATACCTCTACCAATGCCAACAGCTTTGCCTGGAACTTTGGGGATGGTACAAGCTCGGAGGAGATCAATCCCACAAAAATCTACACGGAAAATGGTACGTTTACGGTGGTGCTCACAGCATCCAGTGTGGCAGGTGCTTCCGGTACTTTTGAAGGTGAAGTCACGATTAGTGTTCCAGACCCTCTTGGACCAATAGCATTGCCCGTTAATTTTGACGGCACCAATGTGGATTATGGTACCATTGTGGGTGACAATATTGGGTTCTCCATAGTAACAAACCCCGAAACTGGCAATGGAAACACTACCAATGTTGGCCAAATGGTAGCTGGTGGTGGTCAATTCCAAAATATACAATTCCCTTTGGGAACGGCAGTAGACTTTAGCGGTGAAAATAAGACGATTCAATTGGAATTGTTCTCATCAGCTGAAATTGCTGTTTTGATTAAATTTGAAGAAGGTGTTGATGGTGCACGGGATGTAGAGGTTGGGGCGACCCATACCGGTTCAGGTTGGGAAACGTTACGTTTTGACTTTGCCACGGATGCCGTAGCCAGTTTTATTCAAGATGACCCCCAAAATGGCCAGGCTTTGGTTCCAGATGGTCAATATGGTGAAATGGTATTATTTGTCGGATTCGCTGCCGATCCTGCAGTTGAGGGCACTTTCTTTGTAGATAATATTGCCCAAACCACAACCGACGGCGGAGGTATGGCCACCGAACCAACAATGGCTGCAACGGCACCGACCCAGGATGCAGCAAGCGTGGTTTCGGTGTTCAGCAACGCGTATACCAATATTGGGGGAACAAACCCCAGGGCATTTGGAAACGATGGCGGGGCCACGTTCTCCGAGATTCAGGTGGCTGGTGATGATGTGTGGAGCTATGCCGACACCAATTTTGTGGGTCTCCAGAACGATGCAGGGTTTGACCTAACTGGAAGGACCAACTTCAGTATGGACATTTGGGTGGCCGAGGATGTTTCGTTCAGGGCCGGTCTCATTTCATTTACCGACCCCGCTACCAGAGAGGACGTAGAGGTGAACCTGACCGGTGGTCAATGGAACAACATCGATGTGGCCCTTGCGGACCTGGTACCCTCTATAGGTGGCGAAGGAGCATTGCCCGATGACCCAACGATCAACCAGATCATCTTCGACGTTCTGGGAGATGGGGTTGAGGCAAGCATTTTTGTGGACAACGTATTCTTCTATACAGCCGATGGTGGTGGAACGGCCACCGAACCTACAATGGCCGCACCAGCACCGACCCAGGATGCCGCGAACGTGACTTCGGTGTTCAGCAACGCGTATACCAACGCAGCGGGCACGAACCCCAGGGCGTTTGGAAACGATGGCGGGGCCACGTTCTCCGAAATCCAAGTGGGCGGTGATGACGTGTGGAGCTATGCCGACACCAATTTCGTGGGCCTACAGAACGATACAGGTTTTGACGGAAGGACCAACTTCAGCATGGACATTTGGGTGGCCGAGGATGTTTCGTTCAGGGCCGGTCTCATTTCGTTCACCAATCCCGCTTCCAGGGAGGACGTAGAGGTGAACTTGACCGGTGGTCAATGGACCAATATCGATGTGGCCCTTGCGGACCTGGTACCTTCTATAGGTGGCGAAGGACCTTTACCCAACGACCCAACGATCAACCAGATCATTTTTGACGTTTTGGGAGACGGGGTTGAGGCAAGCATTTTTGTGGACAACGTATTTTTCTATACAGCTGATAGCGGTAGCGGCGGATCTGCCGTAAGTCCATTCTGCAGAACCCAGATACAAGCCTTTGCCGGTGATGCCGGTTCAGACATCTTTTTGTCCGTTTTCAATGTGGATGCCCAAACCATGCGTGTGGAAATTGAATCTGCCGATTCAGACCCTGTTGACTTATTGATTCTCCCGGCAGGCGCATGGAATCCTTCCAACGCTGGAATTTCCTTGTCACCAGCCGAAGTATCTCCAGGGGTATGGGCCGGAGAGTTCTTCTTTCCAGATGGAGCACCTGATAATGTGGAGTTCTTTATTGAATGGAGTAAGCTATCGTTTCCTGGAAACTGGAGATCTACGGACCCCGCAGGCTCCCTGGATACAGTTCCATTTACGGCTACCTGTGATACCTCCGGTGGCGGCGGTGGAAGCGCCAGTGGATGTACGGGCACGGAAATCGCTGCAACAGCACTTCCTTTGGATTTTGAAGGTTGTGAGACATTCCTTGCCTCGGCTAATTTTGGTAGCGGACTAACTTCTGAACTTGCAGCTAATCCATCTAAAACAGGCATCAATACATCTGATTTTGTTTTAAGAATTGATAAACCAGCAAGCTCGGACGTTTTCGCAGGCATTCAAAATACATTTCCGACCAATTTTGACCTCACGACCACCAACACCTTCAAAGTAAAGGTGTATTCAACAAAAGCCAATGTGAATTTCAGATTTGAGCTGGCGGTTATTCCAAATGATGGCAGTATTGGTAATCCCGCACCAGTGGTAGTCAATATCCCAAATGCCAATGAATGGACCGAGGTAGAATTCACTTTTGTTAATCTACCAGCTTCACCAACTACCTACAATCATTTGGTTATTAAGCCAGATAACGATTTAGTCGACAGTCCTCTTGTTGGGGATGGTACCTACTACATAGATGATTTAATTTTGGAATAAACAAAACAACATTAAAAACAAAGGAAAGGTCGGTACTGAAAGAAATTTTAAGGGCCGACCTCTTTCATAAAACTTAATAAATCAACAACCTAAAGATTGGAAATGTCTGAAACGGATATTTATATCGGGAACTCCAAAATAACCAGGACCCAAAAAGAAATCACGGGAAAACAGGTCAGGTTTGAAAATGAAAATTATTACAGGATTTCGAACTACGATGCCATGCGTCCCTTCTTTATGAGCGTGGTGAGCGATTCGAATCACTGGATGTTTATTTCCAGTAATGGAGGTTTGTCCGCCGGAAGGCAGAACTCGGAATCTGCCCTATTTCCCTATTACACGGATGATAAAATAACGGAATCCGCGGATATTACGGGAAGCAGGACCCTATTCCATGTACATTCCGATGATAGGATTTTTTTATGGGAACCTTTTTCCGGGCAGTCTTCGGATGTATATACCATCCAACGAAACCTTTATAAAAACAGTCTTGGCAATAAGATTGTTTTTGAGGAAATCAATGAAGATTTGGGCTTGACCTTCAGATACCACTGGAATTCGAGCAATCGATTTGGATTTGTAAAAAAATCCACACTTGAAAACAATCGTGACAAAGAGGTTAAGGTTACCGTTTTGGATGGTATCCAAAACATTATGCCCTACGGGGTGAATTCAGCCTTGCAAAATGCCAGTAGCAACCTTGTTGACGCCTACAAAAAAAATGAACTGGAAGCGGAAATAGGACTTGGCATTTACGCATTGAGTGCCATTATAGTGGACAAAGCAGAACCCAGTGAAGCTCTAAAAGCCACAACGGTCTGGTCCACCGGAATTGAAAATGCAAGATATTTGCTTTCCTCATTACAGTTGGATGCTTTCCGAAAAGGACAGCAAATTGAACAGGAAATCGATATCAAAGCGGAAAGGGGAGCTTACTTTGTCAATGCGGATATCGTTCTAAAACCCAATGGCCAAAAAAATTGGATGTTGATTGCCGAGGTGAACCAATCCAAAGCGGCTATTGCGGAAACTGCCCATCTGATCAAAACAAAGAAGAATCTTTTTGATGTTATTCAAGACGATGTTGAAAAGGGGTCGGCCCTTTTGCTGCAACTCAATGCAGCTGCTGATGGAATACAAATGACTGCGGATAAGCTCAGAAATACACGACATTTTTCCAATTCGCTTTTCAATATCATGCGGGGCGGAATTTTTGATGATGCCTATTCCATTGAAAAAGAGGACTTCATCACTTACATTCAAAAAGCGAATACCGGAGTCTACTTAGAGAAATTGGATAAACTTCATGAACTTCCCGCAAACTTTGCCCATAGCGAGCTCAAGGCCATGGCGGATAATGATGACAATTCGGATTTTAGAAGGCTGGCGATGGAGTATATGCCGTTAAAGTTCAGTCGTAGGCATGGCGATCCCAGTCGCCCCTGGAACAGATTTTCCATCAATACGGAAAACGAAGACGGCAAAAAGATCCTGGATTACGAAGGTAACTGGCGGGATATCTTCCAAAACTGGGAAGCCTTGGCCCACTCCTACCCTGCTTTTATCGAAAGCATGATCTTCAAGTTTGTGAACGCCACTACTTTTGATGGATACAATCCCTATCGGGTGACCAAGGACGGTTTTGATTGGGAAATCATAGAACCGGATGACCCATGGTCCTACATTGGCTATTGGGGCGATCACCAAATCATTTACCTGCTCAAATTTCTTGAGTTCATTGAGGATCATTACCCACAACAACTGGCATCCTATTTTAATGAGGACATTTTTACCTATGCCAATGTCCCCTACAGGATAAAAAATTATCAAGCAACACTTGAAAATCCAAAGGACACCATTGAATTTAATGAGGAACTGGATGCGAAAATCAATGAAGAACGCCAACAACTGGGTGCGGATGCCGCTTTATTGAAGGATACAAATAATAACATTTATAAGGTAAACCTTCTGGAAAAATTATTGGCAACGGTACTCGCCAAAGTATCGAACTTTATCCCGGAAGGCGGTATCTGGATGAATACGCAACGTCCTGAATGGAACGATGCCAACAACGCTTTGGTGGGCAATGGCGTATCTATGGTCACCCTTTGTTACCTAAGGCGATTCCTTCATTTTTTTGAAAAGGTGTTAAATGATTCCACTGATACCGAATATCAGGTTTCGGAGGAACTCCTTCAATTCTTTAAAGCGAGTTGGGCTGCATTATCAGACAATTCATCCATGCTCTCAGGTGAAATTTCCAATACGGAAAGGAAGACCTTAATGGATGGATTGGGAAATTCCGGTAGTATTTACCGAAGTACCATTTATGAAACAGGTTTTGGCGGTAAAAAGGAAGGGCTTACCAAAGACCATCTCCTGCAATTTGTTCAAATCACCCTGAACTACCTGGAACATAGCATTGAAGCCAACAAAAGGCCGGATAATCTCTACCATGCCTACAATCTGATGACGGTTGAAAACGACCATGAAGTCTCCATTTCCTATCTATCGGAAATGTTGGAAGGTCAAGTTGCCGTTTTGAGTTCGGGCTATATTTCGGGGAAAGCTTCCCTGGAACTTTTGGACGCATTAAAGCAAAGTGCGCTGTTCAGGCCGGACCAATATAGCTATATTCTTTATCCGAATAAGGAATTGCCCCGTTTTTCCAATAAAAACAACATACCGGCCCATAAGATGGAGCAATCGGAGTTGGTACAAAAACTTTTGGAGGATGGAAATACGAAAATTGTTGAACAAACCATCAATGGTAGCTATCATTTCAATGGCAATTTCAATAATGCCAATAGCTTAAAAGCGGCATTGAAAAGACTTCCGAAAGCATATGATGAATTGGTGGAGAAAGATACCCCACTATTGCTGGAGACTTTTGAACAGGTTTTTGACCATAAGGCATTTACCGGTCGTTCGGGAACCTTCTTTGGTTACGAAGGTTTGGGCTCCATTTACTGGCATATGGTTTCCAAATTATTGTTGAGTGTCCAGGAAACGTGCCTGGCAGCTATCGAAAACAAGGAAAGCGCGGAGACCATAGGCCGATTATTGGAACACTATTATGAAATTAATGAGGGTATAGGGGTACACAAATCCCCTGAACTCTATGGTGCTTTTCCAACAGATCCCTATTCTCATACACCGGAGGGAAAAGGGGCCCAGCAACCTGGTATGACCGGTCAGGTAAAAGAGGACATCTTGAGCCGTTTCGGGGAGTTGGGTGTTTTTGTTCAAGAAGGTGAATTGCTATTTAAACCCCATTTGCTACGAAAAGAGGAGTTTTTGAAGCATTCCCAAACGTTCCAATACATAGATGTCAATAAGGAACCTAAGGAAATCCAATTGGAAGAAGGTTCGCTTTGTTTTACCTATTGCCAAGTACCCGTTGTATATCAGTTATCCAAAAAAGAAGGAATTAAAATTATGTCCGATGACCGTGCCATTCAGGAAAACGATGTACTGAAGCTTGACAAAGAAACAAGTGCTTTGATTTTCAATAGATCTGGCGATATCAATCGAATTATAGTTGCAATCCAAAAATAGAATTCAGATGAAGAACATTAAAATTAACATTGTACCCATTGTTTGCCTATTGTTTATTTTCACAATGTTCTCCTGTAAAAACAAGACCAACAACGAAAGCAAAACAGCTACTGTGAAAGAAGAACCGGTATTGAGTGCAAAGGATATTTTAGGAAACCCAAACTATTTGGCCATGTCCTATGGGGGATACAGACATGCGGACCATGGTATTGAGCCCACCCTGGATGAATTAAAAGAGGACATGAAAATTTTGGCCGCCATGGGAGTCGGGATCATACGTACCTATAAAGTCCATTTACCCCATGCTTCCAATGTGTTAAAGGCAATCAGTGCCCTAAAACAAGAGGATCCCAGTTTTGAAATGTATGTGATGCTCGGTGCTTGGATCGATTGTAAAAATGCATGGACCGGCCAAGAGCCCGATCACCATCAAGAAAGCGAAAGAAATGCCATCGAAATAGCCGAAGCCGTCAGATTGGCCAATGCCTATCCCGATATCGTAAAAATCGTGGCGGTAGGCAATGAGGCCATGGTAAAATGGGCCACAAGCTACTATGTGCAACCCGGGGTGATTTTAAAATGGGTCAATCATTTACAGGACTTGAAAAAATCGGGAAAGCTATCCAAAGATTTATGGATTACAAGCTCTGACAATTTTGCTTCCTGGGGCGGTGGCGATGCCGAATACCATGTTGGGGATTTGAACAAATTGATCAAGGCAGTGGACTTTCTTTCCGTACACACCTACCCCATGCACGATACCCATTACAACCCAGATTTCTGGGGAGTGCGTGAATCCGAAAAGGAACTATCGGACCTTGAAAAGATTCATTCGGCCATGCAAAGATCCAAGGAATATGCGATGACACAATACCAAAGTGTATATGATTATATGAAAAGCTTGGGTGTTGACAAACCTATCCATATCGGTGAAACGGGCTGGGCCACTATTTCCAATGGGCATTACGGACCCAATGGCTCAAGGGCCACCGATGAGTACAAAGAAGCGGTGTTCCATGAGCACATTCGGGACTGGACCAATGCTGAAGGGATTTCGTGTTTTTATTTTGAAGGATTTGATGAGCCCTGGAAGGATGCGAGGAACCCCCAGGGGTCCGAAAACCATTTTGGACTGTTCACCGTTGATGGCCAGGCAAAATACGCGCTCTGGAGTATGGTGGACCAGGGAACTTTCGAAGGGCTGAAACGCAACGGTAACCCAATAACCAAGACTTACAATGGTGATAAAGAAGCCTTGTTGCGGGACGTATTGGTGCCACCCATGGCCAGTGAAACCAAAGTTCAACAGTAAGAATGTATTGTAAGACATCGGGGAATGAGAACATTGAACCATTACATTTTTATCGCATTGACAATCGGTATGTTGGGGTGTAAACAAAAACAGGAATCCTTGGATGTAACGGTGTACGAAACTTCCGCAGGCGGAAATAAGCTGCAAAAAGTGGAAACGACCACTGCTACAGAAAATGTGACATCCATAAAACTTTTACCCAATCAGGAGTATCAGACCATTACGGGGTTTGGGGGGTCGTTTACCGAAGCGTCCGCACATTTGTTGAACCAACTGGGCAAACAAAACCGAAACAAGGTATTGGAAGCCTATTTTGGTGAAAGCGGAGCAAGGTATTCGTTGACACGAACCCATATGAATTCCTGTGATTTCTCCTTAACCAATTATTCCTATGCCTCCGTAGATGGTGACATGGAGTTGGAACATTTTTCGATTGAGGAGGACAAAAATGATATCATTCCAATGATTAAGGAGGCCATGGCACTGTCCAAGGATGGATTTAAAATTGTAAGCTCACCATGGACGGCACCCCCTTGGATGAAAGACAACAAAGATTGGCGTGGAGGCAAACTGCTGCCCCAATATTACGATACTTGGGCCTTGTTCTTCGCCAAATACATCGATGCCTATAAAGCTGAAGGGATTGATATTTGGGGTTTTACCGTAGAGAACGAACCTTTGGGTAATGACAATAACTGGGAGAGCATGCACTTTACGCCCCAGGAAATGACACAATTTGTGCAAAACCATTTGGGCCCTAAACTGGAAGCGGACGGTAAAGGTCATATTAAGGTTTTGGGGTACGATCAGAACCGGGAGCATTTAAAGGAATGGGTGGATGTCATGTATGCGGATGAAGCAACCTCAAAATACTATGATGGTACGGCAATCCATTGGTATGCGAGTACCTATGAGGTTTTTCCGGAAGCACTTCAGTATGCCCATCAAAAAGCACCGAACAAACATTTGATACAAACGGAAGCCTGTGTGGATGCCGAAATCCCAAAATGGAAGGATGATGCGTGGTACTGGTCCAAAGAAGCCACGGATTGGGGATGGGATTGGGCTCCGGAAGCGGATAAAAAATACCACCCCAAATATGTGCCCGTATATCGTTATGCCAGGGACATCATAGGTTGCTTGAACAACTGGGTAGACGGTTGGATAGATTGGAATATGGTACTTGACCGCCAGGGAGGTCCCAATTGGTTCAAGAATTGGTGTGTTGCGCCGGTCATTGTAGATCCCAAAAAGGATGAAATCTATTTTACGCCCTTATACCATACCCTGGCACATTTTAGCAAATACATAAGGCCCGGGGCCAAAAGGATTGGGTTCAACACCACGGATGGTTCCCTATTGGTCACGGCAGCAAAAAATCCCGACGGGACAATAGCAGTAGTGGTTTTGAATATGGATACCGACCCCAAAAACGTGGAGTTGTCCATGGAGGGGCGTTCAAAGCAGGTGAAAATCAGTCCGCAGGCTATTCAGACCCTGTTGGTCAAACAACTAAATTAATCAAACCGAAAAATTATGAGTGAAGCCATGAGTACCACAGCAAAAGTGCCCTTTGGGCAAAAAGTAGCTTTTGGAGTTGGAATGTTTGCCAACCAAATGTTCCCTGCCATTCTTGGAATTTTTATGGTGGTCCTTGTACAATCATTTGGATTTAATGGGTGGTTGTGGTCCTTGGTTTATTTTTTCCCTAGGATTTTTGATTCCATAACCGATCCCATTATGGGGTTCATCTCGGACAATACGAAATCCAAATGGGGCAGACGAAAGCAGTATGTGCTAATTGGTGGACTTCTAATGGGGATAGCGTTTACCTTGATGTGGCAATTGTATTCGGACAATACCTTGCAATATAATTTTTGGTATTTCTTTTTATGGTCCATTGTATTTTATCTGGGGCTCACTTTTTTCAGTGTACCCTATGTGGCCATGGGTTATGAAATGAGCGATGATTTTCATGAACGGACCAACATTATGGCCGTGGCCCAATGGATTGGCCAATGGGCTTGGGTCATTGCCCCCTGGTTTTGGGTGATTATGGATGACCCGGATTGGTTTCCAAACCAAGAAATAGCTGTCCGTGAATTGGCCGTTTGGGTGGCCATCCCCTGTGCAATTGCAGCGATGGTACCAGCTATATTCATTAAAAGTAAATCGACCCTTGATGAAGATTATGAACCGTTGAACGTATCCAATATTGGAGGTAGCCTTAAGAAAATTATAGGGAGTTTCAAAGATGCCTTTAAACTGGCCGAATTTAGAAGGATATGTGGCGCCACGTTTTTGATTTTCAATGCCTTTAACACCGTGGCCGCCCTAACTTATTTTGTCATTGTTTATAGGTTATTCAATGGCGATGCCGTTGCTACTGGTATTTGGGTTGCCCTGTTCGGCTGTATAGGAGCGTTGGGTACAACGTTTATTGTGATTCCTTTGGTGACCTGGATGTCAAAAATAATGGGTAAAAAGAAGGCGTTCATGTGGGCCCAGGCTATTTCGATTGTTGGTTATGTCATGATGTATTTCCTCTTTATACCTGGAAAACCATGGTTGTACATCATTGCACTGCCCTTTTTCTCTTTTGGGATAGGGAGTTTGTTTACCATTATGATGTCCATGACAGCGGATGTTATCGATATAGATGAACTTAATTCGGGCAAACGCAGGGAAGGTATCTTTGGCGCCATCTACTGGTGGATGGTCAAGGTGGGTTTTGCCATAGCAGGAGCGCTTAGCGGGGTAATTATTGGTATTGTTGGTTTTAACCCCGATTTAGTTACCACCGAACAACAAGGGGCAGTAGACGGGCTTCATGCATTTTTCTGCTTCTTCCCTATGGTAGGAACCCTATTTGCCATGTTGATCATGAAGAATTACGATGTTTCCGAAGAGCGCGCAAATGAAATACGTGCGAAATTGGAAAAGCGTAAGAACAAGCCAGCCGAAAAACTGACTTCGTACTACCAAACGGACAAACTACGTTCGCTCGCTACCATGGACTTAAATGTCCAATCAAAGACGGATATCGACTTCCTGGGAAAAACGGATGCCGAAATCAAAAGGCTATTTTCAAAATCGTTGAGCACCGGACTTCATGGGCTGTGCTTTAGTCCATATTTGGAAGGTCAGGATATTGGTGATTCCCTGTCGGAAGCACAGATACGGCAACGGATGGAGGTCATTGCCCCCTATACCAAATGGGTCCGCTCTTTTTCCTGTACGGAAGGAAATGAGTTTATTCCGCACCTAGCCCATGAAAAAGGCTTAAAAACAATGGTAGGTGCTTGGATCGGAAGTGATAAAAAAGAAAATGAAAAGGAAATCAAGGCCCTTATTGACCTTGCCAGAAAGGGACAGGTAGATATCGCCGTGGTTGGCAATGAAGCCTTAATGCGGAATGAAGTCACAAAGCAGGAGATTCTGGATTATATCAGCGATGTCAAAAAGGCGCTACCGAACATTCCGGTTGGTTATGTGGATGCTTATTATCAATTTCTTGAAAACCCTGAATTGATAGATGCCTGTGATGTGGTTTTGGCCAATTGTTATCCGTTCTGGGAAGGATGCGATATTCAGTATGCAGCGACCTATTTAAAACAGATGTACGCGGTCACTAAAAATGCGGCAGCAGGAAAACCTGTGATCATTACGGAAACGGGCTGGCCCGATCAGGGCACAAATACGGGGACAGCGGAACCTTCATCCACAAATGCGATGAAATACTTCATTAACAGCACCAATTGGGCCACTCAAGAGGGAATCCCCATGTTTTATTTCTCATCCTTTGATGAGTCCTGGAAAGTGCACCATGAAGGGGACGTTGGGGAACGTTGGGGAATTTGGAATAAAAATGAACAACTAAAATATCAATAGAAATGTCATACAGGGAAGGCCGTCATTTTTCGCAGGCAAAACATAATTTCACCGAATATGCTGGGGTTGATTTCAGCAAAATTTCCGACGATGAATTGCGGGCATTATGGTTGGAAACACTTCAAAACGGAATGCACGGTATTTGTTTTAGCATGTATGAAGATGGGCAAAAACCGGGCGATATCATTACGGAAGAACAAGTGGAACGACGAATCCAAATCCTTAAACCATTTACCAAATGGGTACGTTCGTTTTCCTGTATCGAGGGAAACGAGCACGTACCTCGCATCGCACATAAAAATGGACTTCAAACTTTGGTAGGTGCCTGGTTAAGCGATGATTTGGAAGCCAATGAAAAGGAAATAAATGCGTTGATCCAATTGGCCAACGAAGGTTGTGTTACCATAGCGGCAGTGGGCAATGAGGTACTCTATAGGAATGAACTCAATGAAGAACAGTTACTGGGCTATCTCAACAGGGTAAAAGAGGCCATACCGGGCATTCCCGTGGGCTATGTTGATGCCTACTACGAGTTTACAAACCATCCAAAGATTACGGAAACCTGTGATGTTATCCTTTCCAATTGCTATCCGTACTGGGAAGGTTGCCCCATGGAGTATTCCTTGAACCATATGCAACAAATGTATGGGCAGGCGGTTGATGCCGCAAATGGGAAAAAAGTAATCATCACGGAAACCGGATGGCCCAGTGAAGGGAGCAGTCTGGGGGGAGCTGTCTCCTCCGCGGAAAATGCAATGAAATACTTCATCAATACCCAAGTATGGTCGGCCAAAGCCAACATTGAGGTGTTCTATTTTTCATCTTTTGACGAATCATGGAAAACCGGGGATGAGGGAGATGTTGGTGCGTATTGGGGACTTTGGGACAAACATGAAAAACTAAAGTTTTAGAAGGGACGGATCCCTAAACCTATCCCTCCTCTACCCGGCTTTTTTGATTACCAAGCCTGTAGAACTGTGGTTTTACGGGTTATGGTCCTGCTAAAATCTTATTAAGACCCAATGGGGAAGATTACTATGGTTGATTTTGTGTTGACATTTTTTGGTTCTTCGTGATATCCGCAACATAGGGGCCAACGTTCAAAAATGATGGAATTATGGGTTTCATAAAGTGTTAAATCGAATTGGGGACGTACAAAATTCCCGAAATACACACTATTGGTCCGGTTTTTGCGTTTGATGGGAAGAACCAGAACATTATGAATATGAAATCATCAATCAAATTTCTATCCCTTTTTCTGTTTACAGTTGTTTTGTTACAATCATGTGGTAATGCCGATGATGACGTTAATTTCAATATAAATCAAGGGGAACTTGGGCAAGGTGAGGAACCGGATGACTGTCTAAACTTTGAGGAAAACGAACTGCTGTTGTCCATTCAGGACCAGTTTACCACCCTTCCGGGCAAAGTGTCCATCCTATTCAAGGTATCCGATAAGCAGGGAAATCCTATTTCGGGCCTAACGGCAAATCAATTTACCATTTACGAACAAGGTAGGAATGACGACTGTTTCAATACCATTTCCGCTTCGGAATCCTTGGCTCGTATATCTCCAAATTCCCAAGTGTTCACCAATAATACGTTATTGGTACTGGATTTAAGTAATTCCGTACTTCAGGGAAGTTTGGAAGAATTGAAAACAGCATCCACGAGCTTTGTGAACAATGTGATGCCCGATATTGAAACCGAATCCTTTAAAATGGCCATTTACTGGTTTGATGGTGAGGACGAACTTCATTTACTCAATCCTTTGACGTCTTCCGTGACCGAATTGACCGCCGCCATTGATGGGATTACCGATGATATCAGTAACGATCCCTCCACGGATTTATACGGTGCGGTAATAAAATCAACAAACAGGGCCGAGGAATTGATCGATGAGGCCAACAGTATTCAAGGCGCCCCCATTATAGCGGCTTCAGTGGTCCTATTTACGGACGGTACCGACCAGGCCTCACGCTTTACTGAGGAAAGTGCCCTAAATGCAGTGGATAATGCCAATCCCAATATTTCCTTTTTTACCATAGGCCTAGGGGCTGAAATTGATCAGGAAATCCTCCAGGAAATTGGGAAAACCTCCAGTGTGGTGGCCAGTAATGCAGCCGAACTGGAAACAACCTTTAATCAAATCTCTGCACGGGTTTCCGAACAGGCCAACAGTTTTTACCTATTTGAGTACTGCACACCAAAACGTGACGGCAGTGGGGACAACAACCTTGTGATTCAATTGACCAATGGTGCACGGCAAGGTGCGGTACAGACCCAATTTGATGCCGATGGCTTTACCGGAGGTTGTGAGTAGGAGGTACCAATGTTTTCATGGGATTTGAGTATCTTCATGCACTTAAATCCAATACGATGAAAATAACCTTCTCCCAATGTACACTTGCATTGTCCATATTGTTGTTCACACTCCCCATTTGTGCCCAAAAGCAGCATCCCCTGGAAGGGCGATGGGACTTGGAGATACAGTTTATGGGAAAGACCGCTCCCTCCTGGTTGGAGGTTAGGCATTCCGGTCATGAAACTTTGGTAGGTCGATTTGTTTTTGCGTTTGGCAGTGCCAGACCGATAGCCGAAATAGAGACCTTTGGGGACAAGTTTACCTTCACCATCCCCAGACAATGGGAACCGGAAGGAAGTGATATGATCCTTCATGGGGAATTAAAAGATGGAATCATCGAGGGGACCCTGATCTATACCGATGGCAGTATTATTCCCTGGACCGGGAAACCCGTTCCAAAACTGGCCTATGTGGAAAATCCGGATTGGGGAAAACCCATTGCACTTTTCAATGGTAAGGATTTGGATGGCTGGTATCTGGATTCCGACCAAAATGAATGGTCCGTGGTAAATGGTGTCCTTACCAATTCCAAAAGTGGGGCCAACCTAATTAGCAACCAAAAGTTTACCGATTTTAAATTGGTAACGGAATTTAGGTATCCGGAAGGTAGCAATAGTGGTATTTATTTAAGGGGGCGCTATGAGGTCCAAATAGCGGACAATCATGGCCTGGAAGCTTCCGACATTTATTTTGGTGGCATCTACGGCTTCCTGGAACCCAATGAGAACGTCGCTAAACCGGCCGGTGAATGGCAACGCTATGAAATTGAGTTTATTGGTAGCCGTGTGACGATCAAAGCCAACGGCAAGGTCATTATTCACAATCAAACCATTCCCGGGATTACGGGAGGTGCATTGGACAGTAAGGAAGGGGAACCGGGACCGATCATGATTCAAGGTGATCATGGTCCTGTTGAGTTCAGAAAGTTTGAGGTGACGGCGGTAAAATGATACCAACAACCTCAAGTTTGTTTTTTAATCGTTTGTAATAGGGAGCAATTTAATGTCCTTCCAACGGACTTTGATTCCTCCACCATCATGGATCTGTAAGGCTATGGCCCCTTTTCCCTGGCCTATTTTTTGGTCCTCCAACCGTACCATTTCCACACCGTTTAGCCAAGTTGTTACCGTATTGCCGGTGGCCTTAATTCTCATGGTATTCCATTGCCCCATTTTTAGGGCGGAATCCTTTTCATCTTCCGGTTTTATGAGCCAGCCCCTACCATAGGACTCATAGATGCCTCCCGTATGTTTCTTGGGTGGGGCAACTTCAACCTGCCAGCCCGTGACCTTGGTGCCCTCAAAAGTGGAACGGAAAAAGACACCACTGTTTCCATTGGCCTCTTGTTTAAAGCTTAGGGTAAGTACAAAATCGTCATAATAGGTATTGGTCGACAAATAGCCGTATTCTCCTTTGGGGCCACTTTCACAAATCAATTCCCCATTTTCCACATACCATTTCTCACTGCCATGATTGGTCCACCCGTCTAAATTTTTACCATTAAAAAGGTTGATCTCCTGTGCGGGAACGGTATGCACCGAACCAACGACCAGGATGATATACAGCAATTTCCTCATGACACGATTTAGTTTAAGGTTTATTATGGCAAATTACACTTTTTTAGGGAATCCACTTTAACGATGAATACCGTCGTTTGAACGTTTTAAGGGTACTTCTTGTGGCAAGCAGTAGGGTTTTTGGCATTGTACTTGTTATTATTTCAACAACAACTGGCTACATCCTTTGTTAAAACGATACGGTTATGGATGTATTTAAGGAAATAATGAACAACGGACCTTTGGGGATATTGCCCTTTTGGAGTAAAAGTATGGTATTGCTATTGTTTTCGGCAATAGTCTCCACCCTATTCACCATGCTCATAATATTGTTGGTATACGGTTCCGAAGTATCCATTCAGTTTGGATATTGATGCTATCGATAAATGAGTGCATTCCCAAAATCCTGATTGTCCAACGGTTGGGAGAGATCCAAGGGAAATCCATTGATAATGGCATGGGTAAGCTTCCCTCCTTTCTCGAGGAAAAAGGTTGGGTTTTTTCCTACCATAAGCTTGAAATCAGGTAGTTGAAAGCCTTCCGATGCCAAGTTTATTTTAGAGGGCAATTGTACTTTATCCCCAGGGATATTGTGCATGCGTAAATAGCCAAAACCGGCACGCACCCATTTTTCGTAATCCATTAAACGATCAAAGTTGGACAAACTGGGAACAGCTTGGTCCGTAATCCTGGGAGGAACTACCGTATAGCCCGTCGCATCAAAAGTTTTGTATCCGTAGTAAGTGGAAAGATCCCCTTGGTCCACAATAACACTTTTATAATGAAAACTATCATGATGCGCATCATCAATTTCCTGTCTCTGTATCCCCAAATCCAAAATGTATTCTTCACCGTTGAGGACATATGTCAGGTTTTCAATCTTTAAGTCGAACAGCTTTCTATCGTTTCTCGGAATTTCCTCATACCGTTCAATGGGAATGTCCTTGTATGCTCCAGTGGCAATGCCATACAGTGCGGAAAGTATGGAAACATAGTTCAACTTCCGGATTTCCTGTTTTTCCCGGTCATTGACATATCCGCCAGATTCAATAAGGATAAGGCTTGTTCCCCATTTTGCAATATTGTCACCAAAAGCCCTGGGTTCAAAGTCATCACTGTAGCGACCTACCTGTCCCGGAGCATATTTTTGGATAACATCGTTCATATATACAATAGCTTTCATGGCTCGTTCCCTTACCTCATTGATGTCCTTTTCATAATTGTACGCTGTGGCCAGGTAGGATATGGTGGCGGGTTTTGGGGTCCGTTCGGCATTGTAATATCGACTCTGATCATGTAGGTTAAAACCAAAGGTGGCGTCCAAGCTATCCCGAATCCTTTTCAATACCCTACCCTCCGGTGATTGTAGTCGAAGCGCATCCCTATTGATATCTATCCCCAAAGCATTTCTACGTTGAAACACTTCTGCACCGTCCGGATTTACCATGGGCAAAAAGTGCAATTGGGTATTTGCAAGGATAATCTTACGTTCTTTTTGGAAATCATTCGAATCAAAGAAGTTTAGGATATCAAAAATAGCCTGTGTGGCCGTGGGTTCATCCCCATGCATCTGGGACCAAAGAAAAATGGGGGTACCTCCCTTTCCTAAACTGATTAAATTTAAATCCCTACCTTCAATGGATTCCCCAACTTTTTTGACCGTAAACTTGGAATTGGTCCTCAACCGATCAATGAGGGGGGTAAGCTGTGCGTACTTTATTCTCCGCTTGTCCAAAGAAGGTTCTTTATAGTTCCCATAGGTACTGTAGAGACTTTCGGTAAAATCCTGTGCGCTCAATGATAGGGAATGGACAAGGGACAAAATAAGGACTAAAACTATCTTTTTCAATGGGGTTTTATTTCTGGTAGCGGTTTAAAATTAAGTCTTTTGGTGGCTTTTCGTACCTTTTGCATGAATTTATCTCCCGGATCGGTCTTTTTTGTCCGATACCCCTCGTCCACTTCCAGCCATAATTCATGCCCCTCAAATGCCATGTACTCGTGGTGACCGATCAAATAGTCAATATCATATTTCTTCGCCAGGTAATGCACCAGTTTTATGTTGGCCTTAACCTGCGCCTTTGTTAAAGGAAATTCCGGGGTTCCCCCAACGTTTTCCACACCAATGGCACAATGGTTTAAACCAATCACATGCCTGGCCATATAGGTTTCCGGCATTAAGCGATATATGGTACCGTCGCGGTCCACAACAAATTGTGAAGAAACATTTAGGCCACTGACATTTTCAATGTCCGGGCGCCAATTCGGTAAGGTAGGGGCGTTAAATGCTTCAAAGGTTTTGTCCAATGTGGGAATAACGGTATGGTGCAATACAATCATCCTAGGGACAATGGTAATGGAGTCCCTTTCCAGCTGATAACGGTCTTTGAGGTATTCCTTTGTCAATTTCACCCGTTGTGCATCAAAAATGATGGGTCTCTCCACAAATGTCATTTCCGTTGAACAGGAGATCAACAGAAATACCAAAATGAAGCCCAAGCGATGCATGGCCCTAATTTAAGAGATTTTCCAACACCAGGACATCCACATTGGTTTCGGCCCATTGTTTTGAAAGATTGTCCGGTACGGGAGTAAAAACATAAGTAAAGGAACTCAATAGAATATCCATGTCCCCATCAGCGTCCACATCTCCTTTATCCATCAAAAACCACCTTCCCTGGTTGGGATGCTCCAAAATTTTTGTGCGAAACCGATAGGCATCCGCTTCCTCATTTTCCAAATAGACAAATGTGAGCTGAGGAGCCCTATCATAATTTGGAAACGTACTGATCAGTCCAAAGTCAATATCACCATCGGCATCAAAATCATCGGCAATCAAACGTGTAGCGCCATTTAAAGGATAAAAGAACACTTCGGAAAAATTGTTTTGGCCATCATTGAGGTGGATGCGCATTCCATGGTACGGTTTATGTACATAGGACTTATCGGCATTGTCCCCATTTACGGTAACGATATCATCAAAACCATCGTTATTGTAATCCACCAACTCAAACCAACTGCTTCCATACACCGAGCTAAATTCAAGAACCTTGTCCGCCTCAAATACCAAATCTTCCTTTTGGTATAAAATGGTAATACTTTCCCAAGCCTGGGACGTAATGGTGACCAAATCCAACTTCCCATCCCGATCCATGTCCTTTGCAATGGTCCTGATGCATCCTGGCAGATTTAACAGTACTTTCTTGTCATACACACCCGTATCTTTTTGAACCAACAAGGACAATCGACCTGTTTCATTTCCAAACTCGGAGACAACCATTTCCAAAGTTCCATCCCCATTTAAATCCTCGACCAAATTATGGACCGGTCTATGGAAAGCATGGTTCAGGGCAAGGGTGTCCTTTCCTTGCTTAAGGACAATCTTTCCCCTTTCCAGTTCTGAAGGGTCAAGGATGCCCACCTCGGAAATAAACTCTGTGTCCCTATTTTTGTTGTACCAGGTAACGGGAGTTTCCCCTTGAAAAAGCTGTGCAACGCTTTCGGACTGGAAATCATACCGTTTTACGCTGCCGCCAATATCTCCCAGCACCATAGTATTGTTCCCTTCCTCATATTGCAGAAAGGTAAAGAATGCCCCATTTTGGTCATCCAGTTCCAATGCTTTGGTCCTGAAACCGGAGAGCAGTTCCTGTTTGGGCAAAGGTGTTTCGGGAAGTTGCTCCGGTGCCAGGGAAATCACATAATTTTGTAATGCGATCCAGTCATTGAGCTTTATCTCTGGTCTAAAACCCGCTTTTGTCTGATCGGGGGCTTCATAGAGTTCCTTGATCTTCATTCGGGATGCCATATCGGGTAAGACGTAATCTTCCCAAATGTCCTTGGGCAAGTTTCCGATTTCAGGAGCCAGGTGACAACTGGCACAATAGTTTTCGTACAGGACAACTTCCCGTTTTTCAGGTTCTGGGGCACAGGAAAACAATATTGTAACCAACAAAAGGGAAACGACCCATCTTTGGGCCAAGGTACTATTGCGCATAAGGTATATTTTGGTTTTTTGGGTATTAAGGTAATGGGACATAGGTCGTATCATTTGGCATCATAGGAAATTCCTTTCTCCTCCAAGCTTCTTTGGCACTGGTTATTTTTTCTTTTGATGAAGCCACAAAATTCCAGAATATGTGCCGTTCCTCGGGGAAGGGAATTCCACCAAAAAGGAGGATATGGGAATTGGGCCATAAGGAAATGGAACAGGTATCTTCCACTTTGGAAACCAAAATATGCCCTTTTTCAATCTGTTCCCCGCATGCTTGTATTCCACCTTCCACAATACAGATGCCGATTTCCCCCTTTAGTTCATCCTTTACCTCGAAATCATAGGAGTCCGTGTTTTTTATTTCCACCATAAATAGTTCCGAATGTACGGGCACCGGGGACTTTCTGCCATAGCCGTCCCCAGCTACCAGCGTAAATTTTGCGGAACCATCATGCCAACTGGGCAACTCATGACCTGGGATATGGTGGAACTCCGGTTCCATCTCCTCCAAGTGCTTGGGTAAAGCCACCCAAATCTGATAGCCATGGGCCGTAAAGCTCCTACCATTCCGAAGATGTTCCGGAGTACGTTCGGTATGGGAGACACCCTTTCCGGCGGTCATCCAGTTCACGGACCCTGGTTGGATCAACTGTTTGGAGCCCATACTGTCCTCGTGCATCAGCTCTCCTTCCAGCATATACGTCAAAGTAGAAAGTCCAATATGTGGGTGTTGATCCACATCCATATAAGTTGTTGGGCCCAATTTTGTAGGTCCCATATGATCAATAAAAATAAAGGGGCCTATCATTCGTTTTTTGCGAAAAGGAATCAATCGGCCTACCAGAAAATCACCAATATCACGACTTCGTTCTTCAATGATCAAACCTAAGTTCGACATGATTTTAATAGTTATATTTAGGTTCTGAAAAATACAACAAATACCGCTCCTTGTCCATGAAATGGTTTAAAAGAATCCTGTTTTTACTCGCTATCATTATCGTTCTGGTAATTATCGAAAATTATCCGAAGCTCACCATTATTTCTGGCTATGCGTCTAAGTATATGGCCTCCAGTGTTTTGGTTGGAGATAGAATGCCTGCTTCGATCAATACCGTGGATTTGGACATTCCTTTGGTAAATTTGGCCACTACGGAGTTTGTTGACGATAGTGGATTTGCCATGTCGAACGTTTATGGCCTACAAGAACGAAAAGCCATAGACCGAAAGGGTCTTGGGGCCGTACTGGTCAATAAGGACTATGAGGACGGTGAACCTTATTTGCAACCCAACAGACAACAAAAATTTGATTCCCTACCCTACCCTCTTGGCCACTTGGCCCCCAAAGATTCCATATTTCCTGAAATTGACTATGATAAATTGAACCAGGCCGTGGCATTACCTTTTGGAAATCCGGAAGTACAAAAAACACGAACCCTATTGGTCCTGTACAAAGGACAGCTTTTACATGAACGCTATTTGGAAGGTTTTGACGCCACCACCCCAATTTTGGGTTGGTCCATGACCAAAAGTGTTTTGGCAACCTTATATGGCGTTTTGGAACATCAGGGAAAATTGCAAATGGATTTGCCCGCCCCCGTTGCCGAGTGGGAGAATGACGAACGCAAAAACATTACGCTAAACCATCTGTTGCGAATGCAGAGCGGATTGGAATGGGAAGAAGACTATGGCAAAATCTCCGATGTTACCAAAATGTTGTTCCTGGAAAGCGATATGACAGCAGCACAAAAAGGGAAGGAGGCCATTGCAATACCCACGGAAATCTGGAATTATTCCTCCGGGACAAGCAATCTGTTGTCCGGAATCCTTAGACAACAGTTCGCGACCCATCAAGCGTATCTCGATTTTCCATACGCTTCCTTAATTGATAAAATTGGTGCCCATTCCATGCTCATTGAAGCCGATTTGAAAGGTAATTATGTAGGCTCCTCCTATGGATGGGCCAGCACAAGGGACTGGGGCCGCTTGGGACAACTTTACCTAAATAAGGGACAATGGAAGGGTGAACAGCTCTTTGCTCCGGAATGGGTCGATTATATTACCGAGCCCACGGCGCATTCCGATGGAACCTACGGAGCACATTTTTGGTTGAATTCCGGTGGAATTTACCCAGATGTTCCCAAAGACCTGTACTCCATGAATGGGTATCAAGGTCAATACGTCTTTATGATTCCGTCAAAGCATTTGGTGGTAGTACGGACCGGACTGGCAGAATTTCCGGAATTCGATATCAATGGCTTTCTTTCCACCTTGGTCAGTGCCATAGAATAAAGGGGAAAATTTAACCCTGATTTCATTTTTGCCTTAGCACACCACAAAACAAGGGGCGTTCACAACAATAATTTCCGTAAGGAAGGCCCTAGTGGTACATTTACATCATAATATTAAAGCAAGTAAATTTTTTCATTTTCATATAGTGTTCTCGTTAAAAGGGCCTTAGTTTAAACGCTAGGGTCCTTTTTAGTTGGTGGCACTATAGTATACATTTTAGGCAAAACAAATTGTCGCACCAATTCCCCCTTAAACGGAACTGCCTAAGGAATCCATTTGTTCTTCCCAAAATTTGGTTTTCGTTTTTCCAAAAAGGCATTTCTTCCTTCTATGGCCTCATCGGTCATATATGCCAAACGCGTGGCCTCTCCCGCAAACACCTGCTGCCCCACCATGCCATCGTCCGTTAGGTTCATGGCAAATTTCAACATTTTAATGGACGTTGGCGATTTTGCCAAAACCTCCTGTGCCCATTGGTAGGCCGTAGCTTCCAACTCCCCATGTGGGACAACGGCATTGACCATCCCCATTTCATAGGCTTCCTGAGCCGAATAATTACGGCCCAAAAAGAAGATTTCCCTAGCTTTTTTCTGTCCCACCATTTTAGCCAAATAGGCGGATCCATATCCACCATCAAAACTGGTCACATCGGCATCGGTCTGTTTAAATAGGGCATGCTCCTTACTGGCCAAGGTCATATCACAGACCACGTGTAGGCTATGCCCTCCACCTACGGCCCAGCCAGGGACTACGGCAATGACCACCTTGGGCATAAAGCGAATCAACCGTTGTACTTCCAAAATGTTCAGACGATGGTACCCATCTTCCCCTACATAGCCTTGATGTCCCCTGGCCTTTTGATCGCCACCACTGCAAAACGCCCAGCCCCCATCCTTGGGTGAGGGCCCCTCCCCAGAAAGGAGAACAACCCCTATTGAGGTATCTTCCTGGGCATCATAAAATGCGCGGTACAACTCGCTTGTGGTTTTAGGACGAAAGGCATTGCGAACCTCTGGTCGGTTAAAGGCGATACGGGCAACCCCGTCACATTTTTTATAGGTAATATCCTCAAATTCGATGGCGGTCTGCCAGTTGGGTGCATCTTTCATTTATTTCAATTGAATTTTAATACTTCCTTGAACAACAAATAGGTGACTACCGCTCCTGCGATTGATAGGAAGTTTCCAACAACAAAGTAGTCATTGCTCACTTTTCTTTCTTTATCGCTATCCAATCGTGTCCCTAGTTTTATGGCACCAAATAATACCAAAGCACCTCCCTGCAGGTTTGATAACAACAAAAATGCGAGAAACAACCTTTCCAAAAACCCCTTGAGCCATGATGTGAACTTTTCCGTATTGTTCGTAATGGGATTTTTAGGGTTCAACCATTTTGAAACGGCATAGAATATTATGATCAAAAATACTTCGACCATGATCCAATAAAGGATTTGATATTTAATATCACTCATTACCTATAATTTGAAAAACAAGCTGTTTTACGATATTGTATTCATCGATTCGCAATGATTTCCCTTTTTTCCATGCACCTGAGCGCGTTTTATAAAGGCCTATTCTTTTAAGATCCTTGTAATCCTTATGCTTTAGAAAGGCCGATACGATCTCAAATTCCGACAGTTTCCATTCAGACTTTATGGATTGATAGAGTTTCATGCACAATCGTAGTTGATCGTCCAGGTGTTCGTTTATAGCAATGAAATAGTTGTCACCGGCTTCTTTTGCCGTTGTTAGGGCCTCCCTGGCCTTGGTCAGTCCGGGACCATACATTTCATAAGCAATCTCTTTGTTGATTTCAGTCTCTATTTCCCCAAAGACCAAGGAATATCTAAGGCCATAGGGATAGTGCGCTTCTATGATCTGCTCCTCCAAAAAAAATAGCAGTTCGAAAAGCGTTTTGGTGCTATTGACAATGCCTTGAAATTCATCCCCAAGTGTAATGGTCAATGGTGAGATGATGTGACGGGTAAACTCGGTATTTGCCAATTTTACCAATGCTTTGAATTGATGCATGAAATCATCATTCTTATTGATGTGACGACTTGAGATAATATCCGCCATTATGATATGATGACTTGCTGCCATTCTTGTTTCTTGTTTGTGGAAATATATGAATTTATTTCCTTTTTATGGAAACAATAGGATAAATTTCCTTTTTATGGAAATATTATATTCCTACTTCCTTATATTTCCCATAAACTTCATGACCATCACCACTGAAATACTAACTTTATATAGCCTTATATGGGCAACGAGGCATGGCAGCCACTAAATCCTAAGCAGAAAAAACCGGACTATTGTCCAGTTTCCAAGTTTTCAATCATTATGGATATAAACCTTTAGTAGTTATTCATTAAAAACAAAAAACATGAAAGATTTTATGATGCTGTTCCACAGCGAACCCGATCCTGATGTTAACCCTACTCCAGCACAAATAGAAGAGGAGGTCAAAGCCTGGCAGGATTGGATGGACGGAATTAGCGCACAAGGCAAACTCAAAAATCCGGGTGAGGCCCTGGGATTTGAAGGTAAGACCATGCATGCGGATGGAACGATTACCGATGGCCCCTATGCAGAAGTAAAAGAGATTGTGGGAGGTTTTATGATCGTATCGGCAGCTTCCATTGAAGAAGCCATCCAACTTGGTAAGGGTTGTCCCGTCCTAAGTAGTGGCGGCAAAGTGGAGATTAGGGATGTTATGGTCTTGGATGGCATGTAGTACATCGTCCAACGGGAAGCAATCTTATGGACAACAAACAACTGTCCGAGGTATTTAAGTCTGAGTACAGCAACTTGATTGCTGTACTCTGCAATTATTATGGGCTGGACGATCTGCAATTGGCCGAGGATATTGTATCCGAAACCTTTCTTAGGGCCATGAAGGCCTGGTCCCATAAAGGCATTCCCAATTTTCCAAAAGCCTGGCTTCGAAAAGTTGCCCAAAATCTGCTGTACGAACACTACAGAAGAAAAAAAATCTATACGGAAAAAATCATCCCTGAACTGGGTGCGGGAAACGGGCAAACCAACCCTATCGAGATTACGGACAAAATAATTGAGGACAGTCAGCTTCGGATGCTGTTTGTGCTCTGTGACCCCAAACTCAATAATGAATCCCAGCTTTGTATTACCCTGCGAATTTTATGTGGTTTCAGTATTGAAGAAATTGCCAGGGCACTGTTATCAAACAAAGAAACCATTACCAAAAGAATATACCGGGCCAAAAAAGCGATCAAAGAACGTAATCGAATTGAAACGAATCTTGCGGCTGACCAATATGTTTCAAGGCTAGACAATGTATTGCGGGTCATTTATTTACTGTTCAACGAAGGGTATTGCAGCAGTGTCAATGAAGAAAGTATCCGCCACGAAATATGCTGGGAAGCCCTACGATTGAGTCTTTTCCTGTCCCGGCAAAAAATCTTTCCAAAACCAAAAATATACGCCCTTATCGCCCTAATGTGTTTCCATGCTTCCAGATTGGATGCCAGGACATCCGGGGAACACGGTGATCTTTTGTACCATGAACAGGATAAAGGAAAATGGGACAAGGATTTAATTCAAAAAGGCAAAAAATACCTAAAGCGCTCTGCGGCCGGCAATGAGTTAACCAAGTATCATCTAGAGGCGGCCATCGCTTATTGGCATACCGAGGAAACCAAAGAAAAATGGAATAGCATATTGGCGTTGTACAACCAATTGCTCACCATAGAGTATTCGCCTATCATAGCCATGAACCGGACGTATGTCCTCGCCAAAGTAAATTCCGTGGATGAGGCCATTCATGAAGCCCATAAATTGAAGCTAAAGGATAACCACCATTATTTCTGTTTGTTGGCAGAACTTTATCGTATGAAGAACAATACGGATATGGAAATGGACTATCTGCACAAAGCCATGGAATTCGCCAACAAGAAAAATGAAAAGGAATTGATCCAGGACAGATTGGAAAAAGCAAGGGGATGATCAGGGATTTCCTTCGCCTTCCAGTGGGCTTGTCAACGGAAACCATTTTTTGTATCCCGTTACAAAATTTAAAATGTCTTCCCTTGTTGAATCATTATCTTTGCCCCGCTAGAAGAGGAACATGGAACCCATTCATTCAAAAACCTTACAGGACTTAGAGTTTCCCATCGTTTTGGAACAACTTGCTGCGCGTTGTACCACGGAACTGGGCAAGGAATCCGCAATGGAACTTGAACCGCTGACCCATCAAGAAACCCTGTTGCAACAATTAGGGCAAACCTCGGAATATTTGGCTTCCTTTTCCAATGAAAACCGTATTCCCAACCATGGCTTTGATGCCATTACCAAGGAGTTGAAATTACTTCAAATAGAAAATACCGTTTTGGAGGTTTCCGGATTTCGGCGGATTGCCCATTTATGTACTACCATATCCCTGCACAAGAAGTTTTTTAAAAAGTTCAGGGAATACTATCCCCTATTGTTTGCATTCACGGAGGGAATCCAGGAAAACACCTTTATCCCCGACGAGATTGGAGCGGTGATTGACAAATTCGGAGAGATTCGCGATAATGCCTCCGCAGACCTAAAACGGATTCGTTTGGATATCAATTCGGTCCGGGGTAAGATCAATCAAAGTTTTGGGGCCGCCCTTTCCCGTTATCTGTCGGCCGATTTTTTGGATGACATTAAGGAATCCATTGTGGAAAACAGAAGGGTTTTGGCCGTTAAGGCCATGCACCGCCGTAAAGTGAAGGGTACGGTCATGGGAAATTCAAAAACGGGAAGTATCGTATATATTGTTCCCGAAACCACTTTACAGTATAGCACGGAACTCAGCAATCTGGAGTTTGAGGAAAAAGAGGAAATTCGACGCATCCTGTTGGAACTCACCAATGCCATTCGCCCAGAGGCCTCGGCATTGGAAGCTTTCCAGTACTTTTTGACCCATATGGATATGACCGCGGCCAAGGCCAAATACGCCTCGGAAATGAACGCGCTATTGCCTGAAATCAGTGCGGAACGAAAACTGATCTTGCGAGACGCCTACCACCCACTGTTATATTTGACCAACAAACAAAAAAAGGAAAGAACCTGGCCACAGACCATAGAACTGCAACAAAACAATCGGATTATCGTGATTTCCGGTCCCAATGCCGGAGGAAAAAGTATTACGTTGAAGACCATAGGGTTACTTCAGGTAATGCTCCAATCCGGACTCTTAATCCCTGTTCATGAAAGGAGTTCCGTATGCTTTTTTGATAAGGTTTTGACGGATATTGGTGATAATCAATCCATAGAAAACCATTTGAGCACTTATAGTTATCGCTTAAAGAACATGAACCAGTTTTTAAAGCGATGCAATAACCGTACGCTATTCTTGATCGATGAATTCGGAACGGGCTCGGACCCGGAACTTGGAGGAGCCTTGGCGGAAGCCTTTTTGGAGGTGTTTTATGAACGCGAAGCTTTTGGTGTGATTACCACCCATTATGCCAATTTAAAGTTGTTGGCCAATGAAATGCCCCATATGACCAATGCCAATATGCAATTCGACAATAGAACCCTGGAACCAACGTTTCAACTGGTTTTAGGGGAGGCAGGAAGTTCCTTTACCTTTGAGGTGGCCCAAAAGAATGGCATCCCCTACTCCTTGATCAACAAAGCGAAAAAGAAGATAGACCGTGGCAAGGTGCGTTTTGACGCCACCATTTCCAAATTGCAAAAAGAACGCTCCAAAATGTCCAAAACGGAATCGCGTTTACAGGGCGAAGAAACCAAGGCCAAAGAAGAAGCAGCGCGTTTGGAGAAGTTAAATGCCAGGATAAAGTCGAAACTTGAGAATTACCAGGAACTATACGACCACAACCAACGCATGATCCATTTGGGCAACAAGGTGAATGATATTGCCGAGCGCTATTTTCATGATCAGAAAAAGCGACCATTGATTTCTGAGCTGTTGCGCATTGTGGAAACCGAAAACAGCAAACGCAAAAAATCCTCTGTCAAAGAAGCCAAGGCCAAAAAGGCCCTTAAAAAACAAACCGCCAATGAATTGGAGCAGAAGTTGGTAAAAGTGCGGAAGGAAAAAGTGGTAAAAAGAAAAAAGGCCATCCAAGCCGAAAAAGCCAAACCCAGACCTGTCTTCAAGATTGGGGACCGGGTTCGCATGCATGACGGCAAAGCAGTCGGCAGTATCGATACGCTGGAAAAAGGAAAAGCCATAGTGAACTATGGCCTTTTTACCACCAATGTCAGTGTAGATTTGTTGGAGTTGGTGGAGGCCAAGAAATGACGATGTGTCTTTTTTAAGCAATTCCCATCTTAAATTATAACCCAAGACAGCAAAGAATCCAGGTTTTTTGGGTAAAATTGTAAGAAACCTAATTTCATAGTACTTTTTATTCATTAAATCATTTTCCAATGAAACAAAGAATCCTCATTGTCGCAGTCAGTTTATTTTTTGTCGTCTCTTGTCGTACAAAATCGGAATCCAATGCTACCACCGAAGCAGCGCAAGAAATTGAAGTTCCCACACCAGACTTTCAAATCTCATTGGCCCAATGGTCATTTCACAACGCGTTTTTAGGGCCCAAGAGAGAAGGCTATTGGCAGTGGTTCGTAAAAACACTACAAGAATCACCTGATGACATCTTATTGGGTGACGCAGACCCAAACGACTTTCCAAAAATGGCTGCCGAATTTGGAGTCAAGTCCATAGAACTGGTGAACACCTTCTACTATGGAAAAGTTGATGATCAAGCCTTTTGGGACGATTTTAAACAGCGGTGCGAAGAAGCTGGGGTTTCTGTTGGACTTATTATGTGTGATGCATTGGGGAATCTTGGGGATGCTGATGCGGAAGCCAGGAAAAAGGCCGTGGAAAATCATTACAAGTGGGTAGATATTGCAAAGTTTTTGGGAGCACACTCCATTCGGGTCAATGCTGCCGGAGAAGGAAGTGCTGAAGAGGTGGCGTCCAACGCCGTTGACGGTCTTACACAATTGGGCCAATATGGGGCTACCCAGGGCATCAACATTCTTGTGGAAAATCACGGCGGTTATTCTTCAAACGGGTCATGGTTGGCCGGGGTTATGGCCCAGGTGAATATGGACAATGTGGGTACACTTCCCGATTACGGTAACTTCTGTATTGAGCGTGGCCCTGATGGTTGCGTCAATCAATATGATCGTTATAAAGGAATGGCCGAACTAATGCCGTATGCAAAAGGGGTAAGTGCAAAATCACACGATTTTGACGAGAACGGCAATGAAACCCAAACCGATTTCTACAAAATGTTGAAAATTGTGAAAGATTCCGGTTTCAAAGGGTTTATCGGTATAGAATATGAAGGCAGTACGCTTTCCGAAGAAGAAGGAATCGCAGCTACACTGGCCCTTTTAAACAAGGCGATTGATAGCATACAGTAAGGAATCAGGAATACAACCCGAGGGAAAGTGGACTTCCGAGTCCACTTCATTACTACAAAATTCATAACAGCCGGCATCAGATTGTTGAATCCTTAACCTGAGGGGCCGGCTGCTTGTCCAAATCATTCCCAAATCTTATTAAAAGACCGCTTTGCGACAAGAACATAATGGTATTGTCCATTGAACGTCCCCTAGATTTGTTGGTCATTTCAAAATGAGAAGCGAAGCATTGATTAAGAAATCCAGATTCCCTATCCTTTGGTTCCCTATATTCTTAAATACATTATAAAATCTAGGCATTCAATCCCAGCTGCGGTATCTTTGCAATAGCAATTGTCATTTCGAAATGAGATGTGAAGCATCGATTGAGAAATCTGGATTTCTCGTCGCTTCGCTCACTCGAAATGACAAATAGGAACAAATAAAAATGAAAGAAGGCAAAAAAATTATCCTCTTTGATGGCGTGTGCAACCTTTGCAACGGAGTCATTCAATTTGTTATCAAACGGGACAAAAAAGATGTCTTCCGCTATGCGGCGCTACAAAGTGAAATTGGCCAGGAAATGATTGCCGAGCGGGGTATTGATACCGCTAAAACGGATTCCATCATATTGGTTGCGCCAGGGCTTGCCTATTACACCAAATCAGAGGCGGCATTGGAGATTGCCAGGGAGTTCGGCGGTCTATGGAAAGTATTGTTGGTGTTTAAGTGGGTACCTTCCTCCTTAAGGGACAGCCTATATGATGTAGTGGCGCGAAACCGATATAAATGGTTCGGCCGCAAGGATCAATGCATGATTCCGACCCCGGAACTACAGGCCAAATTTTTGGGTTGACTCATTCAAACCTCCCCTTCCCTAATCCATTTTCGGCTTTGAATCACTTGGTGTTTTTAAACTGTTCTTTTTGATGGAAGTTTGATTTCAATTTTAAACTGACCGTCATGAAAAAGCTCATCGTATTCCTGTTATGTATTCCCAGTATCCTTTTCCCCAATGACCAAAAAGTTCCTTCCAAAATCAAGGCCGTTACCGTGTATTTAAGCGGCGCCCAAATCACCCGGACCGCAAGCTGCGCTTTAAAGGAAGGCTCCAACAAGGTAGTATTTACAGGACTTTCCCACAAGATCGATGAAAGTAGCATACAGGTTTCCGGACTTGATGCCGTTTCCATCCTTTCCATAGCCTATAACATCAATTATCTGGAGAAGTCGGAAAGTAATCCGCAGGTAAAGGAGTGGGAAGATCGGATCAAAGCGTTGGAACATCAAATCGCTTTGTTAAAGAATAGAATCCATGGGTTGGAGGAAGAGGAAAAGGTAATTACCACTAATCGAATGGTAAGTACGGACACTCAGGCCTTAAACTTGGAAAAGGTAAAGGAAATCAGTCAATACTATCGTGAACGTATTACGGCCATTAAGGATGAAGTATTCGAGACCAACCTGGAAATCGATGCATTGAAAATGGAGGTCAAAATGCTACAAAAACAATTGGCCGAAGCCAATGGCGCCCTTGAAGAAGAACAAGGGGAAATCACCATTAAATTTGATGCGCCAAAGGCCACCAATCTAATGATGACCCTAAAGTATATGGTCAATGACGCGGGCTGGGTGCCCAATTATGATATTAAGTCCACCGAATTGAACGCTCCCCTGAGCCTTGCCTATAAGGCCAACGTTTATCAAAATACAGGACAGGACTGGAACAAGGTCAATGTAGTGCTTTCCACGGGAAATCCGGACTACAACATTAGCAAACCCAAATTGGACGCCCGTTACCTTAATTTTACCACAGCATATTCCAGAAGGTATTCCCCTTCCCAAAAGAAAAAAGGCTATGCCTTTAATCCCAGTGTGAAAAAAGTAGCGGGTACGGTAACCGATGCTTCCGGACAGCCTCTGCCCGGTGTCAATATCGTAATCAAGGGAACCAATAAAGGCACCCAAACCGATTTTGATGGCAATTATAGCCTCGAAGTGCCCTATGGCCAGGAACTCAGCTTCAGTTATATTGGTATGATCGGTCAGGACATTCCACTGTATTCCTCAATCATTAATTTGAGCATGGAAGAAGATGCTCAAAGACTGGAGGAAGTGGTGGTCACTGCCTATGGCAGTCAAAGCGGTAATTTGACCGGGGCGGTTTCCTCGATCAATCCTGAACAACTACTCCAGGGACGGCCGGCGGGAGTGCGAATTAGAGGTGTGGGAAGTCCTTCTTTACGTGGTCCCAAAATACGATATCAGGAACCGGCCCCGCTTTATATCATTGACGGTGTTCCCGTGGATGGTTTTGTGGAAGGCGATTTGGATGCCAGTGAAATTCAAAACGTGGATATCTTAAAGGGGAGTGATGCCACCGCCCTATACGGTAGTCGTGCCGCAACAGGCGTAATCTTGATCACCACTAAAAAAAGTAATACCAAGGAAGGTGCCACCAAAACGGAATTTGTCATTAAAAAGTCCTATTCCATTCCCTCCAATAATGACATTACGGCCATTGAGATCAATACCTTTAGGCTTCCAGCGACCTATGAGTATTTTGCCGCTCCGATCATCAATGAAAACGTATTCCTAACCGCCAGTTTTACCGATTGGGAAAAGCACCAGCTCCTGCCCGGAGAAGCCAATATTTATTTTGAGGGAACCTATGCTGGAAAGACCGTATTGGATCCCTATACCACCAAAAAGGAAATGGTACTTTCCCTGGGAATTGACACCAATATTACCATTACCCGAAAACAGGAACGCAATTTTAAAAGCAAATCGTTTACCGGGAACAACCGTATCCTGAACAGGACCTATAACTTGGAAGTTAAGAACAACAAGGGGGTCGCCATTGACTTGAAGTTGGTGGACAGGATTCCCAAATCCCAGGACAAGGAAATAAAGGTGGATGATGTGGTCACCAACAACGCGACCTACGAAACAAAAAAGGGCCTGCTGACATGGACCATGAACCTAAAGCCGCTGGAAAGCAAAACAGAACATTTTTCCTTTCAAGTAAAATATCCTCGGGGAAAATACATTTCACTTTAAAGTCTTTGGGTGGCAGAAATGTCACCCTTTTTTTGTTTAATCAAACGAAATGGGCTCCGTCAGTAATTTGATAATCTCTTCGTCGCCCTCAAATTGTTTTTGCCAGTTGTAGACCACTTGTTTGTAGGGATTATACCCCAACAAAACCAGTTTTTGATTCCTATAATTTTCAACCATGCGATAGAGTCTGTTCGGATTTTTCCCAGGGTTTGAATCCAGGTATGATTTGAGCTGTTCGCCTATAGCCTCCCGCCAAGAGAGCGATTCCAGCAAATCTTTTCTTGTAATTTCATCCAAGCCGGGAGCCTCCTTCATTTTTTCCATTTTGGCTTTTGAAAACAATTGTCGGTTTAAAAGGGAAACCCATGGTTCCTTTGGGGCGTCTTTAAACTTTTTCTTGATTTCTTCAACAGATTTCCCCTCAATGGATGTTGAAGCAACATAAGTGGAATCCGGTATAACCACATCGCGCTGCAGCAATCCCAATACTGCCCTTCCCGGACGGGCAATGATATAGTTATGATGATTAATCCTTTCTTTGATCAGAATGGTGTCCACCCTAAGGACGTCATTTTCATCATAAAGCTCGCGTTCTTCGGTGATCAAAAACAGGGCCTCCTTCTCATCGTAGCGGTTTAGGTCCCCATAGCTACCAAAGACATACAGGGTTTTGGGAATAACGGAATGCCCGCTTTCCTGTGCATACAACTTTGGGCAAAAAAGGATAGCACTAAAGGCAATGATTCCAAACCAACGCCCTATCCGGGACAGTTTCATAATAGTGTATTAAGGGGTCTTAAAATAGGGCAAAGCACTGAACACTTCGCAATTTCGTGTATGGAAGGTGTCCTTTTATTCACATTCGGTTACAAAAGGTTCATATGTAGTGATTTTCCATGCTAAGCATAGGAATCGCAAAAAATTTAAGAAAATAATAGTCGTACTACCACCTTTTTAACAATAGCTGGCATACAATTTGTGACTTCTTTAGATAAAAGCCAAAAGGCTTAGGTATGGTTATGGGTGAATTTCGATAGGAACACTACGGAGAATTTTCCTTTAAGTCGTACCAACGTCTTGGCTCAGAAAACTACTAATATTAATTCAAAATAGTTGTGCTATGAAAAATCTAATTACGCTCTTTCTTGTTATGTGTTCGGTATTGGCCTTTGCGCAAGGGAGCACAAAAAACGACATCATTTTTACCAAAGATGGTCAATTGATTCAAGCTAAAGTCGTAAAAGTAACCGCTACTACGATCAGTTTCAATTATCCTGGGGAAACGGTTATCAATGAGGTTGAAAAGAGTGCCTTGGAAAAAATTGTATTTGCCAGTGGGCGTACCCAAACCTTTGGGAAAGGTGCTTCCACACCAACAAAAAAGGGGGAAACTGTTTTTGTCCCTGCGGAGAAACCCGGACCTATTCCCAAGGAGGAAATCTTTCTTAACGAGCGTATTGAGGATATGAGCATTGCGGTTGTTCCTGCATCCTTCAACAAAAATGGAAACTACAGCAAAGAACTTTCCAGTGAACTGAGCAGTTACATTACGACATACCTGGCCAAAAAGTCCGCGGAACACCAATTGAAGATACAGGATATGACCAAAACCATACGCAGTCTTGTAGACAATGGTATTGGCTATCAGGAATTGAAATCAGCTTCCATAGGCCAGTTGCGAAATGCTTTGGGCACCGAGTTTTTATTAAAGATTGAAGTAGAGGAAAATCAAAACAAAACCACCGCCAAGGCTGGAGGTTTCTTTGACGATGCCAAGGAAACCGTAAGTGGGAATACCAAGACCACCATTCATTTAAAGGTCTATGGCATGGAAAATGACAATGAGATCCATATGGCCTCCATGACCTATGAGCAAATGAAGCCAACAAACAATTGGCAAGCCTTGTCCGAATACATGATTGACCAGTTTATTGCTTTAAAAAGCCTTTAGATAGTTATAGATCCCCAATCCCATATTGGTTTGGGGATTTTTGTATTTACGAGGAATACCCCCTACTTAAGGTTGTTCAGAATAAAATCCAAGGTGGTGTTCGTATTCAATTTTTTGTCAAAAGAAAGGCTTCGATGGGTTATTTTGTGGGCTAGCCCCAATTTACCGAGGTGTTTGATGTTTTCTAAATCGTCCAGGGAGATTTTTCCCATAAACAGCACATCCATATCCTGTTCCTGTTTGTAACGCTTGTAAATTTTTCTTAGTCCACTAAGGTACAACCGGTCTTTTGTGAACCCTCCACCACGATGTGCCCGTAAGGTAATGCTAAAAGCTTCCTCCCTATTGAGTTTGTATTTGTTATGGATTAAATCAAAGGTGTCCGCAAAACCGTAGCCCTTGATCAAACTATCCGAAGCCATGACCCGATAGGCCAATTCCTTTAAACGCTTCAACGTCAACGCCCCGCCCATGTATTCGCTCAATACGGCCAAGCCCTCCTGTGATTCCACATTTGTGGGCATGCCGTTGGAAAATATTTTTAGTGGTTGCATTAAGCCATTATACGTAGTGACCAAATGCACCCCTATTTCATGATGCGCAAGCGTTAGCAATTGGTTCTTACTGAATTTGGCGTTCTTTTTAATAATAAGGGTCTTTGAGCTGTTGCTCACCATGGCCTCCGCTGCGATATGGGTCGAAAACCTAATGTTCAATGGAAAATCGTACTGATTCGCAAACTCCAAAAAATAGTCCCTGGCCTCCAAAGGGGTATGGACCTTTTGCATATCCAGGGATAAGGGCTCATCTTCATAATGAAGTATAAACTGCGCATTCTGCACGTCTTTTTCCGTTGGGGTCCCATAAACACTAAGGGAATTGTAATAAAAGCTTTTTCCCTTACCAATGGTTTCTATGCATTGGATCATATTGGAGTAATAGTTGATGATTTCCTCATACATTCTCCGAATGGTATCGTCCTCTATACGCTCCAAGCGCTGCGCAAAGAAGAGACGCTGTAGTTTATAGGGATTGAACTTTACCTTGGGGTAATTAAAATGCGGTTCAATGGCATATTTTGATGCGAAAAAACGGTGCTTTTCCTTTTCTACATTAATGGGATTGACATAACTGAGCAACTCGATCTTATGAATCAATCGGTCTAAGTTGCCGTCTATTTCAAAAACATGGGGAAACTCTTGCTGCAGTTGTTTTTGGTCTTGGGTAGCTAACATGTACTCTTTTCAAACTCAGTGGCCTGCAAAGGTATCAATTCCTGCAATTGTTTCTCCACCGTGGCCACAACTTCCGGAAAGATAACGCCCGTGAGCTCATCGCAGTATATTTTGGAAATCTCGGTCGCCAATACCAGGGTATTCGCAAAGTGTTTTGTGATGTATTTTAAAAAATGGCCATTTCCCTGAAAGGTGTCATTGATTTTTGATGTGGATGTAATACCATAGGGCAGGCTTAGTCCACTAAGTTTGGCACTCCATGAATCCACGATGGCCCCAAACCGATGGGTATCAATATTGGTCGTTCCCAAATTCCAGACCGGTACTTCCCGCTCCCAACGTTTCCAATTGTAACTGTGCATATCAAAGACAATGATCTTAGGGAACAGTGTTTCCAGTTTGGCCACTAAAGCGTGGACCACCTGGTAAAAGCCATCATGTTTTTTAAGGCTTTTTTGTTTCATTTCGTTGGACAGCGGTACTTTCCAAAGCTGTTTTCCCCAAGCCGTGTCGAAAACCGCGCTTTCCGGAGGTCGATTTAAATCATATTCAAATCTACTGTCCAATCCCGCAATAACTATGGGATGGGATTGGACCATCTGTTTGGTACAGGGGTCTTCCTCATACCAACGTTCATACGTCGTGTGTAAACAGTTTTCCCAAAGCTCTTTGCGGAACTGATGTCCATCATGCACGGCACCACAGATATAGGGCACATAGCCATCCACCTTTATCGTGAAGGAGTAATCCTCCGAAACGGCCTCAAAGGGAATCCGTTGGTTAATTTTTGCAATGATTTCAGGAATGGAAAGCCTATGCATCCTCCACCTCTTTTCGCAAACGGGATCGACGGTCAAAGGCCTGTAGTTTTACGGTGACCTTACTTTCAATGAAATCGATTACCTGGCATTGTATTTTGGTTTTGTATACCTTGTTCATATACGTAATCCCACCCGGGGACATCACATTTACTTCGACCAACTTTCCCCCAATAACATCAATTCCCACAAAAAACAATCCGTCCTTGACCAATTTGGGACCGATCTGTTTGCACAGTGCTTTTTCCTCCTTGCTCATGGAATGTTTGGCCACCGATCCCCCGGCGGAAACATTGGAACGATGATCATCACTTCCAGGTACCCTTCGCATGGCCCCAATGGGTTCCCCATTTAATAGGAGTATGCGGACATCCCCTAAATCCGCACCTTCAATATATTCTTGAAGTATAACATAGTTAGAAGTTCCATCTGAGTTGGTTACATAAAAATCCAAAAGCGATTTTATATTGCTCATCGCCGATTTTTCAATCAAAATAACCCCCGATCCCCCAAAACCATTTAACGGCTTCAATATCATTTTATCCGCAGTTGATTCCTTAATCTGCTGGACCAAATATTTTTTGTTTTTGGACACATGGGTCACGGGAATAATATTGCTATGGCTGTCCCCAAATGCCGCTGTATAGAGCTTATTGTTCGCTTCGCGAAGTCCTTGAAGGGAATTCATGATAAAAACATCGTCCTTTACGGAATCCAAAAAATTGAGCATTAAAGGATCCAATGGGGGATTGGCGCGCATGAAAATCACGTCAAAACCTGCCAAGGGCAGCATTTCTTCCCTGATCTTAGCCTGTTTATAAAATGTTTTTAATGGGGCGGGAACCTTATCCATACGCCCAATAACGGTACAGAAGGCACTGGTAACGCTATTTCGGATGGTGAGATTTGCCGGTGTACAAATGGCCACACCGTGCTTACGTTTTACACATTCGTGGATCAGGGCAAGACTTGTATCGTTTTCTGGGTCGATTTCTTCCCAGGGATACATTAAGAAGCAAATATTCATCTCATCTACAGTTTGTTTGAACCCTTAAAGTAAAGGATGTTTACAAGAAAACAAAGTTCAGACCCCATAAGCTGTAAGATTTAAGGTTTATTTTACCTCATCATAGTGGTCGTCCCACTCTTTTATATGGGGCTCGCCCAATTTCCCAACGGATTTGGCCACTACCATGGAGACGGTGGCATCTCCCGTTACATTGACTACCGTACGGCACATATCCAACGGGCGGTCCACCGCAAAGATAAGGGCGAGGCCTATGGCCAATTTATCTGCTGGAAATCCTATGGATTCCAGTACAATCACCAACATTACCATTCCGGCGCCAGGCACGGCAGCGGAACCAATGGAGGCCAATAAAGCGGTCAATACAATGGTCAATTGGTCGCCAAAAGTCAAGTCAAACCCCAAGGCCTGTGAAATG
This sequence comes from Croceivirga sp., assembly GCA_028281025.1. Taxonomy (GTDB): domain Bacteria; phylum Bacteroidota; class Bacteroidia; order Flavobacteriales; family Flavobacteriaceae; genus Croceivirga. The sequence goes on from JANQKR010000003.1 coordinate 55,417, forward strand.
AAGACTGCGGCAACACCTTGGTATAAGCTGGTTCCATCCATATTGATGGTTGCCCCTACGGGAAGTACAAAACTGGAAACCTCCTTGTCCACTCCAATGTGTTCTTCCACCCGTTCCATGGTTACGGGCAGGGTGGCGGCACTGGAACTTGTGGAAAATGCCAATAATTGTGCAGGGCTTATCTCCTTTAGGAACCAAAAGGGATTCTTTTTGGTAAACATAGTTACCACAAGGGTATAAAAAACAATCATCAGGAGCAAGCCAACAACAACGACACCGGAATATTTAAGCAAGGCCAATAAGAGATCGGGATCACTTGAGGATACCACTACGCCGGCCAAAAGGGCAAATACGGCATAAGGGGCGGTGAGCATTATCAAATCCACCATTTTGAGCACCACATCATTCAAGGCATCAAAAAAGTCTTTGAGCGGTTTCGCCCTTTCTTCCCCGATGAGCAACATGGAAATGCCCAAGAAGATGGTAAAAAAGATGACTTGCAACATCAACGCATTGTTGCTCATGGCCTTTAAGGCGTTATCAGGAACCATGTCCACTAAAAATTGTAAAGGGCCACTTTCCTTTTGGTTCATGGCTTCGTTCATCTTTGATTGCACCCCTTCGGAATTGGCGTAGGTCTCTGTCAATTTGGTTACGGTTTCTTCGGAAATTCCGTTTCCTGGTTTCGCAATATTTACCAAAAGCAGACCAATGCTGATTGCCACAACGGTTGTCATGATATATATCCCAATAGTGCGCAAGCCTATATTCCTGAATTTGGAAATATCCTTTAAATCCGAGATTCCTTTGACCAAGGAAGCTATAATCAAGGGAATGGCAATGAGTTTTAGGAGTTTGACAAAAATGGTACCAAAAGGTTGGATCCAATCAGAAACGAAGTCCTTACCCCAATCAATACCGGTCATTATAAAACCAAAGACAATACCCAGAACCATCCCAATAAGGATTTTCCAGTGAAGTTCAAGTTTACGCATAATCAAGATTTGGGAGTCAAGATAAGGTTTTGGGGCAAAATGCCCTAAATCTTTTAAATTTTGTTGGCCCGTGCCCGTAAAGCAAAATCGGCCAGGACCAGGGCGGTCATCGCTTCCACAATGGGTACGGCCCTGGGCACCACACAGGGATCATGCCTTCCTTTCCCTTTGGTGGTAACGGTGTTCCCATCCTTATCAATTGTCTCGTACCCCTGAAGAACAGTGGCGACCGGTTTAAAGGCAACATTAAAATAGATATCCATTCCGTTACTGATACCTCCCTGGACACCTCCACTTTTATTCGTTTTTGTGGTTCCGTCCGGATTAAAGGAATCGTTATGTTCACTCCCCCGCATCTTTACACCATCAAAACCGCTTCCGTATTCAAAACCTTTTACGGCGTTGATGGAGAGCATGGCCTTGCCCAAATCGGCGTGCAGCTTATCGAAGACTGGTTCACCAAGACCAATCGGTACATTTTGGGCCACGCAGCTAATGACACCCCCAATAGTGTCCCCTTGTTTTTTGATGGATTTGATGTATTCCTCCATCTTTTTGGCCATTTCGGTATCTGGACAGCGCACCGGGTTGGATTCGATCAATGTAAAATCCAATTCTTGATAGGGCCTATTGAGTTTTAGTTCACCAACCTGTGAAACAAAGGCATTGATTTTTATGTGGGACAACAACTGTTTTGCCACGGCCCCTGCCACTACCCTACTTGCCGTTTCCCGGGCCGAACTTCTTCCTCCACCCCGATAATCACGAAAACCATATTTCTTATCGTATACATAATCTGCATGGGAAGGACGGTAAGAATCCTTAATATGGGAGTAGTCCTTGGATTTTTGATTGGTATTGTGGATGGCAAATCCTATGGGGGTCCCTGTGGTCCTCCCTTCAAAAATGCCCGAAAGGAACTCCACGGTATCGGGTTCCTTTCGTTGGGTCACAATGGCCGATTGGCCGGGCTTGCGGCGATTCAGCTCGTTTTGTATCGTCTCTAAATCCAATTCCAATCCTGAAGGACAGCCATCAATCACACCACCAATGGCCGTACCGTGGGACTCCCCAAAGGTCGTTAAACGAAATAGGCTTCCAAAAGTGTTTCCGGCCATAGTTTCCCTATTAAGCGCCAAAGGTAAATTTTATACCGTTCATACAAAAACATACCAATCGGTTAAACTTTACCAAACACTTTAATCTTATGGTAATCTTTAGTTAACCGTAAACTCACAAACAATTGACATCTTATTCATTTGCAGTTTATTCCTACACACTTACTTTGTATGAAACTATTCTACATTGAAAAAAAGGAAGATTGAGGTTGCCGTAATTTCCGATGTACATTTAGGCACCTACGGCTGCCATGCCGATGAACTTATTGCCTATCTCAATAGCATTCAGCCCAAGAAATTGGTGCTTAATGGGGACATTATTGATATTTGGCAATTCAGTAAACGCTATTTTCCCGCATCACATCTTAAGGTATTGAAAAAACTGATTGGTATGGCTTCCAAGGGCACCGAAGTATTCTACATTACCGGGAATCATGATGAGATGCTCCGAAAATTTGCCCCTACCAGCATGGGCAACGTAAAAATTCTAAATAAACTCGTCCTTAACCTGGATGGTAAGAAAGCGTGGATATTTCATGGGGACGTATTCGATATTTCCATTCAAAAAGCCAAATGGATCGCCAGACTGGGGAGTTATGGCTATGACTTCCTTATCCTGCTCAATAGCTTGGTGAACTGGTGTTTGAAAAAACTGGGGCGTGAGAAATATTCCCTTTCAAAACGGATAAAAAACAGTGTCAAGACCGCGGTGAAATATATTAATGATTTTGAAAGGGTGGCCACTGAACTCGCTATTGAAAACCATTACGATTATGTTGTTTGCGGACACATCCATCAACCAAAAAAGGAAGTGGTCGAAAACAAGCATGGAAAAACAACTTATCTAAATTCAGGGGACTGGGTGGAGAACCTTACTGCTTTGGAATACTCCTTTAAACGATGGAAAGTGTATCGATACAACCATGATAAGCTTTCCCCATTCTTTGTGGATGAGGACTTAAAGGAAATGGACATGAACGAATTGATTGCATCCATTACCAATAAATCCGATATCGAGGACATGGAAGTCCACGAAGAGCAAGAGGAGAAATCACTGGACAAGCAAGGCTTCACGGAGAATAGTGACGGGATGTAGCGCTTTTTTTCCCGTACCATCAAAAATCTGATGCCTGCAACTGGTACCGTTCGCCGATATAATGGTTTGGGGTGACGATTTTCTGACCGCAGGAAACAATTTAAGCTCCCCTATGGACATGCTTACATCATATTGCTCTTTCTCATAGCCAAAGGAACCTGCCATTCCACAGCATCCAGAAGGGATAATGGTTACTTTGTAATTTTTGGGAAGGTTCAGGACATCAAACGTAACTTTTTGGTTGGAAAGCGCCTTTTGATGGCAATGTCCGTGAATTTTTATTTCCTTCTTTTCTGAAGTAAACATCAGGTCGGAAATATGTCCTTTTTCTATTTCCCCAGCTAAAAATTCTTCTATTAAAAATGAATTTTCACCCAATTCCCGTAAGTCATTTGACGGGTTGACCAATCGTTTGTATTCATCCCTAAAAGAGAGTATGGCAGAAGGTTCAATTCCCAAAATTGGAAGCTGCTTTTTTATGTAGGGAGCAATCTTTTCAAGATTGGTCTCGGCCAATTTTTTAGCCTCCTTTAAAAAACCCCTGGAAAGGTAGGTACGACCACTCTCGGCATAAAACAGATTGATTTTATAGCCCAATTGATGTAACAATCGAATTGCGTCCTGTCCTACTTCAACATCCAGATAGGTAGTAAATTCATCCAGGTAGAGCACCACTTCCCTTCCCTTCTCAATTTGGGGAAGTTTATCCAGAAAATTTTGAAAATCAAACCGATATACCTTTGGAAGCGAACGTTCCTTGGCCACACCCGTAGCTTTTTTCAGCAAGGTTCCCATTGGTGAACCATAGACGAGATTGGTAATACCGGATATCCTGCTGGCCAGGCTATTGATCTTGGTGTTATGCGCAAAAAGCTTGGAACGAAGCGAATATCCATTGGCTTCCTGGTATTGGTATTGGAATTCCGATTTTAAAGTGGCCACATCAACATTACTGGGACATTCGCTGGCACAGGCTTTACAACTGATACATAAATCAAAAACGGCCTTTAGCTCCTTATGGTCAAAACGGTTGGGTTTTTCCGAGTTGGTTAAAAACTCCCGTAAGGCATTTGCCCTGGCCCTTGTGGTATCTTTTTCATTTTTAGTGGCATGGTAGCTGGGACACATACCACCTTTCATTTCATGGGATTTTCTGCAATCCCCACTCCCATTGCACTTTTCCGTAGCCCTAAGAATACCTTCACTATCCGAAAAATCAAGTAATGTCTTGATTTCAGGTTCTTTCCTATCGATATCATATCGCAATGATTGGTCCATTGGGAAAGGGTCCACAATTTTTCCGGGATTAAAAATATTGTTGGGGTCAAAGTAGGATTTAATGCGTCTGAGGAGTTCGTAGTTCTTGTTGCCGATCATTAAGGGAATAAACTCCGCCCTGACAATACCGTCGCCATGTTCCCCACTAAAACTTCCATGATACTTTTTGGTCAAATGGGCAACCTCGGTGGTAATCTTGCGGAACAGTACCACATCATCCGATTTCTTAAGATTTAAAATGGGCCTTAGGTGAAGTTCTCCCGCACCGGCATGGGCATAGTAAACCGCTTGCTGCCGATACCCTTCCATAATTGCCGTGAACTCCGCGATGAAATCCTTTAAATCGTCCAGGGCCACCGCAGTGTCCTCAATACACGCTACCGCTTTTCTATCCCCTACGATGTTTCCCAACAGACCAAGACCGGCTTTTCGCAATTCTATGGCCTTTTGGATATCACCGTCATATAAAACCGGACTGGCATAGCTGCGTCCCGTTTTTCCAATGGTTTCCAATAGACCGGTAACGGCTTTCTCCCGTTCTTCAATGGAATTTGCCTTCACTTCCAGCATTAGGATGGCCGCTGGATCCCCTTCCACAAAAAATCGATTTTCCAGTTGTTGCCGATTGTTTTTAGTACAATCCAAAATTACCTTGTCCATCATTTCACATAGATGGAGCTGGTGTTGCATTACCGGGGCCACATCGGCCAGACAGTCTTCCAAAGTATGGTATTGGGTACATACCATGGCCGCATATTCCGGGGGGAGTAGGTCCAATTGAAGTGTGATTTCAGTGGTGATTGCCAAAGTACCCTCACTACCGCACAGCAACTTGCAAAAATTAAAGGCCTTTTTGGAGTCCCCAAAAACTTCATTCTTGAGCAATTCATCCACGGCATATCCCGTATTTCGACGATGTATTTTAGGACTGGGGAATTCTTTTTCGATTTCAGCCACAATTTCTTGATTTGACAGCTCCGCTTCCAACTTGGCGTACAGTTGTCCCTCCAAATCCTTCTGTGCGGCTTTGGTACTGAACCCGGTTTGGGCAACTTCCCCAAAGGACACTTCACTTCCATCGGAAAGCACCACTTTCATGGCCACTACTTTGTCCCGTGTTACCCCATATTGGATCGATGTGGTCCCGGAACTGTTATTGCCCACCATTCCGCCTATCATACAACGATTTGAGGTAGAAGTATCCGGTCCAAAGAATAGACCATGGGGCTTTAAAAACCGATTCAGTTCATCCCTGACCACGCCAGGTTGAACAACTACTTGTTGTTTTTCCTTGTCCAAATGGAGAATCTTGGTCAGATATCTGGAGGTATCCACTATGATGCCATCACCAACACATTGACCGGCCAAAGACGTTCCGGCCGACCTTGGAATCAATCCCACCTTGTTCCCAGTGGCAAAAAGGACCAGTTTTTTTAGATCATCCCCATTTTTTGGGTAAGCGACCGCTACAGGAATTTTTCGGTATACGGAAGCATCCGTTGCGTAGATGGATTTTGTGAGGTCATCGTACATTAACTCCCCTTTCAGTTCTTGGGAAAGTGAAAAAAGTGAAGATTTATTCAATGTGGAACAATTTTTGGACGGTAAAATAAGTTTTGTTTCCAAAGTTATGGACAAAACTATTCTTTAATTTTCAACTAAAAACGAACTGTATGAAGATTACCACATTTTTCAGTATTACATTTTTATTTGCAACTTCTTTCCTGAGCGCCCAGAGCATTGCCGATCATGCCCTGGGACTACGTTTGGGGGACAGCGATGGTCTTGGCGCGGAGATTTCATATCAAAAATCCATTGGCCAGTACAATCGCGCCGAATTCAATTTAGGTTGGCGGGACAGCAGGGAGTTCGATGCCTTTAAACTTACCGGACTGTACCAATGGGTGCATAATTTGGACGGTGGATTCAATTGGTATTACGGTTTTGGGGGCGGTATTGGCAATGTGGATTTTGAAGCCGTACCCAACGGAGATGACGATGATGGGTTCTTTGTATTTGGCGCCGGGAACATTGGGGTGGAATACGATTTTGACATCCCCTTGTTGATTTCATTGGACTTTAGACCGGAATTGGGCCTTATTGGCTATGATGGGTTTGATGACAACTTTGACTTTGATATTGCACTAGGTATACGGTACCAATTTTAGCCTTTTTGATTCCATTATATATGAAGTGCTCCCAGGAGCACTTTTTTTATGCCTTGCAATATCATTACCTTTGGACCAAATTTTAAATCAGTCATGAAAAAATTTGTTGTAGGTCTTCTGATTACCGTTCTTTTTGCGGCTTGTAATTCCACTCCCGAAGGTTATGTGCTCAATGGCGAATTGCGGGGGGATGTAGAGAATGGCACAAAGGTCTTTTTAAAAACTGCGGATTCCCTAAGAAGGGCATTGATAGACATTGATACCGCCACCGTGGAAAATGGGCAATTTACCTTTTTGGGCAATTCTGATGTTCCCCAAATGTATTATCTTTTTGTTGATGGAATAAGGGGCAATTGCCCAATCATCATGGAAAATGGGGAAATCATCTTTAAAGCACAAATAGACAGTCTCACCTTTGCCGAAATAAAGGGTACCCCACAAAACAATTTGTTTATGGATTATATGGAGGAATCCAGAAGATTGGGTTCCATGTCCAAAACAATGAACGATGATTTTAGGAAAGCCAGCCTTGCCAAGGATACGGCTACTGTAGAGGCATTACGGGCCGAATATTTTGAACTGCAGGAAAGAGCAAAGGATTTTGAGCTGGATTTTGTTAAGGCGCATCCAGATGCACTGATATCTGCCTTGATTTTAGAAAAAATAATGGCATCAAAAGTGCTGCCCTTTGATGAAGTTCAAAGCCTTTATGAAGCCCTTACCCCGGAAGTTAAGAACTCCAAACCCGGGAAGCGCATGGAAAAAGAACTGGAAAAGGCAAAAACTACGGCCATAGGCACCAAAGCTCCAGAGTTTTCGGGACCTACGCCCAACGGGGAACAATTGGCCCTGAACGATGTTAAGGGAAAATTGACCTTGATCGATTTTTGGGCCGCATGGTGCAAGCCGTGCCGGATGGAAAACCCCAATATTGTCTCCGTCTATGAAAAATACAAGGATAAAGGACTTAATGTAGTTGGTGTTTCCCTAGATCGAAAAAAGGAAGACTGGATAAATGCCATAGAAAGTGACGGTTTGTCCTGGAACCATGTGTCCCATCTTCAATATTTTAACGATCCCATTGCACAGATGTACCAGGTAAATGCCATACCGGCTGCATTTTTATTGGATGAAAATGGGGTCATTGTAGCCAAAAACCTCCGCGGGCCGGCCCTGGAGCAGAAAGTTGCAGAGCTTTTGAATTAAAACAACATAAGTTCCAAATAAGAAAATTACGTCATTTTGAGTGTTTTTGCGATAGCAAAAATGTATCGAAAAACCTGTATGCCAGCTGCAGGGCAGGCAAGTAATTTTCTTACAAAACCCTAATTTCGATACAATTTTTCTTCATTTCATTACGAAAAACCACTCAATTTGACGGATTTTGGTCGATAAAAAATGATATCGAACTCACTTTAGAATTTATCTTGAACGTCATCAAAGTCTCCCGTCACCGTTGCTCCCTCTGCAATCTCAACGTCTCCAAAAATATTGATACGGGAATTATCGCCCAAAAATTCCAATCTGGCATTTTCCCCAAGGATGAGGTCCCCATAAACCGTAAGATCTCCCTCTATCCTGACCGTAGCATTTTCGGCCAAAGAGAAGTTTCTCCTTCTATTGTTTCGTGCGGCAACCAGTGTTCCACGCAATTCAAACAAGGCATTGGCGCTTATATCCACGGCATTTCTGACCGTCCATGTACCGCATAGGAGCAATGCACCGTCAACACTCATGTTCGATAGGCGTCGGGAACCACTGTAGGCCAGTTCATCCTGTGCCCCTACCCTAAGGTTTGCACTCCCCGAATATCTGGGGGTGTCCGCACATCTCGCCGCCAAATCGTCCGAAGGTTTGTTCATTTTGATAATTTGCAGGCCCCTTTTTCCCGAAGCCGCAAAAATGTAATCCCCTCTGGAAGCTACATAGTTGATGGAACCTTGGAGTTCAATGATTCCAACGATGTCCACCCCCTCGTTATCTTCGGAAAGGCAGAGTCCTGCCCCACCATTTGCCATCAGCAATACGTCTTCATTTAGTGCGGTTGCATTGGTCACAATATTGGTTTGGGCAACTTCTGAAGGATTGATCGGAATGGGAACATGTTCGATTAATGCCCCCGTTGCGGTATTATAGATTCCCGCTCCTTTTGAACCTTCCGCAACCACAACTTTCTCATCGGAGAAATCAAGGGTCCGTTTGTCCGCCAATCTAAAGTCGGAATCAATGGGAATCTGTCGGGTCTCAGCGAAATTGGCATCCAGGAAGCGTACCCCAAAACTGGCATCCAAAACTGCAATTTGGCCGTTGTTCATGGCCAGGGAACGTAAATCCGGATAAGGGGTTTCATTGGTAATCTCCAAACTGTTTTTATCAAATTCCGTGACATAGCCATCCCGGCCACTGGTCATGATGACCGAGCTTGGGGTAATGATAATGTCATTGGCCACAAATCCTTCCTGAAACCCATAGAATATGCCACTGGAAAGATTGAACCGCCCGTTGGAAACAGCAATTTTGGCCACAAAGGAGTTGGCAGAGGCGGTAACCGATTTTTCAGCATCCACACCACCGGCCGCATATACAAATCCATTGTCAAACTTTAAGGAATTGATATCCGCATTCAAATAGTACAAACGTGAGGTAACCCTTGGTCGTAGGGGATCGCCAACATAAATAATATCGATACCGCCCACATAATCGGAATCAATGGTGTTATAGGACACATACGCATAGTCCCCCACAATATGCACATGGGAAGCCGTTAAGTTTTCCCCACCGTTAAAGGAAGGGGGATTGACCTGTGCCACAAGGGTCAATGGATAATCACCAGCTTGCTCGTCATTGGATTTGGACTGGACCCCAATGTTTTGGTCTTCTTCATAAATATCCAAAACCCCACTGTCATCGTAATTGATGCTGTTCTCCAATACCGCTGTATTGGTTTCCATTTGAATATCATCCTCCCCATCCACAAAAACGGTGGTGGAATCGGAACAGGAAATCGAAAGAATAAGGGCGAAAAGACTGGGTAGTAGTATCCTTTTCATAACATGTAGGCTTTACTAAGTTTAGGTGCTACTGTAACGAACACCTGTCCCGTATGTTATGTGAATTGTAGTGATTTTTCGATAAAATGCAGCTTTTTATTGAATTATTCTCAATAAATAAGAATATTCTTACAAATAAATGTAACGATTTATAGTTTTCCCGCTTTCTCCAAAACGAAAAGAATAATTATGGGTACTGCCAATAAGATGACCATTAACGTATCCGTTGCCAATAATGAAGGCCTAAAGATCAAGGTAGTCACGTACCCCCCTATTGCCCCACCAAAATGGGCGCTATGACCAATATTGCCAATCCTGCTTTTCATTCCATAAATGGAATACAACAAATAGCCGATACCCAACACATAGGCCGGTAATGGAATTGGTATGAACATAATCCCCAAACGCATATCCGGTTGTAATAAAATAGCAGCGTACAGAATACCCGTAACAGCGCCACTGGCCCCTACCGCACTGTAGTAGGGTTCGTCCTTATGGAAAAACAAGGCCAAAAGGCTGCCCGCAAGCAGACTGATGAAATACATGATCACAAACTTGGAAGGGCCAAACCAGGTGATGACCACATTGGCGAAAAAAAATAGGGTAATCATGTTGAACAGCAAATGGGAAAAATCCACATGCAAAAAACCGGAAGTAACCGTGCGTTCACGTTGCCCTGCATTTACGGCACCAATACTGAACTTGTAGCGTTCAAAAAAAGCACGATCGTTAAACCCTTTTACAGATACGAGAAAATTGGCGGCAATAATGGCTATGGTAGCCATATGCAAGTTGTACATGATTGACGGTTTGGCCGTAAATATAGCTATATTTGACCATTCAAATTATGTATGCAATTACTGGTTTATCTCTTGGCATACCCCCTGCTGTGGTTGGTTTCAAGACTTCCATTCGGCTTATTGTACTTCATCTCGGACGCGTTGTACCCCTTGATTTACAACGTCATCGGTTATCGTAAAAAAGTGGTGCGTGAAAACCTATCCCTGGTCTTTCCCGATAAGACCCCATCCGAACACCTTTCCATTGAAAAGGGCTTCTTTAAACATATGTGCGACATGTTTCTCGAAATGGTAAAAACCATTGGCATATCCAATACCCAATTACAAAAAAGATTTGTTTTTACCAATTTGGAAGTCTTGCACCAACTTGAGGAAAAGGGCAAAAGTGTCATGCTGATGTTTCCCCATTATGCAAGCTGGGAATGGGTCATTGCACTCGATGCCCATATCAAATCCAAAGGTTATGCCATTTATTTGCCCATTCAAAACAAATATTTCGACAAATTGGTCAGGGATATTCGGGAAAAATTTGGTACTACCTTGATCACTACAAAAACAACAAGGGCCATTGTCTCCAAAAACAGAAAAGAAGGGCAATTAAGCATGTACGGTATTTTAAGCGATCAATCCCCTATGATCAGTAAGGCACAGCATTTTACGGATTTTATGGGAATAACCGTTCCCGTGCATGTTGGTGCCGAGGACTTGTGCAAAAATCTGGATTTGCCGGCCGTATATTTAAAAGTAACCAAAAGGAAACGGGGCCATTACGAGGGTAGTTTTAAGTTGCTGGCGGAACATCCCAGGGATTATACCGATTTTGCAATTACGGATATGTTTTTAAACGAGGTGGAACAATCCATACGGGAAAAACCTGAATTTTACTTTTGGACACATAAGCGATGGAAGCATCGGAATAAAGTTCCGACAAAATACCTGGACATTTCCAAAAACCAGTGAATTGAAAATTCAAATCCAAGAAAACCTTTTTTTGAGGCTTCTGTTGCTGGGATGTATTTTGCTTTTAAACTCCTGTTTTACCATGCGAACTTCCCCAAGAAAGACCAAACTATTTTTTGCTGAAAGGAACATTGCCTTTATCGATTCCACGGTACGGATTAAAAATCGCACCATACGTTATATACAGACCGGGAATACGGACAAACAGACCCTAGTTTTCGTTCATGGCTCACCGGGAAGCTGGGATGCTTGGAAATCATACCTTAGTGATACCGTCCTGCTCAAACACTTTAGGATGATTGCCCCCGATCGTCCCGGTTTTGGGTTCAGCAATTTCCGGAAAAGCTCAAATTTGGATGAACAGGCCCTATTGTTAAATGCGCTTATCGGCCAACTTAAGAATGGGGAAGTCACCACTTTGGTAGGGCATTCCTATGGAGGGCCTTTAATTGTAAAAATGGCCCTTGAAAACCCCAATCTGTTCCATAACCTATACATTCTTGCGGGTGCTGTGGATCCAGAAGCCGAAAAACCCGAAAAATGGAGAAAGCCCCTAACCTGGGTTCCTTTGAAGTATTTGGTCCCGGGGGCCCTAAAACCTTCCAATGATGAGATTTGGATGCTAAAAAAAGATTTGTGGAACATGAAACCGGGATTGGCCGCCTTATACCAAAACACCGTTATTATCCACGGCACCAATGACAAATTGGTTCCCTACAGCAATGTGGATTTTATGCAAAAGGAATTTGTGAACGTCTCCAACCTGGAAGTCATCCGAATTGAAGATGAAAACCATTTTATCGTATGGAACCGCGAAGGGTTGATCAAAGAAAAACTATTGGATTTGGTCAAATAGTGTCGTTTTTGTCGAATTCGTCTTGAGTTCATCGAGTAAGCTATTACAACGTAGTTCCGACTCAACTAAAAAATAGACGCTATGAAAAGAGTATTCGTATCCCTGGTAATGACTTTGACCTTATCCACCGGCCTTTTTTCGCAGACATTCAATTCCATACCCATGGACTGGGAAATCTCCCAATTGCCAAACGGTTGGTATAAATTTAAGCTTGATGGTGTAGCCTTTGACGTGGAAGTTGAATTCGGAAAATACAAAAAGGGAAATATTAGCTGGTTGGATGGCAGTACCTATTCCGGAGATCTGAACGGTGTTCATATCACTGGAAAAGGAAGCTATACTTGGCCGGACGGTTCCCAATACCAAGGCAGCTTTAGAAGGCATCAACGCCATGGCAAAGGTTCCCAGATCGCCAAGGATGGTTCCAAATGGAGCGGTAAATGGAAGAACGACCAAAAAAATGGCAAGGGTACAACCTTCGATACTAATGGAGCCATAGTACAATATGGTGTTTGGGGAGCTGGTCAACTTCTGGAGAAATAAGGGTTGGTAATGATCAGCAGGAAGACGTTGGCAGTTGCATACGTTATCGAAGTGATATATGATATTTCTGGGAACAGTTCAAGTGACATTCCGTATCTTGATGACCTAATCCGTTTCAATGAAAGATATCGATATTGCCCGCCAAGTGGATTTAAAGCCCATTACGGCCATTGCGGAAAAGTTAGGTGTTCCTGTTGCGCAAATTGAACCTTATGGTAAGGATAAGGCCAAGATTCCAGTAGAGCTGATAGACCAGGACAAAGTGGGACAATCCAACTTGATCCTGGTTTCTGCCATTTCCCCTACTCCTGCAGGTGAAGGAAAGACCACCATGTCCATTGGTCTTACCGAAGGCCTGAACCGGTTGGGGAAAAAAGCGACCGTAGTACTTCGGGAACCTTCGTTGGGGCCGGTATTTGGAATCAAAGGAGGGGCTACCGGTGGGGGCTATTCCCAAGTGTTGCCCATGGAGGACATCAACCTTCATTTTACCGGGGATTTTGCGGCAATTGAAAAAGCCCACAATCTATTATCTGCATTGATTGACAACAATATCCAAAGTAAAACGGCTTCCTTAAACCTGGATCCCAGGACCATTTCATGGAAACGGGTTGTGGATATGAACGACCGATCCTTGCGCCACGTAATCGTTGGTCTGGGAGGAACAGCTTCGGGAATTCCAAGGGAAACCGGATTTGATATCACGGCAGCTTCTGAAATCATGGCCATCCTTTGCCTGGCAAACGATTTGAAGGATCTTAAAAAGCGTCTCGGTTCCATTTTTGTTGGCTACACCTTTGATGGACAGCCCCTTTATGCCAGGGATTTGAAAGCCGAAGGGGCCATGACCGTACTGCTTAAAGACGCCATAAAGCCCAATTTGGTTCAGACCATTGAAGGAAATCCGGCCATTATCCATGGGGGGCCGTTTGCGAACATCGCCCAAGGGACCAACTCGGTTATAGCCACCAGAATGGGAATGACCTTTTCGGAGTATACGGTGACCGAAGCCGGTTTCGGGTTCGATTTGGGTGCCGAAAAGTTCTTTGACATTAAGTGTCAAAGTGCGGGACTTTCTCCTAAGGCAGTGGTATTGACCACCACCATACGCGCATTGAAATATCACGGTGGGCAGGCCTTGACCGATTTAAAGGAACCCAACACGGAAGCACTTCAAAAAGGGATTTCCAATTTGGAAAAGCATGTGGAGAACATTAAACAGTTCAATGTGGAGCCCATTATTGCCATTAATCGTTTTGTCACCGATAGCGATGATGAAATCGCCCTTATTCAATCAACGGCAAAGGCGTTGGGGGTCCGCGTATCCTTAGCCGAGGTTTGGGCAAAAGGCGGCGAAGGCGCATTGGATTTGGCAAAAAATGTGGTGGAGGTGTGCCAAAGGGCAACTACTGCATTTACACCTATGTATGATTGGAAGGATTCCATCATGGCCAAAATTGAAAAAATTGCCACTTCCATCTATGGCGCAGAGCATGTGGATTACAGTGTACAGGCAAAAAAGGACCTCAGAAAAATCAAGAATTTGGGGTTGGAGCATTTGCCCGTTTGTATTGCAAAGACCCAAAAATCCCTCTCGGACAATCCCAAACTATTGGGAAGGCCCAAAGATTTTATTATTACCGTTCGTGAAATTGAGATTGCCGCTGGTGCGGGATTTGTAATCCCCATTACTGGAAATATCATGCGGATGCCCGGATTGCCCGCTAAACCAGCATCAGAACATATTGATATTGATAACGAGGGAAATGTTTCAGGTCTATTTTAAGATAAATGAAGCAAAGTTGGGCCATGGCATTTTGGTCCATTGCCTATTCGTAACGTTCGACATCATCTCTAAATGACACTCATGAAAAATATCGTATCCCTATTTCTAGTACTACCCTTCTTTTTTCTACACGCCCAAGAAAGACAGGTATCGGAAGAAATCGTGGAATCCATAAAAAAGCAGGTTTGGATCCCTTTTATGGAAGCCTATGCGGACCTGGACGCGAAAAAACTAAAATCAATACATGCCGTGGATATCTTTCGTGTCACCATCGATCAAAATCAAGTACGGACCGGTGAAGCTTATCTGGATGAATTTGGTGGCTTTTTGGAGCAAGTAAAGAATCGTAAGGGCAAATTGGGAATTGCCTTTGCCATCTTGACCACTGCCATTGACAGTTCTGGTGATTTGGCCTATCAAACCGGATATTATGAGTTTAGTTCGCAAGGTGAAAATGACCAGAACCTAGTGGTTAGGGGATATGGCCATTTTAACGTTGGATTGCGAAAGACCAATGGGGTTTGGAAACTCTTTCTGGATTCGGACAAAAGAATCGATATCACCAAAGCTGAATTTGAAGGGCAGGAAACCGTATATCGGCTAGAGCCCTAATTCAAATACCCGCTATCCCCTTGATTTCTTCAATAATCCGGTCGGCCAACCCATCAGCTTCCGCCTGACTTTTCGCTTCGGTATAAATACGGATAATGGGTTCGGTGTTTGATTTTCTAAGGTGTACCCAATTTTCCGGGAAATCGATCTTCACCCCATCAACCGTACTGATATCCTCATGCTTATACTTGTTGT
The DNA here is from genome assembly GCA_028281025.1 of Croceivirga sp. GTDB lineage: Bacteria > Bacteroidota > Bacteroidia > Flavobacteriales > Flavobacteriaceae > Croceivirga. The sequence goes on from JANQKR010000003.1 coordinate 70,874, forward strand.
ACATCGCCTCCAATAACGCATCCACATCCAAATCCGGTGTCAATTGAATTTTCTTTTTGCTCATAAAATAGGCAGGATAGCTCTCCCGCAATTCGGCAACCGTACCTCCCCGTTCGGAAAGCAACATTAGGAACAAAGCTGTTCCCACCAAAGCGTCGCGACCATAATGACTTTCCGGATAAATGATACCGCCATTACCTTCTCCTCCGATCACTGCATTGGTGGCCTTCATTTTTGCAACTACATTGACTTCGCCCACGGCAGCAGCCTCATAGCTTCCGCCATGTTTCTCGGTCACATCCCGTAAGGCGCGGGAAGAAGAAAGGTTGGACACGGTATTGCCTTTGGTCTTACCCAGTACGTAGTCTGCACAGGCCACCAAAGTATATTCCTCACCGAACATCTCGCCATCATTGCTTATAAAGGCCAGGCGGTCCACATCGGGATCCACAACGATGCCAAAATCGGCTTTTTCCTCCACCACTTTTTTACAGATATCCCCCAAATGTTCCTTTAAAGGTTCTGGATTATGGGGAAAATGCCCAGTGGGTTCGCAGTAGAGCTCCACAACCTCAACGCCAAGATGTTTTAAAAGCCTGGGGATGGCAATACCCCCAGTAGAGTTTACGCCATCAACAACCACCTTAAATCCGCCTTTGCGAATGGTTTCCGCATCCACAAGGCGCAGGTCCAGAACTTCTTCAATATGCTTCTCAATAAAAGTGTCATTTTTGGTAATGGTTCCCAATTCATCCACCTCCGCAAAATAAAAATCCTCCTTTTCCGCCAGGTCCAGGATCTTGGTACCCTCCGTTGCATCCAAAAACTCACCCTTTTCGTTTAAAAGTTTTAGGGCATTCCATTGTTTGGGATTATGGCTGGCGGTCAGGATAATGCCACCATCGGCCTTTTTTAGGGGAACGGCAATTTCTACCGTAGGTGTTGTGGACAATCCCAGATCCACAACATCAATTCCAAGACCGACCAAGGTTGATATGACCAAATTTTGAATCATTTCACCGGAAAGTCGGGCATCACGGCCAATCACCACCTTAAGATTTTCCCTTTGGGTGTGATCCTTCAACCATGCGCCGTAAGCGGCAGCAAACTTTACAGTATCGATTGGGGTCAAATTATCCCCGGTATTCCCCCCAATGGTTCCCCGAATTCCTGAAATGGATTTGATCAGTGTCATATTGTTAAAAAGTTTTTGCAAATATATGCGGACCGTGGTTACCGAATGTTGCCAATTTGTAAATTCGAATGGTGAATTTTTTAGCCCATATCTATCTTTCCTTTGAAGATCCCGAAATTACCTTGGGCAACTTTTTTGCCGATCATATCCGTGGCAACAAATACAAGCACCTTCCCAATAAACTTCAGAAAGGGGTTTTATTGCATAGGGCCATTGATTCCTTTACGGATGCCCACCCCATTCCAAGGATGAGCAGTAAACGATTGCACAAGAACTACAGTCACTATAGCAGGGTTATTGTGGACATTTACTACGATCATTTTTTGGCTAAAAATTGGATGGATTATTCGGACACCCCCTTACTGGAATTTGTAGCGGGATTCTATGCTCTTTTGGAAAGCAATTACGATATATTACCGTTGGGCACGCAACGTATGATGCCCTATATGATTGCGGACAACTGGCTCTATAACTATTCCAACCTTGAAGGTATTTCCCGTGTATTGAACGGGATGAACCAACGCACACAGAATAAATCCAACATGAATTTGGCCATTTTGGATTTAAAAGCGCACTATTCAGACTTTGAAAGTGAGTTCAAATCCTTTTTTGCAGAATTGATTACCTTTTCCCAACAAAAATTCGACGAATTATGCGCAAGCTAACAGTACTGCTTTCCTTACTCCTTTTCGTTCATTGCAAACAGGCTCCCATAATCCCTACCGGTTTGGTCACCGAGAAAGCCATGGTGGTCTCTGCTCGCGAAGAAGCATCCAAAATTGGAGTCGCTATTATGGAGAAAGGCGGAAATGCCTTTGATGCCATGGTCGCAACGGAATTGGCCTTGGCGGTCGCCTACCCTTTTGCCGGAAATCTTGGTGGTGGTGGATTTATGGTGTATCGGAAAAAAAATGGTGAAGTAGGTGGTTTGGATTATAGGGAGAAAGCACCATTGGCCGCCCATAGGGATATGTACCTGGATTCCTTGGGCAATGTAATTCCAAATATGAGTACCGTTGGCGCAACCGCTGTGGGTGTCCCGGGAACAGTGGCCGGCGTTTTTGAAGTACATGAAAAATTTGGTTCCCTACCCATTGCAACCATCCTAAAACCCATCATTGTCCTTGCAAAAAAAGGGGTTGTAGTCACGGAAAAACAGGCAAAACGGCTGGAAGGATACCGAGAGCGTTTTATTGAAGTCAATGGGGATAGCACCAAATTCGCACAGCCCTTTAAAGCTGGGGATACCATTAAATATCCTGCCCTGGCCACCACGTTGACCAAATTGTCCGTTGAAGGAAAAGATGGGTTCTATACCGGTGAAATTGCAAAAAAATTAGCCGGTTTTATCCAAGGGAGAGGCGGTTTTATCACCACCGAGGATTTGGAAAAATATGAGGCCGTATGGAGGCAGCCGGTCATTTTTGACTATAAGGACCTGAAGATCATAAGTATGAGTCCACCCAGTAGTGGGGGCGTTACCATGAACCAGATGTTCAAAATGATGGAGCCCTATGCCATTGGTGACTATGGACACAACTCCACTAAGGCCATTCAGCTGTTTACCGAGGCGGCTCGAAGGGCCTATGCCGACCGAAACTACTTCTTGGGCGACCCGGATTTTGTTGATATCCCAATAGATCTTTTGGTAGGCCAAAACTATCTGGCGGAACGGTTTTCCGACTTTTCCTTTGAAGCAGCAACCCCCTCGGAACGTGTTTCCCATGGTGTCGTGGAGGTCGTGGAAAGTATGGAAACCACCCACTACTCCATTGTGGATGATGAAGGAAATGCCATATCGGCCACCACCACTTTGAATGGGGGTTATGGCTCCAAACTTTACCATCCCGAATTGGGCTTCTTTTTGAACAATGAAATGGACGATTTCAGTTCTAAGATCGGGGTGCCAAATATGTTTGGCCTTATTGGAGCGGAGGCCAATAGTATTGCACCGGAAAAACGGATGTTAAGTAGTATGACACCTACCATTGTAGAAAAGGACGGAGAACTCTATATGGTAGTTGGCACACCCGGTGGTTCCACCATCATTACCGCTGTTGCCCAGACCATCCTAAATGTGTATGAATTCAATTTGAGTATGCAAGAGGCGGTTAACGCACCACGTTTTCACCACCAGTGGTTACCGGATATGATCATGTTTGAAGAGGAAGGTTTTTCCACGGAACTAAAGGAAGAACTCAAATCCAAAGGGTATTCCATTTTGGAAGGGAGGACCCGTATTATTGGTAAGGTGGATGCCATTCGCGTATTGCCCGATGGCCAACTGGAAGGAGGGGCCGATAAACGGGGGGATGATAAAGCAATGGGATTTTAATGGCTGGATTGGATGTCGTATTACTTACTGCCGATGCGTATTTGGATACGGAAACCCAAAATCCATTGGCGCGCAACGTGGTTTTAGAGGACGGCTTGGTTGCGGAGGCCTTAAAAAATGAAGGGTTGAATTTGGACATAAAATCGTGGTCCGATCCCCTATTTGATTGGAACAACACGGACTATGTACTGATTCGTACACCCTGGGACTATTTTGAACGCTTTGAAGATTTTATGGGATGGTTCAAAATCACTTCAAAACAAACCAAGTTCATCAATAGCGCAGCCCTTATCCATTGGAATATTGACAAGAATTATTTGAAGGAACTTCAGGAAAGGGGTATCCGTTTACCCAATACGTACTTTATTCCCTCGGCTTCCAATAGTTCACTGGAAGAAGCCATGGCCCTCGCCGAACAACAGTTCGGACACAAATGTAATACCTGGGTATTGAAACCCTGCATTGCAGCCGGGGCGTTCAATACCTATAAATTTAGTACGGAAGAAGCGAAAGGATATCAAGAGCGGTACAAAAAGCTGACTCAAAAACAAGACTTTATGCTTCAGGAATTTCAACAAAGTGTTGTGCGCAAAGGGGAAATCTCCCTGATGTTGTTCAATGGCGCGTACTCCCATGCCGTTCTTAAGCAGGCCAAACCCGGTGATTTTCGTGTACAGGATGATTATGGGGGCACGGTGGAATTGTACGAAGCTTCCAACAAAGAAATTGCCTTTGCCCAAAAGGTAGTACAGGTATGCAAGGAAATGCCGTTGTATGCCAGGGTCGATATTTTGGAAGACAATAGGGGAAAACTCGCTTTGGCCGAATTGGAAATTTTTGAACCTGAACTTTGGTTCCGGTTTAAACCCAATTCCGCAAAAGCACTGGCCCATTCGATAAAAGAAACTTTTTTTACATGAAACGAATTCTAAAGATTTTAGGCATTGGATTGGGATTGCTGATCCTTATTGGATTGGTTTTTGGTATTATCACCCATGAAACCTTACCAGAAGGACGGACAGGTCCCGAGGCCGATAGGCTCGCCCAAAAAATGTTGGACGCTTTGAACCATGAAAAATATAGCCAGACCCGCTATCTGGAATGGTCCTATCAAGGGGGGCGTAATCAATATAAATGGGACAGGGAATTGGGGCTATGCCAGGTAAAATGGGATGACCATGAAGTTGATTTAAACCTATCAAAACCTAATGAAAGTAAGGTCATGAAAAAGGGGGAGCCACTTCCAAAGGATGAGGGAAAGGCGATTGTGGAAAAAGCCTTGACCTATTTTAACAACGATTCCTTTTGGCTGGTCGCGCCGTACAAGGTGTTCGATGCGGGGACCACACGTAGTATCGTGGTTTTGGAGGACGGCACCGAAGGTCTATTGATTACGTATAACAGTGGTGGGACCACACCAGGGGACAGTTATTTATGGAAGCTCAATCCCAATGGATTTCCCAATAGCTATAAAATGTGGGTAAAAATCATCCCCATAGGAGGATTGGAAGCTTCATGGGACGATTGGATGGTAGTGGAAAGCGGTGCTTTTTTACCCAAAAGCCATAAGTTGGGGCCTATTACCTTAAGTATGGGTGATGTAAAGGGGTACAACTAATTGCACAAATCTTCTTAAACCGTTAACTTCATCCTATGCTAAAAGGTAATGGAATTGTTTTTGTGCTTGGGACCCTCACACTATGTTTTTTAGGGGCGTGCAATCCTAAAAATGAACCGCCCAAAGGGGTTGATCTTTCAAAACACGCGGCAACGATCAATTCCGAAGATTCACTGGAAAAAGGCAGCAGTTACCTTTCCGTATATTCCGATGTATACAGTTATTCCGAACAATTAAAACACAGCTTAACGGCAACGATCAGTTTAAGGAACCTGGATGAATCCAATCCAATATACATTTACAGGGCAGAATATTTTGATACCAGTGGAAAAATGATCCTGAACTATGTACCACAGCCCATTGCATTAAAACCTTTGGAGACCATAAACATCATTATTGCAGAGACTGATGAAAGTGGTGGTACCGGAGCTAATTTTGTTTTCGATTGGGCAATTCCCAAAGGTGGTATTGAACCGTTGTTTGAAGCCATTATGATATCTACCAAAGGGCAACAAGGGCTTTCCTTTGCCACTACGGGACATCGTATCAGATGAATCTTTGGAGTTGGATCATAATTCAGTCAGTCCAAACTCGGATAGGATGATCTCCCATTCCTGGGTCTCCGCAATTTCCAATATCCGTTGAGAAATGGCCTGTTCCAATGCCACGGCATCTTTTTTGATCCCAAAGGCATAAAACTGCACATCAAACTTCAGGGGTAATAGTTCCAATTGTTTCAAATCGGCATCTTTCTTAATGCGGTATTGCAGGATGGGTTCGTCATAAATAAAGGCGTCCAATTGATGGTTCTTTAATGCCTTTAGACCGGGGACCACCCCTTCAAACTCCTCAACATCCTTAAAAAAATGGACTTTTAAAAAATCCCTGGCCTCGGAACCTTTTATGGTGCCCACCTTTCGTTCTTTAAACGCATTAAAACTATCATTACTGTTCGCAAGTTGATCGACGGTAAGACTGGAGGCAATACTTGCCGTTAACCCGGAAACAAAGAGCAATCCACTGAGCATTAGCCCCATTGCTGCAATTTTACCCCCTCTGGTCCTTGGGGATTTATCGCCATACCCTACTGTGGTCAAGGTAACCGCGGACCACCATAGTCCGTCCCAAACCCCTTTGTGGTTTTTACGGAACTCCGGATTTCCCCTACGTTCAAAAAACCAGGCCAGTGTGCCAAAAAACAGTAATATAATGACCAACAGCAAAAACCCTTTTAGGAAATTCAACTTAAAGAACGAAGCAATAAACTGTCGCAGTTTTTGAAAGGACGATTCCTGTGCCACGGCAACGGAAGAATGTGAGGCAAAAAACGAATGTGTAAATTCCATGTCCTTACTTCTATGGCCCGTAATGGTCAAAGGATTGATGGACACATCCACATCGCCGCTTTTTAGGGCATCCAACATGTCCGAAAAATTCATTTGCTTTAGCTCGTATTCCAGTTCCAAGTCGTTCGCCACCTGCCTCCAAAGCCAAACATTTATTCCCTCCAACAAGCCTTCTTCCTGAATGATAAATGGCGCTGCGGGTGCATAGGCCACTACTAAGGTATCCCTAGGGGCCTGTCCCATTAAAAACTGAACGGTCATAAAGAACAGAAGTAATGGTTTGGTCATACGCTTGATTGGTATTTCAATTTAAATATACATCGATTCGTCTTCACCAATAAAAATTTTGAACAATTTGGGGTACAATGACCTATATCATTGTTAATAAAATAAGTTCCCCATAGCTTCGTACCCGATTTAAATATAATCAATATGGTAGCTAGAACTAAATTACTGATTGCAATTGCCTTACTGACTTGCTGTATTATGTATGCACAAAAGGGTTTTGAAAAGGAAATAGGGTTTGATGACAATCCAATTCCAATAGAATTGATTGAATTGAACGGTGTAGTGAGTAGTGTTTATGAAGCTTCTTGTGATTTTACCTATGGAAAATCCGAAACGGAACTTCATCTTTTGGTCTTAACCGATGAAGAACAAGAAGTACACGTCCACCTGGGACCTGTTTGGGCCACCTCCATCTGGACGGATGGCGTAGAAGGACAGGTGGTTAACCTTATTGTTTTCTCCATAGAGCATCTTCCGCATAACCATTATGTTGCCAAGGAATTACATTGGGACGGCCACAATGCGGAATTTAGGGATGAGTATTTGAAACCATTTTGGGTAAACGGCTATAACCAAGGAATTTGGTAAAATCCAGGCAGGTAGTACAGGAACGTTAGGACTTTCGGTTAAAATCATTTTTACTTGTATTACCTGCTTTTTCCATACCACTACCCGTGATGCATTTTGAATAGCGATAGGTATCGAGAATACGGTTACGAAGATAAAAGTGCTATTTCTCGATACCGTTTTTATGGCCCCGCCCCAAAAACTGCTCGAATTAATGGCCTTTGGTAAAGCTGTTTGGATGCCCCTCCTAATTTTTAAGCTGTCTCTTTAATTCTTCCATCGATTCCTGCAATTGTCTGAGCAGGCCATGATTGCTTGTAGGATTTAAATCAAAGGTAAGTTTGCTACTGACTTCCCAAATCTCTTGGATTTGAAAGGGTTTGATGTCATACGGTGGATAATTTTCATTGGTGGATATCAGGGTAATGTTATTGGAGTTTGGTCGTTTTTCTATCTTTTTGACCATAACGGAATCCTGAAGCACCACCACGTACATTTTATTGGGACTTACATGATCTATATGTTCTATGGCACGGGCCATCACCCAATCGTTGGGATATAGATTGGGGAGCATACTGTCCCCTTCCACCTGAAAACCCCGATAGGTGGCATTGCGAAACTCTGGAATGGGGAGGTCAAAAGCGGGTAATTGTTTGTACCAACTGGTGTCCGCAATGTTTTGGGGATACCCTGCCGCAGCTTTGGCGTTGACCAAAACCATGTTATCATTGTCCTGACTATCTATGGTAACTACTTTGGGGATGACACTGGTTTTGGCAGTGTCCAAATGTTTGGCATCACTCTCCCCAAACAGCCACAACGGATTTATTTTAAACTGTCGCAACAATTCCGAAACCACCTTACCGGACAATTTGGTCTTTCCCCGTTCAATATCCGCAGTGGTATTGGAAACCCCCAATAACTTGGCAAATTCTGCCTGGGTATAGCCTAAATCCCTTCGTATTTCAGAAAACCGCTTAAGTGTCAATTCATTTTCCATACCCAAATATAGGGTATTTGGAATATTTCCAAAAATATTTTTGGACTATTTCCATATTTAGGAATATTTCCATACTTTTGGTTGGAATATTTCCAAGTAGATGAACTTTGAACGTATTAAGGAGAAACTGAACATTTTGGCGGATGCTGCCAAATATGACGTTTCCTGTGCCAGTAGCGGAAGTACCAGGACCAATAAAAACAAAGGTCTGGGCAACGCTACCCGTATGGGAATCTGCCATAGTTATACGGAAGATGGTCGTTGTGTTTCCCTTTTAAAAATATTGCTGACCAATCATTGTATTTATGATTGCGCCTATTGTGTGTCCCGCAGGAGCAACGACATCAAAAGGGCCGGTTTTAGGATTCAGGAAGTAGTGGATTTGACCATCAACTTCTATCGTAGAAACTATATCGAGGGGCTTTTTTTAAGTTCCGGAATCTTTAAAAGTCCCGACCATACCATGGAACGCTTGGTCCGTGTGGCCAAAAAATTGCGGGAAGAGGAGAATTTTAATGGTTACATCCATTTAAAGTCCATTCCGGGATGTAGTGACGAATTGATGTACGAGGCCGGGTTGTATGCGGACCGATTGTCGGTCAACATAGAAATCCCCACCATTTCCGGCCTTAAACTATTGGCCCCGGAAAAGGAGCATCAAGACTTTACCAAGCCCATGCGTAAAGTGAAAAATGAAATTGTCCGGTACCATAGTGAACGAAAGCTTATCCGAAATACTCCAAAATATGCCCCCGCAGGGCAAAGCACACAAATGATCGTAGGTGCCACTGGGGAGACCGATAAGGATATTATGTATTCCGCTACCTATTATTATAAGACCTACAGTATGAAACGGGTCTATTATTCGGGTTATGTCCCGGTCTTGGAAGATAGTCGTTTGCCTTCCCTAACGGCCAAAGTACCCATGCTACGGGAGAATAGATTGTATCAAACGGATTGGTTGTTGCGCTTTTATGGGTTTGCCGTAAATGAACTATTGAACGATGCCCATCCCAATTTGGATGTAGACGTGGATCCCAAGCTTTCTTGGGCTTTGCGGAATTTACAACATTTTCCCGTGGACATCAATAAGGCGGACAAGCGAATGCTGGCACGGGTACCAGGGTTGGGGATGCAGTCCGTTGGGAAGATTTTGAGTGCGAGACGATTTCGAAAATTGAACTGGGACCATCTCAAAAAAATGGGGGTGGCCCTCAACCGTGCCAAGTATTTTATGGTGTGTGATTCCCGCCATTGGGAACGCCGCGATTTGGATGCGGATAAAATTAAAGGACTGATTTTGCAGAACTCGTCCGGGAAGTTCAGAAATCAGTACAGTCAGCAATTGTCATTGTTTAACCAATGATTGGAAAATTCGTCAATTCGAGTGATTTTATTGGAGTTGAATGTAGGGAAACTCAGAAAATAGTATCGAGAATGGAATTTTTGAAACATATGCCTGCTTGTTCTCGATACGATTCCAACGAGTTGGAACCACTAGAACTGACGTGGAAAGTCAAAAAGCTAGGATACCATGGAAAGAACACTAATGAAAACGAACTATTTGGAACGTAAGCGCCAGGCCATTTTGGACATGGGCTATACGTATGTCAGATTTCGAAGCAGGGCTAAAAAGTCGCTGCGAACACTAAAAAGAATCATGCAAAACAATATAGGTCATTTCGAATGTCACATAGAGCGCAGTTGAAACGGATACGGGAAATCCAGGTTCCTACTTTCCCTTCAACAGGATCGTGGCGACACGTTGAAATGATAACATCAAAAAACAAAATATCATGAAAAACTCGTTACTCGTACCAATTCTTTCCTTCTTCCGCAGTATAAGAAGCCATTTCCGTAAAAAATTCCTGAAGCCTTGGAAGGAATTTAGGAAGTGGATTCAGGTTTTTGCCGACAAAGCAAAAAATACCTCGGAAGAAGTGCCCTTTCTTTTGGTTCGTTTTCTTTGGGCAAGCAAAGAAAATAAACAAGAAGCTTATCTCTACGTAGTTCCTTGCCGCACTGCCACAAATAAAGCATCAAAAAACAAAATATCATGAAAAACGCAACAATGGATTCCCATCTACCCGGGAGTGACAAAAAAACAACTCTCATTTATGATGGGAGCTTCAACGGCTTTCTTACCGCTGTCTTCATTGCCTTTGAAGAAAAATTAAACATGGCGGACATTCAAAAGAACGGTCAGGCCCAAAATGGACTGTTTTCCGAGAACGAGACCATCTTTACCAATGTCGATAAGGCCAAGCGGGTGTGGAATGGGGTCCGTGCCAAAAGTTATAACGCCATTAGCAACATTTACTTTGCCTTTTTAAGTGAAACCGAAGGCGTGGAACGGCTTCTTTTTGAATACATCAAAAAACTGATGGCCCAGAAGGGAAAACAGGCCGATTTTTCCGATGGGACCGTTCTGTACATTTCACAGTTGGCCAGAAAAGTAGGACGTGAAAAACACCGTATGGAAGCCTTTGTCCGTTTTCAATTGACCAAGGACAATATTTATTTTGCCAATATAGAACCGGACTTCGATGTATTGCCCTTAATTTCCAAACATTTTCGAAATCGGTATGCCGACCAGCAATGGTTGATCTATGATGTAAAGCGACGTTATGGGATTTTTTATGATTTGGATGGAGTGGAAATCGTTTCCCTAAACCTGGACAAAATCCATTTTAACCGTACCCGAAAGAGCAAGGCCTTTACGGATGGGGAATACGAATATCAAGACCTTTGGAGCAATTATTTTAAAAGCACCCACATTAAATCGCGAATCAATAGAAAATTGCATACGCAACATATCCCCAAGCGCTATTGGAAGTACCTTTCTGAGAAAAAGGCGGTCTAGATTTTCTATGCTTCTATTAGTGTATGTGAACCTTATGAAAGTAAATTAGCGTGCCCTGAGCGCAGTCAAGGGGTGCGGAAAAAACAAGCAATCTAAAAAGTGGCTTACAAACAACTCAAATTATGGTTTGACCGGGACTTGGCGGTACTATTGGCCGATAAACTGCTAAGCAATGGAGTTCAATTTGACAAAGATGCTTTTGTCCATATCGCCACCCAAGGGCTGGATGATCTGGAACTCAAAGGCCGCGTGGAGTATATCGCTGATGCGTTGTACCAGCATCTGCCCTTTGATTATCAAGAGGCAATTTCAAAACTTGTTGCCATTCTTGGACCTGAAAATGAAAAGGAAACGGGCATGTTCAAGGAGTTTTACTGGGTGATGCCCATTGCCAAATATGTGGAGAAATATGGTTTGGCCGATTTTAATACCTCCATGAATGCCATTTACGAAATTACCAAGCGCAATACCGGGGAATATACTATTCGTCCCTTTTTGGAAAAGCACCCTGAAAAAACCTTAAATCTGCTGGAGCAATGGGCAAAGGACCCCAACAAACATGTCCGGCGATTGGCCAGTGAAGGGGTACGGCCCCGACTGCCCTGGGCAGCAAAATTGGACCAATTCATTCAGGACCCCAAACCCATTTTGCCCATTTTGGACACCCTTAAAGACGACCCCAGTAAATATGTGCAAAAGTCAGTGGCCAATTGTATCAACGATATTCTAAAGGACAATACTGAAGTTGGGAAAACATTGATTGAAAGTTGGGTGCCCAACGCCTCCAAAGAACGGAAATGGATCATAAAACATGCCCTACGGAATTTGGTAAAGAATGGGGATGAATGGGCAACGGGAATAGTGAAATAGAAATCGCATCGTCACGTATATGACCGCAAAAAACGTGTTCTTAGTTTAATTTTTGAATTTACTTTTTTAAAAACCAATACTAATGTCCTGACACTAAATGAAATAATACCATAAAATAACTATAAGAGGTGTAATCCAAGTTAGAGCATAATATTGAACAAATCCGAGATGATTATATTCAAAATTTATTCCAAAACTCTCTATTCTGGAATAGCTTTTTGCTTCAAGTTTAAATGGTTCTAAACCCTCACTCATTAGAAATTTCTTATAGTCAATTAGGCTGTGTATTTGATCATCTTTAATGCACATTGAATACTTTTTGCTAAGCTCATTGACTTCTACCAGTAACTTTTCCGAATCTTTATAAAGACTTTTAGTTGTGAATAAGAGTTTGTCTAAAATTCTGTCTATTTCGGAAGCTTTTTGTTTGAATTTTTGGGCTCTATGCTTGAAATCTTTACTAGCGACTATTTGTCCATAAATCAATATCACTATAGATAATGAAACACTAATTAAGGAAAAGTCTTCATAATCAAATTTATTTGTTTTGGAAAATGCGAACCAAATATTTACTATGACCAAATAAGCGGATAGGAATCCAAGCGTAGTTTTCGATAGCTCTGAATGTCTTAGTAATCTTTTGCTTGCGGCATATTTGCAGCCTTTTGTAATTCTCAATCGCATTCTAAAATTTTCAATATAATCATCAGGTAAGCCAGAGCTTGCCTTTATTAAGTTTTCATTTTTCAAAATGCTCATAAAATACTAAACTTAGAAATTCTTAATCATTTTAGTTATGGAAACAAAAAAACCAATCAGTAAGTTACCAAAGATTAAATCAAGGCCAATGCCATTTCAACCATCGTTCGAAACGAAGCCTCGCGTTCCTTATGACTTAATTGTTCCTTGGTCACCAAAGAATCCGAAATGGTCAATAAGGTCAATGCTTCTATGCCGTATTTAGCGGCCAAGGTGTAGATACCGGCCGTTTCCATCTCCACGCAGAGCACACCATAATCGGCCCATTTTTTATAATAGTCGGGGTTATCATCATAAAAGATATCCGAAGACAAGATATTCCCCGCTTTTATGGGAATATTCCGTTCCGTGGCATAGTGAATGGCCTTTTGGAACAGTTCAAAACTGGCTGTTGGTGCATAATTGGCATGGGGAAATCGGGAAGCATTCACATTGGAATCCGTGGAGGCCGCCATGGCCACCACAATATCATTGAGTTGTACATCCGCTTGATAGGAACCTGCAGAGCCTACACGAATAATCTGCTTTACTCCATATTCTTTGACGAGTTCGTTGCAATACACCAAAGTGGAGGGAATACCCATTCCACCGCCCTGTACAGATACCTTTCTTCCTTTATAAGTTCCCGTATAGCCCAGCATGCCACGAACTTGATTGTAGCAAAAGACCGCTTCCAAAAAGGTCTCTGCAATCCATTTGGCACGCAACGGATCTCCAGGTAACAATACGGTTGGGGCAATTTCCCCGTCTTTGGCTTCAAGATGTACGGACATAACGGTTATTTAGGTTTTGACCAAAATGGGTCCTGAGGAAGTTCCGATTCGGGAAACACCCAGTTCAATATACTCCAGGGCAGTCGATCTATCCCGAATGCCACCGGACGCTTTTATTAGGGCTTTATCGCCCACAATGGATTTCATTAACCGAACATCGTCCAAAGTGGCCCCACCGGTTCCGAAACCGGTGGATGTTTTTACAAAATCGGCACCTGCTAATACCGCCAAATGGCTGGCCCTTTTCTTCTCATCATCGGTCAGGTAACAGGTCTCCAGAATCACCTTCAATACCTTCTCCCCTATCCCCTCCTTAATTTGGGCAATTTCGTCCTGTACATTGGCATCCCATCCAGATTTTAACCAACCTATATTAAGGACCATGTCCACTTCGTCCGCACCCTTATTCACGGCATCTTTTGCTTCAAAGATTTTTGCCTCCGTGGTCATGGCACCCAAAGGAAACCCAATGACGGTTGCTACTTGGGTAGCATGTCCCTGCAATTGGTTTACCGCCAACTCCACATAACAGCCATTTACACAAACGGCCTTAAATCCGTAGGCAATGGCCTCTTGACACAGTTTTTTAATATCGTCCTCGGTAGCTTGAGGTTTTAAAAGGGTATGGTCAATATATGGTGCTAAATCCATTAACGGTCAATTATTTTGTTCGTTCCCCTACAAACTGATCACTCTTATTTTTGAAGAGCACATTAAAACTGGTCAAGGACCCATAAATTCGGGTGATGTACTGTTGCAAATCCACCTTTTCCTGATCGTCCAGATTTTTACTGCTGTTGATTTTTTGTTCCATGACCCGCAGCCGATCGCGCACCATAACAATTTTATGAAAAAAAGTGTCGATGGGCATTTCCTTGTTCGCCAAATTATCCCCGGGTTCCAAGATAAGTTTCCCCCCTCTCCATTTATCTGCAATGGCCACCCGCTCATGGGTGTCACCCCACTTTTTTAGTATGGATACCAAGGAGCTTTCCACATCAAAAAGGCTTACGGTGTCCACATCGTCATCCGATCGTTCAATAACTTCAAAATCGGCATCCAAATCAATGGTTTCCAGCCCATTTTCGATAAATGTGACCCAATAATGTTGCGAGGATACATTGGTGACCACCCCTTTTCCATATTCTGGATGGTCTATACGAGAGCCTATGCCCAATAATTTCATAGCATACGTTTTGACAAAAACCGTCGATTCGAGTGATTTGCGGAACACAAATTGAATCGAGAATAGGTTTACCATACGTGTTCTCGATACCATTCCAACCCGATAGTTATCGGGTTGGAATTACTCGAACTGACATTAATGTTCGATTCTTTTGCTCAAAAATACCCTACTCCTTTTCAAAAGACAACAGGGTATTGTAAAAATCTTGGTAAATCGCATTGGCATCAATGCTTTTGTAAAAGGTAATTGGACGCTTGCCACTATCACGGGAAGTGGTAATACGTTCTGTTTCAGCAAAATTGGGGTTGATGTATGCAGCAACCAATGCCAAATCCCACAATACCCTACTTTTTCGGGAGCCGTCCAAATGTCCGTCCCAACGTCTTAGTAAAAATCGCCCTATATTATGGTTTCCAATTTCACTGGAAAGCTCTTTATATGCAATTTCCATGGCAACGGCCACGCTTACGGGCATAATGGAAAGCTTAACCTCTGAATCCAATAGATAATCCAAAGCAAATGGATCCATCATGGGGTTAAAATCATTTCGTTTCAAGACTCCGGAATCAAAATCCATTGTTGTTCCCAACCAATATACATTCAGTTTTTTGGCAATTTCGGGTTCAATAAACACAGCGGAGGCAACATTGGTCAACGCGCCCAAAACTAGAATAGTGACTTGTTCGTTCGCCTTGGCCTGCTTTATGATTTCGTAGGCGGCCGCAGAATGTTGGGCACGATCCCCCCAATCGTACATACGTGCCATTGCGCCACGAAGGGTTTTTACCTCCAATCCCAATTCGCCCAATAATTGCTGATTTAATCTATGACTGTTCTCCATGGAACGCGGTTCGGCCCAGTGACTGGTTTGCCAGTGGGCAGCATTTAAGGCCGTAACCTTAACCGTGGGCTCCAGTAAAATTCGGACAAGGGCGTACAGATCATCGACTTCATTGCCCGTATCCGCATCCACAATGACCTGCCGTTTTTGGGCGTGCCCAAAAAGCATTCCCAAGAGCACAAAAAAAAGAATGGGGTATCGCATGGATTAGGTGTATTTCCCTAAAAATACCTGAAAACATTTACAAAACCACAACATAACCCTACTTCTTTTTTAGTTCCCAAAACCGTATTTTTGCAGCTTTGCTGTGACTCAATGATAAATTACGAGGAAAACATCGAGGTTAAGGGCGCTCGCGTGCACAACCTCAAAAATATCGATGTCACCATACCCCGTGAAAAGTTGGTGGTCATTACCGGACTTTCCGGTAGCGGAAAATCTTCCTTGGCCTTTGATACCATTTATGCCGAAGGACAACGCCGTTACATTGAAACGTTTTCGGCCTATGCCCGACAATTTTTAGGGGGATTGGAACGCCCGGATGTGGACAAAATTGATGGACTCTCCCCCGTAATCGCCATTGAGCAAAAGACCACTTCAAAATCACCCCGTTCCACCGTAGGGACCATTACCGAGGTGTACGATTTTCTTCGCCTTCTTTTTGCCCGCGCAAGTGATGCCTATAGCTACAATACGGGTGAAAAAATGGTCAGCTATAGTGATGAACAGATAAAGCAGTTGATCGTTCAGGCATACGAGGGCAAAAAAATCAATGTCCTGGCACCGGTAATCAAATCCCGTAAAGGGCATTATCGTGAGCTTTTTGAGCAAATTGGCAAACAGGGTTTTGTTAAGGCCAGAGTGGATGGGGAAATCCTGGATATTGTCAAGGGGTTGAAGGTGGACCGTTACAAAACACACGATATTGAAATTGTTATTGATCGATTGAAGATCACGGCGGGTGAAGAGTTGGACAAACGCTTGACCGAAACCATAAATACGGCCATGTACAGTGGCAATAACGTACTTATGATCCTGGAAGAGGGGGAATCCGAGCCACGTTATTTTAGTAGGGATTTGATGTGTCCCAGTACGGGGATCTCCTACCCCACACCGGAACCCAACACCTTCTCCTTCAATTCCCCAAAGGGAATGTGCCCTGAATGCAATGGACTCGGCCATGTATACGAAGTGAACGAGGAAAAGATATTTCCCAATAAAAAACTGTCCATAAAAGCCGGCGGTATTGCGCCATTGGGGGAATACAAACGTTCCTGGGCCTTCAAACAATTGGAGACCATTGGCCAGCGTTATGGTTTTGACCTGGAAACACCCATTGAAAAAATTCCTGCCGAAGCCATGGACGTCATTCTCAATGGTGGTAAGGAAAGCTTTTCCGTGAATTCCAAAACACTAGGGGTGAGAAGGGAATACAGTATTGATTACGAGGGTATTTCCAATTTTATAAAGAATCAGTTTGAAGAGGCCAATTCCACCTCAATAAAACGGTGGGCAAAGGAATATATGGACAAGATCTGTTGTCCCAGTTGCGGAGGCTCAAGGTTGCGCAAAGAATCCCTCTACTTTAAAATCCAGGGGAAGAATATTGCAGAATTGGCGCAGATGGATATTGCCGAATTGGCTGCCTTCTTCAATACCCTGAACAATACATTGGAAGGTAACCAAAAGAAAATCGCCGAGGAAATAGTCAAGGAAATTAACGCCAGGATTGGATTTCTGCTCGATGTAGGTTTGGATTACCTCTCCTTGAATCGAGGTTCCAAAACCCTATCCGGAGGAGAAGCACAACGCATCCGTTTGGCCACGCAGATCGGCTCCCAATTGGTTGGGGTACTCTATATACTGGATGAACCCAGTATTGGACTGCACCAAAGGGACAACGCACGTTTGATACAGAGCTTGCAGTCGCTCAGGGATATTGGCAATTCGGTTATTGTGGTGGAACATGACCGGGATATGATAGAAGCTGCGGACCATGTAATTGACATTGGGCCAGAAGCCGGAAAACATGGTGGTGAGATCATTTCGGAAGGTCCGCCCGAGGAATTGGCCTCCCATCATACCCTAACAGCGGATTATATTACTGGGGAAAGGGAAATTGAAGTACCGTCAAAACGTAGGAAAGGGACCGGTAAAAAGATTACCCTTTCGGGTTGTACGGGAAACAACTTAAAAAATATAAGTGTTGATTTTCCCCTGGGTAAAATGATTGGCGTGACCGGGGTCTCCGGTAGTGGAAAATCCACCTTGATCAATGAGACGCTCTATCCGATCATGAACGCCCATTATTTTAATGGTGTTAAAAAACCCATGCCCTACAAAAAGATTACCGGCCTGGAACATATCGATAAGGTAATCGATATCAACCAATCCCCCATAGGACGTACACCGCGTTCCAATCCAGCCACCTATACGGGTGTATTTAGTGAAATACGCTCCTTGTTTTCCAAGACCACCGAGGCCACCATTAGGGGATACAAACCAGGACGGTTCAGCTTTAACGTCCAAGGAGGACGATGTGAAACCTGCCAGGGTGGTGGATTGAAAATCATTGAAATGAATTTCCTCCCCGATGTTTATGTGGAATGTGAAACTTGCAACGGCAAGCGTTTTAATCGGGAAACCCTGGAGATTCGTTACAAAGGCAAGTCCATTGCCGATGTTTTGGAAATGACGATTGACGAAGCCGTGGATTTTTTTGAAAACATTCCTAAAATCCATCGAAAACTAAAGACCATTAAGGATGTAGGTCTGGGCTATATTTCCTTGGGACAGCAATCCACCACATTGTCCGGCGGGGAGGCCCAGCGGGTAAAACTGGCCACAGAACTGTCCAAAAGGGATACGGGCAATACCTTTTATATTTTGGACGAACCTACTACAGGTCTGCATTTTGAGGACATCCGTGTTTTGATGGAAGTATTGAATAAGTTGGTCGACAAAGGCAATACCGTCCTTGTCATAGAACACAACATGGATGTAATTAAAATGATGGACCATATTATTGATATTGGGTACGAAGGGGGACGTGGCGGTGGTATGGTCGTTGCCAAAGGAACACCGGAACAGGTAATCAAAGATGGAAAGGGTTACACCGCACAATTTTTGAAGAAAGAATTGGAAAACTCCAATAAAAAAATAGCCAAAGCCGTTTAACAGAATAGTATGAGAAAAGAACAGCATCATAAAGGCTGGAACGAAATCAAAACCAATGATTCGTGGGCCATTTTTAAGATAATGGGTGAATTTGTCAATGGATTTGAACGGATGAGCCTCATAGGCCCCTGCGTGTCCATTTTTGGTTCAGCAAGGATACGCCCTGGCGACACTTACTATGAACTGGCAGTGAATGTAGCCAGGCGTATTGCAGAATCGGGCTACGGCGTTATTACCGGAGGTGGTCCGGGTATCATGGAAGCAGGTAATAAGGGAGCGAATATGGCCGGGGGAACTTCTGTGGGCCTGAACATCGATCTTCCTTTTGAACAACATGACAATCCCTTTATTGATTCCGATAAGAGTTTGGATTTTGACTATTTCTTTGTCCGAAAGGTAATGTTTGTGAAGTACAGTCAAGGTTTTGTGGTCATGCCAGGTGGTTTTGGAACTTTGGATGAACTTTTTGAAGCGATGACATTAATCCAAACCAACAAAATACACACTTTTCCCATCATTTTGGTTGGTACCGAATTCTGGAGTGGCCTGCTGGATTGGATTAAAAGTACCATGCTCGAAGCTGGGAACATTAGCGCCCACGACATGGATTTAATCCGGCTTGTGGATACGGAAGATGAAGTGGTTGAAATTATAGACGCCTTTTACAAGGGCAATACCTTAAGTCCCAATTTTTAAACCGACAAACGCTCTTGAAAGTTCCCTTTGCCCTTTATACCTTATTTTTAGTAATTGTCCTGTATGGCTTACCGGGACATGCCCAGCATAAAAATAGGGTCACGGCCACTTTACGGGGAGAGGACCATACCATTACCATCAGTCAACAGTTTTCCTATACCAACCAATCCCAGACAGGATTGAATGTGTTGTATTTCAATGATTGGAACCATTCGTATTCCAGTAAAAAAACAGCGCTTGCCAAAAGGTTTGGCGAAGAGTTCAATAGGAGCCTTCACCTGGCCAAGGATAAGAACAGGGGTTTCACGGAAATCACAAGTATAGTTGATAAGGATTACCGCGGATTGGAATGGGAAAGAACCGAGGAAAGGGAAATTATTAGGGTGACCCTTGCCGAAACCCTGGAGCCAGGCGAATCAATCGATTTGTTTTTTACCTATGATGTGGATTTGCCCAGTAGCCGCTATACGAATTATGGCCATGGCTATTTGGGGGGATATTATTTACGGGATTGGTACCTTACCCCAGCAGTTTTTGATAAAGAGTGGAAACTTTATGCCAATAAGGACTTAAATGACCTGAATACCGAAATTACCGATACGGAAATACGTTTAAATTTTCCAAAGGGATTACATCTGGCCACCAATTATGAAGTGGTCACGCTTACCAATATTTCCATAAGCAACCACGCCTATCTCACGGCAAAAAACAGAAAGAACTGCCAAATCGTGCTCACCCCGGAAAAACGGTTTACGACCCATGCCACATCTTTCCTAACGGTCACTACGGATATAGAAGCTTCAAAATACGATAAGACCTCACAGGGCATCTCCATAGATAGGGTGGCAACCTTTATCGAAAGGAATTTGGGACACTATCCCCATAAGAACCTATTGGTGGCCGAAGTGGACTATGCCAGAAACCCCTTGTATGGATTGGGACTATTACCCAGTTTTATACGACCTTATCGCGAGCAGTTCCAATTTGAGATGAAATTCCTCAAAACAGCTTTGTACAATTTCGTGGAAGAGACCCTATTTTTGGATGAGCGCAAGGAGCGATGGGTCCATGATGGAATTGTCAATTACCTCATGATCAAGTACGTTGATGAATATTATCCCGATCAAAAGTTTACCGGAAAACTATCCAAGGTATGGGGGTTTCGTTCCTACAATCTGGCCCAAATGCATTTTAATGAGCAATATTATCTCTTGCAAATGACGTCTGTAAGACGAAATGACCATCAGCCGCTCTCTACCCCAAACGATTCCCTAACACGCTGGAACCAGAAGATTGCCAACCGCTATAAGGCTGGGCTCGGTTTGGCCTATCTTGGTGAATATATAGGCTATGAACATGTGGACAACAGTATTACCGAGTTTTTTGAGGAATTTAAACTAAAGCCACATGTCAAAGCATTGGATATGGAACGTATCCTCAAAAAGAGATCGGAAAAAGATATCAACTGGTTTTTTGATGAGTATGTCGCCCTCCGTAATAATATTGACTTTAAAATCAAAAAAGTATCAAAAACGGAGGATTCCATTTCCTTCACCATTAAAAATAAAACGGGCAGTAAGGTTCCCATATCACTTTTTGGACTCCAAAAAGATTCCATCGTTTCAAAATACTGGTTCACGGGCATTGACACCACCAGTAGTTTTACGGTTCCCAACAATGGAGAAAACCGGTTGGTGCTGAATTACGACAAAAAAATTCCTGAGGTAAACCAAGACAATAACTGGAAGAGTCTCAACGGTTTTTTTTCCAGCAATAAGAAATTACAGTTCCGTTTTTTTAAGGACACTGAAAACCCCTATTACAACCAATTGTTTTATGTACCGGAATTTAAGTTTAATGTCAACGATGGCCTGTCCGCAGGGGTAAGTTTAAACAACAGGCCTTTTATCTTAAGACCTTTCTCTTTTGACATTAAGCCGAGGTATGCCACAAAGGAAAGATCCATAGTCGGTAGTGCAAACCTTACCAAGCGGCAGTTTTTCAATGAGGGAAAGTTGAATTTCATCAGTTACTCCCTTAGTGGCGGAACTTCTTTTTTTGATGAAAGATCCCGGTTTACCACCATTACCCCTTCCATAAACTTTGTTTGGCGCCCAGAGGATTTTATTTCCAATCGGAGGCAATTTATGTTTTTTAGGGTGCGAAATGTATTCCGGAACATTGACGAAAACATTATTGACCAAATCGATACCGAACCCGATTTTACGGTCTTTAACCTACGTTACGGAGATATCGACAACAATATTCTCCGGTTTCGTTCATGGATTGTTGATGCTCAGGTAGCAGGGGATTTTTCAAAAGTGTCCTTCGAATGGGAACAACGTACCTTGTTCGACAACAATCGCCAATTGAATTTACGACTCTATGCCGGAAAATTCATTACCAACAATTCCAACTCAGACTTTTTTAGTTTTGCCCTAGATCGTCCCACGGATTATTTATTTGACCTGCCCTATCTCAACAGATCGCAAAATGCCACAGGCTTTACCAGTCAGCAATTCATTTTGGCGGAAGGGGGATTCAAATCCATTTTTGACGATCGTTTTGGCAATGATTGGATACTTACGGGGAATCTCAGCTTTAACCTTTGGCAATGGCTGGAGCTATATGGGGACATTGGAGGTATAAAGGATCAGGATGAACGGGCAAGATTCAAGTATGGCTATGGGGTGCGCTTGAATTTGGTTACGGACTTTTTTGAACTGTATTTTCCCATTTATTCCAACAACGGTTACGAAATTGCGCAGCCCAATTACGGGGAACGTATCCGATTTGTAGTTACAGTAAGCCCAAGAATATTAACGGGACTGTTTACGAGACGGTGGTTTTAATTGCGAAATCAACAATATTTCCTTCACAAAGGAAGCTTTAATTGTTATTTTCTTCTTTTAAAGCGGCATTTTTTGTCATTTTAAGAATAAAATATGACAAAAGTCGTTTTTTTAAAAGCGCTCTTTTTGATATTTTTGCACCAAATTCCTAACTAGATGAAAACTGACCCTAAAACAAGCAATGACATTTCGTTTGAGGATTTTAAAGATCAAATCTTAAATGATTACAGGATTGCCGTTGTAAGTAGGGAATGTAGTCTCCTGGGCCGTAGGGAGGTTTTGACCGGAAAGGCAAAATTTGGGATTTTTGGAGATGGTAAGGAATTGCCACAGTTGGCAATGGCCCGGGCTTTTAGGGACGGTGATTTTAGAAGTGGTTATTACAGGGACCAAACGTTTATGATGGCTTTGGGCTATTTGGGGCCAAAAGAATTCTTTCACGGATTGTATGCCACTACGGATTTGAACAAAGATCCCATGAGTGCCGGTCGCCAAATGGGAGGACATTTTGTGACACACAGTCTTAACGAAGATGGGACATGGAAGGATTTGACCAAACAAAAGAACAGTAGTGCGGACATCTCCTGTACTGCTGGACAAATGCCCCGTTTATTAGGTTTGGCCCAAGCCTCTAAAATATATAGGGAGGTTCCGGAAATTGATCCAACCAATTTCTCCAATAACGGAAATGAGGTAGCTTGGGGAACCATAGGAAATGCCAGTACCAGTGAAGGGCATTTTTTTGAGACCTTAAACGCTGCAGGAGTTATGCAGGTACCCATGGTCATCAGTATTTGGGATGATGAATATGGGATATCCGTACCCCAGGAGTTCCATACCATAAAAAGTGATATTTCCGAAGCATTGAGTGGATTCCAAAAAACCGATACGAAAAATGGGTTTGAACTTATTAAAGTACCTGGTTGGGATTATACCGCATTGATACATGCCTATGAAAATGCATCGGATAGCGCGCGGGAATCCCATATCCCCGTTTTGATACACGTGACCGAACTTACCCAACCCCAGGGGCATTCAACTTCGGGTTCCCATGAACGGTATAAAAGTGCCGAACGCCTTGAATGGGAGCGCGAAAACGACTGTAATAAACGCTTCCGGGAATGGATCATCCAAAACAACATTGCCGGTGAGGAGGCCTTAAAGAATATTGAGAAATCCTGCAAGCAGGAGGTGAGAAATGCCAAGAAGGAAGCATGGGCCGAGTTTCTGTCCCCCAATCTTGCCGAGAAAAGGCGGGTTATAGGGCTTTTGGAGAACATGGCGGCTACCAGCCCCAATAAATCGTTTATCAATAAGGTCAAAAACGATCTCATTGCCATAGATGAACCTATTAAAAGGGATTTGGTCTCCCATGCAAGAAAGTCTTTGCGATATGTCATTGGGGAAGAAAACGAATCCAAAAAAGCACTAAAGGCCTGGGTAAATGGTTACCTTACGAAAACACAACCAAAATACAGTTCACATCTTTATAGTGAACTCCCGACCAATGCCACTACAATACCCGAAGTCAAACCCGTTTACGCAGAAAATGGGGAAACGGTCGATGGAAGGATCATCCTCAGGGACAATTTCGACAAACTTTTTGAAAAATATCCCAAAGCCCTTGTTTTTGGAGAGGATACCGGAAATATAGGGGACGTAAACCAAGGACTGGAAGGTTTGCAAAACAAATATGGAAAATTACGCATCGCAGATACTGGAATACGGGAAACTACCATTGTTGGGCAGGGCATCGGAATGGCCCTTCGAGGATTAAGGCCTATTGCGGAAATTCAATATTTGGACTACATCCTTTACGCCATTCAAACCCTGAGCGATGACTTGGCGACCCTACACTACAGAACGGTAGGTAAGCAGATGGCCCCATTGATCATCCGTACACGTGGACATCGATTGGAAGGTATCTGGCACTCCGGATCCCCAATGGGTGGATTGGTCCATTTGCTGCGGGGAATGCACATCCTGGTTCCAAGAAACATGACCAAAGCTGCTGGTTTTTACAATACCCTTATGCAGGCCAATGAGCCCGCCCTGGTTATTGAAAGCTTAAATGGGTATCGCTTAAAGGAACCAAAACCTACCAACCTTGGGGAATTCCGTACACCAATAGGTGTTGTGGAAACCGTTAAGGAAGGAACCGATATTACCTTGGTGTCCTATGGTTCCACATTGCGAATGGTACTTAAAGTGGCCAAAGAGCTTTTGGAAGTTGGAATCGATGCCGAAGTCATTGATGCCCAATCACTGCTTCCTTTTGATATTCATCACGATGTGGTAAAAAGTATACAGAAAACCAACAGGTTATTGGTCATTGATGAGGACGTTCCCGGAGGTGGGTCCGCTTACTTGTTGCAGGAAATTGTGGAAAAACAAGGAGCCTATCACTATCTGGACAGTGCACCGCAAACCTTGTCCGCCAAAGCGCATCGTCCGGCCTATGCCACGGATGGCGATTATTTTTCAAAACCCAACGAAGAGGACATTTTTGAAAAGGTGTATGCCATTATGCACGAGGCACAACCAAACGATTATCCAGGTTTAAGATAAAAAAATCTCCCCGTCGTCATTTCCATGCCATAACGTAGGGGAGACTTTTTAGGTCGTTAGTTCTTTAGGTCAGTTCCTTGATCCGTCATTGCCGGCACTGTTGGATTGCCATCGGCATCGATTTCAATGATTTCATCAAAACCGAGTTCATCCAGTTTGGAAATGATCTTGGCCCGGTCCCCTACCATAAACCAATTCACTTCTTCAGGTTTTACCACTTTTTTACTTACTTCCTTGATATCGTTCAAAGACAGTTCCCGTACACTTTTATCATACGTCTGATAATAGTCGTTTGGCAGGTTATACCTGACCATATTCCTTACGGAACTGTTTACGGAGCTGTTGGTTTCCCACTGCCCGGGAAGCTTCAATACCTGATTGGTCTTTACTTTATCCAATTCGTCCTGTGTGGGGGGTCTGGAGGTTAGAAAATCCCCGATTTCCTTTCGCAATTCGGTAACTGACTCGGCTGTTTTATCCGTTTGTACCGGAGCGTAAAGAATAAATGGACGTTCTTCCTTGGAACCCAGGACAAAACCACCTGCACCATACGACCAGTGTTTGTCCTCACGTAAATTCATGTTGATACGGGAGGTGAAATCCCCACCAAGAATGCTTACCATTTGCTCCAAGGCAACCTCTGACAGGCCTCCGTATTTATCCGTTAAATGTCCCGCTATGATAACCGATTGCTGGGATTCCGGACGATTCATTAAATAAAGGGTATTCCTACTATTGGTCTTTGGTGGGGTAAAGGTTACCTGGGGAACCTCTCCCTTTTTCCATTTCCCCAGTGATTTTTGAAGCTTTGCCTTCAGCATATCCATGGAAACATCCCCTGTAACAATGAGAGTGGAGTTGTTGGGCTTGATCCAAGTATCATAAAATTGAACAATATCATCCCTTGTGAGCTTCTCCACGGTTTCCTCATACCCCGTTCCGGTGTAAGGTGAGCTGTACGGATGTCCTTTGCCGTATAAATACTTGTTCATGACCCTCAGGGCCATGGCCACGGGCTGGGATTTTTCCTGTCTAATGTCATTGATCTGCTCGTCCTTTAACCTATCAAATTCCTTAGCTGGGAACTCAGGATTAAGGACTACATCCGCAAATAGATCCAAGCTTGCATCCAAACTCTGTTTTAAAGTGGACATATAGACATTGGATTGGTCCTGATTGGAAAACGTATTTAGGGATGCGCCCAATAATTGCAGTGTTTCATTGATTTGCAAGGAGTTCTTTTCCTTGGTACCTTCATCCATAAGGTTCATGGCCAATTCTGCCGTCCCAGGACTGGATAAATGATCGGTTTTATAGCCCGCGTCGGTCACCAAATTGATAATTACCGTCGGTACACCCGTTCTTTGGGCCAAAACAACTTCCAAGCCATTGGATAAGGTCGTACGCTGCAGGTCCGGAAACTTAGAGCTTTTCTGTGGTCCCAATTCGGGTAGTTTGCTCCTATCCACTGTGGATTGTTCCACATCGTATTCCGGAAAGGGCTTGCAGACTAAAATATGCTTGCCTTTGGTCAACCATTTTTTCGCGGTATTTTTCAAATCTGCTACCGTGGCTTCCTCAACATATTTTAGTTGGGTTTTATAATAGGAAGCATCCCCATGATAGGTCTGATTGGAAGCCAGGATATCGGATACTCCGCCAAATCCTCCAATACGCTCCAATCCTTTGATAAAGTTGGCGAAGTAATCTGCCTTTACCCTTTTCAACTCTGCTTCCGTAGGACCTTCTTCAATAAACTTGGCAATCTCCTCCCAAAGTTGTTTTTCCAGTTTTTTGGCATCCTCCCCAGGCTTAACATTAAGATAGGCAATGAATCTACTGGCAATTTCACTGGAAGCTTGAAACGATACAGCGGCGCTGGCCGACTGGTCTTCGTACACAAACTTTTTGTACAAACGGGAATTCTTTCCATTGGTCAAAATGGCCGAGATCAAATCAAAATGAAGATCCTCCTGTGAACCGTACTGCGGCGTGTTCCATGCGAACAAGACCCTTGTTTCGGGTACTCTGTCCTCATATACTTGATACGAATCATACACCTTATTGGGAATGTTTACTTCCTGGCGCTCTACGGTCGGTCCAGATGGAATATCACCAAAATACGTGACCACCTTTTGATAAACTTCATCGGGATTTACATCCCCTGCAATCGCCAATACGGCATTGGCCGCTCCATAATATGACTTGAACCATTCTTGTACATCTTCCAAAGAAGCGGCATTCAGGTCTTCCATTTCCCCAATGACCGTCCAGGAATAGGGATGGCCTTTAGGATACATTGCCTTGGTCAAATAATCCCATTGCATGCCATAAGGATTGTTCTCCCCTTGACGCTTTTCATTCTGTACCACACCTCGTTGCTCATCCAGTTTTGCCTGGTCGATAGCACCCAGCAGGTGTCCCATTCGGTCAGATTCCAAAAACAATACCTGGTCCAAAGCCGCTATGGGAACATTTTGGAAGTAATTCGTCCTGTCATTGTTGGTGGTTCCGTTCAGATCCGTGGCACCAATACGTTCCAACGCTTGAAAATAATCGGTGTTGTAGTTTTCGCTACCATTGAACATCAGATGTTCAAATAAATGCGCAAACCCACTCTTTCCCAGTTTTTCGTTTTTGGAACCCACATGGTACCATACGTTAATTGCAGCAATGGGCGCTTTATGGTCTTCATGGACCAGTAGGGTAAGGCCATTTTTTAAGGTGTACTTCTTGTAGGGAATTTCAATATCATCTGCTTTAAACTGAAAGTCCTGTGCCCATAGTCCATTGGCACATAAAAAGGTCAATACCAATACGCAAAGTAATTTTCTCATTTTGAAGGGTTTTAGATTGTAATTTGATTGATAAACTTTAATTATACAAGATAACAAATTGTTACTTACAGTGCTCGTTTCGGTTAAAAATATAAGAGGCCTATTAAAAGGAATAATGTCTATTTTTAACAAAAATAAAGTTGGTGTTTTTAACGTTTCCGGATTTTAATATTTGGAGTACCCCCTTACTCTTACTTACATTACAAGGACTTATTTTTGCTTTTCTACTCTTACAACGTTACCTGAAAAAGGGAAACATCTCGGACCTGTTCCTATTTTCCATTTTAGTGATCACTTGCTACCATCAAACCTGTTATACCGTTGGTTTTATGGGATGGTACGACACGTTTAGGAACACCAAAATCAATTATGCCCTGATTACACTATCAGTAGCTATTGCTCCACTGATCTATCTTTATGTGAAATCGGTGACCATGTCCGCATTTCAATTTAGAAAAAAGGATTGGCTCCACTTCGTACCTGCCTTCAGTATCATAGTCTACAGAATCATCATTTATACCTATGACGCAAGTCAGAATGGGTTTTCCGAAACCCAAAATGGCTATTTGAAAATTCATTTGGACGAAGCTTTTGTATTACCCTTATATGACGTTTTTGGCTACTTCCAGAACTTTCTTTATTTGGCTTTTACGTTTCAGCTATTCTATTTCTATCGAAAAAAAATCAAGGAATACTTTTCCAATATCTACAAGTTGGAACTCAACTGGATCCTCTCCTTTTTAATCTTGTATTCCATTCTTTATTTCTATGGGTTTGTCCAGACATTGGTTGCGGAGTTTGTCATGGAACTCAACTATATGCAGCGATGGTGGATGGTACTTCTTACAGGAGTGGTCATTGTCTACGTGGGGATAAAGGGCTATTTTACGGATACCACCAAACTTAAAAAGCTGAATTTCAGCTTTGCCCCTACCCGTGTAAGTATTCCAGAAGCGCCAAGCCCCAGTTCAAAAGGTGTTACTGAGGAATCCGTTACCCAGTTGAAAACACTTATGGAAGTCCAAAAGCCATATTTAAACCCAGAACTGAACCTTGCGGACCTATCCGAATTGGCAAATATGAATAGGGCACAACTTTCGGAAACCATCAATAGCGGTTTTGGAAAGAACTTCAACGATTTTATAAATCAATATCGAATTGATGAATTCAAAAAAATGCTCGAAGCGAACAAACAAAATAAATTATCCCTGCTCGGAATGGCCTTTGAATGTGGGTTCAACAGCAAAGCGACCTTTAACAGGGTATTTAAAAAAATAACCCAGCTTTCCCCTACCGACTATCTGAAAACCACGGTTTAGATACATTTTTCAATTGACTTAAGACGTCTCAAATCGTATGTGATACCTATTCAGTATGATTTGAAACGTAGGAATGACGGACATTTTTGAGTTTTGACCTGTTCAATAAAAACTAAAAATGTCATGAAAAAAGTAATTCAAATTCTTTTACGCCCCATTACCCAAAAGCATTGGTCAGGGGATCTCATGTTTGCCGTACCACGTTTTATCTGTGGTCTACTTCTCGCTGTGGATTTTGGCGCTTCAAAATTTGGTATGCCCTGGACTGCGGATAGCCAGAACCTTAACCTATTTGAAGTTGCCGCCTGGTTTCCAAAGGATGTTGCCGAATACGGAGGAATATTTGCCTTTTCGCCCATATTTTTTGCTTGGATGGGGGCATTTAGTGAAGCCGTCGGAGGCCTTTTTCTTGCCTTCGGATTAAAAACAAGGGTTTCGGCCTTTCTTATTATGTGTACCATGCTGGTTGCCATATTTCTTCAAAAATGGGGTCAAGGTACCTGGGGAATGTTGCCCGCTATGGGCTTTCTCTGGATAGCCATATTCCACTTTTATTTGGGTTCAGGACGATTTGGATTGGACTACCTATTAAACAAAAAACTATATAAACTTTAAACTATGAAATCAATGATCAAAAGGATAACGGTTCTAACATCCCTTACCCTACTTTTCGCCTGTGTACAAGAAGAACATCTTAAAACCATTACCTTTAAAGTGGATATGTCCCGCGTGGAAAATATAGGAAATGTAGGGATTAGGGGGCAGTTTACAAGTCCGCCCTGGCAAGTGACCCTCCCAATGACAGATCGGAATGGGGATGGGATTTATGAGCTGACGCTCTCCGAAACCACAGCGCAATCCTCGGTTGCATTCAAGTTCGTCAATCAGGACAATGTATTTGAATTGGACTGTAAGCCCAACCGCACCGTTCAATTTGAATATAGACCGGAAACATTGGAATTCCAAGCGGTCTTTGATGTTGAAGGCGGAAATCAAAAAAGCATAAAACCCTGAACGGGCACAAAAGTTTGTCCCTAAGAATCAATAGATCCAATGCCGTACCACCATTGGATATGACCGGAAATTTTGGCGGGGGGAGTAATTCATTCAAAAATTTTAGATTTGCATAAATTAATTTCCCCCACAAATGAAAAGTAGTTTTCTAACTAACATTGGTCTTGCCCTTTTACGAATAGCACCTTCATTAATGTTAATGACCCACGGATATCCCAAACTGCAAAAGTTGATTTCCGGCAATTTGGAATTTGCCAATCCCTTGGGTATTGGTGAGGGACCGTCACTTTTTTTAACGGTAATTGGTGAATTCGTAGCCCCGATACTATTGATCTTTGGATATAAGACCCGATTTGCCGCCGTTCCGTCATTGTTGACCATGTTGGTGGCCGGTTTTGTTGTCCATGGTCCCGATCCGTTTGGCAAAAAAGAGTTGGCCTTGCTTTATGCTACCTGCTTTGCCACTATAATTCTCTTGGGACCAGGGAAATACAGCGTGGACAGAAAATAGGTCAATAGATAAGGCCCAACAATTCCTTTAACAGGTCGTCCTGCGAAATATTCTGGGCGCCCAATCCCTTTCCCTTTAAATCCAGTTCCCTAAGGCCAGAAATGATCTTACTTACCCTTTTCATGGGGTAGTTTTTTGCAGCTATTTGATACTCTCCAATAAAATAGGGGTTTATCCCCAGACTTTGGGAAACCGATTTTGAGGAATGGTCGTTCAAACCATGGTATTGCAACAACTGTGAAAAAAAGGTATGTAGCAATGTCACGGTAACTACAAATGGATTGTCCTTTGGGTTTTGCGAAAAATACCGGATGATATGACTGGTCTTGGAAAGATCTCGTTCCGCAATGGCCTTTTTTAACTCAAAATTGTTGTAATCCTTGCTTATCCCTATATGTTTTTCAATAAGCACCGGGGTAATCTCCTGGCCCTTTTCAATGGACAGGTACAGCTTTTGTAACTCATTGTCAATTTTGCTTAGATCGGTTCCCAGATATTCCACCAACATGGCCGAGGATTTGGGGGAAATTCCATATCCCTTCCCGGAAAGTACCCTACGGATCCAGTCGGCAACCTGATTTTCGTACAATTTTTTACTTTCAAACAAAACTCCGGACTGGACAACGGATTTGTACAACTTCTTTCTCTTGTCCAGTTTTTTATACTTGTAACACACTACCAGGACCGTCGTAGGCTGAAGGTTTTGACAGTACGAAGCCAACTGCTCTATATTTCGGGACAGGTGTTGTGCCTCCTTTACGACCAAAACCTGGTATTCGGCCATCATGGGGAATCGTTTGGCATGTGATATGATCTCATCCACGGAAGTCTCTTTTCCGTAAACCACCATTTGGTTGAATCCACGTTCTTCTTCCGTAAGGACGTTTTGGGCTATAAAATCCGCTATCTTATCAATATAGTAGGGCTCATCCCCCATCAAAAAGTAAATGGGTTTAATATCCCTGGCCTTTATGGCCGATACTATCTGTTTTACTTCTTTCATTATGAAAAAAACTTCACTTTTGCCTTATGGAACGTCTTAATTTCCCGAAATTCAACTTTAGGGTTAAAAATACCGAAAATCAACTTCGGATATTTGACATTGTCCGTAAAAAGTTTGTGGTCCTTCATCCCGAAGAATGGGTCAGGCAACATGTGGTCCACTATCTTTCAACCAATAAAAAATACCCATTGGGACATATCAATATAGAAAAACAATTACTGCTCCATGGACTAAGAAAGCGATACGATGTGATTGTCCTTAATACCGATGGTTCCATTGAAATCCTAGTGGAATGTAAATCCCCAAAAGTATCCATAACCCAAAATACTTTTGACCAAATGGCAAGGTACAATTTAAGGGCAAATTCCAAATACCTTATGGTCACCAATGGTTTGGAGCACTATTACTGTAGGATGGACATGGAAAATGAAAAATATCGATTTCTAAAGGATATTCCTGATTTTAGCCGTTAATTTGCAGCCGTCTTGAAGGTAGCTATCGCGATACTGAACTGGAACGGGGCCGAACTGTTGAAACGGTTCCTCCCGAGTGTTTTGGAATTTTCCGAAGGTGCCGATATCTATGTTATAGACAATGCCTCCACCGATGATTCGGTCCGTGTGCTCAAAGAGAGGTTTCCAGAGGTGCATGTGATCCAAAATGACAAAAACCATGGATTTGCCGGAGGGTATAATCTTGGTCTCAAATCCATAGACGCCGATATTTATTGTCTGTTAAACTCTGATGTTAAGGTAACCAAAAACTGGTTGCCCCCGGTTTTGGAACAATTTAAAAACAACAGGGACCTCGCTATAGCCCAGCCCAAAATCCTGGATTTGAACAAGCCGACCTATTTTGAATATGCCGGTGCAGCTGGAGGCTTTATTGACAAGTTGGGCTATCCCTTTTGCAGGGGACGTATTTTTCAGGCATTGGAAAAAGACCTAGGGCAGTACAACGACATCAAAGAGGTTTTCTGGGCGACCGGGGCCTGTATGTTCATTAGAAGTGCCGTTTTTAAGGAGCTCCAAGGTTTTGATGACGATTATTTTGCGCATCAAGAAGAGATCGATCTTTGTTGGCGGGCAAAAAACAATGGACATGCCGTGTATTATGTTGGCCACAGTGAGGTGTTCCATATGGGAGGTTTTACATTGGAGAACTCCAATCCCCATAAGACGTTTCTAAACTTTAGAAATTCCCTGTATACCATCACCAAAAACCTGCCGGCAAAATCCGCTTATCCCATTTTGTTTTTCCGTTTGGTGTTGGATGGTATTGCAGCACTCCGTTTTTTGGCCCAATTTAGGGCAAGGCACACATTTGCCATTCTTAAAGCGCACCTGAGTTTTTATCGCAACTTTTCAATGATTTACCGGAAAAGGGAAAAGACTAATTTTTTGATAAAATACTATCCCGTGAAATCTATAGTATGGTCACACTTCGTACATCAGGTTAACAACTATAACATTTTAGTAAAAGATTAACGATAGAGAAATTTTGCCCAATCCGTTTTTATCTAATTTTGGCGGAATAATTAGGAAAAATCGTATCTATTTAACCATTGAAATATTTAGTATTATGAAAAAAGTTTTTCTAGGGATGCTTGGTATGGCCATTTTATTGAGCTCTTGTGTTTCCCAAAAAAAATATGCGGAACTGGAGGCTAAGCATAAAGAAGCCCAGGATTTGTTGAACTCTGCTACTGTAAAACTCAATGATTGCCTGGAAGAAAGGGCAACGGCAACTTCAAAAATGAAGGCTTTGGAGGACCAAAACGCCTTCCTACGTGCCAATAACCAGGAATTGATCAATAATATGGGGGATTTGACCACCTTAACTGCGAAAGGGGCAGAAAACCTTGAAAAATCATTGGAAAGCCTTCGCGAAAAGGATTTGACCATTAGAAGACTACAGGATGCCGTGACCCGAAGGGATTCCGTTAACCTTTCCTTGGTACAGAGCCTTAAAGGCGTTTTGGGCAATTTGGATGATGAGGACATCGAAGTCAGTGTGGAAAAAGGTGTCGTTTTTGTATCCATTTCAGACAAGCTTTTGTTTAGAAGTGGTAGTTATAATGTTACAAATGCTGCCAAAGAAGTGCTGGGCAAAGTAGCCAAAGTGGTAAACAACAAGCCCGATTTTGAATTTATGGTGGAAGGCCATACGGATGATGTACCTTACCGAAGCGGTGTATTGTTGGATAACTGGGATTTGAGTGCCAAAAGGGCGACTTCAATCGTAAGGATACTTCAAAACGATTATGGAGTGGATCCAAAACGAATGACTGCCGCCGGAAGGTCGGAATATATTCCTGTTTCAACTACCGAAAAGGCCAAAAACAGAAGGACACGTATAGTGGTACTTCCAAAATTGGATCAGTTCTATAGCATGATAGAGGAAGGAATGAAAGATCCTGCCATCAACTAGGATTCCTTCAGGACAAGTAAACAAAAAGGGCGGTCAATTGACCGTCTTTTTTGTTTAAAAAATATCGATGGAACCCTTTCCTTCCCTTAGAATCAAGGGTTCCCCATCGGAAAGGTCTACAATGGTAGAGGCCACATTATCCCCATATCCCCCATCGATGACAATATCCACCAGATTTTGCCATTTCTCAAAAATAAGTTCGGGATCTGTGGTATACTCCAAGACATCATCCTCGTCATGTATGGAAGTTGAAACAATGGGATTTCCCAGGGCCTTCACCAAACTGATGACAATGGCATTGTTTGGCACACGAATCCCTACCGTTTTCTTTTTTTTAAAATCCTTTGGAAGATTATTGTTGCCCGGCAATACAAAAGTATATGGGCCGGGAAGGGCCCGCTTCAATATTTTAAAGGTAGCCGTATCTATTTGCCGCACATAGTCCGAAAGATTACTCAAATCCGCACAAACAAAGGACCAATTGGCCTTGGACAGTTTTACTCCCTTTATACGGGCAATTTTTTCCAGGGCCTTTGTATTCGTAATATCGCAACCCAAACCATAAACCGTGTCCGTTGGGTAAATGATCAGTCCTCCTTTTTTAAGAACGGATATTACTTCGGCGACCTTTTTGGGGTCCGGATTTTCTTCATACAACCTAATGAACCTAGCCACAAATTCCTAAATTTAGAATCGTACGTTTTTTATTACAGATCATATACTTTAATCATTTTACAATCGTTTTTAGATTGTCCCAAATGAATCATTATGAACAGTATTAGGGGAAGAATACTACTAGCTTTTTTAGCCTTAAGCTTATTGGTAACCCCTTTTGTGATTTTTTCGTACAGCTCTTATAAAAAAGTCAATAGGGCAAAGTACTTTAAGGAGCAGGTCGTTTTTTTCAATATTAACCGTTTAAAAGCGGCCAGTGCATTCTCCAATGTCCTAGATACTGATACTAAGATAGATTCTTTTTACCTATCGGGAACCACAAAAAACCTGAAACGTTACAAAAACTATGTAGGGGTTGCGGATGATGCCCTCCAAGTAGTGAGATTGTCCGAATTTTCACGGGATACCGTTGTAGGTGGACGGCTGGATGCCATTCAGAGGAATATTGCAACGCTACAATCCATAATAGATACCGTACTTGCATTACAAGTAAAAAGGGGATTCAAGGATTTTGGCCTTGAAGGCAACATGAGGAAACATATTCATAGCCTCGAAAATGTTGACGGCATTACCTTGGCCGAAAACCTGATGTTGCGCAGACACGAAAAAGATTTTTTTCTCAGGGACGATCCCATCTATACCCAGTTGTTAAATAGAAAATCAGATTCCATTATACAAAGGATGTCCGCAAATACCGAAAAAAATCAAAAATCAATAGACGTCCTTAAAAATTACCAGAAGAGTTTTAATGCCATTGTATCCCTTGAGCGCGAAATAGGAAACGAGAACAGGGGATATGTAAGGGAAATCTATGTTTTGAACCAAAAGTTGGACCACGGGATAAACCAGCTCTATCAAATAGTGGATACCAATCTGCAGCTATTGACCAATAGTATCCGTTCGTACATCGTGCTCTTTTTTGTCATTACGGTTGTTTTTGCAATCCTCTTCAGTATCTTTTTCTCAGGGCATATCGCCATTCCCTTGCAGCGTTTGGTAACGGACATGGACTATATAACGGAAAAAAACTTTGAAGGGGGCCTAATGGTACAACCGGGAATAAATGTTAGTGAAATCAATAGGCTTACCTCCACCTATAATTCGCTGATTGCAAAAATACGTCATCAAATTGTTGACCTTAATGAAAACAATAAGGCCCTCAATGGATTGAATGTAAAGCTTAAGGAGTCGGAAGAGGAATTAAAGGAAGCCTCTAGGGTAAAGGACAAATTTTTCTCCATAATCTCCCATGACCTAAGGGGACATACCGGCAATGTACTTTCTTTGGCCAAAATTCTTGACGAGGAATCTACCTTAAGTGAAAAAGAAAAAACGGTTTTCACCAAGTATTTGGTGGATTCCTCCCAAAACCTTCAACTTTTATTGGATAATCTGCTCAACTGGGCCAAGACTCAAATGAACGATCATGATATGTCCAAAAAAGCGTTCCATGTAGGCAAGCTTATCGAAGGCAACATGACACTGTTCAAGGACAATGCGCAGCGAAAGGGTATCGTCATGGAATTTGAACAAAGTAAGGTCTCAAAGGCATTTGCCGATAAGGATATGATGGATTTTGTGATACGGAACCTTCTGTCCAATGCATTGAAGTTCACTACCAAAGGAGATACGGTAACATTTCGTATTTCGGAGAAGGACAATTTCATAGTAATCAGTATTTCCGATACTGGAGTGGGAATGACCAAAAAACAAATGGATACCCTGATGAACGCCAATACGGAAGGCTATACCACCAAAGGAACACAGAACGAAATTGGAACTGGACTTGGCTTTTCCATTTGTAAGGATTTTGTGGAGAGAAATGGGGGCAAAATCAATATTTCCTCTGAGCGTGGTACAGGTAGTGTTTTTTCGTTTACGGTGCCCACCAGCCTAACCCGGGAAAGCATTCTTTCTTAACCATCGATCACCTCTAATTTCGCAAAGCGCAGCAGCAATTTCTTCACATCACCCCTTTCGAACTGTATTTCCGCTTTTTTATCGTTTCCAACCCCCTCTATTTTCAGTACTTTGCCCTTTCCAAAACGAGTGTGGTTTACCATGCTGCCTATAGCCAAATCCAGTGTTCCGGAAGAGGTGTGATCCGGATTGCCAAGATTTGGTTTTAACTTTCTAAGTTTCCTTAATTGGTTTTCCGAAGGCTTGGGACCGGAAGGGGGTGTTCCATTTTTAGGTTTTACTTGACGTAATTTGCTTTTATCCACTTCTCCCCAAATATCATTGCCAATAAGGGATTTGTAGCGATAGCCATCGGTAATGGGGGTTAGATTTTCAATATATTGTTCATCCATCTCTTCCAAAAACCGACTGGGTTCGGCATCGATCAATTTCCCCCAACGATACCGATTGCGCGTATAGGTAAGATACGCCTGTTTTTCTGCCCTGGTCAAAGCCACATAAAAGAGGCGGCGTTCCTCTTCCAATTCACTTCGGGTATTCATGCTCATGGCCGAGGGAAACAAATCCTCTTCCATTCCGACGATATAAACAAAGGGAAATTCCAATCCCTTGGCCAGGTGAATGGTCATCAAAGCCACCCTATCGTCATCGCCAATGTCCTTATCCATATCGGTCGCCAATGCTACATCCTCCAAAAATTCGGTAAGACTTCCCGTGGCCTCTGCCAATTCCTTCTGACCTTCCACAAAATCCTGGATACCATTGAGCAATTCCTCGATATTTTCCAATCGTCCTATGCCCTCTGGCGTACCGTCCTTCTTAAATTCCAACAACAGTCCCGTCTTTTTGGCCACGTGTTCCGCAAGGACAAAGGCATCTGCGCTTTCGTTCAGGATTTGGAAGCTCTTGATCATGGTAATAAAATCCCCAAGTTTGTTTTTGGTGCCTGAATTAATCTTCAGGTCCAGCTTGTCCAAACGCTCCATGACCTCAAAAATCGAACGGTCGTAATGGTTGGCGGCAACGGTCAATTTGTCCACGGTCGTTTGTCCAATACCCCTGGAAGGGAAGTTGATGACACGTTTTAAAGCCTCTTCGTCCTTGGGGTTTACAACCAATCTTAAATAGGCCAAAACATCTTTTATTTCCTTCCGTTGGTAAAATGAAAGCCCGCCGTAAATGCGATAGGGAATATCCTTTTTTCTCAAGGCATCTTCAATTGCCCTGGATTGTGAATTGGTTCGATACAAAACCGCAAACGCCCCATTTCCAAGTTGTTGTTGCATTTTGTTCTCAAAAATGGAACTGGCTACATATCGACCCTCTTCGGCATCCGTATCACTTCGATGTATCTTTATTTTGTTACCATCATCATTGGCCGTCCATACCACCTTCTCCAATTGGTTTTTGTTTTTGGCAATAATGGAATTGGCGGCATTGACAATGTTTTTTGTGGAACGGTAGTTTTGTTCCAGACGGTATACGCCAACATCATCATAATCCCTTTGGAAATTGAGGATATTACTGATATTGGCACCACGGAATGAATAAATACTTTGAGCATCATCCCCCACCACACAAATGTTTTGATAACGGTCCGCCAATGCCCTAACGATCAAGTATTGCGAGTGATTGGTATCCTGATACTCATCCACCAATATGTATTTAAACCGTTCCTGATACTTCATGAGCACTTCCGGAAAACGGTTCAGCAGTTCATTGGTACGTAGCAACAGATCGTCAAAATCCATGGCTCCCGCCTTAAAACAACGATCTACATAGTTTTGGTAAATCTCACCCATTCTCGGACGCTTGGCCATGGCGTCCCCTTCCATCAATTCAGGATTTTGAAAATACGCCTTGACCGTAATCAGGCTATTCTTATAGGAAGAAATCCTATTTTGGATTTGTTTGTACTTGTAAATATCCTTGTCCAAGCCCATCTCCTTAATAATGGAAGCAATCAAACGTTGGGAATCCTGGGTATCGTAAATGGTGAAGTTGCTTGGAAAGCCCAATTTATCACCATCATAGCGCAACAAGCGGGCAAAAATGGAATGGAAGGTACCCATCCAAAGGTTTTTCGCTTCGGAGGCACCTACTATATCGGCAATGCGCTTTTTCATCTCGCGTGCCGCTTTGTTGGTAAAGGTCAACGCCAAAATATTAAAGGAATCCACCCCTTGCTCCATTAAATGTGCGATACGATAGGTCAATACCCTGGTTTTTCCGGAACCGGCACCAGCTATGACCATGAGTGGTCCCTCCTTGTGCAGCACAGGACTCCGTTGGGCATCATTTAGTTCATCCAGATATGACATTGATCCTTCCTTTAACTGAAAAGGTGAAATTAGCCATTAATTGGAGTTTCGAAAAATGTAACCTTCAATATTTTTACACAGCGGACGTAACCCTAAGAATTTCATGGGACAGTTCCTGATGGGAGTTAGGTGTTGAGAATTGAGTGTTAAAGGTTAAAGGTTAAAGGTTGAAGGTTGAAGGTTGAAGCTCAAGAATTAAGATGCACGATTGGGCAAGTGTTGTGTCCATATCTCATATCTTATGTCTTGTCTCTTGTCTCTTGACTCTTGTTTCTTGTTTCTTGTTTCTTGTGTCTTGACTCCTGACTCTTGTCTCCTGACTCTTGTCTCTTGTCTCTTGTCTCTTGACTCTTGTTTCTTGTTTCTTGTTTCTTGTTACTTGTGTCTTGTCTCCTGACTCTTGCCTCTTGTCTCTTGCCTCTTGCCTCTTGCCTCTTGACTCTTGTCTCTTGTCTCTTGTCTCTTGTGTCTTGTCTCCTGACTCTTGCCTCTTGTCTCTTGCCTCTTGTCTCTTGTCTCTTGTCTCCTGACTCTTGTCTCTTGCAGCACAACGATCTTGCCCCATGATGATCCATTTGAATTCCATTTAATATCTTAGGCATCATGAAACCATTACTTCCCGTTATTGTACTCAGTATGCTCTTGATGTATACCGGAAAATCCCAGGAAAAGAAAACCGGTCCCATAATTAAGGACTATGGAAAGGTGTGGCCCATTACATCCCCGGATTATAAAATTGAAGCGAATGCCGAATTCAAGGTGGTATTTGATATCATGGACAGTCCCGAGGATACCTCCAAACGCAACGGAAGTATTGAAACGGCTGCCCGTTTTTTGAATATGCATGCCCAAAGTGGGGTATCTCCCGAAAACATGAAAGTTGCCCTGGTAGTACATAATAAGGCCTCCAAGGATATCATCACCAACGAAGCCTATCAAAAACGTTTTGGGGTGGACAATCCCAATGCCGAAATGGTGCAGCAATTGCTGGATGCCGGGGTCGAATTTATTTTTTGTGGACAATCATCACTATCCCGAAATTTTCCGAGACAGGAAACCATGGAAGGCGTGCAGCTTTCCCTCTCGGCAATGACAGCCCTAATACAGTTACAAAACCATGGGTATCGCCTGATAAAATTTTAAACACTTGATCATGAAAATTAAAACTACCGTACTGTTATCCCTCTTTTCATTAATGGCATTCGCGCAGGGACCAAATCTTGAAGAGGATTATAAAGCCATTGAACCCAAAGTAATAGAATGGCGGCATGACATCCATCAAAATCCGGAACTGGGGAACAGGGAGTTCAGGACTGCGGAAAAAATTGCCAACCATTTGAGGTCCCTCGGGATTCAGGTAACCACTGGGGTAGCACATACTGGGGTCGTTGGGGTCCTAAAAGGGAATAAACCCGGTAAGGTGGTGGGCCTGCGCGCCGATATTGATGCACTTCCCGTAACCGAACGCAATGACCTGCCCTTTAAATCTACGGTCACTTCAGAATTTTTAGGGGAAAAAGTGGGGGTAATGCACGCATGCGGACATGATACCCATACCGCCATCCTTATGGGTGTTGCCGAAGTATTGTCCAAGAATAAGGACCAAATCAATGGAACGGTAAAATTCATTTTTCAACCTGCCGAAGAAGGGCCACCTCCCGGGGAAGAAGGTGGAGCCTTATTGATGGTAAAGGAAGGAGTGCTAAAAAATCCTGATGTGGATGCCATATTTGGATTGCACATTAACTCCCAAACACCGGTTGGAACCATTCGATATAAGGCAGGGGGCACCATGGCCGCGGCACAGAGTTTTACCATAACGGTAAAAGGGAAGCAAAGTCATGGTTCACAACCCTGGTCTGGTGTTGATCCCATTTTGATAAGTGCAAAAATTATAGATGGGTTACAGACCATTATAAGTCGGGAGGCCAATTTGACCAATGAAGCTGCGGTCATTACCGTAGGTAAAATTAAAAGTGGTGTCCGGTCCAATATCATTCCGGAATCCGCAGAAATGATCGGTACCATACGGACTTTGGATTATGATATGAAAGATCACATCAACAAGCGGATGAAGGAGATGGTATCCACTATCGCCAAGGCATATGGTGGAGAGGCCACTTGTGAAATCAAGGATGCTACGGATATAACATTCAACGACCCGGATTTAGTGGCCCAGATGTTACCCACTTTGCAGCGCGTGGCCGGTAAGGAAAATGTGGTGAACGGCAAAGCCGTGACCGGAGCGGAGGATTTCTCCTATTTTCAACGGGAAGTTCCCGGGTTTTACTTTTTCTTGGGCGGAATGACCCCAGGAAATACCACACCCTATCCGCACCATACCCCGGATTTTAAAATTGACGATGCCGGGATGCAATTAGGGGTAAAAGCCATGACCGAGCTTACCCTGGATTATTTGAACGCGGGGAAATAATTTTGTTGTATTGGACAAAATCAATAGGCAGCATATGGACGTCCCTACCAATTTACAGCAAAAGATATTCCAGTAAATGCCGATGATGACTATCTTAGCGGCGATTTAATGTCCGTTTACGGTTATGAAACAAAAAGGGTGCCGTTTAAATCCACAAAGGATTTGTTGAACTGTACCCACCTAGGCGGTAAAACCAAAGCTTATGCATAAAAAAATTACGTTAGTCCTTTTATTGTTTGTCGGAACAGTGTTTACAGTGGATGCGCAAAAGAAAAAGGACCTATTGGATGAAATTGCAATGCTCAAGGACAGCATTACAAATCTAAACGATTCCAT
This sequence comes from Croceivirga sp., assembly GCA_028281025.1. Taxonomy (GTDB): domain Bacteria; phylum Bacteroidota; class Bacteroidia; order Flavobacteriales; family Flavobacteriaceae; genus Croceivirga. Next base: position 112,608 of record JANQKR010000003.1, read on the forward strand.
TTCCAAGGCCAGTAGGCAGGTCAATGTAAGTGTTTCCAAGGCCGCACTTTTTGAAAAAGAGAATACTGAATTGCGGGATGCCAATGCCACCTTATTGAAGAATTTGAGCAGTTTTTCCCAAATCTCCAAGCAGAATACGGAAACGGTGAACAAAGCCTTGGCCAGCTTAAAGGCCAAAGAAGGACAATTACAGTTTATTACGGATAACTTTAGCCAAAATGATTCCACGGCCATTGGTATCCTTACCCAGGCCAAACAAACCCTGGGGCCGGATGCCAAGATCGGAATAAGTAACGGGGATGTGATCATTTCCAATAGCATGGATTTTCTTTTTGAAAGTGATCAGGACACAACCCTAACCGAAAGCGCGCGGACTTTTTTACCAAAAGTGGCACAAATACTGATTGCCAATCCGGACAGACAGGTCTTCGTTGAAGGTTTGAACATTACCGGGGAATTTGGGTTGACCTACCAACAGTCCTTTTCGGTGGCCAATGCGTTGATGACCGTGGAAGGGATAAAACCGGAGAACTTGAATATCCTGGTAAAGGATGGAAATTTTAAAGAGGGAATCAATATTCGACTTACCTCCAATAAGGAAGAATTTTATGCACAGTTAAAGGAGGAATTCAAATAAGAATTGCCATATACTTTTCCCCATAGTTTACCGTTCTTAACACATCAAAACCAAAACACAACATGAGCGGAGACCAGATTTTTCAATTGTTTGCCTATTTGTTGCCCGCTGTGGTCACTGGAGCGGTAGCATTCTATTTTTTTCGTTTACATACCAGAAATGAAGAAGGACGAAGACGATTTTTATTACATAAGGATTCCCAAAAAGAAACCTTACCGATACGATTGCAGGCCTATGAGCGTATGGTCTTGTTCCTGGAACGCATAGCCATCAATAATCTGGTTGTGCGGGTTGCTCCAAAAGGACAGAATAAATCCAATTATGAAAACTTGCTCATCAAACAAATTGAGAATGAATTTGAGCACAACCTTTCCCAGCAGGTGTATATGAGCGATGAGTGTTGGAATATCATCAAAGCAGCAAAAAGTGCCACTATTCAGATTATTCGATCCGCGGGAATGAGCGATTCGGAATCGGCGGATAAACTCCGTGAAGATATCTTAAACCAGTCCATGGAGAAACAGTCCCCATCAGCTACGGCCTTGGCATTTGTAAAAAAAGAAATCGGTGATCTTTGGTAAAAAATGCACATTGACCTCCACAATGAAACATGCTATCGATCAAAAAGGAATTCCTTTACGGGGCCACCGCTGATCATTCGTGCAAATCCGGTTCAATGGGCATGCTTTCCACATTTTTGTTCTTGGCATAGAGGTACCCTTTTTTCCACCACAACCGCATCTTTTCCTTGTTGAAAATAAGGGAGTTCGTAGTCAAAACGGTTGGGGTGTAATACAGATTGATAATGGCATCCCGTTGATTGGCGACCAGCTTTCCCACACGAATATTCTGGTTTTCAATCCGATCTAATACAAAGGAAAACATACTGGTCAAAAGCTCAAAGGGGTTTCGGGATGGCATTCGATTGTAATAGCTCACTTCGGTGCGAAGCACGATAACATCTATTTCGGTCGCGCCACGAATAATGGCCTCCTCAATGGGAACAAGACTTCCCAGACCCCCATCCGCATATTCACAACCATTTTTTCGAACTAAACTCATAAAAGGGGTGTAATTGGCAGAAATCCAAATCCAGTCACAGAATTCATCATAATCAAAATCGTTGATGGACTTGTATTCAATACGATTAAGGGAAAGATTGGATACCGTGACCACAATGTCCTTTGGACCTTGTTTTAAGGTGTTGAACTCTTCCTGTGTAATGCTATTTCGGATAAGTTCCCTTAGGTTCTCACTTTCCCCAAAGGTTTTTTTGCCCCTGATAAAATTCTTAAGGATGTTCCAGTGGTTCATTCCAATAAGATCGGCCCCAAATTTTTTCCGGATAACAAATGGGCAGTTATTGAAAATGCTATCCTGATCGACCGAAGAATAGATGTCACGGATTTTAGTGATCTTTCCCAATCCCAAATGGGATATCAATAGACTTCCCGTTGAGGTACCTACCAGGATGTCGTATTCTTTCTTTGCTTCCTCAATCAGGTAATGGGCTACGCCCCCAGCAAAGGCACCCTTACTCCCACCACCGGAAATGACCAATGCTTTCATGGACTGAGTACGTTTTTTAATGTTTTCCTTTCCTTTTCCGAAAGTTTTTCCCGTAGGGCGAGCAATTGATTTTTCCCATCCTGTAAAGCGTTTATTTTGCGAATTAACTTTCTCGATGATTTTTTGAATTGCCAAATATGGTGATTGCACGCTTGGACAAGGTTTCTAAGGGAAACATCATTCAATGCACGTATTTGATGTAAATATTGGAAAGCCAATTGCCGTACTTCAAAATTGAAATGTGAAGCGGTATAGCCATTCAATTCGTCATAAAAGGATTTCTGTCTTTCCGGTTCATAATCCTGACTTAGCAATGCCAGTGTCAACCATAGTAACCTTACATTTTTATTGGGTAGTCCCACTACCCCATCCAACTGATCTAAATAAGCTGCCCGATTTTTAGGGAAAGCATCCCAGAGCTTAAAAAGAACGGTTTCCTGGGTTAGGTAGCTCTGATCGGTCAACATGCTTTCAAAATCGGATTGCAATTCTTTGGGTACTTTGGGAACCGTTAACGCCACTGCCTGTCTTATCCGTAAAGGTGTGTTGGCAATGATTTCACTTAAATTGGAATCTGGAATCCGGTTGCCATAGATAAAAATAAACTGTCGTTTAAATTCTTCGGGGATTTCATTTTCCCATAGCAGTGCCAGTTTTTGTTCATCCATGATTGTTGTGTCCGTAACTGTATTTTTAATCTCAAAGAAAAGCTTTAAGGGCTTGTTGGCTTTCTTTAGATGGGCCTTTACTTCTTGCCATGGGAATTCCTCACTTTCCAACCACTTTTCACGATAGTCGGTCAAGTCCAAGCCCGATACCTTTTCCATTTCTGCAAGAAAATTAGCAATGGTAACGTTCCTAAAAGCATATTTCTCCAAATAGGCCTTAATTCCCTTCTTGAAGGCAACTTCCCCAATTTCCTCACGAAGCATGGCCAGTGCCCAAGCTCCTTTTTCATAAAAGGTCAGACTGTTTGCATTAGGGTCCGTTAACGCTTCCCCACCCTCATTTTCAGAGAGGTTGTGCAAAGTTTTGGCCGTTTGGTACAACTTCCAGTAAAAATGGTCTTCACCAAATACTTCTTTTTCTGCCAAATAGGCGTAATAGGTGGCAAAGCCTTCATGCAGCCAATGGTGTTTACCGCTAACTTCGGTAACCATATTGCCAAACCACTGGTGTGCCAGTTCGTGTGCATTGACATTGACGTAGTTTTTGTCCACAAAAGCGATGGAATCGATGACATATTGATTGGAGAATACGGTACAGGACGTATTCTCCATACCGGCATAGAGAAAATCCTGAACGGGAACCTGCTTGTAATTCTGCCATGGATAGGGAATGCCTATTTCTTCCTCCAAAAAATCAAACAGCTCCTGGGTATAGCGGTATGTAGGTTCCATTTTTAGACTGTCCCCAGGAGCGTAGTACAGTTCTATGGGAACACCAGAGCTGGACTGTATCACTTTTTTGTCAAAATTTCCGATAACAAAGGCGGCCAAGTAACTGCTCATGGGGTGGTTCATATCAAAATGCCATTTCCCTGATCCATTATCCATAGTTTTATCCGTTAACCTTCCATTGGATATAACGGTATATCCCTTGTCAGCCGTAATGGTGAAGTCGAACTCGATTTTATCGTTCATATCATCAATGGAAGGCAACCAATGACTGGTATACTTCCCCTGTCCCTGGGTCCATACCTGATGCGAATATGGAGGGCTGAAGCTGTTGGAAGCTACATTTTCACTTTGATCGGCTTCATCATGCACATCAATGAAATAAACCGTTTGTTTAGGTTTCGCAGTATAACTCAGCGATAATTGATGGTTACCAAGCTTTCTTGGTGCTTTGATACCAATTCTTTGGTTTGAATTTGAATACTTGATTTTCCTTCCATTCAATTCTACCCTTTCAAAAGTCATGTTTGCGGCATCCAAAAAAATGGAATCCATCCTGGAAACCAAGTCAAACTCATAAGTAGCCCGTCCTTTTACCATTTTGTCGGAAAAAGAAGGGGTGATGTTAGCATCCGCTTTAATGAAATCCACACTTTTCTGTCGTTGCGAAGAACAGAGCAGGGACAACAGTAAAAAAACAGGAAACAAATATCTCATACGTAGCCTATTCTCAAAATTCAAGCCAATTTAGCTATTTTAGTTCGATGCAATCCGGTGTTCTTCATACTCCCTTGGTTTATCTAAAAGGTGTTGGCCCTAACCGGGCCGAAACCTTAAAGACAGAACTGGGATTGGAGACCTTTGGCGATCTGCTGCAGCTTTATCCCAATCGATATCTGGACAAAACCCAATACTATAAGATCAATCAACTAAAGGACAGTGGCGCGGATGTTCAGATCGTGGGCAAAATTGTCCATTTGAAGACCATAGAACAAAAACGGGGAAAACGCCTGGAAGCCTCTTTTGTGGATGGCACCGGGGAAATAAAATTAGTGTGGTTTCGATCCCAAAAATGGATCCGGGAGAATCTTAAGATCAATGAGCCCTATGTGGTCTTTGGTCGGATCAATCGATACGGCGGTACTTTTTCCATGCCCCATCCCGAAATGGAATTGCTTAAAGAGCACCAGGCGGGACTTAAGATTGGCATGCAGCCCATTTATCCATCTACGGAGAAGTTAAGTGCCAAGGGCATTACCAATAGGGCCGTGAGCAAAATGGTACAGCAACTCTTTTTGGAAACCAAGGCCAATTTTGTAGAGACCCTATCAAATGGTCTGATTGAGGAATTTAAACTAATGGCGAAAGCCGATGCCCTTTTGAACATTCACTTTCCAAAAAGTCAGGAATCGTTGGCCAAAGCCCAATTTCGACTAAAATTTGAGGAACTATTTTTCATTCAGCTGCAATTGCTATCCAAAAAAGCAGCGCGGAAAAAGAAAATCAAAGGGTTACCTTTTACCGAGGTGGGGGAAAAATTCAATGATTTCTTCAAGAACCATCTTCCTTTTGAATTGACCAATGCCCAAAAACGGGTCATTAAGGAAATTCGAAACGATATGGGCAGTTCAGCCCAAATGAACCGGCTTTTGCAAGGTGATGTGGGCTCGGGCAAGACCATTGTTGCCCTAATGTGCATGCTTTTGGCCATTGATAATGGCTTTCAGGCCTGTCTAATGGCCCCAACTGAAATTTTGGCGCAGCAGCACTACAATGGCCTCAAGGATTTGTTGGGCAGTATGGATTTAAAGATCGCCTTGCTCACAGGTTCAACAAAACGGGCGGAACGCACTTTTTTGCACAATCAATTGGAAAATGGGAATCTAAATATTTTGGTGGGCACCCATGCCGTTTTGGAAGATAAGGTGCACTTCAAAAATTTGGGATTGGCCATTATTGATGAGCAGCATCGTTTTGGTGTGGCACAACGCTCCAAATTATGGCACAAAAATGAAATACCTCCCCATATCCTGGTCATGACCGCAACGCCCATTCCACGAACGTTGGCCATGAGTCTGTATGGTGATCTGGACATTTCCGTGATCGATGAACTACCACCGGGCCGTAAATCCATTAAAACGGTACACCGCTTTGATACCAATCGATTAAAGGTATTTGGATTCATCAAGGATGAAATCAGGAAGGGCCGTCAGATTTATATCGTATATCCATTGATTCAGGAAAGTGAGGCTTTGGATTACAAGGATTTAATGGATGGCTATGAGAGCATTACGAGGGAATTTCCAACCCCGGATTATCAAATTTCCATTGTTCACGGGCAAATGAAACCACAGGACAAGGACTATGAAATGGAACGGTTTGTAAAAGGGGAAACCCAAATTATGGTAGCAACCACAGTAATCGAAGTGGGTGTAAACGTACTCAACGCCTCCGTTATGATCATAGAAAGTGCGGAGCGTTTTGGTTTATCCCAACTTCATCAGTTACGCGGACGTGTAGGAAGGGGTGCGGAACAGAGTTATTGCATCTTAATGACCAGTTACAAACTTTCTGAAGATGCCAAAACCCGTTTGGAAACCATGTGCAGGACCAATGACGGCTTTGAAATTGCAGAAGTGGATTTAAAACTACGCGGCCCGGGAGACCTTATGGGCACCCAACAAAGCGGGTTGTTGAACCTAAAAATTGCCGATATCATAAAGGATAACCCCATTTTGAAATCCGCACGTTATCACGCCAATCAGATCCTGAAAAACGATCCTAAACTGGAAAAAGGGGAAAATTTGCCCATTCGAAGGGCTTATGCCGAACTGGTCAAGGATAAGGCCATTTGGGGGTATATTAGTTAACCTTTTCTAATTACAGCTCTTCCCACCATCCATTATCTTCCAATTATATGTTTCTATAATATTTTGTCTGGCTGATTCACCATCACAATATTTGCTTGATCCCGCATCAAATTCTACGTCGGGTTTTAATGTGGTAATAGTATTCCAACCTATTAAAGTGGCATCGTAATTATCAGTTGACAATCCGGAATTCTTGAACATCTCAAGCATGTTGGTTACATTACCAATGTCCCAATCACCAAGACTTCTATCATAGCCCGTCGCTCCCATAAACATCTTCTGCATGCCTTTAACATTGGAGGTATCCCATTGCGACAAATCCTGATTAAATATTGTATTATTCCAAAAAAGCCCTCCCATTTCTTCAACATTGCCAACATCCCACCCACTTATATCTTGATTAAACGTTGAATTAGAGGCAAACATAACAGCTATATTCTTAGCATTGGACACGTCCCAGTTGGTAATATCTTGTGTAAATGAATCAGCACCTTGAAACATTGCAGCCAAATCAATGGCATTGGACATGTCCCAATGGCCAATGGGCTGGTCAAAACTTTCTGCACCTTGGAACATGGACGAAAAATCTTCTACATTTGACACATCCCAATTACTTATATCTTGATTGAATGATTCAGCTCCCGCAAACATACCGCTCAGGTCCGTCACTTTTGGAAAAATCCAGTTGCCTATGTCTTGGTTAAATGCTTTTGCAAAACTGAACATTCCCCTTATTCTTTCCACATTACTCATATCCCAACCACTTATATCTTGATCAAAAGACCGTGCCCCAGTAAAGAAACCACTCATAGAAACCATGTTAGAAACATTCCACGAACCAATATCTTGGTTAAATAAAGAGCAGGATGCAAACATGCTGGAAGAACTAACAACATTAGAAACATCCCAGTTTTGAAAACTTGAATTACCTACCAATTTTTCACAAGAAGAGAACATGTAATTTAGTGCGTAGACATTCGTCAAATTCGGAACATCATTAGCTGTCACATCCAATTCATTACAACCTGAGAATGCTCCATAAAAACTTTCCCACTGTATATTGCCCCATTGATAAACGGAAATTATTTTTTGACAATCAGAGTCTATACTATAAGATATATCATTAAAATAGAGCCTTGGAAAGCGCCCTGTAATGCTCACGTAGTAAGTTCCAGGAATTTCGTAGGAATGTTGGGCGTCACCTTTAACATTCTCTTCAATAGTTCCATCGCCCCAATCAATGGTATAATTGTAGTTATAATCAGATATTTCTATCGGGTACGTTGGTACTTTAATAGAAGCATCATCCGAAAAACCGTAGTTGGTAGTAATCCATTTTGTTATAAATCCTTCACTGCTTGGTGCATTTTGGATTTTTATAATCTTAACAAGCCATTCTTTAGCCTCTCCACTTTGGGACGTCACAGTATAAGTCACCGGATCGGTAAAATCTTGCGGCACTTCCAACGAAGGGGATATCGTTTCTCCATTGTACTCAATATTAGGCATTAAAGATGTTAAATCCGCTCCTTCGGGTAATTGTAACCCCAAAGTTAGTTCATCAATAAAAATCCCTTCTGTTTCATCTATGGATAATGATAAAATTTCATTGGTGGCAGTTCCTATCACCCACAGAACTATTTCGTCCCGTATTGATTCATTTTGTTCTGATTTGGCAGAAATAACGACTTCACCAATTCCTAATGCAGACACCATACCGTTTTCGTCAACAGTGGCTATTTCTTCCGAACTACTTGACCAAATGACTTTTTTATCCGTTGCATTGGTTGGATTAATATCTACTGACAATTGTAGCGTTTCACCTTTAACGATACGTTCTTGATCATTGATCAAATCGATGGAAGCTACGTCAATAAAAATACCTTCTTCATTTGGGGAATCGTTAGCCTCTTCGCAAGAAGAAAAAAGGCCTACGGTCATTATTATGGCAATAAAGGTTATGGGGTTTTTCATTTGAAAAAATTTTGGAAAATGAACAAAAAATAAAAATGATACCAATGAGAAAGAAAAGATTTTGTGCATTTCTAAATTGGGGTTACATAGAATCAAACCTGATAATAAAAGTAACGAACACGCAAACAAAAAAGCCTGACAAAAGTCAGGCTTCCCAGCGACACTTTATCAAGATGATGGGTTAGTTAATATCTGTTCCTTCCTTGAGTTTTTCCATATTGGTGGCGATCGCATTTTTGTTTTGGGGGTCCGGAGCCCTTCCTTCCGCAATTTTAATATGCTTCATGGCGGCTTTATAATTGCCCAAAGCAGAATAGCCCCTGGCCAGTCCATAGTCCACCGGCCACTGATTCTTGTGGTTTTTGGCATTCCATTGAAAAACTTCCAAAGCCTTATCCTTTTGCCCAGCTGCAATCAATCGCCTTCCGTAACCATGCACCTGAAATACGGTTCCCAAGGGCATGGCCTCATCCATAATGGTGGTAGCTTCGGCCATGTTACCTTGCTTCATCAATATCTGGGCCTTAATCGCCATATTGTTGAAGGTTTTTTGGCTGAAGAATTGACCGGCAATGGCCGCATCGATCCACCCCATAGCTTCATCCAAATCCCCGCCATTGTTGAGTGCAAAATTGGCCGCTTGCTCCCAGGTTTGTCGGTTGAACCCTTCCTGGTTCTGCATCTTGGAACGAATATCGGTCAGAACGATATCGGTAACCGGGACCTCAATTTTGAATGGGAATTGTTTTTTCTCCCAATTCAATGAAGCAACAGCGGAAGTGGCATCCACTTCATTAAATTCAAATTTCAACTGTTCCACATGGGGAATCTCCACAGTGGAAATGTCCACTTGCAGTACATCCTCCGAAGGCTCGTAAAAATAGCTTCCCCATGCGCCATGGTTTTTGGAGAACAGCACTTTGGCGGTATTATCCTCATTGACCACAATATGGAGACCATATTTTCCGGCAGGTAGTTCCTTACCTCCGATTTTAATGGCATGTGTGGTTTTAAAAATGGTGTTTTCATTGGCTCCTGCACGCCATGGGGACTCCTTGGCCGTACCAAATCCAAAATTGTTCATTCCATAGGGAACCAGTTGTCCCCAAATTTCACGATCGTTCACACTGGGCCTTGAGTAAACGATGGTAATGTCGGTAATCCCAATTCGTTGGGAAACTTTCGCCATCTGACTTCCCCGTGGAAGGTCCAATTGGGCAAAGGCCTTGCTGTAGAAGCACAGGCAGACCAATAATGATATCATCATGGTCGTTAGGTAGCATTTTTTCATTTGTTTGTCTTTAATTAGGTTAACTTATTTCGAGTACTACTAAAAGTATCCATTGATTTAGGCCCAATTCGTTACTGGGATGTTAAATGAAGGCCCATGATGTTAAAAAAGGTCTTTTTGATTGGGAATTAACAGATAATACAATCAATTTAACATACCAAACCAACGATTAGTATTGATTATAAATTATTGATTTTAATGGTATTAATAGTGCATTTACGGCTTTGGACATCGTAATTGACATAGGTCCCAAATGGTCTTAAGAGGATTACAAATTTTATATTTGAAGGTTAATTTGGAAAAGATTCTGAGATGGGCAATACACTCTTCGACAAGGTTTGGGACGCGCACGTGGTCAAAAAAATAAAAAACGGCCCAGACGTTTTATTTATTGACCGCCACTTGGTTCACGAGGTCACAAGTCCTGTGGCTTTTTTAGGTTTAAAAAATAGGGGTATTCCCGTTTTGTACGCCGGAAGGACCTTTGCAACCGCGGATCATAACACCCCAACACTCAACCAACATTTACCGGTAAGTGACCCGCTGTCCGCAAACCAGTTAAAAGCACTGGAAAAAAACGCGGCTGAACATGGGATTCCGTACTGGGGATTGGGACATGAAAAAAATGGTATTGTCCACGTTATTGGTCCGGAGAATGGGATTACCCTGCCCGGAGCCACAATTGTATGTGGGGATTCCCACACGTCCACCCATGGCGCATTTGGGGCCATTGCATTTGGTATTGGAACGTCTGAGGTAGAAATGGTACTCTCCAGCCAATGCATTATGCAGCCCAAGCCCAAGAGCATGCGCATCAATATCAATGGAAAGCTGAATTTTGGGGTAACCCCCAAGGATGTGGCATTGTACATTATTTCACAACTGACGACTTCCGGTGCAACCGGTTATTTTGTGGAGTATGCTGGGGAAGTCTTCCGTAACATGAGTATGGAGGGACGTATGACCGTCTGTAACCTTAGTATTGAAATGGGGGCCCGTGGGGGTATGATCGCTCCTGACGCCACCACATTTGAATACATCAAAGGGCGTGAGTTTGCCCCCAAAGGTGCGGATTGGGATAAGGCCATGGCGTACTGGGAAACTTTACATTCCGAGGACAATGCCGAATTTGATAAGGAACTCAGCTTTGATGCCGCCAATATAGAACCCATGATTACCTATGGTACCAATCCAGGAATGGGCTTTGGTATTTCCAATAGCATTCCAAAAGCAGGTGAGGGAACCAGTGCAAATACGTATAAAAAATCCCTGGCCTACATGGATTTCAACGAGGGGGAAGCCATGTTGGGCAAGGCTATTGACTTTGTATTTCTTGGAAGTTGTACCAATGGTAGAATAGAGGATTTTAGGGCATTTGCCTCCATTGTGAAAGGCAGAAAGAAAGCGGAAAATGTTACGGCATGGTTAGTGCCAGGCTCCCATAAAGTGGAAGAAGCCATTAAGGAAGAGGGCATTTTGGAAATCCTCCATGAGTCCGGCTTCAAGCTCCGTGAACCAGGTTGTTCTGCTTGTTTGGCCATGAACGATGATAAAATTCCGGCAGGAAAATACGCCGTAAGTACGTCCAACAGGAATTTTGAGGGCAGACAGGGCCCAGGGGCACGAACCCTTTTGGCAAGTCCATTAGTGGCTGCAGCTGCCGCAGTAACCGGAGTGGTGACCGATCCCCGTGAGCTCATGGAACTGCAGGAAGCCTAATTAACTTGGACCATCAACCATCAACCATCAACCATCAACCATCAACCATCAACTATTAACCATTAACTAAAAACCAATGGCATACGATAAATTCAATATACTCACATCAACCGCGGTACCACTACCGATTGAAAATGTGGATACGGATCAGATCATTCCTGCACGCTTTTTAAAAGCTACGGAACGTAAAGGGTTCGGGGACAATCTTTTTCGGGACTGGCGATACAATCCTGACAACACTCCTAAGTCGCAGTTCGTTTTGAACAATCCCATCTATGGTGGAAAAATTCTGGTCGGCGGCAAAAACTTCGGTTCCGGTTCTTCCAGGGAACATGCGGCCTGGGCGGTTTATGACTATGGTTTCCGTTGCGTGGTTTCCAGTTTTTTTGCGGACATTTTCAGAAACAACTGCTTGAATGTGGGCGTACTTCCCGTTCAAATTGGTCCTGAATTTTTGGAAAAGGTCTTTAGGGCCATTGAAGCCGATCCTAAAACGGAGTTCAAGGTAGACTTGGCCGAACAGACTTTTACCATTCTTAGTACGGGCGAATTCGAAACATTCGGAATCAATGAGTACAAAAAGGAAAATATGATGAACGGTTTTGATGATATTGACTACCTCTTGAACATTAAGGAAGATATCAAAACCTTTGCTGAAAGACGGCCTTTCTAAAACTGCGTATGGCAAGAACCATAGAAATAATGGATACCACCCTTAGGGATGGTGAACAAACTTCAGGGGTTTCGTTTACGGCATCGGAAAAGCTGACCCTTGCAAAATTGTTACTGGAAGAACTCAAGGTGGACCGCATTGAGGTGGCTTCCGCCAGGGTTTCCGAAGGTGAATTTCAAGCGGTCAAAAACATTACGGACTGGGCCAACACTACGGGGCGTATCCATCAAGTGGAAGTATTGACCTTTGTTGATGGTGGAGCATCCATAGCATGGATGCAAAAGGCCGGTGCCAAAGTCCAAAACTTGCTTACCAAAGGGTCTTTGAACCATTTGACCCATCAGCTTAAGAAAACCCCGAAAGCCCATTTTGAAGGTATTGCAGAAGTAATCCGGCTTGCTCAAAAAGCCACTATTGAGACCAATGTGTATTTGGAGGATTGGAGCAATGGTATGCGAAACTCGCAAGAGTATGTGTTCCAGTTTTTGGACTTCTTGACCCAACAGCCGGTTAAACGAATTTTGCTTCCCGATACCCTGGGAATTCTAACCCCTTCCGAAACCTTTGAATATATTGACATCATTGTTAAGCGGTATCCCAATATCCATTTTGATTTTCATGGCCATAATGACTATGACCTGAGTGTTTCCAATGTAATGGAAGCGCTTAAGGCAGGGGCCTATGGTCTGCATTTGACCATTAATGGTATGGGGGAACGTGCAGGCAATGCCCCATTGGCCAGTACCATTGCCGTTATCAATGATTTTTTGCCTGAAGTAAGGACCAAGGTCATCGAATCTTCATTGTTTAAAGTGAGCAAATTGGTGTCCACATTTACTGGCTTTGGGATTCCTGCCAATAAACCGATTGTAGGGGACAATGTCTTTACGCAAACCGCGGGTATCCATGCAGACGGGGATAATAAGAACAATCTTTACTTCAGTGAACTGATGCCGGAACGTTTTGGGAGAAAGCGGAAATATGCACTGGGCAAAATGTCGGGAAAGGCCAGTATTCAAAAAAATCTGCAGGAACTGGGATTGACGCTGAACGAGGATGAACTGAAAAAGGTCACTGCACGCATCATCGAATTGGGCGATAAAAAGGAAAAAGTCACTAAAGAAGACCTGCCCTATATTATTTCGGATGTTCTCGATAGTAGCTCCTTTCAGCAAAAGGTGTTCATTAAATCCTATGTACTTACCCATGCCAAAGGATTAATGCCCTCCACTACCCTATCCATTGAAATTGAGGGAAAGGCCTATGAAGCCAATGCCCAAGGTGATGGACAATTTGATGCATTTATGAATGCCCTGCGCAAAGTATATGAGGAGCAATCAAAAAAGCTTCCAAAATTGGTGGATTATGTGGTGCGTATCCCCCCAGGAAGTAGTTCGGATGCCCTCTGTGAGACCATGATCACCTGGAAGACCGCTAAAAACGATTTTGTAACCACCGGATTGGATTCCGACCAGACAGTATCGGCCATAAAGGCCACCGAGAAAATGTTGAATTTGATTTGAAAGCGCCTATCGCCAATCGTTATTCGTTGTTCGCAATCAAATTTGGCCAATGAAACATGAGAAACTATAAGAATTATAGCGTTTGGGAAGTGATACCATAGCGTAAGAAGAAGCCTAAACAATTTGATACATAAAATCCAATCTTAAAAACCTAAGCGAACATCGTTAAGCGCAAAGCGAACGGTGATAAAAATTGAAAAACGAAAAACAAATGAACCTAACAATTGCCCTTTTAGCCGGAGACGGTATTGGACCGGAAGTAATTGACCAAGCCGTAAAAGTATCGGATGCGGTATCCCAAAAATTTGGACATAACATCACTTGGAAACCTGCATTAATGGGTGCTGTGGCCATTGATGCCGTTGGAGAACCCTATCCAGATGAGACGCATGAAATCTGTGCGGAATCGGATGCGGTCCTGTTTGGGGCCATAGGTGATCCAAGGTTCGACAATAACCCGTCTGCCAAGGTACGTCCCGAACAAGGTCTTTTAAAAATGCGAAAGGCCCTTGGCCTTTTTGCCAATGTGCGGCCTACGTTCACCTTTCCTTCATTGGTAGACAAATCCCCCTTAAAGAGGGACCGGATTGAGGGTACCGACCTTATTATTTTAAGGGAATTGACCGGAGGGGTCTATTTTGGGGAACGCGGTCGTCATAATGAAGGAAATACCGCTTTTGATACCATGACCTACCACCGCTTTGAAATTGAACGTTTGGCCAAAAAAGGGTTCGAAATGGCCCTTAAACGCGGTAAAAAATTGTGTTGCGTGGATAAGGCCAATGTTTTGGAGGCTTCCCGACTTTGGCGTGAAACCGTGCAGGCTATGGAAAAGGACTATCCAGAAGTAGAGGTCACCTATGAATTTGTGGATGCCGTAGCCATGCGATTGATCCAATGGCCAAAGGGCTATGATGTCATTATTACCGCAAACTTGTTCGGTGATATATTGACCGATGAAGCTTCCGTAATTTCAGGTTCCATGGGATTAATGCCCTCTTCTTCCCTAGGGGAAAGTGTTTCGCTGTATGAACCCATTCACGGATCCTATCCCCAAGCCGCAGGAAAGGATATTGCCAACCCTTTGGCAACCGTACTTTCTGCAGCCATGCTTTTTGAGGATTTCGACTTAAAGGATGAGGCCAGGGCCATCCGTGATGTGGTCAACAAATCCTTAACCGAAGGCATTGTCACCGAAGATTTGGCCAATGGGGCCAAAGCATACAAAACCTCTGAGGTTGGGGATTGGCTGGCCAAAAATCTATGATGAAGATGAAACATTATCTTTTACCCCTACTAGGTATCATTCTTTTCTGGGCTTGTAAAGATGGTCGTGCCAAGGATACAGCAGTAAAAGGGGAAACCCATAAAGACACAAATCTTTTGGAAGCCCATTGGGCCTATCAAGGTGAGATGGGTCCAGAACATTGGGCCGAGATTGAGAAGGAATCCGATTGTGATGGCCTCCGGCAATCGCCCATAAACATCATTGATGTTGATACCGAAATAACAACATCCTTATCCCCTATTGAAATATACTACGCAACCGACGTTAAGATTCATGACGTGACCAATAACGGGCATTCCATTCAGTACAATTTTGAAAAAGGGGATTATATTGTTATCGAAGGAACAACGTATGCACTGCGTCAAATTCATTTTCATGAGGCATCTGAGCATACCATCAATGGGGTAAGATATCCTTTGGAAATGCATTTGGTACATTTTAGCGAGGAGCGTAAGGATTTTGCCGTGTTGGCGGTAATGGCCATTGAAGGCCATAGTAGTGCACCTTTCGATTTTTTAGAGCAATATTTGCCCCTGAAAACCGGGGAGACCAAAAATATTGATGCCAATTTTGACCTAAACCTGAACTTACCTGATAATCGTAGCTATTACACTTATAAAGGTTCCCTAACCACCCCGCCATGTTCGGAAAAGGTGAATTGGTACATTTTCAAAAACCCCATTACCGTTTCATTGAAACAAGTCAAGGAATTGCAAAAACTAATGCCCATGAACAATTACCGGAATGAACAACCGTTGAACGGCAGAAAAATCCTAAGCTATTCCACAGACTAATGGTAACGAGCCCCAATCAATAGAGTTCCTCGTAATACTGTTTGGCCATACGATTTGAACTGAATTCCGGTGCCACATCATCCAAAGCATTAAAAAGTAATTGTTGCCACTTTTCGGACTTATCATAATACGTCTTCAACACTTTTTTCTCAAGAATGTCATAGAGATTGTCGCAATCCTTTTTGTCCTGTTCTTCTACTGGAAGTCTGTGATCCAATGCCGGCAAAACAAAACTGTTTTTTCCATTTTTCCGAAATTCAGGAATCCATCCGTCATCCGTGGAAACATTCAACGATCCGTTAAAAGCGGCGGACATCCCACTTGTTCCGGAAGCTTCCCTGGTAATTCTAGGTGTGTTCAACCAAACATCCGATCCCTGTTTCAATAATTTGGACAATTCCATTTCATAACCGGTCAAAACCGCAAGGTTTTTTGAATATTTGCTGGTATGCACCAATTTATTAAAGACGTCTATGGCGTAATAGTCCATCGGATATGGTTTTCCCGCCCAAATAATCTGTACCGGATATTTGGTGTTGTCAATCAATTTTTGGAACCTATCCATATCGTACAGCAACATATCTGCCCGCTTATAACCCGCGAACCTTCTTGCCCAGACGATGGTGAGCACATTGGGATCAAAAATCTTTCCAGTTTGGTCCAAGACTGTTTTAAATAGGTCAGCTTTAAGTTCCTTCTTTCGTTTGGAAAATGCAGTGCCATTGGCATTCTTCCACGCTTTCCTTAATTTGGTGTCCTGCCAAAATTCAAGGTTCTGGGCGTTGGTAATGGGAATAATTTCACACGAGTCATTGAACGATTTCCACATTTCCTTGGCGACCTTCCCATGAAGTTTTGAAACGGCATTGGCTTTTTTTGCCATCCTCAAGGCACTAACGGTGTAGCTCAGGAGGTCTCCGGATATCATTTCCTTTTTCAGTTCGTCATCGGATAAGGTCCTTCCAAAAAAGCCAAAATGGTTCAGCTCATAGATATTTCGCTCCGTGTTGCCCGCCTTTTCCGGGGTATGGGTGGTGAACGCGAGTTGCTCTCTTGCCACACCCTTATCCCTTAAATAATAAAAGGCCGGTAGTGCATGGCCTTCATTTAAGTGGTATACATCGGCACCACCCAAAGCTTCCACTACCTTGGCGCCACCAATACCCAATACGATGCTTTGGGCTATACGGGTAACCTCATTGGCATCATAGAGGTAGTTTGTAATGGTCCTGGAGAGAAAATCGTTCCCTTCAACATCGGTGGATAACAAATACAATGGCACCGTTCCAAAGATTTCAGGTTTGAGGACATAGGCCTTTACTTTTACATTGGAATTGCCGTTGATGGCCACTTCAACCTCGATGCCGGTATCCTCCAAAAAGTTCTGGGTCTTCTCAACAAACTGAGGTTTCAAGGTTTGATCTTCGTTTCGTGACTGATCGTAATAACCGTATTTCCAAAGCATCCCGATCCCAATCATGTTTTGTTTTAAATCGAAAGCGGAACGCATATGTGATCCCGACAAAAAACCAAGTCCTCCTGAATAGATTTTCAGCGCTTGGTCTATGGCAAATTCCATACTGAAGTAGGCAATGCGTTTTTTGTATTGTTTTGAAGGCGTATAAGGGTGTTTCCAGGTATTATAGCTCTGTATCATCATAGTTATTTATAGGAAATAAAAATAAGGCAACGACATAAAATGTAGAGGGGATAATTACGATTCCCTGTGATTTTTTCGACTTTTTTAGAAATTCTGCGTGTTTGAATTCCTTTTTTGTGGACTTTACGAAAAGAAGGGGATTTTATTCACGAAAGAGCAATGAAACGGTGTTAAAAACCACGGGGATGGAACTTATTGCAGCGCAAATACCTTTTGTAATAATGCCGTGGTGCGGGCTCCCACCGAATTTCGAATCTCCTTTTCCTTATCCCCAACCTTTATGAAAAGTCCGTTAATGGCTTCTTGGGTAACATATTCGGTCAGGTTGGGATTTACGGGCTTTACCAGGGGGATAGTATTGTATTTTCCTATGATTTCCGACCAAATCCTATCCGCACCTACTTTGCCCAGGGAAGCCTCTACTTTAGGGGAAAACGCTTGTTGTAGTTGTCCTACAGTCTTTTGTTGCAGGTGAAGTGTAGCTTCCAAATCATTTTGGGAGGTCAATATACGCTTGGCATCATCAAAAGTAAAATCCTTTATGGCATTGATAAAAATGGGTTTGGCTTCCATAACGGCATCTTCTGCTGCACGGTTCAGTACTTTTAAACCTTCATCCGCGAGGGAGGCCAATCCAATCTTTCGTAAGCCCTCATCTACTTTTTTGAGCTCTTGGGGCAATAGAATTTTTACGGCCTCGTCCCTAAAATAACCATCTTCCCTATGCAAAAGGTCCACTCCTTCCCCTACTCCAAACTCCAGGGCCTGTTTAAGCCCGGCAATGATTTCCGTTTCCGTTACCGTTCCAGAGGGCAATTGGTTCACCACCTGTTGCAGCTCTGCACAGGAGCTTACTACGAACAAAAGGACCAATCCAAACGTGATTTTAAATGGCTTCATTGGGGTACATTGAGCTTTTATGGATTCCCGCCTTCCTTTGGACGGGTTCCGGGTGACACTTAGGAATGACAAAGTAACTATAAAATATAATCCGTACTTAAAAAGTTGCTCACTTTAGCATCCAATAACTGCTCAATGGTCTCATTGTTCAATTCGTTGTCCTTAAAGGCCACAAAGGTCCGGATACTGAATGAACGCAACGCATCATGGACACTTAGGGTGGACTGTGCCGAATCCTTTCTACCCGTAAATGGGTACACATCCGGACCGCGTTGACAGGAACTGTTCAAGTTTACCCGACATACTAAATTTGCCAAAGTATCAATTAATGGTGACAGGGAATAGACGTCCTTTCCAAACAGACTTACCTGCTGTCCATAATTGCTTTCTGCCATATCATCCAAAGGTTGGCTAATATCGCTAAAGGAAACTACCGGAACGATAGGGCCAAATTGCTCTTCCTGATACACCTGCATATCCTTGGTAACGGGATAGAGAATGGCGGGCCAGATGTAATTGTCCGTTCGCCCTCCCCCTTTTTTGTTTACAATGCTTGCTCCCTTTGCCAGGGCATCATCCAATAATTCCTGGATGTACTCCGGTTTTCCGGGTTCCGGCAATGGGGTAAGCATGGCTCCTTCATCCCAGGGATTTCCATAGGTCAGGGCATCCATGGCATCTGCATATTTTTTCAGGAACTTTTCCTTGATGTCCTCATGCACATACACCACTTTTAGCGCGGTGCAGCGTTGGCCATTAAAGGACGTTGTTCCCGCAATAACCTCTTTAACGGTCAAATCCAAGTCTGCATCGGGCAGGACAATTGCAGGATTTTTGGCTTCCAGTCCCAAAACCAAACGAAGTCTGTTACTTTTGGGATGTTGGTCCTGTAATGCATTTGCGGACTTACTATTACCTATCAAAGCGAGCACATCTACCTTGCCCGTCTTCATAATTGGTGCCGCAACGGTTCTACCCCGTCCAAAGAGAATATTCACAACCCCTTTTGGAAAAGAGGAATGGAAAGCTTCCAAAAGTGGGGTAATCAATAAGACGCCGTGCTTGGCCGGCTTAAAAATAGCCGTATTCCCCATAATAATGGCGGGAATCAGCAATGCGAATGTTTCATTTAAAGGATAATTGTAGGGACCCAGACATAGTACCACTCCCAAAGGACCGCGACGGATATGGGCATAAACCCCGTCATGCTTTTCAAACTTCGCACAACTCCTGTCCAATTTTTTGTATTCCTCAATGGTATCGTAAATATATTCAACGGTACGGTCAAACTCTTTGTAGGAGTCGGGTTTGTTCTTTCCTATTTCCCACATCAGGAGTTTTACCACCTCATCCCTTTTGGTTTCCATCTTCTGTACGAAGGTTTCCATACATTTAATACGATCTTTGACCTTCATGGTCGGCCAGACCCCCTGCCCACGGTTCCATGCGGCCACTGCGGAGTCCAAAGCTTCCATGGCCTCTTTTTCACCCAAGGTGGGGATACTGCCCAAAACCGTGTGCTTGTAGGCCTTGGTGGATGATATGGTGGAAATCACCTCACTGGTTTCCCCACTCCAGGGTTTCAATTCCCCATCGACCAAATAGTGGCGTTGATGGATTTGCTCTTTGATTTGAAATTCTTCTGGAATTGGTGCAATCGTATTTTCCATTTAAGTATCTCGTTTTTAATAGGAAAAAAGGGTTAACGACAACCCTTTACCATTATGCTATAGGTTTCATTGCCGTCATGGAAGCTCGTAAACGCGCCCCGACAATTTCCACGTCATGTTCGCGAATTGCTTTGTTTACT
The DNA here is from genome assembly GCA_028281025.1 of Croceivirga sp. Classification (GTDB taxonomy): domain Bacteria; phylum Bacteroidota; class Bacteroidia; order Flavobacteriales; family Flavobacteriaceae; genus Croceivirga. Next base: position 132,713 of record JANQKR010000003.1, read on the forward strand.
TCTATCAACCTTCTATTATCCACTCCGTTGCCCCTTTCTTTCCCAAAGTGTTTTCCGATAACATCGGTATCCACGGTTTTCATAAAATCGGTCAACAAAGGTTTACAGGCGTGGTCAAAGAGATAGCATCCGTACTCCGCGGTGTCGGAAATCACACGGTTCATTTCAAATAATTTCTTCCTTGCAATGGTGTTGGCAATAAGCGGTGTTTCATGTAAGGATTCATAGTATGCAGATTCCCCGATGATACCGGATTCGGTCATGGTTTCATAGGCGAGTTCCACTCCTGCTTTTACAAAAGCCACCATCAAAACGCCATGGTCATAGTATTCTTGCTCGGAAATAGTGTCGCTTCCGGCCGGTGTCTTCTCGAAGGAAGTTTCGCCTGTGGCGGCGCGCCATGTCAACAAGTTTTTATCGTCATTGGCCCAATCTTCCATCATTGTTTTGGAAAAATGACCACTCATAATATCGTCCATATGTTTTTGGAACAAGGGACGCATGATCAGTTTCATTTCTTCGGCAAGGTCAAAAGCTTTTATTTTCGCTGGATTGGAAAGTCGATCCATCATATTGGTGATTCCCCCTTGTTTCAATCCTTCGGTAATGGTCTCCCATCCATACTGGATCAATTTTGAGGCGTACCCCGCATCGATTCCCTTTTCAATCATTTTATTGAAACTTAGAATGGAACCCGTTTGCAATAGACCACACAATATGGTCTGCTCTCCCATGAGGTCCGATTTCACCTCCGCAACGAAGGAAGACTCCAAAACCCCGGCCTTGTGACCACCGGTAGCGGCAGCATAAGCCTTGGCCTGTGCCAATCCCTTTCCTTCCGGATCATTTTCCGGATGTACCGCAATTAAAGTGGGTACCCCGAATCCTCGTTTATACTCTTCCCGTACCTCGGAACCCGGACTTTTAGGGGCAACCATGATTACGGTGATGTCCTCACGGATTTGCATTCCTTCCTCCACGATATTAAAACCATGTGAGTAGGACAATGTAGCTCCTTTCTTCATCCGGGGCATCACGGCACCGACTACATTGGTATGCTGCTTGTCCGGCGTTAAATTGATGACCAAATCAGCTGTAGGTATCAATTCCTCATACGTTCCCACGGTAAAGTTATTTTCGGTGGCGTTGTTATAGGATTGACGTTTTTCATCAATGGCCGCTTTTCGTAGGGCATAGGAAATGTCCAAACCGGAATCACGCATGTTCAAACCTTGGTTCAATCCCTGGGCTCCACAGCCAACGATAACTATTTTTTTTCCCTTCAAGGCGGTTACACCATCGGCAAACTCGTGCGATTCCATAAACCGACATTTTCCCAATTGTTCCAACTGGTCACGTAACGATAGTGTATTGAAGTAGTTTGTCATTTTCAAAGAAGTTTGTGTGTATTAGTTATTAAGATGAAATTCTTCTAAAATTTCCGTTATGGGCATTTTGGCCTTGCTCACCGCAATACGTCCCGAACGAACAAATTGCATAATACCAAAAGGCTCCAATCTGTCGTGCATCTCATCGATCTCATGTCGTCTTCCCGTTTTGGCCAATACAAAAAATTCACGGTGAACCGTTACAATTTTGGAGTTGCTTTCCTTTATGGCATTCTGGATTTGAGGTTCATCAAAAAGTAAGGCCGACTTGATCTTAAACAATGCGGACTCTTGATAAATGGTTTCTTCATCAGTATGGTAAAAAGCTTTGATGACCTCCACCTGCTTCTCTATTTGCTGGACAATTTTCCGGGTCCAATCTTCAGTGGTATTGACCACAATTGTAAATTTAGAAACGTGCTCAATTTCTGATTTTGAAACATTTAGACTTTCAATATTAATGTGACGCTTTAAGAATATTCCGGATATTCTATTTAACAGTCCCACACTGTTTTCGGAATATACCGAAATGGTAAACCACTGTTTTTCCATAAGTCCTATCCCCATTCCCCTCCCTAGGGAGAAGCAGTTTCGGGTCTCCTTAATTTATTGTTTTTACTGCAATTATTATTCCTGTGGACCAATCCATTTTGGTCAGCTCCATATCATTTCGGCTTTCCAAATAACGTATCAACTCCAATACTTTTCCCCCATGTCCATCCGGCCAATTGGGTTGTTCCTTCATATCATCAACTATATAAAACCCACCAGGTTTCAGTTGCGTAAGGATCAGTTCCAAATGGCTGTATTTGCCCGGCCATGCATCCGCGAAGACCAAATCAAACTGTTCGCCCTCATATTCCTCCAACCAAGAACCACCCTCAGCGCAGCTTATGGTAATCCTCTTGTCCGTTCCAAAATACGATTTTGCAATTTCTACCAGTTCCGCATCGTTATCCAGTGTTGTCAAAGTGGATGTGGCATCCATTCCGTCCACCATCCAGGACAGGGACAACCCAATTCCCGTACCCAACTCCAGAAAATTTCCATTTGGTTTTGAGGCGACCAGCGTCTTTAACAATGAGCCGATGTAAACATCGGAAGGCATGGTAAAGCCTATTTCAGAAGACTTTTCCAAGAGTTTTCCGTAAACTTCCGGGATATTTATCATCTCAGCCTGGTTCATCAAATCTATTTTAAACGTATATCGGAAACTGACGCTCCTGACGGAATCATTGGGAACACATTGTCTTCCTTTTCCACCACCACTTCCAAAAAGTAAGGACCTTCAAAGGCCATCATCTCTTGGATCGTAGCTTTAAGATTTTCCCTTTTCGATACTCGGGAGGATTTGATGTGATAGCCTTCCGCTATCTTCACAAAGTCCGGATTGGTCATTATGGTTGAGGCGTAGCGGCGTTCAAAGAACAATTCCTGCCATTGTCTTACCATCCCCAAGTGATCGTTGTTCAACACCACTATTTTAATCCCAAGATTGTGTTGAAAAATAACCCCCAGTTCCTGTATGGTCATTTGATAGCCCCCATCCCCAATTATGGCCACTACCTGACGTTCCGGTGCGCCCTGTTTGGCCCCTATGGCCGCAGGGAGTGCAAATCCCATGGTTCCCAATCCGCCTGAGGTAATATTGCTCTTGGTTTGCTTGAATTTAGCATACCGGCAGGCAATCATTTGATGCTGGCCAACATCGGTCACCATCACGGCCTTGTGTTCCGATGCCAAATTGATTTCCTCGATTACCTCCCCCATGGTAAGACCGGGTTTGGTTGGGTGGATATCGTTTTTGATTACCGTCTCAAACTCTTCTTCATATTTCTTGTCAAATTCAGCTTTCCACTCCTTGTGTTCATTTTCCTTGATCATAGGGAGCAGTAACGCTAACGTCTCCTTGCAATTGCCCAAGATTGCAATATCCGGTTTTACATTTTTACCTACTTCGGCAGGGTCAATTTCAAAATGGATGACCTTGGCCTGTTTGGCATAGGTATCCAATTTTCCGGTCACCCTATCATCAAACCGCATTCCTATGGCAAGCAGTACATCACATTCGTTGGTGAGCACATTGGGCCCATAATTTCCGTGCATACCAACCATGCCAACATTTAGGGGATGGTCGGTAGGTATCGCAGATTCGCCCATTATGGTCCAAGCGGCGGGAATGCCGGCTTTTTCGACCAGCGCCTTGAGTTCTTCCTCCGCTTTGCCCAAAATAATACCTTGCCCCCAAACGATATACGGTTTTTTAGCATTGTTAATGGCTTCGGCAGCTTCGGCTATGCTATCCAGATTGGGTTGTGGTACCGGTTTGTAACTACGCACTCCGGTACATTTCTCATAGGAAAAATCCAGTTCATCAAATTGGGCGTTTTTGGTGATATCGATCAAAACCGGGCCCGGACGACCGGATTTGGCAATATAGAATGCCTTCGCCATTACTTCCGGTATCTCGGAGGCTTTGGTAATCTGATGGTTCCACTTGGTCACAGGGGTGGAAATACCCACAATATCCGTTTCCTGGAAAGCATCCGAACCCAACAAGTGCCTTGGTACCTGACCTGTGATACAAACTATGGGTGTTGAATCAATTTGTGCATCTGCGAGACCCGTAACCAAATTTGTAGCGCCTGGACCTGAGGTGGCCATTGCGACCCCTACCCTTCCGCTTACACGGGCATATCCTTGAGCTGCATGGGTAGCGCCCTGTTCATGCCGGGTAAGGATATGGGTCAATTTATCCTGGAACTTGTAAAGCTCGTCATAAACAGGCATGATGGCCCCACCGGGGTAACCGTATATCAAATCCACACCTTCTTCCAAGAGACAATGAATTATAGCTTCTGCCCCTGTAATCCTCACGGATTTTTTGGTTGACGTCTTTTTTTGTTTTGCTTTTAATGTTTCCATAGGCCCATTTTAAAATTCATCCGTAACACAGCCCAGGGAGGCTGATGCCACTATTTTGGCGTATTTATAAAGACTCCCTTTTCGTACTTTAAGTGGTGGCTGTTTCCAATTGCTTCGTCTTTTTTCCAGTTCCGCATCACTTAAATCGACCGAAATGGTATTTTTCTCAGCATCAATAGTAATCGTGTCCCCATCTTCAATCAAAGCGATGTTGCCTCCATCTTGTGCCTCGGGGGATATATGCCCAACCACAAAGCCGTGGGTACCACCGGAAAAACGGCCGTCCGTAATCAACGCCACATCCTTACCCAGTCCAGCTCCCATAATAGCGGCGGTGGGTTTCAGCATTTCGGGCATTCCAGGACCGCCTTTGGGACCTTCATACCGAATAACGACCACATCCCCTTTTTTCACCAGACCGTTCTTAATACCGTCGTTGGCTTCAAACTCCCCAGCAAAGACTTTGGCAGGGCCGGAAAAATACAGGCCTTCCTTACCTGTAATTTTGGCTACCGCACCGTCTGCCGCAATATTTCCATAAAGAATTCGGATATGCCCAGTTTCCTTGATGGGATCGTCCAAATCATGTACTATTTTTTGCCCATCCAATAAACTGGGAACCTCGGCCAGGTTTTCGGCCACTGTTTTACCGGTTACGGTAAGGCAGTCCCCATGCAGCATTCCCTTTTCCAACATGAATTTCATCACAGCAGGAATTCCACCGACCCGGTGGACATCTTCCATCAAAAACTTACCGCTGGGCTTTAAATCGGCCAGAAATGGTGTAGTATCACTTATCCGTTGAAAATCACTTAGGTCAAATTGGATTTCCGCTGCTTTTGCAATGGCCAAAAAGTGTAAAACCGCATTGGTGGAGCCCCCGAGTACGGTAATCAATCGAACCGCATTTTCCAATGATTTTTTCGAAATGATATCGGAGGGTTTGATATCCTTTTCCAAAAGATGGCGCAGCGCTTTTCCAGAAGCGATACAGTCTTCTTTTTTTTCCGTTCCCGTGGCTGGATTTGAGGAATTGTAGGGCATGGCCATTCCCAATGCTTCAATGGCGGAGGCCATGGTATTGGCCGTATACATTCCCCCACAGGCTCCCGCCCCGGGACATGCATTTTGTATCACAGCCTTGTATTCCTCTTCGTTCATGGTTCCCGCCACTTTTTCGCCCCAAGCTTCAAAAGCGGAGACCACATCGAGCTTTTTATTGTTCAAACACCCGGAGGCAATGGTTCCTCCGTAGACCAGAACGGATGGTCGGTTCAATCGAATCATGGCCATTAGTGCCCCAGGCATATTTTTATCGCAACCCACTACGGTTACCAGGCCATCGTAGTTCATGGCCTGTACCACGGTTTCCATGGAATCGGCAATAATATCCCTTGACGGCAGGGAATACCGCATTCCATAGGTTCCCATGGAAATCCCATCGCTAACACCAATGGTGTTAAAAATCAAGCCTACCAAATCCGTGGATTGAATCCCTTCCTTGACATATTCGGACAGCTCATTCAGGTGCATATTACAAGGATTGCCCTCGTAACCGGTGCTTCCTATCCCTATCAAGGGCTTTTTCAAATCGGTTTCGGTTAAGCCAATGGCATGCAACATCGCCTGAGCGGCAGGTTGGGTGGGGTCTTGGGTTACGTTTTTGCTGTATTTGTTAAGTTCCATTAAAGATTTTCAGTATTCTCGTTAAAACAGTATATATTCTTCAACATCCAAAAATATACTATAGAATTACCCTATTCTTTTGGCAGAGGGCAACGATTTAAATCCATTTTATTTTGAATCTGTTCAAAATTCTGTTATTCAGCTACTTAAACACCTTTTTCATACCATATCCAAAAATTAAAAAGTCAATAAAAAAAGCCTGTATCGTCTTGGATACAGGCTTCTCTTGATTACGACATTAGGCAAGTCAACTCCTCCCAGAATTGAATTTTATAATGCGGTTAATCAAGCGATGTCTTTATACTCCTAAAGATAGTCAATTTAATCCCCATGGCAAACTGCTTTACCATTATCTTTGAAAATAATGGAAAAAACCGTTACCGAGGCCATAGGCCACAGACGTTCTGTTCGGGTCTTTAAAGCGGAGGAGGAACTGGATAGTAAAAAGGTGGAACAATGCGTTAGAAATGCCATTTTAGCACCAACCAGCAGTAATCTCCAGCTCTGGGAATTTTATCATGTCACCGACAAAACCACCCTGAAGAAAATGACCAAGGCGTGTTTAGGTCAGAATGCTGCCAAAACGGCCAAGCAACTTATGGTTGTGGTGGTTAGAAAAGACCTCTGGAATAAACGCGCACAAGCGAACATTGACTTTTTAAAAAAAACCTATGGCCATAAACCGGCTTCGGAATACACAAAGCGGGAAAAGTTTGCCCTTGCGTACTACCAAAAACTGATTCCAACCGTCTATTTTGATTTTCTCGGTTTTTTGGGTTGGATCAAATATGCCGCTTTTCAGCTTATTGGGCTTTTTAAGCCCATTTACAGGCAAGTCCGTACGTCTGACATGCGGATTGTTGCCCATAAAAGTGCCGGATTGGCCGCTCAAAACTTCATGATCAGTATGGCCGCCATTGGTTATGATACCTGTCCTATGGAAGGAAGTGATACCCTACGGATAAAAAAGATATTGGGCTTGCCCTGGGGAGCAGAGATAAACATGGTCATTGGCTGTGGGGTAAGAGCGGAAAATGGGATTTATGGCCCAAGGTTTAGGGTACCTTTTGAAACGGTTTACCACAAAATTTAACCGTAAATAAATCGAATGGTGTCCCCTGCTTTTTTTTGGGCCAATATGGATATACTTTCTTTTGTCAACTGCAATATTCTTGGATAGCCCCCCGTGGTTTGACCATCCTTCATTAAAACGATGAGTTTTCCCGCAGGTGTCAGTTGCACCGTCCCCGGCAGTGTTGCCGAAGTAAGCATTGTGATGGAATGTTCTTCGATTTTCTCTTCCAATTGATAGGCCATCCTATTGTTTTCCTTGGAAACCGAAAACTTAAGATCAAACAATTGTTCTTGTTGTTTTTGGGTTAAAATCCCAAATTCCGGTCCCGGATTTACCCTGAGTTCCTGGTTTTCCAAATAGTCCCCTACCTTTAAGTTGGTCAATTTGGGATCAAACGATCGAATAGGATAGTATTCTATTTCATCACCTTCCTTTATGCATTGTTTGGCCGTCAACGGAATGTATTGAGAGGTACTTCCCAATACATTCTTAAAAACAAATCCCTCTTTTATGCCCAAATAGCCTCGAAACCCTTTTTCCAGTCGGCCATAGGATAAAATATCCCCTTGGGCAACAGGATACACCCGATAATTTTCAACGGGTTCATTGTTTAAGGTAGCCGAAAGCTCTGCACCCCCCAAACAGATGTAGGTCCGTCGCTCAAATAAGAGTGTGGGGCCCGTCATGGTAATTTCCAAAACCGTGGCATCGGAAGGATTTTCCAAAAGTGTATTGATCCGATGTCTTGCCATATCATCCATGGTCCCGGAAACCGGAACGCCCTTATGCTTCCATGCAAATCTTCCTTTGTCCTGAACAGTGGTATAAAAACCGGATTTTAGAACCTTAAGCATCCAAGACTATTTTTTCAGGTTGATAAATTCCTACTTCGGCCTCTATTATTTTTAAATCGAAGGTCGCGCGTTCAATGGGAACAAACTGAATCTGATCACCAACATTGATAAAACAGGGATCTTTACGATTTAAATTGAACATGGGCACTGGACATCTTCCAATAATGTTCCATCCTCCCGGCGAGTCCTGGGGATAGATTCCCGTCTGTTTTCCTGCCAGTCCCACTGAGCCCTTAGTAACATGAAGCCTTGGGCTTGCCCTTCTTTTCGTCTCCAAATTCTTTGGTAATCCCCCTAAATACATAAACCCTGGAAGAAAGCCAATACTATACACCGTATACCTATGTGAAGTATGGCGCTCTATTAACTCTTCCACCGAAATAAGTAGCTTCTGCGCGGTGGTTTCCAAATCAAGTCCAAAATCCAGATCATAGCAGACAGGAAGCTTCCACAGGTTTCGTTTTAGGGTGAATTCAGCACGGGGCGCGGCGTACCATTCCAGAAGTTTGTCCTTAAAACCGGCAAATTCGAAATCGGATTTTTGACAGATCAAGGTCAACGAATTATAGGACGGAACCATAACCCATTTTGCTTCCAAGACGGTTTTTAAGAATTCTTGAAAACCAATGATATCGTTAAGGATGGCCTCATCTACTTTTTGCGGCCATTCCATTAAAATTGCGGTATCACCGAAAGGTTTTACGGTAATGGGGAACAAACTCACTTTCTAATTTGAATGTTATGATTTGGCAATTCACTATGAAGATACGTTAATATTTCCAATGCACGGGGCGTATCTCCATGTATACAAAAAGTATCTGCTTTTATTTCAATTTCCAACCCTTGTATGGACCGTATTTTCTTTTCATGAACCATTTTCAATAGGTGTTGGAGCACTTCTTCCGGGGCTTGGATCAAAGCATTCCCTTCCCTTCTGGAAACCAAGCTGTGGTCGGCATTGTAATTCCGGTCCGCAAAGGCTTCCAATTTTATCGAAATTCCCCTTTTTTGGGCTTCCTCCCCAATTTTGGAGCAAAATGGCACGTAAACGGGAATATGGTCAAACGCCTTGACTGCATCCAAAAAAACCATGGCCAAATGGGTATTCCTTGCTATTTCGTTGTAAAGCGCACCATGTGGTTTAATATGGTGCAACTCCCCTCCCTCTTCCTTCAAAACCTTTAAAAACAAGGCTAATTGTCCTTGAATACTTGCGATAAGATCGTTGTTGGAAATGTCCATGACCTTTCTTCCAAAATTCTTTTTGTCGGGATAACCGGGATGGGCCCCCAGTTTTACATTAAACTGTCGGGCAATACGAATGGTGGTCCCCATGGTGCGTTCATCCCCTGCATGTCCCCCACAGGCAATATTACATGAACTAAGGAACGGCATTAACTGGGCTTCATTGCCAATACCCTCTCCCACATCGCTATTTAAATCGATCCATTTCATTTCAGAACAATCCTAATACCTTAACTATACTTTTTAATCCCAAAACCAAGCATATCCCTATGATGACAATACCATAAACATTTTGTGGTACGTTATTTTTATACGAACCCATCACCTGCCCCTTATTGACAATCCATACCAATAAAATAGCTATGATGGGAAGAAGTACCCCATTCGCAACCTGTGCAAACGTGATGACTTCAATGGGCTTAAAGTTAAAGAGCAGGGTAGCTACGCCTACCAGCAAAATCGTTATCCAGACCATCCGAAACCTTGCATCCTTTAAACCGGCGTTCCAATCAAAGCAACTATTGGCTACATAGGCTGCTGCCAATGGTGCGGTAATGGATGAGGTAATTCCAGCGGCAAAAAGTCCAATTCCCATAAAATAACGTGCCATGTTCCCAAAAAGCGGTTCAAGGCCTTTGGCCAAATCCGTTGCCATTGTAACTTCTTGTAGGGGAATTGCTGCTGCGGATACGATAATGGACATTGAAACCAATCCCCCCAATCCAATGGAAATTATGGTATCTGACCGTGCCATTTTTACATCGGACTTTTTTTTCCACTTTTCATTGACCAATGAAGCATGTAGAAAAAGGTTATAAGGTACAATCGTGGTCCCTATCAGGGCTATAATGGTCAGTAATCCGTCCTTGGGAATTGTGGGGACAAAAAGGCCTTTGGCCAATTCCAATAGATTTGGTGTTGTGAGGACTGCCGTTATCAAAAAGGACAGGCTCATCAATGCGATAAGGAATATAAAGACATTTTCGAGCATTTTATAGTTTCCCATCCATAACAAGAGAAAGGCTATCCCACCAATGATCAGTGCAAAATAGGAATTGCTTCCTTTGTCAAAAATAGCTTCAAGACCAAGAACGGCACCTCCTATATTTCCAGCTTCATAGGCCGCATTGCCTATTAAGATAGCCGACAAAATAATGCCAATGACGGTAACACGAATCCATTTTATTTGCAGTTGGTCACGAATCGCATCGGCCAACCCCATTTTTGTTACAACGCCCAATCTAGCTGCCATTTCCTGTAGGACCATGGTTGCCAAAACGGAAAACAACATGGCCCATAACAGGGCATATCCAAAAGATACCCCCGCCAAAGTACAGGCCGTAATGGTGCCCGGTCCTATAAACGCGGCGGCAATTAAAACCCCTGGTCCTATTCTTTTCAAAAAATGTTTTTTTTCACCACAAAAAATAACACTTTCCCAACAATGCATTTACCATTCGTCTAAAAAAATGCATTTCATCTAATATTTACGTGCTACTCATCGAGTGGACATACGAATCCAAAAATGTCAAAGTTATTATAGTCCCAAATCTTATTATTGACCAAACTTAACTACTTACATGACGTGCAAGGAGTGTAACAAAAGTATAACCCCCGAGGTTGGCCAACATGCTAAAGATTCATTTGGTGTAGAACTCTGTGAAAGACATACGAAGTTAGTGAAGCGTATTGTAGAGGAAAACCAAACACCAATTGAAGCCATTCAACTGTATTATGCCCTCAAGGAGGTTGGAGCCAATCCCATGTTGGAATGGTGGGATGGCCAGAAATCCATTGATATCGCAATTTCCAGGGTAAAACTCAATATTGAAATTGAAACGGACTACCATTTAATTACACATGAACAAGCGATAAACGACCTGGAAGAGGCCATGCACTCCTTCAAAAATGGTTTTACTACCGTGCGTATCCCACATGTGGTGGTTAAATACTACTTGGAAGAGACCGTTAAAAATATACTGGGCATCATACAGGGATTAAAGTCCAACTTAAAGGTGATCTAGACATTTCTACCCATTTTTCCGAATAGCATTGCAAAGATTTTGATAACTTACGGGTAATTGGACCCAAGATAGGTCCATCGAAACTTTGTATTTAGGGCATCCCATGGTATGGAAAAGTACGTTCCGTAGTTAATCGGCATGCCAAAACAGTGCGCTAGTTATGGATACTATTGATCGTAGAAAATGGTTGAAAACCGCGGGCTTGAGTAGTGGTTTTACCCTCTTGGGCGGATTTGGCACATGGGCCGCTACCTCCAATGCATACATGGATTCCGAAGGGGAAAATCCCATCGCCAAGCTCAATTCCAATGAAAACCCGTATGGCCCTTCAAAACGGGTGCGTTCCGCAATTACCAACGCCTTTGACAAGGCCTGTAGATATCCTTCATTGGTATTTAGACCCCTTTTGGAGCAAATTGCCAAAAAGGAAGGGGTTGGAACGGACCACATTGTAGTTACGGGCGGATCAACCGAAGGCTTGAAGGCCACTGGGCTTACCTATGGCATTGACGGGGGTGAAATCATAGCGGCAGATCCCACTTTCCAGGCCATGCTGCGTTATGCGGAAGGTTTTGGTGCCTATGTCCATAGGGTTCCCGTGGACGAACAAATGGGGCATGATTTGGAAGCCATGTCCCAACGGATCAATAACCGAACGCGATTGGTATTTATTTGCAATCCCAATAACCCAACAGGAACCTTGCTCGACAAGGATGTTCTTAGGGATTTCTGTAGCTCGGTAAGTAAAAAAACCGTAGTGTTCAGTGATGAAGCCTATTATGATTTTATTACGGAACCGGATTACCCTTCCATGGTGGAATTGGTAAAAGAAGGGATGAACGTCATTGTTTCCAAAACATTTTCCAAGGTTTATGGATTGGCCGGGATGCGAATTGGTTATTTGGTGGCAAGGCCCGATATCACCAAACGCCTGCAAAAAAACATTATGGCCATGACCAATGTGCTTGCCATTGAAGCTGCCAAGGAAGCTTTAAAGGACGATGATTTTTACAAATTCAGCTTGTTGAAGAATTTGGAAGCCAAAAACAGGATTTATCAAACCCTGGATGATCTGAATTTGGCGTACGTGAAATCACATACGAATTTTGTTTTCTTCAAAACCGGGAGGCCCATTACCGAAATGATTGCTGAAATGAAAAAAGAAAATGTGATGATAGGAAGACCTTTCCCCCCATTTTACGAATGGGCAAGAATCAGTTCCGGTACGGCATCGGATATGTCACGTTTTGACCTGGCACTGAAAAAAGTCATGGGTTAATATGGATATGCAAAAAAATGCAGTGTTTTGCATAACATTCATACCCTTCCAATAGCCGTTTTTAAGAAGCTGGTCAACAGGTATGGATTCACTCACACAAATTGTTCTTGGCGCATCGGTCGGTGAGGCTGTTTTGGGAAAAAAAGTGGGCAACAAAGCCCTGCTATGGGGCGCTGTGGCCGGAACGATCCCGGATTTGGATGTATTGTCCAATTATTTTTTGGATACGGTAACCGCCATAGAAGTACATCGTGGGTTCAGCCATTCGATTTTTTTCGCACTCTTGTTTGCCCCCTTGTTTGGTGGGCTGGTGTGGAAATTGTACCCCAAAAGGCAAGCATCATGGAGGGACTGGTCCCTTTTGTTTTTTTGGTGCCTTTTTACACATCCTTTGCTGGATGCCTTTACCACATGGGGAACACAACTATTTTGGCCTTTGGAAATCCGTTTGGCATTCCAGAGCATCTTTGTGATCGATCCCCTATATACCCTACCCTTTTTGATTATTGTACTTATGGTGCTACGGCTGAAAAAATCAAATCCAAGGAGAAAACAACTAAACCGTTGGGGACTTATCCTAAGTTCAGGTTACTTAATGGTCACCTTGATTTTAAAAGGTTTTGCCAACCATAGCTTTGCCCAAGCTTTGGAACAACAAAAGATTTCCTATAGTGGCTTGTCAACGAGACCGGCACCCTTCAATACCATACTCTGGATGGCCAATGTGGAAACCCAGGATTCGTATCTTATTGGGGAGTACTCCTTTTTTGATACCAAACCTATTTCCTTTAAACGTATACCCAAAAACCATCACCTATTGGAAAGCTTTGCCTCCAATGATAACGTAAAAAGGCTCATTCGGATTACGGAGGGTTGGTTTGCCATGACAAAAAAAGGGGAAAAGCTTTATTTTAATGATTTGCGTTTTGGCCTTTTGAGCTTGGATCCCGAGGAGACACAGTTCGCCTTTTCCTATGAACTCCGGCAAACGGCAAACGGACTGGAATTTCATGAGGTTCCCAAATTTCGGGGGGATGCCCAAAGATTGCTCCATGCCCTTTGGGAAAGGCTTAAGGGGAACTAGTTGGCCACTTCAGCTGTTTCCTTTTACCATCGGTTGCGACTGAAGAAGGTCAAATCGCCCAGAGTGATACCATCCCCATTAAAACGTATGGATTGAAAGGCTGTTTAACGTCTTCCTGCAACATCCGTCTCCACATACTTTTTAAATTCCAATAGACGTTGCTCCAACATATCTTCATAATCCGTTCCCTTATATTTTTCAAAAGTGCGTTTTGAAATACCGGTGTACCAAACAGTTTCGGTGAGTTCCAATGCCGATTTTTGTTCAAGGCTACGCTTAATGTATATGTTCCCGGAACTAAGTTTGTATCGTATGGTATACGATTCATTATCCACCAAATCCACAATTTCCACATCAAATATCTCTCCAGATCCAACAATGACCTTACAGCGTTTATTCTTCGCCAAGCCATCTCCACATCTTACATCAACAACATTACTGTCCCATAAGCTAATGGTAGAAAAATCGGTTATGGCGTTCCAAACGTTTTCAGCGTTTTGGTCGAGTTCAATTGTATTTTTAAAGGTTTTGGACGTTGCCCCTTGGGCAAAAATGATAAAGGGCACCAAAAAAAAGGTGAGTTTTAAAAAATTTTTCATGACCAATGATTTTAGTTATGCTAAAGTTCAGCTAAACATTGGATTACGACTGTGTCATTTGACACAATAATGGATCCCACCAAAAAAATTTATGCGGCGGTGAGTTTACGTCGAATTCTGTGTAGGGTCTCCCGCGAAGTGCCAATATAGGAAGCGATAATACTAACGGGTACTTCCTGCACCATAGCGGGGTTGTTTTGCAATAAATCGAGGTATCGCTCTTCAACGGACAATTTGGAATGCTTATTGGCCTCTACAACTTTGGCCGATAAAATATATTCGGTGATCGTCTGAATGAAATTGGCCAGTTGTTGATTTTCTGACTTGATCGCCGCATAACCAGATCGCTTTAACTCACAGTATTGCACATCGGTAAGGGCCTGACACTCGTCCATGGTAGACTTTTGATGGAAGAAACTATCCATAATGGTCCAACAGGAGTTTGGGCTAATTACTTTTAGGGTGACCCTTTCACCCAGATTGCTATAGGAATAGTAATGAAGAAAACCGCTTTCAAAAAAATAAATGCTATCCACTTTTTGACTGGGTTGTATCAGCTTATCCCCTTTGTTTAAGGTTCCCTCCGTACATTGATCCAAGAGAAAATCCATATTCGGGGCTGAAAGCGGTCCAAAACCTTCAAAAAATCTTCGAAGCATTTCCATGTATTAAAAATACCACTTTTTGAACCATTACCATTGTTAAAAAAGATATGGGAACCGTTATCTTACCCCAACCATCCTTTCCAATCCAAATTGCTGTACTGAATCGCTTCTGAAATAGGGTCTCCTGTAATGGCCTTTGCATTTCACCGGGCTGTAGATAGCTCCTCCCTCCTACCAAAGCCGCATCTGTTATAGCTTTGTAATGTGGTAGAAACAAAAATTTGCTAAAATTCCCACGGTTCCATTTTACAATTAATTCTTAAAAGTGAAAATTACCGCATTATCATGTTTGCCGTTTGGACTGTATTAGAGTTGCAGGAACCACCTGTTTCGAAATTGCTAATGCTGGTCAAATCATCTGTAAAACTTAGAACAAAGTAATTATCATTCTCGTTGTATGAACCAGACCAGGTCAATGTTTGGTTTTGACTTGAACCTTCTACATTTAAAACATAATTAACTTGCATTGATAAATTGTTTCCACTCACTGAATAACTGGTTGAAATAGTAATATTGGGGTCATTACTTTGGAAAAATGGATGGCTCAAGGTTCCATTTTCATTAAAGCCAATATTTGAATATCCCGAAGGACAAGGACTTTCATAGTCATCACTATTATTTGTAGTTTCTCCGTTAATGGTGCAGGTTTGGGTATAAGAAGTCCTGCAATTACCCTGAATTATTGAATTGTCAGTGAAAACTGACCAGCCTCTGCTTTGAAGTAAATTAAGCAACGAGCTATTAGAATTGCTATCCCCCTTACTACCGACATAATTCACTGTTTCTCCAGCTCCAGATAAATTAGTGGCCTCAATCGTTATGCTATTGTTTACACTTGTTGTTGATGCCCCCGGAGTAAACCTAGCTGTAATCATTACTGATTGGCCCACGGATAAAGTATTCCCATTGGTCCAATTGACAATGGTAACCTCTGGGTTTCCCGTTGTAATCGTAATATTGGCGCTTTCCAAAAGGTTATTGGTCAACTGAAATGTTCGGTTCGCCATCATTCCTTCCTCAACTTCACCAAAATCAATAAAATCTGGGCTTACAGTTAACTGAGCGGCAACCCCTTCCCCTGTTATTGGCAAACTGACTGGGGCATCATTCGATTCCGTATTGTTCACAACAAATTCCCCGTCATATTTCCTCTCAGAATTTGGTCTAAAGGTAATCGTGAAATCACGGGATGTTCCAGCCGCCATTTCCAATCCATTTCCTATCTCATTGTCAAGTGAGGTGGTATATCCGCCTTGGGCCCCACCCGTGAACTCGAAAAAATTAATCGTTATGGGAATATCCGTTGGATTGGAAATCCTCAAGTTCTTGGTCTCCCCAGTTTGCGAATCAATCGAAACCCGACCAAAATTGAGGTCTTTAGGTTCCGAAAATACTTCTAAGGTTAGACCTTTAATACCGTCACCTCTTAACTGAACCACCAAATCTTCTTGGTCGCTATTGGTCTTAAAGACCAATTCCCTATTGTAATCTTCAAAATCATCTGTAGGTTTAAAAATTACAGGAATTATGGTGGATTCATCTGGTGCAATGGTCTGTTCTGGAATTGAGAACTCATATCCATCCAAACTGGATACTTCATTTAAAGTGATTTCGACATCAGAGTCATTTCGCAAAGTAATACTCTTTGGTTCACTTTCACTATTTACCGCTACACTACCAAAATCCAATTCGGTGACATCAGATTTTAAGGGATTTACCCCTCTTCCAGTGATTCGAATTTTATTGTTCTCTTGGTCGGCAGTATTTACAACTATAACGTCAGTATCTATGTCTGCAATTTTGGAAGGCGTATAAGTTATTTTAAGGGTTAAGTCGCCATTTGGCTCAAGAATCAACCTTTCATTGACTTTTGGGTCGGATTCAAAACCTTCTGGCAACTGAATTTCGTTTATATCAACTTCAATTTCAAGATTGTTCGAAATGACCAAAGTGCGTTCGGTAGAAGATAATCCAATGGGTATCCTTCCAAATTCCAATACACCACCAAGAGAAATACCGTTACAAAATGAAATGTCGGTACCTTTTTTCACAAAACAAAGTTCAACCGAATTCTTATTTAGAATCAACGATTTTGTTACTTGATAACCATCATAAGCGTCATTGACAAAACTAAGTAGCCCAAATATCTTACTGAGTGCCTTTGAACCAAATGACTCATTGAAATTAGGCGAAACACAAGTCTTTATTACATTCCAAAAATCATTTTCTCTACCAATTGCATACGCTGTCACTTGACGAATCAACTCTAAGTCAGAAATTTGATTGCTAGAAAACTGTTGCCAAGTAGCATAAAGGCTTGATGATGGAACTATGGCTGGCACAAAAAAAGTGTCAAAAACACAGTTGCCAGAATCTATTCCCTCGGATAAGACCGAAGAATATAAGGTCAAAATACTCTTTATAATTTCTGAAGAATTGCTGATGAGAGCAAATTGGTTTTCTACACTCCCATCAAATACGAGTCCATTTTTCACATTAACATCCCATTGCCCATCAAGGGGTATTGGAATTTCAATTTCCTCTGTTGACTTCTTCAAAACCAGTCTATCATTGAAGGGAGTATTGGGATTCGATTGGGAATACAACCCAATACCATAATGTGCAGCGCTATTCGTCTTTGTTACCTTCACCCTACTTTCATTTACTTCAATCTCAATTACATCCTCATCTTTTACAATCGTATTTTGTTTGTTCGCATTACCACTCAGAAAAGCTTCGATTACCTTTTCTCTACCCTCTACATTTAATGGGCTACCATCTAAAATATTTAAAGAAACCTTATCAAAATACTCCTGATATTCCGTTAGTGCCTTAATCTCCTCCATTATCGCTGTTTTTTCGTCAGAGTTATACTCTACGGCCCATGGATGGAATAGAATCGATGCTAAAGCTGTTGACTCAGCATTTATTTCAAAGGTATCCTGGGTATTTGGCTGTACATATCCCAACATGAACAAATCGTCATTCAGCGTGTTCACCACGACTAGTTCAAGACCGTTTGTATCATACATTTCCAATTCAAATCCATCAGTTGAATTATTATCCGTATTGAACAAAGAGGAAACTGCTATCTCATCTTGAGATATCTGGCTACCTCCTGGTAAAATGACCTCTATATTGATAGCTATATTCCCTTCCTGGGGCTCCAATTCATCATTGTTATCAATGCTGTCTGAATCATCATCCACAATGACAACAGGATTGTCATCGGTGGGAGAAGGATTGTCATCTCCACCTCCACATGAAAGGATTAGAAAAAGGGCGATAAAAACAAAAAAAGGCTTCTTAAGAAGAGACATATTTGAATGGTTTGGGAACACCAAGCCTTAAGGAATATTCAAGTAAGAAAGGAGATTTTAAAAATAGATAAAAAAATCTTCCTGAAACTACCCAATACTGGGTATTATGGTACAAGAACTACTGATATTACTTCAGTTATGGTATATAATGTGGTCTTATCCAATTCATACTAATCACCAATCAATGGCTTATATCCCAACCAGATCTATTTGGAGCGTCTGACCAATCTTATAATCGTGATGAGGAAATATCCGAGGAAAACAACCGGGAGGCTATTTAATTTACGTTCCAGCTGATTCCGAGGGTTGGGAGCTGACTATTGACTGATCAAGAGGCGTTTCGCCCGTGTGGACCCGAATGACCTCCTGAACGATACGGCAGAGATCAATGATTACGCGCTGGGCTATCCTGGATTGGTTATTCAGCAGTACGCAAATCCCCAAATCTTCCTCAGGAAAGACCGCTATTTCATTGCGAAAGTGGTTAACACTTCCCCCATGGTGCCACATGGTGTTTTCGACTGCTGGGTTACCTGAGCGGTAGGTATGGATCCTCCAGCCAAAACCGTAATACGAGGCCGTATGTCCGGGCCAGCGTTGATAGTACTTCTGCCTCCCCGGTATCTCAACAAATGGTGTAAAGGCCTCTTGTAAGGCTTCGCGTGTCATTACATCAGGACGATGACCGAGCAAAAGCTGCATCCATTTCGCCATATCCTCGGCGTTCGAATTGATGCCCCCCGCAGCAATGGCATTAAAGTAGGAGTTCGTTAGCCTTTCGGGTTTCCATCCACGCCGAGATCTGACATGCGGTTTGGCCTTATTCCCTATCTTCCCAAGTGCCTCAAAGTCCATGGTAGTCGCGCACATTTCCAGCGGTTTGAAAAAGCGTTCTTCCAAGGATGTGGTAATCTCCTCCCCGGTAATCTTCGCCATCATTTCCCCGGAAAGCGCAAACAGTGCGTTTTGATAGCTATACATTTCCCCTGGCCTACTTATAGGCTGTACCTCAGCAAATCGGCCTGCGATTTCATCCAGGGATAGCCCTGCCTCCACCAGGTTTGTGTAGCTGTGATAAGGTGCTCCCGAGGTATGTGATAACAAATGGGCCAGTGTGATGTTTTCGGTATTCTCCCGATTTCCCAACTCAAATTCGGGAATGCAGTCACTGACCCTGTCTTCCCAGGTCAACATTCCTTCACGCTTTAGATCCGAAGCAAGCACCCCCGTAAATCCCTTTGAAAGCGAACCCAGTCGGAAGACCGTTTGCCCGTCTACCTTTTTGCCCGTAAGACTATTCTTTATCCCGAATCCGTCCGCCAAGAGCACTTGTTTCCCATGCACAATGCTTACACCAGCACCCACAACTTCTCCGGCGTCTATAGCCTTATGGAAATAGGAATCAACGGCCTGTTGCAGGGCAATCTGAAGTTCTTTGCCTAAAACCTTCTTATTATGTTTTAGGGATATATAGCTATTCCCATCCAAGGTTTGCACTGAAGAACGACTGGCTGAAACGGAGTCATTGCCACTTGACGTCAGAACAAATAGGAAAAGGAACAAAATCGCCAAACCAGCGAAGATTTTAAATCGGTACATGTACAAAAATGGCTTTCGTCCGGCTTTGGAATGTCACAGGACGTTTGGATAGTAAACCCATTAATCCGTTGATTATTATATGTTCCAGTATTTTTATCAAGAACCAGCTAAAAATAAAGAAAATCCATTTAAGCAATACACATATTCTTTCCAATACTAGGCAAAATGGGTTTATGTGTTGGAAGTTTGCGACAAAAAACTAGAACTACGCCCCGCTACCGCCAGTTTACGACTGGTGGTTATAGCATGAATATCACCCCAACCATCCTTCCCAATCCAAACTTCGGTACTGAATGGCTTCTGAAATATGGTCCCCGGTAATGGCCTTTGCATTTTCCAGATCGGCTATGGTCCTGGCAACTTTAATTATAAAATTTTATTATACGTAATTCCTTAACTTTAAGAAGAACTCTAATCTTACCTAATGGATGCAGTGATATATGCCAGAGCATCTTCCGGAGATGACTCACAATCGTATGATAGACAAATTGATGACTTAAATAGATTTGCCCTCTATAAAAAGTTAAAAGTGACCAAAATCTACGCCGAAAAAATCTCTACACACAAAAAAGAGATAGGTGAACGAGAGCAATTCGCCAAAATGATTGAACATATTGAAAAAAAAATAATATCAAACATATTCTGGTAAGTGAGTTAAGCAAATCATCACGGAGAAATATTGATACTGCTAAGTTTATACACAATTGTGTCGAAAAGGGTATAAATATTCATATTCAAAAAGAGGGGTTATCCACACTAAGAAAACCCCACTACTAATAGTCGGAGACTTACGTTAGCGTAATAATAAACCCCATTAATATGGGACTTATAAAAATTTGTCAATAAAATCAGTGGATTACACCTTACTTTCTCTACTACGTTTTAAAAATTTGAATATCAATACCAATCCTGTAATTGTAGTTAATAAACATATGATTATTTGATTCAATTTAAAGACAAAATAATCAGTATGGTAAGCTATGTGAAATGACTTTTCTCCGAATAAGAAAGCTATTAATAAAACAAGAAATAATATTGCATTTACTTTTAGGTTCATAGTTAAAAATTTTCGCTAGTAAAGAATACATTAAAAAAAGTGAATTGTCCCATTTGTACATCATCAAAATTAATGTCCGAAATTTTTGTTTCTGATATTTCGTTTGATAATTCTTTCAGTCCATGTGCCTCAGCAACTGAATAGATGTTTTGTAGCAAAGAACCATGCTGAAATTCACCCTTAGAAATCCTATAAAATCTATTTATGTTTTTAACAATTTTAGATTCAAAGTAACGAATTGCAAAAAATGGAGCAATTATGCTATTGTAAAGTTTCAGGACTAAGCTATGACCATCCACATTTTTTACAAATTCATAAGTATAACATCTGTCCTGCCATTCAAAATTAGTTGAATCAGCTAAGGCAAACTCCGTTCCCACTAAAGATTTCAATAATTCTTCGAACAAAGAAACCTTGTTCCGTAAAAGTAAATCTTTGTGTCTACTTATTTCATTGGAAAGAGCCTTATACTGGTTTGACCCAATATAAGATCCTTTATCTGAAATGCTGTTTATCCCTTGTGGATAGTAGTCGTAAGCAATTTTTAGAATATCTTCACCAACCATTATAATTAATAACAATGATCTGGGATTATTCCATAAGTTTCATACTGTGTGGGTGTGGTAATTGAGGTCATATCGTTGAAATTCAACCTTCCTCCATCTACTGTGGAAAATATGCACCTTTCTTTCTTGTCCACAAAATAGAAACCACCAATGCTACAATACTTAAAACAGATAAACCAATAATTATATTAGCATACCCAATTATAAAGTACCAAATATCTATATTAAGTTCAAGGTTTTTGTTCCATAGAAAAATCGCTGCAATCCAAATCAAAGCATTAAAGATAGCCCAATAAAAAATGTGTTTTTTCATATAGTTATATTTTAAATCATCTAGTGTCGAACTCCCTTTGAAAAAAAGCATTGAAATATGTGAATTCTCCCTTGCGTATATCTTCTGTGAATATGTCTGGGGTAACTATTTCATCTAACAAGTTGTCTGGAAACTCGTTCAGGCATAATTTTGAAGTAAGGAAGTTTTTTATATCAGCTATGTCTTTTTTATATGTTGAATTTTCTAAGAGATTAATTCTTTCAGGAAATCCATTCCATTTTGAAAAATTATCTTTCTTTCTTTTCAATTCCAATACATGTATATGAAAAAAAGGGGCTATGACACTCAAATTTATACACAATGAATGACTTAGGTTTAATTTGTGAATATCATTGATTAATTGAAGGTTATAGCACATTCCATTAATTTGCGTTCTGGAATAGTCTTGAACACAAGTAAAAGTTTTGTGTTCAATTAAATATTTGTTCAAATACGATATTATCTTTTTGGAGCAAAGTTTTGAATTTAAAACAGTCCGCCTAGAGAAATACATACATTCTCTACTCCATTCATCACCACAAAATACATAATGTCCATTATCCGACATTATGTATTTATCTTCTATAACATTATCGAAAAATTCTTTTGAATACATTTTTAATCACAACCATTCATTTTTCCAGTTTCAAACTTTTTTGGGGATAGGTTATATGGATTGCCTCTTGTAACTCGACCTCCATCTGTTAAGCTACGAAATTTTTTCTTTAATTCATCTTCAAACCATCGTGTAACATCATATTCATCAAAGTCCCATTGGTCTTGGAAATTTCTGACTGTTGCCCATGCTGTTTCTTGAACGGCTTGGGCAGCTAGTTCTGCTGCAGCTCCAGGGGATAATTCATTATTGAATCTATCTTTAGCCCAGGTTTCAAATGTTAATAAAGGAATCCTAATTCTATAAGATTGTCCATTGTTTTTGGTTAAAGTACCAACTCCCATTTCAAAATCTTTTACTGTTGCTGCTTGCCAATCTCCACTAGATGTTACTGGCTTAAAGTCAAAACTTTTGCAACTTGGCGCAGGGAGTACCTCATTAACAGGAACAAGTAAACTAATACTACAAGGATTGTCCTTCGCCGAAATTCTGCCTATTTTCCATTCTCCCTCTGTTCCATAATCACCAAATTCACCTTGTCCCACTTCTACCAATGCTGTGGTCTGGTCATCATCGGTAAAGCCACTGCCTCCTCCGACACCAGAACCCGTCCATGTGCCTGTGTTTCCAATTGAATCTTCTAGCCCTCCAGTTCCAGTACCGACTACCGAAGAAGTACTACCTCCTACCGTAACTGCACTACAAGGGGTAGAATTTTGGTTTTTCCCATGTTTTTGACTTGTGGTATCAAATCCGTCAAGGGTGTACAGTTCCATTCTACCTTTAAATGAGGCTTCGTTTCTATCCTTGGTCTTGTATGTTGGGTAATATTCCTCATCTATTTCGTAGCGCATCACCAAGGGGGCTCTGTACGACCCATCATGATTTTGTTTGACCAGTATGTTGTGGAAAACATTGTAGGGTGAACCTGGGACATACATTCTTAAAGCGTAGGTCGTGTTTCCCACGGAATCCATAACGGATATTACATGGTTGTTATCTATAACGGTCTCGCTATCACTTTTGGACAAAAGCCCCACACCTGAATTTTTCGTAATTGAAGAAATACTATTGGAAAGTCCATCCAACTCGTCTAGGCTATTAAAGTCGAGTTCGTAGTCCAACTCAATTTCCTGTTGGACATTTATATCATCTAGGACAAGTTCTTCATTTCTTTCGCATGCTGATAATACAAAAAGAAAGAGGGCAATAAATGAAATGAATTTTAAAAAAGGATGTTTTTTCATAGGTAGTAAGTTTAGATTTAGCCGTTAATAAATTTGTCTTATAAATAACCTTATCAATCTAAGCGTTAACCCTGACTTTATATTGAAGAAAAACCTTAAAAATATTGTGGATTTTCCATAAATTTTAAAAGAATACTAAGCTAGACAAGTAGCCAACCATCCTTCGGTATCTGCTCGAACTCATCCACCTTCATCAGCTTCAAGATATAGCCATATGGATAACGATGACAAAGAAAGATGCAATGCTCGTTTGAATCCAGATAAAAGCCCGACATTGATATTGGTTTCTGGTCTGACATCTTCTCATGTTCCCTCGCTACCCCCAGTTTGCAACTAGTAGTTATAGCATGAATATCACCCTAACCAACCTTCCCGATCCAAACTTCTGTACTGAATGGCCTCTGAAATATGGTCCCCGG
The DNA here is from genome assembly GCA_028281025.1 of Croceivirga sp. Lineage (GTDB taxonomy): Bacteria > Bacteroidota > Bacteroidia > Flavobacteriales > Flavobacteriaceae > Croceivirga. The sequence goes on from JANQKR010000003.1 coordinate 156,674, forward strand.
TAATATCCTTTGCATTTTCCAGGTCGGCTATGGTCCTGGCAACTTTCAATATTCTGTCGTACGCCCGGGCGGATAGGTTTAGCCGTTCCATCGCGTTTTTAAGAAGCTGTAATGAGGCTTGATCTAACTTGCAGTACTCCCGAATCTGTTTGGTGTTCATTTGTGCATTGTAATGTACCTTTTCCAGATCCTTAAAACGTTCGGTCTGTAGTTCACGGGCTTTGGTCACCCGCTTTCTGATGTCAACACTACTTTCCCCCTTTCTGTCATCGGACAATTTTTCAAAAGGTACCGGGGTCACCTCAATATGAATATCGATCCTGTCCAATAAGGGTCCGGAAATCTTTCCAAGATAGCGTTGCATCTCTGCTTGGGAAGAGGTTACCGGGGCATCGGGGTCATTAAAATATCCCCCTGGACTGGGATTCATGCTGGCCACCAACATAAAGCTGCTGGGATAGGTCACCGTAAACTTTGCTCGTGAGATGGTCACCTCCCGATCTTCCAGGGGTTGTCGCATTACCTCAAGAACGGTGCGTTTAAATTCGGGCAATTCATCCAAAAACAGGACCCCATTGTGGGCCAATGAGATTTCCCCAGGCTGTGGATAGCTCCCCCCTCCTACCAAAGCCACATCGGAAATGGTATGATGGGGTGATCGGAAGGGCCGTTGACTCATCAATCCCATGTCCTTTATCTTACCCACCACACTATGGATTTTAGTGGTTTCCAAAGCTTCATGAAGTGTCATTGGGGGCAAAATTGAGGGCAGCCGCTTTGCCAGCATGGTCTTTCCAGCTCCCGGAGGACCGATCAAAATGATATTATGGCCCCCTGCCGCTGCAATTTCCATGCAACGTTTGATGCTTTCCTGACCCCTCACATCGGAGAAATCAAATTCAGGAAAGTCCAATTTGTTGTAGAACTCCGCCCTGGTATCAATGATCGTCGGTTCCAATGGCTTCCCAACATCAAAGAAATCAATGACCTCCTGGATACGCTCCACACCGTATACTTCCAACTTTCCGACTATGGCCGCTTCTTTGGCATTTTCCTTGGGAAGGATAAATCCCTTATACCCTTCTTCCTGTGCCTTTATCGCAATGGGAAGGGCGCCTTTAATGGGCTGAACGGCGCCATCCAGGGACAGTTCCCCCATAATGAGGTAATCCTCAATATCGGGCGACTTAATTTGACCAGAGGCTGCCAGAATTCCCAAAGCCAAGGTCAAATCATAGGCAGAACCTTCCTTTCTCAAATCGGCGGGCGCCATATTGATGGTTATTTTCTTCCCCGGGATTTTGTAACCATTGTTCTTGAGTGCTGCCGCTATCCTATAATTGCTTTCCTTAATGGCATTGTCCGGTAATCCAACAAGGTGATAGCCTATACCGTTATCCACATTCACTTCAACGGTGATCGTAGTGGCCTCCACCCCAAAGACGGCACTTCCAAAAACTTTAGTGAGCATGCTTACTTTTTGGGGCTAAAAATTAGTAAATGTGGTGAAGTTGATTTGATTTCCTCCTCGTTCATCATCATCTTTCGGAACTCCCCATTGACATACATTTCCGCCTGATCTTTGTAATGCTTGCTCAAGGGATTGCCAGACTGCCCGGTTGGCAATATGCTGATGCTGTTTTCAATATCCGAAAAGTCCACGATCCTTCGGGTAGAAGGAATACTGGAAACCTTGTAACGTCCATCCGCCATGGTCCTGAAACCCTGATTGTTCAAGGTGCCCGAAGTGCCCGAGGATGGAAACGGCCCTACGGTAAAATACTTTTTCAGGGAAGCGACCCTGCCCATGGGATGGTCATGTTCCAAATAATGGGCCTTATCCCAGGTCCAATTGGTATGGTCCCCACCCAGTTCCTTGGTCAATTGCTCCCATGTATCCTTGAACGAACGGGTGACGATCTGGGTTCGATTTTCCTTAATCTCCTTAGTAGTGACATCATCCCACCAAATGGATTCGGGGTTATCGAACACTTTCCTCAACTTCAATTGTACCGTATAGGAAAGATATTCCTCCTTCGAGGAAAACTCATCCGCAAAAATATTCCTATGCAGGTTTTGCCCCATTTTTTCAAAAAACAATCCCCCAACACTTTTTAGGTCAAAACTCCCATCCCAAGCCTTTAACACATCTAAATAGGCCAGTTGTTCCGTGGACAGCCCCTCTATTTCCATATCCTTCAGAAAACCCGCAATCCTATCCGTTGCCGTTCGCAAAGTAATGTCATTGACCATTCGTTTCATATCGTCGATGGTCCATCCTTCTTTTTTGGCTTCCATCAAGTCTATTATTCGACCCGCACGTCTGCTGGAATTCGCAAAATAACCCGGGACGTACATTCCCGCCGTGGAATCCGGTTGATTGTTTGCGGAATACACATAGGATGCCGGTGGATTGATTGATTTTGGATTATGCTCAAAACTTAAATAGGCAACGGGCTCATCGTCTCCGTTAGCACCATCCAAAATAAACTTGGTGCTTGTACTATCTGGCATTTGGTACAGTTTTGCCGTTCCCCACCACGCGATATTGCCCGCTGCATCTCCGTACATCACATTGAGTCCAGGCGCATGGATATTGGGCAGGAACTTACTGAATTCCTGCATATCCGAAGCGTGGTTTATACCGTAGAGGCCTTGGACCAACTTATTTTCGAATTGGGTAAACAACCAGTACATACTAACCAAACGTTCCCCTTCCACTCGGGTCCTATTGGCATGATTGGCATTTACAATTGGCCCATGATGCGTTTTTCGATATTGAAAATCGACCGCTCCCACATCCTTTACCTGAATTGTTTTGTTCACATATTCAAACTTCCTCCATTCGTCTTTGAAACGATACAGTGTGGTGTCATTTGGATGTTGTTCTTCATAGTAAAAATTGGTATCGTCATTGGCCAGCATGGTAAAACCATGGACCATCTTACGGTCATGGGACAGCAGTGGAAAAGGGACCCCCGCCAAATAATAACCGTATTTCTCATAATTTGGGGTCACCAAATGGGCTTCATACCAAACTGAAGGTTGCGCCTGGGCAATATGTGGGTCATTTTCAAACAGCACTTTGCCCGTAGCTGTTTTTTCAGGTGCCAATACCCAGCTATTGCTGCCATAAATTTCTGGGATGGGCAGGTTATCAAGGGCACTCGCAATCCGCCTTTGGATAGCTTCAAGTTCAACAATCGAAGAATCCCTATACACCGGAATTTTAATTTCCTTGGAGGGGTCATTTGCAAAAAGTTCATTCGTATAAGACGAATCCAATACCTTGAGCAAATTGGTGTTCACAATGTCCCTGGCCCCTTTATTGAAGGTAAAACCCATATAGGCCACAGCGTTGTAGACATCCTTCAACACAAATTTTTGCTTCTCGAGTCCCGTTAAATAGAATTCAATAGGTGTTGGGCCATCTTCGATAAATTGATTGATCCCATCCAAATATGCATTGGCCAAAACCACACTGGGGTGGTTGCTGTCCAAATTTGCCAAGGCTTCTTCATTGTGGTCATCGATTCCCAGGGAAAGAAAAAACTTATCCGTTTCCAGTGTTATCTCGCCAAAAATTTCGGATAGCCTTCCCGATCCTGCCCTTCGCAATAGCTCCATTTGCCAAAGTCTGTCCTGGGCATGGACATAACCCAGAGCACGCATGGCGTCTTCCTCGTTGGCCGCATAAATATGCGGAATACCGTAGGAGTCAAAATACACTTGAACAGTATCGGAAATGGCATCCATCTCCTTTTCCCCCTCATAAGTGGGGGTTAGACTGTTCAGAAAAATAAATGCTGCAAAAACTACCAGCGTAATTAGCCCCAGCAGGACTAATAGCACTCTCTTCAGTTTATTCATGGTGGGGTATTTTAGTTGCTAACTAAAATACTAATTCATGGACAATTGGTATTGATTTAATCCGAATTTTAGCCATTCTTCGTAAGTATCCGTGTCCACATACTGAACGGCGGTGTTCAAAACTTCCAATTCTGGAGAAAGCAATACGTAATAGGGTTGGGAGGCCGAATTGAAATTGATGGTTTGAAAAGTGCCCCATTTTTGCCCTATCGTTTTAATGGTCTTGATACGACCGGATTCATATTGGAAATCAAATTGCTGTGATTCCGGAAGCTCTTTTCGATCGTCCACATAAAGCGAAATCAAGACGTAATCATCCCTGAGCATCGGATAAATCTTGGGATCGCTCCATACATTTTCCTCCATCCTCCTACAGTTCACACAGCCCCAGCCCGTGAAATCCAATAATATGGGTTTGTTCATCTCCCGAGCGGCGGCCACACCTTCTTCAAAAACCTTATAACAGTCCAATCCCAATGGACAGTCACTCTGCTTTTCTGAAATGGAATAAAAATCGGGGGGTGGAAAACCACTCAAGGTTTTAAGATGGGTAATATTTGTCAATCCCAGGACGAGATATATCGCGAAAGCCATACTGAACACCCCTGTTGCCTTTCTCCCCAAGGATGGTTTTTGCTTTTGCCCATCATGTGGAAAACGAAAGATGCCAAAGAGGTAAAGTGCCAATAACAGAAAAATAACGATCCAAATACCCAAGAAAATCTCGCGTTTAAAAATGCCCCAATTCCCCACCAAATCCGCATTGGATAGGAACTTAAAGGCCATGGCAAGCTCAAGGAAGCCCAAAACCACCTTTACCGTAGTCATCCAACCACCGGATTTGGGCAATGAATTCAACCATGTTGGAAAAAGGGCAAACAAGGCAAAAGGAAGGGCCAATGCCAACCCGAAGCCCGTCATTCCAATCGTAAGATTGGTAGCCACACTCCCCTGCGCCAATGTTGTGCTTCCCAAGAGTCCCCCCAAAATAGGTCCTGTACAGGAAAAGGAGACTATGGCCAGGGTAAGCGCCATAAAAAAGATACCCAAACCACCGCCAACCTTGTTGGAAGCACTATCCAATTTGTTGGCCCAGGAACTGGGTAAGGTAAGCTCATAATATCCAAAAAATGAAAATGCAAAAAAGACAAAAATGGCAAAGAAAAATACGTTCAACCATACATTTGTTGCAATGGTATTCAGTATTTGGGAATCAACGGAATCAAATAAATGAAAGGGAAGACTCAATAAAAAGTAAATCAGGACAATAAAAAAACCATAGAGCAAGGCGCTTTTTATTCCTTTGGAACGATTTCCGGAGTGCTTGGTAAAGAAGGACACCGTTAAGGGAATCAAAGGGAAAACGCAGGGCGTGAGCAACGCAATGAATCCTCCCAAAAAGCCCAATCCAAAAAGCATCCAAAAGTTGGTTGAGGCGGATTTTTGATGTAGTGAACCTTCCTCCAATTTGGATTTTTGCTTTAAATCCAACTTTAGGGCATTGGTCATTGCCAAACTGCGTTCATCAAGTGTGCGATCTTCCACAACCACTTCCCCCCCATTCAGCGAAATAGTAAAAACCTCCTCTTTCAGAACACAAACTTCTTTACAGATTTGGTAGTACAGAATGACCTCAACCTGTTTTATATCCGTATTGAGAAGTCGAATCTTCTGCTTAAAAAGTGCTTTTTCCTTAAAGAAGGTTTCTTCAACATCAAAGACCTCCGTATATTTTTTATAGGTTTTCCCTTCCTCGGTAGGGCCAAGGAGTTCGTAGTCCGTACCGGCTCCCACAAATTCAAATTCACTGGGCATTGACCCTCCTTCCGCGGTGTACAGGGAGTAGATAAACCAGTCCTGATAAATGTCCGCCTTAAAAATCAATTCATACCCATCCTCAATCTCGACCACTTCGTGGCTCCAAACTGCCGGGTTTTCATCGGATTGGGCATATCCAAAAATGGACAGCAAAAGCGTTGCCAATAAAAGAACTGTATATTTCATGAAACCCATGTGAACTTTAGAATTTCTTTTGTTATTCCTGTTACTTTAAACCTATCATCCAATCGTTTTCCCAACACCCAAACTATCTTATCCCCCGAACAAAGGAGCCATTGGCTTTCTTTCTGAATGGTTGTATACTTTTCATCCTTAAAAAATTTCGATAGTTTTTTTCTCCCTTCCATTCCCAACGGATAAAAGTAGTCGCCAATTTTCCATTTCCTTAATTTTAACGGATAGTTTAACTTTTCCTTATCAACATAAATCGCATTGGGCGAAAAGGCTCCTATGACATCGACCGCATCCATCGTAAGCTGCAAGGGTTCCTTTATGTGGTTTTCATCCTCGGTAAGCAGGAATACCTTTTCTTCGGATTTGACAATGGGGGCCAAAATCAAATGATCCCTATCCTTTATCATGCGGTGGGTCTGCGATCGTACTTCCTTTCCACTTTGGGCCGTAAGCAAATGGGTCAGATCTTCCCACTGGGTAAATCCAAAATCCTTAAAAAGTAGGTGGAGATAGCCTTTCAATGGATTTAGCTTATCCAATTCCGATATTGGGATGTGGATTTCACTGTCGGTTTCCGTAAAAAGTCCAGCTTTCAATTCTTCCTTGTAATTCCCCAACAACTGACTGCTGTAGTCCAGATATTCCTGCGTTTGTTGGAAGTTGGAAAGAAAGGTAGCATTTAGTTCCTTTAATTTTGGAATGATTTCATGACGGATTTCATTTCTTAGGTATTTTACATCCTTGTTGCTAAGGTCCTCCCTCCAGGGAATCCCATTTGCCTTGGCAAATTCCAAAATTTCACCTTTGGAAAAAGTCAGTAGCGGCCTGATGATATCCAGGTTTTTTCTTGGAATTCCCCGCAAACCTTCCAAACCTGTACCTCTGGAAAGATTGATGAGAAAGGTTTCCAGATCATCATCCAAATGATGGGCCGTAAGAATATGGTCAAAACCTTTGGTCGTTGCCAGTTTTTGAAACCAATGGTACCGCAGTTCCCTTGCTTTAAGCTGCACGGAACCCGTTTCATGGCTTAGGTCAAAAGTTTTAAAGAAAGCCGTTATTTTATTTTTTGTGGCCCAGGTAGCCACAAATTCTTCATCCCTATCGGAGTCCTTGGCCCTAAGCTTATAATTACAATGGGCAACGGAAAAATTATAGCCGTTCTCCAACAATAGATGGGCCAATACCATACTATCCATCCCTCCGCTACAAGCCAGCAATAATCCTTTTTTTTTCAAAAAAGGAAAGTGATTTTCAATATGGCTATTAAACTTGTCCAACACCGGACAAAAGTAAGATTTAAAGAATTTCCAGGAATTTGTCCAAAGCCGCCCGATGCTGATCGGCCAATTCCTGGGTTACGATTTTTCCGGAATTATCAAAGTTTTCGGCAAATGAGGGCAGGGAAAACGTAGCGAGCACTTCCGCACCAAAGCGTGGCACTAGTTTTTCAGTAACGCCCAGCGCACCCTTACCGCCACCTTTTCCCCTGGACGTGGAAATCAACAGTACCTTTTTTCCCAATAAAAACTTACGTTCCAATCGGGACAACCAGTCCAGTAGATTTTTAAAGTAAGCCGATGGATTGCCGTTGTGCTCATTCACGGAAATAATGAGGGCGTCCATTTTTTGGATATCATTCTTCAATTCCACCAATGAATTCGAATACCCTTCTTTTTTTTCCAGGTCCTCACTATACAGCGGAAAGGGATAATTGGCCATGTTCAACAAGCGGGTTTCATGATTTTGGATCAGTGATACCGTATATTTTACCAATTCGTAATTAATGGATGTGGAAGAATTACTTCCTGCGAATGCTAAAATCTTAGCCATGTTCAAAAAAGTTAATGTATTCAGCAATAATCGCTACAAATCAGCCTATTGCGTGTTTTTTATCTAATTTTGGCACCTAAAATAATCCAAATCCCTCTGGATTACGAATATTAAGTGAAGAACTACAGATGAAAGTTGAGTCCAAAAGATTGTTTTTTATAGATGCCATGAGGGCATGGGCAATCTTAATGATGCTCCAGGGTCATTTTATCGATGGGCTTTTGGATCCCCTTTTCAGAAATCCCGACAGTTCCGTTTATTCCGTATGGCTATATTTTAGGGGAATCACCGCTCCTGTTTTCTTTACGGTTTCGGGATTCATCTTTACCTACCTCTTATTAAGGGTACCGGAAAAAGGGTTTGAAAACCCACGCATACGCAAGGGCATAAAACGAGGGTTGCAACTGTTGGTGATTGGTTATGCGCTGCGATTAAACTTATTTGGGCTTCTAAAGGGACAAATCTATGATGGTTTTTACTTGGTGGATGTACTCCATTGTATAGGTCTGTCCATTTTGGCCATCATTGGTTTTTATCTTTTGACCAGTCGAAGGAAAGCTTATCTTTTTCCCTTACTGTTGCTTTCAACCACTGTGCTATTGTTTCTTTTTGAACCCGTTTACAAGCAATGGTCTTTTTCCTGGTTGCCCGCGGGCCTGGCCAATTATTTAAGTAAGGCCAATGGTTCCGTATTCACTATTATTCCATGGCTGGGTTATACCACCTTGGGTGCTGCCCTGTCCATAGTATTTATAAAATTCAAGGATTTTAAACTATTGTACCCCGTCTCAATCGTGTCAGCCCTAATTTTAGGTCTATTTCTTATTTATTTCTCTTCACCCATGTTCATGGCGCTGCACGAAATGACCGGTATCGATTTGTTTGCCCTTATTTATTCGAACAATTATCTATTTATTCGCCTGGGAGACGTATTTGTTGTATTTGCCGTATTTATGCTGATTCGTAAGGTATTGACCAATACAACCCTACTGAACATTGGGTCCAATACATTATCCATATATGTTATCCATTTCATCATCCTTTATGGGAGCTTTACGGGCCTGGGATTGTATAAATTCTTTCACCACCAACTACATCCGTCACTTGCAATTACCGGTGCCATACTGTTTATGTTGGTATGTACATATTTGGCACTTCAATACAACCGTAGGGAAAGCGAATTAAAGGAAAAGGGAGCCGCGCTTATTGCAAGCGGAAAAATGCAGCTATCCCTATTCTCCAAGAAGGCCATTCCAGTTATCAAGGAGCAATTGGTACGAATTAAGATGTCCTTCCTACGTTTTTTGGCTACTTCCAAAAACTAAAAAGCGGTTCTAATACATCCACATATTTCGAGCTTACACATGGATGGCCCTATCCTCCGTGGCGGCCAGGGCAGCTTCCTTCACAGCTTCGGCATAGGTTGGGTGTGCATGGCTCATTCGGGCCATATCCTCGGCAGAAGCCCTAAACTCCATTGCGGTTACCGCTTCGGTAATTAGATCCGCGCAACGCGCGCCAATCATATGGACACCCAAGACTTCATCGGTTTTGGCATCGGCAAGGATCTTCACAAAACCATCAATGTCCATGCTGGCACGGGCACGACCCAGGGCCCGCATTGGAAATTGTCCCACTTTGTAGTCCACACCAGCTTCTTTTAACTCTTCCTCGGTTTTACCAACTGCGGCGACCTCTGGCCATGTATAGACCACTCCAGGAATTAGGTTATAATCAATATGTGGTTTCTGTCCCGCCAGGATTTCAGCTACCATGGTCCCCTCTTCCTCAGCCTTATGGGCCAACATGGCACCGCGTATGACATCACCAATGGCATAAATATTGGGTGCCGTAGTCTGCAAATGGTCATTTACCGTTACGCGGCCCCTTTCATCCAGTTGAACCCCAGCAGCTTCGGCATTAAGTCCGTCCGTATAAGGTTTTCGACCAACGGAAACCAAGCAATAATCGCCTTTAAACTCGACCTCTTGACCCTTTTTGTCATCCGCTTTCACAACGATTTCAGTGTCCTTACGTTCCACGGATTTCACCTTGTGGGACAAAAAGAATTTTACTTTTTGTTTTTTCATGGACCGCATCAGTTCCTTGGACAATGCGCCATCCATACCTGGGATTATTCGGTCCATATATTCAATAACGCTTACTTCCGCTCCCAAACGTTTGTACACTTGACCCAGTTCCAGTCCTATGACCCCTCCGCCAATCACGATCATGTGTTTTGGAATTTCGGACAGTTTCAAGGCTTCGGTGGACGTAATGATCCGTTCCTTGTCAATCTCAATAAAGGGTAAAGTAGATGGCTTGGAACCTGTGGCGATAATCGTATTCTTGGCTTCTATGGTTTCTGTTTTCCCGTCTGCTTTCTTAATATCAATGTGGGTGGCATCCTTAAAACTCCCCAGGCCTTCAAAAACATCAATTTTGTTTTTATCCATCAAAAACTGAATTCCCTTGGTGGTTTGGTCCACAACACCGTCTTTACGGGAAATCATCTGTTTTAAGTTTACTTTGATTTCGCCTGGGATGTCAATCCCATGTTCCTCAAAATGTTTTACGGCATCTTCATAATGATGGGAGGAGTCCAACAAGGCCTTGGAAGGAATACAACCTACATTTAGACAGGTACCGCCCAAGGTGGCGTATTTCTCCACAATTGCTGTTTTCATACCCAATTGGGCACATCGAATAGCGGCCACGTACCCTCCAGGGCCAGAACCGATAACGGCTACATCATATTGACTCATATATAAAAGGATTTCCTAATTCGAATTATTTTTGGAACGACCTCAAAAATACGAATGTTTTTCGGGAACAATTGCAGATTTAGGCTGGGGAGAGCGGAAATTTAATCCCGCCATAATACCCCATCCATAGACCGGAGAGTAGGGTTGTACTTAGTAGCGCATCAAACCAGAACGGACTGGGATGGGCCTCGCAACCTACAAAGAACAAAACCTTGGCCAGAACGGCCGTGGAGAGCACAAGATTGGGATAATAATTGTCCTGTAGGACCAATAGCGATGTTAAAAAACCGGTAATCAATCCTGCCGAGCCGATACCTAAGGTTTTAAACGTCAATTGTATACTGTCGGCATTGCAAAAAGCAACCCCTTTAAAAAGAACATCCTCCACCAAAGTGGTGTATAACAGTAGAACGGACAAACCAATAAGTGTGGCGAATAGTGTTAAGGCGAACCGAAGCCTGGGTGTCATGTTGGGTTGTTTTTTGATTGATGTGATGTAACAACCTCAAGTTAGGTGTAAATAGTGCACAAGCACCCCTTTTTTAACGTGGTTTTAGGTTAAACTTTCTTAAAGTGCTATGGCCGTGGTCTTTTTGACCTCATTGATACCAAAGGAACTTTGCGTGCTTCCAATTTGATCGATTGCCGTAAGCTTATGTACCATAAACTCCCTGTAGGCGGTCATGTCGGCAACGTTTACCCGGAGGATATAATCATAATCCCCACTGATATGGTGACATTCCTGCACCTCGTCCAATTGTTGGACCTGATGTTCAAACCGTATCACATTTTCTTTGGTGTGCTGTACCAATTTCACGTGGCAGAATACGGTAAACGACCTATGAATGGCCTCCCTGTCCACCAAGGCCACATAATGGGTGATCACATTTTCACGTTCAAGCTTTCGAATTCGTTCAAAAGCCGCTGTAGTGGAAAGCCCCAATTCGGCTGCATAAGCTTTTGTTGTCCGTTTGCAGTCTTCCTGTAAAAGATTCAACAATTTTCTATCCGTTTGATCCAAAGTCATTTCCGATGATTTTTCGTTCGACCCTGTGCAATTTAACAATAATAGAACTAAATTCTATATAATAGAATCAATTTAAAATAATTTACGGTATATGATTCTTATCATTGAATTTCATATTGAAATAAATGATTTTAGTAGTTAAATTCTATGGCATAATGAAAAACAAATCGGCACAAAAGTTACAAGACCTTCACTATTTCGGTGAATTTGGTGGAGTGAATCCGTCCATATCGGATTCTTCAACCTACACCTTTCTTTCTGCAAAAAAGATGTTCGATACCTTTGAAGGCAACACTGAGGGTTGTTACCTGTACAGTAGACATTCCTCCCCTTCCAACCTATATTTGGGCGAAGCCCTTGCCGCTTTGGAAGGCACGGAAACCGCCAATGTCTATGCTTCCGGAATGGGTGCGATTTCCGCAGTGATCATGCAACGCTGTGAAGCGGGCAGCCATATTGTGAGCAGCCGAACCATTTATGGAGGTACCTATGCCCTTATGAAAAACTTTTTGCCAAAGTTGGCCATTGACACCTCTTTCGTGGACATTACCAATTTGGAAAAGGTGGAAAAAGCCATTACCAAGAACACTAAAATGCTTTATTGTGAAGCCATAAGCAATCCATTACTGGAGGTAGCGGATATTCGTTCCCTATCCAAATTGGCCAAAGCCCATGGTATTCCGTTAGTAGTGGACAACACCTTCTCTCCCCTAAGCGTAAGCCCAGTGCACCTGGGCGCGGATATTGTAATTCACAGCCTTACCAAATTCATTAATGGGTCCAGCGATTGTGTGGCAGGTGCGGTCTGTGCTTCAACAGAATTTTGCTTAAGCCTCAAAGATGTCAACAACGGTGCTGGAATGCTCTTGGGCAGTACTTTGGACAGTTTACGTGCCGCCTCTATTTTAAAAAATATGCGAACCCTACATATTCGAATCAAAAAGCACAGTGAAAATACGCTCTACCTGGCCCAAAAATTCCAGAAGGATGGATTAAAAGTAGCGTATCCCGGGCTTTCCTCCCATCCTGGCCATAATACCATGAAAGATCAAATGAACCCACAATATGGTTTTGGCGGATTAATGACCCTTGATGTTGGTTCCCTGGACAAAGCGAATGCCCTAATGGAATTGATGCAAAAGGAAAACCTGGGTTATTTGGCCGTAAGTCTTGGATTCTACAAGACTTTGTTCAGCGCTCCCGGTACATCGACCTCGTCTGAAATACCCTTGGAAGAACAAGAGGAGATGGGCCTAACGGACGGCCTGATCCGGTTTTCAATCGGTCTGGACAACAACATTGAAAATACCTATCAACGGATGAAACATTGTATGGAAAGACTCCATATCCTAGGCCCAAAAACCACCACGTTGGCCTAGAAGGAACCCCTACTGGTTTGCACAACAGGTCTCAAAGTTGTAATATTAGGCTTGCACAACTCGATAGCCCATGACCCAAAAGACCAAGAAAGCCAAGTACAGACAGGATGAACAAGTAGTTGAAAATAGGGAACTGAACATATGGGAAGCTTTGATTCCCGTGGTTGCCCTTGTGGGCATGTTGGCGTACAATGTATATGTGTTTGGGGACGATGCCTTGAGTGGTTCCAATCAATTTATACTTCTTATGGGCGGTGCCGTCGCCGCTACCGTAGGCTTTTTCAATAAGGTCTCTTACAAACAGATGCTGGCGGAAGTGGCGGAAAACGTGCGTTCCACTACCGGTGCATTACTGATTCTTTTAATGGTTGGGGCATTGGCGGGCACATGGTTGGTCAGCGGAATTATCCCTGCCATGGTCTATTACGGGCTTCAAATATTGAACCCCACTATTTTCCTGGCGGCCTGTGTCATTATTTGTGCCATTATTTCCATTGCCACGGGAAGCAGTTGGACCACAGCAGCCACCGTGGGTATAGCATTGGTGGGCATTGGTGAAGCTTTGGGCATTTCTTTGGGGATGACCGCAGGCGCGGTACTATCAGGAGCCTATTTTGGGGATAAAATGTCCCCTTTGAGCGACACCACCAATCTGGCTCCGGCCATGGCCGGTGGCGAGTTGTTCTCCCATATACGCTATATGGCATGGACCACAATTCCTACCATCTCCATTACGCTTTTGGTTTTCATCATAATTGGCTTCACCAATGATACCTCCGGTGTTGCCGATACAGGAACAATTTTGACCACCATCAATTCTTCCTTCAATATCAATGGTTGGCTTTTTATAGTGCCGGTCGTTGTCATCCTCCTTATTGTTAGAAAGGCACCTCCCTTGCTTGGATTATTGATAGGAACCTTATTGGGTGGGGTTTTTGCCTTGATTTTTCAACCGGATATCGTGGCTAAAATTGGCGGTGGGGCCCATTTGGATTTTGCCACGGGCTACAGGGGGATTCTGAATGCCATAACCGTTGATACAGCGGTGGAAACTTCCGATCCTGCCTTGAACGAGCTCTTTTCATCCGGGGGAATGGCAGGCATGTTGGGTACCATTTGGCTTATTGTCTGTGCCATGGTCTTTGGGGGGATCATGGATGGTATAGGGGCACTGCAGCGTATTACGAAATCCTTGTTGAATCTGGCCAAGACCACTTTTGGGCTTTTCGCCAGTACGGTGGGCAGCTGTCTGGCTTTGAATGTCACGGCATCCGATCAGTATTTGGCCCTGGTGGTTCCGGGCAAAATGTTTTCCAAAGCTTATGAAGAACGCGGACTGGCCCCCGAGAACCTGAGTCGGACCTTGGAGGATTCCGGGACGGTAACCTCTGTTTTGGTTCCGTGGAATACCTGTGGGGCTTATCACAGCGGAGTTTTGGGAGTGGCCGTGGGCGATTATTTTTTCTACGCCATTTTTAATTGGCTAAGTCCTTTTATGACCCTATTCTTTGCCGCTTTTAAAATCAAGATAAAACAATTGGTTAACGCTTCCAAAGCATAGAATTCGACTTCAAATTTTATACCTTCGCAACTCCTGCCCTATAATGGGGGAAAACAGACAATAATTCACTTTTAAACACGTATAAAATGGCTACAGTAACCTTAAAAGGAAACGAAATACATACCATGGGAAATCTCCCAGCAAATGGAAGTCAGGCACCTGATTTCACATTGGTCAAAAATGATCTGGGTACAACCACCTTGGCCGATTACAAAGGGCAAAAAGTCGTCTTGAACATTTTTCCAAGTATTGACACCGGAACCTGCGCCCAATCCGTTAGGCAATTCAACCAGGAGGCGGCCGAACTTGAGAACACCAAAATTCTTTGTATATCCAAGGATCTTCCCTTTGCGCAAGCGCGTTTCTGTGGAGCTGAGGGTATTGAAAAGGTAGAAACCCTTTCGGATTTCAGAGATGGTAACTTCGGGAAATCCTATAATGTTGAGTTTACCGATGGGCCGTTGCAGGGACTTCACTCAAGGGCCGTTGTGGTTTTGGACGAGAACGGTACGGTAACCTATTCTGAGCAGGTCCCTGAAATTGTGGACGAACCCAATTATAAAGCTGCGCTGGAAGCTCTAATGGATGCCTAAGGAGCCTTTTATCATCAACCGGATCAAAAGTATTGGCTTTGCCTTTAAAGGCCTTTTTATCCTTATTAGGACGGAGTCCAGTATCCAAATCCAACTGGTGATAGCCCTTGCAGTAACCGTGGCGGGCTTCTGTTTTGGAATATCCAAAACAGAGTGGATGTTACAGTGTATCTGCATTGGAATGGTCATGGGAATAGAAGGGTTAAATACGGCCGTTGAAAAAATCGCGGACTACATTCAACCGGAATACGACAAAAAAATAGGATTGATTAAAGATATTTCCGCTGGGGCCGTAATGGCCGTTTCCATTGTGGCCGTCATCGTTGGCTGTATCATTTATTGGCCAAAAGTTTTTTAGCACAACATCCCCCAACCCCTTAGGAAACGTAAATTTGTAACTTAGCTCCGTATTTTAGAAATGGCGACCAAGCGAAGAAAATCAAAGGCTGCTTCCGCAAAGAAAAAGCAATCCCCCCTTAGGGTGTCAAAGAAGAATAAAATCATCTTTGGCAGCTTTTTGATCGTTTTAAGTATTGCCCTGTTTTTTTCTTTCATTTCTTTCTACTTCACCTGGCAGGAAGACCAAAGCCTTCTCAGTGAGTTTTCGGACAGAAATGCCGAAACCGATAATCTATTGAACAAATTTGGTGCAGCAATCAGTCATTTTTTCATGTTCAAGGGATTTGGGCTGGCCTCTTTTGCATTTCCCGTTTTATTGGCGGTAACAGGTTTGTACTGGTTTTTGGGACTCAAAGGGTCGAGCCTTTTGGGGAAATGGATTTGGGGACTGTTGGGCATTGTTTGGGTTTCCATCGCCTTGGGTTTCCTCTTTTATGAGCAACCACTACTTGGAGGTCAGATCGGCTTTGAAATGAATGACTTTCTCCAGGACTATATGGGTAAAATTGGGGTCTTCCTCCTTTTGCTATTTACCCTTGTGGTCATTATGGTGCGATTGTTCAATTTTTCGCCCGAGGGCATAGGGAATTATTTTAAAAGCGTCAATTTCCCAAAACCCAAACCAAAGGCCAAGGTGGAAATATTGGATTCCAAAAAAGAGTCCATTGAATTGAGTTTGGAAACCGGGGAGGAAGAAATCAAAATAGATACCTACACACACAAAAAGGACATCCCGCCCTTAAATCCTGAATCCGGTTTGGATGTGAACCTTCCTAAAATGGAGGACGAGGAAATTGATTTAAAAGTCGAAAAAATAGCGGAGGAAAAACTCGAAACCGACGTCAAGGCGGCCAAACTGGTCAAGGATTTTGGTGAGTTTGACCCCAAATTGGAATTGGGCAACTATAAATTCCCCCCCATACAACTGCTGGAAGAACATGGCGCTTCCAGGGGAATTACCATCAATCAGGAAGAACTGGAAGAAAACAAGAACAGAATTGTTTCTACCCTTAAAAACTACAAGATTGGTATTGCACAGATCAAGGCAACCATAGGTCCCACGGTCACGCTTTATGAGATTGTCCCAGAAGCCGGGGTCCGTATTTCCAGGATAAAAAACCTGGAGGACGACATCGCACTTTCATTGGCCGCATTGGGTATACGGATCATTGCCCCAATTCCTGGAAAGGGTACCATTGGTATAGAGGTGCCCAATAAAAATGCCACTGTTGTTTCCATGCGTTCGGTGATCGCCTCCTCCAAATTCCAAAAAGCGGAGATGCAGTTGCCCGTTGCATTTGGAAAAACCATAAGCAATGAGACCTTTGTGGTGGATTTGGCCAAAATGCCCCACCTACTTATGGCCGGTGCCACGGGACAGGGAAAATCCGTGGGCTTGAACGCCGTTATTACCTCTTTGCTCTATAAAAAGCATCCGGCCGAGATCAAATTTGTTTTGGTCGATCCCAAGAAGGTGGAATTGACCCTGTACAATAAAATTGAACGTCACTTTTTGGCAAAATTACCCGATTCCGAAGAGGCTATTATCACGGACAATACCAAGGTTATCAATACACTCAATTCCCTTTGCATTGAAATGGACCATCGGTATGAATTGCTGAAATTGGCCATGGTCCGAAATATCAAGGAGTACAATGTAAAGTTTAAGTCCAGAAAGCTCAACCCCAATGACGGCCATAAATTCCTGCCCTATATTGTTTTGGTAATCGATGAGTTTGCTGATTTGATCATGACCGCCGGCAAGGAAGTGGAAGCCCCCATTGCCCGACTTGCACAGTTGGCCAGGGCCATTGGAATCCACTTGATCATTGCCACGCAGCGACCCTCCGTAAATGTGATCACCGGAATAATCAAGGCCAATTTCCCAGCACGAATAGCCTTTAGGGTAACCTCTAAAATCGATTCAAGGACCATATTGGATACCCAGGGGGCCGACCAATTGATCGGACGTGGGGATATGTTGTTTACCCAGGGAAATGATGTGACCCGATTGCAGTGTGCCTTTGTGGACACCCCGGAAGTAGCAAAGATTACGGAATACATCGGTTCGCAGCGGGCCTATCCGGATGCGCACCTACTACCGGAATATGTGGGCGAGGATTCTGGCACAGGAATTGATTATGAAATCAGTGAACGCGATAGCATGTTCCGGGAGGCGGCAGAGGTCATCGTAAATGCACAGCAAGGTTCCGCTTCCCTGATACAACGAAAATTGAAATTGGGATACAACAGGGCCGGTCGCATTATTGATCAATTGGAGGCTGCCGGTATTGTTGGGCCCTTTGAGGGCAGTAAGGCCAGACAAGTTTTGATACCGGATATCCTGGCTTTGGAACAGCTTTTACAGAACGAAACACAGAATAGAAATTAAATACAACACATGATCAGGAAAACACTTACCGTACTAACGATTCTAACCCTTTGCTTTTCCCTACAGGCGCAGAATTCCCAAAAGGCAAAAGCACTTTTGGATGAGGTTTACGCCAAGGTCGTATCCTATGACAACATTGCCATAGACTTTAAATATGCCCTGGAAAATACGGATGCCAATACCAAAAGTGAGACCAGGGGCTCCGCCACATTGGAAGGGGATAAATACTTGGTGGAACTCTTTGGTTCCACACAGTTGTACGATGGAAAAAAGGTATATACCGTTGTTCCCGATAACGAAGAGGTGACCATAGAGGACAAATCCAATGATGAACAAACGATTACCCCTTCAAAAATGCTGACGTTTTACAAAGAGGGGCACAATTACCAATGGGATATTTTGCAAAACATCCAAGGTCGAAAAATCCAGTTTGTAAAACTGACCCCCATCGATTCCAATTCGGATATCAAATCCATCCTTTTGGGGATTGATGCTGAAACCAAGCACATCCACAAGCTCATTGAAACGGGACAGAACGGGACTAAGACCACCATTACCGTTAATTCTTTCAAAACCAATCAACCCTTGTCAAAAAGCTTGTTTACCTTTGATGAGGCCAAATACGAGGATGAAGGCTATTATATCATAAAGAATTAGCGTGTTGCCCATAATTGACCGATATATATTATCGCGTTTTCTCTATAATTTTTTCAGCTCTTTCGCCATATTGATGGTGATTTTCATTTTTCAGACCGTTTGGTTGTTCATTGATGATTTGGCAGGAAAGGATTTGGATCTCTTGATCATTGGCAAGTTCCTATTCTACTATATGCCCACATTGATAGATAAAGTACTGCCCCTAACGGTCCTTCTGGCCTCCCTGCTCACCTTTGGTACTTTTGCGGAGAACTACGAGTTTGCTGCCATGAAAGCCTCGGGTGTCTCCCTACAGAAGGCCATGCGCAGTATTATTGCTTTTGTCATTTTGTTGGGCGTTGGGGCGTTCTTTCTGGCCAATAACATCATTCCGGCCTCTGAGCAAAAGATATTCAATATGCGTCGGAACATTGCCAAGGTAAAACCCGCTGCGGTCATCGTGGAAGGGGTTTTCAGTGATATTGAGGGAACGGACATGAATATGAAGGTGGCCAAAAAGTCCGGTGACAAGGACCAGTACCTTCAGGATGTCATTATCCACCAAAAAACAAAGACCAATATCAACACGGTGGTCATTAAGGCCCAAAATGGGGAATTGATAAGTAGTGAAGCCTCCGATATCATTCAGTTGGAACTAAAGAATGGCTACTATTATGAGGAAATACAAAAAAGGTCTGCCAAGGACAAACGAAAGTTTCCCTTTACCCGTGTAAACTTTGAAACCTATGTCAAGAATATTGACGTATCTGACTTGAACAATCAGGATATTGAAGCAGAATCGGATATCATGACGGACAAAATGAAAAATGTATTCCGATTGACCAAGGATATTGATTCGCTTCGCGACAACAATCTTAAACAGGTCAAGGCCTTTTCCAAGAACATTACCATTCGGATGGGTGCCTTTCCCGTAACAACAAAGGATAGTACCAAAACCAATGAGGTAAGGGACGAGGAGGAAGTGCTCCTGGAAATGATGGAAAAGAAGGTAGATTCCACCGTTGATTTAAAAGACCTCGCCACCCTGGTTCCCGAATGGCAGGAATCACAATTGTACAACAATGCAAAAAATTCCGTAACCAATATTTTAAACACGGTCAATGGTAAAAAAGTGGAACTTGGTAAGCGCTATGAAATCTACAATAGGCATATTCTGTCCCTACATAAGAAGTTTGCCTTAGGTTTTGCCTGTATTATTTTGTTCTTTGTGGGTGCCCCATTGGGCGCCATTATACGAAAAGGGGGATTGGGACTTCCCATGGTCATTGCCATTATTCTGTTCTTAACGTATTACTTTATTGGGGTCTTTGCGGAGAATTCCGCAAAAAAAGGAGGGCTCAATCCTGTCTTAGGGGCCTGGCTTTCCACCATTATCATGTTGCCCTTGAGCATTTATTTCACCAAAAGGGCCACGGCGGACCGCGGATTGATGGGGGATGGTAATTTTATACAACGTATTACAGAATTTTTTAAGTTTAAGAAGAAAGCACAAAACAAATAAAATGGAGATTGCCACAAAACTGAATACCATAGAAGAAGCCATTGCGGATATTAGGCAGGGCAAGGTCATTATTGTGGTAGATGATGAAAACCGGGAAAATGAAGGGGATTTTTTGGCCGCTGCCGAATTGATCACCCCTGAGACCATCAACTTTATGGCCACCCATGGAAAAGGCCTTATCTGCGCCCCACTTACAGAAGGCAGGTGTAAACAACTGGGACTTCATAAGATGGTATCCCATAATACCGATCCATTGGAAACCGCCTTTACGGTTTCGGTAGATCTAAGGGGAAACGGGGTTACTACCGGTATTTCCGCTTCTGACCGTGCCAAAACCGTTTTGGCGTTGACGGATGAAAATACAAAAGCCCATGAATTGGGACGTCCAGGACATATTTTCCCCCTAATTGCAAAGGAAGGTGGGGTGCTCAGACGGACCGGGCATACGGAAGCCGCCATTGATTTTGCACGTTTGGCGGGATTAAAACCTGCTGGGGTCATCGTTGAAATAATGAATGAGGACGGCAGTATGGCCAGATTGCCCGAGCTGTTTGAAGTAGCCAAAAAGTTTAATTTGAAAATCGTCTCCATTGAGGATCTTATTGCCTATAGAATGGAGCACGATAGCCTCATTGAAAAAAAGGAGGATTTTGATATCCAAACCCGATTTGGTGCATTCCGCCTAAGGGCCTATCAACAGACCACCAATGATCAGGTCCATATTGCCTTGACCAAGGGAAACTGGAACAAAGGGGACCGTATACTGACCCGGATCAATTCCACGCTGGTGAACAATGATATTCTGGGTACGCTCACCAATAACCCTGAGGACAAGTTGGTAGACATGTTCAAAGCCATCAATGCCGAGGAAAAAGGCGCTTTTATTTTTATCAACCAGGATTCCAAATCCATAAAGCTCCTGAGCAGGTTGAGCGAATTAAAGGAACTGCAGGCCAAAGGAATCTATAAAGCCCCAAAAATAGAAATGGACTCCAAGGATTTTGGGGTCGGGGCGCAAATCCTACACGATCTGAACATTACCAAAATCCGCTTGCTGACCAATTCGGTGCAGACCAAACGCGTGGGTATTGTAGGCTATGGCCTGGAGATTGTGGAATATGTGCGTTATTAACGTTCAGGGGGTTATCCCTCGCAGTACTTCGGACATCTTATCTGCCCTTTGCCTTACCTCACTTTCCGTCCATCCTAATTTTACCAAACACGAAATCGTGCGCCCTATCCAATGATCAGAAGCTGAAAAATCAGCTGTTGAATACTCAGGAAGCTGTTTCACGACTTGTTCCGGTAAGTTCCCCAATGACTTTTTTTCAATAAGGTGTTCCCATTTGCGGTAGTAGTGCCAATTATTGTCATACCAATAAAAACAGCCATCCACGCCAGCTTCAGCTAAAGCACGATGTGCCCTTTTGGCCAATTCCACGGTAGGAAGGAAGAAATTGAGAAAGGAATAGTTTTCTTCCCCCCCTTCGGGAACCCTTCTAAAGGCAATCCCCTCGATGGAGTGCAAGGCTTCCTTCATTACGTGGTAATGGTTTTTTTGGATATGGACAAACTCATCCAAACGTTGGACCTGGGCGCAGCCCACTGCGGCATTCAATTCAGAAATCCTAAAATTATACCCCAGAAAGGGATGGGTTTCCGCTCCCCTATCGTTGCCCATATGATCATGCCCATGATCGGCATATTTATGGGCATTTTCATAGAATTCCAAACGGTCCGTAACCAAAGCCCCTCCTTCACCACAGGTAATCGTTTTTACAAAATCAAAGGAAAAACAGCCCAAATCCCCAATACTTCCCAAAGGTTTCCCTTTATAGGAACCCCCTATGGCCTGGCAGGCGTCTTCCAAAAGCAGGAGGTCATGCGTTTTACAAATGGCCTTCAAGGCATCCAAATCGGCCATGGAGCCACACATATGTACGGGCATGATCACTTTGGTATTTTTGGTAATGGCCCTTTCAACGGCCTTGGGATCTAAGGTCAACGTATCGTCCACATCAACCAAAATAGGAACCGCCCCCAGTGCTAAAATGGACTCAAAACTGGCTACAAAGGTAAAAGTGGGCATGATCACTTCATCCCCTGCCCCTACGCCCGCACTGGCCAAGGCCACCGTTAGGGCTGCCGTACCGCTACTTACCACATGGGCATATTGGGCCTGCATACGTTTAGCCAGTGCAACTTCCAGGGTTTTTGTTTTCCAATGCCCCTTGCGCATACCATCAAAACCGTAACGCATCAGGACCCCATTGTCCAAAACATCTTGTACTTGTTTTTTTTCTGCTTCCCCAAACAATTCAAATCCAGGCATATTTCCTTAAATAAAAAACCACAGTCGGATTGCCATTGCAACCACCATGATAATTAAAAATACTTTTATGAACCCATCCCCTTTTTTAACCGAAAACCGACTCGCGATCCAGGCACCCGAACCCTGACCAATGGCCAAAATACAACCCACTAGCCAGTTCACTTTATCATTAAAAACGAATACGGCCAACGCCGCCAAAGTGTACACAAAAACCGCAGCGACTTTGGTGGCATTGACCCGCACCAAATTCATGCGGTGTACGTAATGCAAATATAGGATGATCACAAAGCCAATACCGGCATTGATAAATCCTCCGTAGATACCGATCAAAAAGAAGACAAAAATGCCCAACCAAAGGTATTTCCCTGTGAGTCTTTCAGCCAAATCGGTCATATTCACCTTGGGTTTTAAAACAATAAGTAGCACAACGGCAATCATGATACCGGCAAGAATACGGTTAAAGGTCTCCCCTTTAATGTCCACAGCTATCTGTGCCCCAATGATGGCTCCAAAAAAAGCCGCTATCCCCAAGTACAAATTGAACGGAAACGTGGAAACCCCTTTACTTCTAAATCCTGCTACCCCCATAGCGGTCTGAATGGTTATGGCTACTCTATTGGTTCCATTGGCCACAGCTGGCGGCAGTCCCAAAAAAATAAGTGTGGGCAATGTAATAAGGGAAGCCCCTCCTGCAATGGTATTGATAAAGCCCACAGTGAAACCCACCAAAACCAAAAGTGGGTAGTGCCATAATTCCTCCATGTGCACAAATGTACCATCAAAACAAAAAAGGAATACCATAAAAATTAAAACCAATCGCTTTAGTGAAAATAAAAAGCTATGTATATTTGCACCCGCCTTCGCAAAGGCTCCGGCGGTAAAACCGCAAATTTGTATTGGGAGGAATGGCAGAGTGGTCGAATGCGGCAGTCTTGAAAACTGTTGAGGGTCACACCTCCGGGGGTTCGAATCCCTCTTCCTCCGC
>JANQKR010000012.1 GCA_028281025.1 Croceivirga sp.
CCCGATGCTGCCCCCGAAGAAGTGGAACCGGACACGGAACCAGAAGGAGCCCCCGATGCAACGCCGGAAGAAGTGGAACCGGACACGGAACCAGAAGAAGCCCCCGATGAAGCCCCGGAAGAAGTGGAACCGGACCCGGAACCCGAGGACGTGGAACCGGATGTTGAAGATGTTGAGGATGTGGAAATCGATGATGAATTTGTGGAATTGGAGGAACTGGGAACTGAAGATGAAATCATTGAAGGTCTAAATGACGGGGAGGCCTTTGAAGAAGAAGATAGCTTTGGAGAGGATTTGGATATCTAAAAAAATGGGAATGATTAGAAACACCATAGCTTTTGGCATACTGCTTTTGATACTCATTCAAGTATCCTGTGCAACTTCCGATAAAGTGGTCCGCGCCGGAGACACTTTTGAAGTTGCCCTGGAACAGGAGGGAGAAGGAGGTTTTGAATGGACGTACAAACCCACCGAGGGCATAATAGCCATCGATACCTTTAAGACCAATATTGAACTCCCCAGTGGGTTTTCAGAATATACAAAACACTTCAAATTTCGAGGTGAGAAGAAAGGAAAATATGCACTAGAGTTTGTAAAGATCAGAAGTTTTCAACCAGAATTGATCCTTGACGGGAATGTCAAGGAAATTGTTGTGAGAATTAAAAAAAGCAAAAAATGAAAGTCAATACAATACATATCAAAAACCTCTTTCTCATAGGATTGTTGTTATCCACTACTACACTCCTTTCACAGGCCATGGGACTCATTCCCGCTACAGATGAGGAAAGGGCACAGATGGATAAGGATTTCAAGGAATATATGGGAAGTGGGGAAGACATCTACAATCTTACGCTGCAAAGTGCCGGTGAAGCGACGGCCAAAAGCTTTGATCTTAGGGATGTAAATGCGCTTTCGCCAATTAAGGATCAGTTGCAATGCGGCTCTTGCTGGGCATTTTCGGCCATTGCCACTTTGGAATCAAGCAATTTATTGATCAACGGGAAAGAAAGTGATCTCGCAGAACAACAACTGGTGGACTGTGTAAGCTTTTATAGGGGCGGTGGATGCAGGGGTGGTGATTATACCCTTGCCCTTAAGTGGTTGGCAGATAATAGCAAAAAATTAAAGGTGGAAACACAACGCCCATATCAGGCCGAGCAGGCTTCATGTTCGCTGTCCGACGATGGATTTGTTCGGGTCGCCAATTGGAAATCAATAGGGGTTTCCCCTGAAATCGATGTCATAAAAAATGCCATTGTCCAACATGGTGCATTGGCAGCTGCGGTGAACGCCGATAGTGACTTTATTGCCCACAATCCAACCAAAAAGGAAATTTTGGACAAACCGCATATTGGTAAACGAAACCACGCCATTAATGTGGTTGGATGGGACGATGATAAGGGCGCCTGGCTCATTAGAAATTCATGGGGTGAAAAATGGGGGGACAAAGGTTATGCCTGGTTAAAATATGGAACATATGACCTTTCCTTCTTTTCATGGGCAGATGTCACCAAAATGGATTCGCCCGCAGCCCCGGAATCTGAAGTCCAACCTGAAACCGATACCAATGAAGTTCCGGAAACGGAAGAAGATGTGGCCGAAGAAGAGGACCTTCCCGTTTCTCCCACCAAAACCACTTTTACCCTGGACATGGTGCACGTCCTGGGTTCAATTCAGGAATATCAAGAGCTGTTCATAAAGGTCAATGATAATACAATCAGAAAATATGGCATGAACAGAAAAGGGGTCAAGTACCACAACAAAATAGAAATTGAGGAAGGAGAACAGAAATTGGAGGTCTACACAAAATCAATTGTAAAACGGAAGGGGAAAAAGGCCCTGCTTTTTGGGTATTGGAAAGGAACCATTAAAATGGATGGGGACATACAGGTAAGGCTATTGTATGACAAAAAAATAGAAGCCCCGAATGTTTTTGGATTGAAGTTTAGCAATGATGACATCGTCGTAAAAAAAGGATAAGAGTGATTAAAGAACCAACCGGACATGACCAGACAAGAGTTCCAAAAGAGGTACCACTATAACAATAGGGAGCATAAAATTGGCGGTGGGAGCTTTGGTACTGTCTACAAGGCCTATGATAGGGTTTTGGACAGACAAGTTGCCATTAAGGTTTCCGAAGTAAAGCAACTGCAGGGCAAGGAAGTTTCCCTACAGGTAGAGTTCGATGCCATAAAATCATTGGCCAAACATCCAAATATTGCCAATTATGAAAGCGTACATCGTTTTGAGGACGGCCCGGGGATTTTTGACTATGCCATTATGCAGTACTATCCCTTGGGAAATCTTTCCAATTTCATTAAGAAACACGATTTGGACAATGAACAAAAAGGGAAAATCCTTATCCAGATTTTGGAAGGGTTGGCCTATTTACACCGCAAGAAAGTGGTGCATAGGGACATCAAGCCGGGGAATATTTTAGTGGTGGATCGTCCTGGGGAGGGCATAGTTCCCAAGATCACCGATTTTGGTCTGAGCAAGCTGGCCGAAATTCAGGGAGAAGGTTCAGAATTTGCCAATAGCTTCGCAGGAGGAACGGTACAGTACAGTTCACCCGAACAATTAAAGGGCCAACCCCTAAAGTTCAACACGGATCTCTGGAGTTTTGGGGTAATCGTAAATGAGGTTTTTACGAACAATTCCCTTTTTGATGTTAAAGGACACAGCTCCGCCAGTGTGGAATGGCAAAGTGAAATTATGCAACAGATCCTTCATAAGGATTTGGATTCGGAATTGGACATCCTCCCTGAACCCTGGAAGAAAATTGCCAAACAATGCCTACAGCGGGATAACAAAAAACGGGTAATCAGTGGTGAGGCCTTGTTGGAGGAGCTGCCCGCGGACCTAAGGAGCCCAGGCCTTTCCCCTACTCCAGAAGAGGAAGAAGATGCCGGTACCGTTCTATTGGGAACAACGCCCCCAGATACGCCCCAGGATGGTACGGCCATACAGGCAAAAGGGGAAAGCCAGGCCAAAACGGTCGCCAAACCCTCTTCCAAAAGCAAAAAAGGCATCTTCATTGGTGGGATGGTTTTATTGGCCCTATTGGCAGTAGGCACCTATTATTTTCTTGGCCGATCGGTAACGCCAATTTCATTGGCCCGGGTTGAATTGAATGGCAAAACGGCCTTTCTTGACATAAAGGGAAAGAAAGTTATCCCGTTTGAATATGATGGGGGATTTGGATTTTCCAATGGATTGGCACCCGTACAAAAGAATGGAAAATGGATATATATTGATACGGATGGAAACCAAGCCTTTGAGAAACAATATGATTTTGCAGCTCCTTTTTCAGAAAACCTTGCGGTTGTCCGAGAGGGGAACCAATGGGGCTACATCAAAGGGGACGGAACCTTTGCGATAGCGCCAAAATTTAATTTGGCCGGATCGTTTGCCAACGGGTTCGCGGCCGTACAACTCCAGGGAAAATGGGGATATATTGATTCCAAAGGAAACCTCTTTATCGAGCCCCAGTTTGATGTGGCCTTGGAGTTTTCGGAAGGACTGGCTGCCGTTAAAAAAGGAAATCTTTGGGGGTACGTCAATAGCCTTGGTAGTATTGCCATCCCTTTTGATTTTGATTCGGCAAATCCTTTTTCAAATGGTTTGGCCGCAGTATCCCAAAAAGGCAATTACCTTTTTATCGATAAAAAAGGTGGCCAAGCCATTACAACGGAATATCAAATGTTGGGCAATTTTTCAGAAAGCCTGGCGGCAGCCATGACCGCAAATGGATGGGGCTATATTGACAAGTCCGGGAAATTCATGATATCCGACATCTATGAAAGTGCCGGGGTTTTTAGCAACGGGCTTGCTCCCGTAAAGAAAAATAACAAATGGGGGTTCATTAACACAAAAGGGGAACCGCAAATTGATTTTATATATGACTATGCTGATAATTTCAGCAGATTGGAAAACTAAAACGAACACAATTAATCAACTTAAATACTGAGAACTATGAAAATGCAGAAATTAGGAACACTAGTATTGTTATTGGTGGCCCAATCCATATGGGCACAACGGACAACCATTGGACTGCTCACTTTTGAGGCCAACCGATACCAAGATTTCCAGGAAGCCGACCTTTTGACCGAACGGGTAAAGGAAATATTCTTTGAGTCCAAAAGATTTAGGCCCATTGATCGTACGGCCTATGCGGAGGCCAACAAATACAGGGAAGGGGAAATCCAGAAGAATATTGATTACATCAACGGATATGTTACCGAACAGGGCGTTAAGGATGGTGCCAAATTTATTGTAGGCGGAAAATTAATTGCCCTCAGTTATTCCAAGACCAAAGATGGCTCCTTTAAATGTGATATGAGTTTTAGCATAAGCATCAACGATATCGAAACCAATGAGCTCATTGCGACAAAAACCTTTAATCCTGGTGGCCCCCTTAGTTTTAAGTTATCCGGCGGAACAGAAACACAGGCCATGGTCAATACGTTGCGAGCTGCACAAAAGGACATTGAAAACTACATTATTAACAACGTGCCTTTCATCGCCCCAATACAACAGATCGATCCAGTAAAAAAGAGTGCGGAAATTCTCATAGTTGCCGGAAAAAATGAAGGGGTCAACAAAGGAGATCGTTTTGGCATCTATCAAGTAACGGAAATTGAAACGGTGAAAGGGTTAAAAGTGCGAAAGGAATTGGTCGCCAAGTTTCCGATAAAAGTGGTGGAGGGTGATTTTTCCAAGGCTTTTGTTGGTAAGAATGCAACGGAACTCTTGGACAAATACAATGATGACACCATAAAACTCATTTGCCAATCCATGCCAAAAGGCGGGCTTTCATTATAAAGACAAATGCCATGGGAAAGTTTACTTTATTTTTCGTAGCCATAGCCTTTCTAATGGCCAATTTGGTCATTGGGCAAAAAACAAACATTGGGCTATTAACCTTTAAGGCCACGAGCTACCAAGATTATGTAGAAGCGGATTTACTGACGGAAAAAGTAAAAGAGGTTTTTGTTGACTCCAAAAGATTCTTCCCTATTGATAGAACGGCCTATGCGGAACTGAATGCCATTAAAGAAGCTGAAATCCAAAAAAATGTTGATTACATAAATGGACAAGTGGTTGAGCAAGGCAGAAAAAATGGGGCAAGAGCCATTGTAGGGGGTAAATTGAACACCTTAAGTTACAAACAAATGACCGGCGGATTGTACCGCTGTGATTTGGTCTTCAGTATTTCCATTAATGACATTGAGACCAATGAACTACTGGCTACGAAAACATTTTCCAGTCTTCTGCCCTCAATTCCTGGGACCACTCGAACACAGGCAATGACCAATGCCATCAATTTCTACAACAAAGGAATTGAAAACTTTATCATAGACAACGTCCCCTTTGTGGCAAAAATTTACAAAGTTGAGCCAATGAAGAAGGGGGCGGAAATTAGGATTATTGCAGGTGTAGGTGAGGGGGTCAAAAAGGGGGATAAGTTCGCCATTTATGAAGTCAGTAAGGTAGATATTGGCGGAGCAATCAAAACATTGAAAGAATCCGTTGCCGAATTTCAAATCAAGGAGGTAGAGGGTGATTTTTCAAAAGGCCAAATTAAAAAGAACGGTGAACGTCTCGTCACCAAATTCAAGGATGAATCCATTGAATTGATTTGCGAATCCGTCAAATAATCCAGAAAACCAAGAAAATGAAAAAAAGAGCACTACTCATAATTGTACTGACGCTTGGAATGATTTTTCCAGCTTCTGCCCAGAAAGTGGCACATGACGATGTTATCCTTCCCAGTGTAATGATCATTCCAAGGGTCAATGAGGGGCAGGACATTAGAACCCTAGTGGACCTATCCCCGGACATTCGTGTAGGAATGGCCGCGGTAAACGATGCCTTTACCAATTATGGTTTTGACACCAAGGATTTTGAATCGGCCTTTAAAAAATTGATGCGGGAAATGGAGGTCAATCCCTGCGACCAATGCGGTATGGTAGAACTGCTTTTCAACAGTGCCGCAGCGGATGTTTTGGTAGAGGTCGATCTGCAATATGTTACCTCCGGGGGCGGGAACAAAGTACGGTTGATCGTGGAAGCCAACCACTACTCCACTGCACTTTCCGTGGCCAGTGAAATCTGTGAATCCAATATGTTCTATACCAGGGATACCGGGGCTTTGGCACAATCCGCCCTTAAGAAAACAAAGTTCACCGATGCGGCGGGAAACCGTTTTTCCTGTGCGGATGAGTTTATGAAGGAATTGATTCGGTTTCAAAAAAAGCTTTGTATAAAAGGAGCGGTGGCCGACCTACAGTTCAAAATAGGGAGTGATTCTGAATACACTATGGATTCCCGCGTGGAGTACGCCGATGACGAACGCCTAAAATATGTCCTGGAAGATTGGATGGAAGAAAATGCCTTTAAGGGCGGTTACAAAATTGCCAATCAAACGGACTATCAAATGATGGTGGAGGAATACCGATATCCCTGCGATATGCGGGACAGCAAAATTGAACGCCAACTAGATCGGTTTTTTGACGATTTGGGGATGGAAGTAAGTTTTAAAAGGGACCGTGGGGCCCTATATGTAACCATTCAATAATAAAAGATGAAGAAGCTAATAATCGCACTTTTCCTTGGATGCCCATTCTTAACACTAACGGCCCAAGATGATTCCCTGGAGCAGGGAATTGCCCTTAGCGTTATTGTACCTGACCGGTATACGGAGGGGTTGAATACGGCACAACGGAAAAAAATTCAGACCAAGGTAACCCGGATGGTCTCCAATTATGGAATGTCCGGACTGGATTACCTCAGCCAATATTTGGTGTATCCCAAGTTTGAAATTTTTGACCATAGGGAAGTTGAAACCCAGCTACGAAACGTACACACCATAGAAGCGGAATTGACCCTGGTGGTTATGGAAGCACGGACCCAAAAAGTCTATGGCACCTATACTATGGAACTGGAAGGGGAGGATTTTTCACGTTCAAAGGCCATTAACAAAGCCATTGGAAGGGCAAAAACCAAAAATGAGGACATTGAAGCGTTTATGACCAAGGTACGGACCAAGATTTTGGCAGATTTTCAAAACAATTGTTCGCGACTCTATCGGGATGCAAAGGCCATGATTGCCGGCAAAAAGTTTGAGGAGGCCATGAACCTGATCAGTTTTGCCCCGGTAGGCATTTCCGGCGAATGTGATGACAATCTGCAACAATTGCTGGAGGAAGCCTATGAAGCCCACAATCGTGCCCGCTGTGATGAGTTATTGAGCGATGCTAAACGGGCCATCCGCTTCCGCCATTGGTATTACGGTTATTACCTATTGGAGTACTATATGGACGAGGCATCCGATTGTTTCGACTCAGCACAACAACTAAAACAGGAAATCGTCCAATCCGATGAAATCAAAGGGGATGAAACCAAGCTAAAAGAAGGGGTGAAAGAAGAAGAAGTGCAGAGTCGGGTTAAAAAACGGAAGAAAAAAGTAATCAATACGTTGGCCTCAACATACGCGGCCAAAACCCATGACAATCAAATGTGCCAATTGTTCAAGCAGAATTGCCATTAGTTTTCAGTTCGTTGTATTTGTAATCAAAGGGGGCCATTAGGCTCCCTTTTTTGTTTGGTATACCAAAAACCCTTCTTCATACAGCACATATTCCTTGTGTATAGTTCCCCAAATAGATTTGTTCCCATAAAATCAACAAACACCAAAGACATGAAAACAGGAATACTAAAATTTATGATCGCCATGCTGATCTTCCTATGCGCCATGGCCGGAAAGGCACAATGTTCGGATGCCTCCAGAATACTGCGCAATCATCGGGACGGAATTATGGAACTTCTATTAAGCAGTGGGGACACCAATATATACACAGAGGTTTTGGACTGTGATTACAGCTGGTGGGGGGACCGTACGGAGATTACCCATTACATAAGCTTTAATGGGTTTTGGACAGGGACCAAATATGAAGCTATAGGCAAACTTATTGTTGAAGATGGGGAAGCGCGGTGGCATTATCTAAAAGGAAACAATAGTATGAACGAATATCTGATACAAATGGGGTTAATGGCCGTATTGGCCTATGCCTCGGAACAATAGAAACCAACAACCAAAAAATCAAGGAAAATGAAGATTACAGGAGTACAAACCAAGGAAAAAGTAATGGAAAGGTGTATTTTGGACCATGATACCGTTACCGATAGTTTTGAATTCGACAACCTATTGGAAAGCCATGGCAACGCGGATAAATTGGCCTTTGAAGCAGCCATAGGCGATATGGGCCATGATCCAACCTTTGAGTGGTTGGACAGTGATTTGGACCATGGTCTCGATCAGTTCCAATAAAACCCCTAGCATTGTGCTTAAGGGATTTCATGGAAACCATCATTTCCCCTTTTACAGGAATCCTTTCACCAGCCAAAACCTCGTATACCCGGACCTAAAGTCCGGGTTTTCTTTTATACAGTAAAAAGGGCATTTCATTTAGGCAATTCCGGGAAGGGCTTTACCCAAAGATACATTTGGGTATGATTAACCAAAAAAGCAATCCGATGAAAAATGCATGTTTCCACCTCCTAGTGTTGTTGGCCCTGACGTCCAACGCCAATCCACTAAAAACCAGTGATTCCATAGTACCATGGGAAGCCATCCCAAGCAAGGCGTTTAAGGCCTATGGTTTAATTTTAAAAAGCCATTTAGACCTCCCGAGCACAAATTCCTTTACCATTCTCCACGCTAAAAAACGAAAGGTCACTTTTTATGAGGAGACCTGGTTGTTCCATTTTACGATCAACGAAAACCAAACAACAAAAAACATAAAACTACTGTGTAGGGAAAATGACTTTCTGGTTCAGATCACCCCCAATACCGATTGGAACGATTTTTTTATACAGCACCCACCCAAACTGACTTCTGAAAGGGCCATAGTGGACTTTTTTACCATGACCACAAACAATCTTGTACTCTTGGAAGACGACCTGCCCCAGAACCAAAAGAAAAAGCTTAAGGGCATTATCCATGGACCGCGAATCATGTTCCACCATAATGGGACATACACCATACAGTCTTTTATAAAGGAAAACGGTCAGGTGAACCTGGCCCTGCATAAGTTCCATATGGCAACCAAAACCATAGTTGTCCAAGGGAAAAGTTCTTTGTTCTTAAAGGAAAAACCGAATGCAGCTATGGTTTTGTTTAGCAAAATACCCCTTTTGTACAGCAAAATGGGATGGGTCCAAATAGGCCACATACCTTCACGGTAACAAAATAAAAAAAGCGCTTTTTAAACATTTCACAGACCGTCTGCGGCAGTGATGGTCTGGGTAGAACTGCCGATTTCATAACCATATCAAAATCAACAAAAACATGAAATCGACTTTTAAACTCTTACTTATCGGATTATTGACCTTAGGTGCAGTTTCCTGCACAAATGACCAAGCGGAAACTGAGAAGCTTTATATTGATTCGCCGGATGACGATGAGGTCAAAGAAGAACCAGGTGGGTAATTAATGAATATGTTCCATTCAAACATCAACCGCACTTATTGTGCGGTTTTTGTTTTATTTTAACACTATGGTTTTTAATCGAACAGGTATTCTAATTTGGCTTCTCATACTTTGTCTGTCCTGCAAAGACTCCCCCCTTGAAAATAAAACGCAAGACAGCCGAATCAGTGTGTTACAATTAGAAGTGCCCGAAGAAGTAA
Organism: Croceivirga sp.; assembly: GCA_028281025.1. Taxonomy (GTDB): domain Bacteria; phylum Bacteroidota; class Bacteroidia; order Flavobacteriales; family Flavobacteriaceae; genus Croceivirga. The sequence goes on from JANQKR010000012.1 coordinate 9,694, forward strand.
GTCTTCCGATAAAGATTCGCAAACTGGACAGCCTGATCCAGAATTCGAAAGAATCAAAACCTGATTCCCTTAATCTTGAACTTCATAACACCAAAGGGCTGTTATTGTACCGATTGGGGGCAATGGACTCCTTTTTTTATGAGAATAAAGTACTATGGAAGAAAGCATTTCACGACAATCACCAATACTTTCTGGGCAAATCTGCTTTTAACATCGCTTATTACTTCAATGAAGTTGAATATAAATTTGATAGTGCGTTCTATTACTACAATGTATCCAAAAATGCCTTTTTAAGATATGGGGATACGGCACAGGCGGGCAAAAAACTTTTAAATGCCGGGATCATACAAACTCGAAAGAACGATTTCTTTGGGGCAAAAGAAACGTTGACCCAAGCTATTTCTTTCCTAATGGATCGGGATGAAGCAAAATATCTATCGGCAGCCTACAATCAACTCGGTACTTGCTACAAAGAGTTGAAGGATTTTGATAATGCCATTGACTTCTATAAAAAAGCAATACATACATCGGATTCCCCAAAAGATATCTTTTCATATCAAAACAATCTGGCCCTGGTCTATTCCGAACTAAACGACTACCTATCCGCAGAAGAAGTTTTAGAAGGTTTAAAACCAAAACCAAGCGATGACCTACCAAAGAAAACATTGGCCAGAATTCTTCATAACCTGTCCTATTTCAAATGGAAAAATGGAAAGACCGATTTTAAGGAAGGTCTTTTAAATGCCCTGGAAATAAGAAATGAAATAGGGGACAAACGTGGATTGATTACCAGTTACCTTGACATCGCAGAGGTTGCTAAGACATCCAACCCCATAGAATCCAAAATGTATTTGGATAATGCCATTTCGATGGCCAAGCAAATAGGAATGCCAAAAGGCGAAATCGATGCCCTTGAACAATACCTGGTATTGGAGCCACAAAACATAAAACACAAAGACCGTTATATCTTTTTAAAGGACAGCCTTTACCAACAGGAACTTAAGGTAAAGACCCAGTTTGCCAAGATGAAATATGACGACGAACAGGAAAAAGCCCGTTTATTGGCTTTGGAGGCGGAAACGGCACAAAATGAGGCCCAATTGGCAAGGGAGGAGACCCAAAGGATCCTACTACTGTCCTTGCTTGCCGTACTGCTCATGGGGGGCGGCTCGTATTACTTTATATTGCACCAACAGCATAAGAAGAGGACCTTACAGGAAATCTACAATACGGAGAAAAAAATCAGCAAAAAAATACATGATGGCCTCGCCAATGACGTCTATGGGGTCATGACCGCCGTGCAACACCAGGACAATGCACCCAATGAAGCCATCCTTGATCAGTTGGAGGATATCTACAAACGTACACGGGATATCTCCCATGACACCCGGGAACTTGCCACCGGAAAGGCCTTTGCCATAGAACTCAAGGACATGCTACAGGGTTTTAGTGGCAATGGGACCAAAGTACTTATTAAGGGCATGGAGGGGATATCCTGGGAAAAACTGAATGAGCACAAATGTGTGGCCCTGCACAGGACATTGAAAGAACTGTTGGTCAACATGAAAAAGCATAGCGGTGCCGGTTTGGTAGCCCTTAATTTTAAGGAGGAAAAAAGAAAGCTGCAAGTGGATTATTCGGACAATGGCATTGGGGTAAAAAGGGAGCAAAAACAAGGGGTTGGGCTTCAAAATACGGAAAACCGTATCCAAAGTGTAGGGGGTCAATTTATATTTGGCGGTATAGAGGGAAAAGGGGTCAAAGTAACCTTAAGCATCCCCATCTAATCAAATCCTAAGATGTTCAAAAAAATATTGGTCGTTGAAGACTTTGACAGTATTGGCCTAGGCATTTCCGCGGTGGTCCAGAACAAAATTGGGGTAGACGAAATTGTGACATCCCAATATTGTGACGAGGCCTACCTAAAAATTAAAAGGGCCAAACAGGATGAGGCCCCGTTCGATCTGCTCATCACGGACCTTTCTTTTGAGAAAGACTATAGGGAAGCCAAACTTAAAGGTGGAAAGGAACTTGTGGAAAAGTTGCGGGAACAGGGGATTTCCATTCCAATCGTTGTCTATTCCATTGAAGATCGTAGGGCAGTGATCAACGAACTCATGGAAATCCAAAAAATTGAGGCCTATGTGCTAAAAGGCAGGAACGGTCTCAAAAATCTGGAGCAAGCCCTATTGGCCATAGCCAATGGGGATACCTTTTTATCCCCGGAACTAAAAAATAGTGTGGAAAAAAAGAACTTGTTTGAACTGGAGGATTATGATATCTCCTTACTTTCCAACTTGGCCAAGGGCTATTCCCAGAGCGAAATCGCACAGGATTTTAAATCACAGGGGATGTCCCCAAGTAGTTTAAGCTCCATAGAGAAACGTATCAACCGGTTAAAAGAAGAGTTCGAAGCCAAAAATGCCATACAATTGGTAGCAACCGCTAAGGATTTGGGGTTGATCTGACCCCTAAATCTACCTTTCATCGATTTTTTTGCACCCCTTGTCCAAATTGGGGAAAACCTTGTTAAAACCTACGGATTCCCGTAAGGGTTTGTCCCTAAAGGAAGATAGGTTTGGTCCATAATCAAAGAACCAGACTTATGACCAAGAAATTGATTTTTCCCTTCGTGTTTTTAGTAATGGCTTCCTGTTCCAATGACGATGAGGGAGAAAATGCTTTTGACGGTTCGCAGTCCAGTTTGGAAAATTTGTTCAGCGAAGAAGTAGTTGAAGCTTTGAACGAGCTAAATTTTAATGTAAATGAAGGTGCCAATCCACCTGATTTGGAAGGAACCTTTTTCATTAGCCAGGTTATCTTAACAAATACCAATGTTGCTTCTGACAATATTGGCTCAAGATTTTTTGACCAACGCTATTTCTTTCTTAATCAAAACAATACCAACAATACAATTGATTTTGATGGCGAACAATTGAACATTGACGGATCTTTGGAAAGTGTACTTGAAGGAACCGGTTCTTTTATATCAGGAGCAGAAAACAGCTTTAGTGTATTTCTCATAGTCCAAAACGAAAATTTGGAAAGCGGGGCCCTAGCTGAAATCGCCTATTCCATTTCAGGTACTATTACGCCAGAAGGCATCACCAACTTCGAGATTGCAATAATTATGCTCGATAATATGGGAAATCCAACTGGGGAATTCATCGAAAATGGTCTTGGTAGGCGCTTTGTCGACAGCGATGGCTTCTCTGAATTGGTATCGGATTCCCTTAGTTCGAAAAATGGAACCAACCATCTTAAAACGGATTTACCAAGCTTAGAATCAATTCATTAAACCTTAAAAAATTCCAACATGAAAAAAACTACGCTTTTTACTTTAGCTTTTTTGGTCAATTTGGCCTTTATATACGCCCAAAACATCATCACCGTGGATAACTCCCCGGGAAGTGCGGCGCAGTTCAACGATTTACAGAGCGCTATTTCCCAAGCACAGGATGGAGATATTATTCAGGTCCATCCATCTGAAATTAACTATGGAAATATCGATATCAACAAACCGCTGACCCTAATCGGATTTTCACATAGCAGTTCCGAAAAGACAACCGCAATTAATCAAGTATTTCTAAGAAATAATGCATCCAACACTACCTTAAATGGACTACTGGTAACTGACTTTGTAAGTACTAGTGGCAATTCTACCACCATAGAAAATGTAGTTGTTGAAAATTGTTTCATTGATGACTTCTTTTTTTCGGATGCCGGTATAAACAACTTGATTTTTAGAGGAAATGTGGTTGACAGGATTGGTCTAAGATCAAATTCTGCAGCTGCCAACAACTATTCGAACGCTTTAATAACAAATAACATAATAACAAATTCTGTAAATGTTAAGTCGTTTCAAAGCACGACAGTAAAAAACAATATTTTTCTTGGATCGGATGCTTTTTCTCCTGTTTTTAACGTCAACGATGAAAGCGGCAGTCTTGAAGTCCAAAATTGTATTTTTTTCTTTAACAGATCTTCATCGCCAGACCCGAACGATCCTGGGGTTGTTTTTACAAATTGCCTCTCCTTTAATCTATCCAGTGGTCCCGTCGTTGAACTTCAAGGCACAGGGAACTTAGATAATATAGATCCGCTTTTTGTACAAGACAATGATAATACCACTTTTGAACCCCTCCAAGACAACTACCGGCTTTTGGACAATTCCTTGGCAAAGGGAGCAGGAGTGAACGGAGAGGATCTTGGCCTTTTTGATGGCAGTGGTTTTGTTTTTGACAATGTAGGATTTACGGATGGTATCCCCACAGTAAATATTCAGGCCATTAGTACCACGGTCGCTCCTGGTCAAAACCTAAACGTCATCATTAATACCGCTAACCAATAGACTATGAAAAGGGTATTGATGATTTGCCTTCTACTTTTTGGTGGATGGGCAACAGCACAGAGTATCGGTGCTGCCGAATATTTTATTGATGGGCCGGACCCTGGAGTGGGCAATGGTACGGCCTTGACCGTAAACGGGAACTCAGGCAGCCTTATCCAGGAATTTTCCATTCCCACTAACGGACTTTCCGAAGGATTCCACAGCCTATATGTGAGAACCCGGGTTGCCAGTGGCAATTGGAGTCTTTATGACCGATCGGTATTTTATATAGCCGCAATTTCAGATGTCAATCAGAACATTGCTGCAGCAGAGTATTTCTTTGATCAAGATCCCGGGGTGGGCAATGGTACGGCACTGGCTTTAGATGCAAATACAGGGGAGTTGACCCAAACGTTTGCAATCCCTACTGTTGGACTGACGGAAGGATTCCACAGTTTTTCCGTAAGAACCCAGAATACGGATGGCAATTGGAGTTTGTACGATCGTACCATCATCTATATTGGAACCTTTGCTGATGAAAATGAACCCATCACGGCAGCTGAGTACTTTTTTGATGGTCCAGACCCCGGTGCCGGTAACGGCACGGCTTTGACCTTGGATACCAATACGGGCCAATTGACCCAGTCCTTTGCATTACCTACCGATGGTTTGGCGGCGGGTGCCCATACGGTATTCATCAGGGTCCGAACGGAAGGTGGTGTGTGGAGCCTGTATGATACGGCCTCCTTTACGGTAGACCCAACAGCCATCGATAATACGGTGACCGTTATTGAAAATCTATTGACGGCCAATTTTACTGCAACGGGCGCAACGTACCAATGGTTGGACTGTGGTAATACCAATACCGTAATCGATGGGGAAACAAACAGAAGCTTTACAGCGACCCAAAGTGGCACTTATGCCGTTCAAATTTCATTTAATGGCCAAACCGTGGTCTCCAATTGTATTGCAGTAACGGTGGATTCCAATGATGATGACAACGATGGGATATTGGATGTGAATGATAATTGTCCATTAACGCCAAATAGCGATCAGGCCGACAATGATAACGACGGCATTGGGGATGTTTGTGACGACGACGATGATAACGATGGTATTTTGGATACGGATGACAATTGTCCGATGATGGCCAATGCGGACCAATTGGACACCGACAATGACGGGGAAGGCGACGTTTGTGATACGGATGATGATGGTGATGGAATTGATGATGCCTCTGACAATTGTCCCCTTACGGCCAATGCAGATCAGGCCGATGCGGATAATGACGGCGAAGGGGATATTTGTGATGATGATTCCGATAATGACGGTATTCCGGATATGGACGACCTATGTCCCAATACCCCGTCTGATGCCGTGGTAGACTTTGACGGATGCCCAATTTTTTCCTTGCCTGCCTCCAACTTCACCTTAAAGACCATTGGTGAGAGCTGTATTGCAAATAATGACGGCCAATTGGAAATAACCGCCCAGGAAGCACTGGAATATACGGCTACCTTACGATTGGGCAATACGGATCAGGCCCTCCCCTTTACCCAGGAATTGACATTTACGGATTTGGAAGCAGGGGCTTATGAACTCTGTATAACCATAGCAGGTCAAATGGATTACGAACAATGTTTTGACGTAACCATAGATGAACCCGAATCCTTGTCCGCAAGCTCAAAAGTGGATGCCATAGCCAAGAACGTAACACTTGATCTAAAGGGAAGCACCACGTATTTCATAGCGTTGAATGGGGAATCTTACAGAACCAACGAAAGTCATATCACCCTTCCCCTAAACAGGGTTGAGAATACATTGCGCATCACCGGTGATAAAGGCTGCCAAGGCTCCTATGAGGAGATCATCGTTATTTCGAATAGTGTAATGGCCTATCCAAATCCGGTTGTTCAGGAAAGGGTGTCCGTGTACTTGGGATCTCGGGATGAGTTCCAAACGGTTAGGGCATCCATCTATTCCCTATCCGGAGCAAAAATCATGGAGAAGGAAATGAGCGTGGAAGGAGGACTTATAGAAATTGGGACCACTACTTTGGCGAAAGGGGTTTACATCCTCAATGTTTCCAACAAGGCAACGCTCTTTAACCACAAAATTATCAAGCAATGAAAAAGTTTTATTCCCTACTGATTTTATGTTTTTGCCTTGTGGCCCTGGGCGCATGTGGCGGCTCGGGAGGTGATGATGATGGCCCACCCCCACCAATGGGAGGTGATGATGATGACCCTATGGTTGTCCCGGACCCTGCGGCGGCAACATTGATTTTCCCGGAAGACGATACCGAATGCAACGAAGGGGAAACCGTTAGCGATACGGAAAGTACGGTTACCTTTCGTTGGAATGCATCCCAGAATACGGATAGTTATTCCGTGACCCTTACCAATTTAAGTACGGGGACTTCCTTTAATACCATTGCAAATAGCAATGAGGCCCCCATCACCATTTTAAGGGGAACACCTTACGAGTGGTTCGTAACCTCACGGGCAAACGGTACCAACTCAACCGCCCAGAGCCCTACATGGCGATTTTACAATGAAGGCCCGGGCATAGAGAATTACGCCCCTTTTCCTGCGGAAGCGGTGAATCCCAATAGGGGAGCAACCCTACCTTCAGTTACTACTTCAGTGACTTTGGAATGGTCCGCCAGTGACGTGGATGGGGATATTGAAGATTATGAAGTATTCTTTGGTCTTCAAGGTGCTACGACCAACACTTCGCAAGGAACACTTACGGAGACAAGCCTTGTGGTTACGGTAGAATCAGGAAATACATATGAATGGTCCGTTGTGGTTTCGGACAGTCAAGATAACGCATCTACTTCAGAAACATTTTTGTTTCGGGTAGGTGAATAACGGTCATTGACCGTGAATCACGGAAGAGGTCGCTTGGGGGAGCGGCCTCTTTTTTTTAATTGTATGCTACAGGAACAGCCCACTAGGGTCAATTTTCCTTTGTCATCCCGAAAGTCCCCTATTTCTTTTCAACGAACCATTTAGTGCCCCAGTTACGGATTTGATGACCAACGATTTCCCCTGTTATCACATTTCTTGTCATGGTATCATTTTTCCCGTTTGTGGAAGCAATGAGTGACCACTCCAGATTTTCCTTCAGCAATACATGCCCCTGGTCAAATTTTGGGATTTGCCCAACTATAGGGTCAATTTGAGCCGTAACGAACCTACCATCCGGAGAATTTAGGATGGTAAAAAACTTGACCAAAGCCGTATGTTCCACATAGGTATCCGGGTCGTTGGGCTTCTTGGAGTTGTAATATATCCTGACCGGTTCCCCATGTTGTATTGCCCATATGAGTTCATCCAAATCCCCATTGACCGTATTGCCTTCGGCATCGTTTTCATACACCAACTTCCAACCAGTTTGAGAAAATCCCACGGTGGACAGTAATAGAAACAAAAGGATAGGAAATGTTTTCATCTTATTCGTATAAAGGGTTATTATGGGTCCGTGCATTTTGCGGATATTCCAAAAACCAGGTCATTTTGTGGTTTTGCGGCCAATCTTTGACAAGTTTTCCGGTAGAGCGATCGTATACTTGGGCATTAAATGTTCCCTTGGTGGTCATAATACATTGCCAAATATGGCCTTCTTCGCTAAACGCCTGTTTATCAATGGCAATATAGCTTTTTAGCAAAGGGTGGGGATCGATTATGACCGATACATTTGAACCTTGGATTATACTGATGTACAAGGGTTCCGCAACATGCTCAAGTGTTAAAAGGGAATCGCCCAACTGTCTTTGCCAGCCCCAGCCTATTCTTACATCATATCCATTTCTGATTCCCGCGATCAGGGAATCCATACTGCCCTCCAAGAGTTTTCCGTTCCCATCATGTTGGTAAACGGACCTCCATCCAAATTCCATGGGGCTTGGATGTTGTGGTTTTGAAACTTCAGGATGGCATGATGAAACGATCATCATGAAAATGATACCGTAAACAATAGTCTTGAATGCCCTCATGAATTTGGTCTTTAGCTTGTTTTTAAAGATCTTAATAATAGTAACCATCCAGGATGCTTCTTAAGACTATTTTGTGATTTGTTGACGAATTTGTGGGTAATCCCCGTTCCTTCTTAAAGCAATCCCATGTCTTTCAACCCAATAAACCTTTATTGGAGAACATTCCATGGAATCAAGAACATTTTCACCCCTTCCTGTCCGCCGACTTTCTACTCAATTCATAGACGTGGCAAGTTGTTCCATTAAAGTCCCTTTCTTCCAAGAATTTAAAACCTAACCTCCTATAAAATCGATGTGCTTTGGTGTTGGTCTTCAGCGGATCGACCAAAATTCCATTTACTTTGGGATCTTGGAAGCACCTTTGAATTGCAAGTTCCATCATACGTGTCCCGTAACCCTGGTTTAACTTGTTTTCCTCTCCTATCCATATGTCAATGGCCTTTTTATCTTGATCAACCTCCCCCCAGTATTGGGTATCTTCATGGTATGGGTCAATTATTTGCAAAAATCCAATGGGTTCCCCAAGGTATTCCGCAACCAACTGTTCCCGCCATTCCGGATTTCGATGTAGTTCCGTTTCCCAATTCCAATCATCATCCGGGTCACAATCAATTACATGTTGTTTGGTGTCCCAGTATTTCAGCAATTCAAGGTCCTTTATAGTCGCTTTCCTTAATTCTAACATTGGCACACTCCACAATTGATTTTATAATGACGCATCATCCCGTCCCTACCTTTTTTTAAGCACTACACTTTTCAATTTTATAAAATAGGGTTGGCCTGTTATCTTCAATTCTTTTTTCCACAAATGACATTCCCAACCGTTGAGCTACCCTTTGTGAGGCTAAATGGGGCTCATCCGTAGCAGCTGTCAAATATTCAAAACCAAGTTGTTCAAGTGCATAGTTAATGATCAACCAACTGGCTTCGGTAGCGTATCCCTTTTTGGTATAGGGCTCCAAAAGGGCATAAATTAGTTGTGGTTGTGGCTCATCAAAAAAGTGCCATAATCCAACATAACCAATGGTTTTTCCGTTGCCCCTTAACTGGATTTTCCAAAGACCATATTGATCTTCTTCAAAATGTTTTAGGTTCTGATCCATAATTTCGTCTGCCGTGATGGCATCAATGCGTTCATCATCCCAGAGAAACTTTCGTATGAAAGCATCGTTGTTCAATAGTTGAAACTCTTTGCTGTCTTCCAATATAAAGGGAAGTAACTGAAGTCTTGCTGTATTAAACTGAAAATCTTCCATTCTACGACCATTTAATTCTTTCCAATTTTAATTGGAACTCAAGACGGGTTCTTAGTGTCCACTTTGGACAAAATTCGGATCAATTCTTTATTAAATCGCTCCGGTTCTTCAAAGCAGGGGCTGTGACCCGATTTTTCAAACTTGATGAATTCCTTGATGGGCGCCTTGATATTGGCATGATATTCTTTGACCAATGCCCATGGTGTATTGTAATCATAAGCGCCCGATATGAAAAATACCGGAACTTCAAACTCTTTATAGTTCTCGGGGATATTATAGTTGTTGAAGTCGGGATCGTAGATAATATTTCCTGCCGAAAATCCTGAACTTTTCCCATATCTGATCAAATCTGAAAAAGAATACTCCCTGGACAACCAAATATTGCGAATCCAATCCGAATAGTTTGTCCTCCCATAACGCTCTCCTCCCAATTTTAAAAGCCAATGTTTTTGCTCTACCAATCCCCAAAACCCATTTTTGTACATTGTCGAAAAATCCCCGGATTGCGGAGCGCCACTTTCATGAAGTGCCTTCAAGGCCTTTTTATGGTTCCTTTCCTGGGCCTTTTCCAAGGTGTACTGATAGGAAAGCAGTTCGCCCCTGTAAGCTTCCAATTCCTGACCTACACCCACATAGGCCATAAAGTCATCGGGATTTCGACCTATAGCATAAATCCCCAAGCGGGCTCCCCACGAATGCCCCACCAGGAACAGCTTTTCTTTTTGAAATCGCCTTTTGAGGTAGGATACCAAAAAATCGACATCCCGATTGTAGAGTTCGACCTTTATTTGATCTTTGGGGAAATCTTTTTTATAAGACTTTCCCGCGTTCCTTTGATCCCAATACACCACCGTGAAATGCTTTTCCAACTCCTTGTTATACTTGCGCAGCAAAGCCGTTGCCGACGCCCCTGGTCCACCATGGAGGAAGAGCAGTACAGGGTTGCCCCTATCCTCTCCACGGATCAGGACATATTGTTTTGTGCCATTGATATCCAGGTAATTGATTTCAGCTATGCCATTTTCCGTCCTTATCCGTTTGGTAGAGGAGCACGAAATGGAAAATACCGTTAGCAACAAAAGGAAAATATACTTCTTCATTTCAACCATTTTTAGATTTCATTCCAAACCCGTTTAATTCGGTTTTCGCGATGATTTTAAACATTCCCGGACTATGTGTTCCACGTTCCTTGAATCCAAATTTTTCATAAAATCCTTTGGAATCCCTTGCTGCCATTAAACCCACAAACGAATTGTTTACCGCCGTCCTCTTTAAATAACTTTCAATGTGTTCCATGATAAGCCTACCCAGTCCTTGCCCGCGATACTTTGGATGGACAATAATGTCCTGGACATGGAAGTAAATGGCCCCATCACCAATGACCCTGCCCATTCCTACCATATTTGGACCATCAAGGACCGCTACACCATACAGATCGTTTTCCAAAGCAATCCCTACGGCCCAATCCGCAATTGCGTCCCAATTGGTCTGCCCCCTTAACAGTTGATAGTCGGTCACCTGCAGCTTACGCTCTTCGACACGTATATTTTTTGGCCACTTTTCCTTCATTTTCTTTGTGCTGAATTCATTTCCCCAAAATATAATGTACGGGAAAATGGGTTTTTTCAATGGTTCTAAAAATGACCAGGGAGCGCAATGTCTGCCCTGGCCATTACACAACTAAACACTGATTAGCTACTTACACACAGTTTTATAGGTAGGGTTGGTTAACCAGTATACTTTTCAACTCCAATGCTATTTGGATTGGAACTTGATCGTAAAGGCTCCATCAACCACTTCCGCCTTATCATCAGTATCCCGTATTACCGTAGGATTAACCTGAATATGATAAAGTACCCCTTCGAATTTTCCACTAATGACATCATTGTCAATACTGTCTATGGTGATTTTCACCTCATCCACGCCCACACCGGAATAGAAACACAGTACATCCGGAGCGGCACAGGGGCCTTGTAGTTTTTTTACCGATTCGTCTACCCAGGTAACACTCCCTTCCACACCGGTAACGTTATAGGGCAATGTTAGGTTCTCGATGTCCACACCATTGATTCTAAGGGTCCAAAAACCTTCACTATCGTCCTTTCCATTTTTAAAGGATTGGAGAAAAAGTGTTTTATCCAAACGGTTGAATACATTGACATTTCCATTACTTCCACCATCAAAAACGGTTTGTTCATATCCAGCGGCACCATTGTCTATTTTGGCCGCTATCGCAAATTCAGGTGGTAATGGTGATCCATTATCATCATTTTGACAGGACGAAAAAATAAGCCCCACCATTAAAACAATTGCAAAATTTCTAATTTCCATTTTTCACTTTTTTAAATCAACACTTATACTTGAGGGGTCAAGCGTAGATAGGGTTTTACCTCAACAAACCCCTTAGGGAACATTTTTTCCGCTTCTTCATTACTCACTGAAGGAAGAATGACACAATCCTCCCCATTTTTCCAATTTGCTGGAGTTGCCAGCGATTCGTATTGGGTCAATTGCAATGAATCAATGACCCGTAGCAATTCTTCAAAATTTCGTCCTGTGGAAGCAGGATATGTTAAAATCAGTTTCACCTTTTTATCCGGGGCGATCATAAATACCGATCGTACCGTCATGGTAGCACCATCGTTGGGATGTATCATACCATACAACTGGGCCACTTTTCTTTCTTCATCCGCTATGATGGGAAAATTTACCCTGGTGTGCTGTGTTTCTTCAATGTCCTTTATCCATTCCAAATGGGAATCAAGTGGATCTACACTGATTGCCGCTACTTTTACATTCCTTTCATCGAATTCCTCTTTGTAATTGGCCATGGCGCCCAGTTCGGTAGTACATACCGGAGTAAAATCCGCCGGATGGGACACCAGCATACCCCAACTGTCCGCAAGCCATTCGTGAAAATTCAACGTTCCTTTGGTGGTCTTTGCCACAAAATCCGGGGCCATATCCCCTAATCTAACTGTGTTCATTTTTAATTGATTCTATTTGTACTAATTCGTTTTACTATTGATGAATATTTTGTTGACCATCCCCATGATGGTTTTTTTGATTTTGCTTCATTTATACGGACTATCGCCTTTCAATCTCAAATAACTCAATGCTTGGTAATGCCCCAATACGACCGCACTGGTGGGTTACACCATCAACCAGATCATAAATGATGTTTATCTTCAATCCATCTACCAAGTATTCGTTATCCAAGTTTAGTGGAAACAATAAATTGTCACTTTCGGTTTCAATAATGTAGTCATCACAACCCTCGGGTGGTGCAAGCAATCTAACAGTTGCTGCTACCATAAGTACGTTCTCGGAGTCGTCATCGTCAAAACATGCCGAAAACATTAGGACCAATGCACTTAGGGTCAGTATACTTCTCTTTCTCATTTGTATTTCTATTTTGGTCACTATAACAAAGTGAATTTATTTTGCTGCTTTCTTTTTAGTAGTATTCAACCAATTCGCACTGTTGACTTTCCATGCCGGCCTTATAAACTCAAATAGTATTCTGACCATCTTTGTAATTTTTGTTCAAAATTGCGGTGTATAATGTTCCAATAAAAACATAGCTTGTTCGGAATACCGCATCCAGGACAAGTGGGCACTATCCGGACAATGTCCTTTCCTAAAGTTTTATAGTGCCATGCCCCTTTGAAAGTTTCAGTTATTGGGTTTGATCTTTTTTATATTTTTTTGTTTTTGTATGCATAAACGGAACGTCGCAAAACCATGGATACCGACAGAATCCTTCGTTTTTTGATTTTATTTGTTCTGGACAAACCTAAGGTGGACACCACGTGAATAAAAGTGGGAAGTTGTGAAAAAGGGAATTCATGTCGTGAAAGCGCATATGCTACCCATGGGACATTAAATCCAATGTATGGAATACCACATTCAGGACAATTGAATACCATTTCCGATTTAAAAGTACCCCCATTCCGATCCTTTTCTAAAAATCGTAACGTATCAACCATCACTTCTTGGATATGGGATTGGGCCCTACCAAACTCTTGAATATGCGTTCCATGGCTTCCTTGGATTGGACGATAGCATCAATTTTGCCATAATTGGCATTACAGGCCCATGATATGGCAATATCTTGATTGGGAAAATAGACCATGCTGGCAAAATAGCCGATGGCATCACCACTATGCAGATATGCTGGCCCATGATCCGTTATGATTTGAAATATCCCAAGACCATAAAACGTCTCAAACCCATCGTTGTCCTTGTCATTTGGTGCCATCCAATCCATCATTTCGGACAGGGACGCTTCGGACAATACTTCACCTTGAAACAATTTTTCCATAAACAAGCTTAAATCCGAAGTATTCGAAATAAGCCCCCCATCCGCAGAATAGTAATCCCAACCACTATAATAGGTAGCATTGATAAGGTTTAGATTGCTGTATAAGTCAACATACCCCCTAATAATACCATGGGGAACGGGGTCCGTTGCAGCAAAACTCGTGTAACTAAGATCCAATGGACGGAAAAGCTTTTCCTCAAAAACCTTGTAAAAGGGAATTCCCGTAACCGCTTCAATAATCATCCCCAAAAGAATGTAATTGGTATTGGAATACCTTACATCCGTTCCGATCGGGAAATACGCATTTTGCCCTCGGGAATACTCCAAAAGCTCTTCTGGTTGCCACGCTTTGACCAGATTATTCAACGAAGCGGTTTGGAACTTGGCATCCTGTATATAATTGTGGATACCGCTGGAATGATTCAATAATTGCCGTATGGTGGATTTTTCAGCATTGGCAATTTCTTCAAAAACGGCACTTGGAAGATAGGTTGAAATGGGGTCATCAAGCCCCAAAAGCCCTTCTTCCCATAGTTTTAGGATCGTAACGGCCGTAAATGTTTTTACGGTACTGCCGACCCTGGTACTATTGCAGGGTTTCAGATCCACATCACTGGCCAAATCACTTTTGCCCTTACTTACCGTGTACTGCCCTTCACTATTGCGTAGGCTGATCATCATGCCGGGAACCCCCTTAGTGATAAAATCTTGCGCCAAACCATCCATGGTATTTGCCAGAGGGTGTTGCAGGTTATTGGATGCAATCCCCGATTTGCATTCATAAAAGGAAGCTTCAAAAACTTCATCCTTTTCCGTACATGCGCACACAAAGGATAGCATTAAAAGTTGAAACATTTTTGCCATTAGCGTTCGTTTTTTTCAAATGGATAAAATTTTAAACCTAAATGAAGGTTGGTATGCGCCATGAGTGGAATAAACCCCGGTGAATAGGGGTATTCCAACCAAGATTGGTACAATAAAAACAGTTCTGAAGAGTCGTTCTTTTTTGGATTGAACCGATATCCCAATCCCGTAGTGAAAGAGGGCATTAACCTGGAATTCCCCTTATCCCGTCCACTCCTGTATCCACCATTATCAAATTGAAATTCCTGCTGTGTACTGAAGGTATGTAAATAGCCCAGACCTATTTTACTTTTAAGATTCAACCCAAAAGAAGTCTTGTAATCCAATCCCAGTTCCAAATTGGCGTATAGCCCCTGAAACAGCTTACGATGAAACATGTACCCTATGGAGATTGAAGGATATAGCCTAAAATGTTTGCTTTCCTTCCAATGGAACTCCGTTCCAATCTGGATTCCCGGATGGATAGGTGCAGTGATCAAATGATCATAGGGCACTGCTGTGGATTCATTGAAAATTGAAAGGGTCACCGGCTGTTGGGACCAGCCATTTTGCCCAAAAAACAGAATGCAGCACAAAACCGCGAATTGCATTGTCCTCATGGTAATTGATTGATGATGGACACAAAAGTAGGTACGGGTATCTGCTAAAACTTCCGTAAGTTGAACTGGGGAATTGAACAGGACAAATAAGGGCCCAAAGCGGACATCCTAAGAATTATCCAACCATTTTAGGAATTTGGTGGCATTCACCTTGGCTACATAAACTTCCTCGTCCGTAGACGGGGATAGTTTTATCTTTAGTCTTCTTGTTTTCGTTTTGGCACATTGTACGATACTCTCCCTGGAACTGATTATCTGTCGGTTGAGTTGAAAAAAGTCAGGGGCGGGCAAGGCTTTCCAGATAGTCTTAAAGGGCTGGTCGTAAAGATAATCGCCGCCTTTTTTTGTAATCAAAAAAGTAAACTTGTTGCGTTTAACAAAGTAGGCGACTTCGGATATTGGAATGTTTATGGTATGATGTCCTTCTTTTGCTGCAAAAGACTTCTTTTGAATCGCCCTTCCCCAGGTCTTGGGCGTTTTTGTACGGAAATACATAAACAGGTAGGTCATATTGATCAAAAGACACAATAAAATGGTCAAGGGCAGCTCCAAATAGAAAATGGAACTTTCCGAAATCCGTACACCAAGGACCATGAGGTAAATCCATTCTGCGCAAACAACAAACAAGGACGGAACCAAAAGGCCCAGGACCAAATGATATTTCAATGCTATTGTCAGGTTTTTATCGTCACCAAGTCTTTTGTAAATCCACGCAGAAATCCATTTAATATAGGATCCACACCCATAGACACATACCAGTGCAAAAAGGACATCCGTATAATAACTTGGCATCCCCAGAAGTTTTAAGAGGGCATTATCATTACCAAAGTGTACCGCAAGCAAAGCGAGAATGGGATACACAAAGAGGAACAACCATCCATCCCTTATTTTTCCTTCATCCAAGACTGTACTTTCCTTTTTGGGTTTCATAGTGCCGTTCAGCAAATTGATTTCCCAAAATTAGCGGACTGTGACTGGAGTGAAAAAGACTTTGGCATTTTTTGGCCGTTGCCAAAGTCAGCCGTTCAATATTCACATGGAAAAACATAAGGTCCCCGTTTTGAATACATGAGGTGTTTTTTCAAGTTTTGGGGCAAAAAAATGGAAATGCTTAACCAACCCTATTTCCATACAGGCGTCTTATCGTATAGCAAGTAATATCTTTGGAGTAAGATTCTCAAGTATAATGGATTCAATTTTATACTTCATTGTTTGGGCAGCATTGTTTCAGGGCCTTTTTCTGGCCCTCATTTATATTTTTTCAAAAAAACACAGGAGCTTTGCCAATACGCTTTTGGGCCTCTTTCTAATAGCTATTGTAATTGAGGCCGTAACGGCGATCCACCCTTTTCAATATATCGGAACCTATCCTTTGGTAGCGTATTTTGCCCTGCCGGATGTTATCCTCTTCATCCCCATTCTTTTTTTACATTTTGTTCTGGAGAAACTGGGGAGTTCCCACAAGCATCGATTGTTTTTAAGGGTAAATTATTTTATGGCACTGTCCATAAGCCTTATTACGCTATTGAACCTTTATCTGTTTCTCTTTGAAGCATCTTCAATAGCCCAAACATTTGATTTCCCGGTGGTATATTGGTTTCATTTTGCTGTTAAATCGTACGCTTTTCTTATCACCGTTTATGCCATCTTTATTTCATGGCGGGAAATCAAACACTATAAAATCTTGGTTCAAAATGAATTTTCCGATTATAATTTATTACAGATCAACTGGTTGTTGTACTTGATTTATCTATTGCTTCCCGTTGTAGTGCTTTGGGGGGTGGCCCTGTTAAGGGTTGTTATTGTCACTGACTTTTCCGATGATTTCGATGTCCCAATATTTGGTCTCATTGCCATATTTCTTTATTACCTCAGTTATCGGGCCTACCTCCATCCAAACCTATTCGAAAGATTTCCGGAAAGTATATTGGAAAAGGAAGGTTCCAAAACCAACATTTCTGAGGATAGGGACCCCAAGGAAAATAGTGACAGGATTGAAAAGCTGATGACGGAAAATGAATATTATTTAGACCATAATCTGACCATTGCTACTTTTGCCAGGGAAGTGAACATCTCCCCCCGAAAGATTTCGACTTGCATTAACCAGGACCTGGGGAAGAATTTTAATGAATGGGTGAATGATTTTAGAGTTAAAAAGGCGAAGGAGCTCCTGGAACGGGATACGGATTATAGGTTGTCCATTGAAGGTATAGGATTGGAATCCGGATTTAAGTCCAGGTCTGCGCTTTATGCAGCATTCAAGAATAAATTGGGGTGTTCTCCCGGGGAATTTAGAAAAGGGAAAAGCTCCATTGCTTGAGTACTAAAGGTCTAAATAGCCCTATTGCCCGGTATTGAATGCCCTAAGGTGGTTTTTGTACACCAATGGCCTGGGTTGACCGATAAAAGTTCCACCGTAATAGGTACGGTCCATTATAGCTAGGATATGAGCGGGGTTTGGGTAAGACCCTTGCATTTCATTTGCAAACACTGATACTTGGAAAACATCTGACCATGGATTTTAATCGGATATCGTATTTGGCCGTCAATGAAAAGATGGGGCTACTTACAGCCTTTATTCTTTGGGCAGCATTGCTACAGGGCTTTTTCCTGGCTTTGATCTACATTCTTTCCAAGCGGAACAAAAGTGTGGCAAACACCTTGCTCGGTCTGTTTTTGATGGCTATTGTCCTTGAAGCCTTGACTACCATATTGCCTTTTGACCAAATTGGAAGGTATGTTTTGAACGAATACTTTGCCCTGCCCGAGGTAAAACTCTTTATGCCTTTGTTCTTTTTGCACTTTGTTCTGGAAAAACTTGGAAGCTCCCATCGATTTGCACAATTTCTTAAGGTCAACTACACCATTGCCGTTTTCATTGCCTCAATTAGCCTGTACAACCTATACCTGTTTTTTTCAAAGTCATCTTCCATTGCACGGACTTTTGATTTTGCTTTTATCGATACGGTCCATTTTGTGCTTCAATTGTATGCCTTTCTGATTTCGATCGTCGCTTTTGTCATTGCCTTTCGTGAAGTGAATTGGTATAAAAAATTGGTTCAGAATGAGTATTCAGATTACAATATGCTCCAGATAAAATGGTTATGGCGATTTATTTATCTACTGTTGCCCGCCGTTTTTCTTTGGGCCGCTGAGCTTGTTCGTGTCATTGTTGCACCAGAAAACAAGAGCGTATTTGTGCTGCCCCTGTTTGGCTTCATAGCACTGTTTTTATATTACATAAGTTATCAGGCCTATATCCACCCCACGTTTTTCAAAAAGCTTCCCGAAAGTGTTTTGGACAAAAAACAAAATCGTAAGGGAACCGTGGAAGTTGAAAATAACTGTTCCGCGGAAACCAGTAAACTGATCCAGCAATGTATGAAGGAAAACGAGTACTATCTGGACCATGATTTGACCATTAATTTGTTTGCCCGGCATATAAAAATGTCCCCAAGGCTCATATCGACCTGTATCAACCAAAACCTTGGACAAAACTTCAACGAATGGGTCAATGGATTTAGGGTGGAGAAAGCCAAAAAGTTAATTGAGAACGATGCAGGAAATAAGCTGTCCATTGAAGGCATAGGTCAGGAGTCCGGCTTCAAATCCAGGTCTGCCCTATATACCGCGTTCAAAAATAAATTGGGGTGTTCCCCCGGGCAGTACCGTCAAAAATAGCCGTCTACATTTTTAAGGAGGGCACCTGTTGGCCATTTGGGATTGTCCTAAATACCGTATCCCAAACAACTTCCTTTTTTCCCTTTTACTAAAAGTATGGAGTTTTACCCCAACTCATTTATGTACCCATGGATTATGGAAACCTTTAAACCGATTATAAAAACATCAAGGATTGCAATTGTGGATGTGCTAAGGGGATTTGCCCTGTTCGGCGTATTGTTGGCCAATGTCCCCTATGACCATCAGGCCGCAATGGAAAATGAATACAATCAAGTTTTTGGTTTTGTCCATGATATGTTGATCAATCGAAAGTTTATTACGCTGTTTTCAATCCTGTTCGGTTTTGGGTTCCATATCCAAATGAACAGGGCCATAAGCAAAGGATTGGACTTCAACAGCTATTTTTTACGAAGAATGGGGCTATTGTTCTTGATTGGTTGTATCCATTGTTTTCTCATCTGGAATGGGGATATCCTCATGTCCTACGCCTTAGGCGGTGTTTTGCTGCTCTTGGTCAGGAATTGGTCCATTAAAAAACTTACGATTCTTGCGATAGCATTATGTGTGGTACTTACTGGGATTGTTTTTATAGGAAATGCCGTTTTAGGATGGCAACAGCACAGTTATGATAGCCATTACATACTTGGACACCCTATTGCCAATTCCTATGGTGAATATCTCCACATTAATTTTCGCATTTCCCAATGGGTGAATTTTTTACAGGACATGCCATTGACATTGGTATTTACCTTTGGAAATATGCTCATTGGATGTATTCTGGGCAAGCTCAAGTTTTTTTTAAACCCAAGCAAACAAAGATGGTTGACAAACAGTTTTATAATTCTTGGGGTTATGGTAGGACTGCCATCCAGTTACCTATTTCACCTGGTAAACACCAATATGTTGGAACTGGATGTATCCATGGTGTGGCTCCCTTTTGTAGTGATTACCGGAATGATACTACAGACATTGGGATATATGGCCCTTTTTGTAAAATTGGCACCAATCCCCCTGTTCAAAAAGCTAACATCCTGGTTTAGCTATGTGGGAAGAACAGCATTGTCCAATTATATCTTACAATCCATTTTATATCTAATCGTAATCTTTCATGCCATTACTCCATTTGGGCTTTACGGGAATACCTCCAGGGGGGAGACCTACCTCATCGCAGTTATCTTTTTCATTTGGCAGTCCTTTATAAGTTGCATATGGCTAAGGGAATATGAACAGGGACCCTTGGAATACCTTTGGAAAAAAATGTCATATAAAGGATTTGTAAGGGAAGGCAAGAAAATTGGGTCGGGCAAAATCCAATAAAGAACGGCACCCATGCTGGATATCAAATACTATGGTATAGTACCAAGCAAACGTATGCAAAACGATCCTAACCACATGTATGCATTACCGGGAAATAGTATTATGGAAAACCGGCCAAAAACGTATACTTGAAAAGAATACGGGAATAGAATTTAGTTATCGCCATTGCGGATTCCTTGTTGGAATATGTTCTAATTTCGTTATCGATTTA
Organism: Croceivirga sp.; assembly: GCA_028281025.1. Taxonomy (GTDB): domain Bacteria; phylum Bacteroidota; class Bacteroidia; order Flavobacteriales; family Flavobacteriaceae; genus Croceivirga. Next base: position 30,276 of record JANQKR010000012.1, read on the forward strand.
ATCCAAGACCAAAAGACAATACCGAAACGGAATAATAAGGGAAACCTATTGAAAAACTTTTAAAATAAAACCGTAAAATGAGAACGCAAAACAGAATTGGACTGGATAGGGATGCATCCCAAATCATAGCTGAAAAATTAAACGAGCTTTTGGCAAATTATCAGGTATTCTATATGAACTCACGTGGATTCCATTGGAATATTAAAGGGGAGGATTTTTTTGAACTGCATCTAAAATTTGAAGAACTCTACAACGATTCATTGGTAAAAATTGACGAAATAGCCGAGCGTGTTTTGACTTTGGGCTTTGTCCCGCTCCACACCTATTCGGATTATTCCAAAGTATCCAAAATTGGGGAAGCAAAAAATGTGACCCGTGGCAATGAGGCCATCACGGAAGTTCTAAAGGGGTATGAAGTATTATTGCCCCTGGAAAGGGAGCTGCTTGACCTATCGGGCAAATCCGACGACGAAGGCACCAATGCTTTGATGAGTGATTATATCCGGGAGCAGGAAAAACTTGTTTGGATGTATTCCGCCTATTTGGGACAATGATCATACCCTATTGGATACCGGGCATTTAACCTAAGGGGAAGATGCCCATGGTGGCATTCCAAAAATGCGTCAATTTATGGAAAGCCTGGGAATCAATATTCCAAAGTTTCCAATTGATTCGGTGATTTTCGGCGCCCAAAAACCAAAACGATTTCCCTCCTGCTGAACTTCCGGACCAAACAACCCAAAAAACTCTTTTTTGGAGTATCTTTTTCCAACATTTTCAGTCTACCCAATAACTAAAAATTAGGACCATCATGAAAGGAAATTGTACTTGTAACAACTGCAAATGCCCCAATTGTAATTGTGGTGACTGTAAATCCAAAAGCTGTTCTTGCGTGACTTGTGATTGCAAAGAGTGTGCATGTTGCAATTGAACCAAACAATCCATTGTTTGACCGCTGTATGAGTTTATCAACCACGGAAATTTGGAAGAAATTCTATACTGACCTTTATTTTTTTACACTGAAAAAAGTAAAAAATGTAGAGGCAACAAAAGATATTCTCCAAAATAGCTTCGCAAAGATTCATGCCAATCGCAACGCCCTGCGACAAGAAACCAAGGTCAAACAATGGGTTTTCCAAATTACCCGAAATGAAATTGTAAATTTCCACAGGACCGGTAAAATACTTGACCGTACTCCCTTTGAAGACCCAACAGATAGCAATGGTCCTTGTTGTTTCGATAGATTCGTTGATGAATTGCCGGAAATCTATAAAACCGTAATGCTACCAATCTACCTTCAAGGAAAAAAACAGGCCGAAGTTGCCAAGGATTTGGGAATTTCGCTGCCCAATGTCAAAGCAAGGGTCCGAAGGGCAAAAATCATTTTAAAAAAACGGTTTATAGCCTGTTGTAAATATAGCCTTAACGAAAAGGGACAATTGATTGGCGAACCGGATTGTATAATCTGTGGGTAAAATCATACCCTAACTACCCTTTCGGAATTCCAAATCCATTTTTTTAGCCCTAGGCCGGGATAACCATTGGGACCTACATCCCAGATATTGTTGTCATCCCAATTTAGGCAATTGGTGTTCTTTGTTGGAGGTCCCGGTGTTGAAGTACCCATCCCCCTTTTTCAAAACTGTGTTCCTTTAAATTGGTTAAGGTACATCTGCTCCTTCAGTTTTCCATTAGTAGTTTTAAGGCAAAATCCAATTGGGGATCCCTTAGTTCAAGTATGTCTTGAACGGTAGTTGGGATTGGGTAATCCGGTAAGGTCCCTTTACCAATAAACTTTGTCTCTTTACTGTTCATTACATATTTGCTCAATGGGAGCTGAACTGTAATTTTCGTATTTGGCAATCTAAGTTGGGCAAAGTCTCCACCATGCCCTCCATGATAAGCACCTCCCGATTCCTCCCCGATAAAAATGGCCCTTTTATTAAAATGTAGAACCGAAGTGAATTCAGCTGTAGTGGAAGCACTTCGTCCATTTATTAAGACATATAAATTCCCTTGAAACCTATTCTCACTGGGTTGTTGGAGCAATAACCCTTGATGGGCTGTAGGCAAGGTTGCGAACCTGCCATCCTCCATTTGTTCGACAAAGGGCAGGGTTACCTTCATCCATTCTGCATTTTTATCCGTATGTTTAAACAGAAATGTAGTGTCCGCGATACCGGCATTGGTGTAGAGGGAATCTAAATACGCAGTGGGCCTATCCACCAAATAAGACAGTAGATGCCTACCCAGATCATCATTGCCACCGCCGTTGTCCCTTACATCAACAATTAAATTCCCCACACCCTTATCCTTAATTTTTTTAAATGCCTTGTGGACAAGTGCCTTGAATTTGGGGGAGTAAAAATTTCCCACTGTAAGAAAGGCGATATCATCGGACAAAAATTCGTAACGAATCGGATTTTCCCTCATTGCCCGTTCCTTTGCCCCATAATGATCCAGGTATTTTCGGATTTCCGGGTTTTTATGGGAGGTGTACTTCTTGTAGTTTCTTTTCCATTCTTCCTGTGTTACCGCCTTGAGGATTTTGGTGAATGTTCCACCATCCTTTCCTTTGAGTTCTACCGTAAAGTGTTCTGCACTATCCATTAAAAGGTAGTACCAAAACTGAAACTCCATACCAGTCTGTAACCTGCTGTGCTTATTGGACCGTATCTCCCCGTCCGATGGGAAGTAAGGAATAAGTTTGCCATAGATATCTGCCATGGATTTGCCGTTGATGCTTACTATTTGTGTGCCCGGACTTAAATCAGCCATGGACGAAAAATCAGATATAACGTAGGCCTTTGCGGGTTCAAACTCCCAGAAGATTTTTAAGGGAAAAAACCTTCCCTTGTCCATAATCTTTCCAAGCAGTTCAGAATCAGGTGTTGCTATCGTATGTTGACATTTGATCAGGGCAACCAGGTTACATATTTCCCTATAAAACGCTCTGTAGGTCATAGGGAAATTTGATAGGCTTTGAACTTTCGTAAACAAGGAATCCAAGGTCTTCTTCGTAGTATACCGATAAAGTCCGGGATGGATTTTTTCCAATCCTGCTTTTAACATCCTAAGGTCTTCCTGTACCATATTGGAAGGAAATTTTTGATCAAAAAACGTTTTGGGATCGGATTGGGCATGTAGTTGTAGGGATAAAAACCCTACAAAAACTATGATATGCAATTTCATTTTCTCTGATATTGATTATGCCCCAAAGGAAGATGGAAAAGAAATACCAATCTGCCCAATTCTAGTATTGGGTGTGATTTTTTTGTAATAATTCTGCCCGTTTGGAAAGATATGCCTTTGGAGAAAGGCCGGTGGATTGTTTAAAAGCCCGTTGAAAGGTAGACTGGGAATTAAAACCACATTCAAAGGCTATGCCGGAGAGTTTTAAATGCTTTTTTTCTGTAACGACCATCTGTTGTTTTACTTCTTCTACACGATAATGGTTAACAAAAGTGTTGAAACTCATGTAGAAATAATGGTTCAGCACATGGGAAACCGTTCGCTGATCTGAACCAACATGGTTTACCAATCGATGCAGTTCAAGGTTAGGTTCTAAATAAAGTTTATCCTTGGTCATAGCATTTTGGATAACCTTTATTAGCTCTTTGGATTCTTGTTCGGTAAGTCGAATGCTCTGGGTTTTACTTTCTTTGATGGATTGTCGTGAATGAAGAAATCCTTTTATACCAAGCACATAAATAAATATCGATAATGGGACATAAATGGGATAGTAGCCTAAGCTGTCCATCATTATGGACCGGATGGCAGGAACAACATAGGGCACCAAAAAAATCAACCATATCAATTGAAAAATAAGGAAGGAATTCAAAAACACCTTGACCCACTTGGAATGGGGCTTAGGTTTATTTGGACTGGAAATCAGCTTCGAAAAAAACCGTTTGGCCAATAGTAAATAAACGGTAATGGAAAGCCATCTGGGTATGTCCGAGTAAGAATTGTATAAGTCGATGTGATTGCCCCACTCCAAAAGATAACCCCTACTGAACGAGTCCAATAAAAAACCGATGGTCAATACCCAACCTACAATTATTGGAACCAAATCCACTACCACAGGTAAGAAATGAAACCAATAATTCCGTTTCCAATGGGATGTGGGCTGTAGCAAAAAACGGATGTAAAAATAAAGGAGCGGCCCAACCGCCATAATAAGAATTGTAGGAACTAGGCTTAGAACGAGCCCCATTTGCCAGTATGGGACCGTTTCGGTCAAGTAGATATTCAATGAAGCCAATGACATCAGGAGAAGCATGGTGGCCAAAAGCTTTTCAGCCATTTCTTTTTTGTGACCAAAGAACAACGTGAAACTAAAAATGAGTCCCTGGACAGCACCAAGCAGAATGATGGTATTTAGAAAATTGGTTAGCACACCGCCTATAATATGGTAAGACAGTACAAATTACAGATTATCCCCTTTATGACGGTAAAAACGCGTGTGGAAATGAAAAGGGTTTTTCAGTTAAAAAATTTGCGATAATATGATCAGTCTTGAAAATGAGGACCAATGGGAACGCCTATCTCTTTTGTTGGGAATGCCCACCAATTTCCACCCAGGTAGGGCAGTATTTAAAAACCCCTTTCCGATTTTGACCCTTAACCTGTTTATGTAAACATAGGTCATATTCTTTGGCTCTCAATCCTAACTTCATTGCTCTTGAAAAACCCAAGAAGGATTTTCAATCGCCAACGGAGTGAAATCCAAAACTGCTCGGTAAATTTCCATCAAAAATCATTCCCCAGGCTGCGGTTTTCCTTGTTCATTTACCAAAGTAGGGCATGATGCCCAGAAATGTGTATTGGAACAAAGCATAATCCAACCTTAAAACCTTTCAGGTTAACCTCCAAAACCTTGGGTTTGGTCTTTTAACATTCTTCAATGAATCCCCCTTCTTTTTTTAGAATCATTCTTAATTAGCCTTTTTTTTGACGATTTCTCATTTTTAAGGGGCTTTAATGATAAATATCATATTTCTACGTCCAGTGCTTACATATTTTTACACGCGGTTTTTGGTGTTTTCCTAACTGTACCCATATAGAAACAACCTTTTTTAATAGTAAAACTATCAATCATATGAAAAATTTAATACTCATTCGTTTGCTGGTAGTAGTTGCATCAAGCCTATTGTTTGTTCAATGTACCAGCGATCCCATTCCCGGACCAGCGGGAGCCGACGGAATCGATGGAATCGACGGAATTGACGGCGTTGACGGGGTTGATGGAATTGCCTCTTGCGTCACTTGCCATTCCAACACTGTTAGGGATGTGGTTAATGCCTCCTTTGACGTGTCAGCTCATGGATCCGGAGGTTTAGGGTTTACTTGGACACGGGAAGATTGCGCTGGCTGCCACTCTACCGCAGGCCATTTGGACTTTTTGGCCTTTGGCGAAGTAATTCCCGAAAACCTGTCGAGCAACTCGCCCATCACCTGCGCTACCTGCCATGACAGCCATGACACTTTCGATTTTGAAAACGACGGAATTGATTATGCGTTAAGGAACATTGAACCTGTGTCCTTGGTACTGGATCCAAATACAGTTATTGATTTTGGAGGTACCAGTAACAATTGCACCGTTTGCCACCAGCCGAGGAACAGTTATGTAATCCCTGCTGAGGACGGAACGGGTAAATATGTGGTTGCCACAACTCGTTTTGGTCCTCACCATGGGCCACAAGCTACGATGTTGGAAGGTATCATGGGAGCCAATATAGCGGGCTCTGTCGGTTATCCCGGCGTGGCCTCGGCGACACATAGAACCGGAGCGTCCTGTGTGAGTTGCCATATGGGAGAATCTACCGATATCAATGAAGGACTTCATTCTTGGCACACAACAGAAGCGTCTTGCACAGTATGCCATACCAATGGTATACCTTCAGAATTGGCTGGATTTACGGAAGATATGGCCATATTGAAACAGTTGTTGAGCGAAGTTGTAGGAGAGGAATATGCCGAAGATTCAGAGGGTAATCCCGTTTTTGATGTAGATGGCAATCCCGTGGGCACGGGAGTACCTGTTGTAGGTCTTATCATAGACTTCCCCGACGGTAGCGATACGGACCGATCTAACGAAGGTATTTTCACCACAGCGGAGGCTCAAGCCGCATGGAACTATATGACCCTATTGGAGGATCAAAGTAACGGGACACATAACCCTGCATATTCCAGGGCTCTGTTGACGAATTCCATTGAAGCCCTGCAGAATCCATAACGCACAAGGCTTTTACCCTAAGGGAAATGGCCCAATGCATTATTGTGACATGCCATGACATACATGGATTGCCCGTTTTACCGGCAACCAACGGATGATTGGGGTTTCTTTCCCTGAAATATTGGAGTACGATGATTTTATACGAATACAATGAAAAAACAACTTAAAACACTCTTAGTTGGCGGTCTTGGGCTCTTGTGCTTTTCCTGTTACTATGATCAGGAGGTAGAAGAAGTGATTCCGGATATTCCTGTGGATGTGCCCATTTCTTTTAGGGACGATATACAACCTTTGTTCATGTTGGAAGGCAGAAACTGTACCACGTGTCATAACGGCACGGTTGCCAATCCCGATTTAACGGAGGGGAATTCCTATGATGCCATTATAGGATTGGTGGTTCCAGGGGATGCTGAAAACAGTGCTTTCTTTCAGGCCTTGCCTGGAAACAACCACCCCGTGGGAGCTGGATTTTCCCTTACTGTAGAAGAAATTGCCCTGATAAAAGGTTGGATAGACCGTGGTGCTGAGAATAACTAATAAGACAATCGACTATGAAAAGTTCTAGAATACTATGTTTTGCCCTATTATTGTTCCACCTCTGTCTCTTTTCCCAAAAGAAAGCAAAGGATTCCATTGAGGATAAACCGGCACGCCCCGCATTTGAAAGTGCATTTGTTATTGATAATCCCAGCAATGTACTCTTTCGAAAAAATACGCTGGAGGTACAAATGTCCCATAGATTTGGCCTTATAAATGGCGGAACAAATGATATGTTGGGATTTTGGGGGCCCTCCAACATTCGTATGGGAATTACCTATGCGGTACATGATCGTGTAACCCTTGGTTTTGGAACCACAAAATTCGATCGTCTCCAGGACTTTAATTGGAAGTTGGGTCTCCTGAACCAAACCCGATCGGACAGGATACCCGTAAGCGTTTCCTACTACGGGAATTTTACCATTGATGCCAGAAGTAGGGAAAACTTCATTGTGGACCAACACAGGTACTCTTATTTCAATCAAATCATTATCGCACGTAGGTTCAACTCAAAACTATCCATGCAATTGACCTCCAGCCTCTCGCATTTTAACCTGGTACAGGATGGAATGAAGAACGACCTTTTTGCCGCCTCATTTGGCGGGCGCTACAAAATAAGTGATCAGACTTCAATTATGTGGGATTACAGCCAACCTTTTACCAGTAGTTGGAGAGAAGATCTTCGTTCGGAACCTACATTTAGTTTTGGTTTTGAAATCGCCACTTCTGCCCATGCCTTTACCCTGTTCATATCGAACGCCAATGGAATTGTGCCGCAACAGAACTACATGAAAAACACCAACGATTTCTGGGGTGGGGACATTCTGTTTGGATTCAATATTACAAGAAACTATAATTTTTAATCCCAATCAATGGATAACACTTAAGTAAGGTCTCCTCAAAAGGGTCAATTTATGAAAGACGACAAGACAACTCAAAACGGTACCAATAGACGCAAATTCCTGAAAATGGGATTACTGTCCGGGGCAACCACTGTAGCTGGAGCCAGTCTGCTGGCCAATTTGACTTCTGAGGAAGAACTAAAGGCATCGGGAGATAAAATAAGGGTACTTACCCCGGATGGAAAGATGGTGGAGGTGGATGCGGAGAGCATCAATAACTATCCCGAAGCGCATATTACTTCTGAGGAATCCAGAAAGGGCATACCCGGCCGTAAGTTTGTGATGGTGATTGATTTGGCCAAATGCAAAAATGCCAGAAACTGTGTTGAAAGTTGCCAAAAAGCCCATCATCTGGACTATAATGAAGAGTTTTTGAAAATCCAGCTTATTCAGGACCATGAGCAAGCGGACCCTTATTGGTTTCCAAAACCTTGTTACCATTGTGATGAGCCGCCCTGCGTTACCGTATGTCCCACAGGGGCAACATTTAAGCGGGACGATGGCATTGTTTTGGTGGATAACGACAGGTGCATCGGTTGTAAATTTTGTATCACCAGTTGTCCTTATTCCGCTCGCCAGTTCCATTGGAGCCACAAGTCAAAGTTTGACAACACGGATCTGCCCTACTCTCCCGAAACCAGTGTTCCCGGTACGGAGGGCACGGTCATGAAATGCGATTTTTGTCCGGACATGCTACGGCAGGGCAAATTGCCGCATTGTGCAAGCTCTTGCCCAATGGGTGTTATTTATTTTGGGGACAAAAACGAGGATATGGTCACCAATGGGGAAGAGACCGTTCGGTTCTCTGAATTGATCAATGACAGGGGAGGATACAGACATTTGGAGCATTTGGGCACCAAACCCAATGTGTATTATCTCCCTCCAGTGAACAGGCAGTTTCCATTGGAACGCGGTTTTGATGTGGATGAAGATATTATTGAGCGCTACAAAGACGTGCCCTATGTACAGGATATGAAAGAAAAAGGAAAGATTTAACGCAAAACTATGAACATCGCCTTACGAAAAAAAGAATTGGTCAAGGAGTTTTCACCTCTGCTGTTGAAACCTTCCAAGTGGGCCAAAATATGGATTGGTATTTTAGTGGGGCTTATTTTATGGGGGTTGATCGCTTTTGTGATACAAGTTGTCAAAGGCCACGAAGTTACTGGAATGAGGGACAATGTCGTTTGGGGTATTTACATTATCAATTTTATCTTCTTTGTTTGTTTAAGTTATTCCGGAGCATTCATTTCCGGCGTTTTACATTTCTTTAAAACCCCCTGGAAGAACTCCGTATCCCGAATAGTGGAAATTATTACCGTAGTTTCCCTGATTATTGGCCCGATATTTATTTTACTGTGTATTGGCAGACTGGACAGGTTACATTATTTATTCCTCTATCCCCGTATTCAATCCCCCATTACCTGGGATATCATAGCCATAATTACGGATTTAATAGGTTGCTTCATTTATTTGTACCTGACATTTATTCCTGATTTTGCTATCCTTAGGGACAATAGTGAAGGCTTGCCAAAATGGAGAAAAAAGCTCTATACATTTCTAGCTATCGGATATCGTGACACATCGACCCAGCGCAAAAGGCTGCATAAAATAACGCGGATTATGTCCGCCATGATCATTGCGTTGGCCATAGTTGCCTACACCGTCTTGGCCTGGATATTTAGTTTGACCTTACAACCTGGCTGGAACAGTACCATTTTTGCCCCATACTTTATTGTGGCCGGCCTTTATTCCGGTATTGGCGTAATAATCATTGCCATGTACTTGATCCGTAAGTATTTTAAGTTGGAACACTATATAAGAAAAGTGCATTTTATCGGTGCTGGCGTAATTTTACTGATCATTTCACTACTGTTCGGGTACTTTACCTTCAGCGAGTACTTCTCTAGATGGTTTAGCCATAAAATACATGATGCCAATTTATTGGACACTTTGTTTAATCGTTATTTCTGGGAGTTTGTTTTCGCCAATTACATTGGTGTATTGGTACCCATAGTAATCTTGTTCTTCAAAAAGTTCAGAACCATAAAATCCATCACATTTGCTGCCATTGTTGCAGTATTGGGATTATGGTTAAATCGGTATTTGATCGTGGTTCCCACTTTGGAAACCCCATATATACCGATTCAGGATACCCGACCCGAATTTGTGCATTACTCCGCCACATGGATAGAGTGGGCCTTAAGTTTTGCCGGGGTGGCGGCATTTGTCCTGTTCTTTATGCTTCTGATGCGATTGGTACCCATTATCCCCATGTCCGGAATCATAGACTATGAGAGGGAAGGAAAAGTACGGCCCAGTGAATTAACACAACAACAACAGCAGCAATGAAAACCAATTTGCTCACATATACCATATGTACTTTACTGATCGGTCTGTTTCTGGTACCGAACACCATGGCACAGGAAATCAACCTTCGTGACTATCGGATTCGATTTCGTTTTAAGACAGTGAAGCAGGCAGATCAGACCCGAATGCTGGAAGCGAGCTTTATAGCGGCAAACAAGAAGGATAGAAAAGACAGGTTGCCCGTATATGGTGCCGAGATAAGCTTTGCCAATGTATTGGAAGGGGAAGAGGTAGCGCTGGGTACGGCCAAAACTTCCAAAGAAGGTATTGCCCACATCATACTACCAAAGGACCAGTCTTATTTGACGGACAAAGAAGGCAAGTTTACCCTAAAGGCTGTTTTCGCGGGTACCGACGAAATGAAAAGGCAAGAGCGGGAAATTAACACAAAAGATGTACAGCTATCAGTGGAACTGGCAGAAAAGGACAGTATAAGGACCGTGCAAATCAACGCGCATACATTGGATAGCTTGGGAGTTGAAATTCCACTGGAAGAAGCCGATGTGATCGTTTCCGTACAGGGAATGCTCTCCAGGATGGTTATGGATGAAGGTACCATTGAGGATGGAAGGTATGAGTTTGAAATGCCAACAGATCTTCCAGGGGATGTGGATGGAAATATCACGGTATATGCCTCAATTGAAGACCATGATGACTATGGTGATGTAATCCAGAAAGAAACGGCACAATGGGGCGTTCCCAATGCATCCAATAAGGAAGGGACAAATAGCCTGTGGTCCGAAGTGGCCCCTATTTGGATGTACGTGGTGCTGACCATTTTATTGGTTGGTATCTGGGCCAATTTTGCGTATACGATTACGAACCTGTTCAAAATAAGAAAAGAAGGGCAAGAATTGGAAACAGAGCCCGCAAATTAAAGATATGGTCCTTCAATAGCTGGTGGGCCGGCACTATTTTTGAAGTAGTTGAAATTGAAAACAATAATATCAAAACATGAAAACAATTAGATTATTGGCAATTATCGGATTGGTATCGTTCGTATTCCATTCGTTCGCTTATGACGATTATCAAGAAGAGTGGGATATCCCCGAAAAGTACCAAAACATGAAAAACCCAACCGATCCCACAGTGGACCTGGATATTGGAAAATCCCTTTACAACAAACACTGTAAATCCTGCCACGGTAAAGAGGGCTATGGTGATGGCCCCAAGGCCGATGAGGTAGAAGGGAATTTAGGGGATTTTTCGACAGCGGAATTTCACGCCCAACCAGAAGGGGTTATTTTCTATAAGAGCTACATAGGTAGGGATGATATGCCCAATTATGAGAAAAAGATTCCAGATGAGGAAGATATGTGGTTGGTCATCAACTACATGAAGACCCTATTGGAGGAATAATGCAGATTAGACCCCATCCCTTTGCACAGAGGGGTACTGGGGAAGTACTAAAAAGGCCCAAAATGGGTATCGGCAAGGTCTGGATTGTAATATAGTATTGATGTATTATGGATAAATCACTTCGTTATATCAGCATTTCCCATAAAACTGCTTCGGTTGCGGAACGGGAGGTCTTCCATATTCCAAAAGAGGAAAAGAAGGACTTGGTGGACCGTATCCTAAAAACCTTTCCTGATATTTCGGGATTATTGCTTTTGGTCACTTGTAATCGCACTGAGATATATTTTGAATCAGTGACCACCCCCGCCATGGCAATGCGTAATTTCTTGGTCAGGTCCAAGATTTCGAATGATGCCGTACAAGCTTCACAATTGTTCAGGTGCGGCAATGCCACCACAAAAACGGTGAAGCACCTATTGGAGGTTTCTTCGGGACTTGCCTCATCGGTGTTGGGTGATGTGGAAATTGTGCACCAGATAAAAAAGGCCTATCATTTTTCGATGGAACTCAACCTTCAGGGTTCGCTATTGGAAAGGGCCATGCAAACCGTGTTCAAAAGCCATAAACGTATCAGCAATGAAACGCTCTTTAGGGACGGGACCACATCAATAGCCTATAAAGCCCTCAAAGTCATAAACCATACGTTTGACAAGGCTTTTGCAAAAGAAAAGAAAGTACTTTTCATAGGAGCGGGGGACATTGTGGTGCAGCTGTTCAAGTATAATTCCAAATTCAACTTTAAAAACATATACGTCAGTAATCGTACAGAAGCCAAAGCAATTGCTTTGGCAAAAAGACATCGTGCCAAAATATATGGTTGGGACAAGGTGTTAAAAAACGATTTTCAAGGTTTTGATGTTATTGTTGGTGCGGCCAGCAACTGTAATGAACTGGTGAAAAAAATACCTGTCGCGGCAACAGATCCAGTGCTTCTAATTGATTTGGCCGTACCATGCAATATCAATAAGGACCTATCCCGCAACAAAAATGTCCTGCTCCACGATTTGGAGACCATTTCCATGGACTTGGAGGATACCAAGGGAAAAAGGATGGCAGCGATCGGAAAGGTAGGTGAAATCATTACCGAAGAACTTTTGGCTTATAGCGAGTGGCTTCAAAGCGCACCACTAAGGGCATTTTTGGCAGAGTACAAGATCCTTGTTAACCAAAAGGTGATGGATTATTTTGAAGCTGGTTCGGAAAACTATGATCCGTTGGTCGTTAAAACGGTTACCGATCGCATCATACGAAAAGTAAAGAAGCGAACGGACCCGTCAATCTCCATTGAGGAAATGGATACTGATATCGCAGAACAAGTGTCTTTTTTGTAAAAATGTTCAGCTTATCCAACCAGGTTGGCAATACATACCGGAGCTTACCAAAAAAAGAAGAAAATCATGATTTCAAAATTCAAATACGTATCGCTGATTTTAGGCGCCGCCATAGTTATGACAGCTTGCAATAACGGCCCAAAAGTTATTGAACCTAACACCAAAACAGCGGACTCTTCCAATTTGTCCACGGAACAGGGACATCATAATACTACTTTGTCCGAGACCAAACTACATGCCGTGGTGGTACAGGAAGTGCTTCCTACGGAAAGATATGTATACCTCAAGGTGAAGGAAGGACAGGACGAGTTTTGGATTGCAGCGGAAAAAAGGGATGTCAAAAAAGGGGAAACCTATTTCTATAGGGGAGGATTGTTAAAAACGGATTTTGAAAGCAAGGAATACAATAGGATATTCAAAGAAATCCATCTGGTCTCCAATTTAGTATCCGAAGAGCGCCATGCAACCTTGACCAAAGCTACACCCAAAGGTAATTCCGTTAAGGAAAAAGTCTTGGCAACAAAAGAGGACATTCCAACCCATACGGATAAGGAGATTACACATATGGGACATATTACCATAGCCGAACTGTTAAAAGACCCTGGGAAATACGAGGGGCATTCCGTAGAAATAAGGGGTACCTGCATAAAGATAAATCCCGGTATTTTGGGCCGTAATTGGCTACACTTACAAGATGGGAGCAAAGACGATTTTGATTTGGTCGTCACTTCCAACGCCCTGGTACCAAAAGGTGCGGAAGTCACCGTTCACGCTGTTGTGGCGCTAAATAAGGACTTCGGTTCGGGGTATACCTACGAGCTGCTTCTTGAAAATGGAACCTTGGTAGAGTAACAGGTGATTCCCTTTTTATTCCTTTACACGATTGGAGGTTCCCCATCAATGGCATTATCATCCTGGGAAGCGAAACAACTTCGTCCTTCCACACAGTGTTTGGGTGATACCAAGCCGTTATCAGGGCCAACGCCTCCCGAAGAAGTAATGCACCAGCAAATGGTATTGGCATCATCCAATAGAAGCCATGGGTTTTCCCCTCCCTCCATCATACCATATGGATTTCTGGCCCTAAGGAATTTACAGATGTTTTTTTTATTCGGATTACCATTTTCCATACCTAAGAAATTTCCATAATGGTTTGCCTAATTGTAGATACAAATAAAGGCACTTTATAATCATTTTTAGAAAGTGGGCGTGCTTTTGCCATAGCAGCTTCTGCTGCAGCCTTGGCATTCTCACTGGTAATGGCCTTATTCTCCATGGCCTGCTGGGCCTCAATGGAGCGATAGGGCACGGGAGCTGCGGCCCCCAAAACGATATTGGCCGATTTACAGGTATTTCCCGAAACCTCCATAACCACCGCCACATCTGCCAATGACCAGTCGTACGATTCACGCGCCACCTGCTTAATATATGCACTTTTGGTGTTCTTTGAGGGCGTTGGAAGAATGATTTCCGTGATGATCTCCTTTGGCTTCAGGATATTCTCCATAGCAATATCCTCGCCGGCGGAAACAAAGAAATCGTCCATCCGCACGGTTTTCTGTTGTCCTTCCGCATTTACAATGACCACACTGGCATTAAAGGCCATAAGGGCAGTAGCTATGGAAGACGCATGGACACTAACGCAGGATCCGTTATCCAATATGGCGTGATTTTCGTTTTCCCCAGTTTTTGAATGGCGGGCAAAACACCGATCACCTCCCTTACGAAAGCAATCATGATCGGCAGAACGAAAATACCAGCAGCGGTTACGCTGTGCGATATTCCCACCCAAAGTGGATATATTGCGTAATTGGGGAGTAGCGGCATGGTTCACGGCCAGATGCAGTGCCAGATACCTGGTTTTGACCTCTGGATGTGATGCGATTTCCGCCAAGGTTACGTTAGACCCCATGCGCAATCCTTCCTTGCGGTCATAACTGATTTTATCAAGACCGGGAATATTCCGGATATTGACAATTTTTTGTGGTTTCAACAAGCCTTGCTTCACCCAGTCGAATACATCTATGCCTCCGGATTTAAACACGGCTGCTTCATCGGTAGCTTCATAGAGCTCGTCAGATAAGGTCGAATTGACCTGCTGAAGGGCATCTTCGACGGACTTTGCTTCGTACCAACTAAATTTGTTCATGGTTTCGTATTTAAGAGACGTTACGTAATGCTTTAAGAATACTTGACGGCGTAATGGGTATTTCATAAAGCCTGACCCCAATCGCGTTGTAAACGGCATTGGCAATTGCCGCGGCCGTGGCAATATTTGCAGGCTCCCCTATACCATAGGCGTCCGTTGAGGAACGCCCGGAATACTCTTCCACAATAATGGTTTCTATCTCGGGAATTTCCATGGAAAAGGGCACCTTATACTGATCTATATTGGCATTCATCATATGGCCCGTGCCGTTATCCATAACCCTATTTTCATAGAGCGCATAGGACACCCCCTGGATAACACCACCGTTGATCTGACTTTCCAATTGACCAATATTAAGTGGCCTGCCACAACTGTGCGCCGCCACAATACGATCTACTTTTACAAACCCTGTTTCGGTGTTAACACTGACTTCCGCAAATTGTACCGATCCCAAATCACCGTAAGCCAGACCCCAAGGTTGCTGAAAGCCACCATAATCATCCGACCGGCTGGCAATTTTGCTGATTTGACTGGTACGCATCAACTTCGTCGCTTCTTTAAAAGACATTTTTAAGTCCGCATTCGTTTTATGGCCTACTTGACCATCCTCAGCATACAATTCCGATGAATCCGTTTCCCATTTTTTCGCCACAAGTCTTAATAAGGCCATTTTAGCCTCAAAAGCTGCGTTACGGGTGGGCGGGGTAATGGAACCCGTGACTACACTTCCACCGGAACCCGGTCCTACCGGGAAAAACGTATCCCCAATATTCACCTTAATATCTTTTACCTGTAGGCCCAACTCTTCCGCAACGACCTGGGCGAGAATGGTTTTTGTTCCTGTTCCAATATCCTGGACACTTGACCTTACCTCTACACCTCCGCCTTTATGAATTTTGATTTCGACGGAAGAATCCAAGGTCACAAAGCGTGGCCATGTAGATTGACCTACTCCAAGTCCCTTCTTCACCACTCCTTTGCTGCTTCCCGGGGGCTGACGACGGGACCACCCAAAAAGTTCAGCTCCCCTTTGGCGTTCTACCTTTCTTACTTCACTTGTGTCAATACGATCTCTATAACGCAAAGGGTCCAAATTCAGTTTTTCGGCCATTTCATCAATGGCCTGTTCCAATCCAAAAGCACCTTGCACATTGCCCGGTGCCCTCCAAGCCGCTCCAGGCCCTGCATTGGTCAAAACGTCATATTGTTCGGTCGCAAAATTTGGACAAGGGTAAAGGATTTGGGCAATACGGCCTACTCCTGCTCCAAGCCCCACTCCTGCCGTTCCATGGGAGCGCTGTTGGATTCCCGTTAAGGTACCGTCTTTTTTGGCCCCTATTTTTAGGTATTGTATGGAATTGGGACGATTGCCCTCCGCCAAATGTTCTTCTTTTCTATCCAACATCAACCAAACGGGCCGACCCGTTTTTTTGGCGAGATTTGCGGCCATAGGCCCAAAACTTCCCGCACTGTGCTTGGCACCAAATCCGCCACCCATAAATTCACAGATGACCCGTACCTTACTTTTGGGTAAATTGAAAACGCTTGCCATTTCATTCCTGACCGCGGCCGTATTTTGAGTGGAGGCATAGACCGTCATAACATCGGCACCCCAATCGACCACGACCCCATGGGTCTCCAAGGGCATATGTGTATGTACCTGTGTGCGGTATGTTCTTTCCACTATAACATCCGCCTCATTGAAACCTTCTTCAAGATTACCTCTGGGTCCACCAAAAAAACTACTGGTGGATGGTCCCCTAACATTACCTTCCCCTTTGCTGCCATCATGCGTTTCACCAACATCGCCACCATCCTGCTGTTGTGTAATGGGCGCATCAAATACAATGGGGGCGTTGATTTCCATAGCGGATTCCATATCTATGACAAAAGGTTTTTTCTCATAGTTGACTTTGATCAATGAAACGGCCTCTTTCGCTATTTCCAAACTTTCAGCGGCGACACCTCCTAGCGGTTGGCCAACGTATTTCACCATCGGATACGTATTGGTGCCACTTTCCTGGCCTTCCTTTGGGGCATTTTCCATAAGGTGGATGGCATGTACGCCCGGCAGGCTACGTGCTTTGGATACATCTATCGATGAAATGGTGGCATGTGGAACATTTGAACGTAACATCTTGGCGTAGAGCATACCTGGTAATTTGATGTCCGAGGTATAAATTGCCTTACCGGTCACTTTTTCCAGGGCATCAATTCTTTTGACCCTTTTCCCGATTACCTTCAATTCGTCATTGACAGGCCATACCGGCGGTTCTTCAATAGGGATTTCCCGCTCTATTTCGCCCAAATTATGTCCTGGAATACCGTATGGGAATTTTTCTTTTCTAGTATCCATGTTATATCATTTTTTTTGCTGCTTCCAGCGTTGCCTTAAAAACATGTGGATAGGTACCACAACGGCAAAGGTTACCCCGAGTGGCATCTTTTACATCTTCCAGATTGGGATTGGGGTTATTTTCAACAAGGTGGACACAAGACATAACCATTCCCGGTGTGCAATATCCACATTGTGATGCATCGTGCTCAATAAAGGCTTCCTGAACTGGGTGCAGTTCACCATTCTTTGCAATCCCCTCTATAGTGGTTACTTCTTTGTCACCAACATCAAGGGCGGACATGATGCAGGAATTCACGGGTTTTCCATCCAAATAAACCGTACATGCCGAACAAGCACCCCGATCACAAACGACCTTGGTTCCCGTAAGCCCCAAATGGTCCCTTAAAGCAGCGGCCAAAGTGGTTCTCGGTTCCACACTAATCGATTTTGTTATGCCATTGACCTTCATTTTTATGGTCGTGGCCCCAGGGCCAAATTCTTTCCCTTTGGCCGGCTGTTCCTTATAATCAAAGGCAAGCACATTTGAGCTGAGCAATACACTACCGGCAGTGGATAATCCTGCACCTCGGATAAACCCCCGCCTACTTATGTTCTTTGCCGATTTGGACTCCGCGTCTTGGTCTTTTTTTTCCATACGACTATAATTGAATTTGTTCGCTATTCCATTGAATTACATTCCCTTAAATTACAACATAATCCATAAAAATTTGTGCGCTATTTGAAATTTAACGTAAAGAATATAAACCGGTAAAACCATCTATTGGGCCATAAGGATTGGGACCCTAATTCATGATTGGATATTTTCTATTCTTAACATAGGCCAAGCTACTGAGGACGACAATGGAAACGACAACAATATAGACCCAATTGGGAATAGGGACCGGGTCGCCCGAGGCATAAGAGTGTAGGCCGGACAAGTAATAGTTTACCCCATAATAGGTCATGATCACAGAGGCCAAACCAAAAATACTGGCCAGGTTATAGGCGAAGAGCCCCCTAAACTTGGGAATCAACCTCATGTGCAGGATAAAGGCATAAATGAGAATGGTAACAAGGGCCCAGGTTTCCTTGGCATCCCAACCCCAGTACCTACCCCAGGATTCATTGGCCCAGATGCCCCCAAGATAGGTACCAACACTTAACATGAACAATCCTCCAACCAAGGTGAGCTCACTGATATATGACATTTCTTGGATGATTGCTTTTACCCGGTCCTTATTTGATCCCCGTATGAATGCAATTAGGGTTAGGTTAATGAGTCCAATGATGGCACCGAGCATCAAAAAACCATAGCTGCCCGCCACTAAGGACACATGAATGGTAAGCCAGTACGATTTTAAAACGGGTACCAAAGGCGTGATTTCCGGATCCAGAAAACTCAGGGTAGCCACAAAAAGGATGATGGCCGCCAACACTGTGGTGGCTGCAAGGCCACCTAACGATTTTCGGGTGAAAATCAGGCCCGCCAAGGTGGCCGTCCAGGCGATGTAGATCATGGATTCATATCCATTACTCCAAGGGGCCCTTTCCGAAACGTACCAACGTAGCCCAAGACCCAGGGTATGTACTACAAAACCTAGGAAAATCAATATCAAGAGCAGTGTGTACATCCCTTTTAGCTTCAGCTTGGGTTTAAAGACCGAAACGAACAACAGGCCCAAAAGCACGATACCGACCAAAATATAAAACACCGCTAAACGCGTGAACACTTTGGATTCGTTGAGCAATACCTCCGCTTTGATTTTTGACTCGGATGGAATAATGCCACCGCCATGCTCTTGTTGATAGGTATGGAGTTTTTCCAATACAAGATTGACTTCTGTGTAGTCTCCCGTGGTCATGGCCTTTTTAAGGGCATCCCCATAAGCGTTGAACATATCCGTTACACTATCGGAGGCTCCGTGCACGTCATTGGGGCCATGGATATGGGTAATAATGGGAACCCAGGCATTGTTGGAGTCGTTGGGGTTGGGAACCAGCTTTAGCAAACGCCCCGAGAAAGCCATCCTAAGCACATTCACGCGTTCATCCACTTTTAGGAGTTCCTTTTCATAAACACCCCGGTCCCCGGGTTCCATGGCATAGGCTTTGCGGACCTCAGTCAGCAGCTTGTATTTTCCATTTCCATCAA
Organism: Croceivirga sp.; assembly: GCA_028281025.1. Lineage (GTDB taxonomy): Bacteria > Bacteroidota > Bacteroidia > Flavobacteriales > Flavobacteriaceae > Croceivirga. The sequence goes on from JANQKR010000012.1 coordinate 49,652, forward strand.
AAAAATCGGTGTAGGCCGCATGTTCCGTTTGAAGCGCCAGTTGGTCCCTTAGGCCCTCATGTTTACCCAATTTGATCAAGGGGGCTTCCTGCCAGGTTTCCTTATCTGCAAATAGACTCAACAGGAGCTGATCGGCCGTTAATCCAAACTGGCTTTCCTTACGGGAAACCTTTCTAAAGATTTCCCTGGACAAGGTATGGACCGGCTTCATCCTTCCCTTGAAATCCTGTACGATCAATCTGCTGAATTGTTCGGCATGGGACAATTCTACGGCACGTGCCGTATAATCCACATCTTCCATGGGTTGTGTATGGCCAATGGAAGTACATAGCAGGGCCAAAAGGACAAGAGTTGGCCTGCTGGCCCTTAGCTTTTTGATTTTTTGGGAAACCTGGTAGAAGCGCGTCCTTTTACTGAAAAGTGTCATGAGCATTCCCAAGGTCAGTAGTGCATAACCTATATAAGAGATCAAAGTGCCCCAAAAATCACTGTTTACACTCAAATACGTTCCTTTTTCATCAGTATCAAAGGAGGACTGAAAAAACCGATGGCCACCGTAATTAAGAATATTGTTCATATAAATTCTATAATCCATATTCAGGTCGTTTTGCCTATCTATCAAAGTCACCTCACTGGCATAGGAGGAAGCACTGTTGGTGCCCGGATATTTCTCCATGATAAAGTCGTTCAACCGTATAAAAAAAGGCACCGTCATTTCTTTGGCCCCATATGAAACCGATAGTTCCATGCTATTGAACTGCATGGTTTGCGAGCTTCCCGGATTTCCCTGTTTCCCAAACACATAGGTGTTTTTCGACTCATCGTTTACGGCGACATCAAGTGCCAAAGCAACAATACTTTCGTTTTTGACCTTTGGATCTTCTGATTGGATCTGTAATTGCCCATTTTTCTTAAAATCCGTAAAAACAAACGTATTGAACCCATCGGAATACAGGGCATTTAACTGCAATGGGCTATAATGACCCGGGAACAGGGTATCCCGTTGACGGGTAGCCATATTGGTTTGGGTAAGGGCCATGACGGGCTTGATCTTTAAGGAATCATTGCGGTAACGAATGTTTATGGCCCCGGTAGATTGGCTATCCTTGAAATTGAACAACAGGTTCCCAATGCGTCGGGCCTCATTTTCCATGACAAAGTGATTTTCCCTACCATCAAGGCTACCGACCACCATTTGCAGTGTAGGCTTCCCGTCACTTGCTTCGCCCAGTACCCGTTTTGGATTGGGTACAAACTGCGTGACTTTTACCGTTATGGGATTGTCATCCACCAGATAGGAGCCCTCCCAATGGTTGCCCCCCAAAGAAGCAAAGAATACCGGTTCGTCAAAATAAAAATCCTTGCCATCTTTCTTTACATGGAACTTTAAATAGTTGTTGGATGACAGAAAACTATTGGATGAACTGTTTTCCCGAATGTGCATCATTCCCTCATACCCCAGATAACGGGTGAGGGCAGCACCGATCAAAATCACAATAATGGCAATATGGATAATAAGCAATGCCCATTTTTTCTGTTTTATCATGTTGAACGTCCGGATATTTACAATGACACTTATGCCAAAAAGGAAAAGCAAAAGTTCAAACCACCAGGCTTGGTAGACCACTTTTTGGGCTGCACTTGTTCCGTAATCGTTTTCAATAAATGTGGCAACACCTATGGATGCAGCAAACACCAAAAGGTAAACCGCTGCGGCCTTGGTGTTAAAAAGGGGGAGTAAAGACCTCATGACTCGATTAAATACATTTTTCATATGGGTACGAACTAAGCTGTAAGCTAGCCAAAAGCCGCTTAAATTATAATGACAAATGTCATGGGCAATTCTTAAGGCGCAGCAACCTTTGAAGGCAGTCCAACTCGTGGCACGCGCAAGATGGTTTCGTTTGGTCTTGATTGAGGTCAACCCAAAATCCACCGTGGTGGAATGGATTTGTGCAGGCAACCGATGGCGGTAGCGCTTAACGCACCCCTATAACCCGTTCAATTGTTCACCGAATTCCGCTACTTTTTTCCAATCCGTATATTCAATTTCTGCATTTTTATTGGTTGGTCCTTTGGTCATCCACATGATAAATTGAATCATGATCCTATCGAAAAAAGGGTATTTTTTGTAGTCAAGTTTACCAGCAAATACGGTAACCAAGGTGGGGTTCCAGTCTATGGTCTTAAAGAACTTTATGACATAGGGATTTGTGTCCGGGGCGTTTTTTTCTGGCTTTCGTGCCACAAGGTTTACGGAGAAAAATGCGGTTTTAACCGAGTCTAATTGTGCTTTTTGTGTGTTGATAAAGTCAATTATCCTCTTGTCATGGACCCCATATCGAATGCTGGCACCAATAACAAATAGGTCATAGGCCTTGACGTCCCCGTCAAAAGCGCCAATAGGAAACAAATCAACACTGTGATGGCCTTTTTGTAGTTGACTGCCAAGGGTATTACTAATTTTTAACGTTTGTCCGTCTACCGAAGCGTAGAGGATGGCGATTTTTTTGGTCATATTCAATACAACAAATTTGGAATTGTGCTTATTACCTTACCGGCTCATAGCACCATGAATTTAATAATTCCATTTGGATTAATTTGTTTTGTCATGGTCAGCCGTAAATGGATATTGGTCACATAGGTTCGAACGCTGTTCAAAACACGCCTGTAAAAACTTACTTTTAATGATTGTGTTTTGAAGCGTACCGTAAAAGGCAAGTTAACAAGCCTCTCTAAAAGTACGGGAATTGAACGCTTTAAGAACATTGCTTCCCAAATCCGTCCCAAGACTTGATTGGCGGTTAAAAAAGCCACGGAAATAGGCGCCATTCCTTCCCTACTGTATTTAGATTGGGCATTGTTTTTTTGATTTAAAGCAGGCTTACCCCTTTTTTACAGGCCTTAAAATGGCCATTTTGACTAAAGCTTTATTGCTGGAATGGCGTATTTATTGTAATATTGCAATTAAATAATGAATATGGGATTGGCCAAGACAGAAATATTTACTACCCATCAAAATCAGATAGCCATTTTTGCCAAGGCGTTCGGACATCCTGCCCGTGTGGCAATTTTGCAACAGCTGTTTAAAATGGATAACTGTTATTGTGGCAATCTGGTCGATGAAATTGGCTTGGCACAGCCTACGATATCGCAACATCTGAAAGAACTAAGAAACCTGGGCCTTATTAAAGGTCAGGTGGAGGGAACAAGTGTATGTTATTGCATTGATAAGGAGAACTGGGCGGCCATGAAGGAAGTCATGGGGGATTTTCTTGACCAGGACCTTCCTGAAAATGAAGATTGTTGCTAAAAAAATTTTAATCAATTAATCGTTTTATTGCGATAAACAAATATAGGTCCCATGAAAACACTTTTAACCATTACCGTTTTTTCGGTACTGATCCTATTTCCAAATGGGGTTCAGGCACAAAAACTTAGAAACAAAATTGTAAAATCCATTGTACAATTTGAAAGCTCCTATTCTTCAATTCAAGAAGACCGAAAGGTAGTACTCAATCAATTGGCTTCCAGAATTGCCAAAGGCAACAAAAACGATGAAGACCCCACTATAGTTTTTGTCGATAAACATAACAAAGAGAAGAGTCAACTTGCCGCTATCTGGCTTAGGACAGGCTTACTGTATTATAGCCTGAACAATTACAATGTGCTCTCCGCCGGTACTGAACCGATCCAGGAACCTTTTCCAGCTCTTGCCTCCCTGGAAACATATGGTTTCAGGGTAGGCAATGCCAGTAAGAACCAACGTTATGCCTATACTGTAAAATCCGGTTCCGAAACTTGGCAGGTTACCTACACTGCCATTGAAGCACTGAACTTAACGGATGATGGTACACTCAGGATTTTCGTGGAAGAAGGAATTGTCCCGGAAGATGGTCCCAAACAAATAGAGATTTCATTGTATTCCCCAGAACACATTGCCATGGAATTACTTTACGTATCCTCGAGAATAAAATATTTAAATGAACAATACCAATAACACAACACAACTATGAAATCTACCGATATTAGAGCACTATTTTTAACCCATGATACGCTAAGATTTGAACAATAATTGCATTTTGGTAAGGAAAAAGCCAATGAAAAAGGGTTTTATTGTCAAAATTGAAGACGAAAATCTTGATCGATCGAATATGTTGATGCATCGTGGCAAACACCAAAAATCCATTACCGTTTGATGGATAAAAATATCTGGCCTTCCCTGGTGGCCGAATTCATTGGCACATTTTTGTTGGTTTTCTTTGGTACGGGGGCCATCATTGTTGATGGACTTTACGACGGAATGGTGACCCCTCTGGGCGTGGCCCTAGTTTTTGGCCTGGTGGTACTGGTAGTCATCTATGCCATAGGTGAAATTTCCGGTGCACATCTCAATCCAGCGGTCACCTGGGCATTTTTCGTGGCAAAAAGAATTGAAGCACCAAAGGCGGTCTGGTACACCCTTACCCAGATCATCGCGGCCATTGCTGCAAGCGCAATACTAAGAGCAATGTTTCCTGAAACCATCACAATGGGGGAAACTTTGCCCTCAAACGGACTTTTACCGGCTACTATCATGGAATTCATTTTAACGTTTACCCTAATGTTCGTAATCATCAATGTAGCCACGGGATCCAAGGAACAGGGGGTGATGGCGGGACTTTCCATTGGCTTTACCGTTTTGATCTGCGCATTGATGGGAGGTCCAGTATCCGGGGCTTCCATGAATCCCGCCCGTTCCATCGGACCTGCCCTGATCGGGGGAAATCCAACGCACTTGTGGATGTATGTCATAGTGCCTCTTTTGGGAGCCATTTCAAGTATTTACGTATGGAAAATCATTACAATTAAAAACAGCTGACATGAAAATTGCACTATTCTCCGATATTCACGCCAATCTTCCTGCATTGGAAGCTTTTTTTGAAGATTTGAAAAAACACCGTCCGGATGCCACCTATTGTCTTGGGGATTTGGTAGGCTACAATATTTGGCCCAATGAGGTCATCAATGAAATCCGTAAACGTCAAATTCCTACCATCGCGGGCAACTATGACTTTGGCATAGGCAGGAGGAGCGATGACTGCGGATGCGCTTATAAAAGTGATGAGGAAAAGGCCAATGGGGCCGTTTCCATTTCCTTTACCAATCAAATCGTGAACGATGAAGAGCGAGCCTATCTAAGAACATTGCCCGCACATATTAATTTGGAGTTTCAACTAAACGGGGAAAAGGCAACCATTTTATTGGTACATGGGAGTCCCCGACGCATCAACGAATACCTTTTTGAGGACAGGGCAGATAAGAGCCTATTGCGAATTATGAGGGATGCCAATGCCGATGTGATGTGTTTTGGACACACCCATAAGCCCTATCACAAGGCTTTGCCCGATTCCGAAAATGAACCATCATTGTATCGTCACGCCATTAATATCGGTTCCATTGGCAAGCCCAAGGATGGGGACAAAAGGGGATGCTATGTACTTTTAACCATTGATGGGAGTTTTGCAAAGGGCAAAAAGGATGGTATTTCCGTGGATTTTATCCGTTTTGAGTATGACGTGGAAAAAGCGGCCAAAGCAGTTGAGGGAAGTATACTGCCCAATGCCTATGCAGAGGCTTTAAGGGTTGCCAGGTAGGGGGTCCACGAAATGTTCCCACCAAGAACCCCGTGAAACGAAAAGGGGAAGATTCCAGGCCGTGACCACCTTGTCCGGTCCAAGGAGGTCTTTTTTGGATTCTCCGTCAATGAAAGCTTGACAACCGTTTGATGTTGTATTTACCTTACTTGGGAAAGATTGGTATTTTCCCTCGGTTAAACATGGATTGAAAGGCCCGCATGACAACTGCGGGCCTTCGGAACAAATTTAAAAGATAACTTTATGGATCGAAAGGAAAGCCGGCATCGATTTCTGTCCAGAGCGGTCGGGCCGTTTCACCCAAATCACCACCTAAAGTTCCAGAATTTCCATTGGTACTCGAGTCCTGAACCATATTTCCCGTGCCTTCATCCAGTTTCCAGTATCCAATGAGACCTGCTTCGTCGCCATTTAGTCTTTTATCATAATTCGCAGCAATCTCGGCAGCTGTCCTTGCGTCGTCCCAAACACGGATATCGGTCAATCCACCTATCCAGTATCGGCTGGGTTGTGCAGCACTTCTTCCAATCTCAAAATCGTTGACCGCTGAGGTATTGATTGGATTGCCACCTGAAGCAGCCGTGGTAGGTTCAGGCTGACCATCAACATAAAGCAACACACTGGTCAAAGGTACTCCTTCGGCGGGAACCACGATGGCAATATGGTGCCACTCTCCATCGTTCAAGGGCTTGGTCCCCACTACACCACCACCATTGTATTCCACTCGAAGTGCCCTGTTGGCATTATGCAGTCTTACATCCCACTTCTGGGCACTTGAGTTTTCACCCCAGGACATAATTATAATGTTGTTTTCCGTGGACGTTGTTCTTACCCATGCTTCGCAGGTTCTTGCCCCACCCCCGGTGACCGCTTTAAATCCATCCACTTTGATGTAATCGTCACCTTCAAAAGTCAGGAAACTCGGCGGTACAATTTTACCGGCCTCAAATGCTGCCACTGCTGTATTAAGATCCGTAAGCGCTTGGTCCACATCCAACTGCTGTGCCGCCGGATTGTCCGCAACTACTTGGGCAGCGTCAATAGCGGCCTGTAAAATCGCTTTTGAACCCACGGCATACTGACCATTTTCCGTGCCTTCAACCGCGTTGTCCACCAACTCCTGTGCTGATGTTATGGCATCGTTCAACGCAGTGAAATCAGTATCGGCAATTACACTGGCCTCGAATACCGCAGTAGCCACATTCAAATCGGTTTCTGCCCCATTTATTTCACTCTGCGTTGCACTTGCATTATCCGCAACCGCCTGGGCGGCATCGATGGCCGTTTGAAAAATTGCTTTTGAACCAATGATATAATCCCCTATCTCGGTACCTTCCGGCCCTGCATTGTCCAATATCCCTTGTGCTGCCAAAATGGACTGTAACAGTGAGGCATTATCGATGACCACGATACTGTTACGATAGGTTTCCAAAGCCAAGGTCAATAAATTTATGGCGCTATCAACGGTGCCTTGATTGACTGCTGTGGTTTTGTATGCACTGTACCTATCAATGGCATCTTGTAGAATTTGCGTCGCACCGAACACAACATCACCACCTCGATCCCCCTCCTTTGAAGGGTCCGCTTCCGCCTGTGCCTCTGCAATTATCGCATCCAATGCGCCGTAGTCAATGGCCGCGGTGGAATCATCCTCATCACAGCTCCAAAAAGTGACATTGCAGGCCAACAACAAAAAGATAAATTTTCTCATGATTTCTATTTGGTTTGATTGGAATTCTTAGATGTGTATTAACCCATGAAAAGGGCTGAATTTTCAGAATTCTAATATAAATCGATAATTAATTTCATTTTTCTCATTACATGGGCAAAAATGTTGCATGTTGAATAAAAAAGGGGGCAACGTGGATAATGGGCATTGATTTTTAGGAATACTGGATTGTTTGGCAATAGGTTGTTGAATAGGGACAAAATATCAAAGTAGGTCCTTATTTGTTGCAAATTGAGAGGCGCATTTGAATGCTGTTTGGGGCCACGGTATTTTGCTTTAAATATCCATATCCATGAGAAAGGTTTTAGCACGTTCAGTTTTTGTACTCCCCCTATTTTTTTTAATCAACTGTAGTTCAGGTTCCCAAGATGACCCCCAAATAACTGAAGAAGAACAGCAAGAAGAGCAAAATGGCAATCAAAACGAAGAACCCACGATTGAAATAAGCAGTATTATCAATACCAGCGACCAGGGCAAATTAATAGATGCCTTTTTCTTTGATCTAAAAGGCTGGCCCGATAGGACCAATACCGTAGAAAAAGCAACTGCCTATTTTGTGAACGATGGCATGAATGGCATTCGGATATCCATTTATGGTGATATTCAACGGCCAGCGCATCCGGGGCCCGGTGTTGTTGTAGAGTCCCAATATGAACCTATGTTGACTTCCATTACCACCGCCCTATCGGTTAAACCGGACCTAAAGATTTTTGCCAGCAAAAAACTGAGGAGCACAAATTCCTTTCCGGATTGGGTCAAGGATGGTACGGGAATCATACCCAAGCAGTATGCGATTATGCTGGCAGATTTTATCGAATTTATGAATGGGAAGGGCATCACCATTGATTATTTGGGCATTGACAATGAGTTTGTGTACAATGAAGGGAACATCACTCCCGAAAAATATCATGAAACCATTTTTGAGTTACGGGTATTGGCCTCTACCCGCGGCTTTGACCTACCTATTTTGGTAGGCTATGAGGATTTTGGTCCCAATAAAAGAAATTGGGTCCAGATTTTGATGGAAAGTGGATGGGGCAACGATATGGATATTTATGGAACCCACTACTATCCACAGTTTAGGCCCAAGGATAAATTGATTACCGATCTCAACTCCATTGGCAATAGACCTTTCTGGGCCACAGAACCGCACTGGGACCAGGTTAAAACCGAAAATCCAGATGTCTTTTTAAATGCGGAAGCGGCCATGGTTACGCTTTGGGATCAAACTGATTTGGGAATGACAGGCTTTATGTGGTGGAACTATAATTTGGAGGATGAGCTACGAACCCGCCTTATGCAGGCAGCCTCGACCCCACTTCTTTATTCAAGGCCCATATCGATGACGGATATCGACGGGGAAGATTTGACGGAATTGGGGAAGTTACAGAGTAGGGCGTTTATCAAAGCAAACCAAATCACCGTTTATTTTGTGAATATGTCCGATACTTCGTATACGGATTATGGCATTGCCTTGAGTGACCATCAAAAAATCGCGGATAATGTGGTTTATACACAATGGCGTGAGACCACCACCATCGATGGCCAACAATTGTCCGGCACAGTAACTTCAGATAACGCCGCTGTTCAAGTGAACCTTCCAAAGCGTTCCATTACCAAAATCGATTTAACAATCCAAGATTGACATCTTCTTCCTATCAACATAGGTAGGGTTTAAAATCCTTTCTGAAAAAAGCACCGGCCCCTTTTTATTACATCAATGAACGGCTAAATCGGGAGTCCAATAAAAACACAAAGAGGTTGTCCAAAAAGTCAGTATGCGCATTGGTCACATCGAGCGCAGTCGAGATGTATTTGATATTCGGAACTTTTAAAAGTTCCAGACTGCGCTCGAACCGACAAAATCTTCTTTTTGGACAACCTCTTTGTGTGACCTAAATTTTACGACCCGCTACCAGCTTGGAATCTCCATCAACAATTACTGATTAATAATTTTTATGGTCTGTTTCCCTACATTGGTATCCAACTCTAAGAAATATAATCCCTTTAATCGTGTACGAAGGGAAATTTGCATCTCGGTCCTTTTTCTTAGTTTTCTACCACTCTTTACAATCTTTCCCTGTACGTCATACACGCGGTACCCGCTCACCTCCACCGTATTTGGTATCGCCAGATCAATTTGGTTGACAACGGGGTTTCTTCTAAGGACTATTTGATGCTGCAACAGTTTTTGGTCTTCCAAATTAAGTTGGGCGGTCAATGCGGTTGTACCTCCATTGCTTGATTCGGTTTTCACCACGGTCAGGATGTTGGAGGGATAAAAGCTTTCCCCCAAACTGTTTTCTGCCTTTACAATATAGTAGTACGTGCCCACTTCCATAGCGGAACCGTCAGAATACGTTGTCCCAACAATACCTTCCGCAACCAACTGATATCCATCCCACGGCTCGGAACTTCGGTATAAATTAAAGGTGCCGCCATTGGTAAAAGCAGTTTCATCCCAGGTAAGGTTAACCGTGCCATTGGAATCTTCACCACCTCTAAGGTCATAAGGGGCAAATGGTAGTGTTGCTTGCGGTGTAGCACTTAAAATACGGGATTGATCGCTGATTCCCGCTCCACTATATGCCCTGACCGAAAAGAAATACTTTTGTCCGTTCTGTAGCCCTTTTAGGTTAAAACCACTGGTATTGCTGGCCTCGACCTCTTCGGTCAATTGATTTCTATCCGTTCCATAATAGACCTTATAACCATTGGCGTTGGCAACACTTTCCCAAAGCAAGGTCACCCGGCCATCTTTTGGTCTTACCCTTACCAATTTTGGTTTTTGTGGGCGTTCATATTTAACCTTGATGATATTCGAAAGCGCGCTTTCACCTACCGAATTGAAAGCGGTAACCGCTATGTTTGTTTGTTTTCCATAGCTCAATGGCAATTGGTATTCGTTGTTTTCACTCCCCGTAATCTCAATTACCTGGTTTAAGCTGTTCTGATTGTGGCCCATCTTGATTCGATAACCATCGGCCTGGTCATCTTCCCACCATTTCAAATGTAGGCCCGATGAAGTAACTTCAGATTTGAAGATCCTATTGGTTTTGGGCGTACGTTGACCAACCACCCATTCCAATCGCGTCATACCGTATCCTGGTACGGTGATTTTTCCGTTGGATAAATCTTTGGTTTCCTGGGTGGGTAAAATGCCTGAAAGAACCAGGGGATCGTCACTGGTAATCGAAGTAACCAGAACATCTTGAGGCAAATCCATACCTTGTAAAGTGATCTCATGGGGGATACTCGATTTATTGGAAATCAATACATAGTCTTTGTTATTTGCGCCGTTGTATGCCCTTGCAAACAACGCTGGTATTTCGGAGACCAAACTATTGGGATGCTCAGCGGCAACCACTTCACCTCCAATGACCTCGGTGTCCAATGAAAAATTACTGTTGTTCAAAGCTTCGCCGGCAATAAGGATAACCTCTCCCTGAGTGGAAATATTGAATCCATATTCAATGGCATCCGCATCCACATCGGTCCCCGAAGCGAAGGCATTGTCCAAGAGACTGTTGTGATTGAAATTGGGAACAACAACATCCACATTGAAAACATGTAATCCCAAATAATCCATATTATCGAAAACGGTGTTCCTGATCATAAACTCGGCGTTGTACATTCCCGCGTAATAGCTCTTGTCGAACCCGTTGTTGAAGACATTGAATTCGGTGATGAAATACCTAAAATCCTCGCCGTATACGTTCCGTGCTTTTGTAGGGGCATCGGTCCCCCCAATTTTCATGCCCGCGTTGGCATTTCTGATGGCCAAATCGGGAGCGGGGTTGGAATTATTGAAAGACGCATAGGAGTGGTAGGACAGGACATCGTAATATTGTGGATTAAAATTCCGCACGCCCAGGGAGAAGTTCCCGCTGAAATCCACACCCCAATCGGCATTTGGCGCGGTCAGGGCCCCACTGTACCCCTCTTTGATAGCCTGGTCCAATGCTTCCATTTTAGCGGCATAATCGGCTCCACTATTGTAAAACCAATGATTTCTATTCGGTAGGAAGAAGTAAGGCTCATTATTCAATTGCCAATATTCCACTACAATGTTATTGTCCTCGCAAAACTTTGCAAAAATGCGGGCTTCTTCGGGGCCAGCCATAAATCCGGGCCAGGTAACAATCAATTTGGCACCGGCCTCTCCAAGGGCTTGATACAGATCATAGACCAATTGCGGTCCTTTGACTTCCAAGCGCTCATAGGCTTTCACCTGATTATTTACCCTTCTGAATTGCTCTATCCATTCCAGCTCATATTCTCCCGTGTTCATGTTAAAAGGATCGCTTATGGTACCGGAAAGGTATCGCATCCACCCTGTTTTGCCCGCTTTTAGGGCATCCACAAATTCCGGGTTTTTATAACTCCAGGCTTGATCTACACTTCTATTATTATAACCAAACAACCCATCTTTCAACCCATGCCTTTGATTTGGGTCAATCGTGATCGTCGCCAAGGATTTTACGATACTGTCCCTAAATGCGGATATGGCATTAGATAGGTCAACAAGACCCTGGTCAATTACTTCTTGGGCAATTCCATCAATAAATACGGACGTGGCCATACTGATCGCATTGAAGAAGGTATCCACGGCCGCCTGGGGATACTCCCCCGGATTACTGCCTACCTCCGCCGACACAGCCAGTTCCGAAGCTTCCAGAAGCAGTCTTCGCAAGTCCCATTTATTAACACTTCCGATGATGACATCATCCATTTGTATCCTACCTACATCAAATAAATAAGGAACAAATACTTCCAACGAAGCAACATTTGAGGTAAGGTTCAATAGCGGTACGTCCTGACCCTCTGGTTTTTCAACTCCATTTACACGCAAACCCATGGTATTGTTGTCCGTATCTATCTTAAGCAAAACAAGATGGTCAAAATCTTTGGGGACAATGTCATTGCGGTCGGTAAACACAACCGTTGATGTTGGGTTTCCTTCAGAATCCAATCCCGTTACCAACTCAATACCATTTTCGAAGTCTATTCTGGCGACTACATCACCAATTGAATTCTTAATGGAAACCGGGGCATTCATAGTCTGCCTGTCAGTATTGAAAATGAATCCAAAATACACTACCCCAGAGGTTTCCGTGAATGTCCTGATGGCCGTTGCCCTTTGTTGAACCGCGGGGTCGTAGGCGATGTTCAATCGATCATCCACAACAGTAACAAAACCTGTAGTTTCAGGTCCTTCTGACCATCCATTGGGCAATCCCGGGTCGCTAAAAGTGTCAAAGGCCAATAGCCCTTGTGGTTGGGGAGCCAACCCTTCCCCCGTAACCTGGACCCTGCCCGTAAAAATATCATCCCCTTCAATAAGGACGCTATCTTCATAGGTAACCGTGAGTACCGGTGCAAACCGAACATAGATGGTCCGATCAATAGTACCTGAACCGTCCGGCTCCAGTGGGAAAGCCGCACTGGTAAAACCGTCCAATTCATTTAAACTGACCTGAAAGCCATCAGGAGGGGTAATCGTAATGGATTGGGTAAGCCCGGATAGTTGTAATTGAAAACTGTTTGGAGCAGAGACCGTCCCGACCGCTATTCCGGTAAAATCGTCCATCGGTGTTGTATTTACAAATTGAGCGGGCTCCAGAACATAAAGGTTTTGTTGGGCAGTGAAGTACAGTTTCCCATTGGTTACCACAGTAGTTGTATTGACAGTACTCCCTATGCTACCGGGAACTAAATCCTCAACCAGGAACACATTTGTTCCATCAGTGGCGAATAGTTCATTTCCCACGTTTCCAAAGGGCGAAGTGTCATTCGTGTTGGCATTGAAATAGGCGTATCCGTCCAAAAAGCCTAAAAAATTTGGGTTGCTGGCCCCATTGGTAATCAAATCGATTATTTGATTGGTCCCTATTGCAGTACCATCGCTCACCCACGGCTCATTGCCAGCCCCCCCATTGGCCCTAAAGAAAATCCTGCCGGTCGCGGGGTCACCCAATTGATAAACTGGATTTGAACCTCCATTGGAGCGCAGGTCGGCTATTTTTTCGGTCCCCGCTTCCGTACCATCGGTAATGTAAGGCTCAACACCTTCATTTCCTTGTTTTGCCCTGAAAAACAATTTATTTCCCACAACAAAAAGATTTTTGATATCCGCCTGTTGGTTGGCCCCAGGATTGATTTCCTTTACCAACTTTATGGTCTCGTCACCCGTATCAAAATACCGCAATTCCTTACCCGTGGCAGCACCCCCATCATGGCCCCTAAAAAATAGGGTGCCATTAAAGATTGCTGCATGCTCGGCCGTGGTTTCGCCCATTCCGGAGCCACTTCCGGCAAACAAATCTTGAACCTGGCGTGTCCCTATGGTAGTACCATCACTGATATAGAGTTCAAAACCTTGGGAGCCGTTGTTGGCCCTGAAAAAGACATAATCGTTGTTCTTTCCGTAAACGATGTCCGTATTTGCCGGAGTGCCATCGGCACTGCCAGGAGCAATATTTAAAAGCAATTGGGTTCCAGCATCGGTACCATCACTTTTCCACATTTCCTTTCCATTGGTACCATCATTGGCCATAAACAATACCAAACCATTGAATGCTATCATTTGCTCAGGGAAACTGCCTCCCCCAGGGTTGATATCTTTAATCATGTAGGTTCCCGCATCGGTACCATCGGAAAACCAAAGTTCTGCGCCGTTCACACCATCCGTGGCCCTAAAAACAATACCATTGTCAAAAGGGGTTACCGATACCAACCCATCCTCACCAGAGGGATTGATATCCTTGACAAAAGTGATGGACTCGGTGGCCAGGTCATAAAAGAAAAGACCATTGCCATTTTCCGAATCGGTAGCTTCAAAAAACAATTTATTTTGGGAAAGGGTCAAAGTGCTCGATTTGAGCCCTGTTGTTTCAAAATTGGTAAGCCGTTGTATTTGCCCAATGCAAAAAGCAGTCACCAGTAAAAATAAAGGAAGGGTTAATTTTTTCATAGTTATTGATTTTCAATAACTTAAAGTATGTCAATCCTTCATACCGGACGTCTCAAAAAAGGGTTGTAATTGTTACCTTACGGTCTTATGTAGGAAAATTTGTATCGTTTAGGGGTTTCATCTGTCCATATCCCCCTCTAAAAGCGTATTTTTTTGTCCCGATCGGCGTTTAATTTACCGTCGGCGAGTTTTAACTCTACCATTTGCAGTGCACTGATCCGATTTTCGAGAGGCTGTTCATAAATAGGTTTGCCATCATAGTCCCGTTTGTATTCCACATGATAGAATAGGAAAGCCCGACTATCCTTTACAAGTACGCTGCCATGTCTCGCACGGGCAGTATCCATTTTTCCCTTACCCGGTTTTTTAAGAATATGCCCCTGAAATTCCCATCTTGAGGCATCTTTGCTATGATATACGGCAAAGCCCTGGTGTGGGTCGGTTATAAGCCAGTAACTGCCCTTCCACCGGAATATATACGGTGCTTCTTCATAACCAATTCCCGTTACCTGGGTATTGTAAACATCGCCCAGGGGTTGATCGATGGTTTTCCAGTTTTTAAAATCTTTTGTGGTCTGATGTATGAGCGTATAATCCTGATTCCTGTACTTTGCACTCTTGGCCATAAACCACAGATGGGCCGTATCCTCTACCCAATAGGCGGATGCATCCAAAGTGCTAAGTGTGTCGGCATGCATGACCTTCCTTTTCTTCCAGCCCGTTACGGGACTGTTCAGGGAGGTGGTGTAATGCACAATGGAACCTCGCCCTCCCCATGGCCCTTTAACCGTAAGTGTGTCAGGTTTAAAGGTGGCGAACATATGCAAACTGTCCTTGGTAGTGATGATTGCCGGTGCCCAAAAGGTAGCTTTGGCATCTTTGGAATCATGCGCTCCATCAAATTGACAGTACCCTTCAAATCTCCAATTTGCCAAGTCCTTGGATGAAGCAACACCAATAGGGGTCTGTAAAAACGTATTCTGTTTACCCGACCGCCGAGCAGTATAGTAAATAAAATAGGTGTCGGAAGAGGGATCGAATACAATCTCAGGGTCACACGAACCTTGATAGTTGGGGTCTATATAAATCGGTTTAGGAACCTCCTCCCCCTTTTTTTGGGAACATGCCAAAAACACCAAAGAAAGGGATATGATAACAATGTTATGCCTCATGATTTTGTTTTTTGATATCCCACATTTTCCCCTTTTTTAGGGAACAGCCCTTGATATCCGTAATATCCCGTATTGATAAGGGCAGAACGAATGTAGAATTGATTTAACTTGGGGTGGTCTTCCAGTAACAACAACTCTTTTTCAATAGGCTTTGCCTTATTTCCAAGATTTTGAAGCACCGAAAAAGCCGTAAAATGATTGTTTTTTACCTCTAGCAGTATATAGTTAAGGGCGTCTTGGTCATTGTTATGTTTTACCAAAAGTTCAGCGGCAAGAAGCCTGGATTCGATTTCCTCATCACTATTTTTAAAAATCGAAGTGATTTCCACGATTGGTGGTTGGGGCAAACGTCCGTGTTGAAAAAGCTGCAATATGCCCAAAACGCCCCAATAACGTAAGGCCGCATCCCCATTTTCCATCAATTCCACCAATTTTGGCAAATCGATTTGTGTTGCGGTGCTGGCCAAAGCTGCCGCATCAATTACGGCTGCCACGTCTTGATCGGTATTTCTGGCATAGTTATAAAAGGGGATGCTATCCTCTTTTCTACGCATTGACCATGGATACAGTCCCAAATCCCTTTTGGACTTCATAAAATGAAGCAAATTTGCTTTCATACGGCCTATTTTTTCCTGGTGTTCCGGAGCATCAATAAGATTTTTCACCTCGTAAGGGTCATTTTCTGTATCATAAAACTCAAATGGTTGCATGGGTTTCCAGAATACACTCTGTAGCGAATCCGTACCCCCTTCCAAATAGGCCATGTCCCAAGCCTGGTAGGATGGCATTTGCCATTGATAGGACTGTCGTGTTCCGTTTGGGTAAGCCGTATTGAAGTTCCATATTAACCGGTATTTTCCATCGGTAAGGGCACGGGATGGAATAAAATTCCGTTCTTGATTGGCCCGGTACATGAAAAGCTCCTTTTTGGGTTCGGGCAAGTTTTTGCCCAAAAAAGGTTGCCCCATCATAAAATCAGGAATTTCAATATCCAAAAGGTTAAAAATTGTAGGGGCAAAATCAACAAAGCCGACCAAACGGTTGTCATGACCCACTGTTTTTACTCCCGCCAAATGTTTGAATTTATCCGGAAAATGTACAAGCAGCGGCACTTGGGTGCCCACTTCATAAACAAAGGCTTTTGCCCTTGGCAGGCACCCTCCATGATCCGAATAGAAAAAGATGATCGTATTTTCCAGTTCACCGGAATTCTTTAATTCCCGTAAGCGCCTTTTAACCCATCCATCCATTTTGGAAACGGAATCATAATGCCATGCAATATCGTCACGAATCTCTGGCAGGTCAGGTAAATAGGCTGGTAAATCAATGGAATCGGGATGTATTGTTCTTGGATTCCTATCAACCGTATCACGGGTGGCAATACGCTTGGTGTGGGTACCATTATAATTGAAAACGGAAAAAAAGGGTTGGGTCCTGTCCGACCTATTCAAATAGGTGGCTCCTTTTTTTGAGGCGTCCCATAAATTTTTAGGTCGGTTGCTGTCATTGTAATCAGTCTTACTATTATTTGAAGTGTAATAACCCGCCCTTTTTAGGTAAATGGGATAATAAAATTCTTTGGGAACCGGTCTTCTTTCACGATGCCAATCCGTAGCCAACATGGGTGCATAAATACCCGAAATCAAAGTGCTTCGGGCCGGAGAGCATTGTGCACCATTTGCGTAGGCCTTATCAAAAATGATGCTCTTCTTTGCCAACGAATCCAAGGTTGGGGTATGGGTATGTCCGTTTCCATAAAAAGAAAGGTATGGGCTCATATCCTCAACCACCAACCAAAGTACATTGGGGCGTTGCAATTTTTCCTGCTTGGAACAGGAAACCACTAACAGGGAAACACTCAAGAAAAATAGCTTACCAATACGCATTTGCAATCCATTGTTTTTCAAATAGTGGTTCATAGGTTTCATTTTTTAGTAGGCAACGGATACTGAATTGTTGTCTCCACCCTTCAAGCTTCTTCAAAAGTCCTTCGGTTTTTTCTGGATGGATATCGAAACCATAACCGTACAGATCAAAGCAAGTGCCATGGGCATTAGGGAGCTTTTCCTAATAAACAACCTGTTCATTTTTGTTCCAGGTGGGATTAGGTCGCATCATCTTCGCGTCGCTCTCTTTTCGCCATGCTTCCAACTCTAAATACAGGTCGTGAACTACCTCGGGCTTTTTTTGGGAAAGGTCGTTTGTTTCACCTAAATCTTTTTCCAAATCAAAGAGTAGCTTCCCGCCCGTTTCAAAATCGTGGATCAGTTTGTATTTTCCTTTACGAATGGCACTTCCTGGATTGCCCCCTTGGTTGCCATAATGGGGGTAATGCCAAAAAAGTGGGCGTTCCCTATCATTAAGATCCAGAATATTCCTGCCATCCGTTTCATTGGCTTGAAAGCCAGCGGCTTTAGCAATGGTTGGAAAAATGTCCACTCCGGTCACAGGGATATCGTTGACGCTTCCAGCCTGCTTTTGTTCAAAGTTCTTGATGATAAAGGGCACCCGAATACCTCCTTCATATAACCAGCCCTTGCCCGCCCGTAGCGGCAAATTCGAAGTGGGCGATCCTCCTGCTGTTGACAAGCCGCCATTATCCGAAGTGAAAATTATCAAAGTGTTGTCATATAAATCCAGTTGCTTCAATTTAGCCAGAACGCGTCCCACGTTTGCATCCATACTGCCCACCATGGCGGCATAGGTGGGATGTGCCTGAACAAAACGCTCTTTATGTGATTTGTTTTTAAAATTCCCGGCCTTCCACTTTGGGTTGACCTCAAGTTCACCTATGGTATCCTTGCCAAGATGCTTTCGTTTTGTCATATACTTTTTTATCGCTTCATCCTTTGCTTGAAGCGGGGTGTGCACTTGATAAAAAGACAGATTGATAAAGAAATTCGAATCCTTGTGTTGTTCCAAAAAGGCGATGGTCTCCTCCGCCAGTCGATCGGTGAGATATTCTCCTTGGGGCCCATCTTCCAATCTTGGATTACCATAGGGACTAAAATAGCCGTTGATTCCTTTTTTCTTGTTTCGGTCCGGGCGGCCCATATTAAATCCACCCTTATTAATGTGGTAACCTTGATTTTCGGGCCAGAAATCTTCGGTCTCGCCCAAATGCCATTTTCCGGCAAAAAAGGTTTGGTACCCTCTCTTTTGAAGTGTTTCCGCAATAGTCTCAAAAGGTAAGGCCAGTTCATTGGCAAATTCATTGGACAACCAACGGTTTTCAGGTTCGGCCCCATTGTAATGTGCCCTTCCTGGAATCCAATCGGTGATATTTACCTTTGTGGGATAAAGCCCCGTTTGAATACTTGTCCGGGAGGGGGAACAGACCGGACAAGTAGCATAGCCATTGGTAAATAAAATACCATCTTTGGCCAGTGCATCAATATTTGGGGTTTCATAAAAACTGCTACCGTATCTACCTACATCTGCCCAGCCCAAATCATCCACTACGATGAGAAGGATGTTTTTTTTCAGGTCGATAGCCGTATTTGTGGTTCTTTGATTGTCCTTTTTACAGGAAATCAGGGAAAAAAGCACAAGAAGTCCTATGGTCGCCTTCATTTTGAAGTGGATGGTTTTACTTTTGGAGATCGGCCAATTCCTTTTAGTGAA
The DNA here is from genome assembly GCA_028281025.1 of Croceivirga sp. Taxonomy (GTDB): domain Bacteria; phylum Bacteroidota; class Bacteroidia; order Flavobacteriales; family Flavobacteriaceae; genus Croceivirga. The sequence continues at coordinate 68,786 of JANQKR010000012.1, forward strand.
CTTATGGGTTTTACCGTAAAGGAATAGGTGTATTCCTTGGCAGTCAGGCGATACTCGGGATGGGGAAGTGCCTTTTGCGACCAACTGTCATCACCACCCACACCCATTTGTTTGTGGTCAACGTTCACAGTGATAAAATCCCTTGGTTTCAAGTCGTACGTATGGAGTGCATTTTCAATATCCCAAGTAGTGTAGGGCCAAGCACTCATACTCAGTGGTTCGCCCTCTGCCCGGATCACAAGCCCAATATTGTTTTCATTGGTCAAGGAAAACCAATGTACCTCCGTTTTATTGCTACTTTCCTGTGGACGAATGTAGGAATAATAATCCTCGGCAACCGTAGCACTGTAATGCCCCATATCGGCACCCAACTTTCTATCCCAATAGTTTTCATGGGGGCCTTTGCCCAACCAATTTATATTGTGAAGCTGTTCAACCACCTCAAGTTGCAACCCCAAACGGGGCAACATGGGCAAAGCTTCATCCGAGGTGAATTTGGCATCGATTTTAAAGCTCCCATCCCCGTAAATACGATAACTAAGGCTCATATGGGCCTTTCCACTTCCAAAAGCGAATGTGGCAATGGCCCTGGCTTCGTAATCGCTCAATTTGTTAAGGGTGAAGTCTACGGATTCCGGATTTTGTGATGCCTCTTTCCAAACTTTCAGGTTTTTTGGAGTCTTTCCTCCGCCACGGTCGTTGTCTGTGGCTGGTCTCCAAAAATTTGGACGAAAACCAGACCTAACAAGGTTTTTACCTTTAAATGTATAGTGTTCCAACAGACCTGTTTCCGGATTGAAAACCAACTCAAAGTCGGCCCCCTTGACTTTGTTGTCCGAAACCGTGATTTTGCCCAAGGCGTTGGCAGTAATTGATTTAGCAGGTTTTTCAAAGGGAAGTTGAAATTGTGCCCATGCCACTTCATGGCCTTTTTTGGCCCAAAGGGCATCATTTTGTAATTCAAAACCAATGCGCAGAAAGTATATGGCTCCCGCCTTTAATTTTGGTGTTTTAAAAGGAATCGTGATTGTTCTTTCCTGGTTGGGCGCTAAATCGACGGCATCCAAAACACCACTTTTCAACAACTTTCCATCTTCTTCCAATCTCCATAGGGCTTTAAAATCATTTAAGTCCGTAAAATTGTGGAGGTTGGTAATTTTTACTTGGCCTTTTGCCAAATCCACAGCTTCAAATGCTATGGGCTGAGAGACTTTTTTTACTTCCCAAAGGGCTGGTTTGGGGTTCCGTGCTGGATCAACAATGCCGTTGAGGCAAAAATTGCCGGAGTTTATTTTGGTATCCCCCATATCGCCGCCAAAAGCATAGTACTCTGTACCATCAGGAGCTTTTTGCAGTAATCCTTGATCCACCCAGTCCCAAATGTAACCCCCAATGAGCCGTTTATTGGCTCTAATGGCATCCCAAAACTGGTATAGATTCCCGGTGGAATTCCCCATGGAGTGTGCATATTCGCACCAAATTACAGGCCGATCCTCACCTTTGAGGTTGGCCATCTTGACCATATATTCTATAGGATTGTACATCCGGCTCACCATATCAACATAATCCGGATCTTTAATGACCTTATCCTCAATTTTATGTTTACCGCCCGTAGTCTGCGCACCTTCATAATGTACCGGTCGGGTTGGGTCAAACGCCCGAATCCAATTGGCCATTGTCGCATGATTAAACCCTGAGCCCGATTCATTGCCCAAGGACCAAAAAACAATACTGGGGTGGTTTTTGTCGCGTTCCACCATACGAACGGCACGTTCCAAAAAAGCAGTCGACCATGCGGCATCGTTTGATAATTTTCCACCTATGCCATGGGTTTCCAGGTTGGCCTCATCCATCACATAAATACCGTATTTATCACATAGTTCATAGAAATACTCGTTGTTGGGGTAGTGCGAAGTACGTACGGCATTGATGTTAAATTTTTTCATCATTAAAATATCCTTTAGCATCAATTCACGATCAACAACTTTGCCCGTTATAGGGCTGTGGTCATGACGATTTACACCGTACATCAATACCGATTCTCCATTTACAAAGAACTCCCCGTCCCTGATTTCAGTTTCCCGGAAACCAATTTTGGTACTTCTGGCCTCCAACAGTTTTCCTTCACTACTTTTTAAGCTAAAAACAAGAGTATACAAATGTGGATGCTCCGCACTCCATTTTTTCGGATTTTTTACCATGGCCTTCATCATGGCAAAATCGGGCTTCCCACGTTGTTCGTACTTTTCATTGTAGATTGCCTTTGCCGACATACGCATTGGCCCATCCAAAATGGCTTTTCCGTCTGAATCAAAAAGCTGGGCCTCAAGAAGCTGCCCATCAAATTCCATACCGCCAAATACCTTGATCTTTGGCCGTATTTGGAGCTCCGCATCCTTATAATTTTCATCCAAATCGGTTCGAACAAAGAAGTCGTACAGCTGTATTTTTGGTGCAGCGGAGAGATATACATCGCGATGGATACCGCTCAAACGCCAATGATCCTGATCTTCGAGGTATACCCCATCGCTCCATCGATACACTTTAACCGCCAGTTGATTCTTACCCTCTTTCAGGTAGGGTGTAATATTAAAATGGGTTGGCAATCTACTATCTTCACTATATCCCAATAATTTCCCATTTAGCCACACATAATATGCAGAACTGACACCACCGAAAGTTAGGGTCACCTGCATATCTTCCCAATTGCTGGGAATTTCAAAGGAAGTACGATACAATCCCGTGGGGTTATCATCCTTTGGGGTGAAGGGTGGGTCAACCGGTTCAAACGGATATTTTATGTTTGTATAAATGGCAGTACCATGGCCATGAAGCTCCCAATTGGACGGCACGGGCAGGGTGTCCCAATCTGCATCGTTCAAGTCGGTTTTATAAAAATTGTCCGGCACCTGTTCCGGAACGGGATGCCATTGAAATTTCCAATTGCCATTCAAGGATTTATAACGGTCGCTCTTTTCTTTTTCGCCTATCCTTGCCTCGGCATTTGTGGCATAGGAGTGGGAAGTGGCCCTGGCAGGCAGGCGATTTAACCCGTTTACATGGGGATTTTGCCAAGGTTGCAATGTTTGGCCAAGCAAAAATGGACTCCCGAAAAAAAGAAAAAGTGTGCAAAGGTAAATTACTCGAAGCATTGGTATCGTTATTACAGTTGGCGAATGTATCCCATATTCACTAAAAATGACGCGCCCTTGGTTGCAGAAAGGGGTAACAAATGTATTACCCTAGTTGACCTTGGTCAAAATTTCGTCCAGGTCAACTTTAAAGGAAGACCCTTTCACTGCTCCAAACTGCTTCACATATTCCGCCGGACTGACGCCAAATTCCTTACTGAAACACTTGGCGAAATACTTTGGATTGCAAAAACCTGTCATATAACCCACTTCTGAAATGTACATATTGTTCTTTTTCAAAAGTTGTGAAGCTCGTTTCAGTCTTATTTTTTTGATGAAGTTAACCGGAGTTTCGCTTAGGATTGCCTGTAATTTCCTGTAAAGGTTGGCACGACTCATACCCACTTCAGAGGCGAGATACTCCACACTAAGGGACCCATCTTCCAATGAGTTTTCCACAATCTGTACCAGTTTCTTTATCAACTTTTCATCGTTCGACTCCAATTCAATATCCGAAGTCTTTACAGAAATGACCTTACTGTATTTATCCTTTAATGTAGCTCTGGAGAACAAGACGTTTTTCACCTTCCATTTCAAAAAATCCGGACTAAAGGGTTTTTCAATATAGTCGGTAACACCAAGGCTCAGGCATTGGATTTTGGTCTCTTCCGAATCTTTTGCAGTCAACATGAAAATTGGCAGATGGGCCATCTCTTCATTTTCCTTGATCTTCTTAAGCATGCCGATACCATCTTCCACGGGCATTAGGATATCACTGATGATGAGGTTAGGTTGCTGCTCTTGGGCCATTTGATAGCCATCCCTGCCGTTTCCGGCTTCAAGAATGTCAAATTCACTGAACAGTTCTTCCCTCATCATGGTCCTTAGCTCAGGGTTATCATCAACCAATAGGATCGTTGGGCGATTATGGAAGGGCTCTTTCTCCCTGTGTACACCGGTTGAGGTTACTTCATCAAAAATCTGATATTCAGATTTCGTTATGATGGACGGTCTTCTCCCTTTTTCTTCGGAAACAAATTCATTTTCGGCATAATGTTGTTTTTCAATGGGAAGCATAAATGTAAATGTGGTTCTTTTGTTTTCTATACTATCCAAGGAAATGGTCCCGCCGTGGACCTTTACCAGTTTTTGCACCAGTTCCATTCCAATGCCCGTTCCAGGAACCTGATTTACGGGCATTTTAGTGGATTGATAGTAACGGTCAAAAATATGTTCGAGATTTTGGGCCGGTATACCCAAACCATTATCGGTTACATGGCATTCCACATATTTTCCCTGTTTTATTTCTTTTAAACTACTTTGCTCCAGATCGACCATTACCATTTTTACCACAATTTTGATCTTACCGTTTTTGGCGGTGTACTTAAAGGCATTGGACAAGAGATTAAAGACTATTTTTTCAAGAATTTGTAGATCATAGTAGCCTTTTATTTCCTTTTCACTGCAATCGAACTTGTATTCAATGCCATTGATACTTGCAAAGTCATTAAATGCTTTTTTAAGATTCTTGATATCTTCCACAATATTGCCCTTCGCCACTTTTAGTCTAAAAGCCCCTACATCATTTTTTCTGATATCCATAATTTGATCGATGAGCCTTCCTATACGCAGTGAATTATTATAGATCCTTCTGGCGGTGTTCTCTTGTAATTGGTACCTCCCCTCCCGTATCGCCTTTTCAATGGTTCCCTGTATCAGTGTCAATGGCGTCCTAAGCTCATGGGAGATATCGGTAAAAAAGACCATCTTCATTTTATGGTGTTCCTTATCCTTTTGGTGGCTGACCGTTTCGGCCACAAGATCCTTTTTCATTTGAAACCAGTTTCTGATCAAAACAATTGCACATAAAGTTGCCAAAATGAAAGCCACCACGTAACATAAAATAGCCAGATTACTTGCCCAAAAAGGAGGGGTTATCGTAAATTTCAGTACCGCAGGGGCAGGGTTCCATACACCATGACTGTTGGTGCTCTTAACCTTAAAAGTGTAGTCGCCCGGTTTAAGTCCGTTGTAATTGGTAGTATTGTTACTTGCCGAGGTATAGATCCAATAATCGTGGACTCCCTCCATCATATACGCAAAATGGTTCTTTTCAGGGGCCGTAAAATCAAGCGAAGTAAAGTCTATGGTAATATCGTTTTCATTATGGGGCAACGTAAGATGGTTACTGAGCAATACGGATTTGTCATATCCATTTGCCGTATTTTTTAGGTTATTGGAAGTCCCCAATACTTCAAAATTGGTTATGAGGGTCCTGGCCAATTGCCTATTTTTACTGTATTCACTGGGATTGACCTTTGTAATGCTCTCACCGTTGGTAAAATAAATATTTCCCTCGCCGTCTTTTATGTGTTTGTTGAATAGAAATTGGTTTTCGTTGAGTCCGTCCTGAGAACTAAAATTGGTAAAACTTCGGTTTTCAACATCAAATAATGTAATTCCTTTGACCGTGGCAGCCCAAATATTTCCATTTTGGTCTTTTTCCATTGCGGCAATGGTCAGGGAATTCAAACCTTCCTTCTTTCCATACACTTCAAAACCTTTTGTTTTGTGATCATAGACATTGATACCTCCACCCCTGGTGCCAATGTATATTTTTCCCTGGCGTTCCAAAAAGCATAATATGGCATTGGAATTTAATCCGTTTGGGTTTTTTGGATAGAAATGTGAAACATTTTCCGCCGTAAGGTCTGCCACAAAAATGCCCTCGCCACGGGTACCTATCCAAAGGAAGTTTTCCTCATCAAGGTGTAAGGCAGAAACATTGAGGCCCTTCAATTTTTCCATTAAGCCTTTTTTGAATGCGGATAATGAAACTTCATTGTTTATAATATCAATGCCACCACTCCAAAGACCTACCCAGATTTCATTGGGGTTAATGGCAAGGATATCCTTTATTCCAACTCTATATTCCTTTATGACCTCAAGAGGTAACGATCCACCCAATTCGGGATTTGCCATTTTTTTTACCGAACTACCGACCCCCACATATAAATCTTTGGTGTTGTAGCCCTTTGAGATGACAACTATTTGTCCATTTTCGTTTGCTTTTGTGGTGAAATCGTTCGGGTTTTTAAATTGGGCATGTAGAATTTTACCGGCCGCCGTACCAAGGATTATGTTCTGGCCATCGTAAGTACAGAGGGCTGTACCAATGGATTTGCTGGACGATTGGAACTCAATGGTTTCAAAAATATCCCCTCCATTTGCCATTTTGAAAACACCATCCGATCCGGCCACCCACAAATTCCCATGGTCATCAAGTGTCAACGATTTGAAGTTTGTTGTACCCAACTGGGTCTCATGGTTTGTATAGAGGTTCTTAACCTTTAACTGGTTCGTTTCAGCATTGATTTTAATGATCTCCCTTGCACCCAATACATAATACTCAGACTTCTCCGGGTGATATTCCAAATCCATGGGAACGAAATTTTTGTCAACACCCAGGGGTTTCGTGTCCAAAACTTCCAGTCTGCGGTCCCCTTTTCTGTAGGTCAGGACATGCAATGAATCCCGTGTAAATGCCAGAAATGAATTTTCCCTGTATGGGGCAAGGAAATATGTACGTTCGGTAAAGGAACTATTGGTGAGATCACCCTTTTTGTCCATACTCAATATGCCCTGATTGGTCGCAAACCAAATTCTACGGTATATATCTTCAAGAAATGAGTTCATCCTTTTGCTACCTGGCAGGACCTTAAAGGTTTTGGTGTAGTTATGCTCGGTGTCGAATACAAGACTGTCAATGGCCCTGCTCGGGCGGATCTTCACAAAACCTGTTTTCCAAAGGTTGGCATAAATCATTCCATCCAAGGTGGCACCAAGGATTTCGGTAGTGTTGTTTTTGTAGAATTCGTGGAACGAATTTTCAAAACGATCGTAAAAAACCAGATAGCTTTCGGTACCTATCCACAAGTTTCCATTGTTATCCTCCGCAATGCTGTTAACCGTATTATTAGGGATTGAGCCTTCATTGAAAACGTCATATTGGAACTCATTTAAGTTTTGGCCGTCATAGCGATAAAGCCCATTGTTGGTTCCAATCCATAAATAGCCAATCTTATCCAGGTACACTACATTGGCATTAATATTGAAATCTATACCATCCACTTTCAATCTGGTTAAACTGGAGGTACGTTTTTGACCAGAAGTATGCTGTAATGCAATGAGCAGGACTGACATCAATACCACAAAATGTTGCAATGAAGCCAAGTAAGAGAGCCTTATGAGCGCCATTCTTTTTTGATTATTTCTAAATTTCAACCTTTATATTTTACTTAAATCTCAAAATACAAATGCAATTATTGCCAATATTATGGATAATAATATTTGGAAGCAATACTTGTTCAATTGCTAAATCTAAATAAGGGTATAAGAATGTTGCAGAATATCGCGTACGGATATTTTTTGACGAAAAAATGGAATTGCGAGACATTAAGCCCCCTCAATTGAGATGTATTGCCCCAATAAGGAAATGGTCTATGCCTAAGTTTATCCAAATAAAAACTGACCAAACTAAAATTAACTGAATAACTTTCTAAACAATGCGATTTTTATTTATTCTATTGGTCTCTGTTTGGTTTTCTGGTACAGCCCAGCAAACCATTACAGGAACAGTAACAGATGCGTTGGGCACACCTTTGCCGGGTGTGACCATATTGGTCAGTGGTACAACAAACGGTGTCGCCACTGATTTTGACGGCAATTACTCCATTTTGGCTTCCCAGGGCAATGTACTTGAATTCTCTTACATTGGATTCGCCCCGCAAACCATAACGGTAGGAGCATCTTCCACAATCAACGTTACCCTTCAGGAAGATACACAACAACTTGATGAGGTAGTTATCATTGGTTATGGCACTTCTTCAAAGAAGCGATTGGTCTCTGCGGTAGCCTCGGTAAAATCGGAAGAGATAGCAAACCAACCCGTCTCCAGGGTAGATCAGGCGTTACAAGGTCGCGCTGCCGGGGTCGAGGTGGTTTCCAATAACGGTGCTCCCGGAGAGGGCGCAACTATCCGTATTAGGGGTAACAGTTCCATCAACGGAAACAATGACCCCCTATTTGTTGTGGATGGATTTATTGTGGGCACAGGATTCAACCTAAACAACATTAATATCAATGATATAGAATCCATAGAAATCCTAAAAGACGCCACAGCGCTGGCCATTTATGGTACACGGGGTGCCGCCGGTGTGGTTCTTATAACTACGAAAAGTGGTACTTCCTTGCCCGTGGGCAAACCCACGTTCACCATAAATTCCTATGTAAGCATGGATCAATTGGCCAATGAGATAGAGATATTGGGGGGACAGGATTATGTAGATTATCTTAACGAAGCTGGCCAATTTACCCCGGGAACCCCCATAGATGTGAATGGAACACTTGTTCCCATAGGCTTCACCGATCCCAGTTTGCCACTACAGTTCGATAATCCCGGGGCAGTACCCACTACGGATTGGATTGATGAAGTAACCACCGCAGGGGTCATTTACAACACCGACCTTTCCGTAACGGGAAGAACGGAAAACACAAATTACTACTCTTCCATCAACTATTTTAAGCAAGAGGGATTAATTAAAAACTCCGGTCTGGAAAGGGTGACTTTTAGGACAAATTTTGATGTTGACATCTCCGAAAGGTTTAAGTTCGGTACACGCCTAAACCTTAGTACATTTAGGAGGGAACGGAACAAAGTCAACTTTCAGGGTATAATTTCCAATGTGCTTCCCATCCGGACCATATTCGACGACGAAGGTAATTTCACCGGAACCAATCCCATAAGTGGTTCACTACAGCGTAATCCCGTGGCCGATTATCAATTGCGCGTGGACCATGATCTGGTCACCAACATAATTACCAATCTTTACGCAGAATATGAGCTTTTCAAGGATTTTAAGTTAAAGACCAGTTTTGGAGCGACCTTTAACTTTTTTAAGAGGAACGAATATCAACCAGGGGCCCTACCAGAGCGAATATTGAACAACAATATCGGTGGTTTTGGACGTGTACGGACAACCAATACCAAAGATTTGTTGAGTGAGACCACCTTTACCTGGGACAAGAAATTTGGTGATCATTCCGTGAACGTGCTGGGTGGCTTTACGGCACAACAAATCACCAGTGAAAGCACAGACCAACGTGCCGAAGGCTTCCCAAATGATGTTGTCCAGTTTAACAACCTATCATTGGGTTCGGATCCCGAAACGTATCAAGTTGGATCAGGGTATAATCAACGTACATTGACCTCCGTGCTGGGTCGTATTACGTACGGCTATAAAGACCGTTATATCCTGACCTTGGTGGGAAGACAAGATGGTTCCTCGGTCTTTGAGGATGGAAACAAATACGCCTTCTTCCCTTCGGTAGGAGTCGCATGGAACATAGACGAAGAGAATTTTATGACCGATTTGGAAGTCATGGATAGGCTAAAGTTTAGGGGAAGCTATGGAATAGTAGGGGAACAGGGAGTGACCCCATACAATTCCTTTGATTTGTTCAATCCTACGTTCAATTATTTTAATGAAGCTTTGGTTCCTGCGGTTGTCCTGGCCAATCCTGGGACAAATGGGTTGACCTGGGAAACCACAAAGCAATTGGATCTGGGTCTGGAAATGGGTTTGTTCAACAATCGAATATCATTTGAAGCAGGGTACTACAAAAGAACTACGGAAGACTTGCTACTGTTTAGGGATTTACCAAACACAGCGGGAAACCGAATTTTAGAGAATGTAGGTAGCGTTGAAAACCGTGGATTTGAATTTTTGTTGGACACCAAAAACATCAGCAATGAAAATTTCAGTTGGAACACTACATTCACGTTGACGTCCAATGACAGCGAAGTATTGGATATTGGGGATGAGGAATTCATTAACCTGCAATCTACCGGTAATCAAGGTGGCCCATCGGCAAGGTTAATTCCGGGGGAAGCATTTCCTTCCTTTGTGGGAGCAGAGTATTTGGGTACCTATAAGACCCCTCAGGAAATTATAGATGACAATGCCGTGGGAAGGGCCTTTTTGGGGAGTCCCCGTTATCGGGATGTCAATGGGGATGGGACAATAAATCAAGAAGACTTTTCTGTGATAGGCAGCCCACAACCTGACTTTTTTGGAGGCCTCAGAAACAATTTTTCCTGGAAGGGATTGAACCTGGACGTCTTCTTTCAATATTCCTTTGGCGCAGAAATATTCAACATAGTCACACAAAGATCCCTATTTGGAAGGGGCGATGAAAATGTTGACCCAAGGGTTTTGAACCGATGGCGGGAAGGTATTGATGAAACCTCGGACATTCCCAGGGCAGGAACCTCTACCAGCCTATTCAATCCAAACAGTACGGCCAATATAGAAGATGGTTCCTTTGTACGATTGCGAACGGTAACCTTATCGTATGACATTCCCCTGAAAAAAGCCCGTTTGGATACTCTTTTTAAGGGCATAAATGTATACGTAACGGGTAGAAACCTTTTATTGTTCTCGGACTTCACACTGGGCGATCCCGAAGTAAACAATTTCACTTCGGCGAGCACCAATAATCAATTTGGAGGTGTTTCACAAGGTTTTGCAGCCGGGGCCTATCCGTATGCAACAAGCATATTAACTGGTGTAAGAATGGAATTTTAAAAAAACAGCAATGAAAAACAGAATATTTATTGTATCAATTTGCACAGTCATGGTGGTACTTTTTGGCTGTGAAAGTTTTTTGGAAGAGGATTTGCGCGATCAGATTTCCGTAGAAAACTTTTTTAACAACGACCAAGAGGCCCTATTGTCTGCCAATGGGCTCTATCGCATTCTACGTAGAGGGACCTTATATAGAACAAGGGGGTTGGATAATTACTATGTCAACGGTGCGGATGAGGTTGGCCCAAGTCGTAATGTAAATGGTCAAATACACAATTATTTGATTCAAGAAGGTGTCTCCGATGGAAATGGCACCTGGGGAGCACTGTATGAAATTGTGCGCAATGCCTCCTTGAACATTTCCAATATCGAAGGCAATGAAAACCTTTCCGAGGAAATTAGGAATCAAACATTGGGTGAGTCCCTGTTTATACGTGCATTGGCTTATTTTCATTTGACCAACCTATGGGGGGATGTTCCCTATTTTACGGAATTGCTGCCCTTGGAAGACTTGGGAACATTGGAACGTTCACCCCGAGATCAAATACGTAGCGCTATGAAATCGGATTTGGAGCGTGCTTTTGATTTACTACCCAGTCAACCTACCCTTGGCCGCGCCTCAAAATGGGCTGCAGAAGCCCTCAGGGCAAAGTACCATCTTTTTGATAGGGAATGGGCAGAAGCAAAAGCGGCTTGTGACAACATCATCAATAATTCCCCTCATCGCCTTTTAGATGATTTTGCCGCAGTATTTGACCAAACAGATTTGGAAAATCAGTATAATGATGAGCAAATTTTTGTAGTTGATTTTACCACTGATCCCGTAGATGGCTTTAACGACGGCTCCACACAACGCACTGATGATTACAACCCTAGATTGCGTGACGAGCCCAGTAATCGTAACGAACGGCCCGGAGGTGATGGAACACCGGCCAGGTGGCAACTGCTTTCTGCAGATTTACAGGCCATTGGGCAGGATATGACCGGGTTTGGCTGGGCCATTCCCCTTCCAGAACTGGCGGATAGGGATAACTGGGATCCGGACGATTTGCGCTATGAGGCTACCATAGTCACTGAATATCTGGGATATGAGTTAAGTTTCCCCTACTTCCGTAAAAACTGGAACCTTAACAATACCTCCCCCAGACAAAACCATCATGAAAATTATGTGGTTTTTCGATTGGCCGATATTTACCTTATGGCGGCAGAGGCCGAAAATGAAATAAGTGGCCCAGGCGCAGCTTATCCGTATGTTAACAGGGTACGGGAACGCGCTTTTGAACCGGACGAACCATGGTCCGGAATGAGTCAACAAGAATTTAGGGAAGCCATGTACGATGAACGTAAGTTTGAATTATGTACCGAAGGCTATCGAAGAATGGACCTGATTCGCTGGGGGATTCTTTTGGAGACCGTGCGCAACGTGCAGCACAGGCCCTGGAACAATCCGGCAGATAATATTCAACCCTATCATGTACTGTTACCAATACCTCAGGAGGAGCTTATCCTAAATCCAAACCTATTGAATACGGACCCAACAAACAATGGATACCGGGGAGGTTAATTCTTGGGGAGCTAAAAGGCATACGTTTAAATGAAGGAAGTTAGTAAAATTGGTCTTGGCTGCATACTATTGCTAGCGGTATGGGCTTGCAATGTAAAGGTCAAGGACAAAAACACCGGAGCGAAAGCATCCAAATCGGAATCCAATAAACCAAATATCATTTACATTTTAGCCGATGACCTTGGCTATGGAGATATTGGAGTCTATGGGCAACAGAAATTTAAGACACCCAATATTGATAAGCTGGCCAAAGACGGTATGTTGTTCACCCAACATTATTCCGGTAGTACGGTATGTGCCCCTTCCCGTTCCACCCTAATGACCGGTATGCATACGGGGCATACGGTGGTGCGTGGCAATAAGGAAATAAGACCCGAGGGGCAATACCCAATTCCAGATAGCACCCACACCATTGCCGAAGCTTTAAAAACCCAAGGGTATGTAACCGGAATTTTTGGAAAATGGGGTTTGGGCTATCCAGGATCCGAAGGCGATCCCATGAACCAGGGTTTCGATACCTTTTTTGGCTACAACTGCCAGCGCCTGGGCCATAATTATTATCCAAGACATTTATGGTCCAATGCAGATTCATTGCCCATTAAAGAAAATCAAGGACAGCAAAAAGGTGTATATGCCCCCGAGTTGATACACCAAAAGACCTTGCAATTTATTGACGACCATAAGAATAGGCCATTCTTCCTTTACGTTGCCACAATCATTCCGCACGCAGAATTGGCTGCACCGGAATACCTCATGCAAAAACATCGAGGAAAATACCCTCCGGAAACAGCCTTTGAAGGTTATGATAAAGGGCCTGAATACCGCCAAGGCCCTTATGAGTCCCAAAAAGAGCCCAATGCTACATTTGCGGCTATGATGGACTTACTGGACCGGCAGGTTGGCGAGATTGTCCAAAAACTGGAAGATCTGGGGTTGACCGAAAATACCTTATTGGTTTTCACCTCTGACAATGGACCGCACCAAGAAGGTGGTGCCAATCCGGAATATTTTAACAGCAATGCCAATCTAAAAGGCTATAAACGCGATTTATACGAGGGAGGCATTCGTGTACCAATGATCGCAAAATGGCCGGGAACCATTAGGCCCGGTTCCACTACAGATCATATATCGGCATTTTGGGATGTTTTTCCAACAGTGGTAGAGTTGGCCGGTGGTCAGCCATCAGAAGGTTTGGATGGCATTTCAATATTGCCCACCTTGATGGGAGACTCCGGAGAACAGGAAAAACATGACTATTTGTATTGGGAATTTCACGAAAAGGGGGGCAGGCAAGCGATACGAAAAGGGAAATGGAAAGCAGTGAAATACAATGTTTTTAATGGGGATTCCGAATTGGAGTTGTACGACCTGTCAGAAGACATCCAAGAAGAAGAGAATGTGGCGGAACTCCATCCCGACATTGTTGCGGAAATGGAGCAAATACTGCAGGATGCCAGAACACCTTCATCGGTATTTAAGTTTAGTCAGAAAACATATTTAAACAGCAAGTAAAATTTAAGTTTAGTTAATTTGAGTTAGTTCTACTAATGAAGGGAGCTGTCTAAAAAGAGTATTTTGTCGGTTCGAGCGCAGTCGAAAACTTATCATAGTTCCGATTGTCAAATACATCTCTACTGCCCTCGATGTGACCAATGCGCGTAGGACTTTTTGGACAGCCCTTTTTTCTAAAGATGAGAAGGGATTTAATACAAATTGTATTGGTCTGCACGTTGTTCCAAGCAACTTTCGGCCAAATAAAGATCAATACCAAAAATGGCCATCCGATAGAAATTGGGAGCAGTGGTTTTAATGTCCGTATTGCCGATAAAGTATGGAATTACACCCACCCTGATTTCAGGAAAGCCGTTCATGAACTGCGACCCGGCTGGTTGCGCTTTTTTTCGGGGACCATGGGTGATGCTTTTAATTGTGCCACAGGTCAGTATGATCTGGATTATGCCTACATGTTCGATAAATCCAAGCAGTATCTCAGGGGATATGAATTCACGGAGATAAAAGGACCCCACCGTATTTTTGACCTTTACCAACTCTTGAAGGAAATCAACGGAAAACTGGTGGTGACCATCAATGCCTTTTCCGAAACCCCCAGAATCACCGAGGAACTTGCACGTTTTGTAAAGAACAACAATATGGAGGTCGAAGTTTGGCAGTTCTGCAATGAACCTTATTTCTATGTCCCGCACCGCGAACGGTACTGGTGGAACAATGGATACGACTATGCCGCAAAAATGCGACCACATGCAGAAGCCATATTGAAGGTTTTTCCAGATGCGCAATTGGCATTGAACTTCACCTGGGACGGTATCTGGGGGTTCATGAAAGAGATAAACCAATATCAAAGCGAGCATGGCGCCTATTGGAATACGTTTTCAAAACACTCCTATGCACCACATACGGGCAAGCGCGAATCCCTTGATAAAGCGTACCGAAGGGCCAACACCAAACTATTGGAGGCTACTGGCAAAGAAGCCATGGAAGAAATAGAAGCATATACTTCCAAAGGTATTCCCATGCTCATCACCGAGTTTGGTATTTGGAACAAGCCTTTGGACGGCATTTATTACAGTATCTACAATATCGAATATACCATGCGCCAGTTGCAACACACAAATACCCGTTGGATCGGTGCGCACGAGGTCAGCAATAAATATATTCCCGAAAAGAATTTCAACCATTTGATAACAGAAGCCTATGGGAAAGGTAAAAAACTGGACACCGATTCCATTCCAACGGGAATCCACAGGCTGTTGGAGGGAAAGGCCTATAAAATTTACCATAGTGCGGTCAACAATTCCGATTTCGTTTATGCATCGGAACTATCGGGCGGTTTAAAGGTAAGTGGCATGCAACAAACGGTGGTTGAGGGCATGTTTGCCCAAGCCTATCGGGGTACCAACGGTTATGATTATTTGGTGGTCACCAATCGTAGTTTGGAAGCCGGTGAATTTGATTTGATTTTAGATGGAAAACCTTTAAAAGGAAAGGTTGAACTTGAATATATCTCAGCAGATGACCTAACGACAAAAAATACGGAAATACGGTCAGAAATCAGCAATGGCGGGAGACTACATATAAGGCCATTGAGTGTCACCGTGGCCAAATGGCAATCCGATCGAAAAATTTCCTTGTCACCTCCACGAATTTATGATTTGTCAGTTACCGAAAATGGGGTGAACGCGGTTTGGGGCCATCTGGAAGGTGCCTCCGAATATCAATTGTGGTATGGAACGGCACCGGATTCCTTAACGGTCAAAATTGATGGCATAAAAGGAACTAATTACGAGGTGACCAACTTAAAATTGGGCAAAACCTACTATTTTCAAACGATTGCCTTGAGCACTTCAGGGGATAGGTCAAAGTCCAAAATCGTTTCCCAGGGATATGAACGCCCTTCAATACCATCAATTTTCAAAACCGCAAGACGGGATGATACGGCCACCGTTATGTGGCAAAGCGTCAAAAACGCGGAAGGATATCTCTTAAAATACATATCGGAAACAGGTAAAGAAAAGATCATAGATACCAAGAATGTTTTTGGGTTTCGAGTGGAAGGTCTTGAAATGAACGTTCCCCATACTTTTTCGGTGGCGGCCTATAACGGATTGGGACAGGGTGGGTTTTCGGAGTATGTAACCGTAATCCCTAAAGAAAATATCCCCTATTCCCCCAGGGATGTATCCGCTCGGG
This sequence comes from Croceivirga sp., assembly GCA_028281025.1. Classification (GTDB taxonomy): domain Bacteria; phylum Bacteroidota; class Bacteroidia; order Flavobacteriales; family Flavobacteriaceae; genus Croceivirga. The sequence goes on from JANQKR010000012.1 coordinate 84,835, forward strand.
AAACTCCCAGGGGAAGTATCATGTTGAACTGGACGCCCAATGAACTAAATCCGCCCGGAACAACATATATTGTGCTTCGCGGTGAAAAATTACACGATTTTCAGGTGTTGGCATCAAATGTTAAAGGCACAGGTTTTGAGGATACGTCCATAGAAAAGGACAAGGACTTTTTTTATACGGTAAAAGCCGCTACACAACATGGGGAAAGCAATTTCTATCCCAATATTGCCACCCCCATAAAACTGGAGGCCAACTACAAGATTGAAATAACCGAGATCAACAAGGATATCGAAGGTAACTACATCATAGATGTTACATTTGACAATATCCCTTTGGATGGTTACCATAGCTTTGGAATCATATACAGCAATATCTCCTATTTAACCGTGGAGGAAACACGTGTTGAAGGAAATAGCATGGACAAGAACAAAGGCAAATTTCAAGTGACCATTCCAAAGGAGGAGCTCCGACGGAATTCAAAATACGCGATAAAAGCTTATGTAAATACCAACGGAAAGGACATTTTTGGAACCCAGCCCGATAAGCTTATTGAAATCAAAACCAAAGTTGATCGATGAATACAAAATGTAAAACCGGATGACATGAAGAATCCAATGATTTTTTGGTGTGCGATATGTTTTTTTGGAGTTTCATCTTGTAAAGAATCCCCAATCGAAAAATCCGAAGGGCAGAAACCAAATGTTGTTTTCATATTCATCGATGATCTGGGTTATGGGGACTTAAGCTGCTATGGCAATGATAAAATCGTTACTCCAAATTTTGATGCCCTCGCCAAAAATGGTATAAAGTTCACCCAGTTTTATAGCAACGCGCCCGTTTGTTCACCATCGCGAGTGGCATTTATCACTGGTCAGTATCCTTTCAGAAGGCGAATCCATGGGGTTGTTGGTAGTACAAAAAACAATAAAGCAAGAAGGCAGGCCAATTTTTTGGATACCATAGGACCCTTGTTGCCAAAAATGTTGAAAAATAATGGATATGCAACGGCACATTTTGGGAAATGGCATATGGGCGGAGGGCGAGATATTGGCAATGTCCCCTACCCTACGGATTATGGCTATGACCAGAGCCTTGTTGGTTTTGAAGGCATAGGTGACCGAATACTTGATTTAGAGGACCATGCCCTGAGCAATAGGAGTGCCAAATTGGGAAAGGGCAGGATTGCCAGGATACCCAAAAGGGATATTACACGAATTTATGTTGATAGCGCACTTTCGTTCATAAAACGAAACAAGGATCGACCCTTCTATGTCAATATATTTCCCGGTGACGTCCATGACCCTTTTAAACCAACGGAATCTGAAATTGAAGGGTTTAGGCCTATCGCGAGGGATGAGGAAGAAGCCAAATTTTTTGCCGTTCTCAAAGAAACCGATAAGCAGGTGGGCAGGTTTGTTCAGGGCCTGGAGTCCATGGGGCTGATTGATGATACCATTATTATCATGTCAAGCGATAATGGGCCTACCGATTGGCCGCGATATTATAAACACAACGGACAACCCCCATCAAGTCAAGGAAATTTACGGGGTAGAAAATGGAGCCTATATGAAGGAGGGATTCGGGTACCCTTACTAGTACAGTGGAAAGGGAACATCCCTGAAAATTCCGTGGACAGTACCACGGTTGGAGCTGTAATGGACTTGTTTCCCACGATACTGAACCTTACCGATTCCAATTTCAAAGAGGTTGCACCCAATCTTGATGGCATTCCATTGGATGGAGCAATTTATGGGACATCACAATCAAGAAAAGAACCCATATTCTGGTACTTCCCCAACCAGCCTGTTCCTGGCAATCCTGAATTTATGACTCCCAAATTGGCCATGCGCTATGCAGATTGGAAGTTTTTGGTCAATGAGGACGGGACCGGAGCAGAACTGTACAATTTAAGACACGATCCAAAAGAAAGTAGTAACATAGCACAAGACCACATGGAACGTGTCGAAATTTTTACCAAGGAAATCTTGGATTGGTATGGGCAGACTGTGGTATTCGTAAATTAAAAACCATTAGAAAATGAAGGAAAATTTAGTTTTTACAATATTGGGCCTTTTTATGACCGCGATGGTAGGTCAGGTAACGCCACATAAAACCGTCCTTGTGACGCCATGGGCAAAAAAAATTGACAAAAATTCGGTTTGGAATGAATACCCCAGGCCACAATTGGAACGTGGAGACTGGCAAAATTTGAATGGCCCATGGGATTTTCACCTTGGCGAACGAACCGAGGCAAGACCTCAAACTTTTTCAAGAACGATTTTGGTACCCTTTGCGGTGGAATCAAAACTATCCGGTATTCAAGAAACCGTACTCCCTCAACATCGCCTTTGGTACAACAAGGATTTTGAGCTGAAGGACAGCTTTGCTGAAAAAGATATTATCCTTCATTTTGAAGCTGTTGATTATGAAGCAATGGTGTGGGTCAACAATGTTATTGTGGGAAGCCACAAAGGCGGATATGATAGGTTTTCATTTGATATCACGCCGTATTTGAAGAAAGGGAAGAATACCATTACGGTCGCCGTTGATGACCCAAGTAATTTCGGTTCACAAGCCAGGGGAAAACAACAGTTGCCCTCGCAGGGGATTTGGTATACCCCCGTTAGTGGGATTTGGCAAACGGTTTGGTTGGAAGGGGTCTCCACAAAAGCTTGGATCAAGGAGGTTAAGATAACTCCTGATATCGACAAAGGAACCGTTTCCATAGTGCCCATGCTGAACAAACCCTCCCCTGAAAAATTCAGGGTCAGAATCAAAGCTTCTTCTGAGGACAAGTTGGTTGCCAATACAGAAATTGCTGCCGAAGAACAGGCAACCCTTTCCATTGAAGACGCCAAGCTTTGGGCTCCCGACTCTCCTTTTCTTTATGATCTTGATTTGGTTTTGATCGATGAAAAAGGCCAAGTTTTGGATGAGATCAAAAGCTATTTTGGAATGCGAAAAATCAGTTTAGGCGACCATAAAGGAGGTAAATACCTGTTTTTGAACAATCAACCACTTTTCCAATACGGAACCCTAGATCAAGGCTGGTGGCCTGATGGATTGCACACGCCGCCCAGCGATGAAGCTATGCGATGGGATATTGAAATGACAAAAAAAATGGGGTTCAATACCATTCGCAAACACATAAAAGTAGAACCGGACCGCTGGTATTACCATTGCGATCGATTGGGGATGTTGGTTTGGCAAGATATGCCGTCGGGTATGATGGTAGTACCAAATCCTGAACCGGAAAAACGACCCATTCATTTACAACACGCAAAAAAAGGCGCTCCCGATCTGCACCTGACCATCGAAACCAAAATGCAGTACGAGTATGAGATGAAACAGATGATTCATGAACATTACAATTACCCTAGCATTGTAATGTGGGTTCCCTTCAACGAAGGTTGGGGGCAGTACGATACCTGTAGGATTGCGGATATGGTCAAAGCCCTGGATGGCTCTCGTTTAGTTAACGCTGTTAGCGGTTGGTCACTGCGGCCCTGTGGGGAAATATATGACATCCATAGCTATCAAAAGGAAGTGAGGATTCCTTCCATTTCAAAGGATATGGCATCGGTCATTGGGGAGTACGGGGGCATCGGTTTTCCCGTAGATGGACATCTGTGGAAGCCCGGATTTAAAAATTGGGGGTATCAGACCTATGATTCCAAAGCGAAGCTACTCGAAAATTACAGGTTGAAATTCGACCAAATCGTGAAAATGAAGGAAGAAAATGGACTCTCAGCAGCCATTTACACCCAGACCACGGATGTTGAGGGTGAGGTAAACGGATTGATTACCTACGATAGGAAGGTGGTCAAAATACCTGTGGAAACCCTGGCAAAAATGCATGAAGTACTCTATAAAAAATAATAGGGGCGCAAGATGAAAAATACAGCGTTCATAGTGCTACTTGCACTTTTTTGTTCCCATAGCAACGGTCAATCGGAAGTTAAAAAAGAATACCCCAATATTTTGATGATTTTGGTGGATGACCTTAAACCTGCTTTGGGCAGTTATGGCGATACCACTGTGCTAAGCCCAAATATCGATAAATTGGCCGCAAGCGGTCTCCAATTTGAACGTGCCTATGTGAACCAAGCTGTTTGTGGGCCTTCCCGATACAATTTGATGTTGGGCATGCGCTCCACAAGTTCAGGAATCTATGGTTTTGGCAGAAATTTTAGGGAGACCATTCCTAAAGCGGTCACCTTGCCCCAATACTTTAAGCAAAATGGCTATCATGTAGAATCAATGGGCAAAGTGTATCATGTGGGTCATGGGCAAAGTGATGACGGGCTATCCTGGAGCGTGCCTTCCCTAAAGGACAAGGTCATTGAATACATCTTGCCCGAAAGTAAAGAAGGGCCCTTGACACGTGAGGAAGCCTTTTTTGAGAATACGAGAAAACACCTGAAAGACATTCCAAAAAATAAGGATTTGCCCCGGGGAGCGGCTTGGGAAATGCCCGATGTACTCGACGATGCTTATGCCGATGGGCGTGTGGCACGCCATGCCATCGACCGTCTGCGTAAATTGGGAAAAGGAAAAAAGCCATTTTTTATGGCCGTAGGTTTCGCAAGGCCACACCTTCCATTTTCGGTGCCCAAAAAGTATTGGGATATGTACGATCCAGCCAAATTGCCCATGCCCGAATTTGAAGATTTTCCAAAGGATGCCCCACAGATTGCACAAAAGCGGGGCGGTGAAATCACCCAGTTTTTTCCCGTACCGGAAGACAAAGGTGTGGCCTATTCCGAAGAACTTAAAAGAACCCTTATTCATGGGTACTATGCCAGTATTAGTTATATGGATGCGCAGTTGGGCAAAGTCATGGATGAATTAAAGCGACTGGAACTTGACAAAAGAACCATAGTATTGCTTTGGGGTGACCATGGTTGGCATTTGGGTGACCATGGTATTTGGACGAAGCATACAAATTACGAGCAACCGACGCGGATTCCATTTTTAGTTCGGGTCCCTGGGGTTACAAGGGAAAAGGCAAGTACCGAACAGTTTATGGAAACCGTGGATATTTATCCTACTTTGGTGGATTTGGCAGGTTTGGCGCAACCTGTTGGCATTCAAAAATTGGATGGAATCAGTCTTAGGCCGATTTTGGAAAATCCTGCAAAAGTCATTAAAAATCATGCCTATCATGCCTACAAAAAACGGAGCTACATTGGTGAGGCCATTCGTAACGAGCGATACCGTATGGTACGATGGACCAATTCAAAGGATTTGGATGACGTGGTATACGAACTGTATGATTATGATGAAGACCCTCTAGAAACCAAAAACATCGCCAAGCAGCATAAAAAAATCGTAAAGGCAATGGAGGATATTTTAAACCAATATCCAAGGGCAAAAGAATTGAGGTGATAAAAATGGGAACCTTACTCATAATTGATCCATGGGTCGTTTTTTCAACCCTACTGCTTCCTTAGTAAAGGGAGTTGTTGTGGATTGTGATCCCGATGACGGCCATCGTTTAAATTACAACATATGCTACCACATTTTGCATCATCTTAAATTGTTTATAAATCGAAATAACGGTTAGCTTTACAATACGCCATCCATAATGCGATACACATCATGTCAAAGTCCCATATACTTATCGTTTTGCTGCCAGTTTTATTTGGAATCAGTGGCTGCAAGGACAAAATCAAAAAAGGAAACAATTCTCATATGGCAGATTCTGGGCGAATTACGTTTTCAGAAATAAAAGCATCAAATTTTGAAACTGAAATCGAAGGAAAAAAAGTAGGGCTATATACTTTGAAAAACAAAAATGGTATTGAGGCAACATTTACAAATTATGGCCAACGCTTAATTTCATTGTACGTGCCCGACAAGAACGGGAACTTTGATGATATCGTACTTGGGTTCCCATCATTGCACCAATACAGAACGGCCAGGGAAAAATACTTTGGGGCTACCATAGGAAGATATGGCAATCGAATAGCACAAGGCAAATTTTCGATCGATACCGTGATGTATACACTGGCAACCAATAACGGTAGCAACCACCTACATGGCGGAAACAAAGGCTTTGAAAGTGTAGTTTGGGATGGTCAACAAAAATCGGACAATGAAATTGAATTTTATCGAACCTCACCCCATATGGAAGAGGGATATCCGGGCAATCTCTCCGTAAAAGTAACCTATAGGTTGACCGATGGGAATGAGTTGATCATCAACTATAAGGCCCATACGGACAAAAAAACGGTCCTGAACCTTACCCATCACTCATTTTTTAATCTAAAAGGGCATGGAAATGGCACCATAAACGGTCATATGTTACAAATTAATGCAGACCGCTTTACACCGGTAGACAAAGATTTGATTCCTACCGGAGAGCTTAGGAAGGTAGAAAATACACCTTTTGATTTTCGAACGCCAAAACCTATAGGCCAAGATTTGAATTCAGAAAACCAACAATTGAAGTATGGTCTGGGCTATGACCACAACTTTGTATTGAACACTGGCCCCAAAAACAGCGATGGCCTTTCACTGGCAGCTAAAGTGGTAGAACCGGAAACCGGGCGTACCATGGAAGTATGGACCAATGAACCGGGACTTCAGTTCTACGGAGGTAATTTTTTGAAAGGCGAAGAAGGCAAATTGGGCAAAACCTATGATTTTAGGGGAGCTTTTTGTTTGGAAACCCAGCATTTTCCAAATTCACCGAACCAGGAAAATTTTCCCAGTACAGCGTTGAATGCCGGGGAGACGTATACCTCTACCTGTGTGTATAAATTCTCTTTGACCAAATAGGTATGCCACTTTCAAGAATCGTCCTTCCCCTTCTTTTTTGTGCGTTTTTTTCCTGTAAAGAGAAAACCACTGCAGAAAGCGATCTCATGAAATCCCTTGGTGAAAATTCCAAAATGGATGCTTTCAAAAACCACGATAAGGCGATTTACCTAAAAGAAGGATGGATTCGTGACCCTTATATCCATTTGGCTGATGATGGTTACTATTACCTTACGGGGACCACACCAAAGAAGGATGACCCAAGGGAGGAAACGGAGCCCTATAATACAGGGCTTGACGCCCACAATCAAGAATTATATGGAACACCCAGTATTGTGGGGCCGGATATCAATGTATGGCGAAGTAAGGATCTGTTGGACTGGGAGTATGTTGGCGCACCATTTTCTTTGGACAAGGGCTATTGGGCAGGGAGGTTCCCAGAAAAATTTGATGGCCCAAGAACCGATTGGCGGCTTTGGGCTCCTGAATTATATAAGATCGATGGAAAATGGGTTTTTGTCCATACTTCACCGGCACCGGTTAAAAATGGCGCCAATTTGGCCATTACCACGGGGGTGGAGTGGAATGGCGATTTTATATTCCCAATGGAAACGGACATGCATTCAAAACACGATCCATCACTTTTTCTTGATGATAATGGTGTTTGGTACTTACTGTGGGGAAATACCAAAATTGCTCCTATCAAACCCGGTTTCAAGGGCCTTGCCTCAGCACCTGTACGAATTGACCCCAAAGATCGGGTGATAGGTCATGAAGGCGCAACTTTACGTAAGATTGGAAATAAATATGTACACTTTGGTACTGCCTGGTCAACCGATAAGATGCGAAAAGGTTCCTATAATCTGTATTACTGTATTTCCAATACCATTTTGGGACCCTATGGCCCCCGACGTTTTGTGGGAAGGTTTCTGGGTCACGGTACGCCGTTTCAGGATAAGGAAGGTAGATGGTGGTGTACTGCATTTTATAATGGGGATGTGCCACCGGTTTCGGACGATGGAATTCAGACCAGGGACCTTTCCGGAACAGCCCAAACCATAAACAAACAAGGTACGACCATTGTTCCGTTAGAGGTTACCATTAAAAATGATGGTGATGTGTACATTAGGGCAAAAGACCCAAACTATGCCAATCCCGGGCCAGACGAAGCCCAGGATTTTTAAGGGGACTTCATCCTGTGCCATTTGCAACAAGTTTGTCCCCTTTTTGAACAGATCAACACTTTTTAAAGTCAACGGCACCAGTACCTTTGATAAGTATTATACTTATGCAGTAATTTTATTTTTATAATTTTTGGCAATAGAACTTAGAATTTCATCACCGGGAAGAATCAATCTTATTGGTGAGCACGTAGATTACAATGATGGTTTTGTCTTACCCGCGGCAATTGATAAATGCATTTATTTTAAACTTAGGAAAAATGGTTCGGCCAACCGTTGTACCATCAAAAGCAAGGGCTTTGAAAGCATCCTGGTGGCAGATTTGGACCATCTTTCCCAAGGTACCGAGGGCTGGCATAACTATGTGCTGGGGGTACTCCATGAAATGGGCAAACTTTCCAATCGCCTAAGGGGTTTCGACTGTACCATGGAAAGTAAAGTGCCCATTGGTTCCGGTGTAAGCTCATCTGCCGCTTTGGAATGCGGCCTGGCTTTCGGACTCAATGAACTGTTCGACCTAGGGTTGGATAAGTGGCAACTGATAAAGCTGGGCCAAAGGGCGGAACACAATTTCGTTGGCACCAAATGCGGCATCATGGATCAGTTTGCTTCCATAATGGGCAAAAAAAACCATGTAATGCTTTTGGACTGCAGATCGTTGGATTTCGAATATATCCCTATCGATATCAATCCTTACTGTTTATTGTTGTTGAATACCAATGTTTCGCATAACCTCTCGACCGGGGAGTACAATGTAAGAAGACAGCAGTGTGAGGATGGATTGGAAATGGTGACGGAAAAATTTGGAATAGGGAAATCGTTCAGAAACGTTACCATAAAAATGTTGGAGGACTGTAAAGAAGAACTTGGCGAAACACTGTTCAACAGATGTTCCTACATAGTTCAGGAGAACAAGAGGGTATTACAGGCCGTGAGTGCCCTGAGGAAAGGCGACCTTGTTAAAATGGGACTATTGATGTACGATACCCACGAGGGATTGCGTAAAAAATTTGAGGTAAGTTGTCCCGAACTTGATTTTCTAGTGGATTTTTCAAAAACGAAAGAACAGGTTCTTGGGGCGAGAATGATGGGAGGTGGCTTTGGCGGATGCACCCTGAACATCATACATAGGAATGCCGTTGATTCGTATGTGAAAGAAGCTTCAAAAGCCTATAAAAAAGCGTTCAATATTGAACTTTCCCATTTTATCACCCTCCCCAGTGAGGGAACATCGATCACAAAACAACCCACATGAAGCTTAACCTAAATGAACATCCGCATAAACGGTACAATATCCTGACCGGGGAATGGGTGTTGGTCTCGCCCCATCGTACCAAAAGGCCTTGGCAGGGAAAACAAGAAAAAATTGCCGATGAAAAAAGGCCTTTGTATGACAAAAATTGTTACCTCTGCCCGGGAAATACCAGGGCAAATGGGGCTACAAATCCACCTTATACGTCCGTATTTAGTTTTGTCAATGATTTTTCGGCTCTTTTGCAGGACACTCCAAGGGACGATTTTGAAGATGGGTTGCTACGGGCAAAAGGGGAAATGGGCATATGCAAAGTGATCTGCTTTTCCCCAGATCATTCATTGACGCTTCCTAAAATGGAGGTTTCCAATATTGAAAAAGTTGTTGCTGTTTGGCAGGAGGAATATCGGGCACTTGGGAGCAATCCAGATATCAAACATGTTCAGATATTTGAGAACAAAGGTGCAATGATGGGTTGCAGTAATCCCCATCCACATGGGCAAATATGGGCACAAAGTTCAATTCCCCTGGAAGTGGAAAAAAAAACAAGGCAGCAACGCACCTATTGGGAGAAAAATGGAAGAAGTTTGCTTGAGGATTATTTGGATCAGGAAATCAAGCTAAACGAACGTATCATTGCGCAGAACGACGATTTTTTGGCCTTGGTTCCTTTCTGGGCAGTATGGCCCTATGAAGTTATGATTGCCCCAAAAAAACACTTTCAGGACATTTCCCAACTCTCCAGTCGTGAAAGACGACACTTTGCAGCCATCTTAAGGGAAGTGACCGTAAAATATGACAACCTATTCGAAACCTCGTTCCCTTATTCCTCCGGCATCCATCAGGCACCAACAGATACGGAAGAACATCAAGAATGGCACTTCCATATGTCTTTTTACCCTCCCCTACTGCGCTCTGCAACGGTCAAGAAGTTCATGGTGGGCTATGAAATGTTCGCCAACCCGCAACGTGACATAACAGCTGAACAAGCAGCGGATGTCTTGAGAAGGCTACCAACCACACATTACAGTTTGGAATGCCAAGAATAATATCGCAACCATGACCACCCTAAATGAAATGGCCAGGGTGTTGGAGGTGGGGCTCCACCATCTGCTTTTGGGCCCTGCGAACAGGAAAAGAATATACAAATGACCAACTAAGACAAATTACGATTATGCAACACAATTTTGAATTCTGGGACTATCTTGTTTTTGTAGCTTATGCACTGCTTATACTCGTTATTGGACTTTGGGTATCCAGAACCAAAAGTGGCAGAGAAAAAACAGCCGAAGATTATTTCCTCGCCAGCAAATCACTGCCTTGGTGGGCCATTGGTGCTTCGCTCATTGCCGCAAACATATCGGCCGAACAATTTATTGGAATGTCAGGTTCGGGCTTTGCCCTTGGCTTGGGAATTGCTTCGTATGAATGGATGGGGGCCATAACCCTTTTGATTGTGGGGAAATACTTTCTTCCCATATTCATAGAAAAGAAACTTTATACGATTCCTGAGTTTGTGGAAAAGCGATTTTCAACAAATTTAAAGACCATTTTGGCCATTTTTTGGATAGGTCTCTATGTTTTTGTGAACCTTACCTCCGTACTATACCTGGGAGGACTGGCCTTGGAGACCATCTTGGGAATAGATATGATATACGCCATAATCGGCCTTTCACTGTTCGCAGCGGCATATTCGCTCTATGGTGGATTATCGGCGGTGGCATGGACGGATATCATTCAAGTTGTTTTTCTGGTTTTGGGTGGTTTGGTCACCACGTATCTGGCGCTCGACACAGTCTCCGGCGGCCAGGGGGCCTTAAGTGGGTTAAAAACGGTCTTCGAAGCCGCGCCAGGGCATTTTGATATGATTCTGGACAAGAGTAACCCTGAATACATTAACCTTCCCGGTATTGGGGTCCTGGTAGGTGGATTATGGGTGGCCAACCTCTATTACTTTGGGTTTAACCAATACATTATTCAACGGACCCTTGCGGCCAAATCCCTTAAGGAATCCCAAAAAGGGATATTGTTTGCAGCCTTTTTGAAACTGGTCATCCCATTGGTGGTGGTCATACCGGGCATTGCCGCCTTTGTGATAATCAACGACCCTGAAATGTTGCATGGCCTTGGAGCGGAAGGTTTAATGAACATTCCTTCCCAGGGAGCTTCCGATAAAGCATATCCGTGGTTGATGCAATTTTTACCAACGGGACTAAAGGGAGTCGCCATAGCTGCTCTGGCCGCTGCCATTGTATCCTCTTTGGCATCCATGCTGAACTCCACTTCCACAATTTTTACAATGGATATATACAAACAACTCATCAATCCAAACGCAGGAAACAAAAAAACAGTGGGTGTTGGGCGTTTGTCCGCGGCAATTGCCTTGATCATTGCCGCGGCAATAGCTCCCTTATTGGGTGGAATAGATCAGGCTTTCCAGTTTATACAGGAATATACCGGAATTGTAAGCCCTGGGATTTTGGCCGTCTTCATATTGGGGCTTTTCTGGAAAAGGACAACCAACAGCGGTGCAATTATAGGTGTGTTGGCCTCCATGCCCATAGCCTTGTTCTTTAAGGTAGGACCTAAAGGATGGTTGGTTGGAAGTACTTTGGAACCAATATTCCCATCATTGCCATGGATGGATCAAATGGGATTGACTTTTTTACTAACCATCATCGTCATCATATTGGCAAGCCATCTCCAAAACCGTGGCAGGGATGACGCCAAAGGTATTATGTACAACAGGGAAACTTTCAGAACCAGTCCGCTGTTCAATATTGGGGCATTTGTCATTTTAATCATACTCACAGCAGTGTATGCGCTCTTCTGGTAGCAGATTGTAAAGGACGCCAATACCGATGTGATGTATTTTTGGGCATACCCATAAACCCCATCACAAAACTTTGTCCAATGCCTATGCAGAGGCCTTAGGGGTTGCCAATTAGGGCGTCCACGAAATGTTCCCATCAAGAACCCCATGAAACGAAAAAAGGGAAGATTCCGGGCAATGACCACCTTGTCCGGTCCAAGAATGTCTTTTTGGATTCTCGGTCAATGAAAGCTTGACAACCATTGGATGTCATATTTACCTTACTTGGGGAAAATCAGTATTTTCACTTGGTTAAACCATGGATTGACCGGATGGGGAAAAAATTTACGCGGGAAGAGTTTTTTGGTAGGCTAAAGGAAAAGAATAGGACCAAAATCGGTGAAAAAGCATTTCTATTGGCCAATGGGATGATTGACGTACATGGATTTTCGAAGGAAAAAGCCTTTACTGAAGCTGTGGAAATAGCCACAGCCTGGTACGATAATGAAAAACAGTATGTTCCTCGAAAACTAAAATGACATTGGGACCGCTATTCCTGTTTCCTTACTTCTTCCAAAGTAGGTGCGGGGCCTAAAACCCCCTTTACGCCACAAGTATTCTTAAGGCGAAACCATTTCAGACAATTTCCTTTCCATAACTTCCACTAGGTATACTGAAAAAATGTGCCAAACCGTCAAAAGTGATGTATAACTTTGTTTTTGGAGCGTAATCATAGCATACAAATTCAAAACAAAAAAAGATATGACACACATAACGTTTACGAACGGAGATAAAATGCCCATGTTAGGTCTTGGAACCTGGAAATCCGAAAAAGGAAAGGTTTTTGAAGCGGTTAAAACCGCTATCAAGATTGGGTACAGACATGTGGACTGTGCTCCCATATATGGCAACGAACAAGAAATCGGAGAGGCCATTAAAGCATGTATTGATGAGGGCATTGTCCGTAGGGAGGAACTTTGGATTACCTCAAAACTTTGGAACGATTCCCATAGAAAGGAGGATGTGGTTCCGGCCGTGAAAAACACCCTAAAGGATTTGTCACTGGATTATGTAGATCTCTTTTTGATTCATTGGCCCGTGGCCCTAAAGAAAGGGGTATATCTGGCTACATCCGCCGATGATTTTCTATCGCTGGATGAGATTCCATTGAAAGATACCTGGCAAGGCATGGAAGAAGCAGTGCACAAAGGCCTCGCAAAGCACATTGGGGTATCAAACTTCGGAAAGGCCAACCTCTCCAAATTGATGGGTGCTTCAACAATAAAACCGGAAATGAACCAGGTAGAGACCCACCCCTATTTTCAGCAAAATGACCTTTTGGATTTTTGTGGGGAAAATGGGATACCCCTAACGGCGTATTCCCCTCTTGGATCATCGGATAGGCCCAGCGTGCTCAAGGCCGATAATGAACCTAACCTTCTTGAAGACAAGGTAATCCTTTCCGTTGCGGAATTAAAGAACGTTACTTCAGCCCAAGTCTTGATTTCATGGTCATTACATCGAGGGGTTTCCGTAATTCCCAAATCTACCAATGACCAAAGGATCAAGGAGAACTTTGAAGCTCGGAACATTAAATTGAATTCCGAAGAAATGGAGATGATTTCAAATTTGGAAAAAGGTCGGCGTTACCTCTCCGGTGAGTTTTGGGTCTTTGAGAACGGGCCGTACCAATTGAAGGATATTTGGGCATAACCGTCGAAAACCAATACGTGCATCATGATGCCCCCAAAATGTTCATAGTGAACACTTATGATTTGTGGTATGATTGGGAACGGCAGGGAAAAACCAAATGGGCATATCCTTTCTATGCATTGGATTCATGTTAAAATCCCGAAAAACGAACCTTTTTTGGTAATCTACTCCTTCCGCCAAAAGAGTCCTATTAACGCTCCAGTTTATGGAACGTTTTCAAGGTATTCTTGAAATTCATCGGAAAATTTGATTTCTCCTTGTCCATCCCTGAGTTCTACGTTATCTATCATTCCCATTCCATTGAAGAAATAGCTTATTTCCATGATTCCATCAATGTGAGTCTTGTACGAAGTCGAAAAAACTTCTGAGCCGTTCACTGCTATATGGACATTTTTGTCAACAGTACGGATTTCAAACTCATTCCATTGGTACATATTGGTAGTCAGTTTGGTAAGGTCTTGGGTCTTCCCATCATGCAATTTGTCTCCTACCCGTTCTGAGAGTTCACTACCACAACCCTTGTTCCCTATCATAATCCAATAATATCCGTTTTTTCCTTGAAGATGGACGTTAATGATAGGGCAGTCTACATTCTCCAGTGGGTTCATCTTAAACGAAGCCTTGTAAGTCAAATTATCGCCATTGACACCAAAATCTTTTACATGATAATAGGCCAATTGAAAGTCCTTGTTTGTGTCAATACCCTTACTCCCCAAGGTTTCTGCTTCGATGCCCAAATAGTCTTTTCTTAACCACAGGTCTCTGTCAAAAGTCACAATATTGGACATTGGCTGTCTAGCAGCAATGAACCAATCCTCGTATGTCACGTGTACGGGCATTTCCCTTATAATTTCTTCATCCGCGATGAGTTTTGCGGTGAAGTATCCCGGAATGTAGTAAACATCGGTCCGTTCCCTGGTCCCCTTGAAAATCTCCACCCTCCTTGACCTATCCCAACTTTGTTGCAGAAAAAAACGATTGGCATTGATTGCTTCGATATCATAGTTGAACACCACGGTATTCGGCAATTGATTCTCAAGTGTCTTTCTGTGGTCAAAAACAACATCAGCTACCTCGGTTTTTTTGCTCTTCCTTTTTTGGATTGCCTTGACGTTACCAATCAGAATCAAGACTGTGGGGATTACCAACAACAATCCCATACCTATTTTTCCATAGCTTTTTCTTTGACCAAGAGAACCGTTTTTTAATGCGCTGGCTTTTTTCGTATTCCGATTTGAAATGGAAGCGGATTTAACGTACTGCCAGTTTTTGTCAAATGCCGTTGTGGAAAGAGCATCCAAAGTCGATATGTGAGGAAGGCGTTGATAATCATTCGCCCAGATTCTTTTTAAAGTGGAGATGCTCAACCGACAACCCGCTTTCTCCTCTATGAAAAAAGAAAGAAACTCAAAGTCTTTCTGCGACCATACCGTTGTTTCTAAAAGGTTGGCATCGCTAGCGATTTTTTTTTTGATTTCTTCTAAAAGGGCGCTGTCGGATGGCTTCATTAAACTGATTTTTAGTGTCTTGTTGTTTCAGATTAAAAATGAACGGAAAATGATCAGGATTTGGTCATGGGAAAAAACATATATAGGATAGCTTGCCTTTGATATTTAAAAGATAAGTAAAAGCTGAACCTGTTACACCTATTTTCTATTTATTCTATCATTGAAAACGTGGATTCCAAAGCCAAAAATCGAGAATCGGACCTTCAAGTTTTTTTGTAACCTAATTAAACAAACAACATGCATAAAATCATATCTGTTATCCTTTCACTATTCGCCATTCTAGGGTGTACTGACAAAAAGAAAAATAATGGTGCAGACCAAAAGACGGGTGTTATAAATGAAAAGTTCGAAAAACTGTCAAAAGACATCCCAAAATGGATGGACGAGCACGACGTACCCAGTATTGCAGTTTCGGTCATAGAAGAAGGGGAAATCGTTTGGTCGGATGTTTACGGTCTTCAAAATGCCAAAACCATGGCTACGGATAGCACGCTGTACGAAAGCGCTTCCATCGCCAAACCACTGACCACGGAAATATTTCTGCGCTTGGCCACTATGGGCAAAGTATCATTGGATGAACTTATGGCAACCCATTGGGTCGACCCCGATATTGCAGATGACCCCCGTGCCCGACTTCTGACCCCCCGACATGTATTGACCCATCAAACCGGTTTTAAGAATTGGCGGAGGATGACGGGTGGCAAACTTCGGTTTGTACGGGACCCAGGTTTGGAGATGGGATATTCAGGTGAGGGCTTTCAATACCTGGCCCGCTTTATGGAAGAAAAGCTGGACCAATCCTTCAACGATATCGCAAATGATGTACTCTTTGGTCCAGAAGGAATGGAAAACTCTGCGGTGGAAGACCAAGACTGGTATGCGGGAAGACTGGCATGGCCCTATTTCCCAGAGGGCAAGTGGATGAAACCCTTTCCCTTGAAGAAGGCGTTCATCGGGGCAGGTGGCCTGCGCACAACAACCGAAGATTACGCCAAATTTATTTTGAGCATTATGTATGGGGATAAGGTAAGTAAGAATTTAAGGAAGGAACAATTTGAGATATCTCTAAACCAAAATGAAAGGTGTTTAGAATCGGCCACTTTTCCAGAAGCATGTCCAAATCAACTTGGTTTTGGCCTTGGATGGTATGTGTACGCGTTCGAAGACGAAACGGTTATCGGCCATACGGGTGCCAATATGGGCGAACGGACGCTTGCCGTATTCAACCCAAAAAGAAAATCAGGTTTGGTCGCCATGTCAAACGGTTCCAACGGAAACCATGTCATCTATAAAATCGCCGAGGCTGTTGGGGTACACCAAGGGTTTGTCGACATCGAAAAGCCAAAGCAAAAACCATAATTGAACTTTTTAACAAGTAGAAAATGAAAACAATATCCATTATATGTCTATTAGCAATATTCTGCATAATGCCGTTATGGGGACAAAAAGGGGAAAAAATCGTACTTATGGATTTGGCCCATGGCCAGCGTATGTGGAACGACCCGAAACAACCTGTCCCGAATATAGGTTTTCCGGACAGTACCCGAATCCAGTATATGAACGAGGAGCTTTCCAAAACACTAAAAGCCTATAATGCGAAGGTGGTATTTCTTAAAGATGGTATTACCTACAAAGACCTAAAACGAGGAAACCTTCTCGTCTTACATGTCCCGTCCCTGCCTTACTCCAAAAAAGAAGTGAAGAACATCAAAAAGTATTTAAATAAAGGGGGGGCCATGCTTTTGGTGATGGAAGCTGATTATTGGACCGACCTTGAAAAGACCAATGTCAATGAGATCATAGCGGATCATGGTATACAATATGGTGCCCAAAGCCGGGATACCCTGGTGGGGGGATATACAAAAAAAAGTATCATCACTCCCCCGGAACTAAATGTCACCTACGAGTTGGGACGTTCCATTGAGGGTGGCACACCCTTCGCTTTCAATAATCAGACCGATGAAGCCTTTGGGGTCTACAAAGATCTGCAAAACGAATCTAGGATTGTCGTATTGGGCGATGCCATGTGTTCCCTCTACATGATGGAATGGAAAGGATTCAAAGGCTATAAGTGCCATGAGTTTATGGATGGAATTTATAAATGGCTTTTACGGAATTAAGTTATTAAATCGGATAGACTTTTAGTACAAGTGCTATAAAACCAACCTTTCTAGGGAATACTATACTACTTCATAATCTGTCCCAAAAACTCGCCTTTTTATGGTGCTACTCTGACATTAAACTTTTTATAGGGTTGGTATTGGCAGCTTTAATTGCTTGAAAGCTTACTGTAAATAATGCTATGCCAATCGCCAAAGCACCGGCCCCAATAAACACCCACCAATCTATGTTAATCCTGTAGGCGTAATCCTGGAGCCATTTATTCATTACATACCAGACGATGGGCGAAGCAATTAATATTGCAAATAGCACCAGTTTTGTGAATTCTTTGGACAATAATTTTGCGACAGACGATGATGAGGCTCCCAACACTTTTCGTATTCCGATTTCCTTTGTCCGTTTTACCGCGGAAAGAGCAGCAAGACCAAACAAGCCAAGACATGCTAGAAAAATTGCAATTAATCCGGCACTACCCGAAATTCGACCCCAGCGTTCCTCGTTTTTATAAAAACTGTCAAAACTCTTATCAAGAAAAGCGTATTGAAAAGGTAAATTACCAGAAACGTCTCTCCATTTTGAGCCAATCAATGAAATTGATTCTGAAATATTCTTGGAATTCAACCTGATATATATTTTTCGGGCATTTAAAGATGCCGGCTGGATAAAAATCTGTGGTTCCACCCCTTTGCTCAATGTCCCAAAGTTAAAATCCTTAATGACCCCAATAATAGCACGTGTCTTAATTTCCCCATTCGGAATCGGAACTCTATCCAGAACCAGTTTTCCAATAGCCTCTTGCTGAGGGATATTATATTCCCTTAAAAATGACTCATTTACAATAACAGAATTTAGGGAGTCGGACGCGAATCGTGGATTGAAACTTCTACCCGAGACCATTTGCATACCCAGTACGTCTAAAAAATCCGTGTCAACAGGATAAGTCACAACAGGCCCACTTTTATCGCCATATTCGAAGAACAGACGCATTGTACCCTGTTGCGCACCCATTCCCATTTCGGAAGCGGTAATTCCTTTAATGTAATTAGTGGTAGCCAACTCCTGTTTTAATAACGGGTAAATACGTCTAGCATCGGTTCCGGTTGCGTCGACTACCAAAACGTTTTCTTTTTCAAAGCCAAGGTCTTTCGATCGCATAAAATTCAATTGTTGGAGGATGATATACGTGGAAACACCAAGAGCAATCGACAAAACAAACTGAAACGTAACCAAGGATTTAGTAAAGAGATTTGATCCGCTCAGTTTTATGCTATTCTTTAAGGCCAAAGCAGGTTTGAGTCCTGACATGATAAAGGCAGGATAGGTACCGGCGAGTATTCCGGTCAACAAAACCAGTAAAGCAACATATAGTGCAAACTCAGGAAATTGGGTAAAAGAAAATTGTAGGCTCGTTTCAGCCAGGGTATTGAACATTGGTAGTACCAAGAATAATATAAGAAGGCCCAAGAACCCTGCAAGAAAACTCAAGAGTATGGACTCGGAAAGAAACAGGTAGAGAAGCTGTTTCCTTTTGCCACCTATTACCTTTCTTAATCCGATTTCCTTGACCCTTTTAGCTGAACGGCCAATTGACAAAGTTGTAAAATTAATGCAGGCTATCAACAATATTCCAGATGCTATACCAATCAATAACCAGATATTTTTGGGTTCAACGGTATGGGCAATCCCATCAATCTTTGGATTGGTGTGCACCTCTGCCAAAGGTTGTAGTTGAAAACTTATCGGAAATGCTCCTTTTCCATCCCATATACCCATTTCCTTGGCCTGATTTTCTTCATTGGGATAGTACTTTTTCCTGAATTTTGCAATGCGTTCTGGCTGAGCCATTAAAGTACTTTGTTCACTCAATTGAACATAAGTTTCGCTATTGATACCCATATCCCAATTGTTGATTGTCCGTTTGCCCAGTCCCGTGGATAGGAAATATTCATAACTCCCCAAAGCACTGAATTGGATTGACGAGTTACTTGGAATGTTCTCTGCCACCGCCGATACCTTGAACGGGACAAAACTGTCTTCAGTTTTAATTTCAATGGTTTGTCCAATAGCGTTTTTAGAGCCAAACAACCGGATTGCTTCATTTTCAGTAAGAACTATATTATTTGGGTCGCCTAATGGATCTGAACTATTGCCTTCAAGAATTTCAAAGGAAAACACTTTAAAGAGTTCAGGGTCAGCATAAGAAATCCCGCTTTGACTTATTTCGCCACCCATTTTGAAGAATTTTTCCTCATCCCGATAAACCCGAACAAAATGCTCTATATCGGTAAAATCCGACTTCATTGAGGGACCTAATGGCGTGTAGGCAGAAGCAAAACCCTGTGGAGTCCTTCCTTTTATTCCTTCCGTCCATTCATACACCCTATAAATTCTATCCGCGTTCGTATGAAAGCGATTATAATTGAACTCGTTCAATGCAAAAAGAAGAAAAAGGGTAAAGCAGGCAATGCCCATCCCCAATCCAAGAATATTAATTGAGGAGAACATAACGTTTTTCTTTAAATTCCTCCAAGCTGTTTTGATGTAGTTTTTGTACATGGTATGCGATTTATACTGATAGATAGGCAAAATAGTTTTGGTCAACTCCGGAAATTGAAAAATAAACCCCGTATCGTTTAAAAGTCCACCTATATTATGCCAAGATTATAATAATCTTAAAATCAATTACTTACGATTAAAAATTTGCATATGGATTAATCTTGCTGTAAAGAATGTTTACAGTCAATGTCCATTAATTTTACAAACCGTTTTGCTAAAAGTATTGTATTACGTATTAAGTATTGGATTCGACGAATAGCGACGTCCTACAATAAGAACCTTTTTTGATACCCCTTTTATACTGTAAATTCCACTTTTTTATCTTCTGAATGGAATCTCCGGGATATGTAAAAAGATGACTTGTTATCCCGGAAAGTGCCGAAAACCACCAATAGGGTTCCTGAATTGAACATGGGATAAATCTGAATACTATTTACTTGGATTGGTTTCAAAAATGTTCCATAAAAGGTCAATTAACGATACTACTAAAAAAACCAAGGATGGGGCTTGACAATTTAATACCAGTTCGTTAGTTGAAGTTGTCCCTTAAAAACGGCCCTTTTATGGTACTATTTAATCGTCAAAAGGGCTTATAATATTTAACAGATTGGGTTCGGAGACTTGAGTGTATATCATGGTCGTCTTTATAGAATTGTGCCCTGGAAGCTTTTGTATCACCCTAACATCATTTCCTTTTTCCAAAAGATGGGTGGCATAGCTGTGACGTAAGGTATGGGCCGTAATCTGTGTTGATCTTTGCCCTGTTGGCTGCACCTTTAAGAAGCTTGTTGAAGCTAGAAGTGGAATATTTCCCTCCCTTTTGCCCCTCGAACAAATATTGTTTCGGTGAAAATTTCTTGTAGTATTCACGAAGCATTATCAAAATTTTTTCGGATAAGGGAACTATCCTATCCCTATTTCCCTTTCCCGATTTGACGTGTATGGCCATTCTGGAGGAGTCCATATCCCTGATTTAAGTCCGATCAGTTCACCTACCCTGACACCAGCACTATAGGTAAGGGCAATCATACTCTTGTGCTTGATAGTGTTCGCTTTTTCTATGATTTTAAGAACATCTTCCTTTGCAATTGCAACCGGAAGTTTTTGGGGTTTTCTGCTCGGAAACAAAAATTCCAGGTTGATATTCTTTCCAAACATTTCCCTGTAGTAAAGCTTTAGTGCCATTGCAATTTGTTTCTGATAGGAATAGGACACTTTTTTGGTATGCACCATATGATAAAAGTATTTATGGAGTTCAGTTTCATCAATCCTATGTAACGGCTTTTTGAAAAAGTGCCTGGCCATCTTTACGATTGATGAATAACTTTCAATGGTATTCTTGCTATACCTTTTAACCTCCAATATTTTAACAAAATCAGGAATAGACATTATAAAACAGATATATCGATTTTTAATAAAGAGTATTAATTTTAACCGAATTAGGGTGGTTATAAGGAATTAATCTTATATCCAATAGTTGTAAGCAATTTGTTTGGTCATGTAGCGGATAATTGCCAATGGAGATCAGCAAGTTTTAAGTATAAGTAGTTTGTAGAAATAAAAATGACATGGACGAAAATCCAACGACACCGCTACCCTGGAAGGGCTACCATAAAATAGGATTTCGTTTTGCTCTTATATTTTTTATTCTGTTCATTATTTTTCTTGATTGGTCTGTAAACCCTATTTTATCCCATCTTTATTATTACGGTCCCCTCTCTACTTTCCTAGATACTGTGATTTTCTGGATTGGGAAAGATCTATTCAATATCCAATCAATTATCATTTCCCCGTATGATGGGGAGCACAACGATAGAACATACGTCTACTTGCTTTATTTTTCGATTACTGTTGTTGCTGTTTTGGGAACGATCATATGGAGTTTACTTGATAGAAAACGCCAAAACTACCGAGTACTTTATTATTGGTTCACGGCCATCATTCGATACTACTTGGCGTTTACTATGTTTCTATTTGCACTCTATAAATTTTTTAAAGTCCAATTCCCCGATCTTGGATTCTATACATTGACAGAACGTGTGGGAGACATGTCACCCATGCATCTAGCGTGGGCTTTTTATGGTCACTCCTATGAATATAATGTCTTTATGGGGGTAGCAGAAGGAGCAGCATTGCTACTTTTTTTTCGCAGAACAACTGCACTGGGAGCAATCCTCATCATGGCAGCTCTTGCCAATGTAATAGCAGTAAATTACAGTTATGATGTTCATGCGAAAATGTATCCTACTGCTTTGTTCATAATGGCTCTTATTCTATTTCTTAGAGATGCTAAAAGTATATTCAGATTTTTCTTCAGTGACCAATCAATTTCTCTTCCCATTATTAAAGAACCAGTTTATAAAAAGAGTTGGGTGCGTATTTCTAAATCGATGCTGAAAGTTGTGGTGATAGGTTATTTCCTTATTGCCTCCATAAAGAGTATTATGGGTTATAAGAATAGTATAGAGGAACTTTTACAAGCTAAATCTGAATATTCGGGGTTCTACGATATTGAATCATTCGCTCTTAATAAAGATACATTATCGCTAGAGAATCCTTTACGTTGGCGAGAACTCATAATTGGCGATGGAATAATGGAAGCAGTGCGCTTTAAAGAAGATAGTGTTGCATTTGTAAATATTCGACCGGACAAAAGAGAGCTTTTACTATATGGGGATCCTACGGACTTATCACAAAAAAGGCAAGAGATTTATAATGAGCTAGGCATTGGTGATGAGATTTACTATGGGATGGATTCTATATTGGTTGCACGAAAAAAAATAAGTAGGTTTTCTCTTGAAAATCCTGATTCAAACACATTACAGCTTAAGGGAATAATCGGAAATGATTCTGTTTTTATAACCGCCCGACGAAGACCTCTGGACTTAAACGAATTCAGGTTAATGCAAAGACGTTTTCATTGGATCAACGAGGCTAGTAATTTTTATTAGTTTCGAGAAAGGATCTACTACTTGTGCAAGAGAATATCAAAATAAAACTGCTTACAACAATGTATAACAGGCATTGAAACGCCTCTTATACCAGACCGTTATGTGCAATGATAAAAAAACGGAAAATTACGTTCAAATCCAATATTGGTAGGAAGGCCAGGATATTGAGGGCATGTTCTTCTTTATCGGGACAACAGTACAAAACCTCAAAGACATCCACCCTCAGTTTGTGGTGAAAATTATCCCAAAAGGCAATTACCTGAAGTTCGTTCACCAAGGCTTATCGAGAAATGTGCGCTATACCTATCGATATATTTATCAGGAGTTTCTTCCAAATTCCGCATATAGCCTTTCATTACCTTTCAATTTCGAATGCTACGGAAAAGGTTACCTGTCACCCTGCAATGAGCAATCGGAAAGTTCTGTATTTATTCCTATAGCAGACATATGTACATGAATGGAGTAACAAATTGCTAACAGAGGATAAACTCAATGAACAAAAGGAGCTAGAAGCAATATCCAGTGCGAAACAGTAACTTTAAAACAAATTGGACAGGATATGCCCACTGTGTTTATCTAGACGGCATCAAGTATTTATTGGTGCCTTAAAACCAACAATTTTAAGGAACCCTTCCTCTTAATCCATTAAATCCCATTAACTCACGATTCATGGTAATAGTATTCCATGCCAAAAATTATATCGATAATAACTCATGCATTTGTAACCTATTCCTTTTTTTGGGGTCTCTAGATAGAAATCAATGGATTACCATATAAATAGAAACTGGATGAAAAGAATAGCCCTATTGTTTCTAGGATCATTAATTTTTTGTGCCTGTAAGCAAAATCATAAAAATGCTTCAGGGTATGATGATATCATAAAAAATGAGAATGACCATTCTTACGATTGGATAAAATTAAAAATAGATAGCACGTTAACTGAAAACAATATTCCGGCGCTTTCAATAGCAATAATTGAAGGTGGGAAAGTTACCTTGTTTAAAGGGTTTGGAACCATGGAAAGAAATAGCAGTACTTCTGTTGATAAAAATTCAATTTATCAAATAGCGTCTCAATCCAAAATGTTTACCGGCATCATAGTGAATAACCTTATCAAAGAAGGAAAGCTTAAACTAGACGACCCCATAACCAAATATCTATCGGATGTTCTAAATTGGGAATCTACAGAAAGACTAAAGGTAGTGAAGTTAAAATCTTTGCTTCAACATACCGCAGGTATCGCCAATGATGTCTGTTCGAACTACAAAAGGAGAATTGATGGCGAAGCGTGGTTGGAGGGTTATTCGGAAAAGGAATTAATAAAGGATCTCAATGAAATGGAATTGGTATACGAACCGGATACACAATGGAGATATTCAAATTCTGGTTACGCTATAGTTGGTTATATCTGCGAAAAGGTTAGCGGTATGGATTATGACGCCTTGTTGAAGAAATATGTTACCGAGGTATACAATCTCGATAATACAAGTATTACTTTGGATAGCTATCAGAAATCCCTTTTGGTTACCCCTTACAGAAAAGACGATAGGGAAGTAAAAACACAAGCTTCCTTGATGGGAAAAGCAACACCAGCAAGTGCTATATACTCTAACACGTCGGATTTGTCAAAATTAATTGTTGAACAGATAAAGGCTTATAGAAAAAATAAAGCAGAAAATTTATATAGCCCTCTTGTTTTGACCGAACAAGTAGCTGAAATGGGACGTAATGATTTGTATTATGGCTATGGTTTAATTATGAAAAGTGAAGAAAACTGGACAAATTATAATCATGGCGGGGATGCTGATGGCTTTGGGTGTGAGTATTATTTCTCTCCTGAAAAAGAAATAGGAGTTGTATTTCTTACATCGAGTGGTGGAAGGTGGATAGGAATGTTGACGAATCAAATTTTCTATGGGTTGTGCAACAAATCTTAAAGTTAATCAGTCTCATAAAACGAAGGTTTTTTGGGACTTCCTAAAACCTGTTTGACCCTATCCACGATTCTTACCTTCAAATTTGTTTATAAAAAACATGTTTGAACGGTGATGTCGGCCCATTGCATACGCGGTGGTTTTTAATTTGAAAACCCTACTTCGCCATAAGAACAGCTCCCGTTTCCCCGGTCCAGTTCTGAAGCCGGTCCAGATACAAATAGGATTCCACAAATTCGCGATGTTCGGGACTTGTCATTTTTTCAACCAAAATCAAGGCAGCTATATAACTTGCCAAATTTCCGTTTGAAGAACTGAACTTACCGTCCGCTACATAAGTTACCTTGGCATCGTCATTGACCTTTAAATTGGGATAGTCCATTTGAAGCTGTTTACCCCCACCAATATAGGTCACAATGTTTTTCCCATCGGCTATCCCGGATTTACCAACCAACTGGGCACCTGCACAATTGCTCACCGTGTATTTGGTTTCCTTGTTCTTCTCCCGAATAAACCTTACGAGATTCCCATTATGTACCTGGGCATACATATCGTAAGCGCTGGGAATAAAAAGTGCCTCTAATTTTGGGCAATTCTCAAAAGTATAATCAGGCAGTATTTTAAGACCCTCTTCGGCAGTGATTACGTTCTCCCTTTCGGCAACGGTGATGACATTGAACAGTTGAAGCCCCTCTTTGGTAGGCTTGGAAAAGACATCGGCCGTGGCTGTGACCTCCGTTATAAGTACACCATCATAAATAAGGAGGCCAATCGTAGGCAAATCCTTCCGAAAGGGCTTTAAATGCTTGGTCAAGGTGTCGGACCCGACTTTTGCCACTTTTTCCCCTTCTACTTTTTTTTCGTTTTTTCCACCTTCACTTGTCGGATTACAACTAACCGACATAAAGGCAATACCAAGTGTAAGAATGCTTACGATGGTCATTTTTAGAGCTACAATTTTCATTTTGATTTAAAGTTTTTGGAGGTTCCATCAAAAGGATCCCCATTATTACCAATAGGAGTGATTTCCGTTCTAAGCGCTACAACAGTGACACAAAATTATTGATGGGAAAACTTGAAAAAATTAAGCTGGTTTAAGAAAGACGGCAATTTGTTCTCGGTTAAAAAGCAGGAAACGACGCTACCAATGGCACCGATTCCCAGTATTCCTTTTTTAAACGAAATGGAATCCCATACATAGGCAAATCAATTTGCAGCTTTGGAATGAATTGATTTTGATTTGCGTATTACCGATAAATAAACCCAAATAATGAACAAAGCTTGAAGGGGTATTCTAAACCACAGGTAATTTAAACCACTACCATCGTTCCCTCCCGTTTGATAATTCACATTTTCCATGGCCGCATAAATATTGGCGGGCAAAACGATTACAAAGAAAACAATCAATGCCCAACCTACCCTTACTCGATATTTGGGAAGCAATAAACCGATGGCAAATAGCACCTCCATGATCCCCGTCAATAGCACCAACTCCTTTCTGAAAGGGATCCATTCGGGAACCATGGCCTGCATTCCCTCCATATACATAAAATGGCCAATGGCGGTAAAGACCAACATGACTGCCATTGCAATTCTTCCCGCTAAGGGAAAGTTGTTTTCTTTTCTAAAAAGCCTGTAGATCATTGCCGTTAGAACAAAGGAAATAACCAAAACAAGTAAGGGTTTCATAAAAAAGAACTATAAGATTTGTATTTCCATTGACGTCAACTTCGTTAATCCTTTGGCCAATTCCAGGCATGCCAGATAATTGAACCAAAGACCAGCACTTCCACAAATTGGTATAACAGATAGAAGGTATACCAACCTCCTAGATCATTTAGCTCCCCTGCGATTATCAAAACAGACATGGAAGACCATATCAAAGCTACGACTAAATTGAACCATTTATTGATTTTTGGCTTTAACAGAACGGAAAAAAGAACCATCAATGAAGGTACGATCAAGATGAGGGAGAAAATCACCAGTAGTTCGGGTGTCACATCACCAACTGGGGTTTTTAAGTTCATTACCTGTTCTATTTCACCAGGGGTTTTCAGCTCAAAAAAATCTGCGTATAGGTACAAAAACATAAGACATGCCCAATGGGCGGCCAGTTTACCTTTTACGTTCACTTTGCTGTCTGTGAGCATGGTATTTCTATTTTGGGATTGATCTTTGCTTTTGGGGAAATGGGACTTTTCCTTCCCAAAGAACACCAATTGACCAACCACCGTTCCCAATTTATCCTTATGGTAATGGTTTTTGCGTAGCAATGGCAATTCTATTCCATGCATTTATGGTAACTATGGTCATTACGATTTGTGAAAAAGTTTCCTCATCAAAATGTGCAATTGCCTCCAAATAGGTAGCCTGGCTTAATCCATTTTTATCCAAAACCGTCAATTCTTCCGTCATTTTTAAAATGACCATCTCTTCTTCGGAGAACAATTCGGTCTTTCTCCAACCATCCAATACATAAATGCGTTTTGGACTTTCGCCTTCCCTTACCGCTTCTGTACTGTGCATATCCATACAAAATGCACACCCATTGATTTGTGACGCTCTTATCTTGATCAGATTTTTATGGGTAGTACTTAATTTTGATTTGGCCAGGTAGCCTTCCAATGCGAACATTGCTTCATAAGCCGTTGGTTGAACAGCATCAATCTGTATTCTTTCCATTGATCATAATTTTGTTTGAGGCAAAACTATTTCATGGTCAGGGCGAAAAACTTAAACTGGTTTAAGAACGCCTTTTAGCCCTTATTTCACTTACGTATTCCGGGGTAAGGCCTAAGAATGAAGCGATTAAATATTGGGGTACGCGTTGGGCAAATTCAGGAAAGCTATCCGTGAAATGACAGTACATTTCTTCCTTGGTGAAATCGAATGCATACTTCATTCGC
>JANQKR010000030.1 GCA_028281025.1 Croceivirga sp.
CTGTGTGGGTGAAAATCTACTCTTCCTCATAATGTTTACTGCTTAAAATTAATCCTATTTTTCTACTTTTAAACAGTTCCGTTTTAAGGGAAGCTTACATGAAGACCATTTTCCAATAAATTCAATCTTCTTTTTGGTTTGGATAAACTGAAATCCAGGAGTAACTCAGGTATTCTTACTTCTAAAAAAGACTCCAAGGCTTCAATAGAATTTTTTCTATCATTTTTTTCAAAATCTGTAAAGCATTTCTTCTTTTTGAGTTTTTCTATAGCCTTATCTATGACATCAATGTTATAACCCGTTTTCAAATATTCTATCATAGCCTCTTTAGCATATTTATATCTTGTGACTATAAATTCAAGGGGCTCCTTCTGTTCTTCGATTATCCTTCTCCTTCTAAATGCGTCGGACTGTAGGTATTCTGAAAGCTTATTTACTGATATTTTGTTCATTCTTAATCTCTTTGTCTATTAGGGGAAGGCTTTCAATTCTTTCTAGTATGTGGCCTGACCCAAACTCTTTTTCCTGATTTTGTTGTTCGATAATGTCCTCTTACATGAATTGGTTTCGAATAATCAAGAATCTTACGATTTCTTGTTTTAAAAGATTGGGATGTATTATTTTTTTTGGAATTGAACTCATAGTCTAATAAATTCAAATGGGGAAAGCTGTCTATTTTAAGGGTATAGGAGTTTACAAATCCAATAGTGTTATCATGTTCAATTTTATAGTAACCTGATTTTTTGCCAAGAATCTTAATTATCGCCCCTTTTGGAATTGTATCGATTGTCTTGCCATAAACTTTCTTTTTCATGATTATTTCTGAAAAACTATAATTTCCTTCCACACTAATGAAATATCCATTTTGTAATATTTCGTCCTTTATCTCGGCTTTTATTTCTTCTATTCGTTTTTCAAGTATTATAATTTCATTGTTTAAACTGTCTATAGTTTTGTTTTCCTGTGAAGAACCAAGTATGGAGATTAGAATTAGTAAGGGAAATATCTTGTATTTCATATTGCTTTTATTTTACTATCCAAACCTAACCTCATTAAAAGACAATCCCTTACGCTATTCTGTAAAGGATTTACAATTCATTTAATATAAGAGATGGAAGCAGCAGGGTATTGTGGCTTCTCGATACAATTTTTAGCGTTATGCCGCTAAAAATCACTCGAAGTAACAAGATTTATGATAAAGCGACTTAGATTTTACCCAACTTTATCAATTTTGCAATCAAGTGATTGGTGTTTTTGGCCCCAAACTCATCAAAAAGTCGGCTTACCTTTTTGTCAATGGTACTTTCACTGTTTGGGGAGATATTTTGGCTTTTAAGTTTTTCAGAGATTTCTTTTTTGGTCAAGCCATTGGCCAAGTCCTTAAGGATATCCAAATCAAATTGGTCGAGTTCAAAGACATTGTTGCTTACATTTAAATTGATCTGTGGTGAATAATAGGTTCGGTTATGATATACTTCTTGTATGGCCTTGACCAATTCTTCCAGGCTATGGCGGCCTTTACAGACATAGGCATCGATATTTTCCTCCTTAAAAAGTGGATTGATTTTTACAGGGTTGTCTTCCATGGAGTTCACAATCACCTTTAGGTTAGGTTGCAATTTTCTAGCTGCCCGTATCAACTCCACACCCGAGGTAATCTTGCGCTCCACATGATCTTCCTTAAAGTGGAGATCGGTAATCAAAAGTTCAAAAGGACTGTTATTGGAATGCGCGCCTTTTAGGCGGTTAAGGGCCTTATCGCAATAGAGTTCTTCCCGTATTTCCTGAATGTGCAGTTTGGTCTTTAACGTATCGACAATACCTAGATTGGTATCTTGAAAATCTTCGGCCAGCAGTACTTTTTTGAACATGGTATTGGGTATTATTCCATAATCGAGGTTTAAAATATTCCAGGGCTTTCCTCCAATTTTTAATAAGCTTTATTACCAATGTCCTGTGGGCTTGCCCCGAGGCAGTTTATTTTGGAATTTCCAGTTGGGCACGAAAGCCTTTCCCTTTTTCCGAATCAAAAGTAATGCTTCCCTCAATCGCCCGAATACGCTTTTCTGTATTCCGAAGTCCATTTTTGGAAAGTAAGTCTTTGGGTGATGCTCCCACACCGTCATCCGCGTAATCAATTTTCACGATTTTAAGTGTTGTTATAAATTCAATACTTATAAGGGTGGCTTTACTATGCTTACCCATGTTGATCATCAATTCTTGCAATACCCTAAAGAGGGTGGTCTTGCTTATTGGAGAAATGTTTCCCCAATCCATGTCATTTGCCCCGGTCAGCAATAACTTGGTATCGGCAGGTGTTCGAAACCGAAGCATTTCAAAGAGTTCGTTTTTAAAATTAGGACCAGTGTCCACGGCATTGATTTCACGGGAGAAATTCCTGCTCTGGTTATAAAGTCCGTCAACGACATCAAGAACCTCGGAAGCAGGGGCGTTGCTTTGTAACATGACCATGGCACGATTGAGTTTGCCACCAAAATCATCATGCAATTTTCGAGAGAGCTCGGCTTCGGTTTCATGGGTGGCTTTCAA
This sequence comes from Croceivirga sp., assembly GCA_028281025.1. GTDB lineage: Bacteria > Bacteroidota > Bacteroidia > Flavobacteriales > Flavobacteriaceae > Croceivirga. The sequence continues at coordinate 2,551 of JANQKR010000030.1, forward strand.
AACGGCTATTTTCTTTTCTTTTTGTAACTGTTTAGTACGTTGTACAAAATAATAGCTGAAGAAACCAAGGACCAAAAGCAATAATCCTCCAATAGCTGAGGACATTAATTTCTGATTTCGTTGTCGGCTTGCCTCCAATTCCTTTTCGGCATTTTCCTTTTCCAGACGTAGAATGGATTCTTGTTTGAGTTTGTCATCGTATTTGTACTTGGCGAATTGGGTCTTGACTTTTAATTCTTGTGCATACAAGCTGTCTTGTAAAAAAACATAGCGATTGCGAATCTGGACATTATTTGGTTCCAGTTCCATTAAGAAGGCAAGTGCATCCTTTTCGGCCCTTGGGATCTTTAAGGACCTCGAGAATTGAATAACGGTATCGAAATGGGCTTTTGCCATGTTGGGGTTCTTTTGGGAATGGAATTCGCCCAAATGGGTATGGCTAGCTATCTGGCCGCGTTTATCATTGTCCCGTTTTCGTATTTGTAAGGGATTCAGAAAGGCTTCTTCATTCACTTTCTTGCCTGATAGCCACATGGTAAAAGCCAGGTTGTCCATAACACGGGCATATTCTTTTTGATTACTGATTAAAACTGAATCTTGAGACAATACACTTAATATTCCAATTGCTTTATAATATTGTTTGTCGTCTATGTAAGTTGCTGCTAAATTATTTTGGTAGATAAGCCTATCTTCTTCTCCTGCTTCTGTAATTTCAATAGCTTTTCCATAATACTTTTCGGCGTCCTGATAATTCAATAATTTTCTATGATTTGTGGCTAGGGCGTTATAGCAATTAGCGATATGTTTTTTGTCCTTTTGAGGCTCTAAGTATCGTAGAGCCTCTGTTAAGGTTTCTTTGCTTCCAAAAAAGTCGTTTTGATTTTTTTGAATGGTAGCCATATTCATAAGGTTTCTCCCAACCCAACTGCTGTCATTGATTTTTTCAAAGTGTGTTTTTGAGAGGGTATAATTTTGGAAAGCCTTATCATTATTACCTGATGTCTCACCAAAATAATAACCCATTAAATAGTACTGTCTGGCCAAAATAAAATTGTCACTCGTTTCCAAAGCACGATTAATCAAGTGATTGCTATAAATCAAGAGGCTATCGTATTCGCTAAGATAAAGGTGAAGCAAATTCTTTTGATAAAGGATATGATTATAAATGGTGTCATTTTTAGCTTCCCTTAAAACAGACAAAGATTTGTTTATGGCTTTATATCTTTTGTCCGTAGGAACGCTTTCATCCTTAGACAGTTCATAATAAAAAATCACACTATCAGGCACCTGTCCAATTACGGAATTATTAATCTCGTTCTTAGGTTTACAATGGAGACAAAAAGCAATAAGAATGAAAGGGACGATTTTTTTGAGCATTTTTTTGAGCTATTAAACAAAAAGAGCTATACTCGAAAGTATAGCTCAAATTAGTAAAAATAAAGTCTATAAATTCCTAACCCCCAGGTGGTGGTGGTGGAGTTTTTGGGTCTCCATCATCCCCCTCAGTCGCCTGGGTTTCAAACAAGGTTTCAGATTCTGCAATACTATCCTTTTCACAAGAAAACAAGAACATATTAAAAACTAGGGCCAATACGGCCAAAAACACTTTTTTCATTTTAAAAAAAATTAGATGTTAAACAATGGGGTGGCCGTCCGGGGTTTTCCCAGATTTTCAATGTTTACCAACCACCCGTGAGTGTTGGAGTACTCCTTGTTTTTGTGGAAAGTGAAATCGGTAAGCCGTCGGTCTCAGCTACTTTCCGATTGGCCAAAACCAACCGCTTTACGGATTTCTGTAAAAATGAATTTTCTAGAAAAGCTATGTTCGTACGGCATAGCGGAATTCATTCTTGGGAGCAAAGTAAATTGGAGATTTTGGAAAAATTCCAGACGTAAGCTGGACTTATATTAGACATCTTTTGGACACCAGTAAAATCAATGAATCACAGAGGTTTGTTTTGAATCACTCGTAACGAAAAAATGTAATTTTACCTCAATGAATGAAAAAAGAATAGGAGAAATTGTCAGGAGGGTATACAAAAAGGCCAAAGAAGCTTGTGCTTCTGAGGCCAAAAATGCTTTGACCAAACATGTTGAGGAGAATGTATTCGAGGAATACAGGATAAATATCAGTTACAAAACCGTTGAGAGGGCATTCGATAAATATATTGAAGGAAAAAAAGTTGGCTCTCCTTTGGCCGAAAGTGTTGATCTTTTTTGTAAATATTTGGGTTTTAAAGATTACAAGGATTATATATTAAAACGAAAACGAAAATGGATTTTAATCGTAATGGTAATCATTGCTTTTGGAGCTATTCTATTTGTGCCGTCAATTTTAAAAAATGAATTTTCAGATGGTTTTAATAGTCAAAACCCTTCAGTAAGTTCAAAAGAATGCATGACTTGGGCCGATTCTCTTTATGTTTTGGTTTCTTGCGTCACAAAACCTTATTCCAAATATGGAACAAGGGTCGAACCACTAGATCAAATGAAGCTGGACAATTTTAAAAAAATAAGAGTACATGCGGCCTATTCGTTTTTTGCTGATGATGGCAAACCTTTGGTTTGGTACTATAAAACCAAAGAGGATGAAATCGAATGTTTTACGGCACCGGGCTTTCATCCCACCAATGGCGAGACCTTAAAAAAAATCACACCTTATATCATCGATAAATATGTGCCTTTGTATTCTAATTAGAAAATGGACATGCTAGAAACCTTAACCCTCACCCAAAAACCAATCCCCACAGCGTACCTAAAAAACCATTTTTTTGGCAGGGAACCATGCCCATGTAACTCCCAATCAAAAATCAACCTAAAGAAGCAATCCTTTTGGCCATAAGCAGCTCCGGTTTCAGTCGTTGTAAAACTTCAGGCTTGTACTTTTTTTTCAGGACCAGGTAGGAAATAAAGGAACTGGGTTCCGCATGGATGATCGGACTCGATGAGGAACAGCTATAGACGTACCCCTCAAAGGGCCTTCGAACATTGATATGAAGATTAAGGATCTGTTTGCTGATGGCAATGCTATCTTGGTTCTTTCGTGTAAATCGGATATTCAAGGTGTTGATGTTCACAAAGCTGGCATACCCGGTATAGATGACCTGGTTGATCTCCATTTGGGCGGAAAAGTCCTTTTCAATACTCAGATCAATGGCAGTCATGGTCCCGTTGTCCGCGGGATAGATAAATTTATAGTCCCCTACCAGTTTTAGGTAATGAAAGTGGTGTGTGGATACGATTTCATCAAGCGTGTTCGGCGTCCGTAGTTTGGTAATGTACACATTGTCCTTTAAATAGGCCATGATCCGGTAATCACTGGCGGTTTCCAATTTGGTCTTTGCAGCCTTTGCATCCGCGCATCGCTCAAGAATGATTCGCCCTGCCGCGGGAAAGCCATCGCGTTTTACGGTGCTGTACGTTCCCAAAAGGTAATCGTGGCCATACTTCATGGTTCCTGAAAAAAGGGAGATCAATTTTTTAACGGGAGTGGTGTACCCCATTTTGGTGACCTCGATGAAGGTATAGTTTTCAATGACCGTATAGGTGCCTTCCCAATGCTCTTGGATCCGGTAGTCCATAACCACCTTGCGCTTGTTGATCACCTTGACCAAGGCCCTATCCACAACACCCCGCGCAAAGGCATAGTAGTGCATCATATAATACTGTACATCATTTAAATCCGGAGGTACGGAAACATCGCCTTTTCGTTCGATCCGATCGGTGGCCGGATTGTAGATCAGCGAAAACTCGGACAGTAAGGCTTCCAGGAGTTCGTTTCTTGTTTTTTTCTCGATGACCGGCTGTGGGTACCGCTCATAATTTTTGGCTTTGCTCAGGGAGGTATAATTTAACCGGCTTTCAATTTCCTGCTGCGAAATCTTCTGCGATTTCAGGTAACTGACGGTCTTTTTGATCAGTTCGGCGCTTTCACTGTTGGAATAGGTCATGCTATAATATTTTCAGAAAATTTCTGAAATAATTTTCTTTTTTCCAAAAAATGGAGGTGGGATTGCTTTTTTGGATGACTTTTATGACGCCGATAACCAGGCCCGTTAACACTAAACGAAAATCATGGATTTTTTGATAATTTTTACGGATTTTGAGGCTGTTTTTGGTAGACGTAGCAAGCTACGTGTCCAAAAACGAACAAAAAAATACGGAAAAAGAGCGAAAAATCCACTTTTGGGCTTAGTGTTAACGGGCCTTAATTAATACTATGTGGAATGAAGCTCAGATTATGTATCGCAATCTTATTTTCCAGTAGTTTTCTAATGGCCCAAAACAGGGTCAACGGAAAAATTACTTCAGACGACCAACAGCCCTTACTTGGCGTGTCCATTCAAGTAAAAGGAACCATCATAGGGACCGTTTCCGACCTTGATGGGAACTATACCATTACCGCCAATCAGGGCGCAATTCTCATTGTAAGCTATCTGGGCTTTAAAACCCAGGAGGTGCCCGTTACCTCAAATACGGTGAACGTGACCCTGATACCGGATCTTAGTCAATTGGATGAGGTGGTGGTCGTGGCCTTTGGTACTTCGACCAAAAAGGCACTTACCGGAGCCCTGGAAGTAGTGACCACGGAAGAAATCCAAACACAACCCTTATCCAATTTTACCAATGCTTTACAGGGGCTTGCCCCTGGCCTCCAGGTATTTGAAAGCAATGGGCAACCCGGAGGGGGTGCCGATTTCAGGATCAGGGGAATAGGGTCACTTTTGGCCGGTGATGATCCGTTGATTGTATTGAATGGCGCTGTTTTTAATGGGGAACTTTCCCAGATCAATCCCAATGACATTGAATCCGTAAACGTTCTCAAGGACGCTGCATCCGCCTCAATTTATGGATCCAGGGCCGCCAATGGGGTCATCCTGATCACCACCAAAAAAGGAAGGAATCAAGAAACCGTTTTTTCCCTAAACACCGAAATCGGTTTTACCGAAAATACCAACCCCAACGACTTTAGGTTGATGAACACCGCAGAATATGTGGAGTATTACCGGGAGGCATTGATCAATGATGGAAGAAACCCGGACGACCCCTCCACAGGTTTTTTCCTTCCTATTGACCAGGCGTTTGATACGGATTGGGTGAACGAAGCTTTTCAAACGGGATCGTTTAGAAAGTACGACTTCTCGGCCAGGGGAGGCAATGAAAAGACGTCGTTCTACTCAGGTCTGGGGTATACCGAACAAAAAGGAACCGTCATTGGTACCGGTTTTGAACGGGTCACCGGAACCTTGAGTGTTGACCATAATTTCAATGACAAAATTGACATTGGGGGAAGCATGCAATTGAATTACCAAAATCAGGATAACCTTATTTCCCAAACCGGCCGATCGGGCCAACTTTCCGGGGCCTTCAACACCGCCCCTACCGAACCCATATTTGGGCAACCCGATACCAATCCGGAATTGGTGGGTTCAGGTTTTAATTTTGACATCCCCAGCAACGCACAACACAATTCGGTCGCTTCCGCCGCCCTTAATTCGAACAATGTTGAAAGCTGGAGCATCAACACCACCTTGAACCTGGGGTACAATTTCACCCCAAAATTGCGGGGCGAGGTTTTGGGAAATTACTATTACAACACTTCCATTTTTAAGGAGACCATTGGGAAAACCTATCTCGCGGAGACCGAAGGTGGAAACGCCTCGGAAGCGCGCACTTCCGAAAACACCTTCAACTTTGTGGGTTCGTTCTCCTATACCACAGACATTAGGGAAAACCATTCCCTTGGCATCAAGGCCGGTTTTGAGACCACAAGGTTCCGAAGTAACCTGCTTGAGGTGTCAAGAAGGGGGTTTACGTTCGCCAATCTAAACGATGTTGGACTCGCCACCGGTCCCATAGACCCCTCTGATATTGAATCGGGCTTTGATGGCAATGCCGTAGCCGGTTTTTTTGGAAGGGTCAACTACGATTATAAGGACAAGCTGTTTTTGGAAGGTTCCCTACGGAGGGACGGCGCCTCCAATTTTGGCCCGGACAATCGATGGGGTACTTTCGGTGCCGTAGGACTCAGCTATATCCTTTCCGAAGACCTGTTTTCAGATTCCGATCTGGTGAACAACCTTAAGCTCAGGGCTAGCTACGGTTCTTCAGGGAACAATAATTTTGGCAACTTTCTGTGGAGGGACCTGTTCAGTTTAGGCAGGGATTACGCCCTGAACCCCACGGACTTTTTACCGGGCATCACCGTTTCCTTTCCCCCCAACAGAAGTTTGCAATGGGAAAAAAACCTGCAACTCGATATTGGGGTCGATTTTAACCTCTTCAACAATAGGTTGACCGGAAGTGTGGACTATTTCAGGAGGATTTCCGAGAATCTGTTGTTCGAACTCCCCCTGTCCCTAACCACGGGCTTTGAGGAACAAGCCGTGAATTCCGATGCGGAACTTTTGAATACGGGCTTTGAGGTCTCCCTGGCCGCCTACATTCTCCGAAGCGAAAATTTTTCATGGCGAACGGATGCCAATATCGCTTTCTATGACCAGGAAATACGACAGTTGCCACAGGAAGTGGTCTTTAGCGATCGCATCTGGCAAGAAGGCGGACGGTCGGATAATTTCTTTTACCAACGCTATGCCGGTGTGGATCCCGCCACGGGCGATCCCCTGTATTTGGATGTCGATGGCAATATAACCCCGGATTACGATGGGGAGGAAAGCAGGGCCGTAGTCGGCCAACGAAGTCCCGATGCCTATGGAAGTATCACCAACACCTTTAGGTACAAGGATTTGAGTCTGTCCTTCATGTTTTTCTTCAATGAAGGAAACCAGGAGTATTTTGACTTGGGGGAAACCCTTAACGGGGATGGACAGAACTTTCCCGCCAACCAATGGGCCATAGCATTGAACCGTTGGCAACAGCCCGGGGATATCACCGACATTCCCAGGGTACGCCTGAACAATCCCAATGGGGGCTTTGAAAGTACACGGTTTTTGTATGACGCTTCCTATGTACGGCTTCAGAACATCACATTGGGCTACAATGTACCCATTGAGATCGTACAGCAAATAGGCCTGGACGGTGTTTCCTTTAGACTGAGCGGTCAAAATTTATGGACAGTAACCGACTTCCCAGGGTTTGATCCCACATCCGAAGCATATCCCATTCCCAGGACCATAACCTTTGCGGCCAACTTAACCTTTTAAAAAAATAGCACTATGAAATCCTTACGTAACGCATATATATTTTTGACGCTCGTAGTACTATCAATATGGAGCTGCGAAGATTATTTGGACATTGCACCCGAGACCCAGGTGGCCTCCTCATCGGTATTTCAGACCCAGGACGGTGCCTTGGCCGCGCTGAACGGTATCTATACTTCCATAAAGCTCAAAGGAATGTACGGAACCGATTTTTCGGTCATCGGCGATGCGGCTTCGGACAATGGCAAGATTCCCTCGGACAGGGAGGATGCCGGGGCAAACAGTGACCGCTTGCCCCATGCCTACCTATTGAACCTGAATGCCAACACCACCAGCATTTTATGGGATGATGCCTATGTGCTCATCAATAATGCCAATACCTTTCTTGAAAACATCGATGCGGTCGGTGATATGTCAGATGAAGCAAAGGCCCAGGCCATTGCCGAGGTACGCATCATTAGGGCCTATACCTATTTCTGTTTGATGCAGGTTTTTGCCCAGGATTATAACTTCACTTCAGGCCAGTCCCATCCCGGGGTACCCATAGTTACGGCAACGGGTGTGACCAATCAACCGGAAAGGAACACCGCTGGGGAAGTTTTCAGCTTTATTTTTCAGGAATTCAACGAGGCCCTGCCCGATCTTCAAAACAGCAATGCCATAGACAGATCTGGGGACGATTTTTATTTTATCAATTATTTCTCGGCATTGAGCCTTAGGGCCAAAATGTATTTTTACATTACGGACTATTCCAATGCCCTCAGTGATGCCAATCAGGTAATCAACTCAGGAAGGTATAGCCTGGTGTCCCAATATACAACAGGACTTTATCCCTCCGCGGGCCTGGGGAATCTGGAATTCATCAATGAGTGGGCAGGGACCGCAATCGTACTTCCCGAAAGTATCTTTCAATTGTATATCAACGAGGCTGGGGCCGCTATCACAACAAACCGCTCCATCATCGATATTTATACTTCAAACAATGGCAATGCGGCCCATGCCATTTCCGGGGATCTATTCGATTTATACGAAGCTCAGGATCTTCGATTGAATTGGTACAAAATCGAGAACACCGACCAACACGTGTTCAAATATCCCGGGGATTTTGGTGCTTCTCCGGACGACACCCCATATTCCGTGATTCGATTGACCGAATTGATCCTAATGAAAGCCGAAATAGAGGCCAGAAACGGACAGGAAGCCGTAGCCCTGGAATTGGTCAATAGGATTACCGCAAGGGCCAATGCCTCCCCTATTGCTTCAAGTGGCAACCAGCTTATTGAGGACATCATAACGGAGCGTAGAAAGGAAATGGCTTTTGAAGGAAACCGTTTGTTCGATTTGAAAAGATTGCAACGGGGATTCACCAGAAATGACTGCTCAGCGGATATCTGTAGCTTGGATTATCCCACTTTTCTGTACGCCTGGCCAATTCCACTGGCCGAATTCAACGGAAACCCGAACATGGTCCAGAATGATGGATACTAAAAATGAATACAATAAAAAGGAGAAAAAATGAGTACATCCCTACAATTAAAATCAAAAATACCTTCTTCCCTCCCAGCGGTCCTGGCCTTTATTGCACTGCTGGTCTCATGTGACAATGATGAGGTAAATGAAGTCGTTTCAAGGGAAGGCCAGACTTTCGTGGCCGGAATCGCAGATGGACTTACCACCACGGTTTTTGAGGATGGCGGAGAGCCGATTTCCATCCCTTTTTCCGTTGGTTTCACCCTTAACCAAAGTGCCAGTGCCACCATTGCCCTAAGTCTGGAGAATGCCGTTTATGGCGTGGACTTTATTACCGAGCCCGATGGTTCCTCAGGCCAGATTTCCGTATCCATACCGGAAGGGGGCAACAATCCAACCCTTAGATTGGTCCCCATTGTAACGGAAGGGATAAAGGATTATACGGTTACCTTTGAGGTGGCCGAAGTGTCCGGGGGATTGCGGTTGGCCCAGGGAAGTGGGGTATTTACCGCTGCTGTTGAAGATCAGACCAAAAATCTAAATGTTATTGCTTTCACGGGTTTTGAAGAACCCACCGCCGGGGCCACCAACAACTACGAAGCGGACGACGGGGTGGAACAGATCAATAAAGATGGACTGAATTCAGTGGATTATGTTTCCATCGGTGGTGAAATGGGCTTTGATTTCTCTTACGTTCCCGGAGAGGAAGGAGGCGAGGACACTTCTCTCTATTGGGGGGTTACCAACGTACTGAACGAACCCGATGAGTGGGATTTGCCATTCTTCCAGGACGGTATGCAAGCCTATGTCGCTTCCGATGCCGACGGCCTGGCCGAAATCGTGTTTGATGAAATCCCTATTGCCCCGGACGTAGAAATCCTTTTAGTAACCCTTTCCACCTTTTTTGTGGATGCCAGTTGGGAAGATTCCGATGAGTTTGATGTCTTTTGGCGGACTTCGGACGGTGACGAACTGTTGCTCTCCTTTAGAGGGGATGAAAATGCTGATATGCGCGATCAACCGGATGGCACTGGAAATATCATTGAAAACAGTTGGTTTACCTTCAATGCCTTTGCACAAAACGTAAAGACAGGAAGTCTGGTTATCCAAATTGGCAACAATTCCGGGTCCGAACTGGTATTTTTGGATGCCATCAGAATAGGGGTGAAATAGCATTTTTTTGATTAAGTTAGTTTATTTGAGTTAGTTGGTACAAGCGGCGATGTCGCCATATCGCCGCTTGTTCTGTATATAAAGTACAACTATGAATTTATCCAAGAGAGTTTTAGATTCCAGTTTTTCAGCAACGGTAGGTATTGCAGATAAGGCCCAGGTCATTCGCGAACAAGGGAAAGATGTATACGATTTTTCCGCCGGTCGTGCTTTTGAGCCCACACCCGCTTATATTACCCGTGGGACCATAGCGGCAATAAATGCAGGGGATACCCATCAAACCATGGCAAGGGGGAAGACCATCTATAGAAACGCTATAGCCGAAAAACTAAAACGGGACAATAAAATTGATGCCGATCCGGAAAGGGAGGTCATCGCCACCATGGGATGCAAACAAGGGCTCACCATAGGTCTCCTGGCCTGTATAAATCCAGGTGATGAGGTCATTGTGGAAGACCCCTGTTTTGTAAGTTACACCCAAACGGTTCACTATTTGGGGGGAAAGGCGGTTAAAGTGCCCTTAAAGGCCGAAAATGGGTTTAGATGGACCAAGGACGATTTGGAAAAGGCGGTGACCCAACGGACAAAAGTGATCATCCTTTGTTCTCCACATAATCCAACTGGGGTGGTCCACTCCAAGGAAGATCTTCAGATCATTGCCGATGTTGCCATTGCAAACAACCTTATTGTGATTACCGATGAGGTGTACGAAAGGGTCGTCTGGAATGGTCATAAACATACCAACCTGGCAACACTTCCCGGTATGAAAGACCGTACCATTACCCTTATGAGTTTTACAAAGAGTTTTTCAATGGGCGGTTGGAGGGTCGGTTTCATTTATTCCAGTGAGGACATCATTAAGGAGTTGGAAAAGTTGCAACAGCATTTGATTACCAGTGTAAATTCCTTTGTACAGATCGGTGCGGCGATTGCCTGTGGGGAACCACAGGATGAAGTTCTCAACTACTGGTTGGAATGGGAGAAAAAGGTGTTGTATTGTACCGATTTCATTGATGGTATCCAGGGCTTAAAATGCCATCGCCCCGAAGGAGGGTTCTATGCCTGGGTCGATATCTCCCAACTGGGAACAAGCTCCTATGCATTTACGGAACAACTGCTGGAAAAAGAATCGGTTGCCATTGTCCATGGGTCTTCCTTTGGGGAATTTGGTGAGAATTATGTTAGGTTTACCTGCGTCAAATCGTGGGACGAATTGGAAGAGGGCCTCAAACGATTACAGCGATTTGTGCAATCCCATTGATTGAGATCATATGATGTTTAAAAGAGCATTAAAACATTATTTACGAATTCCCTTCGCGACCAGGGTCCTCCTTTGGATGTTGGTTGGGGCCATTGCCGGGCTGGTGTTCAAGGAAGAGGCCCTGGTGGTAAAACCGCTGGGGATCGGTTTTTTGAACCTCTTGCTGATGGCGGCCATCCCGCTGGTTTTCTTTAATCTTTTATCGGGGATAGCCTCGTTGAACAGTATTTCAAGTTTTGGCAGAATCGGGGGCAAAGTGCTGCTGTGGTATGTTTTTTCCACCATCATGGCCATCATTATCGGCATAGGTTTGATGAATGTATCCAAAGCGGGTGTTGGGATGACGCTAAAGGCGGAAGTGTCCAAGGATATAGGTCAAATTCCAAATGTGGGCGACCTCTTGTTGAGTATGATTCCAGTCAACATTTTTAAATCTTTTGCTGAGGGAAACCTCATTCAAATAGTGGTTTTTGCCGTCCTTTTAGGGATAGTCACCCTAAAGCTCCCTCCAAAGGCACGGGAACCTTTGGAAAAGGGATATGACCTTTTGGCCGGTCTGATGCGCAAATTGGTGGAATACATATTGCTATTGTCCCCACTGTGTCTCGGCGCCTTGATGGCGGCCACCTTTGGGGAATTTGGATCGAACATTGCAGGGGCCCTGGGCAAGTTCATCGCCACAATTTATGTTGGGCAATTGTTGATGATTGTGGTGTATATGCTACTATTGACCACAGTTGGCAAGGTTTCCATCCCTTGGTTTTTTAAAACGACCAAGGAACTCTATGCCACTACGATCGCCACGTGCAGCAGTTTGGCCAGCCTGGCTGTGGCACTTGATATTGCCGAAACAAAAATGAAGCTTCCCAAAAAAGTATACTCCTTCACCTTGCCCATGGGAGCACAGTTCAACAAGGATGGCACTTCCATAATGCTTTCGGGAATCCTCATTTTTACCGCCCAGGCAGCGGGACTGGATTTTAGCCTTCAGGAATTGGTGCAGGTGGTATTGATCGGGCTGTTGGTGGTCGAGGGTTCGTCCGGCATTCCTGGAGGTGGACTGGTTGTCGCCATGCTGTTTGCCGAGGCGTTCAATTTACCCATTGAAATTGTCGCTATTGTGGGAGGTATTTACCGCTTGATCGATATGGGAAATACCACCGTCAACTGTATGGGGGATATGGTGGCAACAACAATAGTGTCCAAATTCGAGACACAATGGAAACCATCTTACGCACCATCAAAATACCAATAAAGCATGAAAACCAGGGGAATTTACTTTTTTACGGCTTTGTTTTTTGCACTGCAATTGGCCGCACAGTCCGGAGTGGGCACCAAGGAAAACAGGGAAGCACTTTTTGATACCCTTTTGGCCATGACCAAGCGACGGGAGGCGTTCTCCGATTTCAAGAACAAAGCGCTCGACTTTGACCCCATCCAGAACATGGAAAAGTTGCGGCAGGAATTTATCAATGCAGAAACCAATGACGATCTTTGGTTTGCCCTGGTGAAACTGAGTGCGGCGCGGCACGACAAACACCTGTCCATTGGGCCAATAGAAAATGGGCTGACCATCCCGTCCGTGAAAGAAGGCAGGGCACCTATTCGATTCCATCCCGATTTTTCCTCCAAAAAACTATCGTTTTTTGTTTCGGACCTTGCAAAATCCATTGCGGATTACGGAGGGAAAAGGACACCGAAAATTGGCGATGAACTGCTAGAGGTCAATGGCCTTGCCCTGACCGATTTTGTGGAGCAAGTGCGGCCTTACATCGCCTATTCCAACGAAAACAATTTTAAGGTCAGAACGGCAGACGCCCTATCCAAAAGAAGTGCCCAATGGCCCAGCACAGTATTCAAGGATAGTTTTAGTATCGTCCTCAAACCAAAAAAAGGAAAGCCCTATGCCCTCAAATTCCCGTATTTGAAGAAGGTTGATTGGGAATATGGGCGGTTTTTACGCAATTACGAGGGCTATGGCCTGGCATGGGAAAAAGAGTCCTTTTCAGTGTATTTGCCCAAGGACAAAAGTTCAAAGACGATTTTATTATGGTGGTATGGGTTTAGGAAGGATTTGAGGGATGCCGTGGACGAGTTGGTCGCCTATGCGGAAACCCATAATTTGTTGGACCACCATCTTATCATCGATGCGGTCAACAGCAGGGGTGGAAGCCAGGGAGCTTATGCATTGGCACGATTTTCATCCCAACCCTTCAAAACCACGGGGGGAAATCTAAGGCTTAGTGATATCACCGATGATTTTATTGCCCGTCGAACCAAAAACTATTTGGCAAACAAACAATTGATGGACGGTAGTTCCCCCGAGACCGAAGATGATGGGTCATGGATGATGGAGTGGTTGCATGGCCCGGTTTTAAAAGGTCTGGAACGCGGTCAAACCTACAGTAACAATGTCCCTTTTAAATGTGCCCACCTCCCGTACTATTCGGATTGGATCATGCAACCGGCAAAAAAACATTTCAGGGGGAAATTGGTGCTCTTTTCGGGACCCTGGGGAGGATCCCATATGGATCAGTTTTCCGCCATGGTCAATGACAATGGGCTGGGCCATACCCTGGGAATGCCCTCCGGCGGATATAGTAACACCTGGGAATGGGAAGAAGAGCTGTATTTTCCCAACAGTGACATACCGGTGGT
>JANQKR010000039.1 GCA_028281025.1 Croceivirga sp.
ATTTGGGGCAACATCGTCACTCTTAGAGCGGGAGACCGGGTTCGAACCGGCGACATTCAGCTTGGAAGGCTGACGCTCTACCAACTGAGCTACTCCCGCTTATTGCTATCCAATATTTCAAAAAACCATCCTTTTCAGGATTATTCCGGTTTTCACCCGTGGGGAGAGCAGGATTCGAACCTGCGAAGGTAAAAACCAACAGATTTACAGTCTGTCCTCGTTGGCCGCTTGAGTATCTCCCCTCCTTGATTTTCAGTAAATTACGAGCCGATAGAGGGACTCGAACCCACGACCTGCTGATTACAAATCAGCTGCTCTAGCCAGCTGAGCTATATCGGCTTTTCAGCCACTTTTTTACACAAAAAAAGCCCGTTATTTCTAACGGACTGCAAATGTAGCGTTTTATTTGTTTAATCAAAACAAACTGAAAAAAAATTTTGATTAGGCATGTGCCCTTGTTTTCTCCTTTGTTTTCACCAATTGCCGCTCCAATGAATTGCATGCATTATCAACGGCCTCCTCAAAAGACTTACATTGTTTTTTTACGATAAATTGGTTCCTGGGCACCTTCACCTTGATTTCCACACTTTTGTTCTCCTTGGAACTGGTGTTCTCAACTTTTAAATAAACATCCGAACTAATGACTCTGTCATAGAACAGTTCCAATTTATCCATTCGCGCCTGAATGAATTCAATTAATTTTTTGTCGGCCACAAAATTTACAGATTGTGCATTAACCTTCATAAAAATTTCTCTTTTAGGTCCACTCCAAGGTGGATAGGTTATACATTACAAGGAGTACTATTCCTTGTTTCTAGGATGGGTAGTTGCGTGCACCTCCTTTAGTTTGGCAATACTACTATGGGTATATACCTGTGTAGAAGCCAAACTGGAATGACCCAACAGTTCTTTCACAGCATTTAAGTCCGCTCCTTGGTTCAAGAGATGTGTCGCAAAAGTATGCCTTAACATATGTGGACTTTTCTTGACTTTGGGCGAAACCCTACTAAGATACTTATTTATAACCCTGTAAACAAGGGTTTCGTATATTTTGTGGCCTGTATTTGTCAATAAAAAATGTGTGGCATCCACTATCTTTGGCACAGCCGATCTTTGCTCTAAATAGGATTGTATGGAACCGATCAATCGGGGCATTAAAGGTAGTATACGTTCCTTGTTGCGTTTGCCCAACACCTTTACCGTTTTTCCATTAAGGTCAACATCAGTAAGCTTAAGATGAACCAGCTCTGACCTGCGCATACCTGTGGCATACAGCAGTTCTATGATCAATTTGTCCCTAAGGCCCAAAAAGTCATCATCGTATTCCATAGCGTCCAATACCCGTTCCATTTCATTTTCCGAAAAGGGAACCTGAATTTTTTTTTCGGACTTAAGCGCCCTGTGCTTGGCCAAAGGATTGTGTTCGATCATTCCAATTTTCAACAGAAACCTATAGTATGCTTTTAAGGAAGCGATTTTTCGATTTATCGAACGATTGGATACCCCCTGTTCCACTAATGCCACAATCCAGCTCCTAATGAGCCCATACTCCACCTTTTGGATTTCTTCAAGTTGATAATGGTCCAAGATGTAGTTTTGAAAGGCATCAATATCCTTGGCATAGGCCTTAATGGTGTGGGGCGAGTAGTTCTTCTCCAGATCCAAATATGAGGTAAAGGCATCCAAACTCATATCCTAAAGGTAGTAATCTACTTTGAAAAAAAAATCCCGCTCTTATGGCGGGATTTTTAATTTTTTCCAGAAAAGGGTCCTAAAGTTCCTCTTTGTCCCTTAAGCTCTGGATATATTGTGCTTTTTGAATTTCAGCTCTACGCCTAACGGAAGGTTTGGTGAACTGCTGTCTGCTTCGTAATTGACGCATTGTTCCCGTTTTATCGAACTTCCTCTTAAAACGCTTCAGTGCTCTATCAATGTTCTCTCCCTCTTTTACCGGTATTATTAACATAGGCTACAACCTCCTTTCTTTTAAATTTTGGTGTGCAAATATACAAATGTATTTATAACCACGGTGGTTATTTGAAAATTTCTTCGTTGGTGTTCACGCTCGTGGAAGCTGGGCGATATTCCTTTTTGTCCACAATAATCTTTGCAATGATTTCCTTGAGAATCTCAGAAGTTCCCCCGCCAATTGGCCCCAATCTACTATCCCTTAACATGCGGGCCATGGGATAATCCTCAATATAGCCGTAACCTCCAAGGAATTGCAGGCAGTGGTAAATAACATCATCTGCCATTTTTGTGGACTTCAATTTGGATATGGTGGCCTCTTTTACCACATATTCCCCTTGCTCCATTCGATATACAACGGAGTAATTATAGTTTTTGCACATCTCCATATCGGCATAGAGATCTACCAATCTGTGGCGAAGTGCTTGATACTGGTTTATGGGCTTCCCGAATGTTTCCCGTTCGGACATATATTGTAGGGCATAGTCGATGGCGTGTTCGGCCCTGGCATGGGCATTGATTCCCATAACCAAACGCTCCAGGGCAAAGGCCTCCATGATGAATCCAAAACCAGTGCCCTCCTCACCCATCAGGTTTTTGGCGGGAACAATGACATTATCAAATGCCAATTCCGCAGTATCCGAAGCACGCCATCCAAGTTTGTTGAGTTTGTTGGCAGTGACCCCTTCACTTTTAAGGTCAACAATGAAAATGCTGATTCCTTTATTGCCCCTGGAAGGATTTGTTTTTGCGGCCAGAATGATATAATCGCCATAAACCCCATTGGTAATGAAGGTTTTTGAACCGTTGATAATGTAATGATCACCCTTTCTTACCGCAGTTGTGCGCATCCCTGCCACATCACTTCCCCCAAAGGGTTCGGTTACCCCCAGGCAACCTATTTTTTCACCATTTACACTTGGTGCCAAGTACGCTTCTTTCTGCTCGTGGTTGGCATTTTTGTTCAAATGGGTCATCGCCAGGTAAACATGCGCCCAAATGGCGGCAGCAAAACCCCCTGAGTTAATTTTTTGAAGTTCCTCCAGCAGAATTACCGTGTAGAACAGATCCAGTCCCAATCCATCATATGCTTCCGGGGTGGCCAAACCAAAATAACCCATTTGACCCATTTTTTTCCAAATAAAACGCTCAATGGTTCCTGTTTCTTCCCATTTATCCAAATGCGGGACGACTTCTTTCTGTAAAAAATCCTTTAAACTCTCCCTAAATAATTGATGCTCTTCCGTGAAGTACATACTATCCATATCAACTCCTTTAATACGACAAATATAAGGCTATTCTGTCTATTTTGTTTATCGGAAATCCAGAAACGTTAAACAAATCTTCTTTTGATCTATACGCACCATGTTCCTCTCTATATATAACGATGTTTTTTGCCACTTTATACTTTAGGTACACCAAAGATGCAATTTCATCTGGATTGGCCGTATTAATATTGATTTTTTTAACCTTTGGAGGATGCAGTACCCGAAATTTTTTTAGGGTCCTTTCCACAACCTGTGGTTCAAGACCGTACACATCGTAAAGCTGCTCATTTACCAGAAAACCGCCAAGCCTATCCCGAAATTTAATTATTCTGGCAGACAACTTTTCCCCTATTCCATTGACTTTCTTCAAATCTTGGGCCGAAACAGTATTCAGATCCAAAATCCTGGCCCCTAAGTTGTTGTTGCCTTCGGTTTTTTTCGTTGTCGGCTTTGTAGTTCGGATCCATTCCGGAAATTTAAAAAATGGTGAGATGCCATTCAGCAAGGAATCCGATATTCCAGTAATTTGTTGAAACTCCTCCGCAGAATGCACAAATCCATTTTGTGCCCTAAAGCTATGTAGTCTATCAAGTTCCAATGGGGACAGCCCCAACAAGTATCCCTTATAATCGGAAATATAATTTGGATTAAAGGGCTTGAACTGTAATTTCGACTTCTGTTTTTCAATACCCAAGCTATCGGTCAGCAACTGGTTTTTTATGTCCAATGAGAATACATCGGTACCCTTGGCGGTCGAAAATCGATTCAAACCAAAATAGCCCAATTGAAATAGTGCAATCAACACCAATAAAAAGAAAATCCCCCTTCGTTCCTGTTTGGTGAAGTTAAAGTAGGATTTCATGGTTTATGTACTACACTTGCTTATTCGCCTTAATGGCATCCATATAACGCCGTAGTTGTTTCTTAACAATAGGGAACAGGAAATACAAGCCTACCATATTGGGAAACACCATGGCAAAAATCATGGCATCCGAAAAGGCCCAAATGGAATCCATACTCGCAGCAGCCCCAATAATGACAAAAACGCAGAATAATAATTTATAGGTCAAATCCGTGGTCCTACCCCTACCAAAAAGGTACTTCCATGACTGCAGACCGTAATACGACCATGAAATCATTGTGGATACCGCAAAAAGGACAACTGCAACGGTAAGGAACACATTGGAAAAGGGGATGTATTCACCAAATGCCTTGGAAGTAATACCTGCACCTTCATAGGGCAATCCGTCTATCATCACCACTCCAGAACCATCACCTCCATATTCAAAAAACCCTCCAAAATTGAAAATGACGATTACCAAGGCAGTCATGGTACAGATAACGACGGTATCAATAAAAGGTTCCAATAACGCAACCAGTCCCTCTGAGGCCGAGTATTTGGTCTTTACGGCCGAGTGGGCAATGGAAGCCGAACCCGCACCTGCCTCATTTGAAAAGGCCGCCCTTCTAAATCCTACCAAGAGCACCCCAATAACTCCACCAACACCCATGGCCGTTGGATTAAAGGCTTCTTTTACGATCAAACCTATGGCGTCATCAATCAAGGGAAAATTACTGAAAATGATATATAGGCAGCATACCACATAGAGAACCGCCATAAAAGGGACTACTTTTTCAGTAACCGAAGCAATTCTTTTAATACCACCAATAATAATGATTGCCACCAAAACGGCAAGTACTACCCCTATTATGGTACCGGCCATTGTACTTTCCCATCCAAAGAGTTCCTTGACCACAATGGTAGCCTGATTGGATTGTGCTGCATTTCCGCCACCAAAGGACCCACCAATGCAGAATACGGCAAAAAGCGCAGCGGCAATTTTTCCCAAGGTCTTAAAGCCTTTATCCTTAAGTCCCCTGCTAATGTAGTACATTGGTCCTCCATAGACCGTGCCGTTTTCATCCACGTCCCGAAATTGGACACCTAACGTACATTCCACAAATTTTGTGGACATTCCCAATAGCCCACAGATGATCATCCAAAATGTAGCGCCGGGTCCTCCAAGGGCAATGGCAAGGGCCACCCCGGCAATGTTCCCATTACCGACCGTACCGGATACGGCGGTTGCCAATGCCTGAAAATGGCTTACTTCGCCTTCCTGGCTCTCATCTCGGATCGTATCGGGCAGATCCCCATCAACAATATTTATTTCCGCCTTTTCCACCCCGTGGCCTTCAGGATATTCCAATTCATCATATTTGCCCCTGACCACACTTATGGCGGTCCAAAAATGCCGGATATTGGGAAACTTAAAATAGAGGGTGAAAAAAAGGGCACTACCTACTAAAAGAATCAATACGAAGGGAGTTCCCATTATTTCAAAGAAGATGACATCATTAAAAAAGTCCGAAACTGGCTGAAAGGCCCTATCAATCCTTTTGTCCAAACCAACCTCCTCGGCTTCCTGGGCCATGGAAAAAATTGGTACTAAGAAAGAGAGAAGGGTAAAAAGTCTATACTTCATGCTGGTTATTTTGCTTTGTTGAGTAGATGTAAAGCCGACAATATCCTAAAAAAAACCAATGCAATCAAATTTCATCGGTTTTTAACTGATGAATGTGGAACATTTGATTCAGTTTTTGTATCTGCTCCGGGCGGCCCAAAACAATTACCTTTCCTTTGGGCTCCAGTTGCAAATCAGGTTCGGGATTAATGATGTATTTCCCGTTGGGCTTTATGTAGCCAATAATGGTGCAGCCTGTTTTGCTCCTCAAATTCAGGTCACGAATGGATTGGCAATCCACTTGGTCCGTAAAATCGGCAATTTCCACTTCCTCTAAATTGGTTGTACTCTCCCCTTCTATGGAAAGTTGATCCATAAATGTTATTAGATCTGGCATAACCACCAAAGAGGCCATATGATCCCCTCCTATTTTATCTGGCATAATGACTTTGTTTGCACCGGCAAATTCCAATTTTTTAACCGACGTGGCTTGGGAGGCCCGACTGATGATGAAAAGATTTTTGTTCAACTGCCGTGCCGATAGGACCACAAAGAGATTTAAGGCATCATCGGGCAATGCGGCCACAAAGTACTGCGCTCTTTTAATACCGGCCTGTACCAGGACCTCATCATCATTTACATCACCTTCAACAAACAATACCTCGTCCTCATTGGCACTGATCACTTCTTTGTCCTTTTCAATGACGACAAATGGTTTTTTGTACGCCTTCAATTTATGTGCTGCCTGTTGGCCATTTCTGCCATAACCACAGACCACCACATGATTCTTTAAGCCATTAATTGTATTCTTCACCCTTTTCTTCTTTAAAAGTTGCAATGAATTCCTGCTCAGCACATATTCGGAAACCACGGAGATGGCAAACCCAAATATAAAAACGCTGCTAACAATGAGAAAAATAGTAAAAATCTGGGCATTCTGATCAAGCGGCCTTACTTCCGAAAAACCTACCGTGGTAATCGTAATAATGGTCATATATATCGCCTCCACCCAGGTATATGACGCTACCATTTTGTAGCCAAATACCCCAATGGTAAACACCAAAATCATTAGGGACAATGCCAATACGAGTTTGGAACGGAATAGTTTGATCATAGGTCACAAGTCAAAAACGGAGGTTCTTTTGGTATACACCAAATCTTTTATCCTTAACCAAAAGGCAATGAACAGATAAAGGGCAAATCCAAAGCCCAATGTTACAAAGGTGAGGTAAATAAATGTGGTACGCACAACCCGGGCCCTGATGCCCAAACGTTCAGCAATACGTTCACATACTTGGAACCCCCTTTTTTGAAAATAATACAACAGACCGTAAAACCACCGCATGGCTAAAATTAGTTTTTTCTTGCCAATAAATTGGTTCCTACATGACATTGAAGACATTTGTTCACCGTACAATACCCATTGTACAATTGGATCTTCGCTTGACTTTCAGATGCTGATTCCGTAGGAACCCCAATACGTTCAAATCGATCGATTATGCTGTTTTTTTCAGCCGGAACAGTATTGGCCAACTCCAACAATTCTTCGGTATTGTTCCTTCCCAAATAGTTGTCATAACAAAATTTTATGGGGATTATGGTATTTATTAGGACCAAATGCACAAAATCCTTGGAAATCCCCTTTTTTCTTTTACTGGACTCCTTACCAAAGGTATAGTGGTCGTCCCAATAGGCACTGGCATGGACGTCAAAAAGCCTGTAAAAATCGTCCAAATTTGTACATTCCATTATCTTGCTGAACAGGTTGGGGTGCCGGTTATGCACCCTAGCAAGCTGGGACAAACGAATGGTAGGGAAATTGGAGGGCCTCAATCCAAAGAAAATGGGTCTCTCCCCCTTGTATTCCTTTATTTGAAACTTGTTCCGAAGGAAGGTGAACTCGTTTTGAAGGCACAAAAAATAGTCATCCAGAATTTCTGCTTTGGACAGAAAACCGGCCACTCCAAAAAACAAACTTTCCAGTTGTAACAAATCCTTGGATACTTTTTTTATCACCGCATAATCCAAATGTTTTGCCATATCCAAAAAGGCTTCACCATTTTTGTTGAGGCCAAAGTTCTTCATTACCATGGCAAAAAGGACGGCTTCCCAGTCGTTCCTGGTCCCTTCCAATAGTGTTTTGATGTGTTTTGACTTCTGTTCCAAGCGTTCTATATACAGCCGCTGCTGCCATTGACCCCAAATGATACTCTTGACACTGTTCGCATCTTTTTCGCAATTGATGAATTTGCGCCCTTTATTGCCTACCAAGTTTTTATAGGACGAAAGTAGTTCTTCATCCAAATACTCCTTTAAGGCCAAAGTGGGAATCTTAGTACCATCTTTTCTAAACACGCTCAGGTCATCTTCCCAAACTACATGAAGTATGACATTGTCATAGTTTTGGTCTTGCTCATGTCCATGTGCGTACCAATCCGAAGATTTGGTATGAATTTCCACATTACCGGCCCATTCCTGGCTTTGAATACGTATTCGGGCATTAAAAAAATCGGGGCCACTGGAAGTATTGTATTGCCCAATATGGATAATTTCTATCGGCTCTTGGGAAGAAGTCCGTAAATCAAGGTTCTGAAACTTTTGGGTCTTCCAAACATAATGAAGCAAATCTTCACGCATGCAACGAAAATAGAAATTTGATCACCATTTTCCTGCATAGGACAAATCATCTTTACTGGAAAATTTTAAATACGCATGATGGATTCGATTTATTTGCCTGATATGATGGTAATCGTGCGCCAACCAATTTACCAGGAATTTTTTGGCACTTCTTGGCCCTGCTTCGGGATGGTCAACCGACTGCTCCCAATTTGGGTTTTCAAGGGATTGCAGCCAATCTATGGACTGCTGCCTTTCCTTCAGGAAACTTTGGAGAACGGTTGCAAAGTTCCGTTGTAAATACCCACGTTCCTTAGGCCATTCTTCCGGACTGATGGGTTTCAAGGGCTGATTTGGATCCAATAGGACACTTTTTACCCGAGCCCTAAAATCTTCTACCTCCTCATCCAATAAATGGCAAACGATCTCCAATAGGCACCAAGAATCTGCATTGACCCTAAAAGAGTACTGTTCTTCGGTACAGGTTTCCAGCAGGTGCCGAAAGACCAGTTTGTTGGCCTGCAGTTTTCCTATGATGGTCCTGGGAAGCATCTTACTCAACTACCTCCCCTTCCCAATTGGAAAAACCCCCTTCCAAATTGTAGGCAGTTTCAAAACCGACACTGTTCATTATGGCGCAGGCTTGGCCACTTCGGTTGCCGGAACGGCAATAAACATAGTAGTTTTTGGATTTATCCAATTCCTCCAATCCATCCAAAAAGCCTTGCCCCAAATAAATATCAATATTTGTGGCTCCTGGAATATAGCCCTCCTCCACTTCTTCAGGGGTTCTAACGTCCAGTATGAAGGCATTTTCGTCATTCGCTAATTTTTCGGCCCATTCTTCTTGGCTCAAATCCATAAGTGTATTGTTTAGATTACCCAAAAATAAAAGTCCAGAGCATTACTCTGGACTTAAAAACCAAATATTTTTTCAATTATACCTTAATGGAACATCCAATGGCCCTGGTGGTCTCAACTTTGATCTCTTCTCCTGCCAACATGGCGTCCATAGCCTGTTCAACATATTTTTCCTCTACCTGGGAGGCATCTTGGTAATTATCGTCTATGGCCCCTATATAACGGACTACGTTACCCGATTCCTTTTTTTCCAATAAAAAAACATGAGGGGTGCGTGTAGCTCCGTATTGTGGGTACACCTTTTGACCATCGTCCAGGAGATAAGGAAAGGTAAAACCTTTTTGTTTTGCCCTGGTTTTCATTTCTTCAAAACCATCTCCGGGTTTGGCCTTGGGATTATTGGGATTGATTGCGATAACCGGCACGCCCAAAGATTTGTATTTAGTATCCAAAGCAATGATTCGGTCTTCATAGGCTTGCGCATAGGGACAGGTATTGCACGTAAATATGACAAGAAAACCCTTGGCATCTTCATAATTGGAAAGGGAAACCATTTTTCCATCAACATTTTTCAACGAAAAATCCGTTGCCATATCGCCAATGCCATATCCCTTAACAGGGTTTGGGGAAAAAGCCGTAATTCCAATTAGTATGACAAGGAATCCTAAAAAGTTTAGTGTTCGCATTTCTCTTAATTTAAAAATTTTTGAAGTTCCGTATGCAATTCGTCGTATGAAAAGCCCTTTTGATAAAAAACCCTTTTCTTTTCATTGTATATCAAGGTGGCCGGTATGCCCCCACCCCAGTCTTTATTGATTTTTGGAATCCACTCATTCATTTTTGGATCGTCCAAAATAACCAACTTACCTTTCAATCCTTTTTTCTCAACATAGGGAACCAGTCTCTTTTCCCACATGGATGGCATATCCAGACTTACCAAAATCAATTCCACGTTATTGTCGCGCTGTTCCTCATAGATTTGTTGAAAATATGGCATTTCCTCCAAGCAGGGTTTACACCAAGTAGCCCAAAAATTGACAATATATGTTTTACCATCATTCTTGTCCAACAGCGGTTCAAGGCCTTCATAATCGTAAACTGGAAAAGGAAGTTCCACCGTATTGCCCACAATCACCTTATCCGTCAATTGTGCTTTCTCTTCGTTTTTCAATTGTTTCTTATCCTCTGCACAACCAATCATGAAAAGAAAACAACTACCAAAAACAAGGCTATTTAGCTTCATACCATAGGATTACAGATTAAAAATAACCATTGCACAATCCATGGTCTGATTTTTTAACAAAAAATTATCGATGGACCCTTGTGGTGTTCATGAATACAGTTATACATTTGTATATACAATTATTGTAATGGCATGAATGTAGAAGAAATCATAAAGACCAAGAAAAAATTACCGCTCAAAGTTAGAACGATGATTCATTTTGCCTTGGTCGGAAATAAAATCAATGAAACCTTTGCCGCTACACTAAAACCGTACGAAATGTCCGAACAACAATTCAACGTTCTCAGAATTTTGAGGGGACAGAACGGCAAGCCTGCCAATCTTTCCACCATCAATGAACGCATGGTGACCAAAATGAGCAATACCACAAGACTTGTGGACAAACTCATTTTAAAGGGATATGTGGATCGGGAGGTTTGTGCCTTAAATAGACGCAAGGTAGAAATTACCATTACGGACAAAGGCAACAGGATATTATCCCAATTGGATAAAATCATGGAACAAACGGAAAATGAACTCTTAAAAAATTTCAGCGATACTGAACTACATCAATTGAATCGATTATTGGATAAATTTTAATATGGACGATACCCTATCAATTAGAAAATGGCGTTATGCCACAAAAAAGTTTGATGCGAACAAAAAAGTATCAAACGAAGATTTGGAAACACTGTTGGAAGCAACCAGGCTAAGTGCCTCTTCCTATGGATTACAACCTTATCACATTTATGTAATCTCCAATCAGGAAACAAAAGAGAAGCTTAGGCCCATCAGTTGGGGACAATCACAGATTTCCGATGCATCCCACATCATTGTTTTTGCGAATTCAACGGATTTTGATGGGAATTTGGTAGATGATTACCTGGAGAATGTATCAAGGACCAGAAATATCCCACAAGAA
This sequence comes from Croceivirga sp., assembly GCA_028281025.1. Taxonomy (GTDB): domain Bacteria; phylum Bacteroidota; class Bacteroidia; order Flavobacteriales; family Flavobacteriaceae; genus Croceivirga. The sequence goes on from JANQKR010000039.1 coordinate 11,323, forward strand.
GGACTAAAAGGATATGGTGACTTCATGAAATCCAAATTATTGGATTTACCCTTGGACAGTAAGGGAAGCTGGACAACGAAACAGGTATATCTGGCATTTGGCAATGCCATGCAGGCCGCTGCCGAATTGAAAATTGATACCTGTCCCATGGAAGGTTTTGAACCGGAGAAATACAATGAAGTTTTGGGACTGGACGAAAAAAATCAGAATGCTGCCGTTGTTTTGGCCATTGGGTACCGATCCGAGGAAGACGAGACCCAGCACTATGCCAAAGTCAGAAAATCAAGAGAGGAATTATTCACTTATATATAAATCATTAACCCATTTTTAAAACAAAAATTAATTCTAAAATCATGAAAAAGAACATTTTAACCCTAGCATTGACCTTGGTATTTGGAACAGCACTTGCCAATCCGGTTGATGGTGAGAAAAAAGAGGTAAAGACCGAGTCAAGTACCGTTACCTGGAAAGCCTACAAAGTTACCGGCTCACACACAGGTACCATTGACCTTAAATCCGGCGCCCTCATGTTTGATGAAGGCAAACTTACAGGTGGGGAATTTACCGTTGATATGACCACCATCAACACTACCGACCTAACAGGGGACTACAAGCAAAAACTGGATGGACACTTACATTCGGACGACTTTTTCTCCACAGCTTCCAACCCAACCTCATCCCTAAAATTTACGAAGGTGGAAGCTTCCGGCAAAAATTCATATAAAGTAACAGGTGACCTCACTATAAAGGGAATCACCAAACCAGTGACTTTTGATGTTTCGGTGTATGGCAGCAAAGCGACCGCTACCATGAAAATTGACCGGGCACAGTACAATGTAAAGTATGGTTCCGGAAGTTTTTTCGACAACTTAGGTGACAAGACCATTTATGATGAGTTTGACCTGGTTGTCGATTTGGAGTTCTAGACACCTTGAAATTATAGAAAAAGAAAATTAGTTTGAGTGTTTGAAAATCCTGTTGCGGTACCACTGCAGCGGGATTTTTATTTTTTTGTTTGGTTTCATCAAATACATTTCTATATTTGGGACATGAAAGGTAAACAACAATTGAACTGGTGGTGGAACAACTTGCGTATACTATCGTGAGCTAGTCCTATATATCCAGAACCCATATAAGGCTTGTCATCACGACAAGCCTTACTTTTTTGAACCAATTTGAAATGAAATTTGAACTAAAAACCTATTACAAACAGATACTTGCAGATACCATTACCCCTGTTAGTGTGTATCTAAAAATACGGGATAAGTATCCCAATAGTATTTTATTGGAAAGTAGTGATTACCATGCCAACGACAACAGCTTCTCCTATATTTGCTGCAATCCCATTGCGTACATTAAAATTGAGGGCAATTCCATTATCCAACAATTTCCGGATGGTACAGTGGAGGAAATGGAGATTACGGATTCCACGGACGTAACCGCCATAATCCATGGTTTTTCGCAGCGGTTTTCAGTGGAGAACCACAATTTCAAGTTCATAACCAACGGCCTTTTTGGATATATGGCGTATGATGCCGTCCGTTATTTTGAATCTGTTGAAATCTCCGAAAAATCCAATTCCGTTAAAATACCGGATATCTTCTACGCGGTGTATCAAAACATTATTGCGATAAACCATTTTAAAAATGAGGCTTACCTGTTTGCCCATTGTTTTAATGCTGAAAATAATGTTGACGACCTGGAGCAATTACTTAAGGTAAGAAGCTTTGCAACCTATAATTTTTCAAAACAAGGTGAAGCCAGATCCAATCTTAAAGACGAAGAATATCGGGAACACGTGGAACTGGCCAAAAAACATTGCAAGCGCGGTGATGTATTTCAGTTGGTATTGTCAAGACGGTTTTCCCAAGATTTTAAGGGGGACGAATTCAATGTGTACCGTGCGTTGCGCTCCATAAATCCATCCCCCTATCTCTTCTATTTTGATTATGGGGATTTTAAAATATTTGGTAGTTCCCCTGAGGCACAACTGATCGTAAAGGACGGAAAGGCCGAAATACATCCCATTGCCGGGACTTACAAAAGAACGGGCAATGATGAGCAAGATGCCGAACTCGCCAAAAAACTGGCCGGTGATGAAAAAGAGAACAGTGAACACGTGATGCTGGTGGATCTGGCCCGAAACGATTTGAGCAGAAATGGTAATCTAGTGAATGTGGAGACCTATAGGGAAGTCCAGTATTTCTCGCATGTCATCCATTTGGTCTCCAAAGTCACCGGACATAAGAAACCGGACATCCCAACTTTAAAAATTGTGGCGGACACCTTTCCCGCCGGCACTTTGAGCGGGGCTCCAAAACATATGGCCATGCAACTTATTGAAAGATATGAAAAGACCAATAGGGCTTACTATGGGGGCGCCATTGGATTTATGGATTTCAACGGAAATTTCAACCATGCCATTATGATCCGGACTTTTTTGAGTAAGAACCATCAACTCCATTACCAGGCAGGTGCAGGTTTGGTTGCCGCATCCAACCCGGAAAACGAATTGCAGGAGACCTATAATAAATTGGGTGCCTTGAACAGGGCATTGGAAATTGCAGAAACGATCTAAATGGGACGACAGATTTTAATGATAGACAATTACGATAGCTTCACCTATAATTTGGTACACTATCTGGAGGACCTGGGTTGCGAAGTAGTGGTAAAACGAAATGACGAACTTACCTTGGACGATGTGGACAGGTTCCAGGAAATTGTCCTTTCACCCGGCCCGGGAATACCTGATGAGGCTGGCCTTTTAAAACCCATAATCAAGAAATATGCCCCAAGCAAACGAATTTTTGGTGTTTGTTTGGGACAGCAGGCCATTGGAGAGGTTTTTGGGGGCACCCTTATTAATTTGGATGAAGTATACCATGGGGTGGCAACTACCATAGCGATTATAGAGGACGATTACATCTTTCATGGAATGTCAAAAACCATGGAGGTGGGGAGGTACCATTCCTGGGTTGTGGACAGCGAGCTCCCAAAGGAACTTACGGCCACTTCGGTGGACGAAAAAGGACAGATTATGTCCCTAAAGCACAATACCTATGATGTAAGGGCAGTACAATTCCATCCGGAATCCGTACTTACACCGCAAGGAAAACAAATGCTTAAAAATTGGTTGATAGGATCCTAGATGTGAGATGTGAGATGTGAGATGTGAGATGTGAGATGTGAGATGTGAGATAAAATGAATAATTATAAAGAATTAATAGTTTGGCAAAAATCCATGTCATTGGTTGAAATGGTATACCAATTAACAGCTTCATTTCCTGAAGAAGAAAAGTTTGGACTAACGAACCAAATTCGAAGAAGCGCGGTTTCCGTTTCGTCCAACATTGCAGAAGGTGCAGGAAGAAATTCAAAAAAGGAGTTTAGAAATTTTCTTGGTATCGCCAATGGTTCCCTTAATGAATTGATGACCCAGTTGGAGCTTGCCGATAGATTAAGATTCATAGAAGGACAAAAAATGGAGGAAACCATAGGTTTAGGAAACGAAATCCAAAAAATAATATATACCCTTATCAATAAATTTTCCCATATCTAATTTCTCATATCTATATACCATAATGAAAGAGACTTTAAACAGACTTATCAATCACGAAATCCTGGCAAAGGAAGATGCCAAACAAATCCTGGTAAATATTGCCAAGGGGCAATACAATACTAGTCAAATTGCCGCTTTTCTAACCGTTTATATGATGCGAAGCATTACCATTGAGGAGTTGGAAGGTTTTCGGGATGCGCTCTTGGAACTGTGCTTGGCAGTGGATTTAAGCGATTATAACCCTATTGACCTCTGTGGAACGGGAGGGGATGGTAAAGACACGTTCAACATTTCCACTTTGGCCTCTTTTGTAACCGCCGGAGCGGGAATAAAAGTCACCAAGCATGGAAATTATGGGGTTTCCTCCAAATGTGGAAGTAGCAATGTCATGGAGTTTTTGGGCATCAAATTCAGTAACGAGGCCGATTTTCTCAAAAAATCCATAGATGAAGCCGGTATCTGTGTATTGCATGCGCCCCTTTTTCATCCTGCCATGAAAAATGTGGCCCCCATACGAAGGGAATTGGCCGTAAAAACCTTTTTCAACATGTTGGGGCCTATGGTTAATCCAGCTTTTCCAAAGAACCAAATGGTGGGCGTATTCAACTTGGAACTGGCCCGAATGTATGGATACCTCTATCAGAATACGGATAAAAACTTTACCGTACTCCACGCTTTGGACGGCTATGATGAGATCAGTCTAACAGGGGCGACCAAGACCATATCCAATGGTTCCGAAGGCATTTTACAGCCCTGGGATTTTGGTTTGGAAAGTGTAAATGCAAATGCCATTGCCGGCGGTGAGGACGTTGCCGAATCCGCGCAGATTTTTATGAACATTTTACAGGGCAAAGGGGCAGAAGCACAGAATAATGTGGTCTGCGCCAATGCTGGGATAGCCATAGCCACAGTTGAGGGCCTTGCGCCAAAAGAAGGATTTGAAAAAGCGAAGGAATCCTTGCTAAATGGCAAAGCGTTAAAAGCATTAAGGAAATTACAGGAGTTGAGTAATTAGTTGTTGGTTGTTAGTTGTTGGTTGTTGGTTGTTGGTTGTAATGGATTTAAAGTCTTTTTTTCAAAAGCAACTGTTTTGGTCGATTCCAATTGTTTCAACCATCGGAAATTTAGTTACCCAAGACCTAACCATTGGGATAAATAGTGTACAAAGGATGTATGACATAAGCACGATAATGGCGTTTGAAGTCTTCAATACTACTGTAGTAATGGGGGGAGCCTTACTTATTATTTCTGGATCAATGTTCACAATTCCATTAAATGAATAATCATAAACCAACAATCGAAAAAATGAACATTCTGGAAAAAATAGTAGCGGATAAACGAAAGGAAGTTTTTCTCAAACAGTCTTTGATTCCAACGTTACAACTGGAAAAGTCGGTTTTGTTTGAGCGGAAATGCGCGTCCCTGGCTTCTGCTTTAAAGAACAGTAATACGGGAATCATTGCAGAACATAAACGACGTTCCCCTTCTAAACACACCATAAATCAAAATACCAACGTAGCCCAGGTAGCAAAGGGGTATCAAAACGCCGGCGTATGTGGAATGAGCGTACTTACGGATATCAAATACTTTGGAGGTTCGCTGGAGGATCTGCTCCTGGCAAGGGCATCTGTGGACATGCCCTTATTGAGAAAGGAATTTATGATAGACGAATATCAGGTATTGGAAGCTAAGGCCAATGGGGCGGATGTGATTTTACTCATTGCCGCGGTACTGTCCAAAGAGGAACTAAAAGTACTTTCCGAGCTGGCCAAAAGTTTGGGGATGAACGTACTTTTAGAGGTCCACAACCAACAGGAATTGAACAAGTCCTTACTGCCCAGTGTGGACATGTTGGGCGTTAACAACCGTAATTTAAAAACCTTTCAAGTGAGTTTGGAAACCAGCAAGTCGTTGGCCAGAGAAATCCCGGAGGATTTTGTAAAAGTATCCGAGAGTGGCATAAGTTCCATTAGTGCCATTACAGAACTTAAGGAATTCGGTTATCAAGGCTTTTTGATCGGTGAGAACTTTATGAAAACGGAAAACCCGGGAGAAAGCGCCGCGGAATTTATTCAAAAATTAGGGAGATGAAGCTTAAAATATGTGGTCAAAAACATAATATTGCGGATGTGGCTGGTTTGCAACCGGATTACCTTGGTTTCATCTTTTGGGAACCCTCGTCCCGTTACTTTGATCATGAACCGTTCCCACTACCCCCAGAAATAAAGGGCGTTGGGGTTTTTGTGGACGCCCCCATTGAAAGCGTTTTGGAAAAGGTTGCAACATATCATTTGGATGCCGTTCAGTTACATGGAAATGAAACTCCGGAATACTGTACAAACCTAAAAAAGCGCCATTCCAAACTTGTTCCGGAATTCCAAACCAAAGAATTTGACATCATAAAGGTATTTTCAATCAAGGAAACATTCGATTTTTCCATCTTAAAAGCTTACGAGGATTCCTGTGACTATTTCCTATTTGACACCAAGGGAAAGCTGCCTGGAGGAAATGGTTACGCTTTTGATTGGGGAGTCCTGCAACAATACCCTTCAACCAAACCCTATTTTCTAAGTGGGGGTATTGGATTGGAGAATGTAAATGAATTACGGAAATTCTTGGAAACCGATACCTCAAAATACTGTTATGCCATTGATGTGAACAGCAAATTTGAAACGGAACCCGGACGTAAGGATATCAAAAAACTAAAAGAATTTAAAAAAGTGCTGGAAAATGAGTTATCACGCTAACGAAAAAGGTTATTACGGAGAATTTGGAGGGGCATTCATTCCCGAGATGTTGTACCCGAATTGTGAGGAACTTCGCCAAAATTACATTCGGATCATGTCAGAACCTTCCTTTCAGGAAGAGTTCCATCAACTGTTAAAAGACTACGTAGGCAGACCTACCCCACTATATTTTGCAGAGCGTTTATCGGAAAAGTATCAAACCAAAATATATCTAAAACGGGAAGACCTTTGTCATACAGGGGCGCACAAGGTCAATAACACTATTGGGCAAATTTTGATGGCCAAAAAATTGGGCAAAAACCGAATCATAGCGGAAACGGGTGCAGGGCAACACGGGGTTGCCACAGCAACGGTCTGTGCTTTAATGGGTATTGAGTGCGTCGTGTACATGGGCGAAATTGACATTGACAGACAAGCGCCCAATGTAGCCCGCATGAAGATGTTGGGTGCAGAGGTCCGTGCGGCCAAGTCTGGCAGTAGAACGTTAAAGGACGCTACCAATGAAGCCATACGTGATTGGATCAACAACCCTGTAAATACCCATTACATTATAGGCTCGGTTGTAGGGCCGCACCCCTATCCAGATATGGTAGCGCGTTTTCAATCCGTAATTTCTGAAGAAATCAAATGGCAGTTACGGGAAAAGGAAGGGAGGGAGAATCCCGATTATGTAGTGGCCTGTGTGGGCGGTGGTAGCAATGCCGCTGGTGCCTATTATCATTATTTGGACACTCCGGAGGTCGGTATCATTGCCGTAGAGGCAGCTGGCAAAGGAGTTAATTCCGGGGAAAGTGCTGCAACATCGGCCTTGGGAAAAGTAGGTATCATCCATGGTAGCAAAACCCTGTTGATGCAAACCGAAGATGGTCAAATTACCGAACCGTATTCCATTTCCGCGGGACTGGACTACCCTGGAGTAGGACCCATGCATGCACATTTGTACAAAAGTGGTCGTGGGGAATTCATTTCAATCACCGATGATGAAGCCATGACCGCCGGCCTGGAAATGTCGCAATTGGAAGGCATTATTCCTGCTATAGAAACCAGCCATGCCTTCGCTATTTTCGATTATAAAAAATTCGAGAAGGATGATGTTATTGTAATCAATCTTTCGGGGAGGGGAGATAAGGATTTACAGACCTATATAGACTATTTTAAGTTATAACGTCATTTCGAACGAACCTGGGAAATCGAATAACAATTCCCAATCACATACCTGATTTTCAACAACTAAACAAATGAACAGAATAAAAGCCAAGCTCCAGGAGAACAAAAAACTCCTCTCCATTTACTTCACCGCGGGTTATCCAAAATTGGACGATACCGTTCCAATAATTCAGGAATTGGAGAAGGCGGGAGTGGATATGATAGAAATAGGCCTTCCTTTTAGCGATCCATTGGCAGATGGACCTACCATTCAGAAAAGTTCCACAGCTGCACTGGGAAATGGTATGCACACCGAACTGCTATTTGAACAATTAAAGGACATTCGGAAATCCGTTTCCATTCCCTTGATCGTTATGGGCTATTTTAATCCAATGCTACAGTACGGGGTCGAGGCTTTTTGCCGAAAATGTCTTGAAATTGGGATAGATGGTATTATTATGCCCGATCTTCCCCTGGATGTCTATAAAGAAGCGTACGAAGCCATTTACAAAAAATACAATCTTATCAACGTCTTCTTGATTACCCCCCAGACCAGCGAAGAACGCATTCGTGCAATCGACAATGCCTCGGATGGTTTTATTTATATGGTCAGTTCGGCGAGCACCACCGGTGCCAAGGATGGTTTTGGTGAGGAACAGCAGGAATACTTCCAACGGATTGCCAAACTAAATCTCAAAAATCCACAGATAGTGGGGTTTGGCATTAGTAATGCGAACACCTTTCAGGCGGCCACGGCTAAAACCAAAGGGGCCATTATTGGATCTGCATTTATCAAGCATTTAACGGAAAACGGGATTGAAAAGATTGGGAATTTCATCAAAACGATCCGATAAGGGACAAATTCAATTTCGTTTTAATAGCCCGGGTTTTGGACAACATTTGGGTTTAAGTTAATCTCATCGGCCGGTATTGGCCAGATATACTTATGTGGTGCAAATTGTTTGGAAAGACCAGGATTTCTGGTATTGAAGTCCTCAATGACCTCAGAGAGCAATTGGTTCCTTATCAAAGCATCTTTATAGGAGCCCTCAAAACAGAGTTCTTTTCTATGTTGTGATAAAATTTCGGTAAGTAATTCGTTTTGGCTTAATCCATTTTGTAACAAGAAATCCGCGGAAGTATGCGATCTTGCTATGATTTGGTTTACCAATTCATACGCCTTTGCGGTAGGTCCATTAATCGCATTTTCAACTTCAGCTGCCATTAATAACACATTCGCATACCTTATAAAGGGAAAATCCTCGGAAGACAGTCCAATTCCCGGTGCGGTGGATACATCGCCAATATACTTAAGTGGTCTCCAATTTTCTACGTCAGTTGCATTAATGGCCGTGCCATTTTGTACAGTGAATGAAGCTATATTGGTAAAAAACCGATTGTCCTCAATGTTCAAGGGAAAAGTAATTGGATTTTGAAAGTCAGCCGCATCACTAAAAAACTCTTGCATAAATTTTGGATCCAATCTTAAAATGTCATTAACGGCATAGCCCAAAGGTCCCCAGAAAACACCAACATTACCCCCACCATTTGTTTTCAAAACATCAAAATCAATGGAGAAAATGATTTCAGAATTGTTTGATTCATTGTCAACACGAAATACGCTGGAGTAGTCCTGTTCCAGATTGAATTGGTTCATTACTTTATCAAACTGGGAAGCGGCCAGGGCGTACTTTTCCACATCAAGATCCGGGAATCCGGCAGAATACAGGTAAAATTGTCCTAAAAGGACCTGAGCGGCCGGAACCGAAGCACTTTTGGAGTTTATAAAGCTTTCCAAATTGGCTTCCGCAAACAGTAAATCCACCTCAATCAAGTCCTTTAAAGAAGACCTGTCCTGGCCCAAAACGGTAGCTGAAGTAGATGTCACAAGAACCGGGTTGCCATAAAGCTTCAATAGATTAAAGTACAACAGTGCCCTCAAAAATCTAAACTCAGCATTCAATACACGCTCTTCTTTACCCAACTCTGAAACATAATTACCTTCGGCAATGAGTTCCAGGCCTAAGTTAGTATTGCGAATAGCACGGTAATGAATTGCCCACACATCATTGATAACCGTATTTGATGGTTCAAAAACATAGTTGTCCAATGATGAATATACTGCTGACGAATTTTGATCAACGTAAGCCAAATCCGTACCAATGTCCCCCCAATACAGGGAATATCCCTCCGTACCAAATAGGAACGGATCTTTGAGCATAGTGTAGGTATTGGCCAGTAAAACATCAATGTCCGGGTCGGTTTCTTGAATGGGTTGAACAGGTTCTATAACCTCGGCCTCCAATATTTCCGTATCATTTTCCTCAGAAAGGGTTACACTGAATTCGTAAATCAAACCTTCCACGAAAGCATCGGAATCCATGGACAATTCAACACTAACTTGATAAGTCCCCAGTTCCAGATCATTAAACCTAACCGTCCCTTGATCATTGGTAACGAGCGTGCTATTTCCAGGGCTAAGGGTTACACTTGCATTTGGTTCCGGAGTTCCATCAGATATGCTTACCACAACTATTAACGTTCCCGTAATGCTATCTTGAGCTTCATTATCGGAGCCACAACCGGAAACCATGATTGAAACAACCAGCACAAAAAATAGTATGGGGTTGCTCTTTGCACATCTTGACCGTAATACATCAAATCGATTCATCATTCAAAAATACTTTGACAGTTTAATGTTCATTTGAAACAAAAATGGGTAAATCCCATTGCACCATTGACTCCCGCACTTTGGAACAACCATTACCCTCGTGTTTTCTCCTTCTTATAGCTCTTTTGGAAACTATGAATTTCGATGGCAACAAGATTAATCAAAAAAATGATTACTGAACAAGACCCAAACCGTGATTTATAGGTATGGACTTAAAAATTTGAATTTCGGCCAATACGCCTGTCTTACTTTTGGACAGTTTTAGACGGGCATTATTGTTCTTGAGCATCCGCTTGCAAATAAAAAGCCCTTTTCCAGATCCTTTCTCCTTTTTTGTGCCAAGGGAACTGGTCACCATTTGGCCCGTATTGATTTTGGAAAGCTTTTCTTCATCTACTGTTTCGGCACTGTTATGTACCCTTAAGCTAAAATGGTTTTCATCCTCCATATTATCCACCAGAATCCGCTGGTTTTGTGGTGAGAACTTAATGGCATTGGTAATCAAATTCCGGATTGCCGTTTGAAAGACCTCCTTGGAATAAAACAAATTGAAGTCGGTATCAACAGCATTGACCAGACTTAATTCCTTTTCATTCAGGTTTTGTGAATACTGACTGCGTATCTCTTCGATCAGCTCGTGGAGGTTAATATCCATATAGGACTTTAAGGTTTCGTCATTTTGCATGGACCAGTTCAATAGATTGTCCAACATCCCGTAGGTCTTGTCAACGGATTGTTGCAATAAGTCCAAATAACTGTTCCTATCGGTTTTTGAATTTGAATTTCTAATAATGGTGGTCAGCATCGAAATTTGATGTATCGGTGTCCTAAGATCATGGGCAATTATCTTCATAATGTCCTTACGGAATGAAGTAAGCTCCAATAATTCCTCATTTTGAAGACTGACCAATTGATGCTGTCCCTGCAGTTCGTTCTGCAACCGTATGACCTTGCTGAAAACAAAGAAGCTGACCGCAGCAACCGATGAGATCATAATAAATGCAAGGATATATTTGCCAATGGACAAATCCGGATACAACATGGCACAGGCTATGATGAATATGGTATTATAACCAATAACCACAAATTGATGCCATGGCCTTTCAAAAACCGCCAATAAAAGGCCCATTACAAATACAATCATCTCCACCCTGGAAAAATAGGCCTCAAAGTTCACATTTACATCGGCAATCCGAAAAGGTAAATATATCGTGGACGAGAGGATATTGATATAGACCATAATAATGAAGAGCAAACTGGTGGTCATCCACTTTAATTTCCATATGACGGACGAAATCAAAACAATTGAAAATACCACTAAATGCTTTACGGCATATCTGTTAAATCCCCCCAGTTGATATTCCGTGAAGAAATTGGTGGCCAATCCGGCCAACACCAAAACAATGAGCACATGAAAAATTATGCTTGAGCGATTAATTGCAACAAGCACTTTTTTATCTTTAGCAGATGAATCAAGGGTTGTATTCAAGATGAATGCATTCTTGGTTTATCAACGATAATTGGTGTATTTTCTTACTTTTTTGATTAAAATTTAGATGAAACGCAACTTTTTTTTTGTTTGCTCCCTGGTCTTGACATTTGGCTTTGGCCAAAAATTGGACAGTACCGCTTTAAAGTCACAGGTAGCCGAGGCAATCAGGGATTTAAGGGATTTTATTGCCATACCCAATGACGCCCTAAATCCCAGTGATATTGACGATAATATCTTTTGGCTCAAAAAGCAATTTGAAAAACGGGGATTCAATACTGCTGTATTGGAAACCGACAACCTGCCCTTATTTTTTGCGGCCCTGCCGATGGACGATACCAAACCTTCGGTATTAATCTATATGCATTTTGATGGGCAATCCGTGGATGCCTCCAAATGGGATCAGCCCAATCCCTATGAAGTGGTCCTTAAAAAACCGGATGGCGATACTTTTGAGAAGATGAAATTTGAAGAACTGGGGGACGACATCAATTACGATTGGCGGCTTTTTGGCCGCTCCACTTCAGATGACAAGGGCCCCATTGTGATGCTGTTACATGCCTTGGACCTTCTAAAAAAAGAGGAAACGGATCTTCCTTTCAACATCAAGGTGATTCTGGATGGGGAAGAGGAAAAAGGTAGTAAGCCGTTGCCCAATGCCGTAAAGCAGTATAGGGAGCTATTGCAAGCCAACTTTTTATTGATCCACGATGGACCAATGCACGCTTCAGGAAAACCAACTATCGTTTATGGCTGCCGCGGGATTACCACGCTGACATTGACAACCCATGGCCCATTGAAACCCCAACATAGCGGACATTATGGAAATTATGCCCCAAATCCAGGTTTTCAATTGGCCCAACTTTTGGCCACTATGAAAAATACTGAGGGCCGTGTAACCATACCTGGTTATTATGATGGTATTTCATTAAATGAAGCAACCCGGACCATCCTCAAAAGCGTGCCTGATGATGCCAAGGCCATTTCAGAGAAACTACAATTTAAAACCCATGAAAAAGTAGGGAGTTTTTACCAAGAGGCCCTGCAATATCCAAGCCTGAACATTCGAGGTCTCGGCTCCGGATGGATCGGTGAAAAGGTCAGGACGATCGTTCCCGAAAGCGCCACGGCGGAGCTGGACCTGCGGCTGGTACCGGAATCGGATGGCAATCGGTTAAAACGTTTGGTCAAAGACCATATTAAAAAACAGGGATTTCATGTTTTGGACCATGTTCCCAACAAAGAGGAACGCCTGGCCCATGAGAAAATAGTTACGGTTACCGAAGGCGGTGTTACCGATGCCTTTAGAACCAGCTTTGACAATGCCTATGGGAAGTTTTTGATAAACACCTTACGTGGCACTTTTGGCGAGGAAGTCGTCCAGATTCGGATTATGGGAGGTACGGTACCCATTGCCCCCTTTATTAATGAGTTGAAAATACCGGCTTTTATAATACCAATGGTCAATCCCGATAATAACCAACATAGCCCAAACGAAAATCTAAAAATTGGACAATTGGCTTATGGCATAAGGGCATTCCATTCCCTATTAAGTCATAGCCCGGATAAATAATCCCATTTGTCGATACCTAAGATTCCGTAATAGGGTCCAAATTTTGGAAATACGTATTTTCATCGAATATTTGTAGGATTTAACCTATAAATTTAGGCGCGGGAGCTGATGAAAGTAGCTTTAACCTACCCAAATTTAATCCCATGAACTATAAAACGGTTATCATAGATGACTCTTCTGTACATCGCCTAGCTATTTCATTCCTAGTACAAAATCATCCAAAATTACAATTGACAGGAGCATATTCCGACCCTTATGAGGGTATTAAAGCAATCTACGAGCACAATGTTGATATTGTTTTTATGGACATTCTTTTGGACGATCTAAATGCTTTTGAATTATTGGATCAGATTCAAATACCTGCAGCCATTGTCATGAATTCCTCCTGGGAAAAGTTTTCGTCCAGGGCCAGGCGCTATGGCATCCAATATTTTTTGACAAAACCAATGCAAAAAAGCGCTTTTGAAGCCGCAGTTAAAGGGGTTTTACAATCATTGGAAAGCGATAAAGTAAAAAAGCACGCTACTTCTTAAGCTTTAACCCATAAAAAAGTGGTGCAAAAGGCCAGCATTAGGATGGGATCATGGCTTGTTCCCATAATTCCATCGCATGCCGAACAATACCCTAGTCATTACGGTTTTTCTAATGATGAAATGGTACAACGACCAAATAGTTGTTAAGCACACCAGCACTAGAAGCAGCAATTTTGGTAAAATGCCCATATCCCATTTCAATACGTAATATCCCGAGGCCACAATAACCGCCTGATGCGTGATGTAAAAGGGATATACCGCTGTATTGAGATAACTTAAGTTCTTGTTCGAAAAATTGAGGTATTTCATGGCGTAACCAATGGCAGCAAGGATAATGGTCCAAATATGCAGACCATTTAAAAGGCCATAAACATAAAGGTCCATATCCTGTTCCTTTGGTTTATTGAGTTCCCAGTTCCAGTAGAACCTTGCGAAAAGTACAATTGCCATGGTAAGGGCGATCATTAGGAACATCCTTCTATACTTCAGACAGGTATCCCAGAAATTCTGAATGGCCCCAAGAAAAAAACCCAACACGTAAAATGTAATCGAAGAAGTAAAAACATACCAGTCGTTGATAAGACTTCCCTGTTCGGGCCAGTTGATATACAACCAAAAAATATACAGCACAAAGGGGGTCGCCAAAACAAGATGGGCGATGGGATTTCCAAAAATTGGACCGGCCATTTTCCTGAACCCGTTGAACCATTTAATTTTTGCCATGGAGAAAATAGGTAGCAATAAAATGGTAAAAACAAACAAATAGGCCACAAACCACATATGGCTCCACGTAAAAGAACCATCGGGATAGGGAACTATTTCATAGACCGAAGGGTAGAATTCCATATAACCGGGCGTTATCCGGCCCTTTTGTAACCATTCAAAATATACTTGAATGGGAGTAATGAAAAAAATGGCAAAGGCGAGTGGAACAAACAATCGCACAAAACGTTCGCCCATAAACTTGGGGATGCTCCGTTTGCGCAATGAGAACCGCACCCCTACCCCGGATATAAAAAAGAGCATGGGCAATCGCCATTGGTGTACCCACCAAATGATCCGTGTTATCCAAGGGGAAGTTTCCTCATTATTGATTTCCCAGGTATAGTGCTCCACAAAAGGTACGGCACAATGAAATAGAATTAAGGTCATAAAGGCCAGGACACGCAGCCAATCGATATAATGTAGTCGTTCCGGTTTCAAGATGCAAAAAGGTTGGTTCAATACTAAAGACGCATTATACCACCCCAGCGTTGCCTTATCCTATAAAATTTACGCTTTCGCTATGCGGAATTACGACTGGCATTGATATTTCCGTACAAGGAACGGGTCACGATCTTTTCGTACAATTCCTTAAGATTGGAATCTTGGGTGATGTGGTACAGCGCATTTTGTTGTATGACCAGCAGTGGTAATACAATGCGTTCCCGTATACGAACGGATTCCCTTGAAACCACTTCATCCTCCATTAAGATTTTATGCCCGGAAACCTGAAGGAGCATTTTTTTTGATAGTTCAAACTCCTCGTTCAAAATGCTCCAAAACCCTCCAAATTCTTGGTCATCCCGCATATAACTGGTCAGATCAAAATTGGTTTTGGCCAGGGACATCATACTGTTGTGCATCAGTGCCCTAAAAAAGGGAACGTCCCTGTACAATGCTTTTACTTCTCCAAATCGACCTTCTTCCTTTAGCTTTTTTATGGCTGTTCCCAATCCAAAATAACCCGGTACATTTTGTTTCAACTGGCTCCAGGAGCCCACAAAGGAAATTGCCCTTAAATCGGAAAGGGTCAGTTGTTTTTTATTGCCGCGTTTTCCAGGTCGACTACCGATATTGGCCCTGGTATAATACTTTAAAGTACTCCGCTGTTCCAGATACGGAATGAATTTCTCGTGCTGTTTTAACGCTTCGTACTTCCCATAACTGAGTTCAGAGAGCTCTTCGATCAATTTCCGCTGTGCAGTGGGAATTAAATGTTCCTTCCCAAACAGATTGTTGCTCAATCCTGCGGTCAGTAATTGTTCCGCATTATGGATAAACTGCTCTTTGGTCCCATACGTACTGGTAATGGTCTGTCCCTGGATGGTCAGCTGGATTTCATGATTGGCCACATCCTTGGTCTGTGCAGCATAAAAACGATGGGTTTTTCCCCCGCCACGCGCCGGTGGACCTCCCCTACCATCAAAGAAAATGGCCTTGATCCCATTTTTCTTACAGATTTTACTGAGGGTTTCCTTGGTTTTTAAAATGCTCCAGTTGGCCTTTAAGTAGCCACCATCTTTGGTGCCATCCGAAAAACCGAGCATTATGGTATGTGTCTCTTTTCTACGTTTTAAATGATTCCTGTAGACCGGAGTATCAAAAAGGGTTTGCATTACCGCTTCCGAGGCTTCCATACCCTTCATCGTTTCAAACAATGGAATGATATCAAAGGTAATCTCCTCGGTCTTCCAGCCACACCATCGGAACAGACCAAAAACAAACAATACTGCAAAAATGTCCTCGGAGTTGCTGATGATATAGCGATTACATCCATCTTCACCATTCCTGTTCTGGATTTCCTTTAACTGCTTGATATTGATTATGGTCTCTTGGACGATAGCTTCGTCAAAATCATTGGGATCCAAAGAAATATGCCCCTCCAATAACCATTTTACCAATTCGCTTTCGGAAAGTTCGTCCAAGGAATCCTTTATTGCCCCTTGCTGTCTTAAAATGGTCTCCACGGTCAAATAATGCTTGCTATGGTCCTGGCGAATATCCAAAGCCGCAAAATGGGTCTTGAAAATGTGTACTTTATCCAATAGGGCATTCAACTCATCCAAGTACAGGGAATGGTAATCGGTAATGAGTGTTTGTCTGATTTCGGTCAGCTTTTCGGCAATTTCCGTATACGACAACAAAAAGTTCTCTTGGAACATGGCTTTATAAAGCTTCAGGTTCAAGTCGTTTAAAGATTCTTGGAGTCCCTTGAAGGTGAGCTTTCTCCGCAAGACCTTTAAATCGTTATAATAGCATTTCATTAAGGTCAGTCGAAGCTCGTCTGCGACTTTTCGGGTCATATCGGCAGTAACAAACGGATTTCCATCCCGATCCCCACCCGGCCAAAAACCGAGTTTTATAATGTTGTAATTGTCAAAATTACTGTCCCGGATATTACTTTTTACATATTGAAAAAGTTCCCCAATGGCTTGGTAATACGTGTTCCGGAGAATATGGATAATATTCTTGGCCTCATCCAAAGGGGTAGGTTTTTTGGCATTGATCAATGAGGTAAGGCCCAACTGCTGTAAGGTCAAGTCAATATCATCAATACGATTTTCATCAATGAGCGCGCGCATATCCGCAATAATATCCAAGACCGAAGGGGAATAGAATTGCGTTGGATGTGCCGTTAGTACGATCCTGGCACTGAATGATGAAAGTTTTTTTGCGATTTTATCCCAGTTTTTGTTTTGATCTACCAATTCAAAGTAATCCTTTATGGAAAGGGAACTGGTATATTCCTGTAGTTTGGGAAAGGCAGCATCCTCCACACTATCGTAGAGGACCACTTGGCGTTCCACATATTGGATAATGCGGAACATAAAATCTATTTGTGCCTGCTCCTCTTCAATACCCACAAATTGTGTGAAAAAGTCACCCAAAATATCCTGGGGCTTTTTACCGGACTTAAGCCCTTTCTTGCATTGCTCAAAAAGAAGGGGCACCAACATGCCCACATTTTCCATATCCGTATAGGGCAGACTTAGAAAAAGACTATTGTAGATCTTGAATTTATTGGTGATCGATTTTTTGAACTCGTCCAACTTTTGGGACCGTTGCATTTCATTCATGCGAAACCCTATTTGAATTGATGATGGTTAAAGGTCGTTATAAACCCCTGATTTTTTGGTATAATTTACCCAAATCACAAATTACGCCCGTGACCCTGCAAACCTAACAAAGGATGGGAGCAAATCAAAAAAACTTTTGATATTGGAGCACCCTGAAATCCAACGTATTGAATTCAGGATTTTCGTTTTTAAGTTCTTTGTATTCCCTTAGGCTCCCTACTGCCCTGTTGGCCGCTCCGGACGGGGCAATCAAGGAAACGGTCGTAACGCTTTTCTGTGTGGCAGGATGTAGGAATTTATGGATCCGGGGTACCTGATCGGATACGCGTTCCAACTGCAACCCATGTGCCTTTAGGTGCCTCCTAAAGAAATACTCGGGCCCATTTTTACTATTGCCCCCGGTGAACAAAAGGGTGTGGACCGTAGGAAATCTTTCGAGATACCCAAGCATATCCCGAAGTTGCACATTCTGCATACCCAAATCCGAAGCATCCACCTTTTGACGTTCTGCAAGTTCCACAATGTCACAAATACCGATATTGTGTTTTCTAAGAAATTGTTTTCGTTGATGGATTGCCTTATCGGTAGTCTCAAAAACCAGCCCTAATTGAAAAATCCTGTCCAGAATGGGCCATAGCTGTCCGTCCCTACTGCCGTAGCAGAAATCCACATCTCCTTCCTTTAATTTACGCGAAGTAAATCTGGGGGGTGGTAAGGTCCCAACTATTAATTTTTCCACACCCCTGAACAAAAATGGGGGATATGGGTGCTGATGTAAAAACATAAGGCATAAAGGTAATGGAATCCCCAATTTTTATTTAACCATTGATTTTTCTTAAATTAAGGGAAAAACGGAATAACAGATTCCGGGCCAGTCGGTAACAACAAACAATACAAATCATGGGAAAAGGGGACATTAAGACCAAAAGGGGAAAAATTGCCAACAAATCTTTCGGGGCAAGAAGAAAACGGAAAATAAAAAAACGAACTTCAGTTGAGGAAAAGGTCAGTACGGAAAAGGCAAAATAAACGAAGGCCTAATCTATCTTAAAATTAAAGATCAGTTCCCCTTCTTGATCAATATCCAATTGATAGGTATACAGACCAATGGGCAAAGGACTTGTTACGGTATCCGGGACAAAATTAAATACTCTGGAATCCGCTTCAACCCTTAAGGTATCCTGCTGAAATGCCAAATCAAATTCCATGTAGTCGGAAAAGCTATCTGCAGCAACATTTTCATAGAACAATGTATCTACCCGTACCTCCACACGTGAGAAATTTTGGCCGCTCCTATTTTGAATTCGAATGTTGGGACCGGTTAGGTTGTCATCACGATCATCACAGGACTGGGAAACCAAGACTAGGGAAAATAGCAATAGGGACCGTACAACATTTTTCATGGCAAAGCACTTTATGTAATCAACGCTATTGCCGCTAAATTATTCTATCGAATAAATACGGGTTCGTTCTCCTTCACCGTATGTTCCTGACTAAATTGGTAATCATCATAATCAAATCCTTTGATATCATCCAAGGTATGGGCATCGTTGTCCAGAATGTACCGGACCATGGAACCCCGTGCCTTTTTTGCAAAAAAGCTAATGACCTTTAATTTATCATTCTTCCAATCCTTGAATACCGGCGATATCACGGGAACTTTTAAGGCCTTGGTATCAATGGCGCCAAAATATTCATTACTTGCCAGGTTTATAAAAAGTTCACCGTCCATAAGTTCTGTATTTAAATGCGCGGTCAATGTTTTTTTCCAAAACTCATAAAGGTTCTTTTTACGACCAACCTTTAACTGGGTACCCATTTCAAGCCTATAGGGTTGAATCAAATCCAAGGGTTTCAAAATTCCGTAAAGACCGGATAGGATCCGCAATGTGGATTGTAATTGTTCCAGTTTGTTTTCGGGTATGGAATAGGCATCCAGGCCTTGATAGACATCGCCATTAAAGGCGTAAACCGCCGGTCTCGCATTTTCTGCGGTAAATGGGATGGAGAATTGTTGGTTCCTTTCCCAGTTCAATTGGGCAAGATTATCCGAAATTGACATTAATTGGGACAGTACCTTGGGTTTCTTTTTTACCAAGACCTTATTTAGTTTTTCCGACAATCCCAGGAATTCAGGTTGACTAAATCTATCCGTGGGTAGGTCAGAATCAAAATCCAGTGATTTGGCAGGGGAAATAACAATTTTCATCGTAAGCAATTTAATGCTTCAAAAATAACACCTAAATCAAAATCTTGTCCAGCAATGCCCAACATGTTTTCAATGGTGGAATTGAAGATGTCTATACTACCCATCCAGATGCTTGGCATATCCTTCCCATTTCTCGATACATTTTGCAATATCATCAGGGATTGGAGAATCAAAAAGTAGTTGCTTCCCCGTGGTGGGATGAATGAATCCCAAGGTCCTGGCATGGAGTGCCTGTCTTGGCAGAATCTTGAAACAGTTTTCCACAAACTGTTTGTATTTGGTAAAGGTGGTTCCTTTTAAAATTTTATCCCCTCCATATCGCGCGTCATTGAACAAGGTATGCCCCAAATGCTTCATATGCACCCGAATCTGATGTGTTCTGCCCGTTTCCAATTTACAGGAAACCAAGGTTACGTATCCCAATCGTTTCAACACTTTGTAATGTGTAATGGCATCCTTACCCTGTTCCCCTTCCGGGAATACCATCATTTGCAATCTATTTTTGGGATTACGGGCTATGGGTCCTTCAATAGTACCTTCATCTTCTTTTAAGCTCCCCCAGACCAGGGCAACATATTCCCGTTCGGTGGATTTTTCAAAAAACTGTTGTGCCAAATTGGCCATGGCCATATCCGTTTTTGCAATGACCAGTAAACCAGAGGTATCCTTATCAATACGATGTACCAAACCGGGTCTTCCAGAGCTATTGTTGGGTAAATCCTTAATGTGATGTACCAAGGCATTCAGTAATGTTCCCGAATAATTCCCATGTCCCGGATGGACTACCATTCCAGCAGGTTTGTTGACCACTAAAACCTGATCGTCCTCAAAAACCACGTCCAATGGAATAGCTTCCGGCGTCAACAAAAACTCGTACGGGGGGTGTTCAAAAAGTACTTTTACCTCATCCCCGGCCTTTACGCGATAATTCTGTTTTACTTGCTTGTTGTTTACCCAAATATGACCCTGTTTGGCCGCTTGCTGAATCTTGTTTCTTGTGGCGTTCTCAATGAAGTTCATTAAAAATTTATCCACCCTAAGCGGTTCTTGCCCCTTTGAAGCCTCAAATCGGTAATGTTCAAAAAGCTCATCTTGTGATAGATCGGAGGTATCAGAATCCATCATTTGTTTTGGGATTCTGCTTTTATGATGGCACGTCCAGGGATAGTACCGTTCCCACAAATCAATTCTACTTTGGAAGTTCTGGGCAACTTATCCCCAGGATTCATCTCTTTGCCTTTGTACCTGATATAGTAGACCATATCCTTTCCCAATTCGTCTATATAGGTAACCCCTTGTACATCCAACCCAACTGCCCGCAACATGGAAGTGGCATTACGCCGGGTAACCTGAATGATTTTGGGAATGGTCACCTTTTTATAACCGGAGGGGTTCACGGTAAAATAGATTTTTCGATTTTCCTTGACCTTGGTTCCGGCAGGGGGATCCTGTTCCAGAATGGAAAACCTCGGATACTCGGGATCGTAGTTTGTGGAATCCAAAACCTCGTAACGCAGGCCGGCATCCTCGGCGGCTTTTCGCATCTCCATTACGGACATTTTTGAAAAATCGGGCACTTCAACAAACTCGCCATGGTTGGTGCTACCTTTTAACCAGCGCAATGTCATAAAACAAATGGCGATCAAAACCAGAACTGCCAAGCCCAATTGAATCAAAAATGTTCTACTCCGCAGAAAATCCAGGAAATCCCTCATGCCAAATGGTTTGCCGACAAATATAGAAAAACAGCCCTTTTTTAATTACTTTGGTGGCGTTTAATCGACCAAAGTGAAAAAGAACATTGCCATTATCATAGGTGGTTATTCCAGTGAGTACGAAATATCCGTGAAAAGCGGTACTGTGGTCCAACAGCATTTGGATAATGAAATATTCAATACGTACAACGTGGTTATTGGACTTGATAACTGGTACCATGAACTGCAAACCGGGGAGAGAATCGAAGTTGACAAACACGATTTTAGTTTGAGCCTGCCCAATGAAAAAATAAAGTTTGACTGTGTTTTCAATGCCATACATGGAACCCCAGGGGAAGATGGTCTGCTCCAGGCCTATTTTGAGCTCCTGGGCATACCACAAACTTCCTGTGGTTATTATCAAGCAGCTTTGACCTTTAACAAAAGGGATTTGCTGAGTACTTTAAAGCCCTATGGAATAAAATGTGCCACCTCCTATTACGTGGACAGAGGAGAGGAAATACATACCAATGAAATTGTTTTAAAAGTAGGATTGCCCTGTTTTGTAAAGGCCAATAGGGCGGGAAGCAGCTTTGGTATCAGCAAGGTTTACTTGGAGGAGGAGTTACCATCTGCCATCCAAAAGGCATTTGAGGAGGATGATGAGATCATCATCGAATCCTTTTTGGATGGAACTGAAGTCTCCGTTGGGGTAATTACCTATAAGGGAGAAGTCAAAGTTTTACCAATGACGGAAATAGTAAGTGAAAATGATTTCTTTGATTATGAAGCCAAGTACCAAGGAAAGTCCCAAGAAATTACACCGGCCAGAATCTCCGACACACAGTATCAAAACGCGGCCCGTATTGCAAAAAAAATCTACAGCGTATTAAAAATGACCGGATATACCCGAAGCGAGTTCATCTTTCAAGGGGATGAGCCCTATCTATTGGAAGTAAACACAACTCCCGGCCTTACGGAAGAAAGTATTCTTCCCCAACAGGCAAGGGAAGCAGGAATTTCACTATCCCAATTATTTGAAAGTGCAATTGAAGAAGCTTTGAAATAGCAAATTCTGTGTATTTTTAGTCAAATTCCTTCCACACATGAGACGAGCCATCTTTCCAGGTTCCTTTGATCCGTTAACATTAGGGCATTACGATATTATAAAACGGGGCATCACCCTTTTTGACGAACTCTTTATCGCCATTGGCATCAATGCGGACAAGAAATACATGTTCACCTTGGAAGAACGCCAAAAATTTATTGTGGAAGCCTTTAAGGATGAGCCAAAAATAAAAGTGGTGACCTATGAAGGGTTGACCGTTGACTTCTGCAAGGAAGTGGATGCGGATTTCATCCTTAGAGGCCTTAGAAATCCCGGGGATTTTGAATTTGAAAAAGCCATTGCCCATACCAATAGGAAGCTATCGGAAATTGAAACGGTATTCCTGCTCACCTCCTCCGGAAAATCCTATATCAGTTCCTCTATTGTTAGGGATGTAATTAGAAATGGTGGCAACTATAAAGGGCTTGTTCCAGATACCGTAATCGTTACAGGTCACCGAAGCTAAAATTGGATTTAACGTCAAAAAATAACATTCCAACCTCATTTTCTTACCAAAAAAGGAGAACAAACAACAGGTTTCCGCACATACACAACATATATTTAAAAATATAGTGATATACCACTAAAATTGTAGGAAATTACATATGTATTAAGAGTCCCATATCTTAAAAACCTACAATTTGAAAGCTTTAAAGACCGACTCATTTAGTTATTTTATAAGGCAATTGCCCCAACCCATAGCTTTTGTGGACACTTCTTTTAGGTTGGTTGGTATTTCAGACAAATGGTTGGAATATTTTGAATTCCCCCAGCAAAAAATAACAGGAACTTCCATTTTTCACCTTTATGGGGAAAAAATCAACACCCCTTGGAAAAATAGTTTTAAGAGCTGTCTTAAAGGAAATACTGAGTTCGGTATTCAAACCAGGATTACCAGTACTGGGAAGGAAAACTGGTACGAATGGACGAACGTTCCATGGTATGACGAGGAAGAAAATGTAATTGGGGTTATCAGTAAAATTGAGGACATCACCAAAAAGGTGGAAAATGAAATGAAGTATGAAAAACTGGAAAACCTTCTTAAGGACCAATCCGAAATTACCAAAGTAGGTACCTGGGAGTACAACATTGGAACGGATACCTTAACCTGGTCTTCCATGACCAAAAAAATTCATGAGGTTACCATGAACTATGAACCCAATGTAGAAACGGCCATAGACTTTTATCAACAAGGGCATTCCAGAAATACCATTGCCATGCTGATCCACAATGGGATGCACCGTGGAGAAAGTTGGTCCAAGAAACTACGCATAGAGACGGCCAAAGGAAACGGAAAATGGATTATTGCCGCCGGAAAACCACTTTATAAAAATGGAAGGATAACCAGACTAATTGGGACCATACAGGACGTAACCGAGCAAGTTGAACAGGAAACCAAAACCAAAGAGAGTGAAGAATTGCTAAGGACACTCATTGATAATCTGCCCTTAAACCTGTACATAAAGGATTTGGAATCCAGAAAAGTTTTGGTGAACAAATCGGAATGTGATTATCTGGGTGTGCAAAATCAGGAGGACATTATTGGAAAAACGGATTTTGAATTATATGATGAGCGTATTGCCCAAATCTCCAGGGATGAAGATTTGCACGTGATAAAAACCCAAAAACCCATTATTGGAAAAAGAACGATCAGTATAAAGAGGGATGGAACCGCTACTTCCTTCCTGACTTCAAAAATACCTTGGCTGAACGGCAATGGGGAGAGCAAGGGACTCATAGGAATCAGTATTGACATTTCCGAACTTGTACAAAAGGAAAATCAACTTAGCAATTTAATCAATGTTACCGCCATCCAGAACAAAAAGCTCATCAACTTTGCCCATATTGTTTCACATAACCTACGCTCCCATGCAGCAAATTTTTCCATGCTGTTGAATTTCTTGGGAAAAGAGGATGAGGAGACCGAAAAGAAAAACATTTTGAAAATGCTGACCAAGGCTTCGGACAATCTAATGAATACCCTGGAAAACCTGAACGAAGTCGTGCATATCAGTACAAATGTAAATTTGGAAAAGAAACCCATTAACCTAAATGGGCAAATTACCAAGGCACAGGAAAACCTTGCCGTTTTTTTACAACAGAAAAACGCAAAGATCGTGAATACAATCTCTGACAAGGTCTATGTGAACGCAGTACCGGCCTACCTGGAAAGTATTCTCTTGAACCTGCTAACCAATTCCGTTAAATACAAACATCCCGATAGGGATCCGGAAATTATACTATCGACCAAAAAAGAGGAAGACCAAATTGTTTTTAGTGTAAAGGACAATGGACTGGGCATTGATATGGATAAATATGGAAGAAAGCTCTTTGGAATGTACAAGACTTTCCATAACAATTCGGACGCCAGGGGTATTGGACTTTACATTACCAAGAACCAGATTGAAGCCATGGGCGGTTCCATAGTTGCCCATAGCCAAATAAACAAAGGATCGACGTTTAATGTATATTTTAAAGATGAAACTTAATAAAATCTATATCGTTGATGATGATAGTATCACCATTTTTGGATTGAGAAAGCTTCTGGAAAAGTTCAGCAAGGAACTTTGCATTGAAGAGTTCAGAAATGGAAGGGAAGCCTTGGATGCATTATCTTCACTTTTAAAAAAGGGGGCAGCGTTGCCAGAGGTCATTTTTTTGGATATCAACATGCCCGTCATGGATGGTTGGACGTTCCTGGATGAATTCTTAAAACTTCCAAGTGTTTCAGGAGTACACATTAAGATCATCACCTCCTCCATAGATGTTAGGGATCGCCAAAAATGGAAGTCCTACGTAAAAAAAACCGGGCATCACATCGATTTCATCACCAAACCAATCTATGAATTGGATTTACGGGATGTTACCCACAATATGAATTTGGCTTCCTAGCAGCGGATCTTCTACTTTTGACCACACACAGTAGTCAAAGTAACCCATGAAATCACGCTATCTGGTCTTTTTAATAATTCCTTTCCTTTTTTCCTGTAAGGATTCAATCCAACCGGACGAAAAGACTTTTTCCACAATTTTTGAAGATTCCAACGGGATGCAAACGGCAACCTATGATCAGGTAATTGAATTCTATCTCCTGCTTGCCAGGGAATTTCCAGAAATCAACGTTCAGACCATAGGGGATACCGATAGCGGTCACCCTTTGCATTTAGTGACGTACAATCCTAATGCCGATTTTAATTTTCAGAAAATACGACAGGAAAAAAGCATTGTCCTGATCAATAATGGAATCCACCCTGGAGAACCGGATGGCATTGATGCCACCATGCTTTTGTTCAGGAATTTGGCCCAAAAGAGGATTGACGCTCCAGAGAACGTGGTCATAACCTCCATTCCCGTTTACAATGTAGGGGGAATGTTGAATAGGAACAGTACCAGTAGGGTCAATCAGAATGGTCCCGAAACCTATGGGTTCCGGGGAAACGCCCAAAACTATGACTTGAATAGGGACTTCATAAAAATGGACACACGAAACGCTTACACTTTCGTGGATATTTTCCATTTGTTGAAACCGGATATATTCATAGACAACCATGTGAGCAATGGTGCCGACTATCAATATACTTTGACCCATCTATTTACCCAACACAATAAACTTGGCGGGGAATTGGGAAATTATTTGCATAAGGAACTCATGCCTTCCCTGGAAATGGAACTACAAAAGAACGGACTGGCGATCACTCCGTACGTCAATGTGTACAATAGGCCTCCCGATGGTGGTTTTTCGCAGTTTATGGACCATCCCAGATATTCCACCGGATATACTACACTATGGAGTACCTTGGGGATGATGGTCGAAACCCATATGTTAAAACCCTACAAACCTAGGGTTGAAAGTACCTACGAGCTATTGCAGGAAATGGTGGATATAGCGGATAGGGACTACGAAAAAATAAAATCCCTCAGGACCAGGGCCAATGAATCTGCCCTAAAATTGAAAGGATTTCCATTGAATTGGGTATTGGACACCACTAAGGTTACGCAATTGAATTTTAAGGGTTTTACGGCAGATACCCTTTTGAGCGAGTTGACCGGCATGCCAAGATTACGGTACGATAAAACGAAGCCCTTTGAGAAGGAAATCCCCTACCATAATCATTTTTACCCCAAAGATACCATTGAAGTACCGGAAGCCTATCTTCTGAAAAAAGGGTGGCAAAAGGTCATTGATCGTTTGGCCGCGAACAATATTGATTACTTTGAAGTGGAAAAGGATACGCTTCTAAGTGTTGAAGGTTATCATATTGAATCCTACGAAACGTATTCCAGACCGTACGAAGGACATTATCCGCATTACAACACCCAGGTGACCAAATCCCAAATAGAGGTCCGTATACAAAAAGGGGATTACGTAATCCCCACACGGCAAGAGGGGATTCGCTATGTATTGGAAACCTTGGAACCGGAAGCGGTCGATTCCTTTTTTAACTGGAACTTTTTTGATACCGTGCTGCAACAAAAGGAAGGTTTTTCCCCTTACGTTTTTGAAGATTCGGCCCTCAGGATTTTAGGGGAAAATGCGTTTTTAAAGGACAGTTTTGAGCTAAAAAAAGCAAAAGAAAAGGACTTTTCCGAAAACTGGTATGCCCAATTGGCATGGATCTATAAGAACTCCCAATATAGTGAATCTGCCCACCTGCAGTACCCCGTTTACCGTATACTAAAGGGAAGCGAAGCCGCTTTTCTGTTAAAAGATTAGGTTTTCCTCAAAAAGGATCCTTATGTTTCGGTAGGAATTTTTAAGGGCCTTTTCCGTTTTTTTGGGCCCTTTCCATTTTACTTTGGTTATGCCCTCCTCTTCCTGGGCAACAAACTTGCCCGAATAATCGGTATACATTTCAAACCAATACACTTTTTTTAATTTGAATTTATCCCCTCTCTTAAAAATATGGTACGTAGTCTGTAAATACCGTTTTACGCTAAGGTTTTCTACCCCGGTCTCCTCTTCCACTTCCCTTACGGCGGCAGCCTCTATGGATTCCCCTTTGTCCAACTTCCCTTTGGGCAAGTCCCATTTTCCCTCCCTAAAGATAAAGAGCACCTTCCCCTTTTTATTTTTTACCAATCCTCCTCCGGCAACGATCATCGGTATTTTACTGGTAAACTTCTCAAGGATATCGTTGCCCGGTTCAAAAATATAGGCGGTATCCAAAAGGTTTTTGGCAAGAGCGGTTATCGCGTAGTTTATGGCATTGTCCTCAAGGGTAAAAACATTTCCCAAAGAGTTGTCCGGTTGTTGATTGGTCAAAATCAACGGAGACTCATTAACAAAAACTTTATACATTTGCGCAATGATTTTGGACAAGAACAGCGCTAAAAAAACAGCTGAGCTGTTGCTGCAAATTAATGCAATTAAGTTGAGTCCTGAAAGTCCATTCACATGGGCTTCCGGTTGGAAATCCCCAATTTACTGTGATAACCGAATAATTTTATCCTATCCACAGATTCGGAATTTTGTCCGCGAGGAAATGGCCAAACAGGTGGAGGGCATTTATGGAAAGCCCGATGCCATTGCCGGAGTGGCCACGGGTGCCATAGGTATTGGTATCCTGGTGGCGGAATCCTTAGGGTTACCTTTTGTTTACGTAAGGCCCGAGCCCAAATCGCATGGAAGACAGAATCAAATTGAAGGCCATTTGGAACCAGGACAAAGTGTGGTGGTCATTGAAGACCTCATCAGTACGGGCAAAAGTAGCCTTAATGCGGTGAATGCCCTAAAATCGGCCAAATTGGATGTAAAGGGCATGGTAGCCATTTTCACCTATGGCTTTGAAACGGCGACCGAAAATTTTAAAAATGAACATGTCCAATTACATACATTAAGCGATTACGGGCATTTGATCGAGCAGGCTGCCCAAACACAGTATATCAGAGAATCCCAATTAAAAACGCTAATGGAATGGAGAACGGCTCCGGACCAATGGCAACCTTAAGTGAATTATGTATATAGAAGCACCTAAAAAAAGTTTGAATACCAGTGCAAAAGAAGTCTTTGACTTTCTCTGCGACATCCGGAACTTTGAAAAGCTTATGCCAGAAAACATTGATAAGTTCGAGGTTTTGGACGAAAACACCTTTAGATTTGCCCTAAAGGGAATGCCCGAAATTGTACTGCGCCTAAAGGAGAAATACCCAAATTCCAAAGTGATTTATGGAGCGGCCAGCAGCAAACTTTCATTTACCCTAACCGCAGCTATTCAAGAAATGGATGGGGATACCAGTGAGGTCACCCTAAGTTTTGAAGGGGAATTCAATGCCATGATGGCCATGATGATCAAAAGTCCCATTACCAATTTTATAGGGACCCTATCCTCCAATATGGACGTGATCGGTCAATAAATAAAGGTTACTTCCTTAAAATTAAAGTGTTCCATTTGGCCGTTTTCCCGCTCTATTTTTAACTGGCCACTTTCCGTAACGCCCTTGATCGTGCCTTTGAATGGTTGCCCTTTTCCCAAACGAAATGCCGCTTTGACTTCCATCCGAAATAGAACGGCTTCATATTGTTGTATGATTTCCTGAAAATTCAGTTTTGCCAAGGACTTCAAACGAAATTCGATGTAGTGTAAAAGCCTGTTCAATACTTCATCCAAATCATGGTCCCTTCCCGTGGCCAGCTTTACGGAAGAAGCGTTTGCAAGTTCCCCAAAATTAGTTTGGTTCACATTAAGTCCTACACCAATAATACTTTGTTGCACTGTTGTTCCCTGAAGTGTATTTTCGATCAAAATGCCACATATCTTCTTATTTACTGACATAATGTCGTTAGGCCATTTAACCCTAACATCAGGAACTGACAGTTCCTGTAAAACGTCAAAAATAGCTAGGGAAACCAAGCAATTTAGACTAAAACCCTGCCTGGCCCTAAGGTTGGAAAATCGTTTTAACACACTCAAAGTAAGGTTTTTACCTTCTTCCGAAACCCAACTGTTCCCTTTTTGTCCCCTACCACTGGTTTGATGGTCACATACCACAACCGTTAAATCCCCAAGGTCTTTTTGCTGTGCCAATTGTTTCAAATAATCATTGGTCGAAGCGATGGCATTAAGTTTGATTATGTGCATGTAACTATGCTTTTTACCGTTCAATGTTATGTTAAAAACACCGTCGGTCAAAACAAAAAAGTAATAACTTTGTAGAAATTAAATTTTTTGGATGCAGAAAAACAAAGCTAGCGCAGATGAACTAATTACCTTAATCATAGCGGGAATTGAAGAAGTAAAGGGGATAGACATAAACCTCTTGGATTTAAGGGAAATAGAAAATACAGTTTGCGATTACTTTGTAGTATGTAACGGAACATCCAACACGCACGTCAACGCAATAGTATCTTCCATTCAAAAGACGGTCAGCAAATCAATTAAGGATAAACCTTGGCATATTGAAGGCGCGGACAACGCAGAATGGGTTTTAATGGATTACGTTAATGTTGTTGTTCATGTTTTTCAAAAGCATACTAGGGAATTTTATGATATCGAAGGACTTTGGGGTGATGCCAAAGTCACTATGGTAGAGAGCAGCTACAATTAAAAAAATGGCAAAAGAAAATTCAAATACCCCTAAAAAACCCCGGTTCAGTTCTTGGTGGATCTACGGTGTAATTATTGCCCTTATTCTGGGTTTTCAATTTTTTGGCAGTGCCACATTCTCCAATACGGAGAAGACCACCACTTCCGAAATGCAGGAATTTCTTAGAAATGGGGATATCTCTAAAATTATAATTATTACCAATACCAGACAGGCAAAGGTCTTTTTGACGGATGAAGGTCTTAAGAAAGATGTCCACAAAGGCGTAGCGGACAAGCCTATGCTCCCTACGACCGGTTTGGTACCCCAATATATCTTGGACTACGGGGACTTACAGATATTTCAGAATGAAATCAGCGAGATAAAAAAGGAAAACAATCTTGATACCATCGTTGAATTTGATACGGAATCCAATGTCCTTGGGGATTTGCTGCTATCCTTGCTTCCCTTCATTCTCATTATTGGGATTTGGATTTATTTGATGCGCCGAATGTCCGGTGGTGGCGCTGGTGGCGCTGGCGGTCAAATCTTTAATATTGGAAAGTCCAAAGCCAAACTCTTTGATGAGAAAACGGATACAAGGACATCATTTAAGGATGTTGCAGGTTTGGAAGGTGCAAAAGAGGAAGTACAGGAGATTGTGGAGTTCCTGAAAAACCCGGACAAGTACACTTCCCTGGGTGGTAAAATACCCAAAGGGGCTTTATTGGTAGGCCCTCCGGGAACAGGAAAAACGTTGTTGGCCAAAGCAGTGGCAGGAGAGGCCAAAGTTCCCTTTTTCTCCCTTTCCGGTTCAGATTTTGTAGAAATGTTCGTCGGTGTCGGTGCCTCCCGGGTACGTGACTTGTTCAAACAGGCCAAGGACAAATCTCCGGCCATTATATTCATAGATGAGATTGATGCCATAGGTCGTGCCAGGGGAAAGAACAATTTCACGGGTTCCAATGATGAACGTGAAAACACCCTAAATCAATTACTGACGGAGATGGATGGCTTTGGTACCAATACCAATGTTATTGTCCTTGCCGCAACCAACCGTGCCGATGTCCTGGACAAGGCCTTGATGCGTGCTGGTAGGTTTGACAGACAGATATATGTTGATTTACCGGACATCAGGGAAAGAAAGGAAATTTTTGAAGTCCACCTACGGCCCATAAAGACGGCAGAAACTTTGGATTTGGATTTCTTGGCCAGACAAACACCTGGATTTTCAGGAGCGGACATTGCCAACGTTTGTAATGAGGCTGCATTGATTGCCGCAAGAAAAGAAAGAAAGGCAGTGACAAAACAGGATTTCCTGGATGCCGTGGATAGGATCGTAGGGGGACTGGAGAAGAAAAACAAAATAATTACACCAGAAGAAAAGAAAACCATTGCATACCATGAGGCAGGTCACGCAACGGTAAGTTGGATGTTGGAGCACGCAGCACCATTGGTCAAGGTTACCATTGTGCCCCGTGGACAATCCCTGGGCGCCGCATGGTACCTTCCAGAGGAACGATTGATCGTTCGCCCGGAACAAATGTTGGATGAAATGTGCGCCACTATGGGTGGAAGGGCCGCAGAAAAAGTTATTTTCAATAAAATATCCACTGGTGCTTTAAGTGATTTGGAAAAAGTTACCAAACAAGCACGGGCAATGGTCACTATTTACGGACTGAATGATGAGTTGGGCAATATTACCTATTACGACTCCTCTGGACAAAACGAATATGGTTTTACCAAACCGTACAGTGAAGAGACCGCTCAAAAAATTGATGAGGAAATCTCTAAAATTATCGAGAAGCAATATACAAGGGCCATTTCCATTCTTGATAAAAACAAGGATAAATTAACCCAATTGGCGGACAGGTTGTTGGAAAAAGAAGTAATTTTTAAGGACGATTTGGAAAAAATCTTTGGAAAACGTCCTTTTGAAAAGGAAGAAGAAGGGACGGAACAACCCAAATCCAACGATACTGAAACGGAAGAAGTAAAGGAAGAAACCAACTGATCCTTTCTCCCTTCCCATTTCATGGCCTAAAAGAAATATGAGCCTATTTGACAAACTTTTTGGAGGAGGTAAAAAAGTTTCCAAGGAAACTGCGGAAACTAGGGGCGAACATATGCCAGATTTGAAAATCCCCATAGATGAAAAGTTTACCATTTATTTTAAAAAGAACGGGGGGAAATTTATCTACTGTGAAGATTTTACCGAGGTTCAAACCGCTTTGGCCAATATTGTTTCGGAAAATAACTGGCAAGGTCATTTTTTCTACACCTTGAACAAAAGAATCAATGAGCGATTTGCCTCCGAAAAACTATCGTTCACGGACAACAGGAACGAAAGTGATATTTTCTTTACCACCTGTGAGCACCTCATAGCCCACAATGGTTCCATTTTAGTATGCTCACATCAAATAAAAGAGAAAAAACTAAACGAATTGCCCAGCAATCTAATTGTTTTTGCCACAACGAGCCAACTGGTGGATTCCATTAGCGAAGCCCTAAAAATCATTAAGAAAAAGTATCCCCAAAAAATCCCCGATAATATAACCACCTTAAAACATTTTCTTCCCACACCAGAAAACAAAAATGATTTTCTCTCCTACGGTAGTGCTTCAAAAAATGTCTATCTTTTGCTTTTGGAAGACTACTAACTAGTGTATGAGAGAACTTCTGCGTAGGTCACTTACCGGAATTGTTTACGTTTTTTTATTGCTATCCGCCGTTTTTCTGAGCTCGGATGCCTTTGATTTTCTCTTTATGGCCTTTGGACTGGCTTGCCTTTATGAGTTCAAAAGACTGATGAAAATAACCGGATATTATGTTTTTATTGCCTATTTGGCGTTGTGGTGGGCTTTTATCTACTTGATTCATGACTTTGCCCTAATCAAAATATTACTGGTTTTGACCATTACCGTGGACTTAGCATTGCTGGTGTATTTGTTTTCCCCCAAAAAAAATGCATTGACCACAGTGCAAAAATATGTGATAGCCACATTCTATATAGGCGGGGGCTGTGTTTTCCTCACCATGATTCCCTATCAAAACGAACATTTTGCAAAGCTCCTGATCATGGGGGTCTTCATTTTGATATGGGTGAACGATTCATTTGCCTATCTGGTGGGTAGAACTTTGGGAAAGCATAAATTATTTCCAAGAATTTCTCCCCAAAAAACAATTGAAGGTTCTTTGGGAGGTCTTATTTTTGCAATGGTTGCCGCGTACATTATTTCTAGGTATGAACCGATCATCACCATGGAACAGTGGTTAATTTTGGCCGTTGTTATCGTAATTATGGGTAACCTGGGTGATTTGCTGGAATCAAAATTCAAGCGAATGGCCGGTGTAAAGGACAGTGGTGCCATTTTACCCGGCCATGGTGGAATATTGGATCGATTGGATAGTTTGGTTTTTGCAGCACCATTTGCATATTTGACCTTAATTTTGTTTACCTATGTTTCATAAAGAAGGTAAGAACATTATTCTTACCACCTTTTTTTTGGTGGTTGCCGTGATAATTCTGACGCAATACTTTGTTGCTTTGGAATGGCTCCGTATGCTTTTACAGGTCGTTTCTTTGGTACTATTGATTTTGATCCTACAGTTCTTCAGAAACCCCAAGAGACCCTTGACCCCTAATTTTAATGAAATCCTAGCCCCAGTTGATGGAAAGGTTGTCGTAGTTGAAGAGGTGGAGGATACCGAATATTTCCAGGGAAAAAGAAGACAGGTATCCATCTTTATGTCCCCTTTGAATGTTCATGTTACGAGGTATGCCGCAAGTGGTACGATTACCTATTCCAAATACCATCCCGGAAAATACTTGGTTGCGTGGCATCCCAAGTCAAGTACGGACAACGAAAGAACCACGGTTGTCATCCATACCCCAAAATTTGGTGAAATCCTTTATAGACAAATTGCCGGTGCCATGGCGAGAAGGATTGTGAACTACGCCGAAGAAGGGGAACAAGTGGTGCAGGGTGATGACGCTGGTTTCATCAAGTTTGGTTCAAGGGTGGATGTGTTGCTTCCCCTTGACTGTAAGGTCTGTGTGGGGTTAAATCAAAAAGTTGTGGGTGCAAGGACCTGCATTGCGATGTTACCGGAACAAGATGGTTGACAAAAGCTTACAAAATAAGTTCCAAGAAGCCGTTCAATATGTGAACAACTACGTAGAGCCCATCCCGGCAGATATTCTCCTAAAGCTGTATGCGTATTATAAAATTGCCAACAAAAACTTTGACAATCCTGGAAGCAAAACACCACTGATCAATGCCTTTAAGGCCAATGCGCTTATCCAGGCCCAAAATATCAATAGGAATGAAGCAATGGCCAATTACATTGAATTGGTCAATAAGGAGCTAAAACCCGATTAAGCTGTGACATTTACTTCAGGTTTGGTTGAATTTTCCAAAAAAGAGAAGTACCATCCCCCAAAAACAGTGATTCCAAAATAAAACAAAATAGCGGTACTCCCCCACTTCCAATAGGCATTGATTCCAAACCAATCACCAGTAAACCAAATAAGCAAAAAGCCCATAACACTTCTCACCAATTCTATCCAAAAGGCATGGCGCTTCCTATCCATTAATGAGGTATACCCATAAATGCCCACAAATACAAATGCTCCAAATAGGAGAAGGTTGTTAAATCCTATTTCAGAATAATTATAGAACATAAAAAGCATCAATCCCGTATTGAACAATAGCTGAAAAATGGCATACCCTTTTAAGGATGGGGAAGCCTGGGGCTTATACTTGTTGAAAGCATAGACATTTTCAATTTTTGATATGGGATATTTTTCATTGACGTCATTTGGCCGCCATCCCGTTGGCATGAACCATATGCGCAATTTATCCTTCCAGTTCTTGGTACGCCATGCATCTTTCATCAGTCTCCAAACATGTTGAAAGTTGATTATGATCGGATTCCAGGTTGCCGCTGGTTTTAAAACCCCATATTGTGGTGGCACATCATCCAACTCTTCCTGGAAAGTTCCAAACATACGGTCCCATATACAAAGTATCTGACCTAGATTTTTATCAATGTATTCCGGATTAATGGCGTGATGCACCCGATGTTGGGATGGGGTTACGATCACATATTCAAGCCAGCCCATTTTACCAATATGCTGGGTATGGTACCAAAATTGGGCAAATAAGTGGATAGGGGCCAAAATGGCAATGACCTCATTGGGCACCCCCAGTAAAGCCGCTGGAATCAATAATAGTGCAAAGTACCCTATTACATTGGAAATGGACTGCCGCAATGCGCAGGCCAAATTAAACTCCTCACTGCTATGATGGATAACATGTTGATTCCAAAAAATATTGACATGGTGGCTTAATCTATGGTTCCAGTACCCCGCAAAATCAATACAAAGAAAGGCCAAAAGCCAAACCAACCAAGTGGATTCAATTGTGAACAATGCCAAATACTCCAACAAAAACGGATAGCCTACCAGCACCAAAACGAGACCGAGGGAATCCTTTACAATATTGGTAAGACCAGAGCTTAAACTGCTCACCGTGTCCATAACATTGTGTTTTTGGTCCTTTACCAAATACCCATATCCTATTTCCAGAAGTACCAACCCAATGAAAAAGGGAATGGCATATAATAAAGCGTTCGCATAAGTTTCCATACCTTGAAATTAAGCAATATTTGGAATCCTAAGGATAAAACCCTTGCCATGGACATTCTCAATTTTAAGGGTATCGTCCTTTTTTAAGTAATTACGCAATCTGGTAATGAACACATTGAGGCTTTTCCTGTTGAAATAATCATTATCCCCCCAAAGCTTGACGAGAATTTCCTTATGCGTGCATAAATTGTTTTTGTTGGTGGCCAGTATCCTTAGCAATTCCATTTCCCTGGTGGTAAGTGTAGTGAAATCATCCCCAAAAATCAATTTTTGGTTCTTGCAGTCCAATTGATACTTCCCTAAAACCAGGATTTCCTGTTCCATGGAACGGCTTTCCGGAATCAATCGGGACAAAAGCGTATGAATACGTACCACCAGTTCCTCCTCGTCTATCGGTTTCTTTAAATAATCAACCGCGCCCAGGGCAAATCCCTTAAGGACATCTATTTTGAGCGATCTTGCGGTAAGGAACAAAAATGGCAACTCCATGGCATTGATCCGCATCCGTTCGGCCAGGGCAAAACCATCCATTCGAGGCATCATCACATCCAAAATGGCCAAATCGTAGTTTTTCTTCTCCATAAGTTCCAAAGCTTCCTCACCATCCTTGGCCCAAGTTACCTGAAACCCCTTCATTCCAAGGTATTCGGAGAGAAGATACCCTAGGGATTCTTCATCTTCTACCAATAACAATCTTTTTTTATTGGATTTCATACAGTGGAATTTGTACAGTAACCGTGGTCCCTTTAAGGGGTTCGCTTTCCAGCTTGATCCTTCCTTTATGTTGCCTCACGACCGTCTTTACATAATTAAGTCCCAATCCAAAACCCTTAACCGTATGGACATTGCCCCTATTGGACCGATAGTACTTTTCAAAAACCTTTCCCTGCTCCTCCTTGGCAATCCCATATCCATTGTCTTTTATTTCAATATACAAGCTTTTTGTTTTCTTGCAAGCCGTTAACTCCACCTTAGGGGAATCTGCATATTTTTTGGCATTGTCCAAAAGATTATTCACCATGTTCTGCAAATGGAAGGACTCCCCTTTTATGGGAAAAGGGCCTTTCTTTAACTCAAAGGAAAAGTCCACTTTTTCAAGGGCCGAAAGTGCTTTGAAATCCTTGCAGACTTTTTCCAAATACGGGTAAAAATCAATGGGCATCAATTGTATTACCGCCTTTTTTCGCTCCATGGTAGCCAATTCCAGTACCTTTTCGATATGATTTGATAAACGTTCGGATTGTTGATTTATGATCGTTACAAACGTCTGTGCGGAATCATCCACTTTATCCTTCAATATTTTGGAAGCAAGGCTAATGGAAAAAACGGGTGTTTTAAGTTCGTGGGTCAGGTTATTGATAAATGCGTCGGTAGTGGTGATGACCCTACGTTGCCAGTAATAGGTCCGCAAAATCCAAATCACCACAACAATGATTCCCAATAGAAAAATAATACTGGGGAGGGTAAGGCCATTCAATTGCGAAAGGAAATAGCGATTTAAATCCCGAAATTTAAGGTTCAGCACAAATCGCTGTCCAAAGAGATTGGGGAGATAACCATCCAATAGAATGGGATAGGAATTGCTCTTTTCACGTTCCCCAAACACATTTGGGGATTTAAGATAGTATGCAGAATCCCTGGTCGTCAAGGTATAGGTGAAATCTGCCTCCACCCCATTCTGAATCAAACTTTCCCTTAAAAAATCATTTAGAAAATAACTCGAAGCATCCAAAACACTATCCGCACTGGTCCTGAAAAAGGACGTGTCCCGTCGCATTGCACTGACCATCAGGAAAGTAAGTTCATTCTCCGTTCCAAGGCCCCTCTTTATATCCGCCATGGACCTTTCCACCTTTTCACTGAATTGAATCTTGGCAAGATTCAGGCCTATTCTAAGATATTGATATTGCACAAAAGCCAATCCAAAAATGGAAACCACAAAAACGATTATGAAAAGGCTTCTGTTTTTCAATGGAGCAATACTTAAGGATTTATGGCACAATATACGGTGTTGTATGGTTTTGGAATAGCCTTAGCGCCTGTTTGGGAATTTGTCAATTGTTTTTGTATGTCCCTTTTTGCGGCCAGCGCACCATCTGGCTCCTCTTTCAAAGGCCAAACCGTTGGCCTTTTCTTTCGGTCCTGTTAAATTTTGATTCATAACGATGCCTATGCTTTTCCATCGCACTGGCTCGCCCATAGCTTTCGCTATATGGTGCCTTGTTCCACACTAAAAATGCCCTATACCAATTCCAATCACAAATTCCCAAACAGGCTCTTAATCTTTCATTAACCATTTTGATCTTTTGTTATCCCAGTGCTATTGGCAAGAACATTAGTTTTGTCCTAGTTTAGTTTTAATTTCTTTTCAAGTATTATAAATAAAGAGAGGTCTTAATGGGCCTCTTTTACATTTTCAGTCAAAGAAAGTGGCAATATCCGATGCGGAGGTCAAATCCGGAATCTTTTCTGAGCGGGGAATACACAGCATGCTTTGGGGAAATTCCTTGACCATATTTCGAACAGCCTCAGGTAGCTCTTTCTCCTTTCTTACGGGATGAATGGGGCAGTCTTCCAAAAAAGGGTAAATGGTCGCTCCATGAAAATTGAAAATATTCATACTTACCCAAAGCCTCCCATGTCTTTTGCGATAGTCCTCCAACACGGAACCGGTCGGTTTCTCCAAAATATCCGTTACAAAAGCAGCATCGTTGAAATCCAATAAGGCAAATCTGGCGATTTTTTCTTGAGAATGGCCCAGACCCTCCCCATCATAGCCAATCAATGCATTGGTGACTTTTCTTCCTGCCATTAACGCCCTAAACGCCCCTACATCATAGAGGTTATCCCCATTGCAGACCGTGAAGTTTTCGTCCAGTAGATTTTGGTACTGACGTAAACACTGTTGGAGTGCATCAGCCGTACCCAAGGGCTTTTCCCTATGGGAGGGAATATATTGAACGGCAACCTTCACCTCCAGTCCACGAAATTTTTCCATGCTCCCCAACTCGGTTATAAAGTCCATAAAAGCTTCATTTTCCGGGGAAGTAATCAAATAAATCGTCCGTATACCGGCCGTTACGGCATTTTGGAACAGGTAGTACAAAAGGGGCCTGCCCATTTTACCTAGGGGAATAAGACTTTTATGTAGTTTTTTAGCGGTCTGGATTATCGTACTGGACAAATTCGAATCTTCCAGGCTCTTTTTCATTCTGGAAGAAGCCCCCCCGGCCATAATGACCAAACTATTGTTTCTCATACTTTGGGATATGTAAGTTTAACTTCGTAGGCGGCTTTTGCCCCATTGTCCAAAAAAGCGGTAATCACAGCATGTTTATGGCTATCCTCCACCATGGCGACCATGCAACCTCCTCCCCCGGAACCAATAATCTTTGCTCCATTTGCCCCTGCCTTTCTGGCCGCATCCATCATTGTGGCCATTTCCCTAGGGGTGTTCCCAATATGGTCCTCCAATACTCTTTGATGGCGGTTCATGAGTTCCCCCAACTCCTTCAGATCGGGGTTTTCATTTTTTAAAAGCCTTTTCGCCTTTTGGGTAACGTCATGATTGTGTATGGTGGCATACCAGTATCTGATATACTTTTCCGGAATCACCGCCTTGTATTTTTCATAATCCATTACGGTAGCATCCTGAATTCTAAATTCCGGGTTTTGGGCCTTTATCCGATATAATGCACTTTGTTGATGGCTTTTGGCATTTTGAAGCACATCCAAAGTGCTTTTGGCCATTCCGGACTCTGCTATCACCAAATTTCCCAATCTTCCTTTTAACCTCTCCGTTTTTCCATGTTGCGTGTCAATAAAAAGCAGTCCTTGCTGCGCAATGGTATATTGATCCATTAATCCACCTGGTTGATCAAAAAACCGTACCTCTGCTTCATAGGCCCAACGTCCTATGTCCGAATCCGTAAAACGGATTCCCCCTTCTTGGATGGCAACCAAAAAACGAATCCAAGCAACGGTTAATGCGGAAGAGCTTGAAAGGCCAGCATTTATTGGAATATTTCCGGATATTTCAATTTTGTAGCCCTGCCTAAAACGGAAACCTTTTTCCAGCAAAATAGCCATTGCGGAACGAATGTAGTCCCCAGGGGCCACCTTTTCCGCGTTTGTATCCAAAGGGACGGCTCTGAAGGAATTCATGTCCTTGAGTTCCAATTGAAACTCATGTGACCGAATGGGTTTGGCCCTCAGCTCCATATATCGGTCAATGGTACCGGCAATTACCGGCAGGCCCAAATAATCCTGATGATCTCCAAAAAAACAGATACGGGCTGGGACCCTTATTTTAATCATGGACTAGGAAACGATTTGAAGTGGTTGGGTATGTTTCCAATTTCCCCGTGTAAAATCTGGAAATGGTTGCGGGTAACCTCCACTGGCCACGGACCGTTCGCTCAAAGGGGCAACTGCACTCCAAAAGCAACCTTCGTATACATTTTGATCCAGGGGCAATCCCTTCTGTAAACATTCCACAATTCGGTACACCATAATCCCATCCATTCCCCCATGGCCACTTTCTTTGGCGGCATCATTTAACCTTTTGTACAGCGGATGGTCGTACGTATCATAAAGTGCTTGAAGTTGGTCACCCTGCACCCACGAGTGATGATCTTTGGTAAGTCCCGCTACCCCGCCTTCCAAAGCTACCCGGGTTGGGAAGCCGGCCAAAGCCCCTTTTGTTCCTTGAACCAAATTTAATCTTGAATAAGGTCGGGGACTGGTTTCGTCCCATTGTACCATAATGGTTCTGCCAAAATGGGTTTTAATGATCGAGGTATTCAAATCACCTCCCTTAAAGTCCAATTGGTTCCATTTGTGATCCTTCGGATACTTTTTTTTGGCATATGCTTGTCGTCCCAACCCAGGGCTCGAGAAAGAGACCAAACTCCCAAAGGTATCTTCTTGCCTTCCCAAACTCATATATTGGGCTACGGGCCCCAATCCATGGGTTGGATATAAATTTCCGTTTCTTTCGGCATAATGATAGGTCCTCCAAGAACCTGTTCCCCTGTCCTGTTCTTCCATTTGCCACCGTAATTCATGGATATAAGCAGCTTCTCCGTGTAAGAGCTCACCTATCACTTCCTGTCTGCACATATGGAGAAACATTAATTCGTCCCGACCATAATTCACGTTCTCCAACATCATACAGTGTTTTTGGGTCATTTCGGACGTATCTACGATATCCCACATTTCCTGGAGTGTCAACGCAATGGGAACCTCAACAAAGGCATGGGCGCCCTGTTTCATACTCTCAATGGCCATTGGGGCGTGATTTTGCCAATTGGTGGCGATGAACACAATATCCGGTTTGACCTCCGTCAGCATGGTTTTCCATCGATCTTCATGCCCATGGTACAATTTGATGTTTTGATGTCTGCCTTGATCGGCAACTTCCCGCACCCATCCCTCTTTTTCCATGACCAAATCCTCATACAGATCACATATGGCCACAACTTCGGTTCCAGGCAAGGAAGCCAAAAACTTGAGATGATATCCACCTCTTGCCCCCACACCGATAAAAGCCGCTCTAATGTTTTCCAGTTTTGGTGCGGCAAAGCCTCCCATATAGGTGGCTGCGGATGGCCGTTCCGACTGCCCTCTGATATAC
Organism: Croceivirga sp.; assembly: GCA_028281025.1. Lineage (GTDB taxonomy): Bacteria > Bacteroidota > Bacteroidia > Flavobacteriales > Flavobacteriaceae > Croceivirga. Next base: position 52,697 of record JANQKR010000039.1, read on the forward strand.
TCCGGAAACAAGGATAGTGCACCCATGGTTGCCGTTGCCATGGAGGTCTTTTTGAGGAAATTTCTTCGGTTAATGTTTTTCATGTCTACAGTTAGTCCAGGAATACAAACAAAATGTATATTGAAAATAGGAAAAAAGTAGTTAACCCAGGGATATTGGCCACAGCGGTTTTCGTCATTATTGCATAAAATACAAAGAACCGAGGGGTATCCCTCGGTTCTTGCAACAATAAAACACCAAACACTAACTGAAAATGAAGTCGTTATTGTGGTTGAATCTCTACTCGAACAACATTATATCCCCCTCTTGGGTCCTGTAAGTAAACCACCCCGGGGCCACTGCTGATAAGTCCCTTTCCAAATTGAACATCTTCCAATTCACTTACCCTACGCACTGTGGTGTTTGCATCGGCAGGGCCTTCATTGGGTCCTCCCTGTCTTGGGGCCTGGTAAATGCCAAAGCCTACGGCTTCGTCCACTTCCGTTCCCGAATCGTATAGGTACGATTTCTCACTGGCACCGAAACCGGATGCAGGCGTACCGTTTTCATCAAAAAGTGGATAACCGGCATTGTTATAGGCAATAAACCAATCATTGGTTTGAACGTACATGGTGGAGAATCCAAACTTAAAGTTTTGATCTTGTGGCACCTCCAAGGTAAAACTTAGGTATTCCCCAGGACCAACGGGTGCTGCCTCATTACTGGCCGCAACGGGCAAACCTAGACTTTCCAGGTAGGCCACTGCCACGGAATTATCACCATCTTCGGCCAATTCCTCAAGTCCGTTCCCGGGATTGTTGGTTTCCCCCTGTAGCACCAGTGGATCCCTTTCTCCGTTAAAGGCGTAAACAAGCCCTGGTGAGAAAACGCTTAGCGACGATGCCAAACGCAATGGCGCGCCCTGTGAACCGGTTTCCTTGAACCAGTTGTACAAAGGCATTACATTGCCATCTTCGGCAATGGCTTCCAAGCCAACACCCCTATCCACTTGTCCCAAAGTGAACAATGGTTCCGGTAGGGCATGCAATACTACCAATCCTGGAGTCACAACAAAACCGTTGTTAAACGTATTTGCTCCGTTATCGGAACCAAACGAAGGCGTGGAAGTCTCTGTCCAATTGGCAAATCCTGAGGCAATTCCATTGGAAATAATACTATTTGTTGGTGCGGCAACGGTTGGCAAATAATCACCTGCGGTCCAAAGACCGGCTGCTACGGCCACGTTCTCGCGAGCACTACCTGCGGCACCCCATTGTACAAAATCCACCATGGCATTGGAATCCGTAAAGGCATTTGAGCTGTACAAGCCCAATCCTTCAGAATCACCCATTTCAAAAGGTAATGTCAACGCTTCACCCGCAGCTAGGTTTATCGTTCCATTTACGGGAGTAAGGGTACCTATTCTGGCATATCTTCCCGGGCCCAAACACAACCAATAGTTATTTAGATCCAGGGTAGTTGAACCTGTATTTAAAATTTCTACATAATCCGCTCCTTGATACTGCACTTCACTAAGAATGGCACCGCGGTCAGTAGCCGGCTGTGGAGCCATTATAGCTTCGATGGTGAGTGTAAACGTTCCGGCCGAGGTTGCGGTACCAGGGGCATAATCCAATACAGCGGTAATATAGGTATCTCCCCTGCGACCACCACGGTCCACAAGGCGTACTGCGGTATTCGAATCCGCAGGGCCAACATTGGCGCCAGCTGGTGGAAAATAGGCAGGGTCATTGTCCGCTTCCGTACCTAAGTCGTAAAGAACGAGCTCATTGGCAATGTCCACACCATTAAGTGCCTGACCGTTGGGAAACAAATCGATACCTGCCAAATCCTCAGGTGCCAAAAACCAATCGTTACTGTTGCCCATCATAGTAATGGGAGTGAATTTGGTACCAGGCACTGCCTGAAATTGAATTTGGTATTGGGCTCCATTGATCGTCAATGGACCAGGTCCTGAACCACCTACCGGAGTAGTGAAGGCATGGACATTCAAATAATTGGTAACATTACTAATGGTAATGTTAAAAGCTGTTGTTCTGGGAGCTGCATCGTTTGCTTCCCCTAAGGAAGGTATGGCTTCCGGGTTCCAATCCGCAGCAGTATCACCCTCTCCATCATACTCAATACTTGCGGAAAGCCCTACCGTGGGAACATATTCCCCTTCGGTCCAGATACCGGCTTCAACGGCAACATTTTCACGTGCACTCCCCGATGCACCCCACTGAACGAAATCTACGATAGCTTCTGCATTTGTAAAGGCATTTGTGGAGTAAAGACCCAATCCGCCTTGCGTATCCGGCAGGGTAACTGGCAGCACCAAAAATTCGCCTGCTGGCAACTCAATACTGCCCGTTTTAGGGGTGAGCGTTCCAATTTGGCTATACTCCCCAGGACCTAGGCATAACCAATATCCACTAAGGTCAACGGCCACATTGCCATTATTGTAGATTTCCACATAATTGAGGTTCCCATATTGAACCTCATTTAGAACAATGGACTGTCTGTTGGCCACGGGCATGGTCAATACATTTTCCGCTCCAAATGTTGGGGTACTGGTTTCTGCCCAATTGGCCACACCATTACCATCCCCGTCAAAAATAATGCTGTTGTCCGCATTGCCTAAAACGGGAACAAACTCCCCAGCAGTCCAAATTCCGGCTTCTACGGCAACGTTCTCCCTAGCGCTACCAGCTGCGCCCCACTGTACAAAATCAACCAAGGCTTCCGCACTGGTGAATTGGTTACTGGAGTATAAGCCTATGCCGCCCTGCTCCTGTGGCATTTCAAAAAATATCGTAAGGTATTCCCCGGCGGCCAAGTTAATATTACCCTCTGTGGTAATAGTACCAATTTGCGCATACTGCCCTGGGCCTAAACACAACCAATACCCACTAAGGTCACCGGCAGCATCACCATTGTTAAAAATTTCAACCCGGTCCCCCAGGTATTCTACCTCATTGAGTACAAAGGATGCTTGACCTGCAGCCCCTCCTCCATCATCGGGTGGATTTACTACGGGACCATCCGTGTCGTCGTCGGAACATGCCAGCGCAAAAAAGGACAGCGCAGCCACTTTTAAAAAATTCTTTTTCATAATACTATATTTTAGATTTGAATTTGTTGATGGTACAAATGAACCCAGGAAACGGGCCCCTTCCCTATTAAAAGTGGGTGAAACGGAATTATGAGGTTTAAAACGGAATTATCCCATAAACCTTAAGGTCCAGTATTTATGGGGGATATCCTGGAATGGGTTTTGGAAAAGCCAACCATAGGAGGTTGTATATAGGTTTTGCAATTTCTTTAAAAACCAATAGGGATAACTATATTTACAGGTATCCAATAACCCCACTATCGGGAATACATCCATCTATGCGAAAAGACAGACTTTACCTCTATACCTTTTTGGCGATTACCATTTTATTTGTGCTCATAGGTGGTGTGGCAGCAAAGTATTTTGTTCAGTTGAGTGCTGAACAAATGCTGGATACCAAATTAATGTCCAGTAAAAGGGAGGCCAAGGAAGTGGCTTTATTGGTGGGGAGCCTTTTTGAAGCTGAAATATCCAAGGAAAAAATAAGGGAGCAGGTACAGCAAAGCATTCAAAACACCCACAATGGTACTAGTTTTGTGAGCATTATGGATTGGTCCGGCAATAGGGTCTGCTATCCGGACATTACCCTTGTAGGTACTTCAATTTCCAAAGAAACGTCTGAAGGCTTCACCATGAACAGCGAAATAAATCCTTCGGATTTTTACGAATTGATCACCAACAATCCCACATCCAACCAAAAGGAAATCCTATCCTTGACCCCTGTACCGAATTCCGATTGGATTGTAGCTGCCTATGCCAATACCGGAAAAATTGCTTCACGATTGAAAAATATCAGGAATCGATTTTATACCATTTTTAGCATCATGGGCTTTGTTATTGTCCTGAGCAGCGTAATTACGGTTCGGCTGATCGGAAGTTTATACGAGAAACAATTGGAACGTAAAAATGAAGCTCTGGAAACCGAGGTCATTGGCCTGGCAAAATTAAACAGTGATTTGGGGGAGTATCAAAAAAGGGTAAGTGAAAACCTGTCCATGCAAAGGCAATTGGATTCCCAACAGCGTACAAAAGAAAAAACCATTGCCAGGGAAACCGGTAAAAAAAGAATCTTGACCTATTTAAGGAACGAACTGTTGTCCATTGCCATAGACGAAATTGCCTATATCTATACGGAAAATACAATTACTTATGTAGTGGATTTCAATGGAAAGAAATCAACCACCAATTCCAGTTTGGACGAATTGTATTCAGGATTGGATTCCAGCTTTTTCTACCGGGCCAATAGACAGTTCATTATCGCCATTTCGGCAATTGAAAAAATCATCCGGTATGGCAATAACCAATTAAAAATAGTGGTGAGTCCCAATTCCGAAGTCGATATCATTATCGGAAAAAACAAGGCCGCGGAATTCAAACAATGGTTAAATCTGTAAGGACCCTACTTTTTTAAGCTATCGGGATTTCGTTTTTTTAAGTGTAGCACATAGGTGGCATTGACACCAATATGTAAGCCCCCGGGCCGAAAGTGAAAGTTATTTGGGTTGAAAAGATAGCTCGAAATATCGTCAAAACTTTTGGCGTTTGACATGGAAAACTGCATGATCAAATCACCAACCTCCCAATTTACTCCCAAAGAAAACAAATTGAAACCTTCCTCACCCTCGTTCCTTCCGAATAGATATCCATATTCCGAAGCCAAGGATACATGGTTACCCAATTTGTACCTGGCCCCAAATCCCATAAGAAACAAATCCTTTTGATTGGATACCGGTTGACCACTTCCAGAATGTATATAGGTAGGTGATACTTGAAAAGAAAAATTCCTGTCAAATTTCCTGGCAATGATTGCCTGGGTTACATAGGACAATCGTTCCGAGGAATTTAGGGGTAGACTATAGCGTAGGAAATCCCTGCTGAAATACGAGCCCCCCTGCACCAGGGTGATTCCAATAGGTACGTTTTTATCCTGTCGTTGCCGTACCAGACGATACTTTGCAAAACCATTCAAAATTCCATCATAGGAGGTAATTCCCGCTCCAAAGGTGAATCTATCCGAAACTGCATATTGCATGCCAAAATGTCCCGAAAACTTATCAGCAGCAAAACTTTGGCTGTTATCGTTATTGGGGATGTTCCAATATCTGGTCCCCAAAATGAATTCCAAGGTGCCTTTTTTACGCGTTTCCACGGACTGTGTCAGGACCACCCTGTTGGTTTTAAAAATCGCTTGGGTATATATGGGCATTTTGGGGGATTCCTTTTCCAAAATATCCAATAATTCTTGGCCATTGACCCCAACGGTAAAAAAGAACGTCAGACAAAAGGGTACTAAAAACAAGGGTTTACTCTTCATAGGGCACATATTCAAATCGGAACATAACTTGTATCTCTTTGGAAATATTCGGGACCAACAACGGGGGTACTTTTATGTCGAAATCATCTATGGAAACATTGAAATCACCGGAAAGTACCAAATTATTGTTTTCATTTTCAATACTGATCTTTAGCGCGATCGTTTTCTGGACACCGTGAAAATCCATAATACCATCCACAAATTTAGGAGCGGTCGTCTCCCAAACGCCATCAAAGTCATTGATTTTTCCTGAAAATGTCAGTTTTGGATAGGTATCGGATTCTACATAGCTCTCATTGAAATGCTCTTCCATTAGGGCCTTTTTAAATACAAAGGCGCGCATAAGCATTTGCACGGCAATTTCCCCACTGTTTTCATCCACAATGCTGACAACCTGATTATTGGTCGCTTCTATATTTTCAACGGCCGTATACGAAAAGAAAGAGACCTTTCCCTGTCTGCATATAAGGTTGCCGCTATGCTGACCGTATAGGCCCAAATGCAGCAATAAAATGAGAACCAGTGTGCTATTCTTTTGGTTTTTCATTGATCGGTACGCAATTTAACATTATTACATCTAGCAGGTATCCCTTACAGATACCCCTCAAGGTTATGGTATCCCCAACGGCAAGGTTTTCTATATATAACCCTTGGGGGGACATGTCACACATAACAAAACTTTTGGTTGAATTTTTACTTTTTAGTAGTATGGTATGCCTATTGTTCAGAAAGGAAATCCCTTGGATTACTCCTTTGACTTCAATTACTTTTTCAACAAGTGTGGCATTAGCGTAACTTTCATCGCTTTGAAACATTCCTATTAAATCATCGGTGTTGAGTATGGTTGCCTTTTCCAAAGTGGAAACTTGAACTTGGGCAGGCCTTTGGATTTCATAATAGACATAGACAGCACACACGAAGACAATTGCCATCAATCCATACAAAACTATTTTGAGCTTTTCCTGTGTCCGCACCGTATCAATTCTTTAAAAACGGGTAAGGACATTATGTTGACACTTACCCGCTTCTTCATAGCAACAATGTTTCCCATTGATGCCACAAATGAAGCAATACCTTATACAAAATAAGATAAGAAATTGGTTGAAAAGGAATCCTGGGGTTTAAAAGTGAATAGGACTTCCTTGAATCAAATGTGCCAATTACCCCATATACCTATTAATCCGCCGATTTATAGATAAACTCCACAATTCTATCCGGACCAATGAATCCAGTACCATGGGTGGCGTCCCATTCCTTTGAAAGACCCATTTTTTTTGTCTCTTCCAAGGAATTTCCATCACTTCGTGCTTTTACTATCCGCCCTCTCAAAGCGGTCAACACATTTTTATAGCTTTCCAAATCGTTCTTACCGGCCACTTTTCCATGCCCTGGAATAATTTTGGTTTCCTCGTCCACCATTCCCAATACCATACTCACATTACTGATCAGGCCGTCAATATCACCACCGGAATTTAAATCGATATAGGGATAGCGACCTTCAAAAAAGTTGTCTCCCATGTGCAGTACATTATCTTCCGGGAAATAATAATAGGAGTCTCCATCGGTGTGGGCGTCGTTGACGTGCATGGCATACATGGTTTTCCCATTCCCCAAATGGAGCGTCATTTTATCGTTAAAGGTGATGACGGGGAGGGCATCTTCCGGTGAGGGTTCCGAAATACGTCCACCCCCCCTATCTTGTTTGGTGGACATCCGTTTTCGAACGTTGTCATGGGCAATGATCAATGCCCCTTGCTTGGCCATATTTTCGTTACCCCCTGTATGATCTCCATGCCAATGGGTATTCAGCACATATTTTACTGGCTTCGCCGTGATGCTTTTGATATGGGCAAGGATTTTATCGGTCAACGGGCCAAATTGATCATCTATGACATAGGCATGCGTTTCCCCAATGGCCAAACCGATATTACCACCGGCACCAAAGAGCACATGGATATTGTCCGAGAGTTTTTCCGAAGTAATCCCAACTTTGCTAAAATCCCGTTGGGCGTGCATTAAAGCCGTGAAAAAAAGGAAGTAAAAGGTAAAGGTCAATTTCATTTTAGACGAATTAGCTGTTCCCTAAAATAGCATTATTTGACCGTTTTTGGACGTATTTGCCCCCTAACCTTTTGGTTGCCTCAAGACAAACTTGCCAAACTCTTCTCCAAAGTGCTTATTTTGGCCTCGGCATCGGCCGCTTTTTTACGTTCCAGTTCCACCACTTGTGGAGGGGCATTGTCCACAAAACGCTCATTGGAAAGCTTTTTTTGAACCGATTGTAAAAATCCACGGGTATACTTAAGTTCTTCATTGATCTTTTGAATCTCCGCTTCTACATCAATGGCCCCGGAAATGGGTATGAAGTACTCGTTACTTCTTACCCGAAAGCTCAAAGCACCGTCCACAGTGTGGTCCACGGTTTCAATTTCTTCAATATTTCCCAGTTTTCTAACGATGGCATCCAGTTTTCCAGAAGTATCCGCAGTTGTCAGTTCCATCAATTTCAGGGCATCTTTATTGGGAATATTTTTTTCCTTGCGAATGGTTCGTATACCTACGATTACTTCCTTGGCATAATCAAATTGTTCAATGATCTTTTTATCGGATTCGAGTTTCTTTGGCCAATCCGCGATACAAAGGGCCTCTTCAACACTGCGCTCCTTCATATGTTGCCATACTTCTTCCGTCAAAAATGGCATGAATGGGTGCAACAACTTTAGGTTCTGCTCAAAAAGGGCAATGACCATGTCCAGGGTCTTCCTGTCAATAGGCTGTTGGTAGGCTGGTTTAACAATTTCCAATAGCCAAGAGCAGAAATCCTCCCAAACAAGTTTGTACATGGACATTAGGGCATCTGAAATACGATACTTGCCAAAATGGTCTTCAACTTCGGCCAATACTTGCTGAAAACGCGCCGTATACCACTTCAAACCTATTTTAGCTGCCTGGGGCTGGTCCATATCGGCCACTTCCCACCCTTTTACCAATCTGAAGGCATTCCAGATTTTATTGGCGAAGTTTGCCCCTTGCTGGCAAAGGTTTTCATCAAATAACAGATCATTACCTGCAGCAGAACTCAACAAAAGTCCTACACGAACGCCATCTGCACCAAAATTTTCGATCAATTGTAGGGCATCTGGTGAATTTCCCAAGGATTTGGACATTTTTCGGCGTTGTTTGTCCCTGACCAGTCCCGTTAAATAGACATTTTCATAAGGACGTTCCCCTCTAAATTCGTATCCTGCCACAATCATTCGCGCTACCCAGAAAAACAGGATATCCGGAGCAGTGACCAAATCATTGGTAGGATAGTAGTAGTTCACTTCGGGATTGTCCGGTTCCAAAATACCCCCAAAAACACTGATAGGCCACAACCACGATGAAAACCAAGTATCCAGGACATCCGGGTCCTGTTTTAAATCGGATTCCTGGATATCCGGTCTTTTGGCCTTGGCAAGCTCAAAAGCCTGCGCCTTTGTCTCCGCAACCACAAAATCGTTTTGTCCATCGCCATAATAATAGGCTGGAATCTGCTGTCCCCACCATAACTGACGGGAGATGTTCCAATCCCTAATGTTCTCCATCCAGTGGCGATAGGTGTTTTTAAATTTATCGGGGAAGAGCTTAACCTCGCCAGTTTCCATGACGGCTTCCAAGGCAGGTTTGGCCAAATCTTCCATTTTTAAAAACCATTGATCGGAAAGTCGAGGTTCTATAACGGCTTTTGTTCGTTCAGAAGTGCCCACCTTATTGGTATACGGTTCAGTTTTGACCAAAAAGCCCTTTTCTTCCAATTCTTTGGCAATTTCTTTTCGGACCACAAATCGATCTTTACCTTCATAATGCAGCCCATAGGAATTTAAAGTGGCGTCATCATTAAAGATATCTATGATTTCCAGGCCGTGTTTTTCGCCAAGGTTCTTGTCGTTTTCATCATGGGCAGGAGTAACTTTTAGACAGCCAGTTCCAAATTGCAAGTCAACGTATTCATCTGTGATGATTGGAATTACACGATTGCAAATGGGCACAATGGCGTTTTTGCCTTTAAGGTGATGGTATCTCTCATCATTGGGATGGATACAAATGGCCGTATCCCCCAAAATGGTTTCCGGTCGGGTGGTCGCAATCGTTACTTTTTGGTCCGAGCCTTCAATAGGATAGGTGATATAATACAGATGCCCTTGCCGTTCCTCATAAATGACCTCTTCATCCGAAAGGGTGGTTTTTGCTTCCGGATCCCAGTTGACCATTCGATTTCCCTTGTAAATCAGGTCTTTATTGTACAAATCCACAAAAACCTTGATGACGGAGGCGGACATGTCGTCGTCCATTGTAAATTTTGTGCGTTTCCAATCACAGGAAGCACCTAATTTTCGAAGTTGCTTTAAAATGACCCCTCCATATTGATCGGTCCAGTCCCAAGCATGCTTTAGGAACGTTTCCCTTGAAATTTCGGCCTTGGAAATCCCTTCTTCCTTAAGTTTTGCAACCACCTTTGCTTCCGTTGCTATGGAAGCATGGTCCATACCAGGCACCCAACAGGCATTCTTTCCTTCCAATCGGGCTTTTCGTATTAAAACATCTTGAATGGTATTGTTCAACATATGCCCCATATGAAGTACCCCGGTAACATTGGGAGGGGGAATCACTATGGTGTAGGGTTCCCTATCATCCGGTTTTGAGGTGAAAAAATCGTTTTTTTCCCAGTATTGGTACCAATGTTCCTCAACCTTTTTGGGCTCGTATTTGGATGGTATCTCCATATAGTGGTATGGTTTTTGTCAAAACAAGAAAGGATTGGTATATTTTCGAAAGCCATTGATTCATATTGTATTAAGCTTTCATGAATTACCAACCCAATGAATACGAAACAAAAATAAGTAACGTTATTACATTACAAAAAGAATTTTGGATCTAGGTTGAAATGACCTACTTTTGAACTTACCCAAATACTAAAAAAATGAAAAGAGGAATACTTTTATTGTTTGTAGGGCTCTTTACCTTAAGCCTTAGTGCCCAAGAAAAGACAGCGAAGATTGAATTCAAGAACGAAACCATTGACTACGGCGAAATTGAAAAGGGAAGTGATGGTGTCCGCGTGTTTGAATTTACCAACAACGGTAATGCCCCGTTGGTCATTAGCGATGTGAAGTCCAGCTGTGGATGTACCATTCCCAAAAAACCCGAAGAACCCATTATGCCAGGAAAAACCGGGGAGATTCAAGTTAAATATGATACCAATCGTGTAGGCCCCATCCGCAAAGCGATAACCGTAATTTCCAACGCGGATACGCCAACAAAGGTTTTAAAAATAAAAGGGACCGTTAAATCCGAAGGGGCGAAATAGTTTCCTTAACAAATTGACTTAAAAAAGCCTTGATTTGATTATCAGGGCTTTTTTGTTTTGAACAAATCTTTCAATACAAAGGAGTAAAGAATATCCCTATCGTAACGTTCAATAAGTACACGAACCCTTTTTCCTTCCCGTTGGTTCAGCATTTGCAGTATTTCCTGGAGTTTATAGTTGTGTATACTCTTACCGTTTACAGCCAAAATAACATCACCTTCCTTTAATCCCGCTTCTGCCGCAGGACTCCCTGCGCGAATACTGGAGACCACAATTTCGGGGACCAGGCTCAATCGTGTGCTGTTTCCAAGAATGATCTGTACGTTTCCAAGGGAATTCTTACTATGCTCCGCTTTGACCACACCCCTGGGATCGGTAATACTTTCCGAGATATAACGTACGCCATTATGCTGAAGGTCTATCCCTGCCAAATTGTACTGAAAGGGCGCATTGAAATTGGAATTTTTACTCAGGGACAGCTTATTGTTGGGATAATCAAATATAATGTTGAAGCGCTTTAGGACCTCTCCACCAACACTACCGTTTCTGTTCCCTAAATTCTTAATGGCATAAAAAGACTCCTTATAGGGGAAGGCCACCTTGGCTTCATTGAACTGAAAGCTACCAATACGCATACCTTTAAGTTTGGTACGCTTTCCAAAAATATTACCATTTAATCCCTTGCCCAGGAAATCCTCGTAATTCCGATTGGGAATTTCCAACCCCTTTTCAGGATCGTGGAACAACCAAAGGGCATCACTACTTCCGGTGTCCACTAACAATTTTACTGGTATTTCAGTATCATCCTCACGTGTTATTGCACCATCTACAAATGCTTTTTTTCCATCTATTATCAATGGGATGGTTTCAATTTTTTTGGAGTCCTTGTATTGGTAATCCTCAGGATTGTACAATTTCAAATGTTGTTTTGTATAGTTGACCTCAACCACAAAATCCTTAAAAACGTCATACCCAATAATACCGTGGATGGGAATACCTAATGAGGTCGAAAAATTCAAATCCTTGTCAAGCACCACATAGAGCATTTGATTATGGGAGACGGCACCACCAACTTTAAACTTATTTCTAGTGGACTTAAGGGCTTCGATAGGTTCCCCATCACCCAAGCCCCTCAACAAGATTCGGGAAACTTGGTTGACCTGTATGGAATCTTGGGAGGTAAGGTTGAAAAGAATGGGACTGCTGACCCCTGTATCCAAAATGAATTTCAGTTCTGAACCGTTCAGCTCCACAGGGACCACCATCAGGTTATTGATCAATTCAAACTTTACTTTTTCAAACTTTTTTTTGTTCGTAATATGGAAACGTTGGCCAAAACCAAACGAGGAAATCGCCAGGGCAAAAAGGAGCAAATATCGTATTTGTTTATTCAAACTGTTAGTTTAGAGATGATTGACTTTCTTAAAGATAGTAAATAATTCGCGTCAATCCCATCAGTTTAACATTCGCTTTAGAGGTAGATTACCCATTGGTTGGGTTGTTTTCTATGGCTACTTTCACCATTTTTGTCAAAAATAGTTTCCATGCCAAAGATTTCCTCCAAAGGTCAAAACATGCCCGCATCACCCATTAGAAAGCTGGTTCCCTATGCTGAAGCAGCCAAAAAAAGGGGTATTAAGGTAATCCATTTAAACATTGGGCAACCGGACATCAAAACCCCAAGAGCAGCCTTGGACGCCGTTAAGAATATGGATATGGAGGTATTGGCCTATAGCCGAACGGAGGGTTCGGAAGCATATCGTGAAAAAATTGCCGCCTATTATGCCAAACACGGGATCCACATCACCGCTTCGGAAATCATTGTGACCACAGGGGGTTCAGAAGCACTGTCCTTTACCATGGGAACCATTTTGGACAATGGGGATGAAATCATAATTCCAGAACCTTTCTACGCCAATTATAATGGTTTTGCCCAGGCAAATGGGGTGAATGTAGTTCCCATCGCTTCTTCAATAGCATCCAATTTTGCGCTTCCGCCCATTTCAGAGTTCGAAAAGAGTATTACGCCACGCACCAAGGCCATTCTAATTTGTAATCCAGGAAATCCAACGGGATATCTTTATACCCATCATGAAATAGCACAATTGGCCAAATTGGTCAAAAAACATGATCTGTTTTTGGTTGCCGATGAAGTATACCGGGAATTCGCTTATGATGATAAACAGCACCATTCCATACTTAGGGAACCGGGACTGGAACAACATGCCATAGTGGTGGATTCCGTCTCAAAAAGGTATAGCATGTGTGGGGCGCGTATTGGTTGTGTCGTTTCAAAAAACCCATCGGTCATTGAGTCCGTGCTCAAGTTTGCCCAAGCAAGACTGTCCCCTCCCACCCTGGCACAAATTGCCAGTGAGGCCGCCTTGGGCACCCCCCAGTCCTATTTCGATGAGGCAAAACAGGAATACGTTTCCAGAAGGGATGTCCTGGTCTCCGAACTGGAAAAGATAGCTGGCATAAAAATAGCCAGGCCCAGTGGTGCCTTTTACTGTGTTGCCGAGCTTCCCATAGCGGATGCCGACCATTTTGCTCAATGGCTTCTGGAAGAATTTGAAATTGAGGGGGAAACCGTTATGGTGGCCCCGGCAGGAGGCTTTTATGCTACCCCGGAACTTGGAAAAAATCAAATTAGAATTGCCTACGTATTGAAAAACGAAGTCCTAAAACGTGCTGTACATATTCTTAAGGAAGGCTTGAAACAATACGCTGAAAGTGGAAATTAAAGACAATATTTCACTTAAACCCTACAATACCTTTGGCATTGATGTTATCGCCAAACATTTTGTGGAAGTCACTGGTTTGGCACAACTCCAAAGACTTCTGCAACTTTCTGCCTATCCCGACAAATTTATCATTAGCGGTGGTAGCAATATGTTGCTCACCAAGGACATTGAGGCACTTGTCATGCATATCAATCTTAAAGGGATACGTATTATTGAAGAGGACCGGGAAACGGTAACCATAAAAGTAATGGCAGGCGAAAATTGGCACGATCTGGTCCTCTGGACCTTGAATCATGACTATGGAGGCCTGGAAAACCTGTCATTGATTCCGGGCAATACGGGTACCGCACCAATCCAGAACATAGGTGCTTATGGCGTGGAATTAAAGGACGTGTTCGTGGGATGCGAGGCCATGAACGTTCAAAATCAGGAACTGCGGGCGTTTTCCAAAGAGGATTGCCAGTTTGGGTATCGCGATTCCATCTTTAAAAACAAGGCAAAAGGGAAGTACATCATTACTTCGGTCATGTTAAAATTGACCAAGGCAAATCATAAGTTGCACACCTTTTATGGTGCCATTGAAGATGAGCTTAAACAAATGAACGTGGTAACGCCAACCATTAGGGATATTTCCAACGCAGTGGTTTCCATACGCAGCAAAAAGCTTCCAGACCCTAAAGAAATTGGAAATAGTGGAAGTTTCTTCAAAAACCCGGTAGTTTCAAGAAAAACCTTTGAAAAGCTTCAAAAAAAACATCCCAATGTCCCATTCTATAAAATGGATGACGACACCTACAAAATCCCTGCAGGTTGGCTCATTGAGCAATGTGGATTTAAGGGAAAACGCTTTGGTGACGCAGGAGTTCATGAAAAACAGGCTTTGGTATTGGTGAACTATGGAAATGCCAAAGGGATGGAAATTCTGGAGCTGGCCGAAAAAGTTCAAAAAACCGTGGCAACAAAATTTGGTATACGGTTATTTCCAGAAGTGAATATCATAAAATAACCCCGGTCTCAAAGTTGAAAACCGGGGTTATACCAAACCAAACTAACCAAACTTATTTATGTTGTGAACTTAACTTCAATCTTGAAGGCTTCCGTTATAATCAATTTTATACTTTAGCGTTATTGGATATACGGATAAAATGATGATTTGGATTTTTCCAATAACATTTTCCCTGGACTGACATCCAAATTATGAGCACACTACTTGAAAAACATATTGTGGAACTATTGCAGGAACGGAATGAAAAGGCCATTTCCCTGCTCTATGACAATTATGCGGACACCCTTTATGGAGTTGCCTATAAAGTGGTAAAGGACGAAGATTTGGCACAGGATGTAGTTCAGGAAAGCTTTGTAAAGATTTGGAAAAAGTCGGATTCGTATGATTCCACCAAGGCCAAATTGTTCACATGGCTATTTCGAATCACCAGAAATACGGCGATTGATAAATTAAGAAGCATCAACACAAAATCCGATAAGGAAATCCAAATAGATGTTTCTGACGTATATAACCTAGGTGAGCAGAGCATTAGGCCAGAGTTTATAGACGTAAAGAAGAACTTAGGCAGGCTGGAACCTAAATATAGGATTGTCCTGGAGGCCCTTTTTTTTGAGGGTATGACCCAACAAGAGGCCAGTGACGAGCTGGACATTCCTTTGGGGACCATAAAATCGAGACTTAAGATAGGACTTCGCGAAATGCGAAAGATTTATGGAACGATTGCGCTACTGCTGGCTTTAAATTTAATGGTATGAAGGAAAAAATACGCATATTTTTAGATAGTGACCTTTTGGAGAAATACCTACTTGGGGACACTTCCACGGAGGAAACACTTCAGGTGGAGCGTTACATAGCCATGTATCCCGAGGTCCGGGATTCCTATAATGAGTTACAGGAAAACTTGGAATCTTTTGCAAAGCTGCACGCCCTAAAAGCCCCTGAGGGCCTAAAAGAGCTTATTTTAGGTAAAATACGTCAAGAAAAACGCAAGGGCAGTAAGTTTTACAGATATGCCATCGCCGCAAGTATTGCCGCATTGATTTTTGCCGGTTCGTCCTATTTCTTCTATAACCAAAATCTGGACCTTCAGGAGAGAAACTCCATTGTGAACAATAAAATAAAGGATTTGGAGATGGATATGAAGGTGCAGTTGGAGGACTTAAGAAACCAATACATTGTGCTGAATAACCCCAATACCAAAAAGTATACGGTCAAAGGGAACAAAAAAGCAAAGGAACTAAAGGCAATAACCTACATAAATCCAGTAAAAAAACTTTCCTATATCAATGTTAGCAACTTACCGCAACTTCCAGAGGATCAGTGCTTCCAAATGTGGGCCGAGGTGAACGGGGAATTGGTGAACCTTGGGGTTATCAAAAACTTTGAGAACAAGGAAAAGTTATTGGCACTTCCCTATGCGGACAAGGCCATTGGATATATAACCATTGAACCCAAGGGCGGTAACGACACCCCTACCGTTAAAAATATTGTGGCCAATATCACGTATTGATAGGCTAAAGAAGTCTTAATTACCTACACACTTCTTTGGTCGTTTTGTACCTTTGTCCAAATTTTAGAGATGAAATTAGTACTGCTTACCGTGGGTCTATTGGCCCTGGCATTTTCTGGGATAGCTATAAAGATATGGTCAAAAAGGGACGGAAGGTTCGCGGGTACCTGTGCGAGCCAAAGCCCTTTCCTTAACAAGGAAGGGGAAGCATGCGGTTTTTGCGGAAAGCTTCCCGATGAACAGGACTGCAAAAAGGACACAGTCGTTCAAAACTAAAATCTTGGATGTAAGTCACAATTCATTTGAACAAACCGGTTGATTTACTAGAAACCATTGCCAAGGCAAAATCGGGCAACCAGATTGCCTTTAGCCAACTTTTGGACCGTTTTTGGAACGATGTTTATGGGTTTCAGTTATTGAGGACCAAAAACGAAAATGATGCCGAGGACATTTCAATACAGACCTTTGCCAAGGCCTTCGACAAGATACATACCTATGACGATACCTATGAATTCAGCACTTGGCTCATTACCATTTCAAAAAACATTCATGTCGATTTAATTCGAAAAAGAAAAAGAAATATTCTGGATGGTAAGGAATTGCATAAATCCGAAGAAATCAATTCGGTTCTGGATGAAACCCCTACTGTGGAAGATGCATTGATCATAGAGCAAAATTTAGCCTCCCTGCTCTCGGACATCAAAAAGTTAAAGCCCAACTACCAAAAGGTCATTAACCTGCGTTATTTCAATGAAATGACCTATGCGGAAATCGCCAATGAACTGGGAGAGCCCATAAATAATGTTAAAGTAAAGCTTTTAAGGGCCAAGAAGCTCCTGGCGGCCATCATCGCCAATAAGAAGCATAGGGAAAACTGACCTAAGATTACCATTTTGTATATTTGTAAGCTAAAAAAATGTTATGTCTCAAGCCGTAGCCGAACATGTTATTCCCCAGAGTAAAAGCAAGCCAAAATGGTTAAGGGTAAAGCTTCCAACAGGTAAAAAATATACCCAGTTGAGGGGTTTGGTGGATAAATATGACCTCCATACCATATGCACTTCGGGCAGTTGTCCCAACATGGGCGAATGCTGGGGTGAGGGTACGGCCACTTTTATGATCCTGGGAAATATCTGTACCCGCTCCTGCGGTTTTTGTGGGGTAAAGACGGGAAGACCGGAAAGTGTGGATTGGGAAGAACCGGAAAAAGTGGCCCGTTCCATAAAGATCATGCAAATTAAACATGCGGTACTGACCTCCGTGGACCGGGACGATCTTAAGGATATGGGATCCATTATTTGGTCAGAGACGGTAAAAGCAGTCCGAAGGATGAACCCCGAAACCACGTTGGAGACCTTAATTCCCGATTTCCAAGGAATAAAGACCCATTTAGATCGAATTTTGGACGTAGCACCAGAGGTGATTTCCCATAATATGGAAACGGTAAAACGACTGACCCGTGAAGTTCGGATCCAGGCAAAATATGAAAGAAGTCTTGATGTCCTCAAATACCTGAAGGAACACGGGGCAAAACGCACCAAATCCGGTATCATGCTGGGATTGGGGGAAATGGAGGCAGAAGTTCTGGAAACCATGGAAGATCTGCGAAAAGCAAATGTGGATGTGGTCACTATAGGGCAATACCTCCAACCTTCAAAAAAACACTTGCCCGTAAAAGAATTCATTCTTCCGGAACAATTCAAAAAATATAGGGAAATTGGATTGAAAATGGGCTTTAGGCACGTAGAAAGCGGTGCTTTGGTACGCTCTTCCTACAAAGCGCACAAACACATCCACTAATTTTTCCCATTCTCAATGACCGCCTATGAAGAAGGTCAACATTGGTATTAATGGTTTTGGAAGGATTGGCAGGACCTTTTTCCGCCTTTTGGCAAATCATCCACAGATACAAGTAGTGGCCATTAATGACATTGCCGACGCCCATACGCTTTCGCATTTGCTGAAGTACGATAGCATCCATGGCATTTTTTCTTCGGAAATCAAGCCAGTGGGCAATTCCATATTGTTCCAGGGAAACCCTATCCCCGTGCTCAACGGTACCCAACCCAGGGAAATCCCCTGGTCCGATCATGATGTTGATATTGTTGTGGAAGCATCCGGGAAATTTAAAACGAGGGAGGAGTTGGAATTTCATCTCAAGAACGGGGCAAAAAAGGTTATACTGTCCGTACCGCCTTTGGACGATTCCATAAAAATGATTGTATATGGCGTAAATGAGCACCTATTGGAATCTGAGGATTCCATAATTTCCAATGCTTCATGTACCACCAACAATGCCGCACCCATGATCAAAGTGATCAAAGAGCTATGTGGTATTAATCAAGCATATATCACCACTGTACATTCGTACACCTCGGATCAGAGTTTACATGACCAACCGCATAAGGATTTACGCAGGGCCCGAGCGGCAAGTCAGTCCATAATACCCACCACCACCGGAGCGGCCAAGGCACTGACCAAAATATTTCCGGATTTGTCCAATGTAATAGGGGGTTGTGGTATTCGGGTTCCCGTTCCCAATGGTTCGTTGACAGACATTACTTTCAATGTTCAAAGGGAAATCTCAATTTCGGAAATCAACCATGCTTTTAGCCAAATTTCACAAAGTGACCTAAAAAACGTACTTTTCTATTGTGAAGAACCCATAGTTTCCGTTGATATAAACAATAGTTGCTATTCTTGTACGTTTGATTCCCAGATGACTTCCGTAATTGGTAAAATGGTAAAAGTCATAGGATGGTACGACAATGAAACTGGATACTGTTCAAGATTAATTGATATAATATCATTGCTTATAAGGAACAAATACGTTTAATGTTGAAGCATTTTCACAAGACCAGTGTTATCTCTGTGTATGTTTTCGTAGTGCTTTTGTCCGCACCTTGGATAATGGCACAGGATAGTATTGGTTCTAAGGACTCCTTGGAACACTATTATGGGCAAGCATTGACATTTAGGCATCAGAACAAGATTTCCATGGCCATGGAGGCTTTGGACAAAGCGGCAAAGCTATCTGAAGAAAAGGAGGACATTAAAGCCCTGTTGGACACTTTCCACAAAATGGCACTTCTTTACTTGGAATTGGACAATAGGGAAACCACCATTTTTTATTGGGACCGGGCAGGAGTTTTATTAAAGGATATCGAATATCCATATGGCGAAGCAGTCCATAAGTTTATTGATGGTACACTCTTATATCGCTCCGGAAACAACTTCCAGGCATTGAGCCTTCTGGACGAAGCCAAAAAATTGACCAATGACAAGAATCTTCTCAACAATATGCTTCTTGCCGAAGCCAATATCTTTTTGAATATTGAAAAATTCGACAACGCCTCTACCAACTATTATGCGCTTTTGGTCAACTCGGATGAATTTGAAAGGGCATATCTGGCCACTTTGGCGAATTTAGGTCTCGCTACCATGTATGACAAACAGGGCAAATATGACGACAGTGCCAAACATGCCGAATCTGCCCTGCAATTGGCCCAACAGAACAGTTTCTTTCGAGAGGTTTTAACGGCCAATGATTTTCTTGCCCGGACTTATGAAAAAATTGGAGATTATGAAAAATCCCTGGGCTACAACAAAAACCTAACTCAGATCAAGGATTCCCTCTTCGGTATCGAAAAGGTAAAGTTGGAAGCAAAAACGGCCAATAAAATAAGGTTCGATCAACAATCCAAGACCATAGGCGACCTACAGGCAAAAAATGAGGAACTCAGTGCTTCGGCCAACCGTTCGGAAATCACGGCAATCCTGACATCTGCGTTTTTGACCATTATTTCCATTTTGGCAGTTTCCCTGTATAGAAACAATCAAA
Organism: Croceivirga sp.; assembly: GCA_028281025.1. Classification (GTDB taxonomy): domain Bacteria; phylum Bacteroidota; class Bacteroidia; order Flavobacteriales; family Flavobacteriaceae; genus Croceivirga. The sequence goes on from JANQKR010000039.1 coordinate 72,556, forward strand.
TAAAACTCAAGACCAATGACCTCCTCCAAACCAAAAATACGGAGTTGGAGCAGGCCAGGGATGCAGCAGTATCCGCCATGGAAGCCAAAAGTAACTTTCTCTCCACCGTTACCCACGAGTTGAGAACACCACTTTACGCAGTGACCGGCCTAACCCATCTTTTGTTGGATGAAAACCCCGCAGAACATCAAAAAGAGCACTTAAAATCCCTTAAGTTCTCCGGAGACTACCTGCTGAATTTCATCAACGACATACTGCAGATCAACAAAATCGATGCTGATAAACTGGAACCTTTGAATATTGAATTCAAACTTAAAAAAGTACTTACCGACGTTATTGACTCTTTACAGCAAAATGCCAAGGAAAATGATATTAAGGTAGTGCTGGATTATGACAATAATATCCCTTTAAACCTTTTGGGCGACCCCTTAAAGATTTCCCAGGTTTTTATGAATCTGGTCGGCAATGCACTAAAATTTACCAAAGGGGGGCAAGTGAGCGTCCTGGCAAGATTAAAGGACAGAAGTGAGGACAATGCCACAATACATTTTGAAGTTTCCGATAACGGAATAGGCATATCCGAACAGCAGCAGAAAAACATTTTTGACAGTTTTGAACAGGGCTCCATACAAATAAATCGCGAATATGGGGGCACTGGTCTAGGGCTGACCATCGTAAAAAGTCTTTTGGGACTCTTTAACAGTAGCATTCACTTAAAAAGTAAACTTGGCGAAGGAAGCACGTTTTATTTTGAATTGGATCTGAAAGTGGACGAGACCGCTTCCCTGGATGAGATTCCTTTTGAACTGACCGTTGAGGATTTTGAGTTTGAAGGATTACATATATTGGTTGTTGAGGACAACAAAATAAACCAGGTCATTACCAAGAAGATGTTGGCAAAAAAAGGAATTAGCTGTGATATTGCCAACAATGGCAACGAAGCCATTGATGCCGCCAAGAACAACGAATATGCCTGTATCTTAATGGATATCCACATGCCGGGAATAAGTGGTACCGAGGCTACCGTTCAAATCAGGAAATTCAATCCGGATATTCCAATTATTGCGCTTACTGCAATTTCCATGGAAGACAGTTTGGACGAATTTTATGCTGCAGGTTGTAACGCTGTGGTGACCAAACCTTTTAAACCGGAAGTCTTCTATCAAAAAATAGGTGAAAACGTTTTTAAAACCAATCTTAGCGATAAAGTGTAAGCTCGGAATCTATGAGTTGCATGAGCCTTTTTTCCCCTTGGTCAAGGAAATGATGTTCAATCCTAACAAAATATAGGTTTTCCATTTTTCCCTCCAATCTCGTATAGTCCTTTTCCGTGGTAACGATCAAACCCTTCTTGGACAACCTATCAATTTCCAAAGAACTAAAAGAATGGTGGTCACTAAATTCTAGATGTTCAAACACCAGATCGTTTTCCTTGAGGTGATTTACCAAAGGGGCTGGAGTTGCGATTCCGGTCACCAAAGTGAATTCCATATCCTTTAGATCACTAAGCTTAATACTTGATTCCTTGCCATAAAGTACAGGATCGTACTGTAGCGTAGCGAACAATATGGTTTGGTTTTTCCGCTTTTGCAATCGCGTTGCAAACCAGTCCATCTCTTTTTTATCCAAAACATGGGGACATTTTGTCACAATGATCACGTCTGCCCTACCCGCTGCATATTTTGAATCCCTAAGACTTCCCGTTGGCAAATACCAATCCTTGAATATTGGGTTGGCATATGTGGTCAAGAGGATGGAAAAAGTGGGGGTGACCCTACGGTGCTGAAAAGCATCATCCAAAAGAACCAAATCCGGTTTTATAAGCTTTTCCAAAGATGCCATTCCTTTGCCCCTATTCCCATCAACCGCAACCGTTACATTAGGGAACTTTTTGTGTATTTGAAGAGGTTCGTCACCGATTGATTCAACCGTTGAATCCGCATCGGCCATTTGGAACCCTTTTGATTTTCGTTTGTACCCCCTACTCAGGACCGCCAACCTTTTTGTATCCTGCAACCTGGAAATCAAAAATTCGATCATCGGGGTCTTTCCCGTGCCACCAACGCTTAGGTTCCCCACACACAACGTTGGGGTGCCAAATGATCGGGAGTTGAAGAAGTGGACATCATAAAGCCAATTTCTAACACGGACCACACTGCCATAAATGAGTGAAATAGGCCAAGCCATTTTGCGCAAAAACCACATCCAGCGAAAATATAATATTTTATCTTAGGACATTAAAACAGATATATGACAGTAGCAGAGGTGGGAAAGCTGTTGGACACATTGGCTCCCTTACATTATGCGGAGGATTTTGACAATGTTGGGTTATTGGTAGGAAATCCGGATTCGAAAATTACGGGGATTTTAGTGGCTTTGGACACCTTGGAAGAAGTAATTGATGAGGCCCTACAGAACAATTGCAACCTCGTGGTCAGTTTTCACCCCATTATCTTTGGTGGTTTAAAAAAGCTGGTGGGCAAAACCTATGTGGAACGGGTTGTCATAAAGGCCATAACCCACAATATAGCTATTTTCAGCCCCCATACCGCATTGGATAACAGTATCCTGGGCGTCAATCATAAAATATGTGAGGTTTTGGGCATTCAAAGCCCAAAAATCCTCATGCCCAAAAAAGGGACCATAAAAAAATTGACCACTTATGTACCCAAGGATGCCGCGCCTACCCTAAGAAATGCGCTTTTTGCAGCTGGCGCCGGCAACATCGGAAATTATAGCAATTGTAGCTTTAGCACCGAAGGAATTGGGAGTTTCAACCCCGGGGCACATAGTAATCCCACAATTGGCAGTAAAGGGAATACCCATTTTGAGGAAGAAATACAGGTAAACATCACTTTTGAATCCGCTATGGAACAAAATGTATTGGATGCCCTCTTTAAAAATCACCCTTACGAAGAAGTGGCCTATGAAGTTTCAACCTTGGATAATAGCAATCAGAATATCGGTATGGGAATGATAGGCTCTTTACAGAAACCCATGGAGGAAGAGGACTTTTTACGATCCGTAAAGGCAAAAATGGGCACACCCGTAGTGAAACATAGTAAGTTACTGGGTAAAAAGATAAAAAAGGTGGCCGTCTTGGGAGGTAGTGGAGCGTTTGCCATAAAAGCGGCCAAAAACGCTGGCGCCGATATGTACATTACTTCGGACATAAAATACCATCAATTTTTTGAAGCAGAAGACCAATTGGTCATTGCCGATATTGGACACTTTGAAACAGAGCAGTTTACAAAAAATCTTTTGGTCGATTTTCTTAAGGAAAAAATTCCTAATTTTGCCGTCACTTTATCGGAAAGTATTACTAATCCCATCAAGTATTTTTAATTTATGGCTACAAAGAAAGAAATAACCGTGGAAGAAAAATTAAGGGCGTTGTATGACCTTCAATTAATAGATTCCAGGGTTGACGAGATACGAAATGTAAGGGGTGAACTTCCCTTGGAAGTTGAGGATTTGGAAGACGAAGTATTGGGACTTAAGACCCGTATAGATAAGTTAAAGTCAGATGTAGAGACCATAAACTTTGAAATCACTGCCAAAAAGAACCTTATAGAGGAATCCAAGGCGTTGATCAAAAAATACAACGAGCAGCAAAAAAATGTCCGTAACAGCAGGGAATTCAATTCCTTGAGCAAAGAGGTTGAGTTTCAGGAATTGGAAATCCAACTGGCGGAAAAACACATAAAAGAGTTCAAAGGACAAATAGAGCAGAAAAAAGAGGTGATTTCCCAAACCAAGGTAAACCTTACGGAAAGGGAAACGCACCTAAAGCACAAAAAAGGGGAGTTGGACGCCATTATGTCCGAAACGGAAAAGGAAGAGTCCGCCCTATTGAAAAAATCTGAGGAATTCGAGGAAAAAATTGAGGACAGATTGGTGAAGGCCTATAAGAGAATACGAAGCAGTGTTAAAAACGGTTTGGCCGTAGTACCCGTGGAAAGGGGAGCTTCCGGTGGTTCGTTCTTTACCATTCCCCCACAAGTCCAGGTTGAAATTGCTTCCCGAAAAAAAATCATCACGGATGAACACAGTGGTAGAATCCTGGTGGATCCCACCCTTGCAGAGGAAGAGTCTGAAAAAATGCAGAAAATTTTTTCGTCAATTAGCTAAAGACAACTGAACTCATTTAAATAATTCCAAGCCATCAGTATTCTGATGGCTTTTTTTATATCTTCCTTGGATGAAATACCTATGGGTTTTTGGGTTTTTGTCCATTGGGCTCCTCCAAGCCCAAAATCTGGATAAGTACCTTTGGAAAAACAGGGTTATCCTTCTTTTTGAAAGTAATCGGTATAAATCAGGTTACCAAGAACAATTGGAGGTATTACAATTGGTGTCCGAGGAATTGTTGGAACGCGATATTGTTACACTTACCCCTAAAAATGGGGAAAAGCCCCTGTTTTTGGAAAACCTGGGTTTGGAAAATGACTTTTATGGACTTGTACTGCTCGGAAAGGACGGAGGAATAAAACTCAAGGAAGAATTTGTGGTAAAACCCCAAATTATATTCCGCTTGATTGATGCCATGCCCATGCGCAGGGCGGAAATGCGAAAAAAGAATAGGCCCAATTAATATCCCAATAGCTGCAACATGCGTTGTTCCACCTGATCGGAATCCCATATTTTTTGAATGCTGGGCATTTGCATTATCTCCTGCATTATGTGCTCTTGGTAATCCCCAATGGCCAAAGCCTCCGTATATGGTCTATCCGAAAAAGTAACCCTACTATAAACAGGAATCCATTTATCCGGGTGTTTTTGGGCAAAGCGCTTTTCAATCTTTTTTTGAAGCATAAAGTTCAAATCTGCAGTCTTACTGCTCATTTCAACAAAGTTGCGATAACTTAACTCTGCAATGGCATCCGCATTGGGTTTGCGCTCGTTTTGGTAGCGTTCAAAAATCGTTTGCCAATCATCTCCCAATTCCTCCATTAAATGGTTCAAAACACTGATATCTTCAAAACCTGCATTCATTCCCTGACCGTAAAATGGCACCACGGCATGGGCCGCATCACCAACCAAAGCAACTTTGTCCCAATAGGTCCATGGGTAGCATTTCATCGTAACCATGGCACTGGTAGGGTTCTTCATGAAACTTTTGGTCAAACCCTCAATTTCCTTCCGCACGTTGGGGAAGTACTTTTTAAAAAAAGCTTTTGCCTCACCTTTGGAAGTGATATTTTCAAAAGAAACCTCGCCTTCAAACGGCAGAAACAGTGTACAGGTAAAACTCCCATCAATATTGGGCATGGCAATAAGCATAAATTTACCTCGGGGCCATATATGAAAGGAGTTTTTATCCAACCTATGGGAGCCATCTTCATTTGGCGGAATGGTCAATTCCTTGTAACCGACATCGATAAAATCCTGGGAATAATCAAATCGACTCCGCCGTTGCATCTTATGCCTGATCCTTGAAAAGGCACCATCACAACCGAAAACGATATCAAACTTGTATTCCTTCCACTTACTTTTCTCGGATTTACCGGTATAAATCTTGGCTTCCGGAAGTTCAATGTCCCATACTTTTTCATTAAATCGGAAATCCACTCCAAATCCTTCGGCCAAATCGATCATTTTTCGGTTAAGCCTACCTCTAGAAATGGACCAAATGGCCTCATTCTCCTTACCATATTTTTGAAAGTATAACGGCGAATCATTAACATGTAGCGCCCTCTGATATAGCGGAATCGCAATCTTCTTCACCTCTTCTTCCAGACCTATTTCCGCCAACGCCTTCCAACCTCTATTGCTCATGGCCAAATTTATGGAACGACCCGAAAACTGAACTGTTCTAATGTCCGGCCTTCTGTCAAATATGGTGACCTTATGGCCATGCTTTTTAAGGTAGATGGACAATAGGGAACCAACCAATCCTGAACCAATTATTGCTATGTTTTTGGGTGTCTGCATGCTAGAATCGGATAATTAAATTGCAAATGGTTAACACCCTAAATGTAATAACATTTTGAAGACATTGAAGATTATCAGGAATCAACCCTTTTTGGGAACTGGTCAAGAAAAAAGTGGTTTTACAAATATTTAACCTTTTTAAGACATCTTAATGGGCCGGAATTGACGTAAATAAGTTATCATATCGCGAAAGCGTCCATATATAAAAAGTCCTTCACCCCACTAGCGAAGGACTTTTCCTTTTTATCTTGTGATGAACTACTCCAGAATACCGTCCACAATTCCATAATCAACGGACTCCTTGGCATCCATCCAATAATCACGATCAAAATCCTTCATGACCTTTTCGAAGTCCTGACCACAATTATCAGCAAGGATTTTTGCTCCAATTTCCTTGGTTTTAATAATTTCCTTGGCTTGTATTTCAATATTGGACGCTTGCCCCTGGGCTCCTCCACTAGGTTGGTGGATCATTACTTTGGCATGGGGCTGGATGAACCGTCTTCCCTTTTCCCCCACCGAAAGTAATATGGATCCCATTGAAGCTGCCAAACCCGAGCAAATGGTGGATACCGGACTTTTGATCTGCTTTATGGTGTCGTATATGGCAAAGCCCGAGGTAACGTAGCCTCCAGGACTGTTAATGATCAATTGAATTTCTTTTGTATTTTGAAGGTCCAAATATAACAATCTATCAATCACATGCTTAGCAGAATCATCATTTACCATTCCCCATAAAAACACCTTCCTTTCCTCTAATAGTTTTTCCTGAATCTGTTCCTGTACTTTTCCTTTTTTAGAACTCATTTATATTGAATTTTCGAAGCATAAAAATAACCATTTTCCGTATGGCTTGAATCAAAAAAACCCGTCTCCCAATTCAAAACCTTTTCCTACAATTCCTACAATTGCGAAATATTTGCCCGATCACCAACAAAACTTCCTGTTTTACAACAATTTACAAACATCGATAAAAGATGTTCGTTTATCTGTATGACAACTTTTAATCGATTAAAACAACACTAACAACGTAAAACTTTAAGGTCAGAATGGATTAAGGGTACTTTTGTAGGACAATTGAACCCAAATCAATTCAAAATCGTGATTCCCAAGCTTGACCTATTGCCGCAATCTGTTTCACAATTCTTTTTTTAGTCGCGCTACAGTTCAAGTCTTTAGGGATTAAGGTTTTACAAAACTTAACCTATGAAGACCAATACTTATACCGATATTATAAAGGGTATCCTCTGTTTGATCCTTATTTCCATTACTACGATTAAACTTAGTGCACAGGTACAGACCCCATTTTCCCCAAGGTACTCGGAAACTTTGAACGGGGACGTTACCATGATTGCAAATAACGTGTTATCCCGCCATCCTTCCAATGCGTACAACGGTGAAGATGGAAACCATGATTTTAGCAATAACGTCTTTGTAGATATTGACTCCGATGGCTCTACTTTCAATTCAAGCAGTGCCAATTTATTGAATCCCGAACCAAGTTTAAGTTGTTTAAACTTCAAAAAGGTGTTACTCTATTGGGTGGCGGCTGACAAGGAGTATGATAACTATGATCCAACTGAAGGAGAGACCGGTACAGGTACGGGTTCTACTGCCGATGAACCCAATTGGAATTACAATCAACTTAAACTGATGTTGCCAGGTCAATCTGCTTACTCTACAATAACAGCAGATCAAGTAATTTATAGAGGGAGGGATGCTCATTTTATCAACGATCCCTACGTTTGCGTAAAAGACATTACATCCGATGTACAAGGCCTGAGTGATCCGTATGGTACGTATCAAATTGCAAACTTAAAGGCCACTGAAGGAGATTTGTACTCACATGGAGGAGGACACACAGGTACCTCTGGAGGTTGGCAAATAGTTTTTGTCTATGAAAATCCAAGTCTGGATGGCAAGAATATTACCTTATTTGATGGATATGTACACATTGCAAGTGGTGCAGGAAATGTTGATTTCAACTTTAATGGATTCCAGACCGTACCCAATGGACAAGTAAATGCTGACATTATCCTAGGGGCATCCGAAGGGGACAGGGACATTGATGGTGATATGTTACAGATTCAGGATACTAATGGTTCTTGGCAAGATATTTCCACCATTCAAAGGAGTGCGGATAACTTCTTCAACAGTAAAATCACATTGCGGGACCAAAATTTTACGGATAGAAATCCTTCCAGCACCAATACCTTAGGCTTTGATGCAGGTGTTTTTGAATTGAACAATACTGGGAATAACCTTATTGACAACGATCAGACTTCAGCTAATCTTAGAATTACTTCTGACCGTGAAACTTATGGGGTCTATCTTATTGGACTTAGTGTGGAAGTTTATGAACCCAGCTTGGATGCCTTGAGTTTAACCGTTGCCACTGGAAGTACCACATTAAACGCAGGTTCCATAGTTCCCATTCGCCTTGAAATGCAAAATATTGGGAACGATAATATTAGAAATCTTGAAATACAAACTACGCTACCCAATCAATTGGATTTTGCAAACGGGGATTTGCTTCCTCCAGGAGTAACCTATTCTTATGATTCAGGGAGTAAGTTACTTACCTTTTTCATTCCCGATGGCATGACAGATACCGATGACCCTGCCTACAACCTGGACTTTAATGTGGTGGTTAATGATCCCTGTGTATCCTGCAATACAGACTTCACATTACAAGCAAGCGCCTCCTTTACGGGTGAAACAAATCCCAGTGCACAATCCGTTGTAAGTTCCGGAACTTTTGACGAATGCGGCCTTCCAAATTTTGATCCAACCACATTCACCGTACTTCCCAGTTTTAGGATAAATGATGTCTCTACCGATGAGGGTAATAATTTAATGTTTACCATTACCTCTTCGCATATCACCCCTACCAATACCACATTTAACCTAACTTATAACAATATCACAACAACGGATAGTGATTATAGTGGTCCTACTTCCGTTGTTTTTCCAGCTAATGCTTCAAGTGCCACGTTCAACGTTGCTGCAATTGATGATGATTGGTTGGAACCGGATCAAACTTTTGATGTAACCATTTCCGATCCTACAAATAATTCACTCATTTTGGATGACCAAGGAGTTGGTACCATAAGGGACACGGATGAGGCCACCATCACCACTAGCAGTTATGATGTGGATGAAGATGCTGGAATTGTTCAATTAAGGGTAGCTCTGATGTCATCCGGAAACAATGTGGGTGTAGAGCAGGCCTTTACAGTTGATTTAACCGTAAACAGTACTGGAATTACATTTCCTGCAACTGATGGTTCAGATTACAATTCCTTGACCACAACAGTTTCTTTTCCTGCCTATTCTCCGGCGGACACCGAGTTTTTTGTTCCACTGACCATTTTGGACGATAACATTGTAGAACCTTCAGAAAGAATCATCCAAAGATTATCCAATGTCTCTTACAATGAAATTAATCTGGCAAGCTCTGAAGTTAACATTAGGATTCATGATAATGATACGGCAATCGTCTCCTTACAGGATATTAACGTCAATGAAGATATTGGAAGTGTTTCCTATGAATTCCGTTTATTGGGTGAAACCCAGGACCCCTTCGATATTTCGTTTAATACTTCCGACGGGACCGCCATTAATCCAAGTGATTATTCCAGTACAAGTGGAACCGTGACCTTCACAGGTAATACCGATGAAATTCAGACAGTATCATTACCTATTATTGACGATACTTTTATTGAACCGAGCGAATCGTTCTCCGTTAACGCATCTTATACCGGACTAGTCCCCGGATTCACCAATGCACAAGCCCTTGATGTCAGCATTGCCAATAACCCGGGTACGGTAACCATCAACGACAATGACGGGGGCGCCGGGTCCGGCATCGCCGTAACGGGCTTCAACGTCAACGAGGATGCGGGCACCGCCACCTTTGACGTCACACTCAATGCCGACGTACAGGGCGGCTTCGACGTGGACTTTGCCATTGCCGATGGTTCCGCCATTGCTCCGGGTGACTATACCGTGGCCTCGGCCAACGGGACCCTCAGCTTCACCGGGACCAACGGGGAGGTACGTTCCGTCACCGTCACCATCATCGACGATACGACCATCGAGGCGACCGAGGACCTAAACATCACCCTTTCCGGGCTGACCACTTCACTTATAAACATCGTGAACGGAAGTGCCACGGGTACCATCAACGACAATGACGGGGGCGCCGGGTCCGGCATCTCCGTAACGGGCTTCAACGTCGACGAGGATGCGGGGACCGCCACCTTTGACGTTGCCCTCAATGCCGACGTACAGGGCGGCTTCGATGTGGACTTTGCCATTGCCGATGGTTCCGCCATAGCTCCGGGTGACTATACCGTGGCCACCGCCAACGGGACCCTCAGCTTTACCGGGACCAACGGGGAGGTACGTTCCGTGACCGTCACCATCATCGACGATACGACCATCGAGGCGACCGAGGACCTAAGCATCACCCTCTCCGGGCTGACCACTTCACTTATAAACATCGTTGGGGGCACCGCAACGGGCACCATCAACGACAACGACGGCGGCGCCGGTTCCGGCATCGCGGTAACGGGCTTCAACGTCAACGAGGATGCGGGCACCGCCACCTTTGACGTTGCCCTCAATGCCGACGTACAGGGCGGCTTCGATGTGGACTTTGCCATTACCGATGGCTCCGCCATTGC
>JANQKR010000006.1 GCA_028281025.1 Croceivirga sp.
TGCCCCATTAATTGCCCCCGTTTCGGTAACCACAATATCGGTGGTAAGCGCTAAAATACAACTGAAACTGCCCTGCTCATACAACACTTCCATTGATCCGCTGGGATTACTGCCCCCGTAGGTACCAGCAGACACGGAAATAATGGGGGCCGTACTCCAAGCATCAACTGGTGTAGCCCTAAAACTAAGGTCATACCCCTTGCCATCAACAACAGTAAAAATTAAACTCGCACCACCATTGGTGCAGGTACCATTAACACCGCTCACGGTAACAATGGGTGGAGTGAGTTCTTCAACATCAGCGGAAGCCGTTATATCACATCCATTGGCATCAGTAATAACAAAATCATAAGTGCCCGCAGTGGTTACGTTATGTGTTGTTTGTGGGGGGCTGAAAGTACCTCCTGGCACGCCATTCACCGTGTAAGTATATGGTGATGTACCACCTGAAGTCCTCAAAATGATATCTACCCCACCGGGCGGGTTACAAGTGGGCTCCGTACTTAGACTTTCATTTACCTCCGTAGATGCTGAAAGTGCCACGACCCCATCACCAATAATAATGGGGTTTCCATTGATATCGAGACTTTGTTGCGGTGGCGGTATGCCATTGGCAATATCTCCGGTACACTGTTGGGTCTCAACCTGTACGCTGTAGGTTCCAAAACCCGCCGCTGCAAAAGTGTATGGATTTGCAGATATAAAAGTTGTAAATTCCTGAGGCACACCATTTTCGTCCAATAAGGTGTATTTGTAAGGTCCAGGTACATCATTTACCGTTACCTCGATGCTCCCCGTATCACCAAAACAAAGCGCATCAATAAATTGAACGTCAATGCTGATATCGAGTTGCTCAATGACAATGGGGTCGTACGGATATTCACAGGTGTTGGGGGTATTCTGTAAACGAGCAATGATGTTGTACGTATTTGGGGTCAAGCCATCAAAAATGGGTGATGTTTGCCAATTGATACCTCCATCAATACTAAATTCATAAGCACTGGAAAGATTGGTAATCTGAATCCTACCATCTACCCCACAGATATAGTCACGCTTTACAAAGGTTTGCGTTATGGTACTCTTCTTGACCTTGAAGAAAAATTGTTGCCCATCGGCAACTACCCTGAATTCTGCACCAGGTCCTGCCGGAACCGTACTCGCATCAAGATTAAAGGACTGGGAAGTAGCTACCGTGGTATAGCAAGAAATATTGGTGTTTGGACAATCCTCATTGATATCCGGGGAGCAGGAACCGCTCAAAAGTTGCCATTCCACGGAACCATAAGGTCCTCCGGACAATGTAATTGTCCTATCATCAGAATCCCCACAAAGATTGAATCGAGCAACCGTAAAACCATTGTTACTACACCCCACTTGTTCATCCGCACCTTGAATGATGGTAGTGAACATGGGCTGAAGCAGCATTGTGGCTCCCAGGTTTTCTTTTTCCGCTTTGGAAGTAATACGATTAGTGGTTTCCCCAGAACTGGGGCTATCCATTAGGGGCAAATCGAAGCTTTCAACGATTTTTTCAAAACCAGTATTAAATACTGCCGAAGAAACTACAACTGATGATAACACCAATAGCAGAGAATACAGCAGTCGCCTTGTATTGCTCTTGGGCATAGGTTAAGTCTGGATTTTCAAGGAAAATCGGGGTTTGGGAAGCCCAAAATTCCTAATTGTAATTATCTAATCAATAGCTTATGCTTTCTTATCTTTATACCAGTCAAACGACAAAAAACTGCAATTCAACTGGACTTTCCTTTCATTTAACGATAAAATTATGAAAAACTGTATAATTCACCTGTATTTTTTCGTTGTACTGCTTGCTCAGGGCTGTGCCCAAAACGTCGATCAGACCATAAAAACTCCCATAAAAGAGCAAATTAGCGCAATATTGGTGGTTCCCGATCTTGAAATCCCATGGGGCTTTGATTTTCTCCCCAACGGTTCCATCCTACTTACCGAAAAATCAGGTGAGCTTATCCATTACACGAATGGAAAAAAAGTGGAAATCAGTGGACTTCCTGAAATCAAGGTATTGGGTCAAGGCGGGTTGATGGATGTAAAACTTCATCCCAACTACGCTGAAAACCAGTGGGTTTATTTGACCTATGCCTCTCCGGAAGGGGAAGGAAACGGTGTCAATACCGCAGTAATGAGGGCAAAGCTGGAAGGAAACCGATTGACCGATCAAAAAGTACTCTACAAAGCCAGTCCAAATAGCAGTAAACCGTACCATTTTGGTTCCAGGATGGCCTTTGACAACAATGGATATCTCTACTTCTCAATCGGCGACCGCGGTAGTAGGGATGAAAACCCACAGGATGTCCGGCGCGATGGCGGCAAAATCTATAGAATACACGATGATGGAAAAATTCCCAACGACAATCCCTTTGTAAATACCTCAGGGGCCAAAACGGCCATTTACAGTTATGGCCATCGAAATCCGCAGGGAATGGTGAAACATCCCAATACTGGGGAAATATGGATTCATGAGCACGGTCCAAGGGGTGGCGATGAATTGAACGTTATACGAAAAGGGAAAAACTATGGCTGGCCCGTAATCACCTATGGCATTAATTACAGCGGTACCAAAATTACGGATGAAACCTCCAGACCGGACATGGAGCAGCCCATTTATTATTGGATACCTTCCATAGCACCCTCTGGATTGGAAGTCATAGGTTCCGATAAGTATCCCGACTGGAAAGGCAACGTATTGGCAGGATCCTTGGTCTTCCAATACTTGGAACGCCTTGTTTTGGAGGATAACAAGGTAACCTATCGTGAAAAACTATTGGATGGCTTGGGAAGGGTGCGTAGTGTGAACCAGGGACCCGATGGTCTGATCTACGTTGGTATAGAGGGAAAGGGAATCTACAGACTGGACCCCAAATAATGGTCACTTTGCTGTTTTTGACATTGGCAATGAAGGCAATATGGAATTGATTTGGGTCTTGCCAAAAGATGGGGCATCCACCACGGCAAGCCAATCTGTGAATGCCCTGATCTTTGCTCCGGACTATCCCGTTGGCTTTTCCAACAATTCCGTATTTGCCGCCAGAACGTATTTGTTCGATGATTTTGTAAATTCTTTTGAGGATACCGATACCAGAACCGGTCAGATTATCACGGAATATGTGAGCATAGCGACCGGAGAAGTGGTTCAGGGTCTGGGCAATGATCAATCCCATCCTTTTAAGCTGCCATGGGACCCAGCATCCGTCGCTTTTTTTGCAGGGAACGATATTCCGGTGATACGATATTCAGATGTGCTGCTTACAAGAGCTGAGGCATTGAACGAATTAAATGGTCCGTCCCAGGAAACCATTGATTTGATCAATATGGTTAGAAACAGGGCGGGAGCAACATCTTTGGACTTTGCAGGTTTTTCAACGGAAAGTTTGCGCAATGCCATTTTACAAGAGCGTGAATGGGAATTCTATTTTGAAGGAAATTCACGGGAAGATCAAATACGGCAGGGAGTAATGATCTCAAGAGCACAGGCCCGTGGGAAAAACGCGCAGGATTTTCATGTTCTTTTCCCTATACCACAAGTAGAACTGGACGCCAATAGCGCCCTTGAACAAAATCCTGGATATTAAACAATTGGTCGCCAACTTTTTCCGACCATCCCTAATACAAACGATAAAAAATAGATATGTACACAAATCAATTTCAAAGCGCTGTTACAAGAATACTGCCCATTTTATGGGTTTTAATGCTCAGCATACCACTAATGGCCAAAGCCTCTGGCCAAACTACGGATACGATAAATGGCATTAAAAAGCAACCCAATTTCGTTATCATTTTCGCTGATGACCTTGGGTATGGCGATTTAAGCTCGTATGGACATCCCACCATTAGAACGCCACATTTGGATCAAATGGCCACTGAAGGTCAGAAATGGACCAATTTTTATGTTGGAGCCAGTGTCTGTACCCCCAGTCGAGCGGCATTGATGACCGGACGTTTGCCCTTACGCAGTGGCACATGTGGTGCCACGGCCAAAGTTTTTTTTCCTGACTCCGCCAATGGTCTTCCTGATGCTGAAATAACACTGGCAGAGCAATTAAAGCAAGCTGGATATGCCACCGGAATGGTTGGGAAATGGCATTTGGGGCATAAAAAGGAATATTTGCCCACCACCCAAGGCTTTGACTACTACTTTGGCATCCCCTATTCCAATGATATGGATATCACCCGTAAACTCACCTCCTTTGAGGATTATTGGGCGTTATGGACAAAGGAATATGATAACCTGACACCGGCCGATTTCAATGTACCGCTATTGCGCGGTACGGAACAATTGGAACGCCCGGCCGATCAGAATACGCTTACCGCGCGCTATACGGCCGAAGCCATCAAATGGATAAAGGAAAACAAGGAAAGTCCTTTTTTCATGTACTTAGCACATAATCTTCCGCATGTTCCCTTATTTGCATCGGAAGAATTCAAGGGGACCAGTAAGCGAGGCCTTTACGGGGATGTGGTGGAAGAAATTGATCATGGAATCGGTCAAATTATGGATATGCTGCAGGAAGAGGGGCTCGCAGAAAATACCATTGTATTTTTTACTTCCGATAATGGTCCTTGGTTGCAAACCAAAATTTCCGGAGGCAGTGCAGGCCTGTTGCGGGATGGAAAGGGCTCTACCTGGGAAGGTGGGTTCAGGGAACCCAGTATTTTTTGGGGCCCAGGAACCATTGTCCCCAAAGTGGTCATGGATATGGGTACTACCATGGACATCTTTACCACTTTCAGTAAATTGGCAGGTGTCCCCATCCCTGATGACAGGGTACTAGATGGGATGGATTTGTCCCCGGTATTATTGGGTCAAGGTGATAGTCCCAGAAATGAAGTGTTTTATTACAGTGGACGTGATTTGTTTGCCATGCGGGTGGGTCCTTACAAAGCACACTTTATTACCCAGGAAGCCTACGTGTTCAACGCGGAAAAAGTACAACACAATCCTCCCTTGTTATTCAATATTGAAGAAGACCCTTCAGAGCGGTTCAATATTGCGGAAAAGCACCCTGAGGTAATTGCTGAAATACAGAAAGCCTTGGAAAGCCATGGGAAAAAAATGAAACCTGGTCCCGATTTATTGGAGGAAAGGGGTCCTGAACATATTGTGAAAAAGTATTGAGTTGATTTAAGTTAAGTTAGTTTATTCAAGTCTAGCTTGGGAAGCACGGCAGTGCCGTGCTTCCTATTATTTTGCTTATGGTAGAACAGTTTGGAAAATCCTTTCCGGTTTTCACCTTTTTAGTTGGGAAATCGCCTCCCTAACCGAACCATATTTTTTTAACGCCCTTTCCGCACTGGCATAATCCATATTCAGCGCTTCCACCAAATACCGTGTTCCGCGGTCCACCAACTTATTGTTGCTCAATTGCATGTCCACCATTTTGTTGCCCTTTACCCGACCAATTTTAATCATTAGAGCCGTAGAGATCATATTAAGTGCCAACTTTTGACTGGTACCACTTTTCATTCGTGTACTCCCCGTGACAAACTCAGGTCCTACTTCAATTTCAATGGGGATATCCACGGAAGTGGCCAATGGCGAACCTGGATTGTTGGTAATCCCTGCGGTCAGGAGGCCATTTTCCTTGGCATCCTTTACGCCTCCCAGCACATAAGGTGTAGTGCCAGAAGCGGCAATGCCCACTACGGTATCATTGGAATTGATATTGAATTCCATTAAATCCTTCCATGCCTGAATGGTATTGTCCTCAGCAAACTCCACAGCTTTTCGTATGGCGCCGTCCCCACCGGCTATTAAGCCAATGACCCGGTCATGGGGCATACCAAAAGTTGGTGGAATTTCCGAAGCATCCAAGATTCCCAATCGACCGCTGGTCCCGGCACCGATATAAAACAAACGCCCTCCTTTTCGAAACCGGACGTCCAAGGCATCGACGAGTTTTTCCAGTTGTGGAACGACTTTCCCTACAGCTTCAGCTACCTTTTTGTCCTCTTGATTGATTCCCCTGAGCAAAGCTCCGGTTGATTGTTGCTCCAAATTATCGTGGAGCGAAGCCTCTTCCGTTATCTTTTTAAATTCTGCCATACTAAAGCAACTTGATATTTTGGTCCTTAAAACTATTGAGAAGCTGGTGATTGGGTTCCAACTCGGTAATCATGGTATCGATTTCGTTGATATCACAGGTCTTGTAACGATGTTGGGAGTTCAACTTTTCAGAGATACTGAGCAAAACCGTATTTTTTGAAGCTTTGATGACTGCCTTTTTGGTCTGTACAATATCCCAATCAAATTCCGTCAGTCCGTAGCTCGCATCCACATAACCCGTCCCTATAAAACCGTAATCAACTTTGATCTGTGATAAATTGTGTATGGTATTGGCGCCTATGGAGATTTGGGAATCCTTGGACAGCACGCCTCCAATAAAAATAGTTTCGATATTAGGTTTATTGAGCAATTCCATGGCTACGGGCAGGCTTAACGTAAAACAGGTGATACTTTGTTGTGGAGGAATCAATCGCGCCAATTCCAAACAAGTCGTACCTCCATCAATTAAGATAACACTATTGTCCCTGATCAATCCAAGTGCCTTTTGGGCAATCGCTGTTTTCTGTTCCAATGCATACACATTGTTCCTGGCAGGACTGTAATTGGCGAAACCCAGGGACACAGCACCTCCATGAACCTTACGCAATCGATTCTCCGCATCCAATTCCTTAACATCCCGCCGCACGGTATCAATGGAGACATCCAATTTTTCGGCAATGTCCGTTAGCAATACCCGATTGTGTAACTCGACCTCATTTAATATGGTACGCTGGCGCTCTTCTTTCAACATAAAGCTGTAATCTTCAGCAAAGATATTGATTTCCTTTTATTGCAGTTTTATTCTTTTTTAAGTTACTAAATTGTTATTAATCGCAAAAAACAGCATTTAAAAAAGCAAAAAACAGCAAATAGTTGTATCTTTGTCCCAAACAACGGCATAAAACCGCTATTTCGAAATACCAATTTAGGATAATGCAGACCATAACAATACCCAAAAAGAGTTTTGATATCTCTTACAAACCCGTAGGACAGTTTGAAGAAACGCGTTTTGAAAAAATCCATAATGTTCTTTTTGACAGCTCAAGTCAGGCTTCAATCATAGTCGCCCAGGAAATGGCTGCGCTCATTCGTAAAAAACAACAACAGGGCTTGCCCTGTGTTTTGGGTCTAGCCACCGGCTCATCCCCCATTCGCGTTTATGAGGAACTGGTACGGATGCATAAAGAGGAGGGCTTAAGTTTTTCGAACGTGATTACCTTTAATCTTGACGAGTACCTGCCCATGGAAAAGGATAACCGTCAGAGTTATTGGTACTTTATGCACGAACATTTGTTCAACCACGTAGATATTGCACCGGAAAACATAAATATTCCCGATGGTACCCTGACCGGTGATGACATTATTCCCTATTGTTTAAAATATGAGCAGAAAATAAGGGATTACGGGGGAATTGACTTTCAATTATTGGGTATTGGCAGGACAGGTCATATTGGTTTTAATGAACCCGGTTCACATTATAACTCGGGAACACGTGTCATTACCTTGGACCATATTACCAGGGTAGATGCCGCACCAGCCTTTTTAGGTATAGACAACGTACCCAGACGGGCAATAACCATGGGTATTTCAACCGTACACAACGCCAGAAGAATCGTGCTTCTGGGATGGGGACAGAATAAAGCGGATATCATTAAAAAAACCATTGAGGGTGAAATTTCATCCGAAGTGCCCGCCACTTATCTCCAAAGACATCACAACTGTACTTTTGTTTTGGACAATGGTGCTGGCAGCAAATTGACCAGAAACAAAACCCCATGGTTGGTTGACGAGTCTTGTGAATGGACCGAAACCCTTACGGCCAAAGCCGTACTATGGCTCAGTATTACCTTGAACAAATCCATTTTAAGTCTAACCGATAAAGATTATAATGATAATGGCATGTCTGGGTTATTGGCCCAACAAGACTCCTACGATCTGAACATTAAAATGTTCAATCGCCTACAACATACCATAACCGGATGGCCCGGTGGTAAGCCAAATGCAGACGACACCAACAGACCGGAAAGGGCGGCACCTGCTAAAAAAAGGATTATTATTTTTAGTCCACACCCAGATGATGATGTGATTTCCATGGGCGGCACTTTTGACCGCCTGATCAGTCAAGGACATGAGGTACATGTGGCGTATCAGACTTCAGGGAATATCGCCGTGACCGATACCGAAGCCCTGAAATTTGCCGAGGTTTTAAATACCGTTAATCCATCCGAAAAGGCAGGTTCACTAATTAATGCCATTACGACCAAAACCGAAAGTGCGATTGATACGCTTGAGGTACGAAAACTTAAAGGAAGTATCCGCAGAGGGGAATCCTATGCCGCCACGCGATATTTGGGACTCCCCGATGGGAACGTTCATTTTCTGGACCTTCCGTTTTATGAAACAGGCACGGTAAAAAAGAACGCTTTGACCCAAGATGATATTGATAGTATGGTCAGTATCATCAAGGAAGTTAAACCCCATCAAATTTATGCCGCCGGTGATCTCGCTGACCCACATGGCACCCATAGTGTCTGTTTGGATGCCGTCCTTGCCGCCCTTCAGATTTTAAAGACAAAAAAATACATGGAAGACTGTTGGGTTTGGTTGTATCGGGGGGCATGGCACGAATGGGATATTCACGAAATAGAAATGGCGGTTCCCATGAGTCCTGCCCAAGTCATGAAAAAACGAAACGCCATCTTTTGCCATCAGTCCCAAAAAGATGGTGTCATGTTTCAAGGTGATGATACCCGGGAATTCTGGATGCGGGCAGAGGAACGGAACAAAAGCACAGCGGAAAAATATCGCAAACTAGGTTTGGCGGAATATGCGGCCATAGAAGGGTTTGTCCGATATCATTTTTAATATTGGACGCATCTTGACCTTTCCATTTCCTAAAAAATGGCCGAAATCTCCCCCTATTTCGTTATTTTTCTTGGCCCGAGCGTTGCTATAACCTTCGAAAAGTGGCCCATCTGGCCAAATTTCAACTCATTTTCGGTTACAAACAAAAAATCAAGATGGGTTCAGTGAAGAGACAACACACAATACATAAACCATTTAAAAAACTATCATGGGTCCTCTTGCCCGTGATGGTTTTTGGTTGTGGAACCCTTCAAAACAACTATCCCACTAAGGAATTCAGAGGGGTTTGGGTGGCCACTGTGGTCAATATTGATTGGCCAAAAAATGGAATGGACGACGTTAAAAAACAGAAAGAGGACTTTTTACAGCTGCTCAATTTCTATGATGAACTAAATTTTAATGCCTTAATCGTACAAATACGGACGGCAGGTGATGCCTTTTATGCATCGGACATGGCGCCTTGGTCCCGTTTTTTGACCGGAAAAGAAGGAAGCCCCAAAAATAATTTTGAAAATCCACTGCAATGGATGGTGGACCAAACCCATCAAAGGGGAATGCAATTCCATGCGTGGTTCAACCCTTATCGTGCCACATTTGATTTGGACACTACCATTTTGGCCAAAACGCACGATTTTTATCGCCATCCCGATTGGATGGTAAAGTACGGGAAGAAGTATTACTACAACCCGGGGATTCCTGCGGTAGGGAAACACCTGACCAAAGTAGTGGAAGAAGTGGTCATGGACCATTCCATTGATGGTGTCCATTTTGACGATTATTTCTATCCGTACAAAGTGGCTGGGGAAACATTTAAGGATTCGTTGGCCTTTGCCCAATATGGCCGGCCAGGACAATCCCTGGAAGATTGGCGTCGCAGCAATATCGACTCATTGGTCAAGAATGTGCACCACACCATTAAAGCCCATAAGCCTTGGGTCCAATTTGGCATTAGTCCTTTTGGGGTCTGGAAGAACAAAGCTACGGACCCCCAGGGTTCGGACACTAAAGCTGGTCAAACCACTTATGAAGATCTATATGCCGACCCGCTATTGTGGATGGAAAAAGGTTGGCTGGACTATATTGTTCCCCAAGCCTACTGGAGTATGGAATATCCTGTGGCTTCCCATAAAAAAATCACCCAATGGTGGGCCGGTAAAAGTATAAACACCAATCTCTTTATGGGCAATGGTGCCTACAAGGTGCGGAACAATTCGGATAGGGCATGGTCCAAACGAAAGGAGCTTACCAAGCAACTAACCCTTGCACGTTCCATTCCGCAGGTTCAGGGAAATGTTTTCTTTAGTGCCAAGTCCCTGCCCCAACACCGGGACATCGCCAAGAAAATTCGAAGGCATTTCTATAAAGTACCGGTCACCACACCACCGGCACCCAATGGACCTTATAGGAATATCGAAGAACCTGGGGTTGTTTCGAAAAACAATTCCAGTGGTGCTTTGGAAATCTGCCTGTCCCATTATGACTCCGTTCCCAGATATATTTCAATTTACCAATTGAAGGGAAAAAAGAGGCAATGGACAAAATTGATAAAAAAAGTCTACCTTCCTTCCAATGGATCCAGGAGTTGCTTCAATATTAAGGAAACCAAAAGGAAAATAGCCGTAAAAGTCATTGATGCGTACGGAAATGAAAGCAAGCTAAAACCAATAGAGAAACCCCACTAGGAATGTCAGAAATCAAAAAAGATAAATGGGCATGGGCATGGGTACCTGTTTTATACTTTACCCAGGGACTCCCCTATGTCATTGTAGTTACCGTCTCGGTCATCATGTATAAAAAACTGGGCATTAGCAATGCGGATATTGGTCTATATACGAGTTGGCTCTATTTGCCATGGGTTCTAAAGCCATTATGGAGTCCGTTCGTGGACTTAAAAAGTACCAAGCGCAAATGGTTTCTTTGGATGCAATTATTGATTTCCGTGGCCTTGTTTGGTGTAGGGCTTTCCTTGCCGACAAATATCTTTTTCACCACTACCCTAGCCTGCTTTTGGATGGCCGCCTTCGCTTCGGCCACAAACGATATTGCCTCCGATGGCTACTATATGATCGGGCTCACCGAAAAGAAACAATCGTTTTTTGTAGGGATACGAAGTACTTTTTACCGTTTGGCCATGGTTACCGGGGAAGGACTTATCGTTATCCTTGCCGGTTTTTTGGAGAACCGTTACGGAGACAATACAAAAGCATGGAGCATCACCATGACGGCAACTGCCTTTTTAATGTTGGTACTCACCGTATCCAACTTTTTTGTCACTCCAAAGTATGAGACTTCGAATACCATAGCGCTCGATAGGCCCAAAGGATTTTTTGAAGTATTCGTCTCCTTTTTTAAAAAACCAAATATTGGGATAGCATTGGCCTTTATCCTGACTTATCGATTGGGAGAATCCCAATTGGTTAAAATGGCGGCCCCTTTTCTTTTGGACCCCCTGGAAAAAGGAGGGCTGGCCTACTCAACGGAAAGGTTGGGGACCATCTTTGGAACCGTTGGCGTCATTATGCTCTCCCTGGGTGGTATTCTTGGGGGAATATTGATTTCAAGGGATGGATTAAAAAAATGGATGCTTCCCATGATACTTTCCCTAAATGTACCCAATATACTGTACGCCATTCTGGCATGGACACAAACGACCAGTATAGTAGCTGTGACCACAACGGTGGTTTTTGAAAAGTTTGGTTATGGCTTTGGGTTTGCAGCATTCTTGATGTACCTCATTTATATTGCGGAAGGAAAATCAAAAACCTCGCATTATGCCATTGCCACAGGTTTTATGGCCTTGGGCATGATGCTCCCCGGAATGGTAAGTGGGTTCATGCAAGAATGGTTGGGATATAGTGGCTTCTTTATCTGGGTGGTGGTTGCCGCTTTACCGGCCCTGTTCTTACTGCCCTTTTTAAAATATCCGGCGGATTACGGTAAAAAAGGAAATTCAGATGCTTAAAATTCCATCATACCATAGCATACGAAAGGAAATCCCGATTTCGACAAAAGTTGGGCAACTGTTTATGCCCGCTGCATTCATCAATGATACCGAAGCTGAAATCCAAAAACTGGAAAAGCTTATTCAACACTACCATATTGGGAGTCTCTGTTTTTTCCATAGTAGGGCAAGTGCGGCTACCAATTTTGAGGGCAAAAAAGAAGTAATCCATAATGAGAACAGTTATGAACGATTACTCTATTTAATACAACGCTACCAAAAGGTGGCAACTTTTCCATTATTGATTGCCATTGATGCGGAATGGGGATTGGCCATGCGCATAGAAAATACGCCCCAGTATCCTTATGCCATTACCCTGGGTGCCATGCAAAATCAAGAGGAGTTGGTGTATAAGGTTGGAAAGAACATCGCAAGGGACTGTCGCGAGGCAGGAATCCATTGGAACCTGTCCCCTGTGGTGGATATCAACCTCAATCCCGAAAATCCTGTCATAGGCTATCGTTCCTTTGGGGACAACCGTGAAAAGGTTGTACGCTATGCCAAAGCGTATCTTAAGGGAATGCAATCCGAAGGAATATTGAATTCCATCAAACATTTTCCCGGACATGGGGATACGGCCACGGATTCCCATTTGGGACTTCCCACAATTGACAAACCAAAAAAGGAACTTCTGGACAATGAACTCTATCCGTTTATTCAATTGATGGACGAAGGTTTGGATTCGGTTATGGTAGGGCATTTGGCGGTTCCCAGCCTCACGAACGGGAAAAAAATTTCAGCATCCATTTCCAGGGAAATCATGACCAATTTTTTACGGAACGAATTGAAATGGAATGGCACCATCATCTCCGATGCCCTGAATATGCACGCCATTTCCAAGGATTTTTCCCAAAAAGGCGCTTTGGAATTCACCGCTTTTGAAGCGGGGAACGATGTCCTGTGCTTTGCGGATAATGTGGAAGAAGGCATTCAGATGATTTCAGAACAATGTGATGTTGACCAAATTGAAGCCAGTTTTAAACGAGTATGGCAACTTAAGGAAAGTGCATACACGGTTTCCGAACACGGCTTGGCACCAACAGCGGAAGACCATACCCCTCTAATGCAGCAGTTGGCCAGGGAAAGTATTACGGAACTAAAAGGAGATGGTATGGCCATCAAAAAGTTCAGGGAAGAAGGGTTTCAGTTGATACAAATTGGCCAACAAGGGGGCCATTTCCATGATACTATGGAGTTGAAAGCCTCGGATTCCAGCAATACCCTTTTAAGCATTGTTCCAAGACAGGTAAAACCAAAGGACAATTTTGGGTTTACCAAAGCGGAACTTGATGTAATCCATGAGGTTCTAAACCAAGGAAATACAATACTATACCTTTTTGGCAACCCTTTTGTGCTCAATTTGTTTTCATGGGAAAAGGCAAGTACGGTGGTTGTGGTCTATCAAGATTTTCAAGTGTTTCAAGAAAATGCCGTAAACCATTTTAATGGGGTGGTTGATGCCAAAGGAAAATTGCCCGTGACCCTAAAATCAGCTGTCATATGAAATCAAACATTCTCTTCTCTTGGAAAAAAAATGCGGAAGAATGGAATTTGGTGGTTGAAAAAGAGCTTATCCCTTCAAGGAAATTTACCAATAAAGCCATACTTGATGCCCTAGTATCATCACAGTTGGGAAAAGTGGCCGATTTGGGTTGTGGTGAAGGTTGGCTCACCAGGGAAATGACTAAACTGGGCATAACGGCCCATGGGTTTGATGCCACTACCGAACTGATTCAATTTGCACGAAAAAAAGGCCCGGAAACCTATCACATTTTAAGTTTTGAACGTATTGCAGAGGGTGAACCTTTGCCCCACTCCCCTTATGATGGGGCGGTTTTCAACTTTTCATTGTACCTAAAGGACCATACCGCACCTCTTTTGCAACGGACATTGGATTGTTTGACCAATGATGGGATTCTTTTGATCCAAACCCTGCACCCCTTTTATTTGATGGAAAACGGTTTTGGGTACCAATCCCAATGGCTATCAAATTCCTGGGAGGGACTTTCGGGAAATTTCTCTTATGGACATCCTTGGTATGCCAGAACCCTGCAGGACTGGATACATTTACTTGCACAACTTCCCAATACTTCATTTGAAGTCCAAGAGATTACCAATGATGCAAAAAGGCCGGTTTCTTTACTGCTCATTCTAAAAAAACACTATGAAAACAATTAAAGTCTTGGGCATGATGTCCGGCACTTCCCTGGATGGGTTGGATTTGGCCTACTGTCATTTTTGGGGGAACAATGGAATATGGGACTTTGAAATTAGGCAGTGTACCACAGTACCCTACGAACCGGAGTGGTACGAAAAGTTGAAAAATGCCATTCATCTTTCCGAAGAAGAGCATCAACAATTGCATTTGGACTATGGCATTTGGTTAGGGAAACAAGCAAAGGATTTTAGTAAAGGTAGTGACCTCAACATTGATTTTATTGCCAGTCATGGACATACTTCCCACCATCGACCTGAAGATGGGATTACCTTTCAGTTGGGAGACGGGCAAGAGTTGGCAAACGTATCCGGGCAAAAAGTGGTTTGTGATTTCAGGACCTTGGACGTACGATTGGGAGGACAAGGGGCACCTTTGGTCCCCATTGGTGATGAATTGTTGTTATCCGAATATGATTTCTGTCTGAATTTGGGGGGTATCAGCAACATATCCTTCCAAAAAGGGGGAGAACGCATTGCCTACGATATTGGACTGGCCAATATGCCATTGAATTACATCACCGAAAAAATTGGACTGAAATATGACAAAGGGGGGAAACTCGCTAGTAAAGGAAAACGACATCCGGACCTATTGAAAAAACTGAATTCCCTGGGCTATTATGAAGCTCCCTATCCAAAATCCACGGGATATGAATGGTTTTCATCCGAGGTCAAGCCTCTTATCGAGGATGCAAAATTCCCAACGGAAGATGTACTCAACACCATAATCCACCATAATTGTGAACAAATCGCCAATGCTATTAAAGCGGAAAAACCCAAAAAGACCAGTCGTGTTTTAGTGACCGGTGGAGGAGCTTTAAACACTTATTTTATGGATACCCTACAAAAAAAGCTCGGGAAAGCTTGCACCGTAGTTGTTCCGCCCAAAAAGTTCATTGAATATAAAGAGGCCATGATCTTTGCCTTTATGGGCGTATTGAAGTCAATTGGGCAAACCAACGTCTACGCCTCGGTTACGGGCGCACGGGAAGATTCCAGCAGTGGAACGGTCTTTGAGCCCATAGGATAAACCGAGGATTATCCTATCTCACAACGACCATCCTTTTGGATTTACGCAAAATAAAAACAATGACCAGGGACAATAGGCCGCATATGGCCAATCCCAAAAACAAGGGCAATACCCTTTCATCCACATACTTTCCAATTAAAGAGGCAATGGGAATTGCGATGACCGTTGAGAAAAAACCGTTAATAGCCGCTCCAATACCGGCAATGTGACCAATGGGTTCCATAGCAATGGAACGGAAATTGCCCCACATAAAGCCAAGGCAAAAAAACTGTAGCGACAGAAAGGTGACCAAAACAAAAACGCTGGGATTGGTGGGAGAAGGCCAAAATAAGAGCACATAGAGCAGTGCAATAAAACAAAATCCCACCAATGCCATGGTCGACAATCTGCGCATGCCAAACCGTAAAACCAAAGTTCCATTGAGTAGTGTGGAAAGACCTATGGAAATCGCCAGTCCCGCAAAAATATAGGGAAAGGCTTCTTTAAGCCCGTACTGGTCCTCAAAAATATGTTGTGAAGCACTGAGGTACACCAAAAAAGAACCGGTCACCAAGCCAGAAACAATGGTATACGCCACAGTTTCCTTAAATCGGAGCAATTCCTTTAAACCATCCATGAACAAATGACTCGTAAACGGAATTTTATATTCCGGATGTAGGGTCTCCGGTTGTCGCCTCCAAAACCAAAGGCCTACCATTGCGGTCAAAACCAATTGGATATAAAAAATGGCCTGCCAATTGGCAACGTCCAATATTAATTTTCCAAAAGCAGGTGCCACTACGGGAACCAAAATGAAAAATGCCGTTACAAAGGACATCACCTTGGCCATGAGATCGCCTTTGTACATATCCCGAATAATGGAAATGGAGATGGTCCTTGCCGTGGATAGGCCTATCCCTTGAAGGATACGCCCCGCAATCATCCATTCCAGATTAGGGGCCGCCAAGCAGATTATGCTGGCCACCACAAATACCAAAATGCCCAAATATACCACGGGCTTTCTTCCAATGGAATCCGAAAGTGGTCCAAAAAAGAGTTGCCCCACTCCCAGTCCAAGGAAAATCATGGTCACCAACATTTGGTTATCCGTAGCATCCTGGCTATTGATGGATTCCCCAATGTGTGAAATCGCGGGTAGCAAGGTGTCTATACTCAATGCCACAATGGACATCAACGCGGCCATCAATGCCACAAATTCAAAACTGGGCTTGTCTTGGGTATTTTGCATGATGCAAAAGTACCCAGACCCTTTGGATTGATAAATCTTTGGGTGTGATAGTTTTGTTAACCAAGTTATTTTGTCGGGTCGAGCGCAGTCGAGACCTCATTTAGAATAAAACGGTCCTCATATTTCATTGGTAAAGTCGTTATTTTTAATTGATGAAGTTCTACTACGTTTATATTCTTCTATGTTCAGATGGTTTTACCTATACGGGTATCACCGAAAATATAACGAGACGTTTCAATGAACATCAAGATGGAATGAATCCCAATGCATTCACATTTAAAAGAAGACCGGTTCAACTCATCTTCCAACAAGAATTTAATGATGTGTTGCAAGCTATATACTTTGAAAAGAAAATCAAGAAATGGAGCGCCGAAAAGAAACTGGCGTTGGCAAATGGAAATTTTGATCTCCTCCAGATTTTAGCGGAATGTAGAAATGCGACACATTATAAATACAACACCAAAAATGAAGAATGACCTCAAACTGTCTTGTCGAACATAATCAAGATACCAATTGGGGCTTTAAAGTTTTTAGTTCCAAAGAGGTCTCGACTGCGCTCGACCTGACCGACTTCGGTTTAAGAAAAATTTAATTACAAAGAAATGGTGAATTAGAACATTATATTTCCAAACATCCATGATGATAGTGAATACCTCGATGGTGTGTTTATAATGACATCAATCCAGTAAAATAATATCGCCGCAACATGCCGTCAGATCGTCGAATGAATTAGGATAAGCAACCATCCCAAGAAACTTCCGTTATAGCCTATCAACTCGATGTTTTTAAGACTATATCCAATCTAACACATAGTGCGGCGACAAACAATTGGTTCTAACCCATTACAACGGAATATTTCCGTGTTTCTTCCAGGGGTTCTCCACTTCCTTATTTTCCAACATGGCAAAGGTTTTCAGCAATTTCCTTCGCGTGTTCTCCGGTAGAATAACCTCATCTATAAAGCCGCGTCTCGCCGCACGATACGGATTGGCAAACTTATCCGCGTATTCCTTTTCTTTCTCCTTAAGCTTTGCTTCGGGATCATCCGCTGCCGCGATCTCCCTTCTAAAAATGATCTCACTGGCACCCTTGGCCCCCATTACCGCAATCTCCGCAGTGGGCCATGCATAGTTAAAGTCGGCTCCAATATGCTTGGAATTCATCACGTCATAAGCACCACCATAGGCTTTTCTGGTAATTACGGTTACCCGTGGTACCGTAGCTTCACTTAGGGCATACAACAATTTAGCACCATGATTAATGATTCCCGTCCACTCCTGGTCGGTTCCTGGTAAAAATCCGGGGACATCCACCAATACCAACAATGGAATGTTGAACGCATCACAAAAACGGGTGAAACGGGCCGCTTTTGTGGAACTCTTCACGCCAAGTACCCCTGCCAAAAACATAGGGTTGTTGGCAATAACACCAATACTTCGTCCCCCTAATCGGGCGAAACCAACAATGATGTTCTCTGCATAGTCCTTATGGATTTCGTAAAAGGAATCTTCATCAATGATACCCTCTATGACATCGTGCATATCATAGGGTTTATTTGGATTGTCCGGAACCAAGCCCCGTAACTGTTCCCTGATCTCATCCCCAAGTTCATATGGAATTGTGTTTGGTTTTTCCTGGTTGTTCTGTGGGAGATAATCCAAAAGTTTTTTGACATCCTCCAGACAAGCGGCATCATTGGCCGAAGTCTTGTGGGCAACCCCTGATTTTGAAGCATGGGTATTGGCACCCCCAAGTTCCTCGGAAGTCACTTCCTCATTGGTCACCGTTTTAACCACATTGGGCCCTGTAACAAACATATAACTGGTCTGTTCCACCATGAGGATAAAATCGGTCATTGCCGGTGAATACACTGCACCACCCGCGCAAGGTCCCATAATAGCGGACAACTGCGGAATTACCCCGGAAGCCTGTACGTTTCGATAGAAAATATCGGCATAGCCCCCCAAGGATTTAACCCCTTCCTGGATACGGGCTCCCCCAGAATCATTAAGTCCAATGATCGGGGCGCCAACCTTCATGGCCAAATCCATTACCTTGCAAATCTTCTCCGCATGGGTTTCGGACAATGCACCTCCAAAGACGGTGAAATCCTGGGCGTAAACGTAAACCAATCGTCCATTTACCGTTCCATAACCAGTAACCACCCCATCACCAAAATAAATTTCCTTTTCCATCCCAAAATCCGTGGTACGGTGGGTGACCAAAACACCCATTTCCTCAAAAGAACCATCATCCAACAGATAATTGATCCGTTCCCTGGCAGTTAACTTCTTTTTGGCATGTTGCTTTTCAATACGCTTCTCGCCACCACCCAAGTGGGCAAGGGTCACTCGTTCTTCCAGCTTTTTTAATTTATCGTCCATTGGATTTAATTTGTGGGTAATTTTAGTTGTTTTTGGTCTTCAAAATATTGTTGCAATGCTACCAGCGCAGCAATCTTGGCCTCATTTTCCTTAGCTTCCTGAATCATTTCCGGAGCATAATAGTTCTTTACGAAATGGGTATCAAAATTCCCGGATCGGAACGCTTCATGTCTCATCACAAATGCTCCAAAGGGCAGGGTGGTCTGCACCCCTTCCACTTCATAGGCCTCAATGGCCTTGATCATCAAGGCAATCGATTCTTCGCGTGTTTTTCCGTAGGTAATCAATTTGGAAAGCATGGGGTCGTAATAGATGGGAATATCCATACCTTCCTCAAAACCATTGTCCACTCGAATGTTTTCACCTACCGGCAACTGGTACCGTTCCAACTTCCCTACACTTGGCAGGAAATCGTTCAGCGGGTCTTCGGCATACACCCGCAGCTCCATCGCGTGGCCGTTGATCTTTAAATCTTCCTGTTTCATGGGCAGTACTTCGCCACGTGCCACTTTTATCTGTAGCTCCACTAAATCCACACCGGAAATCAGTTCGGAGACCGGATGTTCCACCTGTAGACGGGTATTCATCTCAAGGAAATAGAAATTGTGGTCGGCATCCATTAAAAATTCAACGGTACCCGCACCCACATAATCACAGGCTTCGGCCACTTTTGTGGCGGCAATTCCCATTTCATTTCGCAATTCCGGGGTTAAAATGGACGATGGGGCTTCTTCAACTACCTTTTGGTGCCGGCGCTGTATACTACATTCCCGTTCAAAAAAGTGGAGGATGTTTCCATGCGTATCTGCCATTACCTGAATTTCAATATGACGGGGAGAGGTCACATATTTCTCAATAAAGACGGAGCCATCCCCAAAAGCGGAAGTGGCCTCACTGATCGCTCGCTTCATTTGGGATTCCAAGTCCTCTTCTTTGTCCACGATCCGCATTCCTTTTCCTCCTCCACCGGCAGAAGCTTTGATCAATACTGGAAAACCTATTTCCTTGGCAATTTCCTGTGCCTTATCCACATCCGTTATCGCTTCATCTATCCCCGGAACCATGGGAATATCGTATTTTTTAACGGCTTCCTTGGCAGCAAGTTTACTTCCCATCACCCGTATGGCATGGGATTTTGGACCGATGAAGATCAGCCCATTCTTTTCTACGGCTTCGGCAAAATCTGCATTTTCACTTAAAAAACCATATCCGGGATGGATACCGTCTACCTCCAGTTTTTTGGCATATTCAATTATTTTGTCCCCCAACAAATAGGATTGATTGGAAGGGGGCGGCCCTAGGCAAACTGCCTCGTCCGCAAAGCGCACGTGCGGGGCATTTCTATCGGCTTCCGAGAAGACCGCAACGGTTTTGATTCCCATTTTTTTGGCGGTTCTCATTACCCTAATGGCAATTTCACCACGATTGGCTACTAGTATCTTCTTCATCGTTTACTATTCAAAAGTGATCAATACATGTTTCTTTTCAACGGCTTCACCTTGTTTTACGGTAATGCTCTTAATGGTGCCTTCCCTTGGAGAGGTAATTACATTCTCCATTTTCATGGCCTCCAAAATAAGAAGCGCATCACCCTCCTTTACCTCCTGTCCTTCAGACACGGAAACTTCCAAGATCAAACCGGGCATAGGAGCCTCTATACTGCTCACTTGCGCCGAAGCACCCAGGGCAAAGCCCATTTCATCAATCAATAAATCCAAAGGATTTGCAATGGTCACCGCATAATTGGCATTGTTCACCTTTACGCCATAACTTTTTCCGTAAAAATCCTTGGAACTAAAATCGATGTGGTACGTTTGGTTGTTTTCCAGTAAGTGAAAGGAGTCGGTTCCTGTTTTGACCAAATCCAGGGATTTAAGGTCATCTGCTGTAAATTGAAACTCATATTGGTCGTTGACCTTGAGTTTAAAATTTTTTTTCATAAAGGGACTATATAGTTATTTTTAAATATAAAGGTTTCACCCAAAATCAGCAACCAAAACTACACCCTCCATATATCCCATTATATGAAAAATGTCATGTTTCCGATAGATTTTTAATCGTACCTATGCAATCAAATTCTAACGAAGCCCAACTTCTAAGGATGCCTTCAAATGTGTACATTTGGATTAAACTTTTAGTAATGCTTATCATAGGAATTGCTGGTGGGACGGGTTGTGGTAAAACCACGGTGGTAAATCAGATTGTAGAACAGCTACCAAAAGACGAGGTAGTTGTGATATCACAGGATTCCTATTATAACGATTTGGGGCACCTCACCAAAGAAGAGCGAAGCGAGGTAAATTTTGACCATCCCAATTCCATTGATTTTGAATTGCTTATTGAACATGTTAAAGAGTTAAAATCGGGTAAAACCGTAGAAATACCCATTTACTCCTTTGTTGAAGAAACGCGATTGCAGGGGACCATAAAGACGGAGCCCAAAGAGGTGGTCATTGTAGAAGGAATATTGGTATTGAGCAATCCCAGGCTAAGGGAACTCTTCGACATGAAAATTTATGTGCACGCAGATTCCGACGAACGTCTGATCAGACGATTGCAACGTGACATCAGGGAACGGGGACATGATCTGGAAAAGGTCCTGCATCGTTATCAAACTGCCGTTAAGCCCATGCATAACGAATTCATTGAACCTACCAAGGAATTTGCCGATATCATTATTCCCAACAATCACTACAATACGGTGGCCGTGGATATGGTTCGGACCATCATCAATCAAAAGCTTGTGTGATATGGGCTGGAAGGAATTAAGGCAGAAAAAATGGTTCAAGGTATTTACCAATACCTATATATTGGTATTGACCATTTTTGCGATCTGGATGGCTTTTTTTGATACCAATTCCTTGTTGATACACAGGGAACTGCAACAAGAAATCAATAAGTTGGAGCAACAAAAGGACTTTTTGCAAAAAGAAATTGAAAAGGACAAAAAACTGCTCAATGAACTAAAGGACCCCAAAGCCCTGGAAAAGTATGCCAGGGAACACTATTACATGAAAAAGGACAATGAGGAGGTCTTTTTGATAGAATATGAAGACAGTACAAAAGTGGGAAATTAACTATGAAAAACAATTCGCTTTTTTCGGAATTTGAACCTGTTTTAGCCAAACAGTGGAAACAGAAAATCCAAATGGATTTAAGAGGTGCCGACTATAACGACACCTTGATTTGGGAATCTTTGGAGGGCATAAAGGTAAAACCATTTTACAACCACGAAGATGTGGAGGCCAATTCCAATTTTCAATTTACCGGGGAACAGACCTGGCAGATAGGTCAGATCGTTTATGG
The DNA here is from genome assembly GCA_028281025.1 of Croceivirga sp. GTDB lineage: Bacteria > Bacteroidota > Bacteroidia > Flavobacteriales > Flavobacteriaceae > Croceivirga. The sequence continues at coordinate 22,111 of JANQKR010000006.1, forward strand.
GGGCAACCCCAATCTGGCCAATAAAAAGGCTTTGGATATTTTAAAAAGGGGGGCCGGTGCCTTAGTTTTTGAAATCTCCGACGTGGATATGGATTGGTCCGCACTATTGGATGGCATTCCTTTGGAATCCATTCCAATTCATATTGACTTTCATACTTTGGAAATTGGTGCCTTGGAACGTTTACAGAAGTATCTGGGGGACCGCGACTCCAAAATATACCTTCATATAGATATTATTGGACATTTGGCCAAAAGTGGAAATTGGCACCAGAACCTGGAAAAAGACCACCAGGCATTTGATCAAATCCAAACCTTAACGGCTACTACAAAGGGTATTTCCGCGATTTCGGTGGATATGTCCCTGTATCAAAATGCCGGTGCAAATATTGTACAGCAACTGGCCTATGGGTTGGCACATGTGAATGAGTATTTGAATCATTCCACAGATGTTGTTTCCAACGTTACTAAAGAAAGCATTACGTTCAAAGTGGCCATTGGGCCCAATTATTTCTTTGAAATTGCAAAACTCAAAGCCCTGAGATGGCTATGGAAGTCCCTTGCCGCGGAATATGGCATCGAAACCGATTGCCACATTTTGGCCATTCCTTCCAAACGCAATAAAGCACTCTATGATTATAATGTGAATATGCTCAGGACCACTTCGGAATGTATGTCCGCGGTCTTGGGTGGGGCAAATACCGTTTGCAATCAATCCTATGATGCACTCTACCATAAAGATAATGAGTTTGGGGAGCGTATTGCCAGAAATCAATTGTTACTATTAAAAGAGGAAAGCTATTTTGATGAGGCCATAAAAGCTTCCGAGGGAAGCTATTATATAGAGGCATTGACACAGGAACTGGCACAAAAGGCCTTAGGGCTCTTTAAGCAATTGGAGGCCTCCGGCGGATTTTTGGGTGAGTTGAAAAAGGGAATCATCCAGAAAAAAATAAAAGAAGCCGCTGCCAAAGAACAAGAACAGTTCGATGCTGGAAAATTGGTGCTCCTGGGTACCAATAAATATCAAAATCCCGAGGACAAAATGAAGGACAGTCTAGAACTCTTCCCATTCCTCAAAACAGATAAAAGAAAAACTTTGGTCGAACCTATCCTGGAAAAACGGTTATCCGAGTCCTTGGAACAAAATCGGTTGAAAGATGAGTAGAAAAAATATCCAAGAGCTAGAGCTCAAAACCTCAAATCAAAAAGAACAGGCAACCAAGTTGGGCCATGAAAATTTTGTGGCCGGTATCCGTCCATTTCTCCGTGGCCCCTACTCCACAATGTACGTACGCAGACCATGGACCATACGGCAATATGCGGGATTCTCCACTGCAGAGGAGAGCAACGCTTTCTACCGCAGAAATTTGGCCGCAGGCCAAAAGGGACTTTCCGTTGCCTTTGACCTACCAACGCACCGGGGTTATGATAGCGATAACGAACGTGTGGTAGGTGATGTCGGCAAAGCGGGCGTGGCCATAGACTCCGTGGAGGATATGAAAATTTTGTTCGATGGAATTCCACTCGACAAAATGTCCGTTTCCATGACCATGAACGGGGCCGTTATTCCCGTGATGGCCTTCTACATAGTAGCGGCAATGGAACAGGGGGTAGAATTAAACCAGCTTTCCGGTACCATCCAAAATGATATTCTTAAGGAATTCATGGTGCGGAATACGTATATCTACCCGCCAACACCTTCCATGCAATTGATTGCCGATATCTTCGAGTATACCAGTCAAAATATGCCCCGTTTCAACAGCATCAGTATTTCCGGATATCACATGCATGAGGCAGGTGCCCCAGCGGCTATGGAAATAGCCTATACCCTGGCCGATGGGATCGAATATATTAGGACCGGGTTAAAGGCAGGGTTAAAAATTGACGAGTTTGCTCCCCGTCTCTCCTTCTTTTGGGGTATTGGTATGAAGCACTTTACCGAAATCGCCAAAATGCGGGCGGCGCGAATGCTTTGGGCCAAATTGGTCAAGGAATTTGACCCCACAAACGAAAAATCCCTGATGTTGCGTACCCATTCCCAGACCAGTGGTTGGAGCTTAACAGAGCAAGATCCGTTCAATAATGTGGCACGGACCACCATTGAGGCCATGGCCGCAGCCTTTGGCGGAACCCAGAGTCTGCACACCAACGCACTTGATGAAGCAATCGCATTACCAACGGATTTTAGTGCCAGAATTGCGCGTAATACGCAAATTTATCTACAGCAGGAGACCCATATCACCCGCACGGTGGATCCTTGGGCAGGAAGCCATTATGTAGAAAAATTGACCGATGAAATCGCTTCGGAAGCCTGGGAACTTATTAAAGAAGTGGAAGATTTGGGCGGAATGACCAAAGCCATTGAAGCGGGAATTCCAAAATTGCGAATTGAAGAGGCGGCAGCCAAAAAACAAGCACGATTGGATAGTGGACAGGAAGTATTGGTTGGGGTGAACAAGTATGTTCTGGAAAACGAGGACGACCTACAGATTCTGGAAGTTGACAATAAAAAGGTACGACAACAACAGGTAGAACAAATTGCGGAAATTCGAAAAGGGCGTGATGCGGAAAAAGTCCAAAAGGCATTGTTGGACATAGAACGGGCCTCCGCCACGAAAATGAAGGACGGAAGCGGTGAAAATTTGTTAGCTTTAGCCGTAATTGCGGCCAAGGAAAGGGCAACCCTGGGTGAAATCAGTGATGCCATGGAAAAGGTCTTTGGCAGGCACAAAGCACAAATTCAATCGGTTAGTGGGGTGTATTCCAAAGAAATAAAAGACGATAAAAATTTTGAAAAAGCCAGGGAAATGGCGGATGCCTTTGCAGAGCAAGAAGGCCGACGCCCCCGCATCATGGTGGCCAAAATGGGACAGGACGGTCATGACCGAGGGGCCAAAGTGGTCGCCACAGGTTATGCCGATCTAGGTTTCGACGTGGATATCGGACCGCTTTTCCAAACACCGGAAGAAGTGGCCAAACAAGCTGTGGAAAACGATGTACATGTCCTAGGGGTATCTTCCCTCGCTGCAGGACATAAAACACTGGTTCCCAATGTAATCCAGGAGCTTAAAAACTATGGCAGGGAGGACATTATGGTGATTGTTGGTGGGGTTATCCCCAAACAGGATTATGATTTCCTTTTTGATTCCGGCGCAATGGCCGTTTTTGGTCCAGGTACCAAAATTAGCGAAGCAGCCATTGAAATTTTGGGGATTTTGATGCGGTAAAAACCATAAAACATTTTAGTGACGATTTAAAAACCAAACTTTAACTTTCTTTAACGCAAGCTGTTGCACTTATTCACCCAGTGTTAACAAATTCCGCTTTTTGGCGTTATAAATAATTGTATTTTTAACCCCTAACTTATCTTATGTAATGGGCAAAATTATTGCTGTTGCGAATCAAAAAGGTGGGGTTGGAAAAACTACTACTACGGTAAATTTAGCGGCCTCATTAGGGGTTTTGGAAAAGAAAGTCCTGTTAATTGATGCCGATCCCCAGGCCAATGCCACATCAGGGTTGGGAGTTGACGTAGATAGTGTGGAAAAAGGTACCTACCAATTATTGGAACATACCCTAACTGCCAAAAGCACCATAGTGCAGACCGCTTCCCCAAATGTTGACCTCATCCCCGCCCATATCGATTTGGTGGCCATTGAGATCGAGTTGGTTGACAAGGATGACAGGGAATACATGATGAAGCAGGCCATACAGGAGGTTAGGGAGGATTATGATTTTATATTGATTGATTGTGCCCCTTCCCTTGGGTTATTGACCCTGAATGCATTGACTGCGGCAGATTCCGTAATGATACCCATCCAGTGCGAGTATTTTGCCCTGGAAGGATTGGGAAAATTATTGAATACGGTAAAAAGCGTACAGCGGATCCACAATACGGATTTGGACATTGAAGGGATGTTGCTGACCATGTTCGACTCCAGGCTTCGATTGTCCAATCAGGTAGTGGAAGAAGTAAAAAAACACTTTGCGGATATGGTTTTTAATACCATTATCCAGCGAAATGTAAAGCTGAGTGAAGCACCCAGTTATGGAGAGAGCATTATAAAATATGATGCCAGTAGTCGAGGGGCATCCAACTATTTGAACTTGGCGCAAGAATTATTGAACAAGAACAAGGAAAAAGTTTAAATGGCAAAGGCGACCAAAAAACAGGCCCTTGGAAGAGGGCTTTCTGCTTTATTGAAAGATCCTGAAAACGATATACAATCGGTTGGGGACAAAAATGCGGATAAAGTAATTGGTAATGTTGTGGAACTGGAACTCTCGGCCATAGGGGTCAATCCATTTCAGCCCAGGACCAATTTCAATGACGAGTCGCTTCAAGAGCTGGCCAGCTCCATAAGGGAATTGGGCATTATCCAGCCCATAACGGTCAGAAAACTGGATTTCAATACATACCAGCTCGTTTCGGGAGAACGAAGGTTTAGGGCCTCAAAGTTGATTGGTCTGGAAACCATCCCAGCGTATATCCGCATTGCCAATGACCAGGAATCCCTGGAAATGGCATTGGTGGAAAACATTCAACGCCAAGACCTTGATCCCATTGAAATTGCCCTTTCCTATCAACGACTGATTGATGAAATTCAACTGACCCAGGAAAAATTAAGCGAGCGTGTAGGAAAAAAGCGTTCAACAATAACCAACTATTTGCGATTGCTAAAACTCCATCCCATTATCCAGACCGGTATGCGCGATGGTTTCGTAAGCATGGGCCATGGCAGGGCACTGATCAATATTGAAAAGAAAAAAGACCAGATAGAGGCCTTTGAAAAAATAGTTGCCAACAGTCTTTCCGTTAGGGAAACCGAACAGCTGGTCCGCGCTTACAAGGAAGGTAAGACCCAGGGAAAAGATGGAAAAACGAAAAGCAAGGGCAAATCCCTCCCGGAATACGCCAGTAGCCATTTGGACGGTATTAGGGAATACATGGCCACAAGGGTAGAGATCAATGCCTCGGATTCCGGAAAAGGTAAAATTGTAATACCGTTTCATTCCAAAGAAGAGTTTCAACGACTCAAAAAAATACTTTCCGGTGAATAGAACACCCATATTACTTTTTTTCCTTCTATTTGTTGTTTGGACCGGTTCCGCACAAGTCCCGCAGGATTCCATACCCGTCATGAATCCCGCGGATTCCCTGAAAACGGATTTGAAGCAAAAAGGGATTACCGTAGAGGAGGTAACTTTTGTACGAAAGGAAATCAATCCCCTGGGACCCAGTAAGGCCGCTTTTTATTCCGCCGTTTTTCCCGGGTTGGGTCAGATTTACAATAAGCGCTATTGGAAGGCCCCCATAGTTTGGGGTGCTCTGGGAGTTGGTATTTTTAATTTTGTGGACCGGAACAATCAATACAATCAATTTCGAGACGCATTTAAGCAAAGACGTGCCGGCCTTCCAAATGACGAGTTCTTTGATATCAATGGTGATGGGAGTGGACCGGATGTTTCCGATGAGTCCTTACAAAATGCCCAGGAACGCCTGCAAAGGGACCGCGACCTATGGTTGGTGGTCACCATTGGGTTTTATGCATTGAACATCATAGATGCCAATGTCGATGCCCACCTAAAACAATACAATGTTGATGAGCGGTTGGGCTACGAAATCAAACCCTTTCTTGATTTTAATGAAATTACCAATGACCCGAATTTTGGGCTCGCCGTTATTGTTACCTTTTAACTATGAACATTGCACTCTTTGGATATGGCAAAATGGGAAAAATGCTGGAAAAACTTGGCACGGACCGAGGCCATTCCTTTCCCTTAAAAATTGAATTTGATACCAACCTGCAATCCCTGGATTTGTCCGCCATTGATGTTGCCATCGATTTTAGTACGCCCGATTCCGCTTTCAACAATATAAAATATTGCTTTGAAAATGGGGTTCCCGTAATTTCTGGAACCACGGGTTGGTTGGATGCTTATGACGAGGCCGTATCCATTTGCAATGAACTGCAGGTGGCCTTTATCTATGCTTCCAATTTTAGTTTGGGGGTCAACATCTTCTTCGAATTGAATGCGAAATTGGCAATGATGATGTCCCAGCGCAACGATTATGAGGTTGCCATGGAAGAAATCCATCACATCCATAAATTGGATGCCCCCAGCGGTACCGCCATTACTTTGGCAGAAGGCATTGTGCACCACTCCGGTTATGGGGGTTGGCAATTGGGAAAAAACCAGGGCAATACCATTCCCATTAGTGCCAAAAGGGAAGGTGAAGTCCCCGGCACGCATAGTATCACCTACTCCAGCAAAGTGGATAGCATTGAAATAAAGCATACTGCCCATAATAGGGAAGGATTTGCTTTGGGAGCTTTAATTGCGGCCGAATGGATCCAGGGTAAAAAGGGAGTATTTACCATGAAAGATGTGTTAAACCTTGTTTAATTGGTAACAATTGCAGTTAATTAGCGTCACAAAATAAAATTTGACATGAACGGTACGCAGTGGATTCTATTTATTTTATTGGTGCAGGTCATCCATTTTTTGGGAACCTGGAAACTTTATGTCAAAGCGGGTAGAAAAGCTTGGGAGGCCGCCATACCAATTTACAACGGGATTGTTTTGATGCAAATCATCAATCGACCAAAATGGTGGGTTTTATTGCTCTTTATACCCATTATCAATTTATTGATGTTCCCGGTGGTCTGGGTAGAGACCATTCGCAGTTTTGGGCAGAACAAGTTATGGCAGACCTGGGCGGTAATTCTTTCCCTTGGTTTTTATATCTATTATGTGAATTACACCATGGATGTGGAGCATATTGCGGACCGAAGCTTAAAACCTGGAACAGGATTGGGCGAATGGGTGAGTTCCATAGTATTTGCCATAGTGGCCGCAACTTTTGTACATACCTACTTTATACAGCCTTATGTAATTCCCACGGGTTCTTTGGAGCGTACCTTGCGGATCGGGGATTTTCTTTTTGTAAGCAAGTTCCATTTTGGGGCAAGAACACCGATGACCGCTGTTGCGGCACCGATGGTACATGACACTTTGCCCTTGGTTGGAACAAAATCATACCTTAACAAACCCCAAATTCCCTACTTCCGCTTACCCGGTTTTAGTACGCCAAAGAAGAACGATATTGTAGTTTTTAGCTGGCCGGCGGATACGGTGCGACAGTTCTTTGTTGCAGAAAAGGGGGTTAGAAAGCCTATTGATAAGAAATCGAATTATGTAAAGCGCTGTGTGGGCACCCCTGGGGACTCTTTGGAAATCATAAATGGATATGTCCACATAAATGGTGATAAGTTGGAATTGTCCGACAGGGCCAAAGTGATGTACAACTATATTATCTATGGAAACAAAGGGGTTTCAAGTAGGCTATTAAATGAAGTCGGGGCAGATGATTTTATAAGGAAGTTTATTTCCCCGCCCCTTAATCAAAATCAATATAATAGGTTAATCCCTTATGTTAGGGATGCCAAGAGAAGGGAAGACGGGAAAATTGAATTATATACCGAAAAACAGGGCATTCCCACGGAGGTCATACGGGAGTTAAGGTTGGGGCTTACCGAGGAAACCTCAAGACAGCGAATTGCCAACCTCACCCTTGAAATGGCCGAAACCATAAAAAAGGACCAACGGATAGATTCCGTTGTCATGCAAATAGAACCGAAGGGACAGGCGGGTTATAACATCTTTCCGCAAAATTCGAGATACCCCTGGAACAATGATAACCTTGGGCCCATATACATTCCAAAAGCCGGTTCAACAGTGGAGTTGACCCCGGAAACCCTTCCCCTCTATAAAAAAATCATCAGGGATTATGAAAAAAATGAGGTTGGTGTCTCAGGAAATCAGGTGTTGATCAATGGGCAAAAAGCGGACTCGTATACCTTCACCATGGATTATTATTGGATGATGGGGGACAACAGGGACCACTCGGAAGACAGCAGGTCATGGGGTTATGTGCCGGCAAACCATATTGTAGGGAAACCGGTCTTTATTTGGCTGAGCTTTGATAATTTTCAGGATGGCATAAAGTTCAATGAAAAAATGCGCTGGGACCGCGTCTTTACCACAGTTGGTGGGGACGGTGAACCGGTGTCCTATTTTCGGTATTTTTTGATGGTCCTGGCCGGTTGGTTTGTATTTGATTTTTTTAGGAAAAGGCGCAAATCCAAATCACAAAATGCCTAACTCTTGAAGGCCTTACTTCACCCTTGCTGTTTTCCCAATATTGCCACAATGGCCGTTTTGGTGCAAAATGAGGTTATCTGGGAGGTACATGATAATTTCCAAAAGCAGACGTATCGCAACCGTTATCATATTTGCACGGACCAAGGGCTGCACAAACTGAGCATTCCCATAAAACACGTTGGCGGAAAGGACGGGCGCCAGCAGTATAGGGACGTACAAATTGAAAATAGCTATCGTTGGCAGATCCAACACTGGCGTACCTTACAGACGGCCTACAGGGCTTCCCCCTTTTTTGAGTTCTATGAGGATGACCTGGCCCCCTTGTTCCAAAAAGAGTTTAAATTTTTACTGGACTTTAATTGGCAAAGTCTTGATTTCTTGACGAATGCATTCCAAATTGAACATAATCCAAAACACTCAAAAGCGTACATGAAGGATTTCCTGGAGGGAGTGGATTTCCGTTTTCTGATAAACGCAAAACAAACGGTTCATTTTGACTTTAAACGGTACAATCAAGTGTTTATGGACAGGCATGGATTTACCCAAAATCTAAGTACCCTTGATCTTCTTTTTAATGAAGGTCCCAGCACCATTACCCATCTGAAGGCACAAAGTTTGGAAAACCAATGTTGAGACACGTTTTACATTATGGCATCCACTTTCTGGTCCCAATCCTTATTGCCCTGTTTTTTTTTAAAAGGGACAGGGTAAAAGTTGGTTTGATCTTATTGGCGGGTATCCTATTGGATGTAGACCACCTTCTGGCCAATCCCATTTTTGACCCCAATCGTTGTAGTATTGGGTTCCATCCACTTCACTCGTATATCCTGATTCCATTGTATTTGGGACTTGCGTTATGGAAAAGGACACGTCTTCTTGGATTGGCCCTGGTCATTCACATCATTGCGGATGCAACGGATTGTCTATTTCTCAGGTTTTAATTTAAATTCTGCTTTAACCGGATAGTGATCTGACAATTCCACTTCATAATTGGTATGGGAAATCACTTTAAAAGAAGAATCTGCCAAGATATAGTCGATACGCAGGGGCAGTCCTTTTAAGTTATATGTGCTTCCCCAATCATTTCCCTTCTCGAAAAATGAATCTTGGAATCCATCGGACGCCATCCGATAAATCTGTGAAAACTGGGTGGCATTAAAATCACCACAAATCAAGGTAGGGTGTGCCGAGTTTTTCATGTGTTTTCTAAGGACTTTAACTTGATTGAGTTGTTGGTCGACGGCTACACTAATTTTCTTGGCAAGACGAAATGGTTCATTTTTCTTTAGGTTCTCTTTGGAGGGAACTATTTTAAACGATTGAAAATGGACATTATAAACCCGTATGGTATCCTTTGGTAATACAATATCCGCATAAATAATGTTATTGAGGGTCCCTTCCGGTTCCAAGGAACCTTTATTGATAATTGGAAACTTTGAAAATATGGCCTGTACCGATCTTCCTATGGAATAAGGGGTCTCTGTGCGGTATCTATAAAGTTTTAACTCCTTATGTTGAATTCTACTATGTTCCTGAAGACATAAAATATCTGGATTCTCCCGTTTAATGAATTCCCTAATTTTTCCATCTACATTTTCAAGCGGTATATTTCCCCACCTGTTAAAACTCATTGCATTGTAGCTCATTATGGAGATATCAGGATCCCCACCCGCATTCGAGCCAAATATCTTATAGAAAGGTCCAAACGAGTATATGGAAACTATACAGGTCAACAACGAAGGCAACAACCATCTACTTCGTTTGAACAACCAAAAAATCAAAAAGATGGAATGGAAAAAAAATAAAACCGGCGTTAGAAATCCAAGTATGGAAATAGCTCCAAATACATTACCATTTGACCAATATGAAATGAGCACCACTAAAGAAAGAAGTACTAAAATCAAATTGATGGTGACAAGCAATCTTTTTACCGTAGCTCCTAAACTCAATGTTAATCCTCTTTTCCAGCCTTGAACAAAAAGTCCTTTTCTTCTTTGGACAAACTCTCGTAACCAGATTTGCTGATTTTGTCCAGAATGGCATCTATCTTTTTTTGACGTGTTTCTTTATTGTAATCAATACCGCCTTTTGATTTTTTTGCATTTTTTCTTCGATGCACGGTTTTTAGGGGAGCTTTTCTTTTACCTGGTTTAAAAAGACCTCCAATAGCTGTCAGTATGTTGGAAAAGCCTGCACCAATATCCTTGCCATTCAACAATTGTCTTGCATAAAAATAGCCGAGAAAGGCCCCTCCCAAATGTGCCAACCTACCCCCGATGTTTCCTCCATAAGGAATTTGTATCAAATCAACCAGGACGACGAATGCACCAATGTACCATAACTTCACATTTAATAGACCGAACAAACGCACTTCCTGGTTGGGGATATAGGCACAAATAAAAATGAGCACAGCGGTCACCCCGGCGGAAGCTCCAATAAGCGGAATATTACTATTCAGTAAGGTGGGGAAAATATTGTAACCCAAGAGGAAGAACAATCCCCCTAGAATAACACCTAAAAAGTAAACATTTATAAAACGTTGGCTATCAAAAAGATTTAAGAATATCCTACCGGTAAAATACAATACCAACATATTCCAAAATATGTGCCCTATTCCGGAGTGAAAGAAGGAATATGAGACCAAAGACCATGGCTTCCCCAAGAAGGAAAAAAAGTCGGATGGCAGCTCAAACCAATACAGAACGGCATCAATGGAAACGCCAAAAAGGGCACTTGCCAAACCAGTACCAATGAAAATGGCAAGGTTAATGGCAATCAATTTTTCCGCTATGTTCAACCGTGCAAAATAATATTGTAATCCTCCACTGGCCATACCTAATTCCAACGATTTTGATTAAACTGATTTTTTTTCCAATACCACATCATAATGAAACCGATCAAAGCACCCCCAATATGGGCAAAGTGGGCGACATTACTTCCCGCACTTCCCAGACCATAAAGAATGTCATATCCAAAAATCATCAAGGGAACAAAATACTTCGCCTTTATGGGCACGGGCAAAAAGATAAGCATCAACTCCGCATTGGGATACATAAAGGCAAAAGCCACCAAAACCCCATACACAGCACCAGAAGCGCCTACGGCCGGGGCGTTGAAGGCATTCATAAAACCATCAATGGTGCCCTGGGAGGCCAATTGATACCAATCAGGACTGTACTGCCCGTTGGAAAGTATCTCCACAACACGTTGTTCCGTTAAGCCTGCCCCTGTAATGACATCCAATCCCTGGTTAAAGAAATAATAGTTGGATGCGATATGCAAAAGGGCCCCTCCTATGCCGGCAGAGAAGTAAAAAAATAGAAACTTGTTTCTGCCCCATACGCGCTCTAGGGGTGTACCAAAGGCCCAAAGGGCATACATATTGAAGAGGATATGAAAAAAGCCGGTGAAATCGTGCAGGAACATATGGCTGATTACCTGCCATATCCTAAAATTGGGGTTCTCGGGAAACCAAAGGGCAAAGTACTCATAGAGCGTATCACCAAGGCCCGTAATCCCAGCAATAAACAAGATGACATTGATGATGATCAGGTGCTTTATCGCATCTGTTAAACCTCCCATATACTAAAACTTATTTTCAATTTCATTTACCCCAACAATGACATATATGGTCTTTTGATCGGGACTTAACTTCGGCTCCTTACAAGCAAATAAATCATTGACCAAAGCCGATTGACTTTCCACCGAAAGTACTTGTCCATTGGTAATGGCCAACTTTTTACCCATTGTCCGGGCCAACCATTCGGCGTGGGTAAAATGTTCCTTTCCTTGTCCTTCCAAATGTGATGCCAAAATAGCGTCCAGCACCGTTGTAATGGAATGTTCTGGCATACTGACAGGGATTCCGTTCATAACGACCTTGGCATTGTCAGAAAACGCGATATCGAACCCCAAACGTGTCAGGTTTGGAACCAATTCCTTTAAAATCCCCATTTCCTTTCTGCCAAAATCAAGTTCCACCGGAAACAACAACTGCTGGGTAACGCCCTTTTCAACTGTAATGTCCGTTAGGAACCGTTCGTAAAGAATACGTTGATGTGCCCTGTTTTGGTCGATGACCAACAATCCGGATTTCACGGTACTTACGATGTACTTTCGTTGAAGTTGAAAGCTAATTTGTTTACTTTCCACATGCTCATCGGTCGATTCGAAGATTTCCGGATTTGTGGCGTCCGATTCCATCTGCAACTGACTAAAACTATCTTCGTTACCCTCAAAATCATAAAGTTCCTGCCAACCTTGCACATTAGTTTTGCCCACAGCTGCCCTGGAACTTCCGGAGCTTTTTTCATTTGAAAAGGGATTGAAATTGGCATCAACGGTAACGGTAGGCATATGGGCGTCCCTATTCTTGAAACTATAAGGGGTATCCAAGTTGGCATCGCGTTCAAAATCCAATACCGGGGCCACATGAAACTGTCCCAGACTATGTTTTACCGCAGCACGTAGTGTAGCATAAAGTGTATGCTCATCATCGAACTTCACTTCTGTTTTTGTGGGATGGATATTGATATCGATCGATCTGGGGTTGACCTCCATTTTTAGGAAATAACCTGGGTAGGTGTCGTTCTTTAGCAAGCCCTCAAAAGCCGAAACCACAGCATGATGGAGGTAGGGACTTTTAATGAATCTATCATTGGCAAAAAAGAATTGCTCCCCCCTGCTCTTTTTGGCAAATTGGGGCTTACAGATAAAGCCTGAAATTTTGACCACTTCCGTCTCCTCCATCACTGGGACCAAACGTTCCTTGGTCTTGTTCCCAAATATGTGTACAATACGTTGCCTAAAATTCTCAGTAGGTAAATTAAAGTATTCCGAACCATTGTTGAACAATTGAAATGCCACACCTGGATGTACTAAGGCAACTCTTTGAAATTCATCAATGATATGGCGCAGTTCCACTTGATCGGATTTAAGGAAATTACGCCTGGCAGGTATATTGAAGAATAGGTTCTTTACCGCTATCGACGTTCCTTTGGCGGTAGCCGTTACTTCCTGTGAAACTACCGTGCTTCCTTCTATCTTAAGGAGCGTGCCCACATCTTCATTTTCCGTCCTTGTATGCAAATCCACATGGGCTATTGCCGCAATGGAGGCCAACGCCTCCCCCCTAAAGCCTTTGGTGTGCAAATTGAACAGGTCATCAGCTGTGGAAATCTTTGAGGTCGCATGTCTCTCAAAGGATAAACGGGCATCCGTAGGGCTCATGCCCACACCATTATCCACTACTTGAATGAGGGTCTTGCCCCCATCCTTAACGATAAGTTTGATCTCTTTGGCCCCGGCATCAATGGCATTTTCCAATAACTCCTTTACCACGGAGGACGGACGTTGCACCACTTCCCCCGCTGCGATTTGGTTGGCCACATGGTCGGGCAATAGTTTAATGATGTCTGCCATTAAGAGCCAAAGAATATGGACAAATCAAAATCTATGATATAAAGAAATACCAAAATTAAAACGGCAAGAATAATGATAAAACGCATTCTCATATGCCTATCACCTTCATTTCTCAAATCATTAAAAGCGTTTGAAAACTTGTTTTTTAAACCTCTTTGGTGATGTGCCGTTGTTCTGAATTTGTCAAGTTTATGTTCAATTTTATAGGGACTTCCCTCGCCTTTGTAATAACGGGGCTTATAATCAAACTCACGATTTTTCCTAAGCTTTAAAAAATTACGCATAATCCCCTTTTACCTTAAAATCAAAGGTACTTAAAAAGACTGCAAGCCTTAAAGGGCGGTTCACAAAAAATGTTAACAGGAAGGGAGGTCCAGTGATTGAGGGTTCCGTTACCAACGGATTGTCCTTTACCGTTTTGCAAACCACTAAAACGGCATAAAGATTATCCCAAATTTGCCATTTTAATGGCTGCGATAGCCGCTTCTATCCCCTTATTGCCATGTTTTCCCCCACTTCGATCTTTTGCCTGTTGTAGTGTATCATCCGTAAGTACACAGAAAATAACGGGAACTTCGGTTTGAACGTTCAAATCCATAATCCCATTTGCGGTAGCAGCACATACATAATCAAAATGACTGGTTTCCCCCCTAATTACACTACCAATGGCGATAACGGCATCCACGTTTTTGGTGGCCACCATTTTTTTACATCCAAAAGCAAGCTCAAAACTACCGGGAACGTTCCATCGAACAAGGTTTTTAGGCTCCACCCCACAATCCAGAAGTGCATCCTGGGCCCCCTTAAAAAGGTTTTCGGTAATGCCATGGTTCCACTCGGAAACGACCAGCCCAATTCTCAGGCCGGAAGCATCCGGAATCTCTGATTTATCGTAATGGGAAAGATTTTTTGTTTCGGTGGCCATGCCCTTAATTTTCGGCAAACCCGATTACAGCATCAATGTTATTGGCTTCGGTAGCGCCCGTAAATTCCTCTTTAATTCGATTAAAATATTCCAGGGCTTTGTCATTATAGCCCAAGTCCAAAGCGGCAACCCCCGCTTTGTACAAAAACTTGGGGGCCGTGAATTCATTTTCCCCGGCCGCGGCAACAGCCTTTTCGTAATAATCCAATGCATCTTCCGGTTGCTTCAATTGTGAAAATGCATCCCCTATGCCACCCAAGGCCAAGGATTTGTAAACCTCATCATCCGATGAAAAATCCTCCAGAAATGAAATGGCTTCCTGATATTGTTGCAGATTCAAGTAGGCCATTCCTGCGGAATACTTTGCCAAATTGGAAGTTGGGGTCCCACTGTACTCATCGATGATATCCAAAAATCCAAACTTACCTTCGGAACCATTCAATGCAAGTACCAACAAGGAGTCTTTTTGTTCATCATTGGTCAAAGCCTGATTGAAATTTTGCATTGGATAGGAAAACTCGTTCGCAGCATTGGTATCCCTTGGTTCCACCACAAATTGGTTGTACGCCAAATACCCTAAAACTCCAACAGCCACGGCAATTATCGCGCCCAGAATGAAATTTTGGTTCTTGGAGAACCAGGCCTCGGTCTTGGAAGCACCTTGATCCAAGGTGGTGAATACCTCTGCGGTAGTACTGCTATCAACTTCTGCCTTAGCCTCTTCAGCCTTGTTCTTAGGTTTATATCCACGCTTCTTATAAGTGGCCATGCTTTAATTTTTAATCGCGCAAAAGTAATCGATTTCATTCAAAAACGAAAGGTAAATTATTCGTTATTTTTGGTGGCCCTGGAATGTCCACCAATACAGTATTCGTTACAAGCAGATCAGAACAGATGCACTTAAAGCGTTTATCATTAGTCAATTACAAGAGTTTTGAGTCAAAAACCCTGGAGTTTAACCCTGTCATCAATTGTTTGGTAGGGGAAAACGGGGTGGGCAAAACCAACATCTTGGATGCCATTTACCACCTCTCTTTTGGGAAGAGTTACTTCAATCCTGTTTCCACACAGAATATTAAGCATGGAACGGACTTCTTTGTCATTGAGGGGGAGTTTGAAAAAGAGGACAAAAACGAAAAAATAGTCTGTAGTTTTAAAAAAGGTTTAAAAAAGGTCATTAAGCGCAATGGAAAGGCCTATGGGCGATTTTCCAATCACATTGGTTTTTTACCCCTGGTGATCATCTCACCTGCGGATCGGGATTTAATAATTGAAGGTAGTGATACCAGAAGAAAGTTTATTGATGGGGTTATCTCACAATCGGATAAGGACTATTTACAGACCTTGATCGAATACAACAAAGTCCTTGCCCAAAGGAATTCATTGTTAAAATATTTTGTGGCCAATACTACGTTCAGTGGGGACACCCTCTCCATTTACAATCAACAACTACATGAAAAGGGCAGCATTATCCATCGCAAACGTCAGCAGTTTTTGGAGGATTTTATCCCTATCTTTAAAGAACAGTACCAAAACATTTCTGAAAAAGAGGAGTACATTAACTTAAAATATGACTCCAAACTATCCGAAAACACCTTGATGGAACTATTGGAAACAGCCTTGGAAAAGGACCGTATACTGCAATATACCAGCGTTGGTATCCATAAGGACGATCTGGATTTTTCAATTGCCGGCCACCCCATTAAAAAGTTTGGAAGCCAAGGCCAGCAAAAGTCTTTTCTCATTGCACTAAAATTGGCCCAATTCCACTTTATAAAAGCACAGTCCAAGACTACCCCAATCCTCTTAATGGATGATATTTTTGATAAGCTCGATGAAAGGAGGGTATCCCATATCGTCTCTTTGGTGGAAAAAGAACATTTTGGGCAGTTGTTCATTAGCGACACCCATGTGGACCGGACGGAAAAAGTGGTAAAAAGCATCCATCAAGAGTATAAAATATTTACTTTGTAAAATGCGTACAGGATTCTTTTGCTTGGCAGTCTTATTCTTGATCGGTTGTAAAAAAAACATTGAAAAAGAAAACCTTCGGGAACTGAACGGCTATTGGGAAATAACCGAAGTGGAATTTCCCAATGGACAAAAAAAGACCTATACCCTAAGTACGACCATTGATTTTATTGCTTTTGAAAACATGTCCGGATACCGGAAAAAGGTACAGCCAAAACTGGATGGCACCTATCAAACTTCGGACGATGCCGAACGCTTTAAAATTTCGGAAAGGGACGATGCCTTCTACCTAACCTATAGTAATGGAATGGAACAATGGGAAGAAAAGTTGATTTCCCTTTCGGAAAATTCCTTTTCGGTCCAAAATCAGGACAAAAAAATCTATCGATATACTAAATACAAACCTTTAAACCTGGGTCCTGATGCCAAAACGCCAAAATGAACATCTAAAACTGGGCGAAGCACTGCGCGAGTTCATCAAGGAAAACAAGTTGGAAAAAGGCATGGACAAGGTTGATGCCCGAGAAGCCTGGAACCGTTTAATGGGTAATGGGGTCAACAACTATACCCAAAGCGTGGAGTTGAAAGGCAATACACTTTATGTCTCACTGACCTCCTCGGTGCTTCGGGAAGAACTCTCCTACGGTAAGGGCAAAATCATTGGTATGCTGAATGAAGAACTGGGGAAGGAATTGATAAAAAAGCTCATTTTAAGATAAAAAAAAAGCCATCCCTTTCCGGATGGCCTATCTTTTTCGTTCACATTACTTATTAAAAAATCTCCCGACCGGAAAAATGGAAAGCCCCTTCTATGGAAGCATTTTCATCACTATCGGAACCATGCACGGCATTTTCGGCAACATTGGAAGCATATAATTTACGAATGGTTCCCTCGGCAGCTTGTTCTGGGTTGGTGGCACCGATCAATGCCCGAAAGTCTTCAACAGCATTGTCCTTTTCCAAAATAGCGGCAACAATAGGTCCCCTCGTCATAAAATCCACCAATTCCCCAAAGAACGGTCGTTCCTTATGTATCGAATAAAAGGTCTCTGCATCCCTCCTACTCAATTGTGTGTATTTCATGGCGACAATCTTAAACCCAGCACCACTGATTTTTTCCAAAATGGCACCTATATAACCCTTCTCCACGGCATCGGGTTTAATCATGGTAAACGTCCTGTTTCCTATCATTCTTAAAAATTTTTGGCAAAAATAACCCTTTTCGGATAAGGGACAAACCTTAGTAAGGTTGTTTTAATTCCCGATATACCTCTCCATTTTCCCCCATAATTTTAAAGTGGGCCACTTTGGCCCTTAAGTCGATCTCAACCCATCCAAAGCTGGTGGTAGCTACCACTTCACCCACACGATACGGATTGGGTTCCCCTTGGTACGAGTCATAGGAATGTGTTAATCCACTGCTGGTAAAATCCAATATAGGGTAAGAGAGGCCATCGGATTCCATTTTGGAAAATTCGGATATATGCCGATCGCCCGACAGGAAAATAACTCCTTTTGCCCCTGATTTTTTAATGATATCCAGCATTTTATCTATTTCATGAGGATGATTGGCCCATTTCTCAAAACCATGTTCATTGGATAAAAATTGGATACTGGTCACAATAAAATTGAAATCGGCCCCGGAGTTTGAAAGTTCTTTTTCCAACCATTTCCATTGTTCAGCCCCTAAAATGGTACCGTCGCCATATGCATTGGGTAAATAACGCGCTCCTTCGCCCTTGTTATCCGTCAACGGGGTTCTGAAAAAGCGCGTATCCAGATTTATGATTTTCACTGCCCCTTCCGGTTTGGAAATCAGCTCAGCCGAGTAAACCCCATCCCGATTTCTCCTGGGGTCATCCTTACCTACTTCCATGAAGTCAAGAAACAGTTGTTGGCTTTCCTTCTTTTTGGGGAATTCCACACCCCCATCGTTCACTCCATAATCGTGGTCGTCCCAAGTTCCGGTAATATGGACTTTTTCATCCAATGCAGCATATTCGGGAATAGCCTTTTGTTGTTGGTACATCCGTTCCATTTGGGCCATATCCTCGGTATCCGCATAAATGTTGTCCCCTCCCCAAATAAAGACATCGGGGTTTGCCAACAGGATATCGTCCCAAAATACATTCTGTTTATCATGTTTATTGCACGAACCAAATGCAATGAGCACCTTGGAATCGCTGTCTTCAAGCTTAGGCGTGGCCACCTGGTCCGTAATGCTTTTTTCCTGGGACTTACAACCTATTAATAGGATTGGAATCCATATGATCAATGAATTTTTTTTCATAAAAAGGGCTTCAGGTTAAGCCTCAAATTTAAGCCACTATAAATTACGCCAATGTTATATTATCGTATATTTGCGCGCATGAATTCAGCAGACGTAGCCAAGGTATGGGAACTGCTCTCGCAATCCAACAATATCCTCATTGTACCCCATAAAAATCCTGATGGTGACGCTATTGGTTCCACTTTGGGACTATTGCATTTTTTAAAGTTGTTGGGAAAAACCGCTCAGATTATCGTGCCAAATGACTATCCCAAATTCCTGAAATGGATGCCCGGTACGGATGGCATCCTGAATTTTGAAAGGCATAATAGTCAAGCCCAGGAATATTTGGCCAAAACGGACTTGATTTTCACCTTGGATTTCAATCACCTTTCCCGAACAGGGCAGATGGAGCAATTCTTGGAAGCGTCCAACGCAAAATTTATCATGATCGATCATCACCAACAACCTGATGACTATGCAATGGTAACCTATTCCGATGTGTCCATGAGTTCAACTTGTGAAATGGTGTACAACACCATTGAAGCATTTGGGGAAAGTGATAGGATCACACCGGAAATTGCCACCTGTCTGTACACGGGAATCATGACGGATACCGGCTCCTTTAAGTTCTCTTCCACGACCAGCAGGACACATAGGGTGGTTGCCGAATTGATAGACAAGGGCGCACAAAATATGTGGATCCATCAACAGGTTTTTGACACCAATTCACCTGCCAGGCTCCATTTGCTGGGTACGGCACTCAAAAACCTGATCATCCTAAATTCGTATCGAACGGCCTATATAACGCTATCACAGGAAGAACTGGATCGACACCAATACGGAAAAGGGGATACCGAAGGGTTTGTGAATTATGGCCTAACCCTTGAAAATATCATCTTCGCCGCCATTTTTATTGAAAACAAGGAAGAAGGGATCATCAAGATTTCGTTCCGTTCCGTGGGCAATTTTTCCGTAAACGAATTTGCAAGGGCCCATTTTAACGGAGGTGGACATACCAATGCGGCCGGCGGACGAAGTACCAGTTCCATGGAAGAAACGGTACAAAGGTTCGAAACACTTTTAAAGGAGTACAAAAACCAATTGCTGGCATGAAAAGAATAGGCTTTTTTCTACTCCCCGTTGTATTGCTTTTGGCCTGTGGTGAGCCTATACCAAGGAAACCCGTTCAGGTAAAATCCGGAAGTTTTTTTAAGGAATCCGTGGCGCGCAGCAAGAAGGTTTTGGAAATGGAGACCGAAGCCATCAAAAACCTTATCAAAAAAGACAGTTCCAACACCTATTTTTCAAGTAATAGCGGATTTTGGTATCGGTATGAACAAAAAAAGGATAGTACTGGTTATTTACCAAAGACCAATGATATTGTCCTGCTTACTTATTCTGCAATGTCCCTGGCGGGAGATACCATTTACCACATGGATGATATTGGTCTTTTGGAACATGCTGTGGATAAATCACAACTGTTCCCTGGACTGCGAAATGCGGTAAAATTGCTGCAAAGGGGGGAAAGGGCAACTTTCCTATTTCCTTCAAGCCAAGCTTTTGGCTATAAAGGCGACAATGATGGAATTGGCCCCAACACCCCAATAAAACTAAGTTTAACACTACTGGAAATCAAAAAGGACAGTAGCAACATAAAATAGTGATCAATGAAGAAAATACTATTCGGGTTAAGTGCCCTAGCATTAATTCTAACCGGTTGTAAAACGGGAAAATATGCCGATTTGGGTGATGGCATCTTTGCCGATATCCAAACCACCAAAGGTGATATTATCGTAAAACTATATCACGAAGCCACCCCGGTGACCGTTGCCAATTTTGTTTCCTTGGCGGAGGGGAACAGTCCATTTGTGGACGAGAAGTTTAAGGACAAGAACTATTATGACGGTCTTATTTTTCATCGGGTGATCAAGGATTTCATGTTACAGGGTGGAGATCCGGAAGGTACCGGTAGGGGCAATCCCGGTTATAAGTTCAAGGACGAGTTTGTGGACACCCTTAAACATTCCAAAAAAGGGCTCCTTTCCATGGCTAATTCCGGACCAAAAACCAATGGAAGCCAATTCTTTGTTACCCATAAACCCACCCCATGGTTGGATGGAAAACATACGGTTTTTGGTGAAGTGGTCCAAGGTCTGGAAGTGGTGGATACCATTGCCAATGTAAAAACGATACTCCAGGACAAGCCCAAAGTGGACGTGGTGATGAACAAAGTGGAAATCATCCGTAACGGAAAGGAAGCCAGGAAGTTTGATGCCATCCAAATAATGACCGATTACTTCGCAGAAGAGGAAGAGGCCATTGCCGCCATGAAGAAGATGAAGGAAAATCTTGCCAAGGAATTTGAAAGCCAAATGGCTGAAGCAAAGGAATTGGATAGCGGCCTCAAAGTCTATTCCGTGGTCGAAGGTGATGGCGAGAAACCCAAAATCGGACAAAAGGTTTTGGTGTACTATGCAGGCTATTTTACGGATGGAAATCTTTTTGATAGCAATATTGGGGAAATTGCCCTCAAATACAACCAATATAATGCCGGTAGAAGAGATCAGGGCGGATACGAACCCGTTCCCATGTTGTACAGCCCGGAAGCACGATTGGTACCTGGATTCAGGGAAGGCCTGCAAACCATGAAGGTAGGGGATAAAGTGCGTTTGTTCATCCCACCACACTTGGGTTATGGTGATAATGATTATGGTCCAATTCCGGGAGGGTCCACCCTCATTTTTGATTTAGAGATTACCGATATCTACCCATAAAAAGTTTGAGGTATCCAATAGCATGAAACATCCCAAAAAGGACTATCTTTTTTGGGATGTTTTTTTGAAGCTGTAATGAAATACTAATGGTCCTAAAAACCAAGCATTGGCTAGCATTATCATTGGTTCCACAAATCCTGTTGGTGAAGTTCCTGGGGAGCAATCCCGAGTGGGTGGAAACCTATTATTCGGAGGGAATCTACCCTTACATTTCCAGGTTTTTGAGATTCCTGTTCGGTTGGGCCCCTTTTTCGGTAGGTGATCTATTCTACACCCTGCTCACCTTTGCGGCCATCCGCTACCTATACCTGCATGGAAGGACCATTTGGCAACGCCCTAAACGATTTCTTGTGGATTTGGGAAGTGTTTTGGCGGTAGCTTATTTTATTTTTCACCTCTTTTGGGGGATGAACTATTATCGACTTCCCCTTGAGGAAAAACTGGGAATTGGTCGGGAATATTCCATTACCGAATTGGAAACCTTTACCCGTTCGTTGGTAGACCGGAGCAATCACTACCAACTTTTATTGACCAAGGATAGTACCAAGGCGGTACAAATTCCCTATTCAAGACCAGAAATATTCAATGAAGTGCTATCCGGTTTTGATAGCCTTGCCACGAGTTACCCCGGTTTTACCTACAAAAGGCCCAGCATTAAAAAGTCAATTTACAGTCTGGCCTTAACCTATATGGGCTACGGAGGCTACCTAAACCCCTTTACCAATGAGGCCCAGGTAAATGGCATTATTCCCATTGTGCGATATCCAACGGTAAGTGCCCATGAAATAGGCCATCAAGTGGGCTATTCCTCGGAATCCGATACGAATTTCATTGGTTTTTTAACTTGCTCCAAAGTGTCTGATCCCTACTATAAATATGCGGCCTATTCACATGCCCTCGGGTATTGTTTGTCCGACCTTAGTAAAAAGGATCGGGGAAAATTTGATGCGGTCTGGAAAAACCTGAATCCAGGGGTCAAAAAAAACTATGCGGAAATCCGGGATTTTTGGAGAACGTATGAAAATCCCACCGAACCTATTTTCAAGGCCATGTTCAACGCCTATCTAAAGGCGAACAATCAGGAAGATGGCATTCAAAGCTACAATAAGGTGGTAGGTTTACTGGTGAACTATGACAAACGGTACGGGTTCTGACTTCCTTGTAGGTTTGTTTCCATTCCTTTACCTTTAAGACCGACTAATCCAAAAAATCCCTTATGAAAATACGACTCTTGGCACTCACTCTTCTATGGTGCGGTGCTTCGGTTTTGGCCCAGGACTATTTCCCCGAAAATGATGGGGTAAAAGCCAGGGACAACAACTATCGTGCGTTTACCAATGCTAAAATTTACGTTAGCCCCACCCAAATTATTGAGGAGGGCACTTTGCTTATTCAAGATGGTAAGGTTGTACAAGTAGGTTCCAATGTCAACCTGCCACAAAACACGGTTGTGGAAGACCTCCAAGGCAAATCCATTTACCCTTCGTTCATTGATGTTTTCTCAGGCTTTGGGGTGGAAAAACCAAAACGGGCCCTGGGAAGCGGTCGTTCCGCCCAGTATGGTCCTTCCAGGGAAGGGTTCTATTGGAACGATCATATAATGCCGGAAAACAATGCCGTCGAAAAATTTAAGTACGATGAAAAATCGGCCAAGGATTTACGAAAAGTAGGGTTTGGCGTGGTCAATGCCCATATTCAGGATGGTATTGCCCGTGGCAGTGGTGTGCTTATCGCTTTAAATGATCAGGGAACCGAAGGGGACCGTGTTCTTGACGATGAATCCGGGCAATTCTTCTCATTTACCAAAGGAGTGTCCAGTAGGCAATCCTACCCCACATCACTTATGGGAGTAACCGCCCTTATGCGACAATTATACCATGATATGCGCTGGTATGAAGGGGGTAACGTGCGTACAAAAGATCGTTCGCTGGAGGCTTTGATCGAAAACAAAGACCTGCCACAGTTTTTTGATGCCGGGGGCAATGGAAATGTACTGAGAGCGGATAAAATTGGAGATCAATTCGGCATCGAATACACTATTTTAGGGGGAGGCGATGAATATGAACGTATTGCCGCCCTTAAAAAATCCAACAGTCGCTTGATCATTCCCATTAACTTTCCCAAAGCGTATGACGTTTCCGACCCCCACGCGGCCTCCTACGTAAATCTGGGGGATATGCGCCATTGGAATTTGGCACCGTCCAATCCCAAAATTCTGGAAGACCATGGGATTGTATTTGCACTGACCACGCACAGCTTAAAATCCATAGCCAGTTTTAACAGTATGCTTGCCAAAGCCTTGGAACGCGGACTGAGCAAAAGGAAGGCCTTGGAGGCTTTAACTACCGTCCCCGCAACGTTATTGGGCAAATCCAATGAAATTGGCACACTCCAGAAAGGTAGTTATGCCAATTTCCTAATTGCCTCTGGAGATATTTTTGAAAAGAATACCACCTTATTTGAAAACTGGGTACAAGGCCAACCACACATTTTGGCAGATATGAACAGCCCCGATATACGGGGAGACTACGACTTGACGGTAGGTGGCATTTCCTATAACATGAAGGTAACCGGAAAAATGGGCAGTCCCTCCCTTGAAATCGGACAGGATACGTTAAAGCTTCCTTCCAAAATTTCTTATAAAAACGGTTGGGTAAATCTTTCTTTCTCCAAAGATGAGGGCAGCGAAAACTATGTGATGACAGCCCTGGTTACGGGGGACTCCAACCAAATCTCCGGAAAGGTTATACTTCCCAATGGGATGGAATCCGGCTTTGTTGCCAACAAAACAGGGGATTTCCAGGAGAAGGAAAAAGCAAAACCCAAGGACAATGAAATGTCCCAACTAATGGCCTTGACCTATCCCAATATAGGGTATGGATATCAAACCAAACCCGAGGCACAGCAATGGCTATTTCAAAATGCAACCGTTTGGACAGGTACCGAAAAACTGGAAAATACGGATGTATTGGTCAAAAATGGTAAGATTGCCAAAGTGGGCAAGGATCTAAAGGGCGGAAGTGCTACCAAAATTGATGCCACGGGCAAACATCTGACAGCTGGAATCGTTGATGAACATTCCCATATAGGAGGGCTTAGCATCAATGAAGCTGGACAAAATTCTTCGGCAGAGGTCCGCATGACCGACGTATTGGACCCAAAGGATATCAATATTTACCGCAATCTGGGTGGCGGGGTAACCACTTTTCAATTGCTGCATGGATCGGCAAACCCCATAGGGGGACAGTCCGCCATTATAAAATTGAAATGGGGTGAAGATGCCGAAGGTTTAGCGTTCCCCAATATGCCCAAGTTTATCAAGTTTGCCCTGGGCGAAAATGTAAAACAGAGCAATTGGAACAGTTATTCCCGATTTCCACAAACACGAATGGGTGTTGAGCAGGTCTTTATCAATTACTTCCAGCGCGCAAGGGAGTATGATGCCATGAAGAAAAGTGGACGGCCCTATCGTATAGATGAAGAATTGGAGGCCCTGGCCGAAATCTTAAATGGTGAGCGTTTTATTTCCTGTCACTCCTATGTCCAAAGCGAAATCAATATGATGATGAAGGTTGCCGAAAAATTTGGTTTTACATTGAACACCTTCACCCATATTTTGGAGGGCTATAAAGTGGCCGATAAAATGACCGAACATGGCGCTGGTGGTTCTACCTTCAGTGATTGGTGGGCCTATAAATATGAGGTTAAGGATGCCATTCCATACAATGCGGCCATAATGGCCGACCAGGGGGTGGTCGTAGCAATCAATAGTGATGACCGGGAAATGAGCCGTAGGTTGAACCAGGAAGCGGGCAAAACCATGAAATATGGGGGTGTTGACGAAATAGAGGCCTGGAAGATGGTGACCCTCAATCCGGCCAAATTATTGCATATAGCCGATAGGGTGGGCAGTATTGAGGAAGGTAAGGATGCCGATCTGGTGCTGTGGAGTGATTACCCTATGAGTGTTTATGCCAAAGCAGAAAAAACCCTAATAGAAGGGGCAGTGTATTTTGATTTGGAGAAGGACAAAGCACAGCAGGAGGCCATAAAAAAAGAGCGTGCCCAATTGACGCGGATGATGCTCAAGGAAAAAGAGAATGGTGGCAAAACCCAGAAGCCGGTACAACGGAAAAAACAGCATTTTACTTGTGAAACCCTTTAAAAGCCAAACCATGAAAAGAATAGCAGTTATACTTACGGTAGTATGGGGTTGTTTAAGTATGGCCCAGCAAACCCCAGCTCCGGCACAGCTTGAGGACATTAGTCTTGAAGGTGCCACGGCACATTTGGGCAATGGGGAAATCATTGAAAACGCATTGATCATGTTTTCCAAGGGAAAACTCGCCTTTGTAGGGAGTGCGAATGCCAAAATCGCACGAATGGGAAACGTTATTGATGTACGTGGCAAGCATATATACCCGGGCCTTATAGCTCCGGCAAAATCCCTGGGGCTCATAGAGATCAATGCCGTACGTGCCAGTAACGATCAAGACGATATTGGGGAACTTATTCCCCATGTCCGAAGTTTGATTGCCTACAATGCGGAATCCCAGGTAGTGGAAAGCATGCGGCCCAATGGCGTACTTATCGGGCAGACCACCCCCCAGGGCGGAACCATTTCCGGTACTTCATCCATTGTACAATTTGATGCTTGGAACTGGGAAGATGCTGCCATAAAAGTGGATGATGGTATTCACTTGCACTGGCCCGGTTCCTTTATAAGGGGTCGTTGGTGGTTGGGGGAACCACGAGGTTTTCAACCCAATACCGACTATATCGCCAAAATTGATGAAATCTCTGCCTTTATGGCCAACGCCAAAGCCTATGGCAAAGGCAATGCCAAGGAGGTAAATCCCGCTTTTGCGGCCATGCAGGGCATCTTTGACGGTTCCCAACGTCTGTACCTTTATGCGGAGTCAGAGAAAGAGATCATTGATGGCATTACGGCCGCCAAAAACGCAGGAATACCCCATGTGGTACTGGTAGGGGGCTATCAAGCCCATAAAACCATCCCCATTTTAACGAAATACAATGTTCCCGTTTTGGTGCGGCAGACCCATACCCTACCGGAAATGGAGGATGACGCATATGACCATCCCTATAAATTGCCCAAATTATTGGTGGATGCCGGGGTATTGGTTGGGCTTCAAAATGCGGGAGCCAGCAATTTCCAGACCAGGAACCTTCCCTTTTATGCAGGGCAGGTCGTTGGCTATGGAATGGGCAAGGAGGAAGCCCTTAAATTGGTTACGGGCAATACGGCAAAAATATTGGGGATAGCTGATGCCTACGGTACCTTGGAGCAAGGTAAATCCGCCACCCTGTTTGTTTCGGAAGGCGATGCCCTGGATATGCAGGGCAACCGATTGACCCATGCTTTTATTGATGGTAGGGCCATCTCCCTGGAAACCCATCAAACCGAACTTTGGAAACGGTATGTGGGAAAATACAAAGGGGAGTGATGGGAGCGATAAAAAGACTGTAGCGAGCAAAGGTCGTAGTTTATTGTGCAAAGAGCTGAATCAAAGTAAAAGTATAAATCAAACAGCTGGACTTCGTACAGACAATTTCCTATTGGAAAAGTCCGCAACTAACCATACAAGATACCGTTGTGCTTAAGTTTATTCGACTATAATGAGTAAAAGAATTGGATTTTGGATTATCAATACAACCTTTTTAATCACTTTATTCAGTTGTTCCAACAACGACGAAATTCAGGCTAATTCGATTGTCGGCGAATGGACTTTGGTTTCAAAAACAATTTCGGGAACGCAAGTTCCGATAAACGAATGTGAGGAGCTTTTTGTATTGACCATAAAGCCGGACAATACACTTTTCACGCAATTCAACACCGACAATATTCCAGATGAATGCCGAACAATTAATTTTGTTGGATTAGAATGGGAGAAGATTTCCGAAAATCTGTATCAGACCAGTTTACTGAACATACCTGTATCAACCCTATCATTGGAGGAAAATCGACTTGTCGAAGAAGTTTCAGACAGTAATCAGATTAATTTCTATACGAAAAAGGACTAAGTCTGATAAAAACCTAAGCACAACATTGGCTATAATTAATTCCTTTCCTCCTCGCCCCTAATAATTTTGGCTAAATTTAGTACTCAACAAAAACGGGCTTTGCTATTGAATTCAACAGTGCTTTCCTCTCGCCGCGCCCGTCGGAGGCACTAACGAAATCATAGCCGGGACCATTGGCAACTATTAACTAAAACACTAACCATTATGTTGGGAATAACAAATTTTGAAGCTTTTCTAATAGCTGGGATATTATTGAATTTAACGCCTGGAGCAGACACAATGTATATTCTTGGGAGGAGCATTTCACAAGGAAAAAAAGCAGGAATTTTATCTGCTCTAGGAATTTCCACTGGTTCATTGATTCATTGCATCGTTGCAGCATTCGGACTTTCCATTATTATCGCTAAGTCAGCAATAGCCTTTGCAACTATTAAATATTTAGGTGCAGCTTATCTGATCTATCTGGGGATTAAGGCATTATTTACCAAGTCAAGGGACGAGTTTGAAATTGAAAAATTGGACACAAAGAAAATCGGAAATAGAAGAATATTCGTTTCTGGAATTTTGACCAATATTTTGAATCCGAAAGTGGCATTGTTCTTTTTGGCTTTTTTGCCTCAATTCATCGACCCAAACTATACCACAGATTCATTACCGTTTATAATTCTCGGATTGACTTTTATAGCTACAGGGACAATTTGGTGTTTGGCTCTAGCATTGTTTTGTTCCAAGTTATCGGAAAGAATACAACGAAATTATAAAATCAAAATGTGGTTGGACAAAATAACAGGCGGAATATTCATAGCATTGGGAATAAAACTGGCTCTAGAGAAAAAATAACAGTTGCCAGCAAGGGCTATAATTCATTGCTGCCTTCCAACCCCCGAAATTTTATTTAAATTTCATATTCAGCGAACAAATCTGAGGAAATGAACGAAGTCGAAATCAAAATATATCACAAGGAAGAGAAAGTAGCAACTACTCTATATGTTCAGCAATTGTCTGGGAATAGATTTCGGATGATCAATAATGACTTTTGCAACTTAAAACTGACTTTAGGAACGGAATTCAAAACAAAAATTAATGAAAATGGAGTACGCGAGGTTAAAAAAATAACAAAGAAATCTGATTTCATAACTCGCAGATTCCACTTAACGCCAGAGCATAAAGAATCAGATTATCGAATGCTGGGAGAAGAACTAACAAAAAGAGGAGGGTTTTGGCAGGTTGACCTTGGCAGTTTAGCAACGGTTAACATTCCAAAAGATTTCGAATTTGATGTGGACCAAGTGATTAAAGAACTGGACCTAAAATTGGTGGAAATAACAGAATAAAATGCAATCAAAATCCATTGAAGAACTTGAGAATGATATTTGGAAAGAACCGTCCGAATTTCCAACAAGTTTGGTGGAAAGATGTTATCGTTATCGGAAAATTAGCATTGCGGATTTGACTAACGAACAATTAAGACCGTTGATTTCACAAAAAATCGGACTTGAATTTCTTACCGAAATTGCTCTTGACAAACTGGAACAGAATATCTTGGCAGAAGGAGATATTTATGAAGGTGATTTGCTAGAAGCCGTTTCACGGATACCAATTGAATTTTGGACTAAAAAACAGACTGAATTTGAAAAACTGGTACGACTAGTGGAATCAAACTCGGAAAATATAAAAGCTGAAATGGGAGAAAGGGATTTCGACCGAATTAACGAAAGAATAAAAGCCGGCAGACAACATTGGCTATAACTCAACTTTGCCTTCGTGCGGGATTGAATATCTTTAACTATTAAATGGTTCGATTTCTTACTTGAAAAATCCACAAGGAAACCTCACTAACGCGGACTCCTTGCTTAACAATATCTTACGATGGTCCGCCCGATTCATTGAACATTGTTGAACGGATTTTGCTATATTTCCTTAAAATTAGTCACCAGTGCACCAAACCGCACACTGCTTTCGCAGTTGTCGTACATAGCGCGGTGTTGCCGGTAATTTCCAAAATGAATCGATCGATCCCAATACTACTATGCCTTCTGATTTTTATTTCCTGTGATACAGAGGATTCAAGCGGACCTATTGTAGAAAATGGAAATCAAGAGTTCCTCTCCGCTGTGGACATTTCCAGGTATCCTGAAATATCAGGTACAAATCCAACTTTTTATGATTTGGAAGGAAATCCAAAAGGTTTTTTACCAATACTTAAAGAAAACGGCATCAATACGGTTAGATTAAGGCTTTGGGTCGATCCCATCGATGAACATTCCGGATTCAATGAAGTAAAGCAGTTTTCCCAAACGCTGAGGGGCAATGGATTTAAAACCTGGCTAACGCTTCACTATTCGGACACTTGGGCAGATCCGGGAAATCAAAAATTGCCCATGCAATGGCAAAATCTTGATTTCAGTACGCTAAAAGATAGCGTTCACCTGTATACAAAAAAGGTAATGGATGAAATTCAGCCGGATTATATCCAGATTGGAAATGAGATAAACTCGGGCATCCTTCATCCCCATGGAAACATTTCAACCAATTATCAAAATTTTAGAAGCCTGATACAAGGAGGATGTGCTGCGGTAAGGGAGAATTCAGAGGATTGCAAAATCATTTTACATTTTGCTGGAATTGAAAACTCAGATTGGTTCTTTGACCAGGTCAATGGGATAGATTACGATATCATTGGTCTGTCGTATTACCCCATCTGGCATGGTCATTCCCTGAATGATTTACAATCTAAAATGCAACAGCTTGCGAACACGCATAACAAGGAGATTCTAATTGCGGAAACCGCTTATCCTTTTACACTGGAATGGAATGATTGGACACATAATATTGTAGGATTGGAGGAACAATTAATTTTACCCGAGTATCCTGCAACCCCGGAAGGGCAACGTAAATTCATCAAGGAAATAAAAACAATTACGCAAGAGTTGGAAAAAGGAATTGGGTTTTGCTACTGGGGATCCGAATTGATCGCTTGGAAAGGAAAGGAGTCCACAGATGCATCCCCTTGGGAGAACCAGGCTCTGTTTGACTTTACCAATAAAGCGTTACCCGTATTGAATGAATTTAAAATGGAATAAAAAAGCATTTGGACTGTACTATTAAAAGGGCTAAGCACAACAACCAGCCATAATTCATTGCTTTCCTCCTACTCCTAATAATTTCAGCTAAATTTAATAG
The DNA here is from genome assembly GCA_028281025.1 of Croceivirga sp. GTDB lineage: Bacteria > Bacteroidota > Bacteroidia > Flavobacteriales > Flavobacteriaceae > Croceivirga. The sequence continues at coordinate 52,865 of JANQKR010000006.1, forward strand.
GCAATACAAAAGCTTTGCTAAAGAATTCAAAAGTATCTTTCTAGCCCATTTAACATGATCAAGGTCGTCGGAAGCAAGAACAATCCGCCCGAACGTCCGCCTTGCCTTTCGGGCAGGCAATGCTCGGTGCGGACGGGAATCATAACCGAAACCGTTACACAACATAAAAATCAAAAAACCTTATAATCAATGAAAAAACAACTGGCAATTCTATTGGTAATCACTGGCTTGACAGGAAAATCCCATGCCCAGGAAAATGACAAACATGTTTTTAGTAAAACCGACGCCTACTTGGAAAGTACCATCGATAGCCTAAAAATTGTTGGCTTAAACTATGCCATCCTCATCGACAATGAAGTCGTACACAAAAAATCATTCGGTTCGGCGCATGCCCAACTTAACGTACCGATGACTATGGACAAGTCCTTTCCCGTAGCTTCCATATCCAAATTATTCAGTTCGGTTGCGCTTCATAAATTAATAAGCATCCATAAACGGGAGCTAAGTGAAACCGTTGGGGATTTTCTTCCAAATAGAAACGACCTACCGGAATCCTGGAGAAAATTAACCCTAGAACAATTGCTATCCCATACTTCCGGTGTTCCAGATCAAATAGATTATCGGATTTATTTAGCCCCGGATAGTGAGAAATCCGTTATTGACGCTTTAAGGGATAAACCATTTAGTTCCGAACCAGGAACGGAATCAAAATATAATGCCACCGGATTTTTGCTCATTCGCGCTATCATTGAAAAATTGGCCAATCAGGACTTTGAATCCCATATGCAAACCGAATATTTCGACCAGTTGAATTTAAGTTCGGCTAAATATGGTGGATTTAAACACGTTATTCCCAATAGGGTTACGTGCTACCAAAACAACAATGGAAATTTAGAAATGTTCCCCCTGAATTATTCCCCACCCATGTACGCTGGCGCGGGTCTAAATATCGCTATGGATGATTTAATAAAATGGTTTCAAGCAGTACAGGATGAACGAATCCTAACCAAGGACCAACTTGAAGTGATCTGGACACCCGTTCAATTAGCCAATGGAACGGATGGTTATTTTGGCTTGGGATGGGAGTCCTACAAACTTCAAGATGGGTACAGAATGGTTGGTCACGGGGGAGCCGGAATTTCATCATTTAGACATTACTGGAACGAACGGACGAATGAAAATCTTACAGTAATTTTGTTGACCAATGGAGCCTATGACTGGAAGGTACGGCCGAATCAAATCAATTCCGTAATTGCCAGTATACTATTTGAGCATAACTAAATTCCATTGTGTAACCAGGGCTATACGCAATGACGCCGTTCTCCCCTACCCCTTGACAAAGCCTGTATTAAGCTAATGGGGATGCTCAGAATCGTAGGAGACAAGAATGAAATCTTAGCAAAGAACGTCCTGGTGCATGGACAAACGAATTAGGCAACTAACATGGAAAATTTTAATCAGATATTCAAAAGCGCCAAAGCGAATAAAATAGGGAATAAATTAAAGGAAATCATTGAGTCCTATTTTGATAATGTTGAGGGAAGCATTATAGGCGGTAAAAAAGTGAAATTGGTTTTATATTCAAGGAATGGGAGGAATAACGTTTTATGTGGAATTCAGGAAGGAACCAATGAATCTTGTATGTTATATGTACATCACATTGATGAACTTAACCATGATAGACTGAAATTTAGTGGAAAAGGTAAACACGCCAAACGTATCAAGTTTAATAGCACTGAGGATATTATAGAAGAAGACATAAAATGGTTATTGTCCAAAGTAAATGAGAATGCGCCATTTTGAATACGAATTATGGACCTATTAAACTGCACCACAACAAGGGCCATTATTCATATCTATGCTACAAACCATGGCCGTGACCGTTGTGTGCACGTAGAAAAAACACAAAATGGCCTGAAACAATCCTTTTAGAGTAATCCCATCCCGATAGTGACAAACAGAAAATTCAAGTTGTCATAAAAGCGCTACGGAAGAAACATATCGGCATTCCACCAGGACTAAATCTCGTAATAAAAAGCATCCCGCAATACGTCCAAGCTCTTGGGTACGGCTGTATCAGGCGATTCCAAGCCTTCAAACTCAAGCGATATCCATCCTTTGTATCCCACATCCCGCATCATTTGACCAATGGCAGGATAATCGATGTCCAGTGAATACCATTTACCTCCACCATAATAGGTTTTGGCTTGAACAAGGAAAGTTTGAGGGGCCATAAGCTTCAACTGTTCCTCACGATTTTCCAAAAAGTTACCCGTGTCCAAGGTCATTTGCAACCATGGACTGTCAATGGCGTCCACAATTCTCTTCACGCCTTCAGCAGTGCGTCCCAATCCCCAGTGGTTTTCCAGGCCCAGGACCACTCCACACTTTTCTGCCGTTGGAATGCATGCTGCAATGGAATCAATCACCCATTTAAAGCCATCTTCATCCGTATAGCCCTCCAATGTTGGTTCAATACCCTTATTGGCCATAAGATCATCAAAGTTTTTTGAGGTTCCCCAGCGTCCGGTATTCAATCGCATTGTCGGTATGCCCAAGGCGTACGCAAGTTCTATCTGCCTGATCGTTTTGGCAATGTTTTCGTCACGTTTTTCCTTTTCGGGATAAACATAACCCTGATGTGTGCTGAACCCCATGAGGTCCAATCCAGCGTGGAAGGCACGCTTCTTGAGGTTTTGCAAATAACTGTTCTCTTCAGAGGTCATCTGTACCAACAGTAGTTCAATACCGTCAAAACCCATAGCTGCGGCCTTATCAATGCACATTTCGATCGGCACGTCTTCCTTGGGACCGTTAAATTGCCAAAACGAATAGGTCGAAACCCCAATGGGATTTCTTCTGATATTGTCCTGTTTTTCAGCTTTTGGTGCTTCTTTAGGTTCTGGAGAGGTGCAGGCTCCCAGTACGGTTGCCATGCCAAAAGCAGAGGCATTTTGGAGGAATTTTCTACGGTCTGTCATTTTGCTTGGATTAAGTATCCCTTAAATATAAAGATTACCACCTACATTATATAATCGATATTCCGATCAGGATAATGTGGAAGGCCATATGTTTTATATAGTTACCGTCAGTTCAGACAATTTCTTGAAATAAGTGAAATTTGAATCCTTCTGGAGCACTCCTTTTGATATATTTACCGAGGAAGGTGGAAAATCGACTGATTGGATTTAGGATGGGAATCCTTAATTTGATGGTAATGACGTGAATTCAGTATAAGAAAATTACGTCATTTTGAGTGTTTTTGCGATAGCAAAAATGTATCGAAAACCTGCCTGCCTTCCGGCGGCAGGCAGGTAATTTTCTTGCAAAATCCTGTTCGATACAATTTTTCTTCATTTTATTACGAAAAACCACTCAATTTGACGGATTTTGGTTGATAAAAAATATGTAGAACCCACGTTAGTTATAGGAAAGTAACCTGCATACACCAAAGTGTACAGGTTCATGTTTCCAAACGGCACCACCTTACAGACAAAACGTTGTGCAGGCTTAAAAAAAAAGTAAATGATAAGACCTTACGTACTGGCAGATACCAATTGGAAACATTTAAAAGATGAAAAATTTGATTTGGCCGTACTTCCCTGGGGGGCCACAGAAGCCCATAATTACCATTTGCCCTACGCAACCGATGTCATTGAAGGAACGGCTATCGCGGAAGAAGCTGGGAGAATTGCTTGGGAGAAAGGAGCCAAAGTCATCATATTACCTACAATTCCATTTGGGGTCAATACCGGACAGGCCGACATCTACTTGGATATGAATTTGAACCCAAGTACCCAATTCGCCATCTTAAAAGACATCATTGGCGTATTGGACCGCCAAGGAATCCAAAAATTTATGATTTTGAACAGTCATGGAGGAAATAATTGGAAATCAATAATCCGGGAACTTGGACTGCTATTTCCAAAAATGTTTTTATGTGTTGGTGAATGGGTAAAGATTGTCAATCGGAATGATTTTTTTGATGATCCGGGAGACCATGCGGACGAAATGGAAACAAGTCTTATTCTTCATTTGGCCCCTGAATTGGTGCTTCCAAAAGAAGATTGGGGCGACGGAATTGAAAAAAAGAACAAAATAAAAGCGTTCAACGAGGGTTGGGCTTGGACGGAAAGACCTTGGAGTCAAATAAGCGAAGATACTGGAGTGGGAAATCCCAAAGCATCAACCAAAGAAAAGGGGGAACACTTTTTCAATGCGGTTTGTAGTAAGTTGGGAGATCTGCTAGTAGAGATCTCAATTGCGGATACCAAAAACCTTTATGAATAAAACGCTACGCAGTAAGGGCAGTAATTTAAAAAATGAATATCGAGTTACTACATAAGGAAGGTAAGCTATTGGAGAGGGGAATTGAATACTTCTGGAAACAATGGGGAAACGAATCGAATTTTGATTTTTACAAAAATTGTATTGAAAATTCAATCGCTGATACTAAATCCTTACCAAAGTTTTACCTCATGCTTGATGAAGATAAAATTATTGGTTCCTATGCATTATTGACAAATGACCTTATAAGCAGGCAAGATCTATTTCCTTGGTTTGCGTGCTTATTCGTAGACGAAAGTTATCGGAACCAAGGTTTAGCAAATGAATTGATACAACATAGTGTTGATGAATCCCGGAAAAGAGGATTTGACAATCTCTATCTTTCAACAGCATTGAACGATTTTTATGAAAAAAAAGGATGGAAATATTATTCCCAAGGATTTACGGTCTTTGGGGACCGTATTAACATCTATTCAAAAAAACTGAATTAAAAACTGCAACCAACAATCAATTAAAATCGGAATGAGCGAAGAAGTACAATATGGTAAATTTTGGGACAGATTTGGGGCCTATATTTTAGATATGATAATAATCGGAATTCCCTCTTTTGGACTCAACTACTTAAATTTTATAACCGCAAAAAGCTTTTACCTTTATTTGCCGATTGCTTTGATTGGACTTTCTTACAAACCTATAATGGAAAGCAAGTATCAGGCTACACTGGGAAAAATGGCATTTAACTTAAAGGTAACGGACTTAGCATTCAAAAAAATTGGCTTTCAAAGATCACTTGTCCGAAGTTTGATTTTCATATTGCCAGCCCTTATATATCTGCCAGCTCAGTTTTTAGCTTATAATAATCCCAATTTGACAGAATTGGACGGGTTTTGGGAATTTTCGCAGGCCTTACAATCGACTTATCCCTTGGCTGAAATTTTTAACTGTTTCTTTTCAATAATCTTTTTAGCGGATGTCATAATGCTTCTTTCTGATAATTCGCAAAAACAAAGGAGTTTGAAAGACAGATTGGCCAAAACATTCGTGATAAAAGAAAAATAGCCATTGCCAACAATGGCCATAATTTAAGAAACATAGAAAATGGAAAAGCATTTTGAACTTTCCGACGCTGAATTTGAACGAGAATTCGTTACCTGTAAATTAAACCCTTCCGATTTTTCCCATGAAGCCCATTTACGGTTGGCATGGATACATATTGACAACTATGGAATTGAGCAAGCTGAAAAAAACATCCCTTACCAATTGCAAAAGTTTGTGAACCACGTTGGAGCGAAAGATAAATTCAATATGACGTTGACTTTGGCCGCGGTTAAGGCGGTTTATCATTTTATGCTCAAATCGAATGCTGATAATTTCAAGGATTTTATTGCTGAATTTCCCAGATTAAAATATAACTTCAAGGAGTTGATGGGTTGTCATTACGGATTTGATATTTACCATTCGAATTTGGCAAAAACAGCATTTTTAGAGCCGGACTTGATTCCGTTTGATTAAAAAGCAAAAACCACCGCCCGCAATAAGTTTTCCTCTAGCGGTTGGATTCCCTAAACGGAATTCAGCACAGATTTGCCTGCTTTAAGTTAGGACGAAAAATCAGTTATCATTTTCCAAAACAAGTCCCACACAATACCTTTGCAGGCAACCCCAAAACAACCGGGAAAACGCAATCAACAACTTTGCAAAACCCCTAATTTTTGACAATAAACATTACTGCATGAAGACCCTATTTACCGCACTCGTCATTACTATTTTGGTAAGCTGTTCCATTAAAAACAGTAGAACAATGGATAGTATTCTTGATTCCTCATTGTTGGTTTATCAAATATCTGGACACGAAGGCCCCAAAATCGACATCAATAAGGATAGTCTTGCGCAGTTTCTTACGGCACTGCATTACAATATTCCGCTTTCTGAAATTGAAGGCGCACTGAAATGGGGCCCTGGGACAACGGAACGGAACATAGATGCCCTAATTGAAAACAAACTACTTACAAAAAAGGGGGATTACTACCAACCCAAGCTTGGGATTCTCACATTGGAGCGAGTCAACCTATTGAAGGAAAAAGGCCAAAAGGTAGCCAATGAAATTGCCGACAGTATCAACAACTGGTTACCTGAAATAAAAAGGATACATAACGAAATGAATATTTCACAGCACCATGATTTCCGTGAATTGTCCTTCTTTTATTTAAGTAATGTCCTCCTCGATAATTTTCAAATCCAACAGGTGGAGGAGGTTTTTTTAAACACAAAAAGACCTTTACGAAATGGCAGTCGATATTACCTGGCCATTGTTGAAGATGCTCCTTCCAACACCACCGAACCTTTTGGAATCTATGGCAACATGGGACTTTTTTGGAATGATTCAATAGGCATTTCCGTATATGGTAACAAACGGATTCAATCAAATGTTGGTTGGGATAATTACGAGGACAAGACTATTTATGTTTTTGATGAAAAGGATATGCTGGTGATAAGCCATAAAATGCCCAATGCATTTTTCCCATGTCTGCTTGATATCCTGAACAGAAACAAACCCAATTTTGAAGCCATATACCGTGAGCTGAATTTCGATAAGGAAGTTTCGTTTGAAGAATTCTTTATCTTTTGGTACCATTTTATTTATACCGAAACAACTGATGTTCTCATGGCAAAAAACAGCATCCAAAAACCGAAAGACGGAATGTTTTACTATCAGGTTGCGAAGAATTTTTAAGCAATAAAGCCGGTGCAATGGTTTGCCCATCCCCAGCATTACCCAAAAAAGATGGTAATACGATATTATTCCAATAGTTGGGAAATCAGGTCATCCTCAGAAATTCCTTCGGCCTCTGCCTTATAATTTTTGAGGATCCTATGCCTTAGGATACCATGGGCCACTGCTTTTATATTCTCAATATCCGGGGAATACTTGCCATTGACAACGGCGTGCGCCTTTGCGGCCATCACTAAATTTTGGGATGCCCGAGGTCCTGCTCCCCAATCCACGTAATTCTTCACAAATTCCGAAGCCGAACCCAGGTCGGGTCGGGTCTTATTGACCAGTCGTACCGTATAGTCCACAACATTGTCCGCCACGGGGACCCTTCTGATCAACTGTTGTACTTCTTTTATGCCATCGGCACTAAAGAGTGTATTAAGGTTCACCGATTTATCCGTGGTCGTGGACTTGACCACTTCGATCTCTTCCTCAATGGAGGGATAGGACAATTTGATGGCGAACATAAAACGATCCAATTGCGCTTCCGGCAGTGGATAGGTACCTTCTTGTTCGATAGGGTTTTGCGTAGCCAGAACAAAATAAGGGAGTTCCAGTTTGTATTGATGTCCAGCAACGGTCACGGCCCTTTCCTGCATTGCCTCCAATAAGGCAGCCTGTGTTTTGGGAGGGGTCCGGTTGATCTCATCTGCCAGAATGATATTGGCAAAAATGGGGCCTTTGATGAACTTAAAATTCCGATTTTGGTCCAAAACCTCACTTCCCAAAATATCACTGGGCATTAAATCGGGTGTAAACTGTATTCTCTTGAAGTCCAAGCCCAATGTCTGGGCTATGGTATTTACCATCAAGGTTTTTGCCAAACCGGGAACTCCAATGAGCAAGGAATGCCCCCCGGTATAAATGGATAAAAGAATTTGTTCTATGACCTGTTCTTGGCCAATGATTACCTTACCAATCTCCTGTTTTAAATCACTATGTTTTTGGACAAGGTCTTGGACGGCAGTAACGTCGGACATATTATTGCTTTAGCCAGTTATTGGAAAAATTACAGCTTTTGTTGTCATCGTCGACCAGAATATAGGTATCATCAATCCTTTCGGCCATCCATTCCTTCACCGCCTTAAATTGTTTGTCCCGCATGGCCAATTCCTGAATTTTGATGTAATCCCTAGCAAAATCGGCCTCATGCTCATCATACCGATTGGTAATCTGCATAATTTTGAATTTGGGTGGTCCTCCCCGAGGGTCATCCTCTTTTATGGGCCTTGAAATCTCACCGTCCTTTAAATTCCTGACCTGATTGTACAGCGAGGGATCCATTTTGGTCAATTCAAACTTAGAGTCGAAATTAATGGGATTTCGCAATAACCCCCCATCAAATTTCGTTTCCTTTTCGTCCGAAAAGTTACGTGCACCTTCGTCAAAGCTATATTTTCCATCCAAAATATGTTGGCGAATGGTATCCAGCTCCTTAGCGGCCTGTTCCATAGCCTTTCTTGATATTTCCGGTATCATCAAGATATGTCGTAAATCCCTTTCCTGACCACGGATTTTTTCCATTTTTATGATATGGTAACCAAAATCCGTTTCAAAAGGTTCGGATATCTCCCCTTCCTGTAAACTAAAGGCGACATCCTTAAATTCCTTGACGAACGGAGTCTCCCTTGACATACTGTAGAAACCGCCCTTTGATTTTGAACCTGGGTCCTGTGAGTACAAAATGGCCTTTACATTAAAACTGGCATCGTTTTCCAGGACATCCTGTTTAATTTCCTTAAGCCTATTGATGACCTTAAGCTTTTCTTCTTCCGATGGTTTGGGTTGTTTCACGATTTGGGATATCTCCAATTCCGCACCAAAAACCGGTCTCTCATCTTCTGGAATCCTATAAAAGAACTGCCTTACTTCTTCTGGGGTGACCTCAATATCCTCAACCACTTTGGCTTGCATTCTTTCGGATAGCATCCTCAGTTTATTGATCTCAAAAAGCTCCGCTTTAAAGCTTTCCAAGTCGGTTTTTTTGTAGTATTTCAGCATTTTATCAACACTGCCTATTTGAGAGGTCAACTGTTGAATCTGGCGATCGGAGGTAGCGTTCACCTGGTCATCGGATACCAAGAGACTGTCCTGGACCGCTTGATGGGCATATAACCGATCCTCCATTAATTTGCCCAATAACTGGCAATTGGTCACATCTTCCGTAGAAGCCCCCTGGCTCTTTAAGTCGATTAAGGTTTTCTCAATATCGGAATCCAGAATCACATAATCCCCAACCACTGCCGCAATACCGTCCAGTTTTGCCATATTCCGGGAGACCGTAGTATCCGTGGATATACTGGCTTCATTCAATCCTTCCCCTTCTTGTGCAAAAATCATACTCCCTGCCAATAAGAAGCCCCACATTAATTTCCTACTCATTATTTCCATAGATTTCAAATTCACTTTTTTTAATGGCTTCATCCAAAATATCACTTTCCAGTTTCCGTATTCTTTCCAGTCGTCTCCTATTCAATATGATTTGCCTTATATTGGGTTCAATATAACTCAGTGGAGCTACATCATTAACCTCCAATACATTGGTAACCTTACCCAAATATACCCCCAAGGAATCCTGTAATTCAAAAAATTGTGATTTCTTTAAGTACCGCTCTTCATTGGTATAGTCGATTGCAGGTATCTCCGCCATCACTCTGGGGGCACTGACCCAAACAGAATCGTTTAAATGCAACTTTTTGAACTGGACCGCTATGGAATCCAGGAATGCTTTATCCTCTTCACTGTAATTCTTCATTTTATCCACCACTTGTTGCTGGTTCAAAAATTGTCTTGGCAAAACCGCAAAACGGAGCTGGACCAACTTCTCATCCAGTTTAAAGTTCTCTTTTTGTGTTTCGTAAAACTCCTGTAACTGTTGGGCAGTAATCGTAGTGTCCTGGGATTGTCGCACCAATGCTTCCAAATAGGCTTTGGTATACAGGTCCGCCCTATAGTCCGCAACCAATTGGTCAAACTCGGCAAGTTTTTCCTCTGGGAGGTTTATTTTGGATTTGGACAACAACAATTGCTTGGAAGCCCAATTGTTGATATAGTTCACCACAAGGGCCGCACTGTCCTGTGGGGACATGTCCCGGGTAATCAAGGACTTTAAATCGTCCTTGTACAAATAACTGTCCCCTACACGGGCCAAGGCCACCTGATCTTCATTTCCATTGAAGTAGTCGCCACACGATAACGAAAGAAGACCACAAAAAATGACGATTGACCACAGAATTTTATTCCTCCTCAAAAGCATTGCACAAAAATAACAATAACTTAAAGGATCACAAGTCTATCGTAGTTAACTATGGATTTTTGAGCTATACTGTAAATCAATATCTTAGCAAAACCTAACTAAAGCTAACTACAATGAAATACACTACCGAAGTCCTGGTTGACCTGCCCAGGGACGAATTCATCACAAAGTTGGACAACCCGGACAATATGAAGCACTGGATGCGTGGATTGCTTGCCTATGATGTAATTTCCGGGGAAACAGGGCAAGAGGGTGCCCAAATGAACATGAAATTTAAAATGGGCAAGCGTAATATGGAAATGGTGGAAACCATCATCAAACGAAACATGCCCGAGGAATTTCACGCCACCTATGATACAAAGGGGGTACATAACATCCAAAAGAACTTCTTTAAAGAAGAAAATGGAAAGACCCGATGGATTTCAGAAAGTGAGTTCCAATTTGAGGGCTTTGGCATGAAACTTATGGCTTTTCTTATGCCCGGCGCCTTCAAAAAACAGTCCAAAAAATATGCGGAAGATTTTAAAAACTTTGCCGAAAAAGGGATTTCGGTCCTAAATAAGTAACACCTAATGAAAGCATCCCTTCTTGACAGAAAGATAAAATTACTCTGGGATTTTAAAGGTCCCGCCTCCGAAAAGACGGCCGAACACTATGCCAAGCACCTTAAGGAATACGTTTTTAATGAGGAATTAAAATACGATATTGTTGGCCATCAGAAGATAAACGGGACGCACAGCATCGTATTTTTGGTAGTTGCCGAATTTGAGATGCCCCAAGTGCGGGACGATCTAAAACCGCATCGCGGAGAACTGTATTTGGACAAAAGTCTTTAGCATATGCACCCATGAACAAAGGCTTGTTTCTTTTAGGTTCCCTATTGGTTTTTTCATGTTCCAAAAAGATGGCCTATGATAATGCGTTGGATGCGGCATTGGCATCGCAAGATGAACGTATTCGAAGGGTTTTGGATAGTATTGGACCTTATGAGGTCCAAATCCGATATACCCAAATAGACCAGGATGGGGACAGCCTGATCTTGACCGATTACGATTTCCAGGTAGACGACGGAAACTACTTCTATCCGGCCAGTACCGTTAAATTTCCAGTTGCAGTGGCCGCATTGGAAAAATTGTACGAATTGGATACCTTACATTTGGATTCACGATTCTACATCGAAGGGGATTCGGTAGAAACGTCATTTCGGGAGGCCATCAAGGAAATTTTTGCGGTCAGTGATAATGCCGCCAATAACCGATTGGTGGAATTCTTGGGTTTTGATGACCTGAACACAAGAATTAAAAACAAGAAAATCGGACCTATTCGAATTTCCCATCGACTTTCTACCGCAAATGCGGACGATGTGACCACAAAACCCCTGGTCATTTATGAAAATGACAGTAGTACCACAGTATCCACTCCAATTGTAAGCTTACCTCCACAACGCCTACAACTCAAAAGAATTAAAAAGGGAGATGGGTTTTATGCCGAAGGTTCCCTTTATGGGGAGCCGTTTGATTTTGGCCTTAAAAACCATTATCCCGTGCAGACCCAACATGGGGTCTTAAAACGAATTATATTTCCCGATCTATTTCCTGTTGAAGAACGTTTCAAGATATCTCCCGACCAACACCGGTTTTTGTTACAATCCATGTCTGCCCTACCCTACCAAGCAGGATATGATAGGGAGGAATACTATGACGGCTATGTGAAGTTCTTTATGTTCGGTGACTCCGAAGAGCCCATGCCAGAGCATATTAAAATCTTCAATAAAGTAGGGTACGCTTATGGTACATTGACGGACTGTGCTTACATCCAAGATACCCAAAACGATGTTGCTTTTATGATGACCGCAACGATTCTGGTAAATAAGGACGGGATTTTCAATGATGACAATTACGAATACGATGAGATCGGAATTCCTTTCCTGGCCCAATTGGGGAGGGAAATCCATGATTTTGAATTAAAAAGAAAAAAGTGATGGAATTCAGTTTTGACCAGTTTACAAAGAAAATCCACATTAACGCCTCCATTGAAAAAATATATGAATGCTGGACCACGGTAAGGGGTATCACAAGTTGGTTTTTGAGTGATGCAAGCTATACCGATGGCAATGGAATTGCACGAAATGATGAGGAAACCATACAGAAAGGCGATCGTTACGTTTGGAAATGGCACAATTGGAATGGAAAGGAAGAAGGTACCATTCTGGACGCCAATGGGAAGGATTTTATCAATTTTACATTCGCCAATGATGCTTGTAAAGTTTCCGTTGAACTCGAAGAGGTCAATAATGCCGTTTTAATAACCTTGAAACAATATGAAATGGCAACCGACGACAAAACCAAAATGAACCTTTATAACGGTTGCAGTTGTGGTTGGACATTTTGGCTCACCAATCTTAAGGCCTATCTGGAACATGGAATCGTATTGAATGAAAAGCAGTTCGATTTAACGGATATTCCCGAAGCCGGACACATTTTTGTAAACATGTAAAAACACCGCCATATGATATGGCGGTGTTTCCTCCTTCAACATTGAAAAATCACCCAACTTATTTATTTTGGCATAACCACGTCTTCGATGATATGGATCACCCCGTTGGATGCCATAACATCCGTTTTGGCAATCTTACTGTAATTCCCATTGGCATCCATTAAAAAGATGCCACCATCTTTACTTACTGCAGTAAGTTTTCCACCCTGTAGCGTTGTCAATTCGGCTTTTCCATTTCCACTTTTAAGGGCTGCGGCGACATCTGAAGCAGCCAATTTTCCGGAAACCACATGATAGGTCAGGATTGCGGATAACTTGCCCTTGTTTGCTGGCTCCAACAAAGCGTTCAAGGTATTGGAATCAATTTTGGCAAAGCCTGAGTTCACGGGGGCAAAAACGGTAAATGGACCATCACCCTTTAGGGCATCCACCAAATCGGCCGCTTTTAAGGCAGTTACCAAAGTTGAAAAATCATCAACGGATACCGCGATGTCCACAATATCCTGACCTTTCTGTGCTCGTGTTGTTAGTACAGTGGCCATCAATGCAAGGGTCGTAAGAATAAAAACTAATTTTTTCATTTTGTTTTGTTTAATTGTTTTAATGATTTAAAAGACTAAATGCGCGCTTCTGTTCGTAAATACACGGGGTTTTTAGGCTTGGATGAAGAAGAATCCCTTTTTATCATATCTTTAACATCAATGTAACCATCGCCCTTGGAAGACACCGAAGTCATACAGCGAATCATCAACAAGGATAAGGATGCCCTATACCTATTGTATGACAAGTACTCAGGGGCTTTATTCGGAATAATTTTAAGGATTTGTCAAAACCAGATGCTGGCAGAGGATGTACTTCAGGAAACTTTTGTAAAGATTTGGGAAAAAATGGGTTCTTATAATCCGGATAAGGGACGATTTTACACCTGGGCGTACCGAATAGCCAAAAATACGGCCTTAAATGCCGTACGAAAGACCGATAAGCTCATCCAAAATGAGGATTTAGGTGTACTTAAAGATAAGAACACGATGGAAAGTGAAGTGGATCTCCAAAAGCTCAATGGAGCAATAAGTCAACTGGAGCCACATCACCAAGAGGCCATATCCTTGGTATATTTCCGCGGATACACGCATAGGGAGGCCAACGAAGAAATGGGAGTACCCCTGGGAACGTTTAAGAGTTATATTCGACAGGCCTTACAGTTGCTAAGGGAAAGTTATAAAATTGGGATAGTATTATTTTGGTGGGTAACGGAAGTGATAGGATGATGGATAAGGACTACATAGTAAAGGAGGGATTGCTTGAAAAGTATTTGTTGGATGAATTGGATACTGATGAAACCAAAGCGGTTGAACTTGCCATCAGTGAACATGCCGATTTAAAACAAAAGTTCCAACAACTTGAAGCGGATTTCGAGCGTATGGCCTTTGAAAATGCCATAAATCCCCCTTCCCAAGTAAAGGATAATCTAAAAGTTCAAATGGAAGGGACGAAGGTAAAGCAGCTTCCCACCCATTGGCTTTGGGCAGCAGCAAGTTTGACCATTCTGTTTATGCTGACCACATTTTGGATGTACACCAAATGGCAAGCGACAAAAAAGGAATTGAACTCCCTTCAAAATCAATCCGTGGTATTGGAGGAACGATTGGACCTGTTGGAAGAAAACTATGAAGTCACCAATAATCGTTTACAACTGATCAATAATCCGAGCACCATTCCCTTTGTCCTAAAGGGCAATAACAAAATCCCCAACTCCAGGGCCGTTGCCTATGTCAACCATGACAATAGGCTTGTCGTGGTAAACCCCAAGGGACTGCCCGAACTTCCCGATGATCAAACCTATCAAATGTGGAGCGATGTGGATGGCGAAATGATCAATATGGGATTGCTGCCAACGGATAAGGATTTGGTGACCTTAAAATATATTGACCGGGCCGAATCACTGAACATCACCATTGAACCCGCAGGTGGCAATGACCATCCCACCGTGGAACAATTGATTTCCTACGTAACACTTTAAAGTTTCTAGGAAACGGTAATGTAATCCGCACGAATCATTTCATTGGAAAGTAGTACCTCATCCAGATCCACGCCTTCTATGGGTTTTATGGTTTCGGTCTCCTTGTCCCATTCAATACGTTTGCCCAACTTCCAGGACAGACCGGCCATATGGGCGGCGATGGCTTCCTCAAAACCTTCTTTGATTCCACAGCTCACCTTACCCCCATTTCGTATGGCACTCAACCACTCCCGCATGTGCAGGAAGGTGGAATCTACCCGTTTTCCATCAATATAGGTCCACATTAACCCCTTGTCCGCAAAATACTGTGATGTTGCCGAGGAAACCGCATCCGGGGCATTGGCCCCTGGGTTATACTGATAAATGGGGATACCAGGGCTCATTTTGCCATTTTCCAACATTTCCGCATAGCGCGTTGAGCCACCATCCGGCCAAATGGTCAATCGATTGCCCAATTCCATGGTACCGTCGTGCCCCATAAGGATGGTTGGCCTGTTAAAACCGTTGCCCAAGGTTGCACTATAGCAGAATGTCATGCCCCGTTCCTTACCTTTTACCTGGCTACTGCCCGTGGTGAAATTGGGGAATTCCATATTTACCTGCATCACATCAGGGACATTCCTGCCGTCATTGTGGGTATATACCCCTCCGGAAGCCATTACCGATTCCGGGATTCCCATATTGAGTACACAGTTTAATCGGTCATAATCGTGGGTCAATAAATCCCCGGAAAGTCCGGAACCGTAAGCCCACCATTTGCGCCATCTAAAGAAATGGTTCTTGTTGAACGGAATTTGGGGAGCGGAACCCAAAAACTGCTGCCAATCTATGGTATTGGGATTGGCCTTTTCATGTAGTTCGTAGTTCCATGCCCCATTATCGTCATTTCTGTTGGTATTGGTTTGAATTAGTGAAACATGACCCAAAGTACCTTTTTCCACAATATCCCTGGCCGTTCTAAAGCTAAGGGTTTGCCTATGTTGATGCCCTACGGAAAAAACGGCATTGGAGTTATTCGCGGCCTCACGCAAGCGGTAGGTCTCTTCAATGGTATGTGTCATTGGCTTTTCCACATACACGTGCACCCCGTTGTTCAAGGCTTCAATGGCAATGGGCGCATGCCAATGATCTGGGGTAGCTATGACCACCGCATCAATCTCCCCACTTTGAATCATTTCCTGATAGGTCCCGTAGCGCCTTATTTTGTTTTCTTCCGTAGAAAAGGAGTTCAATGCCCGCTCAGCACGGTAATCAAAAATATCGCATACTCCGGCCAGTTGGACATTGAGTTTTTCCTGATTCATAAAATCCTCCAAGCCTTTATTGTTTGGATTTTCCTGTACCTCAACTTTCATATCCTCGATCCATTCTTTGGTGGCAAAACCCAATGATCGGCACAATTGTTCCCCCCGAATCCCAAAACCGATAATACCGACCCTTATGGGTTCACCGGATATTCCAGGCACCGCAGGGGGCAACGAAGGTTGAATATTCAACTGTTCCAGTATTACGGAGCGTTCCCGTCTTTTTCCTACAGTGTTTGAGGCTCCTGCCCACCATACAGCCCCCAAAATAGGTAGTCCGCCCAATCCTTTTAATAAATCCCTCCTAGTCCATTTCATTGCGCAACCGTTTTATGTTTCCTTAATTTTTTAATGCCGAATCTGTATCCCGTGGGGAAGTGGTAAAGTAGCAACAAAGCAGCCATCTCAATGAGATTCTTGTTTACCAACCAATAGTTCCCCTCAACGTTCAATTGTGTCAATCCGGGAAAAGGAGGATGTGACAGGTAATACATGGCCAAAAGGCCAATCCCCACTATCGCTCCCATTTTTTCAAAAATGCCCAAAAGCAGCGTAATGCCCACTACCATCAATGCTGCCATGTTCAAGGTGTCTACCCATCCAATAACGGATTCATTGGCCAAAGCGGAAAATACCGATTTAAAAGGTCCCTGTGCCGATGCCAAATAGCCAAAGGCCGTCCAATCCGGATTATACAATTTCACTATACCCTCATACAAAAAATGCCATCCGATCAGCACACGCAAAATGATGACACTTATTTCAATTTTAGACTTTTTTTCCATACAAAAAGTATTTGGTTACCAATAACGCCGATTTTTTTAGCATCCCAATCCCCAATAAAAAGGCATACGTCGCATAAAGCTATTTCTTTCCAAACGTACACAAAATGACAAATATCAGGTCCAAATGATGCCTCCCCATTTCCGATGATCACGGTAACAGGTGACTTCATAACCAACCTAGTTTTTCAATGAATATACTAACTAATCTTGAACCTTATCAAAAAAATGTATTACGGAACTACTGGGTGCCCTATGATGGGCACGGATTATAAGTGGTAGGGCTTATTTTACGGGCTCCCCGTACAAATCAAAGTCGGAGGCTTCGGTGATCATGACTTCGGTAAAATCACCAGTCTTTACGTAATGTCTGGAGGCATCCACAAGGACTTCGTTGTCCACATCGGGTGAATCGAACTCCGTACGACCCACAAAGTAATTGCCCTCCTTACGATCGATGATACAACGAAATGTTTTTCCTATCTTTTCCTGGTTCAATTCCCATGAAATCTGGGATTGTACCTCCATAATTTCGTTGGCCCGTTGTTGTTTGATTTCCTCAGGAACATCATCTTTCAGGGAATAGGCATGGGTATTCTCTTCATGGCTGTAGGTAAAACATCCCAACCGTTCAAAACGCATATCCTTGACCCATTCCTTCAAAGTTTGAAAATCTTCTTCCGTTTCCCCGGGGTAACCCACGATCAAGGTAGTTCTAATGGCCATTTCCGGGACCGCCTGTCTAAAATCCTGGAGCAATTTTGTGGTCTTTGCCTTGGTCGTTCCCCTTCGCATACTTTTTAGTATGGGGTCTGCGATATGTTGCAACGGAATATCAATATAGTTACAGATCTTGGGTTCTTGCTTCATCACCTCCAAAACGTCCATGGGAAAACCTGTTGGAAAGGCATAGTGCAATCGAATCCACTCAATGCCATCTACTTTGGCCAATTGCTTTAATAGTTCCGCAAGATTTCGCTTTTTATAGAGATCCAAGCCATAGTACGTAAGATCCTGGGCGATTAAAATCAGTTCCTTGACGCCTTTGGCCGCCAATTTTTTAGCTTCTGCAACCAATTCCTCCACAGGTTTGCTCTTATGCTTACCCCGCATCAATGGGATGGCACAAAATGAGCAGGGCCTATCACAGCCTTCGGCAATTTTTAGGTAGGCATAGTTCTTTGGAGTGGTCGTTAGGCGTTCCCCCAAAAGTTCATGCTTATAATCGGCACCCAGGGCCTTTAAGAGATTGGGTAAATCACTGGTGCCAAAGTATGCGTCCACATTTGGGATTTCTTTCTCCAGATCGGGCTTATAACGTTCACTCAAACAACCCGTCACAAAGACCTTATCCACACTTCCCTCTTCCTTTTTTTGTACATACTCCAATATCGTATTCACACTTTCTTCCTTGGCATTGGCGACAAAACCGCAGGTATTGATGACCACCACATTGCCCTCTTCCTCATGGGCCACTTCCTTATTGTTGGCACGAAGTTGCCCCATCAACACCTCTGAGTCGTAGACATTTTTGCTGCAACCCAAGGTCACTACATTGATTTTGTTCTTTTTAAGGGATTTTGTGCGCATACCTTTACTATGGGCCGCAAAAATACAATAGCATCGGCAATTGGTCGATTTTATTGCATAATTCTTTTTTTAAAACGTTAAACCTTTAGTAGTCAGCGTAGTCCCAAATAAAATTGCTGTTATGAAACGTCCTTTATTGCTCTTGTTCCCCGTGTTGCTTCTTCTTGAAAGTTGTTCCACGGAACCCATTCAGAACGATAGTGGGAACGATGCCGCACCCAATGGACCGGAAAGCACCGATCTGTATTTTCCATCCTCAACTTCTGGGGAATGGGAAACGCTATCCACGGTTGAATTGGGATGGAATCCAGATGCGGAACAACCCTTATGGGACTTTTTGGATGAAAAGGACACCAAAGCGTTCATTATCCTAAAAGACGGGAAACTGGCTGTGGAGTGGTACTTTGATGACCATACCCAGAACACCAGTTGGTACTGGGCTTCTGCGGGTAAAACCTTAACCGCATTTACTGTAGGTTTGGTCCAAGAAGAAGGAATATTGGCCATTTCCGATAAAACTTCCGACTATTTGGGCCAAGGGTGGACCAGCCTTGCATCGGAAAAGGAAGCCCTCATTACTATTTGGCATCAGTTGACCATGACCACGGGAATGAACAGCTTACAATTCGATTGTATTACCCCAAATTGTCTGGAATATGTGGCCGATGCAGGAACGCGATGGGCGTATCACAATGGTCCGTATACCTTATTGCAGGATGTAGTGGCCAATGCCAATGGAGAGGAATGGGCCGACTATTTCAATCAAAAACTTCGCGATAGGATCGGTATGGATGGATTTTGGTTCTCTACCAATGATTTGAACAATGTTTACTTCAGTACGGCCCGAAGCATGGCACGCTTTGGATTATTGAACCTCAGTAACGGAGTTTGGGACGGGGAGGTGATTCTGGCAGATGAGACCTATCTCGATGAAATGAAGAATACTTCGCAAGACTTTAATAAGGCCTATGGATATTTGTGGTGGCTGAATGGCAAATCCACCTATCTTGCACCTGGTTTACCCATTGAGTTCGATGGGGAGCTCATACCCAATGCGCCAACGGATACGTATGCCGGTCTAGGAAAAAATGACCAAAAACTATACATCGTTCCCAGTCTGGGATTGGTCATTGTCCGAATGGGAGAGGACGCCGGAGAAAATCTTTTGGGTCCTTCAAGTTTTGATAATGCCCTTTGGGAAAAGCTAAATGCACTTATAAATTAATCCTGGTACGCCCCTGGAAGTTGTCTTGCTTTGGTTATGGCTTCAAAAGCGGTGCCCATATCATATAGCTTCCCTTCCTGATATTGTTTGGCAATAAAGGTAAGATTGACGGGCTCTCCATTTTCGCGATATCCCATGGGAATGGTGAGGGCAGGATACTCGGCTGCGGCTGCCACCCCGGCATCGTAATTGTTGATCGATAATACGGCATCCAAACGATGTTCTGCCATGGGTTGGTTAAAATATGCCCTGCCATTGCTTCGCAAACGTTGTTTGATCAATTGTAAACCTTCAGCTGAAGTCGTATCGGCCAAAATCCCATCAAAACGTACCTGTCCATAAGGAATTCGAACCAGGGAATCCTGTAAATTAAAATCCACAACATCCTTGACCGTGGAAACGGTTACTGCCTCTTTATCCAAAACTGAGGTTGCTATGTATTTGGGGAGGTCGTTTTTCATGTCAATGTTCAAAATGGAAAGAAAACCATCAAATTCCACTTCCGGCGGTTCAAATTCAATGATGACGGCACCTGCTTGCTTCAATTTTTCCAAGGTTTCTTTATAAATGGAATCCCGTTCCACATAATTTGCCAGTGCCCCAAATCGCTTTCCTTTTAAGGTTGCCTTCTCATTGTTATACCATTTCCCGTCCCAATCCGTTTGCACGGACTTGTCATCATTGTCATCAAAACCCCGCATGGCATCCAATAGAATACCATTATCAATCACGTTTTTGGTCATGGGTCCGGGGGTATCCAAAGTACTGGAAATAGGGACTATCCCCGTTCTGCTCAACAATCCAACAGTAGGTTTCATGCCCACCACTGAATTCTGCCCGGAAGGGGACAAAATGGAACCCGAGGTTTCCGTACCTACTGCAGCTACGGCATAATTAGCGGCTATGGAAGTACCGCTGCCTGCACTGGACCCTCCGGTATCAAAAACACGGCGACCATAAGGGTTTAGCGTTTGACCGCCCACGGCGCTTTGCCCATTGGGACAACTGCAAACAAAATTGGCCCATTCGCTCAGGTTTACCTTGCCCAATATCAATGCGCCCTTTTCTTTTAACCGTTCCACAATAAAGGCGTCATTGGTCTGGTTGTCCTTAAGGGCAATGGCTCCGGCAGTGGTTTTCATATGGGCAGTGCCAATATTATCCTTTAATAGAATGGGCATACCATAAATGGGGTGGTGCCCTTGGCCATTGGCATCCAACGCACGGGCTTCTTCCAATACTTTGGGGTTCAAGGCAATCACCGTATTCAAGGTGGTTTCATTGGGCAGTTCGTATTTGTAAATACGGTGCAAATAGAACAGTACCAAATCCTCATAGGTGAAACTTCCTTCTGAAATCCGTGATTGGATCGTAGGAATGTCCTGCTCCAACACCAACGGTTTCATCGCTTTATATTTCGCTTCCGGAAATCGGGAAACCTCAGCATAGAGTGGCAAAAACACCTTGTTTTTATCCAACACCTTGCTTTGGATGAACTTGTAGCGCATCCGCTCCTTTTCATGGTCGGCATTGGCCGCTACTTCCGCTGAATCGTTATAGGGCGTCCAGAGGACAACCTCCTCGGCCGATGTTTTGACATCTGAGGTTGATTTGTAGGTATTTTCGTTTTTACAGGCCGCAAAGGCGAGCAGGATAAGAATAGCCGGTATTGATCTTTTCATAGGTATGGTTTTGTCTTTTCAAAGGAGCCAGCAATGAAAAAACCGAAGATAAGATTTCTCACTTTCAGTTCGAAATGACACCTAATTATTTTCCACAAGTGCCTTCCACTTTTTAATGTTCTTTTCGTTCATACGAACAAATTCGTCCTTCTCCAGTTCCAAAGCGATTTTCAGGGATTTTTTGGCCGATGAAACTGCCCCTTTAAAGTCACCCAATTCTGCTTCCACCAAACTTTTGACCCGATGAAAATAATAGGTGTCGCCCCCAATTTCAAGCGCTTTGTTCAAATAGGTCAACGCACGCTCAAAATCCCTGCCCTGTTCTTGAAGGTATCGCCCGGCTTCGTAATAGGTTTGGGCCGTAGGATTTTCAGCGATCTGTTTTGCAATTTCGATCTCCATTTGGGCATCCGTATCCACGGTCATGGGAATGGAAACCTTTGTACGGGCCCAAATCAATTGCAATTGAACTGAGTTATGGGTAATGGAATCAAAGGCAATCAAAAAATTCTCTTGATGATAGGGAATGGACTGTGGTTTTACGCTTACCCGAAACAGATCTTCTTTGGGATTATAGTTTTTACGACCGTCGCCCCAGTGTTCCGTATGGGTATGGAATGCAATTTCCCACACATCCGCTTCCGGAAAGGCATATATGGCGTACGTGCCTTGCGGCAATGGATTTCCCATAACGGCCATATCCGTAGTTACCGAAATCTTAGTACTCTCATTTGCCCCTACCCGCCAAATTCGGCCATGGGGCACCAAACCTTGTTGTCCATCTTGTTGGGGGCCAAACACATGCCTATTGCGAACTGCAGGCCTCGAATACGCAATACGGACCTTTGAAAGGCCAACATCCTGTTCCACTATGGAAAACGGACTGGGTTTGGGATGGGTGATCTGTGCATTCACCAAAACCATCGGAAAAAGAAGGAACACTACTAAAACCCTAAATCCCATTCTAGTCTTTTTTAGTTCCCAAAAGATATAGGATTACCCCTGGACCCGATTTTACACGATCTATTTCCCAAGTAAAGGTGTCCTTATTTTCCAAGCTATTGACCAATGCATCCATTTCCTTTAGGGAATAGGTCCTAAGGGACGAAACCACCCCATCCCATAACACAAAAAGGGGGACAATGGGAATGAGATAGGTAAACAAAAGGCGCCCCCACCTAAAAGGGCGGATCAAGGGTGTGGTCAGGAGTACGCTTATCGGGGAGAACAACATGGCCAAAATACTGGGAACACTTCTTTCCTGCGCCTCAAAAATGGCAATGGGCGATTTGGAATCCACCGCGTTTTGAAGTATCAATCGTGCATCATGGGGTTTAAAATGGTGTAGGGACAGAAATTGGGTCCGTAGGCCTTCCAAACTTTCCGGAACCTTTCTTGCATCGATGGGAGTGGCAATAAATTCAAAATTGGGGGCCTGTTGTTTTGTATACTCAAAAGCGGAACGATTGGGATAGTAATCCGTCAATACAATCTTCAAATCGGGGTACTTTTGGAGCAATTCGGAATTCAACCACAAAAGGCCACCTCCCCCACCGGAAGCCAAATCCACCATAACGTTTTTGCCATTGGCGGCCAAACCTTTTTCCAAAACGGGAATAATGGGTTTGTACAATTTGGTCTTATTGGATAAAAACTGGAGAAAGTCGGTACCGTAATTACGTAAAAAACTGGGAAACCACTTTTGGTCCTCAAATTCAAATAAGTGGATACGGCCCATAATGCTCTAGATTTTAGCCCTTTAAATGTAAGGAATAATGTTCGTTAAACCTTAAATCTTGGATGGACAGGCATATCTCTTTTGAAGGAAAAGGTAAATTAACGGTTGTAGAGCAACAATTAAGAATTAATTGGTCTTGTCAACTTCAATTACCACAGAATTTACCACAAAATCATGAATCGCCTTTCTTTTGTCATTTCCGGTAACCGTTAAGAGTGAAATCCAGCCTAGGAATGTTTTTAGCACGTAACGAATGACTGCCATAGGAAATGAAATGTTTCGGTCTAAATCCTTTTCCCTCTTTACACTTATATTACTGTAGGAATGTCCGATTGTACCACCGAATGCACTGGTAAAAAAGGGATCATAAACCAAAAAAATAAGCACAAAAGAAAAGATTCTAAGTGTATTTGAAACCTCATCAAAAAGGCTAAAAACTTCAGAAGTTCCGTACATGGCAGCTATCAGTATTATGCTATCTATAACAACAGCTTTTATCCTACTGGGAAGAATTGCATATGTTACATTCATAATTTAAAAAACGAATCCACAAACTCATATTTGTTAAAAACCTGTAGGTCTTCCAAGCCTTCCCCTACCCCAATGTATTTTACGGGAATTTGAAATTGATCGGAGATACCAATGACCACGCCGCCTTTGGCGGTACCATCCAGCTTGGTCACCGCCAAACTGGTTACCTCCGTGGCTTTGGTAAACTGTTTTGCTTGCTCAAAGGCGTTTTGTCCCGTGGAACCGTCCAATACCAATAAAACGTCATGGGGTGCGTCCGGGACTACTTTTTGCATTACCCGTTTTACTTTGGAGAGCTCGTTCATCAAATTGACTTTGTTGTGCAATCGCCCCGCGGTATCGATCAGCACGACA
The DNA here is from genome assembly GCA_028281025.1 of Croceivirga sp. GTDB lineage: Bacteria > Bacteroidota > Bacteroidia > Flavobacteriales > Flavobacteriaceae > Croceivirga. The sequence continues at coordinate 76,906 of JANQKR010000006.1, forward strand.
TCCGCATTATCCGCCACTGCGGAATTCAAGGTATCGAAAGCAACCGAAGCGGGATCGCTGCCCATTTTTTGTTTGACAATGGGAACGTCCACCCGTTCTGCCCAGACCTGTAACTGGTCAATGGCAGCGGCCCGGAAGGTATCCCCTGCCCCCAGGACTACCTTTAACCCCTGCTTTTTAAATTGGTGGGCCAGTTTTCCAATGGTCGTGGTCTTTCCTACACCATTGACCCCTACCACCATAACCACATAGGGTTTTTTATCTTCGGGAACCAAGAACTCCTCCGCTTCCCCCACATGGGTTTCGGACAACAATCCAGCGATTTCCTCCCTTAAAATCTGATTGAGTTCATCGGTACCGAGGTATTTGTCACGGGAAACCCGTTCCTCAATACGCCCAATGACCTTTAAGGTGGTATTTACCCCGACATCCGAGGTGACCAATACCTCTTCCAGGTTATCCAGGACCTCATCATCCACTTTGGATTTTCCGGCAACGGCTTTGGACAGCTTTCCAAAAAAACTGGATTTGCTCTTTTCCAGTCCTTTGTCCAAGGTTTCCTTTTTGTCCTTGGAGAATATATTTTTAAAGAGACTCATAGTGCTATCGCTAGAAAATCAAAGATAGGAAAGTAAGGAACAATTTAAATGGATTCTGCCTTAAACACGGAATGACAAAAGGTATAAAAAAAGCCGTCCAAAATTTGGACGGCCTTAGCAATGTTTAGTTTGCTTGGCTTATTTCTTCGCCAACCAATCGTTTACCAGTTCTGGTGGCATAACCGATTCTACAAAAGTGTAAGCCCCAGTCTTGGGTGACTTTACCATTTTAATGGCTTTGGTCAATCTTTTTGAGCTGCTCTGCAGCGTTGCTACTGTCTTCTTTGCCATGGCTTATCTTACTTTATTTCTTTATGAATGGTCATGCGCTTGAGAATCGGGTTGAATTTTTTGATCTGCATCCGATCTGGCGTATTCTTTTTGTTTTTGGTGGTAATATATCGTGAAGTACCTGGCATACCGGATTCCTTATGCTCAGTACACTCCAAAATAACCTGAATTCTATTCCCTTTCTTTGCCATCTTGCTAACTTTTTACTTTACGTAACCCTTGGCACGTGATTCCTTAAGAACTGCGGAGATTCCTTTTTTATTGATGATTTTGATGCCTTTGGAAGAAACGTTCATGGTCACCCACTTGTCCTCTTCGGGAATGTAGAACTTTTTCTTAAAAATATTGACATCAAACCTACGCTTGGTCTTATTTATAGAGAAGGAAACATTGTTTCCAAACATCACTTTTTTTCCTGTAACTTCACAAACTTTGGACATCTCCGTAACTTTTGCGTGATTTTATTGAGCGTGCAAATTTAGAGATTTACCTTGGACCCACAAAACCCAAGATCAAAATTTTAATATTTCTTTTTGCAATAGCTCAAAAGCCTTATTCACACCCTTTTGCACAATGCGTTCCCGATGATTCCCCAAGACGAACTTTTGGGCAAAAGTGTGCGTGGGGGTGCTGATGGCAATAAAAGCCGTACCCACTTCCTCATCGGAATCCCCTTTACTGGGACCTGCGTTGCCCGTGGTGGAAATGGCAAAGTCCGTTCCTATGATCTCTTTTATGTTTTTTGCCATGGCAATGGCCACTGCCTCACTTACTACCGAATGCTTTTCAATAATGTCCGGATCAACACCCAACACCTGGATCTTTGTTTCCGTGGCATAGCTTACCACTGTTCCCTTAAAATATTTGGAGGCCCCTGGAATGGCCGTTATTTGTTGGGCAATCCTACCTCCAGTAAAACTTTCTGCCGTGGCCAGGGTCATCCCTTTTTGGGTGAGTAATTTTCCAATGCCCGCCTCAATACTTTCGTCCTCTTCCTCACCATAAATAATGGCACCTATTAAAGGATACAGTTTTTTGGCTTCCGTATTTACCAATTTCTGAAGGTACTTCCTATTGGTACCTTTTGCGCTTAAACGCAATCGAACCCTCCCCAGACTGGGCAAATAGGCAAATTTGATTTCTTTGGGGAGGTTGTTTTCCCAGTTGGAAATCTTTTCGGCAATGGCACTTTCACCCAAACCATAGGTCATAATGGTCTTATGTAGGATATGGGGGCGTTTGAACTTTTCCACAATTTTGGGAATGACGGAATTGGTCATCAGTGCTTTCATTTCAAAGGGAACACCGGGCAAGGAAATGAATACCGTTCCATTTTTTTCCATCCACATTCCTGGAGCCGTACCAAATTGGTTATGCAATACTTCCGCTTTTGAAGGTACCATGGCTTGTTGTCGGTTTAAATCGGAAATTGGGGTGTTGATGTAATTCTCGAAAAGAAACTCAACATATTTGAGTACCTCATCATTCCTAACCAAGTTATCCCCAAAAAATTCGCACAACGTATGCTTGGTAACATCGTCTTTGGTAGGTCCCAACCCACCCGTAATAATAATTAGTTGAGAGCGGGAATTGACTTCTGTCAGCGTTTCCAAAATATGCTCCCGGTCATCCTGCACTGAAGTAATCTGGTATACCGAAACCCCAATCTTATTGAGTTCCTTGGCAATAAAAGCGGAGTTGGAATCCACTATCTGACCTATAAGGATTTCATCACCAATGGTAATGATTTCTGCTTGCATGAACGATGGAATTAATGGGCAGTCCCGTTAGGCGGTAAAAGTAACGAAAAGCTTTTGGCTATTACCGGGTTTAGAGGTCAAAGTCCTTTCGAAGTTCTGCAACGACCTGTTCCACATCCCGCTTTAGTAGTGGAAATTTTGCTTTGATCTCATCCAGACTACCGGAATTCTTTCCCAGCTTCTCCAATTCGTAAGCATTGGCCCTGGTCTGCTCCATGCCCAATAAGTCCACATTGGGCTTTATTTTATGGGCCATTTTGCCAATCTGTTCAAAATTCTCCGAGGCTATGGCACTTTCCAAAGCGACCATATCTTCCGGCACCTCCTCTAAAAAAACTGAAATGACGGAAATAACGAAATCTTCATCGCCTTCGGCCATTTCATTGATCTTATCCAATGTATAAATCATTACCTGACATTAACTGAAAATAGCTCTTCATTTTCAATCCACCCTTGAAGGTAGTCATTTCGAGACACTCTACCAACACCTGACGGAGTACCCGTAAACAGAATATCCCCTTTTTTGAGCATGAAATAGGTAGAAACATGGGCGATTAATTCATCTATCTTCCACAACATCAAGCTAGTACTACCGCTTTGTACTTTTTCCCCATTTTTTAACAATGAAAACCTCAGATTATCCAAATTTTCGTACTTTTCCTTAGGATTCCACTTACCTATCACTGCTGCTCCATCAAATCCCTTGGCTTTTTCCCAGGGTAGTCCTTTAGCCTTAAGTTGGGATTGTAAGTCCCTTGCCGTGAAATCGATTCCCAATCCAATTTCGTCATAATATTTGTGGGCAAACTGTTGGGCTATGTGTTTTCCTACCTTTTTAATTTTCACCAAAAGCTCTACCTCATAATGGATGTCCTGTGAAAAATCCGGAATGTAAAAGTCCTGCTCTTTGGGTAGGATAGCAGAATCCGGTTTAATGAACACGACGGGTTCCGTTGGACGTTCATTTTGGAGTTCATCAATATGGGCCGCATAATTACGGCCGATACAAATCAATTTCATCGTTTTCTAGCTTAATTTATTATTGAGCTTGCTCAACTTAATTTGGGTCAGCACTTTTTTGGTGTACAACGGAAAATCGGCATTGATGATCCAGCCAAAATAACCCGGTTCATTTTCCAACACATCGTTTACCTTTTTGCCCTTATGTTTACCAAAAGTAAAAATGGGGTCCCCATCCTTGCCCTTGGCAATAAAACCGGCAAAGTCCAGGGATTGCTTTCTTGTAGTGAATTCCGAAAGCTTTTTTACATTGTTCTCCAACTCCGGATAGCGTTCCAATTGGGCCAAAAGCACTTCATAGGTGGCTTTTGTATCCGCCTCGGCACTATGGGCATCCTCCAGGTTTTTACCGCAATAGAATTGATAGGCGGCACCCAGGGTACGCTTTTCCATTTTATGGAATATGGTTTGGATATCCACGGATACCATATGTTTCATATCAAAATCCACCTCGGCCCTTAGCATTTCTTCGGCCAATAGGGGAATATCAAATCGGTCCGAATTAAATCCGGCCAAATCACTATCCCTTATCATGGCGTAGATTTCCTTGGACAGTTGTTTAAAGGTAGGTTCATTGGCCACCTTTTCGTTGGAAATACCATGCACGGCAACAACTTCGTCGGGTATTTCCATTTCCGGGTTTACCAACCATGTTTTGCCTTCCTTGTTTCCATTGGGAAAAACCTTTAAAATGGAGACCTCAACAATCCGGTCCTTGGCCACATTGGTGCCTGTGGTTTCCAAATCAAAAAAACATATGGGTTTTGTTAAGTTCAATTGCATCATCTCAATCTTGGTTTAGAAAATAGCCAGGGCAACAAATCCGGTTCTTTTAAGGCATAGTCCCAACTGTTGTGTTTTACCGCCAGATATAAAGAATAGTTCACCTTTGCCCGTTTTGCCTTTAAGGCCTCCACCATTTGGGTGGAATATTCCGGTGGCACCACATCGTCCGCACCACCATGAAAAACCCACCAGTCTGTCCGCGTGAGCCTTCTTGCAATCTTCGGGTTGGCCCCTCCACAAATTGGAAAAGCCGCGGAAAACAGCCCCGGGTTCCTGTTGACCAACTCAAAGGTTCCAAATCCTCCCATGGAGAGCCCCCCTACATACAGTTGTTTTCCATGGATGGCATAGGTTTTCCTCAACTCCTTTATCAAGCCTTCCAGTAGTAACATGTCTTGGGTGGGTGGGGCTTTCTCATAGAAGCTGAACGTTCTGTTTCCCCATTCACCACTCACGTCAATCTTGACCCATGTACTCTTTTTGGCACATTGGGGGAAAACCACGATAGCTGGATACTGCTCCCTTATGGAATCCCTAAGAAATAACTCACCGCCATGGGTAAGCTGTTTTTCATTGTCATTCCCCCGTTCTCCGGAGCCATGCAAAAATAAGATCAGGGGATATTTTTTTGAAGCATCAAAATTTTTGGGCAGCAAAATACGATAGGGTAAAACACCACTTCCCTGGGTAAACAATTTCTTTTCGTAAGCTGAAAAATCCTGTGCACAAACTGAAGAGCCCATTAAAAGTAAAAATAGGATATATCCAATACGAAACATTTTGTCGGGTTTTGTTTACCGAAAATAGGGATACTGAAATGAAAAATCGTTATTTGGAAGGTTAGATTTGCCGGTTTAGGTCCCAAGCCTCCAAATAATCGGCCACGGTCTTCACAAACATCCCTCCCAATGCCCCATTGACCACCCGGTGATCATAACTATGGGAGAGGAACATTTTATGACGGATACCTATAAAGTCACCTTCCGGGGTCTCAATTACCGAAGGTATTTTTCGGATGGCACCCAATGCCAAAATCCCAACTTGGGGTTGATTGATGATTGGGGTTCCGAACACACTCCCAAAAGTTCCCACATTGGTCACCGTGTACGTTCCATCTTGGATTTCATCCGGTTTCAATGCATTGTTACGGGCCCTGTTCGCCAAATCATTGACTGTTTTGGCCATACCCACCAAATTCAATTGATCTGCATTTTTAATTACCGGGACTATGAGGTTTCCATCGGGTAAAGCGGCCGCCATGCCCAGATTGATATTTTTCTTTTTAATGACCTTATCCCCATCCAATGAAATATTTATCATGGGGAATTTCTTTATGGCAACCGCAACCGCTTCCATAAAAATTGGGGTAAAGGTCAGTTTCTCGCCTTCGCGCTGTTCAAAATCCTTTTTAATCTTATTACGCCAATGCACCACATTGGTCACATCCACTTCAACAAAACTCTGCACATGGGCAGAAGTGGACACACTATCCACCATATGCTGGGCAATCAGTTTACCCATACGGGTCAACGGAATGATTTCATCCCCATCTTTTACTTCCACTGTACTGGCCTTAGGTTGTGGTTTTTCCACTTTTGGCACTTCCGCAGGGATTTCCCTGGCTTTGGGAGATGGGGCAGGGATGCTTTCCACCTTTGGGGCGACAACGGTCTTTCCCCCCCTGTTCTCGATAAAGGCCAGGATATCGTTTTTGGTCACCCTTCCTTCTTTTCCGGTTCCGGGGATGGTATCGAGCTCAGCCATGGAAATACCTTCCTGTTTCGCAATATTCTTGACCAAAGGGGAATAGAAGCGCTCGGCATTGCCCATATCCTGTGCAGGACCGGTGACCGCTTCCCTTACGGCCTTGATTTCATTTTCCAACTGTGCAGCAGGTTCCGAAACTTCGGGCATTACTTCCGTAACTGGTTCAGCTTCCTGTATTGTAGTGGCCCCATTGGCTCCACTTTCCATCTCAATAACGGCAACCACCTCACCCACTTTGATCACATCGTCAACGTCAAATCGTTTTTCCAGAAGCTTCCCTTCCACTTCGCTTGGTACTTCAGAATCCACTTTGTCCGTAGCAATTTCAAAGACGGCTTCATCCATTTCAATGGTGTCACCCACTTCCTTTAACCATGTGGTCAACGTAGCTTCGGCAACACTCTCTCCCATCTGCGGCAATTTTAATTCGAATTTTGACATATTCTTAATTCAGGTGGCTTTTGTAACAAATATTTTGCAAAAATAACAAAAAATAGCTCGAATTATTGTTTTAATCGTACTTAAAAATCATTATGATGCCTTAATGGAATTCTCAAAAGGCACACGATTTAGGATACTTCTTCCCAAGGTTACCTCATCTGCATATTCCAATTCGTCCCCTACGGAAATTCCCCTTGCAATAGTGGAAGTGGCCACATCCAGTCCCTCCAACTGCTTATAAATGTAAAAATTAGTGGTATCCCCTTCCATAGTACTGCTCAAGGCAAATATGAGTTCCTTGACCTCTCCCGTTTTTACCCTATTCACCAAAGGCACAATATTCAAATCCTGCGGACCAACTCCTTCTATGGGAGAGATTTTACCTCCCAAAACATGATATAGCCCTTGAAATTGCGCTGTATTCTCTATGGCCATAACATCCCGGATATCCTCCACCACACAAATGACACTTTTATCCCGCTTGGGATTGGAACAGATTTCACAAATCTCGGTATCCGAAATATTGTAACAGCTACGGCAAAAGTTGACCTCTTCCCTTAACTTGGACAATGACGCTGCCAGGTGTTGGGTCCGCTCATTTGGCTGTTTGAGCAGATGCAATACCAAACGCAATGCGGTACGCTTACCAATACCCGGTAATTGGGACATCTCGTACACCGCATTTTCCAATAGTTTAGAAGAGAATTCCATGGGGGCAAAATTAAGGATTTATACCACAAGAAAGGGTATGCCCTTAGGTGCAATATAAGGTTTGCGCTGGAATGGAAAGGTAGTCGCCCAAACAGTTCTTGAACATAAGCCGACCTATACCAACTGCTTTTCATTAATTTGCAGACCAAACCAAACATATGTCCGCCTTTCAGATACTATTACTTGTTGGAGCCTATTTTCTTGTCCTATTGCTCATATCCTACTTTACCGGACGGAACGACTCCAATACGGATTTCTTTAAAGCGGGACGGCAATCCCCCTGGTATTTGGTGGCCTTTGGAATGGTTGGGGCATCGCTCTCCGGAGTTACCTTCATTTCCGTCCCTGGCTGGGTGGAAACTTCCCAATTCAGTTATATGCAGGTGGTATTGGGTTACTTGGTGGGATATTTTGTGGTTGCTTTTGTATTGTTGCCCATCTACTATAGGCTAAACCTGACATCCATTTACGAATATTTAAAAGGGCGGTTTGGACCGACCAGTCACAAGACAGGGGCTTTTTTCTTTTTTATTTCCAGGGTCCTTGGTGCAGCTTTTCGGTTGTTCCTGGTCGCAATAGTACTCCAACAGTTTGTTTTTGATGATTTTGGAATACCGTTTGAAATTACCGTGGTCATCTCCATTCTATTGATTTGGATCTATACCAACAAAGGTGGTATTAAAACCATCGTGTGGACCGATACCTTACAGACCGCTTTTATGATTTTGGCAGTGATTTTGTCAATTATTTTTATCAATAGGGAATTGGACTGGAGTTTTGGGGAATTCCTGGCCTCCAACGAACTCAAAACCTACAGCAGGTTTTTGTTTATCGATGATTTTCTTGCCAGAAACCATTTTATCAAGTCCTTTATCGGGGGAATGTTCGTAACCATTTGCATGACGGGCCTTGATCAGGATATGATGCAAAAAAACCTGACGTGCAAGAACCTTAAGGAAGCCCAAAAGAATATGATCTCCTTTAGCTTTGTGCTTGTTGGGGTCACCTTTCTGTTTATGCTTTTGGGAGCGCTCCTGTTCATCTATGCCAACAAAAATGGTATTGCCATCCCTTTAATGGACGGCTCCCCGAAAACCGATTTGCTCTTTCCTGAAATTGCGCTGAACAGTGGATTGGGACTCACCTTATCCATAACCTTTATGCTGGGGTTGATAGCAGCTGCCTACAGCAGTGCGGACAGTGCCCTGACTTCATTGACCACCTCCTTTTGTGTGGATTTCATAAAAATGGATGACAAAACCGAAGCAGAGCAAAAACGCATCCGCAAGCGAACCCATATTTGGATGAGTTTGGCCCTGGTCATTGTCATTGTTGCCTTTAAATACATTTTAAGCAGTAATGTGATCGATAGCCTATTGACCGTTGCAGGGTATACGTACGGTCCGTTATTGGGGCTGTTCGCCTTTGGTATTTTCACCAAACATCAAATTAGGGACAAATATGTTTGGGTTGTAGCGTTGCTATCCGTTGTTGTCATCTCTATTCTGGGAAGTCTGGAACCTGAATATCTTGGGGGATATGAATTGGGATATGAATTATTGCCCCTAAATGGGATGTTGACTTTTTTGGGATTATGGTTGATACGAAAAGAAAAGCGGCAATAGCCCATTGACCCAAGTTGGGAGAATACGGGATTTGTATCCTAAATCCTCCATACCATGCCAAAATTTTAACTTAAAAGTGACCCTTTAAATTCACAATCATACCAAATTGGTCCCCATAAGCCTCGACCATGCAACGGAAATCCATAAAAATTTTTCTGCTGATAGCATCGAATTGCCACCTATGGAGAACCCACCGGAAAAATCCGGAAAAAATAGGGCATACCATGGGGTTCATTACCCTTTGTATTGACCCGTAGCCAATAGTACCAGCGTGCAGGCCACTTCCACTTTAATAGTATTCCTTTTGAGCAGTTGGTAGAACTCAGGATTCTCCGTCCCGGGATTAAAAATCACCTTATTGGGCTGTAGGCCTAGGATATCCTGATAATATCCCCTTTGCCGTTCAGGGTTCAAATACAACGTTACAATGTCAATTTTTGGTAATTCATCCAAATTGGTTTTAATTTGCACGTCGCCTACAAAACCAGACTTCAGCCCAAAGGCGAATGTGTTTTCTCCATTCTCCCGGAGACGCTGAATGGCGAGGAAACTGTATCTGTTTGGTTTTAAGGAGGCTCCAAAAACTAGGGTATTTTGCATCTGTTAAATTGTGTGTTAAACTATCCTAAAAGTCGTAACGATTTAGAAAAAATGACGTCTCTTTACAAAGGTCGCGAAAGTTTAATCATTGGTAAGACTGTATTTTTTTATAGTTAATGGTTAGTGTTTAGTATAGCTTATCAATGCAATAACCCTGGCAGCTTTGCCAGGGTTTCTTTTTATTGTCCATCAGTAATGTAACATGCCATCCTTTTTGTCGTCTAGTACTATAAAGCTGGTTACCTAGTCCAACAAAAAAAGACCACTTGGGTGAATATTGGTTGGTTAATTCTTACCAAGTGGTCCATAGCCCTGGCCTTTATTCCTATAAAGTGTCAGGGTTTTTCTTTACCAACGGATGATGACACTACCCCACGTAAAACCACTCCCAAAAGCGGCCAATACAACGACATCCCCTTCTTTTACCTTTCCTTTTTCCCAGGCTTCGGTCAAGGCAATGGGTATGGAAGCTGCCGTGGTATTTCCGTAACTCACAATGTTATTGTATACCTGGTCATCCGTAAGGCCAAATTTCTTCTGTACAAACTGGGAAATCCTAAGGTTGGCTTGATGTGGAATCAACAGGGCGATATCTTCCGGGGAAAGCCGGTTTTTTTGTAGCCCTTCCATAATTACCTCGCTAAACCTGACCACGGCATTTTTAAATACAAATTGCCCATTCATATACGGAAAATAAGATTCATCATTAGGGTCTTCATCCCTCAAAATATCGGTTACCCATCTTTTGCCCATACCAGGGGCAATTACCGTAAGTTCCTCTGCGTGCCTCCCTTCGGAATGTAAATGGGATGAAAGGATTCCCTTGGAAGCATCCTCTTCCCTACTAACGACCGCGGCACCCGCACCATCCCCAAAAATAACGGAAACGGCACGACCCCGTGTGGTCATGTCCAATCCCCGCGAGTGTACCTCAGATCCTATGACCAGTACATTTTTGTACATCCCACTCTTTACATATTGGTCGGCAACAGATACCCCATAAACAAATCCGGAACATTGATTCCTTACATCCAGGGCACCTACCGTGTCCATTTCCAAATCCCTTTGCACCAATACTCCAGGGCCAGGAAAATAATAGTCTGGGCTTAACGTCGCAAAAATGATAAAATCGATATCGCTTTTGTCAAGTCCTGCTCGCTCAATTGCAATTTTAGCAGCCTTGACACCCATGGAAGTCGTCGTCTCCGAGGGGTCATTTACATGCCTTCTTTCCTTGATTCCCGTTCGTTCCTGTATCCATTCATCAGTTGTGTCCATTACCTTGGAAAGATCGTCATTGGTCACCACATGGTCAGGAACATAATATCCCAGTCCGGTTATTTTAGAATTATACATATTACGTGAATTTTGTGCCAACTGGTCCCATTTAACCCCGTTGCATTGCGGGGTAAATTAACCAATAATCTTTGCAGATTGGTAAAAATTTGCAAAAAACAATTCCTGCACATCCCAAATTAAGTGGTCAATCCCCTTGGGCGATGCCTTGGAGACTTCCCTCAAAACAAACAGAAAATGAATGATTTATTGTATTTTTAAAGCAGTACAAATCACCCATAACACGCTAAAAATACCGACATGAAAAAAATTGGGCTATTTCTTCTTTTATTGATAAGCACAATAGGCATTGCGCAAGAAAAACTTACCTACCAAAAACCCTCCAAGGAAATACTGGAACTTGTCGACGCCCCTCTTGCTCCCCGGGTTTTACTCACGGATGATGGTAAATATATGGTCTTGTTGTATCGAAATTACTATAAGAGCATTGCGGAACTATCCGAGACCGAACTTCGGTTGGCGGGACTTCGAATAAATCCCAAAACCAATATTGGCAGTCGCACCAATTATTATAACAACATCAAGATCAAGGAAGTTGGCAGCTCTGAGGCCATTCAAGTTGCGAATATGCCCAATAATCCCAGATTGGCAAATTTTAGCTGGTCCCCGGACCAGTCCATGATCGCAGTAACCAATACCACTACTGCCGGTGTTGAGCTATGGATCCTGGATTTGAAAAAAGCACAAGTCACCAAATTGACCGATGCCAAGGTAAATGCCAATATGAGGGATGTTATCAATTGGTTCAAGGATGGGAAATCCATTTTGGTGAAAATGTTGCCGGAGGACCGTAAGGACCTGATCAACGTTGCAGAGGCCGTTCCCAATGGACCTACCATTTCCTCAAATGACGGAAAAAAGGCACAAAACAGAACATATCAGGACCTGTTGAAAAACCCAAATGATGAGTTCAATTTTGAACAATTGGCCAGATCGGAACTGTATAAAGTAGGTATTGATGGTTCCAAAGCGCAATGGAAAGAAGCCGCCATGTACAGTAGTATCAGTTTTTCACCGGATGGCAACTACGTGATGGTAACCAATTTGGAGAAACCTTTTTCCTATTTGGTGCCCTATTATCGCTTTCCTTCATCCACAAAAATCCACAAAGCGGACGGAAGTCAGGTATCCACGGTTTTGGAAGTGCCCCTTATTGAAGACCTCCCAAAAGGTTTTATGGCAGTGCGTATGGGAATGCGGGAATTGTCCTGGAGGGACGATAAACCAAGTACACTTATTTACGCCCAGGCACTTGATGAAGGAGACCCGGACAAAGAAGTCGAATACAGGGATGAAGTCTTTCAATTGGAAGCCCCTTTTAATGGCAAAGGAAAAAGTTTGATCAAACTGAAGAACAGGTACTATGAAATCACCTGGGGAAACAAAAATATGGCCGTTGCCTATGACTATTGGTGGAACAACAGAAACCTAAAAGGGTACCTCTTCAATCCATCGGATGCTTCCAAAGCGCCTCAAATTTTTGAAGATAGAAACTATCAAGATGTATACAGTGACCCTGGAAGTTTTGTGACCAAAAGGACAACATTTGGTACGGAAGTATTGGCAATGGATGGAAATAACACCTTTTTGTTGGGAGAAGGATTCACTAAAGAGGGCCAATTCCCCTTTGTGGACAAAATGAATATGTCCACGATGAAAAAAACACGTTTGTATACGTCAAAAATAGAGGGCAAAAAGGAAAACCTTGTGGACTACAATGTGGAAAAGGACCAGCTTTTGGTTCGAATTGAATCACCAAATGAATATCCAAATTATTACTACAAGAGTTTGATCAAAAGAAAGGGTGCCGAGCAATTGACCAATTTTAAAAACCCGTTCAAAAGCCTCCAGGATGTTCACAAAGAGGTAATTACCTACAAACGCGAGGATGGTTTGGAACTGAACGGAACCTTGTACCTTCCTGTAGGCTACAATATGGATTCCAAGGAAAAAATGCCCATGATCCTTTGGGCGTATCCAAGGGAGTACAAAGACAAAAACAGCGCATCACAGAACACCCAAAATCCAAACGAGTTTACCTATCCGTTTTGGGGCTCCCCACTGTATTGGGTCACCAAGGGATATGTTGTTTTGGATGACGCTGCTTTCCCAATTATAGGGGAAGGTGACGAGCAGCCCAATGATACTTTTAGAAATCAATTGGTGGACAACGCCAGGGCCGCAATAGACGCCGTTGATAAATTGGGTTATATTGACAGGACGCGGGTTGCCGTTGGAGGGCATAGCTATGGTGCGTTTATGGTGGCCAATTTACTGTCCCACTCCAATCTGTTTGCGGCAGGAATTGCGCGGAGTGGCGCCTACAACAGAACACTTACCCCATTTGGATTTCAAAGTGAGGAGCGCAATTACTGGGAAGCTCCCGAAGTGTATTACACCATGTCCCCTTTTATGCATGCCGATAAGATGAAGACACCCTTACTTCTGATACATGGAGAGGCCGATAATAATTCAGGTACGTATCCCATGCAGAGTGAGCGTTATTTTAATGCCTTAAAAGGTCTGGGTGCCACGGTTCGATTGGTAATGCTTCCTAAGGAAAGCCACGGATACCGAGCCAAAGAAAGCATTTTACATTTGCTTTGGGAACAGGACCAATGGCTTGAAAAGTATGTAAAGCAAAGAGACACCCAACAGGAACTGCCAAAACCTATGGGCAAGGATTGACCATCAATCCAGATATTTCCGGAAATTATTGACCTGAACCTTGGCCCGCAGGTCATGCAAAAGGTTATACAGGCCAAAAAAGGTGCGATTCATATACAAGAAATGCTTGGACCCCCTATTTCCATTCATTTTTCGAATTTGTTCGTCTTTGGAATAACGCTCACTGAGATTGGCTATTCTCGCCCAAAAGTCCGGTGAACCAAAATCAAATTCGCTCTGATTGAACGGTGAAGTGAAAATGGTGAGCATTTCCTTGAACAGGGCCGTAAAGAAATCCAATTCCCTTTGGGAATCGGTTGGGGTCAATATCTCCAATTCATACAATTTTTGCATGAAAATTGCGTCATTGCTGATGTTTTCCTCTTTGGCCAACTCAAAATAAGGTACATAAAACTCATCCGGAATTTCCTTGATACACCCAAAATCTATGGCGATCAATACATTGTCCCTGTTTACCAAAAAATTACCGGGATGGGGGTCTGCATGTACTTTTCGAAGCCCATGGATCTGATACATATAAAAATCCCATAAGGCCTGGCCCAATTTATCACCAATCGTAGAAACAAAATCAGTTTTGGCAAACTCGCTCAAATGTTTGCCTTTCATCCAGTCCATGATTATGATTCGCTCACTGGATAATTCCGGATAGTATTTTGGGAATTTGATATTGGGGATAATGCTACAGGCCTCCGTTATTTCCCTGCTCTGGTTCAATTCCAAAATGTAATTGGTCTCCTCGATCAATTTGTTTTCAACCTCCTTAAAATACTTGTCCGAATCCTTCCCCTGTAGATTGAACATCCGGATAGCAATGGGTTTTACAATGGCCAAATCACTTCCAATACTTTCCGCGACGCCGGGATATTGAATTTTTACGGCAAGTTCCCTACCATCTTTCATGGCTTTATGGACCTGACCAATACTGGCTGCATTGATGGAGTCCCTTTCAAAAGAGTCAAAGATATCCTCGGGGTATTTGCCCAAATACTTTTTAAACGTTTTCCTGACCAAGGGAGCGGAAAGGGGCGGGACCGAAAATTGGGACAAGGAAAACTTTTCCACGTAGGCGCTGGGCAAAAGATTTTTTTCCATGCTCAACATCTGTGCAACTTTAAGTGCACTTCCCTTAAGACTTTTTAAGCCATCATAAATATCCGTTGCATTGTCCTCATCAAGTTCTTCCCTCCCCAATTCTGGGTTTACCAAGCGTTTTCCGTAGTACTTTACGTAGTTCCCACCTATTTTTACACCAGTTTTCACCAGTTTTCCCGCACGTTCAATTTTCCCTGTCGGAATCTTATCAAGCGTCTTCATCCACGTAGGTTAAGCAAAGTTTTCTTTATAAAGGAACTTCCCAAAGTCCAACAAACTCTCCAATGGGGTGTTCTCAAACACATCAAATATGGAGGTAACGGATTTTTCTATGGCCAAATCCGTTTTTTCAAAACCGGCAGAAGAATCGTCCATCCAAAATTTCAAAAGGAACAAAAACTGTATCCATGCCCCCTCTGAAAAGACTTTTGGACTTCTCCTGGTAATTCTTAAATTCTTACTGGCATTGGCGTTGTCGATCAATTCGGTTGCAAAATCCTTGATGTGGCTCCTCAAGCCCCTTAATTCCTTTAACTTGTCCATTGTATTGCGTTGGCCTTCCAAAGAGAACAGCACATAACTCCTATTCAGGGTTAGAAGTTCAAAAAAGGTAAAGAAGAAAGTCAACATCTTGTCCTTATTGGAGAAGGCCCCATATTCCTCATTTTTTTCCAGCAATTTTATCGTGTTGGAAAAGAATTTGTTCCAAATATGGGTTCGTAAGGAATCAAAGGAGCCAAAATGGGCATAGAACTCCTCTTCCTTAACTTTTTGTTCCTTGCAAAACTTATAAACGGATTGTGGAATAACCTCATGCTCCAGCACATAATCCATATAATAGCCAATGAGCTTGTCATCCGTGATCTTCGTTGCGTTTCCTTTTGCAGTCATATTTTTTGTTTTATTGAAATCTTTAATTTTTGAACAAAAAAGAAGTATGTTCTCTAGGGTTTTCGAGCAAAAGAAAACGCGCCTTCAAGTGAAAGCGCGTTTTCAAACAACCTAACCAATAAATAAACAAACTTTTAGTAGTGATAACTTTATCATAGCAATCATTTACCACAACAAGACAAAAGTAATAAATGTTTAACCTATATCCATAATTATTAAACATAAAATATGTTAAACTTTTTCCCCACCTAAAATCGGATTTGGAAAAGTATGTCAGTTTGTCATTTTTAAAGCTCTGGTATTTTTTTTGCCAAAACTGAAAATAAAACACTAAAAATGGCAACAGGCAAAATCAATGTTTCCGTAGAGAATATCTTTCCCCTAATCAAAAAGTTTTTATATAGCGACCATGAAATCTTTCTAAGGGAATTGATTTCCAACGCTACTGATGCAACATTAAAGCTGAAACACTTAACTTCCATAGGAGAGGCAAAAGTGGAATACGGTAATCCAATGATCGAGGTCAAAGTGGATAAGGACAACAAAAGAATCCACATCCTTGATCAAGGCATTGGGATGACAGGGGAAGAAGTCAAAAAATATATCAATGAGGTGGCTTTTTCGGGTGCCGAGGAATTCTTGGACAAGTATAAGGATGCAGGTAAGGATGCGGGTATCATAGGCCATTTTGGTCTAGGCTTTTATTCCGCCTTTATGGTTGCGGACAAAGTTGAAATCCTTACCAAAAGTTACAAGGATGGGCCAGCCGTGCAATGGACCTGTGATGGCTCTCCCGAATTTGACCTTACAGAAACGGATAAAGACAGCCACGGTACCGAAATAATACTTCATATTGCGGAAGATTCCACCGAGTTTTTGGAAGACGCCAAAATCCGCGAGCTTCTTGGGAAGTACAACAAATTTATGCCCATACCCATTAAGTTTGGGACCAGGACCGAAACCTTACCAAAACCAGAGGGCGCAAAGGAGGATGACCCTGCCCCTACCCAGGAAGTGGATGATATCATCAACAATCCAAATCCAGCATGGACCAAGAAACCAACGGATTTAAAGGATGAAGACTATGGCGCTTTTTACAGGGAGTTATACCCCATGCAGTTCGAGGAGCCATTGTTCAATATTCATCTAAATGTGGATTATCCCTTTAACCTTACGGGAATCCTTTACTTTCCCAAATTGACCAATGATCTGAACATCCAGAAGGATAGGATTCAACTCTACCAAAACCAGGTTTTTGTAACGGACAACGTGGAGGGAATTGTTCCTGAATTCCTGACCATGCTTCGTGGGGTTATCGATTCCCCGGATATTCCTTTGAACGTATCCCGTTCCTATTTACAGGCAGATGGTGCCGTTAAAAAAATATCCAGCTATATCACCAAAAAAGTGGCGGATAAGTTGAATTCCCTATTTAAGAACAATCGTGAGGATTTTGAACAAAAATGGAACGATATCAAAGTGGTCATTGAATACGGAATGCTGTCCGAGGAAAAGTTCTTTGAAAAAGCGGAAAAATTTGCGCTCTACCCCACTGTGGATGGTGCGTATTTCACCTATGAGGAGTTGGAAAAGAAAATAAAGGACACCCAAACTGACAAGGATGACAAAATGGTCATTCTATATGCTTCGGACAAAGAGGCCCAACACAGCTACATAGGGGCAGCAAAGGAAAAAGGGTACGAAGTGTTGTTGTTGGACTCCCCCATTGTTCCGCATCTCATTCAAAAACTGGAGACTTCCAAAGAAAAAATAACCTTCGCCCGTGTGGATGCGGACCATATTGATAATCTCATCAAAAAGGAGGATACCGCAATTTCCAAAATGTCCGATGAGGAAAAAGACCGTCTTAAGGAGGACTTGGAAAAGGTGATTGGTGAGCAAAGTGGTTTTACGGTGCAGTTGGAAGCCTTGGATAGTGGTGCCCAGCCATTCATCATTACGGAACCTGAATTTATGCGACGGATGAAGGACATGCAACAGACCGGTGGTGGGGGCATGTTTGGTATGGGAAATATGCCGGATATGTTCAACTTGGTGGTCAATACCAACCATGAACTGGTGAATGAAATCCTAAACACCAAAACGGCCAAAAAACGGGAACGCTTGATCAATCAATCCCTGGACTTGGCACGCTTGTCAAAAGGGCTGTTAAAAGGTGAGGAACTCACCAAATTCATCAACCGTAGTTACGAGATGATAAAGTAGGCCATCATTCCCTCTAGCGGGAATCCTATATATAGCAAAACCATTAGTGATTGGGCTTCTCCCAACGAGCTAATGGTTTTTTTATGGATTGTTGGTATCTTTCTTTCCCAGAAATCAACCGATCCATGAGTACAGACTACAAAAGCCCTGGTTTTAAAAAGCTATTGGATTCCCTCCAACAGCAAAGTTGGGAATTGGAACTCATTATTTCCGGTTTTGCCATTTTTGGACTTTTTACAGCCTATGAACCCCTACGAATAGGTGCCGAAAATGCCCAAAATGACCAGCAGATCTATAAGTTCGTCATCTATGTGGTGGCCTTCATTGCCTGTAGCATATTACTGTTCAATTTGTTGTTGCATGTTGTACTGCGAGGGCTATGGATAGGGGCTTTGGGATTAAGGTACGTATCCGGGGACATAGAGTTCGATAAGCTAAAATATAGCGACCGGTTCAAAAACTACCTCAAGAAAAAAATCATTTCCTTTGATCGCTACATTGCCAATCTCGAAAACTATTGCAGTGTATTGTTTGCGATTTCGTTTTTGCTGATTTTTCATGTATTGGCCCTTACATTGATTATTTTAAGCATCGCCCTTGTGGCCAATTTCATTATCGATAATGACAAACTGCCCGAATGGGTATCAAATTGGGTGGGAATTCCCCTGGTACTGTTCATTACGTTTGGAATGCTGCTTACCTTCATCGATTTTATCACCCAGGGAATCTTAAAGCGAAACAAGTGGATCAGCAAGGTTTACTTCCCCTTTTATTGGGCATTTAGCTTCCTGACCCTGTCCTTTTTATATCGTCCATTGGTGTACAATTTTTTGGACAACAAATTTGGGAAGCGTATTATTTTCCTGTTGACCCCCATTTACATTTTAATTTTGATCTTGAGTGGATTGGAGTACCGAAATTCCAACTATTTGGAGAAGGACAGAAGTTCTTCGACCATTTATGCCAATAAGGAGAATTATATGGATATGATGACGGGGGATGAAGACTATCCGGGCGAAGCGGTAATACCTTCCAAAGTCATCACCACCAAATTTTTGCCCATTTTTATGCCTTATTCTGAAAATGTGGAGGATCGGATTTTTGAGTATGAAGTGTCCCTGAAGCTTGAAGAGGACCGAAGGGGCTTGACTTCCACGAACTTTCAGTTCAGCACAAATTGGAGTGATAGAATCACTACCCGAAGACAAAAGGACAGTATTCGAAAACATTATTTGCAGGTATTCAACGAAACCCATTTTTTTAAGGTGGACAGCATAGTACTGGATGGCGATTTTATTATCACCACGGACGTAAAAAACCGTTTGGGCTTTGAAACTTATCTGGATTTAAACGGAATTGGGGATGGCCAACACCAATTGAGGGTCATACGTAAAAAGAAGGAAAAGGACACGGTTGTTGAAGTGATTCAAGAATCCATTCCATTTTGGTATTTTAAAGAGTAATGATATATCCCTGGCACCTATATCTTATGGCGGGCATGTATGTTTTGGCTGGTTGCATGCACTTTGTGTTTCCACGGGCATACCTGCGAATTATGCCCCGATACTTACCGGTCCATAAGAGCTTGGTGCTTTGGAGCGGGATAGCGGAAATAGCCCTGGGAATTGCCCTTTGTTTTCCAACAACAAAAAATTGGGCCATATGGGGGATTATTGTAATGCTGATCTTTTTCCTGACCGTGCATTTTTACATGCTCCAAGGTGAAAAGGAAGCTGCAGGCGTCCCCAAATGGATCCTGGTCCTTAGGATTCCACTACAATTTGGCCTAATGTATTGGGCCTATTGGTACTTACAATTTTAGGTAAGGGAATTTGCCCTGTACAAAAATCTGTTGAGCAGTCGTGCTTGTAAACATATCAATGCCCCAACCACAAGTATGGAATAGCCCAGTGATTTGGAAAAACTGAATTGTGACATCCGTTCAGAGAGCCAGTTGGTGGAGAAATCCATGGATTCAAAATAGTTGGTTTGCAGGGCCACCGATTCTGTGGAGCTAAAAACATACAGCACAAATAAGACGACCAAAACCGCTATGATGACAAACACCCATCCCGGTAAAAGGGGAGCATAGGCCAACCGAACCTTTTTTTGCGCTTCAATTTTTTCCAAAACGTTTGTAGTAAAATCCGCAGATGGGGCATCCAATTGGTCCGCATCAAAAATTTTGTCCATTAATTTTTCCAAATCTTTTTGCTCATCCATAATTTCCAATTATTTCCGGTTCCAGATATTGTTTTAAAATCTTGGCCAATCGGCCCCTGGCCCTGAAAAGGCCTACTTTGACCGAGTTTTCGTTCATTTTCAAAATTTCACCCAATTCACTTAGGTTCTTTTCCTCAAGATAAAAAAGGGTCAATAGGGCGGCGTCTTTGGGAGCGAGTTTTTTTATACAATTTCGAACCAGCTCCAATCGTTCAGATTTCACTATGCCGTCCAGGGCATTGTCCACATTCTTGATTTCAAATCCTTCAATTTCGTCAATGGCAATGTTTTTTTGGTCCCGTCCTTTTCGTTTCAATCTATCCAAACAGGTATTGTATGCTATCCTATATATCCATGTTGATAGCTTGGAATCCCCTTTGAACTTTTTTAGGGACTTAAAAACCTTAATGAAGGTATCCTGTGCCACCTCTTCCGCTTCTTCCCTATTCTTCAACATACGCAAGGCAACAGTGAACACCACATTTTTATAGCTGTCCACCAAAACAGAAAACTCCTTGGAATCCCCCGCAAGAATTGCCGATATATTTGGTTGGTTTTCCTTCATTATATACTTCTAAGACGACAATTGTTGGCCTTAGGTTACCTAAAACTAAAAAAACTTTGCTGGGTGTAACCTCCATCCAAAATGTGTCGTCATATTGGGCAAACGAGTTTATTTATCAATCTTAAAAAAAGAATTATGGCATCAGCAATACTTGTACCAACGGGATTTTTTCTAACAGTTTTTGGAATAGTTTACCTGTTCCTTTCCACCAGGAACAAAGAACGATTGGCCCTCATAGAAAAAGGCGTGGACGCCAATGTTTTTGTTAGGAGAAAAAACGATGGATACATTCCAGGTTGGAAAATATTTTTGATCAATTTCGCCATTCTCTTGATCAGTGTGGGCGTCGCCATCTTTTTAGCGGCAACACTGGTAGAGGTTCTGGGAGTTTATGAAGAGGTGGCGTATACGGGAACCATCTTTGCAATGGCCGGTATTGGCCTTTTGGTTGGCTTTAACATGACCAAAAAACTGGAGAAGGAAAACTAAATAGCGACCAAACCTTTTAAAAGAACCATCGCCAATACGCGATGGTTTTTTTTATCTTCATACCATGAAAGTCATCAGTACCAACATTGCCCAACCAAAGACCGTTCTATGGAGGGGAAGGAAAATCCAAACCGGGATATACAAAAAACCTATTGATGAAGCCATTTTCCTTGGAAAAGAGGATGTGGCCAATGATGCTGTC
Source organism: Croceivirga sp. (assembly GCA_028281025.1). Taxonomy (GTDB): domain Bacteria; phylum Bacteroidota; class Bacteroidia; order Flavobacteriales; family Flavobacteriaceae; genus Croceivirga. Next base: position 98,238 of record JANQKR010000006.1, read on the forward strand.
ATTGATCGAAAACACCATGGTGGTGAAAACAAGGCCTGTTACCTCTTTGGAGCTGATTATTATGACGATTGGAAAGAAAAGTACCCCCAATTGGATTGGGAATGGGGCATGTTTGGAGAAAATCTTACCGTAGCGGCGTTGGATGAAAACAACCTGCAAATTGGGGCAATTTACAAACTGGGGAAAGCAGTGGTGCAGATTACGGAACCCAGACAACCTTGTTACAAGCTTGGAATAAAATTTGGTACCCAAAAGGTGATTTTGGAATTTTTGGCGTACGGACATCCGGGTACTTATGTCCGGATACTAAAAGAGGGGGATGTTTCAACCGGCGATGTCCTGGAATTAGCGGAAAATGGACCAAACTCCCTAACCGTGGCCCAGTATAATGAACTGGTCAACCAAAAGGTTAAGGATAGGGACCTGGTTGAATTGGCCATTGAAAATCCCTGTGTTAGCTTGAAAAAAAGGGAATTGTTCAAAAAATATGCTTAAAAAAAGCCCCAGCGTATCCGCCGGGGCCTTTCAACAAACCGAATAAATTAACTAAACTTAACTACTTTACTTCTATTTTTTCCTTGAAGGTCTTGTTGTTGTCAACAACAAGGACGGTGTACTCATTACTAAAGGCATTTTCAAAGTTGAATGCTTTTTCTATGACCAAATCACCCTCGTAAGACTCTCTGTACAATACCCTTCCTTCGCTGTCAATAACTTTTATGGTCACCTTTTCCAGGTCCAGGTTCAATAAATTCATAAATAATTTACCCCCCTTCTTTTTGAAAACAGGATCCAATTCCACAGAAATTAGATTTTTTTCCACTTCGCTGGCCTTTTTTCCAAAAGTTCCTTTAGGTCCATTAGCCATGCTCGCTACTGTAACAAACATTAAGGCTACTACTACTGTGTTTTTCATAATTGATTTCATGGCACTTCGTTTTTTTTGATTTGTAATTTTTACAGTACAAACATACGATCCCAGGCACCTTCAATTCTACCACAGATTTTTCCAATTTATATGGTATTTTAACCCTATTAAACTGTTAAATACTCTTAAAAGGTAAAATAGAACATCTTTTGGTTAATTTTGTATAGAAAAGGGAAATCCTTCGGTAGTAATTTTATCGTATGGATAGTATGATGGAAGTAAAAAAACAAAAACCGACTTTTGAGGCCATAGAACCCAACTTTGGAAATTCTTTCACCTACAATAAGTACGATGAAAGTAGCTCCAAGAACCATACCATATGGCATTACCATCCGGAGATAGAATTGGTCTATGTGAACAGTGGCGCGGGAAAGCGACAAATTGGGAGCCATGTTTCCTACTTTAGGGACGGTGATCTGATATTGATCGGCTCCAACTTGCCCCACTGTGGGTTTATGGAAAAGAACACCGGCAATAAAAGTCAGACCGTTATACATATGAAGAAAAACTTTTTGGGAAACGATTTCTTCGGTATTCCGGAAATGGCCAAAATCCAGAAGCTTTTGGATATTGCCAAAAGTGGTATTGCCTTCACAGGGAAGACAAAGACCAAAATAGGGGAAAAAATGGAGGTGATGGAGTACCAATCCGACTTTCAACGCCTGCTTTCCATTTTGAACATCCTTAATGAATTGGGGGCTTCAGACGAATATACCGTGCTCAATGCCGAAGGTTTTACCATGCAAAGTGAGGTAAAGGACAATGATCGCATCAATATTGTGTTCAATCATGTCAAGAACAATTTCAAGGACGATATCAGCTTGGACGAGATGGCAGATATGGTCAGTATGACCGTCCCCTCTTTTTGTAGGTACTTTAAAAAGATTACCAATAAAACCTTCACACAATTTGTCAATGAGTACCGTTTGGTGCATGCTTCAAAATTGTTGGCCGAACAACCCATGAGCATTACCGAGGTATGCTATGAAAGTGGGTTTAACAATTTTTCCCATTTCAACAAGTCTTTTAAGGCCTTTACGGGACAGAATCCCTCAGAATATCGGAACCAATTAAAGAAAGTACTGCAATAAATGGGGCTTTTTCAGGAAAAAATCAATTTAGAGCTCCCTGATTCAGATATTACGTACTATCCTGATTTTATACCTCCCGCAATGGCGATAGCGTATTTTAAGGCGCTAAAAAACAACGTTCCCTGGCAACAGGACGATATTACCGTATTTGGCAAAACCTATGCTCAACCCAGGTTGACTGCACTTTATGCCAGCAACAAAAAAGCGTACACCTATTCCAATATTACCATGCATCCCCATATGTTCTCCGGGGAATTGCTGGAAATAAAACAGAAATTGGAGAGGGATGTTGGAATTGTGTTCACCACTTGTTTAGTTAATCGTTATCGTGATGGCAAGGATAGCAACGGATGGCATGCGGACGATGAGAAAGAACTGGGACAAAACCCCATTATTGCTTCCATTTCCTTGGGAGAACAACGTTACTTCCATCTAAGGCACAAAGAGGATAAGGCCTTAAAACACAAAATACTGTTGGAAAATGGAAGTTTGTTGCTCATGAAAGGGGAAACCCAGCATTTTTGGCAGCATCAAATCCCCAAGACCGCAAAAAGAATTGAAGAACGCATTAATCTGACCTTCAGGATCATCAAATAATGAAGAAGGTGCAAAGGCTTTCCTTGGAACCCGCTTAGGAAAAAACCTCATTGAGGACCTTGGCCAAACGGAATCCTCCTTTTTTCAATTGTTCAAACAGCATAGGATTGTACGTATAAGCGTAGGAATACCCTAGTTTTTCCCCAGCATTTGCAGAAGCATAAATCTGTTTGGCCAAAACATGGGATTCTTCCAACCAACTTTCAATTGTCCCTTCCTGCATTTGTTTTCTTTCCTTCTTTGGTGTACTGTGGTCCAATTCATCCCCCAGCTCATAAAAACCCATCCCGTAGGTTTCCAAAAGATTGGTATCCCATAATTTATGAAGATTCGACCGTTCATTGAACCATTGCAATGGGATGTCATTGCCCCCGCGATCCCCGGCCCTTCCAACATGCAAAGGCTGATGCAGATCACCCAGAAAATGGACCAGAAGTTTTAAATGGAATATTTTATCCGCGCGGCTACTGTTCCCATCCCTTAGCACCATTTTGCACTTGGCAATACCAATAACAATATCACCTGCCCCACTCTTCTCGGAATCTTTATACGTCATATCCAAAGGATAATTCACATAATGCCAAGGGGTATACCCCGCATATTTCGTATCGGACTTTATTTCATCCGCATAGGTGGATACGAAGGCCAAACTATGTCCCTCCAACAGATTACCCAACGCTTTTTTTGCCTTTCTGGTCAAGTGCTTCTCGGCAATATATCCTGTGACCCTATGCCCTTTAGGGCCCCAAGCAGGGCTTCCAAAGGACAAAAGGGGAAGTAAAAACGCGATTAAAACAATGTTCCTCATCAATTTTTTTTCAAAAATAGAGCTTACCACGATAACGGAAAACGGAAAAACGATAGAAAGCACTCGACTTGGGAATTAAATTTTATTTTAATATATTTATGATATCATTTTAATATCAAATAACACTACAATGACAAATGAAAGATCAATACGTCCAATAAACGGTTATTTTATGCTGTTTATGTGCCTGCTGCTAAGTATTGGCGGCATCGCAATGATTGTTAACACCAAATCCCCCTGGTATGGGCTGGCCATATTCATCGGGTCTATTTTGGCCATTGGCCTTGTTTTAGTGAACCCTAATAGTTCCAGGGTGCTCTTATTGTTCGGAAAGTACGTAGGTACCATAAAAAGGAATGGATTGTTCTGGGTGAACCCCCTTTATTCAAAACGAAAAATATCCTTGAGGGCGAGCAACTTTGATAGTGAACGGTTAAAGGTGAACGATAAGTTGGGAAATCCCGTAATGATAAGCACCATTTTGGTCTGGAGGGTAACCGATACCTACAAAGCTGCATTTGATGTGGACGATTACAAAAATTTTGTCCGGGTACAGACGGATGCCGCGGTACGAAAGCTTGCCAGTATGTACCCCTATGACAATTTTGCCGATGAAGGTATCGAAGAGGACATCACCCTTCGCTCCAGTGTTAATGAAGTCAGTGAAGCTTTGGAGAAAGAAATCCAGGATAGATTGCAAATGGCCGGTATTGAGGTCCTTGAAGCCAGAATTGGTTATTTGGCCTACGCACAGGAAATTGCCAACGCCATGTTGAAAAGGCAGCAAGCGACCGCCATTGTTGCCGCACGACATAAAATTGTGGAAGGGGCGGTAAGTATGGTGGAAATGGCCTTGGACGAACTTAACGAAAAAGACATTGTTGATTTGGATGAAGAGCGGAAAGCGGCCATGGTGAGCAATTTAATGGTTGTGCTCTGTTCCGATAAAGATGCCGCACCCATTGTGAATACCGGAACATTGAACCATTGATCACTACATCCTATGCGAGTATTTGAAGAAAAACAATGGTTTGACCAATGGTGGTTATGGGCCGTATTCCTATTTTGTTTCGGTGCATTGTTTATTCGCCCGGTAAAACTCTTCCTGTCGGAAGAACACTTCTTATTAGGTACTATGGAGCCGGGCTTCTGGATAGGACTTACCGTAATGTCTTTGGCCATCGCAATATTTAGATTATTACTATTGCATACCGAAATTGATGATGGCGGGATTACCTATCAATTTTTGCCTTTCCATCGTTCCAAAAAACGGATTCGTTGGGATGAGGTAAAAAAATGCTATACTCGAAAATACCAACCGATCTTGGAATATGGAGGTTGGGGATTACGAATGGGACCCAAAGGCCGCGCTTACAATGTAAAAGGTAATTTTGGGGTTCAAATTGAATTTAAAAATGGTGACAAACTATTGATTGGAACCCAAAACCCGGAGCGGGCACAATACATAATAGATAAATATTTCAAAAATGAAGGAGTACAAAGTAGTCAGCTGGAAAATGAAGCTTTCTGGCAACAATAAGCACTTGGAGGACACCCTAAACAACTATGCAAAGCAAGGTTGGGTGTTAAAGGATGTGGCAGAAAACACAATGAGGATCATTTTTGAACGTGACAAAAACAGATGAAAGCCTTTATAGCCATTTCCATTCTGTTGTTAATGTACGGGACATCCCGTGCCCAAGAAATTCTTGTGGAAGAAATCCCCATGACCAATGGGGACATTGAAATTCCAGGCGAATTGACCTATCCCAAATCTGAAGAAAAAATCCCACTGGTAGTTTTTGTACATGGGTCCGGAAATGGGGACAGAAATGGGAACCAAAGTCCTCTTGTCAACACCAATCTTATTAAACTTTTGTCAGATAGCCTTACTATCAAAGGTTTTGGTTTCTATAGATATGACAAACGCAGTTCCATACCGGAAAATATTAAAAGATGGGGAAAGCCCTCTTTACTTGATATTGTTGCAGATGTAAATGTGGTTATCGATTATTTTGGTGGTGACAAAAGATTCTCCGGAATACATCTCATTGGCCACAGTCAAGGTTCCTTGATTGCCATGATGGCCAATCACCAAAAGGCAAGAACCTTTACATCACTTGCCGGTGCGGGCACCACTATTGACCAAACCTTAATTGGACAGATAACTGCACAAAATCAGGAGTTGGGAAAGATAACCGAACAACATATCAAAGAATTGATCCAAACGGATACCATTCAACAAGTAAATCCATTTTTGCTGTCCATTTTTGCTCCCAAAAATCAATCCTATCTCAAAGAATGGATATCCCTTGACCCAATTAAGGAAATAAAAACCGTGAACATACCTGTTTTGATTATTAATGGAGATTCCGATACACAAATATCCTTGAAAGATGCCCAGCGCCTTAAGGATGCAAAGCCAAATGCTAGGTTGGTTGTTGTTCCAAAGATGAACCATGTACTCAAAACTGTTGAAAACCCAACAGAAAATACCGCTTCATATTCCAATCCGGATTTTCCGCTATCCGTGGAATTGATCAAAGAACTTGTTGAATTTATATCATCCAATGGCTAAGAAAAAAGCATTTGCCCTTCGTTTAAATGAAGATATGTTCAAGGCCATTGAAAAATGGGCTGCCGATGAATTTAGGAGTACCAATGGCCAAATTGAATGGATGTTGATGAAAAGCTTGAAAGAAGCGAAAAGGGCACCTAAGGGCAAAGGGGAAAAAGGTGACTAATGTTTTGGCATTTTTTTAACGCAGCTTGTTATTAAATTAGCGCGATTAATTCGACAAATGGCCCATGGCAAAAGTTTACGTCGCACTGTTTTCCTTACTTTCCCTCTCCCTGGTCCATTCCCAAGATTTAAAAAAAACCTTCACCGTAAAATTCATCGATCAAGAAATCAAAATAGACGGTATATTGGATGAACCCGTATGGAAAACTGCGGAAAGCGCCCATAATTTTCAACAATACTTTCCTACGGATTCCATCTTGGCCGAACAACAAACGGATATTAAAATGTTGTACAGCAGTACTACACTATATATTGGTATTACGTTGGATACGGAGGGCAACGATTATGTGATTCCCTCGCTGGAACGTGACTTTAGGGCCGGTGGCAATGATAACATCAGTCTTTTGTTCGATACGTTCAATGATGGCACCAATGCCTTTTTGTTTGGCATGAATCCTTATGGTGTAAGACGCGAAGCATTGATTTCCAATGGGGGAAGTACATTGAGCGGCTTCACCACTTCCTGGGACATCAAATGGCGGGGCGAAGCGGTCATGAACGATGGAAATTACGTCTGTGAAATGGCCATTCCACTTACTTCATTTAAATTCAAACAGGGCGAGACCAAATGGCGGTTCAATAGCTATCGATTCGATATGCAGAGCAATGAAACCAGTACATGGGCAGAAATCCCCCAAAACCAGTTCGTCTTTAACCTTGCTTTTATGGGGGATATGGTCTTTGAAAAACCTTTGGGGAAATCCAGAACGCCGCTGGCCATCATTCCATATATCAATGGCATTTCACAAAAGGATTTTGAGACTGATGACGGTTTAAACGATGTTACTTTTGGGGGCGATGCCAAAGTGGCCATAGGCAATGGACTTAACCTGGACATTACCGTAAACCCGGATTTTTCAAATGTACAGGTAGATAATATTTTTACCAACCTTACCCGTTTTGAAATATCGCTGCCAGAGAGACGGCAGTTCTTCATAGACAACAACGACCTTTTTGGTACATTTGGCAACGAGCGTGATTCCAACCCTTTTTTTTCCAGACGAATAGGGATTGCCGAAAACTTGGATGGGGAAACCATTGAAAACGGAATCATTGGGGGGATTCGGTTGAGTGGCAAGTTGGATGAGAACTGGCGTTTGGGCCTATTGAACATACAGACGGAAGAAGACATTCCCAATGAAATACCCAGCAACAACAACACTGTTCTGGCATTACAGAAAAAAGTCTTTTCCCGATCCAACCTCAGCTTCATATTTGTAAATCGCCAAACCTTTAAGGATTATGATTTTCTGGATGAAACGGATCGCTATAATCGGTTGGTGGGATTGGACTACAACCTGGCCTCTTCGGACAATACGTGGGTGGGCAAATTCTTTTACCACAAATCCTTTGCCCATGAAATAGGTGAGGATGACAGTGCTGCCGGTGTGGATTTGCTGTACAACTCACGAAATCTAAATTTTGGGTGGCGCAGTAATTTTGTTGGCAATGATTTCAGGTCCGACCTCGGATTCATCAGACGTAAGGATATCATTGCCGCCCGGCCCTTTGTTGAGTACAACTTTTGGCCCAAAAAGGGCAAAATCAACACCCATGGGTTTCGTTTTGGGCCCAATTTCATCTGGAGACCGACCTTGGATTACCAGAACACGGATTATACTATTTTCAGTTCCTGGTCCGCAGAATTTAAAAATCAATCCGGTCTTGGGGTTCGCATGTTCAACCGATTCACTTTCCTCGATGAGCCCTTTGATCCCACAGGTACGGATGGTGCCTTGGAATTGCCGGCAAATCAAGGTTATCATTACACCAGTTTTGAAGTGGGGTTCGAATCGGATCCCCGAAAGGTGTTTTCCTATTTTTTTGAACCAGGGTACGGCGAATTCTTTAACGGAACGCGATTTGCCTTTGAAGGTGGAGCAAACCTACGACTGCAACCTAAGGTCTTTCTCTCACTCGATTTGCGCTATGACCGGATACAGTTGCCCGACCCTTTTCCAAGTGCGGACCTATGGTTGGTAAGCCCCCGTATAAACATCACCTTCAGCAAGTCCATTTTTTGGTCCACCTTGATCCAGTACAGCAATCAAAGGGACAATCTTGGGGTCAATTCCAGATTGCAATGGCGCTTTGCCCCGCTCTCCGATCTTTTCATTGTCTATAACGACAACTATTTTGTGGAATCTTTTATGCCCCGAAATCGGTCCATTAATTTAAGGTTGACCTATTGGCTAAATATCTAAGTGGTGGAAGGACCTGAAAGTCTCGGTTCCGCCCTTTTATTTTTGGTAAGAGAGACCATTGGATTTATTGGCATTTTTTTAACAGTACAACCTATTAAATTAGCCACCGCTAATTCAAATCCAAACAATGGCCAAGTTTTACACAGCCATACCTTTATTGTTCCTATTTCTAACCGTCCATTCCCAAAATAGCCTAAAGTCCTTTACGGTTAAATTCGTGGATGCCACCATTAAACCAGATGGTGTCCTGGATGAGGCCATATGGGATACCGCGAATAGCTCCCAGGATTTTCATCAATACTTTCCTTCGGATTCGGTCATGGCCATAAAACAGACCGAAATAAAAATGCTCTACAACACCACCACCCTGTTCATTGGGATCAAGGCCAATGCCGATGGCCCCAACTACAATACACGTTCCCTGCAACGTGATTTCAGGGGAGGAGGAATTGACCAAATTACCCTTGTATTTGATACCTTCAATGACGGCAATACCGCCTTCTTGTTCGGAATCAATCCATTTGGGGTCCGTAGGGAAGGACTAATTGCCAATGGCGGCTTGGACGGGGGTGACTTTACTACCTCCTGGGACGTAAAATGGCGGGGGGATGCCAAAATTTATGACACCTATTTTACCGCTGAGTTGGCCATACCCCTTACCTCGTTAAAGTTTAAGGAAGGAGAGACCAAATTCCGATTTAACTCCTATCGCCTGGACATGCAGACCAACGAACGCACCACTTGGATCGACATTCCACAGAACCAGCCGATCTTTAGTCTTGCTTTTATGGGCGATATGATTTTTGAGAAGGGATTGGGAAAATCCAGAACCCCCTTGGCGCTCATTCCCTACATTAACGGAATTGCGGCCAGGGATTATGAAAGCGATCAAGACCTTAGCAACTTCAAGGTAGGGGCAGATGCCAAAGTCTCCATTGGCAATAGCCTTAACCTGGATTTGACCGTAAATCCGGATTTTTCAACGGTCGAAGTGGATAATTTTATTACCAACCTTACCCGATTTGAAATTGCCCTTCCCGAACGGAGGCAATTCTTTATAGATAATAATGACCTTTTTGGAAATTTTGGGGGCGGACGGGATGCCAATCCATTTTTTTCAAGACGTATCGGCATTGCCAATGATACCGCCGGAAACACTATTGAGAACAGGATCATTGGAGGACTTCGACTTAGTGGAAAGCTCAATAGAAACCTTCGTCTGGGTTTTTTAAACATCCAGACCGAGGAAGATGCCCCGAATGAAATCCCCTCCAACAATAACATGATGCTAGCCTTACAGCAAAAGATGTTCTCCCGCTCCAACCTCGGTTTTTTCTTTATCAACAGACAGGCGATCAACCCCGATGATTTTGTACCGGAAGAGGAAACATACAATCGGGTAATTGGTTTGGATTACAATTTGGCTTCTGCGGACAACAACTGGACCGGCAAGTTCTATGCCCACAAATCCTTTCAACCGGGTGATGATAAGGGCAACTACTCCCTGGGGTTCAATCTGGGAAGGAACACCCGCAATTTTTTTGCTTTGGTCGATGTGGTTTCCATAGATGAGGAGTTCAATTCCGATCTTGGTTTTATTAGAAGAAAGGACATTTTTAAGGCGGCCACTATTTTGGAAGGACTTTATTGGCCAAAAAAGGGAAAAATCAACAGATATCAATTACAAGCGTTCAATGAGGTCACTTGGAGGCAAAATCTGGACTTCCTATATTCTGATTATAACCTCTCCCTGGAGGGTACTGCTGAGTTCAAGACATTGGAGCGTTTACAGGCACGTTTTCAGAAACGATTTGTCTTTCTGGTGGATGAATTTGAACCCACGGGAAAGGAAGACGCACTACCCTTGCCCGCCAATACCGGGTATCATTTCAACAGAGTGGAACTGGAATTCCAATCCGATCAACGAAAACTGTTCTCTTTTGGCATTGAACCCAGTTACGGGGAGTTTTTTAACGGAAATAGGTTTTCCGTTGAAAGTAGTTTTAATCTAAGATTCCAGCCCAAGGTGGAGCTAGGCTTCAATATGCAATACGATCATATAGCACTTCCCGCCCCCTTCTCCTCTACGGACATTTGGCTTATTAGCCCTAGGGCCACCATAACATTTAGCAAATCAGTATTCTGGTCCACGCTGGTCCAATATAGCAACCAAAGGGATAATTTGGGGGTCAATTCAAGGTTACAGTGGCGTTTTGCTCCCCTCTCGGATTTGTTCATCGTCTACAACGATAACTATTTCGTGAACACTTTTATGCCAAGAAGTCGTTCCCTAAACCTTAAATTAACATACTGGCTTAATATTTAAAAGTCTTTGGTTTCCTATATTTGGGTGAAATCCAAACCAATCGCAATGAACCAACTTCCCTTGACCGATGATACGGTAATTTTTGGCCTTTTGGCACTGTGCCTGGGCTTTGTTTTTTATACCTCTTCAATAAAAAAAGGTTTTTGGAAAAAGTTTTATACCATTATCCCAACGGTATTAATGTGTTATTTACTGCCCTCTATTTTTACCAGTACAGGCTTAGTGGATGAGGAAAGTTCCAATCTGTATTATGTAGCTAGCCGCTACTTATTGCCCGCTGCGCTGATCCTAATGACCTTGAGTATCGATCTAAAGGCGATCGCCAATCTGGGTTCAAAGGCGTTGATCATGTTTTTGACCGGTACCGTTGGTATCATTATAGGGGGGCCCATAGCTATTCTAATCGTGTCCATTTTTTCGCCGGAAACCGTTGGCGGAGCGGATTTTGATGCGGTTTGGCGTGGATTGGCAACCATTGCGGGTAGTTGGATCGGTGGTGGGGCCAACCAGGCAGCCATGCTTGAAGTATTTAAATACAATCCTGAGAATTTTGGGAATATGGTGTTGGTGGATGTTGTTATGGCCAATGTTTGGATGGCCATTCTGCTCCTGGGAATCGGAAAGACCAAGAAAATCGATACCTGGTTAAAAGCGGATACTTCGTCCATTGAACAACTAAAACAAAAGGTATCCGACTACACCGAGAAAATCTCTCGGATCACTACCCTACATGACTTGATGATGCTTTTGTTCTTTGCCTTTTTGGGCGTCAGTATTGCCCATTTTTTTGGACACCACTTTTCCGAATTTCTGAAAGATAACTTTGAGGTCATTAGAAATAAGGAAAAAGCGCTGTCCTCCCTAGGGTCCAAATTCCTGTGGATGGTGGTTATGGCGACCATAGTAGGTGTTGGCCTATCGTTTACCAAAGCAAAAAACTACGAGGGTGCAGGTGCCAGTAAAATTGGGGGCACATTTATCTATGTTTTAGTGGCCACCATTGGTATGAAAATGGATTTGAGCAAGATTTTTGACAACCCTGGCCTTCTTGCCGTAGGGTTTATCTGGATTGCCATTCACGCCGGACTATTGATCTTGGTCGCCAAGATTATAAAAGCTCCTTACTTTTTCCTGGCGGTGGGGAGCCAGGCCAATGTTGGAGGGGCAGCATCCGCTCCCGTAGTTGCGGCAGAATTTCACCCTTCCTTAACGTCAGTTGGTATTCTTTTGGCCGTTTTTGGGTATGTTGTGGGGACCGCAGGAGCCTATTTGTGTGCCATTTTAATGGAAATTGCTTCAACCATTTAACAAGAGTTTCGATATTTGCCGTTTCAACAAAGCACAATGAAAAGAATTTTACTCTTAGTTTTTTCCATTTCAATCCTTGTCTCCTGCTCCCGTAGTGAAAACACGATGCTGGTTTCGGGAAATATCCAGGGCTTAAAAAAGGGATGGCTCTATCTTCAAAAGACGGAAGATTCCCTATTGATAAATGTAGATTCCCTGGAAATTAGGGGAGATGGTGCTTTTTCATTCCAATATGAAATGGAACATCCGGAATTGTTTTATCTCTATTTGGATAAAGCGGACAATAATGACGTTAACGATCGTATTCCCTTTTTCGGGGAAAAGGGAAACATATGGATCAGCACAAGTTGGAACCAATTTGAAAAACAGGCTAAAATCACGGGATCCAAACATCACGATGATTTTGCAGAATACAAGGAAATGATGTCCAACTTTAATAAAAGGGATTTGGAATTGGCCCAAACTGCTTTTTCGGAAAGTGACACCCATAAAATTGATTCCCTGGAAAACTTGGCAGAACGGAATTATATCAATCGTTACCGCTACTTATTGAACTTTAGCCTAACCCATCCCAACTCCTATGTTACCCCTTACATTGCCCTTACGGATGGGGAAGAGGCCAATCCCATCTATTTGGATTCCATTTATTCGGTTTTACCGGATAGCATTGCCAGCAGTAAATATGGAAGGGCGCTCAAAGAAATGGTGAAGAGGTTACCTTAAGGATTATGCCAGTTTGTCCAAATCCTCGATTAGAGCGGTTGCTTTTTCCTCCAACTCGCTCCTAATGGACTTGAAATGGCCTTTTTTATCACTCACGTCCTTTTGATGCACCTTGCCCATCAATTCATCAAAAACCTGAATGGATCTATCGATAATTGCTGAGCCTTCATTGGAGTCCATATTGTTTGTAGCAGTTTCCCATTGATATACTGCTTCAATAATATCGCCCAAAACAAAATTGATGTCTTTTTTAAGGTCCCGTATACTGGCCATCGAAATATTTTTTTCTAAAAGTACGATTAAATCGTTACTTCCAAAAGTTGACTTCCCCCCGTAGCAATTTCAATTCTAGTGCTGGAGGCCGGCACCAACAACGTTTCGCCTTTTTCTATGGAAGTGCTGCCCCAGTCGTTGGTCACCTTGGCAGCCCCATCAACACAGAGATAAATGGAAAACGAATCCCTTTCTACGACATCTTGGGCAAAATCCTGGGTCAAATCAAGAAAATTGGTCTTAAAATAGGGACAATCGACCATCCCGTTCACGGTATCTGGAATTCTTGCATAATTGACCTTAAAATCATCTTTCTTGTCAAAATCAATGGCATCTACCGCCAATTCGGTATGCAACTCCCGTAGATTGCCATTTTTATCCTGACGATTAAAATCAAAAACACGGTACGTAATGTCCGAAGTCTGTTGTATCTCCGCCAACAGTACGCCTCCCCCAATAGCATGTATTTTTCCCGTATTGATAAAATACGTATCCCCGGCTACCACCGCTTCATAATTTAACAGATCCAAAAGTGTATTGTCCTCCAAACTCTTGACATATTCCTGTTTGTCCACGTCTTTATTGAATCCAACTATCAATTTGGCGCCAATATCGGCATCCATAACATGCCACATTTCCGTTTTTCCAAAGGAGTCATGACGTTTTTTGGCCAGTTCGTCATTTGGATGCAGTTGAATGGAAAGATCTTGTTTCGCGTCGATAAACTTAATAAGTATGGGAAACTCGTGACCAAAACGTTCTATTACGCCCTTGCCCATTAGATCCATGGGGTATTTTTCAATCAACTTATTGAGTGAGGTGCCTGTAAGTGGCCCATTGGCAACAATGGAAACATCGCCTTTAACACCGGAAAGCTCCCAACTTTCTCCCGTTGTTTCAGTTTCGCTGGGTTTATTGAAAAGCTGTTTCAGTTTATCACCGCCCCAAAGACGGTCTTTCATTATGGGGGTGAATTTTAAGGGATATAGCATAAGGTTATCCTGAATAAGTGACAAAATTTCTTGGGGTTTCGTACAACGTAATTTCCAATTCCTTGCTGGAATCGATATAAGGACGTAGTTTGTTAAAAATAACAACGGCTATATTTTCGGCCGTGGGATTCAATTCCTTGAATTCAGGGACCTCAACGTTCAAATTCTTGTGGTCCATGGCATCCTCAACTTCCGCTTTTATCAAATCCTTCAATTCCTTCATGTCCATAACATAACCCGTTTCCTTGTCAATTTCACCGGTAACGCTGACAATTAAGTCATAGTTATGTCCATGATAACGGGGATTATTGCACTTACCAAAGGTTGCCTCATTTTTTTCAAAGCTCCAATCTGCCCTAAATAAACGATGTGCGGCATTAAAATGTGCTTTTCTACTAACCTTAACTCTCATCAACCAATACTTTTGACCAAATAATTATAAAAACGTTCAAAGATAATCTTAAACCATGCTGTATAGGCTTCGGGGTTTTTACCAATATCACGTCTAATATCTTCCGGGAACATCCATTTCCAATCGGCCACCTCTTCCGGGTTAATTCTTGGATCGTCATTATAGTGGCCCACCATAACATGGTCCAATTCGTGTTCCGTCAATCCATTATCGAACGGAGCCTTATAAATAAAGGAAAACACCTCCTTTAACTCGGTGACAAAACCCATTTCTTCCATCAAACGCCTTTTCCCCGCTTCAATGTTGGTCTCACCATCCCTTTGATGACTGCAACAGGTATTGGTCCATAGTAAAGGCGAGTGGTACTTTTGGGCCGCCCGTTGTTGAAGCATAATTTCCCCCTTGGCATTCATGACGAAAACAGAAAATGCCCTATGGAGCACCGCTTTTTCATGAGCTTCCATTTTGGGCATCAATCCAATCTGCTCATCATTTGGATTGACCAAAATAACTTTCTCTTCCATAGGTGTAAAAATACATCCTTTGCTTGACTGAACATATCAAGCTTTATATAAAATATTGATGATTGGATAGGGTTTAGAAGAACCTAGGCGATTTTAAATTGCCCAAACGCTGAATGAAATCATACCGCAAAATAATTTCAAAAGAGCCATCATTAAATGTAGTGGCGCCCAAATCCGTGGTTTCACGGTCGTGCGCAATTCCGATAAGGAGTTTGTCGGAAATATTAAACCCCACCATTCCGCTAAAGGCGGCATCCCATCTGTAGGCCGCTCCTACAATGAATTTATCATTGAACATAAAATTTGCAGAAAGGTCGACCTGCAAAGGAGCTCCTTCGACCCATTTGGTCAATAGTGCCGGTTTGAATTTTAAAAAGGGGTTCAAATCCCAAACATAGCCCGTAATAAAGTACCAACTCATCCGCTCCCTTGCTGTGGAAAGGGAAGATTCCTCAAAATGTTCCGTTTCGAGCATTCTTGGGACGGACAAACCGGCGTAGAACCGATCGGTATGGTAATATATGCCCGCACCTACATTGGGTGAAAAGCGGTTGTCAATATCGGAAGGGAGAGTCACTTGACCTTGCAAAGTGCCCGTTTCCAATTGGGAAAATTGTATATCCAATAAATGGGCGCTGGCTTTTAACCCAAAACTCAATTTTCCATCAATGCCCGTCTGAATGGTGTAAGAGAAATCAACATCAAAATACGTTTCAGAAGTAGGTCCAATAACGTCGTTGACAATGGAAACCCCCAAACCTACACCTCTATAGCCCATTGGCGTATGCAGATTAAGTGTTTGTGTTTCCGGTGCACCGTCCAGACCTACCCATTGCGCCCTGTACAAGGCAGCAATGCTCAAATGCCCCCTTGAGCCTGCATACGCCGGGTTTACACTGACCGTATTGTACATATACTGTGTATATTGGGCATCTTGTTGGGCGTGAGACCAAAACCCAAGTACCAATAGACTGACCAATACCAACCATTTCTGGAATACCGCTAAATTTATTCTCTCCACAACTTTACCTTTACCTGTTTATATATATATAGCCTGATAGTTGTTTCATTTGGCCTGTTTGGTCTTCAAAATCAATAATATAAAAATATGTTCCGGTGGGAAGTTTGCTGTCCTGATCAACCGTAACCCTGCCTTGCGAGGTCCCATCAAAATTGTTTGAGTCATTATCGTATGCCCTGGTCTTAAAAACCAATACCCCCCACCTATTAAAGATTTTCACGGTGTTATTGGGATAATTCCCTATATTTTCAATAAAGAGCGTATCAAAATTCCCATCTCCATTTGGTGTCAAAATCTGAATGACCAGAATCTCTTCTTCACCAGGTAACGTGGGCTCCAAATCAGAATCCAGATAATTTGGAATACCATTGCCATTGGAATCATCATTGGCATAATTCCCATCCAAGTCCAAATCTTCATCAACGGTATCAATACCATCATCATCATCGTCCGTATCCCTATAATCTGCAATACCATCACCATCGGTATCCGGCAAATCCGTCGTTGGATCGTCGATTTCATCATTCACATCCACGTCAACTAAAACGCCTCCTTCATAACCATCGTCCAGACCGTCACCATCCGTATCGGAATCTATCCGAATAGCATCCGGTAATCCATTTTGGTCAAAGTCATTGCCTTCTATATTATCTGGGACACCATCATTGTCACTGTCTTCATCCACATAATCGGGAATACCGTCCCCGTCCGTATCCAAAGGAATCAATCCAAGATTTCCATTTTGTTCGTAGGCGTCGTCCAAACCGTTGTTATTTGCATCCCCAACGCTCGGAGAAATGTAACCAATGGTCACCTGTGCTTCAATATTATCGGGAATACCATCATTATCACTATCAATATCCAAGTAATCGGGAATACCGTCCCCATCGGTGTCCGTTGGATTTGTAGCAGGATCATTGTCCCCATCCAGGTTCAAATCTTCAAAGGTGTCCACGATACCATCGTTGTCCAAATCCAGATCGGTCATTTGTGTTACTACAACAGTAACCGTGGCGGTGCTACAATTGCTTTGGTCATCACAAACGGTATACTCAAAAGTATCCGTTCCTTCAAAATCTGGATTTGGGGTATAGGTCACAAAATCATCCGATAGGTCCCCGGGCGTTCCATTGTCATTTAGGGTTACCGTTCCATTGGTTGGATTTGTAGTGGCCAATGTTCCAATGCTGGGTACATCGTTGTCATTTATCAAAACATTGATGTCAACTGCAATACCTTCTTCCGTGAAAACCGAATCATCGAATGCATCCACTATGGGTAAAACGTCCACCGCGACCGTTGCGGAACTACAATCACCAATGGCATTACACACTGTGTATGTAAAACTGTCCGCCCCGTTAAAGTCCGTATTTGGTATATAAGTTACACTATCGTCGGTTGGGTCGTTTGGAGTGCCATTATCATCAATGTTCACACTGCCATTTGCCGGGTTTGAAGTGGTCAATGTACCTACCGTGGGTAAATCAGAGTCGTTGGCATAAATAGGAACTATGACCGAATCATCCTCATTTACAGCAACACTATCGTCCTGAAGATTTGCCGCCTGCTGCATACAGACTACCGTAAATCTTGGAAGTTCCATCGTATTACCAACTTTTGTGATTGTGGCTATATAACGTTCAACAGTTTCAGTTGCTATAACCGTCGGTTGGGTTCCTGTCAGGGAGGCATCGTTCCAACTAACGGTTGCGCTTCCCTGGACATTGGCGGAAACATCCAAGGTCACCTCATTGGAAGGAGCGTTGCAGTTGGTTATGATAAAATATCCAGTGGCATTGGAACCACAAAGTGTACCATCATAGGTCGCAAAATAGACCCCTGGTTGGGTTACCTCATAAAAAGAGTCCGTTCCCAAAACGGTAGCCGTATCAGAGGCTTCATACCAACGATAATTACCTTCATCGCCACTATTTGGTGCTTGGAGCAGAAATTGGGCGTTGGCAATTGATACGCCCAAGATTGTAAGGACAATACTTATAAAAAGGCTTTTATGTGCAGTGAAATATCTCAATTCGATTTGGGGTCGGTTTAATACATTATTTTACAACAAATACCACATTAATAAGAGAGTTGTAGTCTGCTGGTTGACCAATAATATCGTACTCCATTTCTCCAGTTGCCCCATTAATGCTAATGTTTGCGAACACCAATGGATCGAAATAGGTAACGTAATAATAAAGCTCGTTCGCAGCATAAACCGGAATATCCGGGGCGGGTGTTGCACCGTCGATGCTTCGTACCAAATTAGAATTGCCCGATCCAAACTGATTCAAGTACTGCTGATATAGATTAACCGTTCTATTGGTACCGTTTGACGAGGCATCAATGGCTATCGAGGGGGGATAGAAAATCCGCCCTGACGCCGAGGTAATTGGTGCTATATCCTGGATAACATCTTCAACCGAAGATTCAGTATTGCCATCCCCGTCCACATCAATTGGAGTGTCCGAATTCACCTCAGAAGCAGCCTGGTCATCCGTGGCCCTTGCCCATGACGATCCGTTGTAATAGTAAATCACATTGTCATCGGTATTGTATAAACACTGTCCTATGGAAGCCCCGGAAATTCCAGACATTTCTGCTGTTGTCGCCGTAGGAAGTCCCATTAATGAATTCGCATCAATTTGTGCATTTATGGTAAGTACTGTACTTGTAAATGCCAATGTTAAGATTGCTTTCTTCATTAGTATCTTTTTTGGTTTATCGATTCATTTGGTTATTAGTTGGGCAAAACAATCACTGAAAACATGAATTCCAGGTCGATATCGTCTTTTTGAGTAGTCCCGTTATCACTATCACCGATATTGATCCTAAACCCTGCTGTTGTTTGATTATAGTAGGTAATTCCAGGATCATCATAATTCTGACCAGTATTGCCAGGGCAGTCCCCTCCGCAGTCCAATGTTGCCAATTGAATAATGTAATTGGCATTGGAGAGTGCAGTTGAAAACGTAATCTGATAATCCCCTTCATCTATTCTTGAAACCGTTGCCCCATAGATGGAAGCTGCAGTACCGGTTCCAGCAACTTTGCCTGCTGCATATATGGTTGGCATAAATGAGGAAACAAAAGCATTTTGATCTTCCCATTGGGGATTCCCTGAACCATCCGTTGTCAATACCCTATCCGCATCACCTGCGCCAGCAGTTCCTATTTTTGCCGTAGTCACTGCGTCATCGGCTATTTCAGTCGTTCCTACTGCTCCGGCAGCTATTTCTAGCGTCACGTTCTCCAGGGTCGAGTTCGCACCGCCCGTCACCGTAAGGTCGCTCGAGGTAATGGAACCATCGCCCGTAATCGAGGCCACGTCCACTTCCAAAGCACCCGTCGTGCCGTTCTGGGCCAGGCCGCTTCCCGCAACGTCGGCGTTTATCGTAGCTGCGTTCACCGCATCATCCGCTATCTCCAAGGTCACGTTCTCCAAGGTCGAGTTCGCACCGCCCGTCACCGTAAGGTCGCTAGAAGTGATGGAACCGTCACCCGTGATCGAGGCCACGTCCACCTCAAGGGCGCCCGTCGTCCCGTTCTGGGCCAATCCGCTGCCTGCAACGTCCGCGTTTATCGTTGCCGCGTTAACCGCATCAGCGGCTATGTCACCTGAGGCGATACTGCCATCTGCTATCTCTGTACTGCCCACTGCGCCAGCGGCTATCTCCAAGGTCACGTTCTCCAAGGTCGAGTTCGCACCCCCTGTCACCGTCAGGTCGCTCGAGGTGATGGAACCGTCTCCCGTAATCGAGGTCACGTCCACCTCAAGGGCACCCGTTGTTCCGTTCTGGGCCAATCCGCTTCCCGCAACGTCGGCGTTTATCGTAGCTGCGTTCACCGCGTCATCCGCTATCTCCAAGGTCACGTTCTCCA